>NZ_CP139438.1:2960068-4440103 GCF_034258515.1 Pseudarthrobacter oxydans | reverse complement strand
CAATCGGTTCCCTCAAAACTTGCTTTGCCTGCATTGCCTGCAGCCGCGAGTCTTGAACCAGGATGGGTTCAGCTTCATCCACAGGGTTATGCACAGCACGTGGATAATCGGCTACTGGGCCACTCTAGGGGATGAAAAGCCTAGAAGATAGCTGGCAAGGAGCTTGTGGATAATTACATGGATGTGGTTTCCAAAACGGCCCTGTGAGCCACTTCATCCACAGCCTCGGAGGGCAGGTTAAGCACAGTTGGGGATAGCCCGCACGTGGAGCCTCAGTTTGACTCAGGGGTTCAGGTTGCCCTAACGTTGTGAAGTCCTTTGTGTCCGCTTTTTGGCCCCATCTGAATCTCTTAGGCGCAGTGCGCTTGAGCAGCCGGGGGAAGCGTGCATATACAAAACTTAGCGTCGGCCAGTTCTTCCCCATACGGTGGGCGCACCTTTGATCCACTGGAGTAACTAACGTGAGCAAGCGGACTTTTCAGCCGAATAACCGCCGTCGAGCCAAGAAGCACGGCTTCCGCCTTCGTATGCGTACCCGTGCCGGCCGCGCCATCCTGGCGGCCCGTCGTGGCAAGGGCCGTACCGAGCTGTCGGCGTAAATAACTGACTTGTCGGTAGACATTTCTTTGCGAGTTTAAGGTGCTGGCCACCCGTAACCGTTTGAGGACTGCAGCCGATTTTTCAACAACTGTACGTTCCGGTGTCCGCAATGGACGCCGGAACGTAGTGTTATATACGGCAGCTATTGCTGCCGACGAACCCAGCCGGATCGGGTTCATCGTTTCCAAGAGTGTAGGGAACGCTGTGGCCAGGAACCTCGTTAAGAGGAGACTGAGAGAAGCAGGTGCTGCCTCGCTGCGCGAGTACGGCACCGGGTTTGCCATAGTGGTCCGGGCGCTTCCTGCGTCCGCAACTGCCAGCTGGGACCAGCTGCTGTCGGATTACAATGCCGCATTGGAATCAACGATGACCCGGCTGGCCGGCCGCCCTGCAAGGGCTGCCGCCAACAGTTCGGCCGGTACTACACAGGAGGGGACACTGCGTGCGTAACGCCACCGCCGTCGTCGTTACCTGTCTCCGACGTAGTGCCGCAGCAGTTGCGCTGTTCCTCTGGAACCTGCCCCGCAGCATACTCATTCTTTTATTGATGGCCTACCGCAAGGTGATTTCACCCTTGTACGGCCAGGTCTGCCGCTTCTTTCCTTCGTGCTCGGCCTATGCCCTCGAGGCGATTACGGTGCACGGCGCCGTCAAGGGCAGCTGGCTGGCAGCCCGGCGCCTGGCGCGCTGCCATCCCTGGAACGCCGGCGGTGTGGACCACGTCCCCGCCGGCCACCGCCACTGGCCTGAAAACCAGACCCCCACAATTGTTGTACTGAACAACCCGGACAAATACCTGGCTGCGCAGTCTGATGGAGAAGGCCGCACTGCGGCCTGACGAATAGGGATATCGTATGGACTTCTTTGAAACAATCATGTTTCCGTTCAAGTGGCTTGTTTCCATCATCATGGTGGGCTTCCACGAAGGGCTGAGCAGCATCGGCCTGCCGGAAGCCTCCGGCTGGACGTGGACGCTGTCCATCATCGGGCTGGTACTGGTGATCCGTGCCGCCTTGATTCCCGTGTTCGTCAAGCAGATCAAGGCCCAGCGCGGAATGCAGCTGCTGCAGCCTGACCTGAAGAAGCTCCAGGACAAGTACAAGGGCAAGACCGACCAGCTGTCCCGCCAGGCCATGGCCCAGGAACAGATGGCCATGTATAAGAAGCACGGCACCAACCCGTTCTCTGCCTGCCTCCCCATGCTGATCCAGATGCCGTTCTTCTTCGCACTGTTCACCGTGCTCTCCGGCATCAGCGCCGCCCGTGACAAGGGCGTCGGTATCGGGGCCATGAGCCACGACCAGGTGGTCCAGTTTGACGAGTCCACCATCTTCGGGGCCACGCTGTCCGCCTCGCTCCTGCACGGTGGCGAGGGCAACCTCACTTCAGTGTGGATCCTCTCCATCCTCATGATCCTTGCCATGACGGCCTCGCAGTTCATTACGCAGAAGCAGATCATGGCCAAGAACATGTCCGAAGAGGCCATGGCCAGCCCGTTCATGCGCCAGCAGAAAATGATGCTCTACATCCTGCCCATCGTCTTTGGCGTCGGCGGCATCAACTTCCCCATCGGTGTCCTGATCTACTGGACCACCACCAACCTTTGGACCATGGCACAGCAGTTCTTCGTCATCCGCCGTATGCCGACGCCGGGATCCCCCGCCGCCAAGGCCCTCGCCGAGCGCCGTGCCGCCAAGGGCCTTCCGGCCTTGCCCATCCTGGGCGGTAAGAAGGACGAGGCGGCAGCCGAGGCTGCTGCCGCCGCGGCCGTGGCGCAGGCCAAAGCCCAGCGCATCCAGCCACAACGCAAGAACAGGAAGAAGAAGTAATGTCTGCCGAGAGCACCGAACACGCCCTTTCCGAGGACATCATCGAGAGCCGGGACGCGTCCGCGAATGGGGAATCCACGGGAACTGACGTACCCAAGGGATCGTCAGCCAGCCGCCTGGAGGAAGAGGGCGACGTGGCAGCGGACTACTTGGAGGAGCTGCTGGACATTGCCGACATCGACGGCGATATCGACATTGAAGTCCGCAACGGGCGCACCTACATCTCCATCGTGACAGAGGAAGAGTCCGATGCCCTGGACAATCTGGTGGGTGAAGACGGAGAAGTCCTTGAGGCACTCCAGGAGCTCACCAGGCTCTCCGTTCTCTCGGCGACTGATAACCGGTCCAGGCTGGTCCTGGATATCAACGGCTACCGCCAGGAGCGTACCGGCCACCTGCAGAAGATCGCGGAAGATGCGGCAGCTTCAGTGAGGGAAAACGGCGAGCCGGTGGCACTGGAACCGATGAGCGCCTATGAGCGCAAGATTGTTCATGACGCTGTTGCAGACCTGGGACTGGTCAGTGAGTCCGAGGGCGAAGGCGCCGGACGCCACATTGTTGTGTCCGCAGACTAGAGAATTGCTGATCCGCTAATCATGGTTGACATCACGGCAGCTGAACTCGTGGCCGCTGAGAAAATATTCGGCGACCGGTTGGACCTGGCTAAGCGCTATGTGGAGCACTTGGCTACCTCCGGAACGGAGCGCGGCCTTATTGGGCCGCGGGAGATTCCCCGGCTCTGGAGCCGTCATGTGCTCAATTGCGCTGTCATTGAGAGCGAGATTCCCGAGGGCAGCCATGTGGCCGACGTCGGCAGTGGTGCAGGCCTGCCGGGCCTCTGCCTCGCGATTGCCCGTCCGGACCTGGAACTGACCTTGATCGAGCCACTGGAGCGCAGGGTTATCTGGCTTCAGGAAGTGGTTGACGATCTTGGCCTGGACAACGTCACCGTAATGCGGACCCGGGCCGAGTTGGCAGTGGGACATGTGGAGGCTGACGTGGTGACAGCCCGGGCGGTCTCTGCCCTCAGCAACCTCGCCGGCCTCACGATTCCGCTCCTCGCCGGTAAGGGCGAGGTGGTGGCCATCAAGGGGCGCAGTGCGGCTGAGGAAATCGAAAAGGCCGCCAAGACCATCCGCAAACTGGGCGGCATTGAAACGTCTGTTCTGACTGTGGGCGAGAGCCTGTTGGAGGAACCTACTACTGTGGTGCGCATCGTTGTAAACAAGTCCCAAAAGAAAGCCTAGTTCAGGCCCGGTGACCCAACTCTGCCGGGTCCAGCGGTTAGGCTAGACAACGGCAGCAAATTTGGCCGAACGAGAGTGAGTGTGCCCCAGTGACCAGTAGCGAAGCCTCCACGCAACGGATACCGCCGTTCGTGTCCTTGGGGTCAGCACGTTCCGTCGCTGGTCCCATTGTGCCCCCGGCCAGGGGTGGAATTCATCCGGAAAGGGTTGCGGCAGGCGCCAACGCCATGGCCGTTTCACGTGAAACAACCGTCTCCGGTAGATCCAACATCATCGACGCCATTGATGATTCCAGCCCGATCGCCCGCGAATTGGCACATGAGACCAAACGCCGTGAACGGCTGGTGGGCCGGAAGCTTCCCCGTCCGGAGAACACGCGCGTTTTTACTGTCTCGAACCAGAAGGGTGGGGTAGGAAAGACCACCACCACCGTCAATATTGCTGCCGCCCTTGCCGCGGCAGGATTGAATGTCCTGGTCATTGATATCGACCCTCAGGGAAACGCGTCCACCGCCCTGGGAATCGAGCACCATGCCGACGTGGACAGCATCTACGATGTCCTGATAAACGACGTCCCGCTCGCGGACGTAGTGGCGCCCTGCCCGGACATCAACAATCTGATCTGTGCACCCGCCACCATCCACCTTGCCGGCGCGGAGATTGAACTCGTTTCGCTGGTGGCCCGTGAGCAGCGACTGCGCCGGGCAATTGACGTCTATGCAAAGGCGCGGGAAAAGAACGGCGAGCAGCGGCTCGACTACATCTTTATCGATTGCCCGCCAAGCCTTGGACTGCTGACGGTCAATGCCTTCTGTGCAGCCAACGAGGTGCTGATCCCCATACAGTGCGAGTACTACGCACTTGAAGGACTGAGCCAGCTTCTCAAGAACATTGAGATGATCCAGAAGCACCTCAACGCGGACCTTGTGGTTTCCACCATCCTTTTGACGATGTACGACGGGCGGACGAATCTTGCCGCCCAGGTCGCGGCCGAGGTCCGCCAGCATTTTCCGGACCAGGTGCTGTCTGCTGTTGTTCCGCGTTCCGTGCGGATATCAGAGGCACCGAGCTACCAGCAGACTGTCATGACGTACGACCCTTCCTCCAGTGGAGCCCTGTCTTATCTGGAAGCCGCTGCTGAAATAGCAGAGCGCTGAATCTTCAAACTGCAACGACCGGAGCACGGCATGGCCGGGATCTACCACTGGAGGGATTACCAATGAGCGAGAAGCGACGTGGCCTGGGCCGCGGTCTTGGCGCGCTGATTCCAAGTTCCGCCGCCGCCAACGGTTCGGGCAACGGTACAGCCGCCTCCCGTCCGGTAGACCTCTTCTTCCCTGAGGGACGAAGGAAGACGGAACCAGCCGAAGAGGCCGCGGCCAACCAGTCCTCGAACAAGGCAGCAAGCGAAGGGACCGCTGCTCCGTCCACTAAGCAGCCGTCCACCGCATCTCCCGCAGGCAAGAGCACTGCCGGAAGAAGCGCCGCCGCAAAGCCCCGTCCTTCCGGCAGTGTTTTCGCCAAAACGGAAGAGGGCAGTGAATCCCCTGCCAAGGGTGAGGCCGCTCCCGATCTGCAGGAGGAGCAGCCAGGGGTGGCTGCTACGGCGTCGGCATCTGGTGATTCCGCTGAACGGGAGGACGAGCCCACCTGGACTGACTCAGGCGTGGAGCTGGTAGAGGTGCCGGGCGTTCGCTTCGCTGAAATTTCAGTCACGGACATCCACCCCAACCGCAAACAGCCGCGATCGGTCTTCGATGAAGACGATATGGCTGAGCTCGTTCACTCCGTTCGCGAAATAGGCGTCCTCCAGCCAATTGTTGTCCGCAAATCAACCGAACCCGGTGGTGAACCCTTTGAGCTCGTCATGGGTGAACGTCGATGGCGGGCGGTTCAGGCTGCCGGCCTCGAGACCATCCCTGCAATTGTCAGGGACACCACCGACGACGATCTTCTGCGGGACGCCCTGCTGGAGAACCTGCACCGGAGCCAGCTAAACCCCCTCGAAGAGGCGGCGGCCTACCAGCAGCTCCTCGAAGACTTCGGAACCACCCATGAGCAGCTGGCGGATCGTATCGGGCGTTCGCGTCCCCAGGTGTCGAACACCCTTCGGCTGCTCAAACTGCCCCCGTTGGTACAGCGCCGGGTCGCGGCAGGTGTATTGTCCGCAGGCCACGCCCGTGCACTGTTGGCCCTGCCCGACGCTGCAGCAATGGAGCGACTGGCCCAGAAGATCGTGGCTGAGGGGATGTCAGTGCGAGCCACTGAAGAGGCCGTAACGATGTACCAGGATCCCGCCAAGCCGGCGAAGAACAATATCCCCCGTCCTGGTGCCCGCCACGAGCGGCTCGATTACTTGGCGTCCTCCCTTTCTGACCGGCTTGATACCAACGTCAAGATTTCCCTTGGTGTCCGCAAGGGCAAGGTGAGTATCGAATTCGCAAGCGTCGAGGATCTCAACCGGATTATGGATGTCCTCGCACCTGGTTCGAACAACTAAAGCGCATCGTTCCGCAGAAGGAAGGCCTGATTCCGTGTGAATCAGGCCTTCTTCTTTGAGCTGGGGCTACTTCCGCTTAGCGGTCATTGTCTGGGTATTGGGGTGCCAGGATGCTGGATCTCTTCGTGTCCTGACCATCTTGTCTGTTAAGACTTTCACGCGAAGGCTGAGTGGAGTTGCTGCGTGTTAGGCAGATCGGGCTTCTATTCCGGCTGCCCAGGCAGTCCAGGTCTCCGGCACTGATGATCCCCCGCTCGCTATCGTCACTCCCATGGAGCTGCGGTCTCGGACTTTCCCTATACCCGCCCGAGAGCCGAATAATTGAGGTGCTGGAACGGAATCGGTGCTCTTCCATGGTGGGACTCTCTGTATTTAGTCCCTTATGTGCCGCCATCCGCAGCGTTCCCAAATGTGTTTCACGTGAAACCCCCTATTAACAGGCTCTGTTGCCGCTCATCCGTGTCCCCGCCTGCCTTCGGCGGGCACACTAGAGTAGCCCAGAGGATGTCTGTCGCGTGACCGCGGCGTCCACTCACCTTGTCCCGCTGCCCACTCGGCGCTGATAGATACTCGAACCATTTCCGATCGTGGTCGGGGATGGGGTTGGGTTGTATGTCGGCGGCCGATTGTTGTCCTGTCGTCCAAGGCAAGTTGCCCGAGAACTCGAATGCCACCTTCTAAGTTTTTGGTGGCAGTGCCTACGTGATAACAACTACCAAGCAAGTAGCACTCGGGGCCTTCCCTATACCCGCGTAGATCCGAACAATTGAGGTTCTGGAACGAAGTGGGCGTTTCTCCTGGTGGGACTTCCCGCATCTGACCCTGTCTGAGCCACAATCCTTAGTGATTCCACGTGTGTTTCACGTGAAACCCCTGGTAACAGGCAATGTTGCCGCTCATCCACGTCTCCTTCGGGCCGGATAGAGGGGTTAGCCCAACGGACCCAGCGGTTGCCCAAGGTGTCACGGGCCGCGGTGCCCACTCGCTGCTGATAGTTAGTCGGAGTCTTTCCGATCATCATTGGTTCGGCGTTGGTATGTCGGCGGCCGTCTGTTGTCCCGTCCCGCACGGCAAGCTTCCCGTGTGGTCGCATGGTCACGCTCTTAGTCCTATTGGAGGCCCCTACCCCGTAACGACGACAGTCCCGGTAGCACGAGTGTCAGGCGCACTGTTTCACGTGGAACATGTGCCCTTGAGGCAAAGAGCTGGGTAACTCGGGTTGGAGCCGTCCACTTGGGCTTCAAAGTTCGCGGGTCGTATATCCCGATCCGGCCCACATACATGCACTTTTCGCAGCCGCCACTCCCGGGGCGAGAGCGAACCAAGGCGCACGCACGCTTAGGCACATCGTTCCTGGTTCTGGATCCAACTCGGCCCAGGAGCTTCTGCGCGGTGGGCGTGAGTGGTGGCCTGCATTGCAGATACACCCAGGCAGGTTTTGACTGAACGTACGGCATCGTACGGCAGTGTCCGTGGGGCACATTGCCGGACGGACCCCTGCTTGTTTCACGTGAAACGATTGCTAACCCCTAGCGCTCTTGGTTTCCGCAGAGGCACAGCACGAGCAGTCGTCGAGTTTGCGCCTGCAGTAGCTCGATGAGTGGCTGCGAGGAGTATGGATGAGAGGGCTACTGACAGGTGTAGGCTCATGACCGGCGAGTGAGCGATGAAGCACCAGACCCATAATCGGGTGCACGCCACTGACGGCTCAAAAGGGGCAACGCGGCGGCCGGATGCTCGGAAGGATAACCACCAGCGGTCAAGCTCTGGGATCCAATCTTGCGTTCCGGAATAGTGAGGCGGATCCCCGCGCGAGCAGACCTGTGGTGGGCGGGTTGTTGTCATCACTCCCCTGGACTGTCATAGCTCCGGGCCGGAGAACTCCACAACGGCTGGTTAGGGGTCGTGTAGTCCGCACGGGTTCAGTCAAGGAGATACGGGCGGCTGGACGTGCCTGCAGTCTCTCACGTGGACTAACGCGGGCTGTCGCGTCCTGCTACTACGGGATGCCATCCCGGCTAGCAAACAGATCGTGCTGCGGTCCAGGACGAGAGGCGCACGCGAACCGCGGTGCAACGCGCGATGCGCAGAGGCCGTCCAGTGGCCGTTAACTATGGTGTCACCACCCTCTGCGCGCGGTAAGGTCGTTGCTGTTCTCTGCCGGCGCCCCACCCGCCTTCCTGTTCCTCATATCCCCGGGGTGTCCAACATAGCGGTTCTGGTGGCCGGCCGCCTTGCCATCTGAGGTGTCCCTGCCGTCAGTGGTCTTCCACACACCCTTCGGGTGTAGTGGACATGGCTGTGGATTGCGCTGTGGATAACTTTGTGGACAGTGGGCCTCACGGAACGGGAGGTTGAACCGGTACATCGCCATAGGGCAGTTCCTCTGGGGCATGCCCAGCCCTACGGTGCGGATTGATTCACTGCCTCGTTTCACGTGAAACAAACTAGGAGTGCAGAACGATGCTGTTTCTGCGCCTGTATCTACTAACTATGGTTTATTCAGGGACTGGGAAGGGCTTGGAATCTTGAGAGCAGGCTCGCCGGGAGACCGCAGACCGACCATGGCTTGCCACACTCGGCTGCAACTGGGGTTTGGGGCTGTCGTGGCGGATCAGCAAGCGGCGCGGGCTCTTGGCTAGGTGGCTGTGGATAAGGCTGTGGATAGGAGCGATCTGCTGGTGTGGATAACTTGTGGATAGACTGCGGGCTGCTTGGGATCATGAGGCCCAGGTGTGGCCCATGGATGGGGTGCACATTGAGGACCTGGCTGGATTTATGGCGTGAGGGTCCACCGGGCAGACAGCGGATTGGTTAACTGCGGCCGGCTGGTTGGATGGTCCTGACGTGACGGTTGTGAGAAGGGGCCGCCGGTACGCACGCATTGAAAGAGTAGGAGGCAAGTAGTTGGCCCCCTAGATTACGTGCACCCTGCTCCCGACTCTGTTTTAGTGAAGAACCAAGGGGTGCTGGTAAGTGCACGGCCCAAGACAGAATCGGCTGGCTATAGACTCGTGGATTGTCGAGTCCGGCTCCTGCCGAGGGGTTCATACTCGGCGGTGTGCGCGCCTGGTGGTCACACCGATGTGGAGCTGTAGGCGTCAGGTACAGCAAGGTACCCCAAAAATCCACATCGCAAGGCACAGGCAAGACGCCAGACGATGGTGGGAACGTCCTAGCCAATGAGAGGAGAGGTCCCAGCCATCATGCGGTGCCTGCACTCTGGGGCCACCACATAGGGGGGCTGCAGCTTCACCAGGAGGTTTGCAGTCGCACCGCAAACTCTCCCATGCGGCGACCGCGGTGTTTCACGTGAAACGGTTCTGTACAAAGGTCGGTTCTAGGCGCGCGCTCCCCCGGGCTGAAACGGAAGGGGTGGTGCCCCCAAACTCGACCGGGGCCCCGGCGAACTGCCGGGGTGTGCTGTCAGCGTTCATGCCACCTGAGAGTCCGAGCCTCCAGAACCTAGAACCAAGCGGAAGCCCGGGAGGAGCAGATTCACCAGCCATCGCCGACGGTCTCATTAAGCGGGCGGTCTCGTAGTCGGCGTGTCATGAGTATGAGTATGGGGAACGACCAACCTGCTCAGGCAGGAGAGGGACGCAGACCGGTTGGACAGGCTCCGTCGGATCTAGCCGCCGCAGCCAAGTTGAGCACCCCGGTTGAACTTCAATGACCACCAGATGACAGCAGAACAGGGTGAAGTCCGTACAGGAGACCAGGTGGCTCCCCCGGAGAAATTCATGGCTATTAGCTCCAATGTCCCTTGGCCGCCTGTCGGGCCAAGTCTGCGGGGTGCGATTGGGGCGCACGGCTTTTGGTTGCTTCGCCAGTGTCGCGCACCGCCGGCGTGCAGTGATTGTCCGCGGGTCGTGGGAAGGCACTTAGAGACGAGGTGCACTGCAGTTAGAGCGAGCCTTCGGAAGAAGGACTGCGCCTTGACCTTGAGCCCGGCATCGCGCCGCCAGCAGTGCGGCTGTCCCTGGCTGCGCTCACCCCAACTTAGCTGTGTGTTGTGGAAAGGCCGGTGAAGCATCAGTTGTCTTATGCTTCACCTAATGGTCTAAGTCGACTTGAATCTGGCCGCCGCGCTGGCGGCGTGTTTCACGTGAAACACGCCAGCCCCGCACCGCAGCAGCCAGTCACGATGTGCACCCACTCACCACGTACGGATAGAAGCAATTCCCGTCCCGGTGCAGGTCTAAGTACGGTTCCTGTGCGATTGCCTACCGGAGCGGGAGGAATCCGCAGGGCGGGGCCGCATGGTGGCGCCTTCTCTGGACGAGATGAACTGCATCAAATAGGGCGGAGTTACGCTGATTGCAGTGCGTCATCCCTAATACGGCACTCCCCCTAGTAGCGCGGGTGGCTCCGGCCCTTTACAGGGGGTGTACGGCATCTGCCGGACGGCCCCGTTTCACGTGAAACAGCGGACCCGTAGGGACTGACGGCGCTCACGAGCGGATGCGCGCACAGCCCCCGCAGTCCCACGATCGGCACAGTTGCACGTGTCCAGTCTCTGAAACAAAAAGTGGCCACCGCCGGAAGGCGGTGGCCACTCGCGAAACTGCAGAAACCGCAGAATCTAGGACAGGACGTCAGCGAATTCCTTTTCGAAGAACTGCTTTGGCTTAGCTCCAATAACCGTGTTCTTCACTTCACCACCCTGGAACAGGTACACAGCTGGGATGGAGGTGATGCCGTATTCGGCTGCGATGGATGGGTTGTCGTCCACGTTTACCTTGACGACATCAACCTTCTCGCTGTACTCCACCGAAATTTCGTCCAGGATCGGACCGAGCTTGCGGCAGGGCCCGCACCATTCGGCCCAGAAATCCACAATAACCGGCTTGTCAGAGGACAGAACGTCCGTGCTGAAGCTAGCGTCTGTTACGTCTTTGGCGTTACTCATAACCCTTGTCTCTCTCTTCGGATATTGTTTGCGATGATTATGCGGGCAAGTCAGCGAGGTAATGCTCTACATCGATTGCGGCTACACAACCCGAACCGGATGCCGTGATGGCTTGGCGGTACGTGGGGTCCACAACGTCGCCGGCGGCGAAAACGCCGGGGATACTTGTCTTCGAGCTGCGGCCTTCGACGGCAATGGTCCCCTCGGGTGTCAGGTCAAGGACATCCTTGACCAGGTCAGTCCTGGGATCGTTGCCGATGGCCACGAACACGCCGGTCACCGAAAGATCGGAAACTGTTCCGTCAACGAGGTTCTTCAGCTTCAGGCCGCTGACTTTGTCCTCGCCTACAACATCGTCCACGGTGCTGTTCCAGATGAAGTTGATCTTTTCGTGGGCCAAAGCGCGGTCGGCCATGATCTTGGATGCCTTCAAGGTGTCGCGCCGATGAACAACTGTCACGGATTTCGCGAACTTGGTGAGGAAGAGTGCTTCCTCCATAGCGGAGTCTCCCCCGCCGATCACCGCAATGTCCTGGTCCTTGAAAAAGAAACCGTCACAGGTTGCACACCAGCTAACGCCGTGGCCGGACAGGCGCTTTTCGTTCGGCAGCCCGAGCTCCCGGTAGGCGGACCCTGTAGAAAGAATAATTGCCTTCGCACGGAAGCTCTCGCCCGTGGCAATGGTCACCGTCTTTACAGGACCTTCGAGGTCAAGGGAGGTCACATCCTCGAACTGGATCTCCGTGCCAAAGCGTGAGGCCTGCTTTTCGAAGTTCTCCATCAGGTCCGGGCCCATGATCCCTTCCGGGAAACCGGGATAGTTCTCGACGTCGGTGGTGTTCATCAGCTCACCGCCGGCGGTAACGGAGCCTGCAAGCAAAAGCGGCTTGAGGTTGGCACGGGCGGTGTATACAGCTGCCGTGTAACCAGCCGGGCCAGAGCCCACAATGATGACATCACGTACGTCGGACGCGGTGTTTTCTGCGATGGTCACTGAACGGTGAACCTCTTCCTTATTTGACGCGCCTCCCCGTGGAGGCCGGCCACATGGCACAACTGTTACTTGATCCTGAATATTCCGGCGCCTGGACGTGCTGAAACACAGGTAGACAGCAGACAACCGTCACCGCAGGCGCTCTTCCAAGGTTACAGTCCCACCAGGCAGGCGCTGCGCCTCCCCCTGCCACCGGCAGCGACAACCGCCCGACAGCCCACATCACGGCGGCAGCCGCGCTTCAAGTAGCGGGAGGTTACTGCACCTTGATCTCGGCGAGCCGGACGCCGTAACCGTAGCGCGTCTTAGGAGCGGCAAGCCGTGGCAGGGAGTTGATGGAGACAATCACGTACTGGGCCTGGACCGGCTCGGCCAAGGGCATTGTCAGGTCGGTTGACGTGAAACTGTTGGTCCCTACGGCTTTGGCACCATCCAGTGCAGGCCGGTCGTTGGTGTACACCGTGATGTTGCCACCGGATCCCCCCAACTGCGAAAGCGTGATGGATGAAACCTTGGCAGGGTTCTTGAGCTTTACCACCAGCGGGACGCCCTGGGGTGCCAGGCCGCCCCAGTTTTCGGTTGCGAACTCCATGTCCGACCAGTAGCTGGCAGCGTTGCCGTCATAGGCCTTCACCAAGTCACCATCGAAGGTGGCGGCGAAATCGAAGGTCCCCTGCCTGCTGATATTTTCAATTGCCGGCGGGGCGGCGGGAGCAGCGGAGGTCGGCGCCTGCGTTCCGGGTGTCGTGGTCTCCGGGGCACCACCATTGGTGGCAGGGGCGGTGGGAACCGCCTGCGGCTGCGGGGAGAAAAGGCTGCCCAGGTTTGTTACGGCGAAAACAAGCCCGGCAATGAGGACTACAGCGAGCAACCCGCCAACGAGCCATCGCATGGACCTGGGCTCGCGGCCGCCCTCGTCACGGTCGTCGTCATACCCGCTTTGGCTGTCAAATGAAGCACCTGCAGCGGCAGGCGCGGCAGAGCGCGCAAACAAGGAGGACTTATTGTTCTCCGTTTGAGGTTCGTCTTCAACCGGCGCGCCGGAAGGCTGGTCCTCGGCATAGGCGTAATCGGCGTCGGACCACAGGGACACTTTCGGCTTTCCGCCCGGGGTGCCCTCCCCGCTTCCGGGAGCCGGTACCGGCTGGTGGTCCCGTCCGTGGCCAGCGCTCAGAGGAGTGGCGCGGGTTTCTGCTTCGCTGCCGCTACGGGTTCCGGAGCCGGCTTCAGCAGCAGCCGCAGCACCTGCCGCACCGCCCACGGCTGCTGCCCCGCCCATTGCGGAGGCACCGGTGGAGTTACGGGCGGAGGAAGGCGACGCCGCCGGCCGGGCAGGCGGTTTCGGCGGCACAACCGGCGCCTGCCGGTAGGGATCCACCTGGCTTGGGTGTGCATCGGAGTACTTGATGTAGCCCGCTTCAATGTGGTCTTCGTCGTCGTAGGGTTCGGGCTCGTTCGACCTTGGCTGGCCAAAGATCTCGCTGCCCAGGGTGTCGGTGAAGAAGGGTTCCACATAGGGCGGATTCGACGCGACCACCAGGTCCAGCAGATCCGCAGCCGACGTGTGGTTGGTGATGAGGTAGGTGGCAGCCTCGGTCATGCCAAGGTCCAGGACCTGGACGGTGCCGGGCCGCTCACCGGTAGCCACTTCCCGGGCGCTCTGGGCAACCTGCTCGGTGTTGCCGGGGCCGGCAACCAGGATGCTGACGGGACGGTTCAGGACCTGGTCCACACCGTCCAGCACCAGATCGTGGTCGTGCGAGGCCAATACAGTGGCGGTGACCTTGTAACGGCCGCCCAGTACTGATCCGACATCGATCGGGTTGGACACGTGTTCCTCCTAGACTGTCCGGGAGTGCCGGCTTGAATGATGCAACCGCCATCCAGGAGCCGCCGGGCGGCTGGCCCTGGATGCAACTACCCCTGTACCTTCTCGATCCTAGCCGATTGCGTCCCTTGCGCCCTGGATAAAGGCGGCGGCGGCCGGCTCGAAAGTCACTTTTTTCGGGGGCGCCGTGGCTTGAAGTAGGGGTTCTCGCCGGGCTTCCCCTGGAAGGTACGGCGTCCTGGCAGCGGAATCTGTTCCCGCAGCAAACCTCCCCGGGCCGTACTGGGCTGGTCCTCCGCGGGAAGGTAGTCCTCGTCGGACGAAGCCGGGCCGTCGCCGTCGCGCGCCTGCCTCCGCCGTGTCCCGTGTTCCGCGTCCTCCTGTTCCGGAGCCGGCCCGGCCCTGAAGGAAACGGCGTCGAACTCGCCGGAAATCCGGGGAATGAGCCCGGTGTCCACGGAGGTGGTGGCACGCTCCGGCGCGGGCCGCCGTGGTCCACCGGAGGCTCCGCCGGGGGGAGAGTCCGACGGCGGGGTCCCGGCTTCCGCGGAAGGTGCGGGCGGTGCGCCGCGGCCCAGCCGTCCCAAGAGGGGGCGGAGCAGGTCGCGCAGTTCGGCAACGCGGAACAGCTTGAGCAGGAAGAAGTAGGCCACCAGCATGACCGGGCCCACCACGACGAGCGTTATGAGGGCTGTAATCCGGTCGCGCCAGGCGAAACCGTCCGGGCTGTAGCTGCCCATCAGCCAGAGCGCACCTGCACCTGCAATGGCCGAACCAAGCGCTGCATACCCCATGCGGATGTAGGAGTTGGCGATCCTTGGCCCGTCCAGGTGACCCAACAGGCGCCGCAGGAAGTACGCACTGATGACCACCGACAGGATGTTGCCCACCATATAGAGGACGGCGATGGCGTAGATGATCTGGGTGACCGGCAGGAACTGGATGGCGAACGCGCCCGCCACGTAGACAACGGCCAGGAGCAGCTGGATGAAGAACGGCGTCCGGGCGTCCTCATTCGCGTAAAACACCCGGGACATCATGAAGTTGGCGCTCATGAACGGCGTGCTCAGCGCCAGGATGGTGAGCGTCTGGGCCAGCATCACGCCGTCCTGGCGAAGCCCTCCGGAGAAGAACATGCCCAGGGGACCGGCGAGGGCAAAGAGGGCCAGGGCACCAAACACAGTGGCAACCGCCATGGTCCGCAGGCCGTGGGAGAGAGCATCGCGCAGCTCGTCATGGTTCCCGTCCTGCGAAGCCCGGGTCATCCGGTTGAACAGCACCGTGGCCAGTGACAGCGCGATGATGGAGTGCGGCAGCAGGTAGAGCTGGCTGGCAACCTCCAGCACGGCGTTGCCGGGCAGCATGTTCGCCGCCGGGTCTCCCGCCTGCTGCAGCCGGATGCGCTCCGCCCCGGGGATGGTGGCGATGCGCATGACGTACAGGAAGGCAAGCTGCCCGACGGCGGCCGTCAGCAAGGTCCAGACGCTCAGCCTGGCTGCCTGGCCCAGTCCTACTCCCCGCCAGCCGAACCGGGGCCGGAGGCCCAGCCGCAGCCGGATCACCGGAATCATCAGGATGGCGGTCTGGGATATCACTCCGATGGTGGAAAAGCCCGCAACCAGCAGGGTCTGGGTGCTGCCCCAGTTGTCCAGGGTGTGCGGATTCAGCTCGTTCGCACCGAAGATCCAGATGAACATGCCCAGGCCGGCGATGGCAACCACGTTATTAAGGATGGGCGCCCACATGGCAGGGCCGAATGCGCCGTTTGCGTTCAGCACCTGGGTGAGGAGGGCGTAAAGGCCGTAGAAGAAGATTTGGGGCAGGCACCAGAACGCGAAGGTGACGGCCAGGGCCTTCTGCTGGGGACTGTATCCCTGGGTGGTGAGCTCAATGACCCCCGGGGCCGCCAGCGTTACCAGGGCTGTCAGCCCCAGCAGGAGGAGCACAGCCAGCGTCAGCAGCCGGCTGATGTAGTCCGCTCCCCTGTCCGGAGCCTTGCTTGCCTTGATGATCTGCGGCACCAGGACCGCGTTGAACACGCCCCCGGCAACCAGCAGGAAGATCAGGTTGGGCAGGTTGTTGGCGTTAATGAAGGTGTCATTGACGGTGGAGCCAAGACCCAGGGCAGTGCCCAGCATCCAGGTCTTTCCAAAACCCAGGAACCGCGAAACGAGCGTCCCGGCAGCCATGATGGCGCTGGACCTGGTTTCGCTGGCAACCGTGCCGCCAGGGGAACTGTCCGCGCCGGCCGGCGCGGGGGGAACGCCGTCAGGGGCGGCGTCACCGGGCGGGCCGGCTTTATCGGAAGGAAAGTTGGTAGCTGACATCGAGTTCATCGTCTCACCCGAAGGCAGTTAAAGCCGCAATGCAGGCACCGGCTGCCCGGGGCGGCTGCAGCCCTAAAGGTGCCCGGGAAGGACTTCCCGGGCCAGATCGGCGATCCGGCGCTCGTTGGGGAAGGACAGCTTGCGCGCCAGTTCCTGGATGGGGACCCAGGCCACGTCCACGGCTTCCTGGTCCGGATCGTTCTCGATGGTGAGCTCGCCGCCCGTGGCCCGCAGGAGGTAGTGATGGACCGTTTTGTGGACCCGATGGCCGCTGACGGTAAACCAGTAGTCGATGCTTCCCAGCGGTGCGAGGATGTCGCCTTCAATGCCGGTTTCCTCGGCAATTTCTCGGACGGCGGCCTGCTCGTTGTTTTCTTTTCCCTCCGGGTGGCCTTTGGGAAGGCACCACTCCAGGCGTCCGCCGCGATTAAGGCGGGCGATAATCGCAACCCTCAACTCGGCGTCGGACGTGTCCACCACGACGCCGCCGGCGGAGACCTCCTCCACCGTGGGCAGCGATGCCGGTGCCGAATGCTGGGCAGGCGCAACGTGCGCACCAATTGCCGATGGCAATGGCGCGTTCGTCCTCCTGCCGGGAGCGCTCGGTACTGGATGGGCCATGGAGTCCACTCTAACGACTGTTGCCCGTTCGTGATGACCGGAACATGACACCAACATGGACGGCATATGACGCACTTTGCCGTGCACTGAGCGATTCCGCGCGATCTTGACCCTAATTTGGCCTGCCGACACGCTGGTTTCTGCCAAGCTTAAGTAACTATGGCGCACGCACATCACAAGACTGATTCCCAGACCGTTGATTTCCAGGTGGACCCGGTGGTCCTGGAGCTCGGCCGGCGCTTCGTGGACGCCGGCCACGAACTGTCCCTGGTGGGCGGACCGGTGCGTGACCTTTTCCTGGGCCGGACGTCCCCCGACCTGGACTTCACCACCGACGCCACCCCGGACCAGACCGTGGCACTCATCAAGAAGTGGGCGGACAACTACTGGGAGATCGGCCGCGCCTTTGGCACGATCGGCATGCGCAAGGCCGGCTTCCAGATCGAAATCACCACCTACCGGGCAGAGGCCTACGATCCTGACTCCCGGAAGCCGGTGGTGGCGTTCGGTTCGTCCTTGACCGATGACCTGCTTCGGCGGGACTTCACCATCAACGCCATGGCCCTCAAGCTGCCCTCCCTGGAACTGGTGGATCCCTTCGGCGGGGTCCGTGACCTTCATGCTTCCGTCCTGGCCACGCCGGGGGCCCCCGAGCTTTCTTTCTCCGACGATCCGCTGAGGATGATGCGCGCGGCACGGTTCGCTGCCCAGCTGGGTGTATCCGTGCACCAAGACGTCCGCCGGGCCATGACGCAGATGGCCGAACGGATCACCATCATTTCCGCGGAACGCGTGCGGGACGAACTGGTCAAGCTCATCTGCGGTGCCCGCCCGCGCGTCGGCGTGGACCTGCTGGTGGATACCGGCCTCGCCGAGTTCGTGCTCCCTGAGGTTTCCGCGCTCCGCCTGGAATCGGACGAGCACCACCGGCACAAGGACGTCTACCAGCACTCCCTGCAGGTCCTTGAGCAGGCAGCGGAGCTGGAGACGGATGGTGAAGGCTCCGTGCCGGGGCCGGACTTCGTGCTGCGCTTCGCAGCATTAATGCACGACGTCGGCAAGCCGGCTACGCGCCGCTTTGAACCGGGCGGCGCGGTGAGCTTCCGCCACCACGACATGGTGGGAGCCAAACTCACCTCCAAGCGGATGAAGGCGTTGCGCTTCGACAACGACACCACCAAGGCTGTTGCCCGCCTCGTGGAACTCCACATGCGCTTCTACGGCTACGGGGACGCCGGCTGGAGCGATTCTGCAGTCCGCCGCTACGTGACCGATGCCGGGCCGCTGCTGGAACGGCTGCACCGGCTTACGCGCTCGGACGTCACCACCCGCAATCAGCGGAAGGCCGAACGGCTCGCTTTCGCCTATGACGACCTGGAAGCCCGCATCGCCGCACTGCGCGAACAGGAGTCGCTGGACGCTGTGCGCCCCGACCTTGACGGGGCCCGGATCATGGCCCTGCTGGGGCTCAAACCAGGGCCCGTGGTGGGCCGCGCCTACAAGTTCCTGCTGAATGAGCGGATGGAGAGCGGGCCCCTGCCTACGGACGAAGCGGAAGCACGGCTGCTCCGCTGGTGGGCGGAACAGCCGGAATCCGCCCCGGATGAAGCTGGACGCCCGCCTGTTGAAGCCGATCCCGCACCCGCACCTGCCGCACCCGCACCCGCACCTGCCGCGGCCGAGGCCGGAACGCCTCCCGCCGCCGTCGAGCCTTCCCCTTCTGAGGAGTCCAAGTGACCATTCCCGCCCTTGCCCCGCGCCCCCAGCTGTGGATCCTCCGCCACGGCGAGACCGAATGGTCCAAAAGCGGCCAGTACACCGGGCTGACGGATCTGCCGTTGACGGTCGAGGGAGAACAGCAGGCCGTGGAGGCCCGCAAGGTGCTGGATCCCGTCGACTTCGACCTGGTGCTCACGTCTCCCCTGCGGCGGGCACGGCGGACAGCAGAGCTGGCCGGCTTCCCTGACGCCCAGCATGAACCCCTGGCCGTCGAATGGAACTACGGCGACTACGAAGGCATCAGCTCTGACCTGATCCGAAAGGACAACCCCGAATACCTGATCTGGACGCACGGGGTTCCCAACGGCGAAACGCTGGACGAGGTCGCGGCCAGGGCGGACAAAATCATTGGCCGGGTGCTGGAATCCGGCATGGACAATGTGCTGATTGTGGCCCACGGCCACTTCTCGAGGATCCTCACGGCACGCTGGCTGGAATTGCCGCCCATGGAAGGCCGCCATTTCATTCTGGGCACTGCCAAGGTCTGCACGCTGGGCTGGGACAAAAGAACACCCGCTATTGTCCGCTGGGGCCTTTAAAGGCTTTCCGGGATTTGTTTGATTTATTTTTGCTTTCTTACTGGCGGATATCCTTCGCCGTAGTGTAGTTTTATTCCTGACCCCAGAGCGTCTGCCGGGGTATCGGCGCATGTTGCACGGCCCTTGGCCTGAGCAATGGCAGAGCAGAAAAGGAGGTTGGGAAAATGATTACTTTGACTAGCGGACGGAAGATGAACGTCACCGCAGCCCCGGCCTCTGATGCCTTTGCGCGCCCGTTTTGGGGACACACCGGCTCCTAGCCTTGCTCCGCTTGGGTGGAACGCAGCCTCCCACGTGCAACGCCATAGCCAGAACCCCTGAGTAGACCCGTAAGCCGGAGCCACGCTCTTTCCTTGGGGCCTTTCCCCTGCCTTGCCAATCAAACAGTCTGAGCACTGTTTGTCCCGGCAATTCTGACAAATCCCGGACATTCCTGGGTGCGCTTTCCTGCGCCCTAATTCCAGTCCCCATTGCATTTCGCAAAAAGGGATTAATTGCCGCGCCCGGTTTGCGGGCCAGCCAGTACAAAAGGAGGTGATACCCATGAGAAAGTTCCGGAAACTCCTGCTGCCGGCACAAGGCCGGCGCAGCGGCAGGAGGCTGATCAACGAACCCCTGCTGGAGAAGCAGCGCGAAGACGTCTTCGTCCTGATGCACCAGCAGATCGGCGGTACGCGGTAGGCGGAGCAGCAGGCACGTGGACCGCCGCCCGTCCGCGGGAACCGTGCCGGCCATCAGCGAGGAGGCCGAATGGACGTGGGCCATCTTCTGGCTGGAGCCCACGCGGCGACGCGGGGGCTCCAGCTCGCGGGTGGCCCCTGTACCCGGCCGCTGCGGCGGTAAGCTCAAGCCATGCAGGAGTCCCAGCCGCCGGAGCACCAGGAAAGGTTGCGCCTGGTGGTTCCCAGCCGGAGCGATGTCCTGCTGAGGAATTTCACGGAAGTGGTGGGCGGCCCCCTTGGATTCCGGGCCGCTCCGGGTGTTGTCCCCCCCGGCATCTTCACTGTGGAGCGGGTACTGATCCTGCTGACGGTGCTGGCGGCACTCGCGGGCACCTTGCTCAAGGGCTACTGCCGAGCCAACGGTTGGGAATCCCCCACCCAGTTTTACGCCACCTGCTACTCCGACTTCCCGGAACTCTTCCGGAACCGCGGGCTCGCGGAGGGACAGTTTCCCATTGTGGCCAGTGGAAGCCAGTTTGAGTACCCGGTCCTCACCGCCCTGATCGCGGGGGTAACGGCGTGGCTGGTTCCCGGTACCGGAGTGACGAACGCCCGGATCCTCGCCTATTTCGATATCAATGTTGCGCTTCTGGCCGCAGCCACGGTGGTTGCCGTCCTGGCTACGGCCCGGATGACCAGCCGCCGCCCCTGGGATGCGGCCATGGTGGCGCTGGCGCCGGGCATCGTCCTGGCCGGCACCATTAATTGGGATCTCTGGGCGGTGGCACTGCTTGCCGTGGGGATGTATTTTTTTTCGCGGGAACGCCTGGTGCTTGCCGGAGTCTTCGTCGGGTTGGCCACGGCTGTGAAGCTGTATCCGCTGCTCATCCTGGGCGCCATGCTCCTCCTGGCCCTGCGGACCGGCCGCTTCCGGCCCCTGCTCACGACGGCCGGGGCCGCCGGGGCCGCGTGGTTGGCAGTCAACCTGCCGTTCGCCGTCGCAAATCCCTCCGGGTGGGCCTACTTCTTCCAGTACTCAGCCGACCGCGGCGCCGGGTACGGCTCACCGTGGTTTGCGTACAACCTGCTGCTGAACAGGTTGAGGGGCCAGGAGCTGGGCGCCGACGCGGTGAACCTTCTGTCCTTCGGCCTGTTTGCGGCGGCCTGCGCCCTGATCGCACTCATTGCCTTCACGGCGCCACGCCGCCCGCGCCTGGCCCAATTGGCGTTCCTGATAGTGGCGGCGTTCATCCTCACCAGTAAGGTCTACTCACCGCAGTATGTTGTCTGGCTGATTCCGCTGCTCGCGCTGGCCAGGCCGCGGTGGCGGGACTTCCTGGTCTGGCAGGGCATCGAAGGCCTGCATTGGGCCGCTGTGTGGATGTACCTTGGACAGGTGACCAGCGCGGGTTCCTCCCAGCACAACCTGGATATGCCCTACTACGTCCTGGCCGTGGCGGCGCACATGGTGGCCGTCGCCTACCTGATGGCCCGGGTGACGTGGGACATCTACGACCCCACCTACGATCCCGTCCGGCGGCACCATCTGGACGATCCCCACGGCGGACCCTTCACCGGCGCCCCGGACCGGTTCCGTCTGAACCTGCGCACCCCGGCGGACCCGGGCGCCCGGCGGAAGGCCGCATCCGATGCCTGACGTTGCGGTAGTGGGCGCCGGACCAAACGGATTGGCGGCCGCAGCGGTGATGGCGCGGGCAGGGCTCTCCGTAGAGGTTTTCGAGGCTGCGGCCGAAATCGGCGGCGGGACGCGCACTGCGGAACTCATGCAGCCGGGACACTTCCACGATGTCTGCTCGGCCGTCCACCCCATGGCCCTGGCATCGCCCTTCTTCCGCGCCTTCGAGCTGTCCCGGCGGGTGCAACTCGTGACTCCCGTGCTGTCCTACGGCTCTCCCCTGGACGGCGGCCGGTCCGCCCTTGCCTACCGGTCCCTAGACCGGACGGCAGCGGGACTCGGGCGGGACGGGGCCGCCTACCGGCGCCTCATGGGACCCTTGGTCCGCACCGTCGACGACGTCATGGACTTCACGCAGAACCAGCTCTTCCGTGTCCCCCGGAATCCCGTCGCTGCGGGCATCTTCGGCCTGCGGACCCTGGAGCAGGGCTCGGGACTGTGGAACACCCGGTTCCGCGAAGAACTTGCCCCTGCCCTCCTCAGCGGCGTCGCCGCCCACGCCGTGTCCCACCTGCCGTCACTGGCCGCGTCCGGGGCGGGACTGATGCTGGGGGCGCTGGGCCATGCTGAAGGTTGGCCCATTCCCCTGGGTGGTTCCGCCGCCATTGCCGCCGCCCTGGCGGAGGACATCAGGGCGCACGGCGGGGTTCTCCACACGAACGCCCCGATAAACCGGCTGCAGGACCTCCCGGCCGCCCGGGCCACCCTGCTTGATGTAGCGCCGCGGGGACTGGCAGACATGGCCGGGGATTCCCTTCCCCACCGGTACCGCAAAGCGCTGGAGTCCTTCCGCTACGGGAATGGCTCGTGCAAGGTGGACTTCATTCTTTCCGGCCCCGTGCCGTGGACAGCTGCGGAACTGGCAGACGCCGGAACAGTCCACGTGGGCGGTACCAGGGCCGAACTCGCGCATGCGGAAAACGAGGTCAGCGCGGGCCGACACCCCGAGCGGCCGTATGTGCTGGTGGCCCAGCCTTCGCGCTTCGATCCCGGCCGGGCTCCCGCCGGACGCCACACGCTGTGGACCTATTGCCACGTTCCTGCCGGTTCAACCAAGGACATGGCCGGGGCCATCACCGCCCAGCTGGAACGGTTTGCCCCCGGATTCCGGGACCTGGTGCTGGACACGAACGTGGTTACCGCGGCGCAGCTGGCAGAGTACAACCGGAATTACATCGGCGGGGACTTCAGTGCCGGGACCATGGACCTCCGCGGCCTGGTCCAGCGGCCGGTGGTGTCGCGGCATCCGTGGCGAACCCCGCTCCAGGGCGTCTACCTTTGCTCCTCCTCCACGCCGCCCGGCCCTGGGGTTACGGGCATGCCCGGCCTCCACGCGGCAACGCATGCGCTAAAGGACATATTCCAACTGCCCGTTCCAGCGCTGGGCCTGAACACGCCCTAGGACGCGGACCGCCTGCGAAGGGCCGCTGAATGGCCAATTGCCCCGGGCACAACGGGTGATAATGGCCGGATGGGGAAATCAACAAAACTTTCTGTGGCCGTCGCTGTGCTGATTCTGGGAACGCCGCTGGCGGCCTGCGATGACGGCAGAAGCGGGGCCGAAACGGCAGTACAACAGTTCGCCGCAGGCCTTTCGTCACTGGACGTGGGGACCGTGGCCTTTGAGGGCAAAGACGCGGCAGCTGCTAATGACCAGCTGAGAAGCGTGTTTGCGGCACTGGACCCACAGAAGCCGGCGGTTGAACCGGGTGAAGTAACCCTTGACGGTGACAATGCCTCCGCGCCGCTGGACTACACGTGGAAATTCGGTGAGGCGGAGTGGAAGTACACAGTCCAGGCAAAGTTCAGGAAGTCCGGGGACAAGTGGCTGGCGGTCTGGGACCCCGCCACGCTGGCACCCGGCCTCGCCGACAGCGAGATCCTGTCCAAGGGCTCCCAGTCCCCGCAGCGTGCGGACATCCTCGGAGCCGGTGATGTCCCGCTGGTCACGTACAGGCCGGTGGTGAACGTCGGTATTGACAAGCCCCAGCTGGTGGGTGCCGATCCCGCAGACTCGGCCGCCAGGCTCGCCGCCCTCGTCGGCGTTGACGCCGCCGGCTATGTCCAGCAGGTGCAGGCCTCCGGCGCCGAAGCCTTCGTTTCCGCGATCACCCTGCGGGAAGAGGGCCGGACCATCACCGACGAGCAGATTGCCGCCATTCCCGGTGCCCGCGCCATTCCCGCCTCGGTGCCCCTGGCGCCCAGCCGGACCTTCGCGCGTGCCGTCCTCGGTACGGTCGGCGAGGCCACCGCCGAGCAGATTGACGCCTCTGGCGGCGCGCTGACCGCGGGGGACATGACCGGCATCGGCGGGCTGCAGCAGCAGTACGACGAACAGCTCCGGGGGACGGACGCCGTCGTGATCCGTGCCCAGCGCGCGGACCTGACCCGCGAACAAATCCAATCGGCGGCAACAGACCCCCGGCGGGTGCTCTTCGAAGTGGCGCCCACGCCGGGAACGCCGCTGAAGACAACGATCGACCCGAGGCTGCAGTCGCTGGCCGAAAGCACCCTGCAAGGCGTCGCTCCGGCCTCCGCCATCGTGGCGCTGCGCCCTTCCAGCGGCGCCGTCCTGGCCGTGGCATCGGGCCAGGGAAGCAACGGCTACAACACCGCCATGCTGGGCCAGTACGCGCCCGGATCGATCTTCAAGATGGTGGACTCCCTGGCGATGTTCCGCAACGGCTTGACCCCTGACTCCAAGGTTGAATGCACACCCACGCTGACAGTGGACGGGCGGACCTTCAAGAACGCCGAAGGCTACCCGGAGGGCTCCCTCGGCTCCGTTAGCCTGCGCGACGCTTTCGCGCACTCGTGCAACACGGCGTTCATCGCCGCCAGGGACACCGTGTCGCAGGGACAGCTCGAGGCAGCCGCCCTGGCCATGGGCATCGCCGTCGAAGCACCTTCACTGGGGGCCGAAGCGTTCCTCGGTTCCGTTCCGGGCGAGGCGGCCGGGACGGAACACGCCGCCTCCATGATTGGCCAGGGCAAGGTGCTGCTCTCGCCGTTGGCAGCGGCCATGATGGCCGGCTCCGTGGCCAAGGGTGCCCCCGTCTCGCCCCAGCTGGTGGTGAATCCCGACGGCGGCGCCCCATCGGCCGGGACAACGAGCGGTTCCACGGCACCCGCCGCCCAGCCTTCGGCCACTGCAACGGCTGAGGCTCCTGTGACGGCCTCAGGCGAGCCGATCACGGCAGCGGAGGCCGCCTCCTTGGCGGACATGATGCGTGCCGTGGTCACCTCCGGGCATGCCGGCTTCCTTTCGAGCGTTCCCGGCGCTCCCGTGGGGGCCAAGACCGGCACGGCGGAATTCGGCAACGAGAATCCCCCGAAGACGCATGCCTGGATCGTGGCTGTCCACGGCGACCTGGCCGTGGCCGTCTTCGTGGAGGATGGCGGGTTGGGCGCGACCACCTCGGGACCGCTGCTGAAGGAGTTCCTCACCGCCGCCGGGTAGAGTTTTCGTCCAGATACGCAGACTTCCAGGCCGGGAAAGCCTGCATAATCTGGACAAAAACTCGCCGGCGGCGGAGGGGCTAGGAAATCAGGCTACGAAGCCGTCTGCGATCTCCAGCACCTCGTCCAGGATGGCCAGCCCGGCTTTGGCGTCTGCAACGCTCGTGTTGCAGGGCGGCACCACATGGATGCGGTTGAAGTTGGCGAACGGCAGCAGGCCCCGCGACTTGCAGGCGGCAACGAGTTTATTCATTTCCGGGCTGGAGCCGCCGTATGGTGCCAGCGGTTCCCGGGTTTCCCGGTTCCGGACGAGCTCGATGGCCCAGAACACGCCGACGCCCCTGACTTCACCGACAGACCGGTGCCGCTCAGCAAAACCGCGAAGCGCCGGCCTGATCACCGTCTCACCCAAGGTGGCTGCATGCTGGACCACCCGCTCATCCTCCATGGCGTTAATAGTGGCCACGGCAGCCGCTGTAGCCAGTGGATGGCCGGAATAGGTCAGGCCGCCGGGATAGGCCCGTTGCCCGAACGTGGCAGCGATCTCCGGACTAATCGCCACGCCGCCAAGGGGGACATAGCCGGAATTGACGCCCTTGGCGAAGGTGAGCAGGTCCGGCACGACGTTGAAGTGTTCCACCGCGAACCACTTGCCCGTACGGCCGAAACCGGACATCACTTCGTCCGCGATCAGGACGATGCCGAAACGGGTGCACAGCTCACGGACGCCCTCGAAGTAGCCCGGCGGGGGCACGTAAATGCCCGCCGTTCCGGGAATGGACTCCAGGATCAGTGCTGCGATCGTGGACGGGCCCTCCAGGCTGATGAGCTGTTCCAGGTGGGCGAGTGCACGCTGGCTCTCCTCCTCCGGGGTGGTTGCGTGGAAGGCCGAGCGGTACAGGTACGGCGGGAAGAAGTGGACCGTTCCGGTGCTGCCGTTATCGCTGGACCAGCGCCTGGGGTCGCCGGTGAGGTTGACCGCCAGTTGAGTGCCGCCATGGTAGGAGCGGTAGGCGGAGAGCACCTTGTGGCGGCCCGTGTGCAGCCTTGCCATGCGGACTGCATGTTCGTTGGCATCGGCTCCGCCGTTGGTGAAGAAAACCTTGTCCAGTTCCCCCGGCGTCCGTTCGGCGATGAGGCGGGCCGCCTCGGAGCGGGCATCGTTGGCGTAGCTGGGAGCGATCGTGCACAGCTTGGTGGCCTGCGCAGCGATCGCGGATACCACGGCGGGGTGCTGGTGGCCGATGTTGGTGTTCACCAGCTGGGAGGAGAAGTCCAGGTATTTGTTCCCGTCGCCGTCCCAGACATGGGATCCCTCGGCAGCTGAAATAACCATGGGATCGAGCAGGTCCTGGGCGGACCAGGAGTGGAAGACGTGCTTGCGGTCCAGTTCGTAGGCCCGCCTGGCCTTGGCACTGTCTATCTCGGGCAGCGGTCCGGACTCGATGGTTGAGGTCATGGCTTTTCCTCTCTTAGGTTGGGCGCCTACGCGTTCTGCGGGAAGCCGAGGTTGATGCCGCCGTGGCTGGGGTCCAGCCAACGGGACGTGACCGCCTTGCCGCGGGTGAAGAACCCGACGCCTTCCGTGCCGTGCGCGTGGGTGTCGCCGAACAGCGAGTTCTTCCAGCCGCCGAAAGAGTAGTAGGCCATGGGAACGGGAACCGGGACGTTGATTCCCACCATGCCCACTTCCACTTCATTCTCGAAGCGCCGGGCTGCCCCGCCGTCGTTGGTGAAGATTGCCGTGCCGTTCCCGTAGGGGTTGCTGTTGATCAGGTTGAGCGCCTGCTCATAGGTGTCCACGCGGACCACGGACAGGACCGGGCCGAAGATCTCGTCCTGGTAGATGGACATGTCCGGCGTCACGTTGTCAAAGAGCGTGGGGCCCACGAAGAAGCCGTCGCCTTCGGCGTCCGCGGCGATGTTCCGGCCGTCGACGACGACTGTGGCACCGGATGCTTCGCCGGCGTCGATGTAGCCGGCCACTTTGTCGCGGTGCTGGGCGGTGACGAGCGGGCCCATGTCGCAGCCGCGCAGTCCGTCGCCGGTGCGAAGTGCCGCGGCGCGCTGGGCGATCTTTGCGACGAGGTCTTCGGCGATGTCCCCCACGGCCAGGAGGGCGGAGATGGCCATGCAGCGCTCTCCGGCGGAACCGAAGCCCGCGTTGATCGCGGCGTCCGCGGCCAGGTCAAGGTCCGCGTCAGGGAGGACAATCATGTGGTTCTTTGCGCCGCCGAGGGCCTGGACGCGCTTCCCGTTGGCCGTAGCGGTCTGGTAAACGTATTTGGCGATCGGCGTGGAGCCGACGAAGGATACGGCCTTGACATCGGGGTGGTTCAGCAGGCCGTCAACGGCGACTTTGTCGCCGTGCAGGACGTTGAAGACGCCGGCTGGAAGGCCCGCTTCCTTCCAGAGTTCCGCCATCCAGTTGACGGCCGTGGGGTCCTTTTCGCTCGGCTTGATGATCACTGTGTTGCCGGCCGCGATGGCGAGCGGGAAGAACCACATGGGCACCATGGCCGGGAAATTGAAGGGGCTGATGATGGCTACGGGACCAAGCGCCTGGCGGATGGAATGAACATCGACGCTGGTGGAGGCGTTCTCCGTGTAGCTGCCCTTGAGCAGGTGCGGGATGCCGCAGGCGAACTCAACGACCTCCTGGCCGCGCGTTACTTCCCCCAGCGCGTCATCCAGGACCTTGCCGTGCTCCGAGGTGATGATGGCTGCGAGCTCGCCCTTCCGGGAATTGAGCAGCTCCCGGAAGGCGAAAAGGATCTGGGTGCGGCGGGCAAGGGAGGTGTCCCGCCAGGCAGGAAACGCCGCCTTGGCAGCTGCCACGGCTGCATCGCATTCCTCGCTGGTGGCCAGCGCCACCTGTCCCGTGACCTTGCCGGTGGCAGGATTGGTGACCGGAGCGGTGTGGTCGCCGACCGGGACGTAGCTGCCGTTGATCCAGTGCTCGATGATGTTCAAAGTTTCTCCTTGATGGGCGTGCAATGCGTCCAGTCTTTCGGGGAGCCGGCGCCGGGCGTAAGGGACGGTGTGTAAGGCAAATCACAGGATCGTTTACACTTTGTAAATGCTCCCCTCGGTTCGTGACGTCCTTGCGTTGCCTGTGCTTCAGAACGGCGCCCTCCAGCTCCTGGGCAGTTCCAGCCGGTTGGACCTTCCTGTCCGCTGGGTGCACGTCAGCGAAGTGCTGGACATTTCCGGCCTGCTTGCCGGCGGGGAACTGGTCCTCACTACCGGCCTGGAATTGGAAAAGGAACCCGGGCTGACAGCCTCATTTGTGGCGTCGCTGGAACAGGCGGGAGCCGCCGGCCTCGTCGTCGAACTCACCGGCAAGCGTGAGCGCAGCCTGGCCGCGCTGCGGAGGGCGGCGCAAGGGACCACCCTGCCGGTTGCCGTGGTGCAGCGGCGGGTCCGCTTCGTCCAGGTCACGGAGGTGGTGCACCGGATGATTGTTGCCGAACAGCTGGAACGAGTGGAACACGCGCGCGACGTCCACGAGGCTTTCACGCTCCTGAGCCTGGAAAATGCCGGGACGGAGCTGGTGGTGGAAAAGGCGGCTGAGTTGATCGGCGCTCCGGTGGTCCTGGAGGACCTGTCCCACCTGGTCCTTGCCTTTTCGGCCGCAGGCCACCCGGCAACCGAGCTGCTGGAGGACTGGGAACGGCGGTCCCGCACAACCCCCTCGCCGGCCGGAACGGCGCGCGCGGGAGCCGAGGACTGGCTGCAGACTCGGGTGGGACTGCAGCGGCAGCTTTGGGGAAGGCTGGTAGTTCCGTTCGGAGTGGACGATGACGGCCTGGCGGGGATGGTGCTCGAGCGTGCGGCACAGGCGCTGGCGATTAACCGGCTCGCCGAAAGGGACCGGCGGGAACTTAGCCAGCAGGCGCAGGCGGGCCTGCTCAATACGCTCCGCCAGCCGCGCGGCCTCGATGAAGCCGAGGCACTGGTCCGGGCAGGAGCCCTGGGCTTGAAACGTTCCCCGCTGTATGTCCCCGTGGTGTTCCGTAGCGTCGGCCGGCAGGCACCTGCCCCGCCGGGGCCAGGATCAAGGACCGGTTCATCGACCCGCGACCCGCTTGCCGGCCAGGAGGAGGAGCGGGTTCTCCTTGAGCAGCTGGGCCGCGCCCTCAAGTCCATTTCCGGCACAGCCCTGACAGCCAGCATCCACTCCGGGTCGGTGGGGATGATCCTCGCCTTGCCGGCGAAGCAGTTGGAAGACCCTACGCTGCACCGCCTGGCCAATGCCCTCGACCGCCAGCCGGACAGCGTCTCACCGGGGTGGAACATCGGCGTGGGCCAGGTACGTTCAACGCTGCTTGATGCAGCGGCCGGGATTGATGAGGCAGCGCATGTCGCGGAAACCTCAGCCACCCTGCGCGGTGCCCGGAAACCTTTCTACCGGGCAACGGACGTGCGCCTGCGTGGGCTGCTCGCACTCCTGCGGAATGACCCGCGCGTCCAGCAGTTCGTGGAATCCGAGCTGGAGGGCGTGCTGCAGGCCGAAGCGCATGGCCAGGGAGGGCACCTGGACCTTCTGGCGCAGTACCTTGACTCGGGCGGCAACAAGGCAGCCATGGCACGCAGCGGCTATCTCAGCAGGCCCACCCTGTATGCCCGGTTGGCGCGACTCGAGGAGCTCCTGGGCCTGGACCTGGAGGATGCCGAATCCCGCACTTCACTGCACGTGGCGCTGCTCGTCCACAGGCTTCGGACGGTCTGAACCCATGGCATCGCGGACCTAACGGACTTCAAAGGCGGCTCGTGCCGCAGGATATGGATACTGACTGATGGCCAAGCCATTCACCCTCACGCAGCTGCGCTATTTCTCCGTGGTTGCCGAGCTCGAAAACATGACGGCAGCCGCCGAACGGCTGCTGGTGACGCAATCCACGCTATCCACGGCGATCGCCCAACTTGAGTCAAGCCTTTCCACCCAGCTCTTCGTACGGCTGCACACCCGCGGGTTGCGCCTCACACCCTCCGGCAGGCACCTTGCCCAGGACATCAAAGTGCTGCTGGAGCACGCGGATTCCCTGTATGAGTCTGCCCGCGGGCTTGCGGCCGGCCTGGTGGGTGAACTGAAAGTCGGTGTGTTCGCGCCGCTGGCACCGTTCCGTCTCCCTGCAATCTTGCAAACCTTCGAGGTGCAGCATCCTGGAGTGGAGGTATCCTTCCTGGAGGCCGACCTCGCCACCCTCCAAAGCGCCCTGCTGGACGGCCAATGCGATGTCGCGCTCATGTACGGCCTGGGCTTGGGCCGAGGTTTCACCTACAAAGTCCTGGACCGCGTTCCTCCCCATGTCCTGGTGCACGCAGCGCACCCGGCTGCCGCGCGCCCGAACCGGAGCATTGCGCTCAAGGACCTCGACGGCGAACCTTCCGTGGTGCTGGACCTTCCCCACAGCCGCGAGTACTACGAGCAGCTCTACGCGCTGGCCGGCGTCGTCCCCAACGTCCGGCACCGCTTTGCCGGGTATGAAACGGTGCGGTCATTCGTGGCGAAAGGCCATGGCTACGCCATGCTTAACCAGCGGTTGAACAACGACATGACCTATTCCGGCGGGAAGGTGGTGGTGCTGGCACTGACGGACAACTTTCCGCCCATCGAGGTGATGCTGGTCCGGCCCGAAGGGGTGCAGCCGACGCGCCGGACTTTGGCATTCGAGGAAACGTGCCGCCGGGTATACGGATCGGCAGGACCATTGACGGAATCTATCGAGTAGTCCAGATCAATCAATTGGACAGATGTGGAATGGATCACACACAGTAGATCCAGCGCGGGTCGCAGCAGGGTTCCCGGAAGGGTCAAGCCCTTCCGGTCACGGCGTGCACAATCCCCTCCGAACGCGGGACAACCATGTTGATCAAAGGAGATTCAGTGGTTCAGATCCACCCTCAACCCCAGCAGGCACCCGAAGCAGTCTTGAGCGCAGCAGCAACCGGTGCTCCCGTCCTTGAAACCGGCACCCACAGCGCTCGCCCGGGCATCACCAAGATGCAGAAGCGCGTGCTGTCCGGCGGCAGCATCGGGCAGTTCATCGAGTTTTACGACTTCACCCTCTACGGCCTCACCGCGGTGATTTTCTCGCAGCTGTTCTTCCCCGGCACTAACCCGGTAGCGGCTATGCTCGCCACCTTCGCCACTTTCGGCGTCGCCTTTGTAGTCCGGCCCATCGGCGGCCTGTTCTTCGGCGCCCTCGGTGACAGGATCGGCCGGCGCCGGGTCCTCACCATCACCCTCGTCGCCATTGGCGGGGCCACCGCCCTCATGGGCATGCTGCCCACCTACGGCCAGATCGGTGCCTGGGCGCCGGCGCTGCTGGTGCTCTGCCGCCTCGTCCAGGGCTTCTCGGCCGGCGGCGAGTCCGTGGGCGCGCCGTCGTTCGTCTTCGAGCACGCCCCCGTCAAGAGCCGCGGCTTCTGGCTCAACATCACTATCGCCGCCACCGCGCTGCCTTCCGTAGTTGCCGGGACCCTGATCCTGATCCTCAGCAGGTCCATGGCCAACGAGGACTTCATGGCCTGGGGCTGGCGCATTCCGTTCCTGCTGGCACTGCCGCTTGCGCTGTTCGGGGTCTGGATTCGGAGCCGCACCGTGGAGAGCGATGCCTTCAATGAGGCCCAGGCCAGCCGGACCAAGGAGTTCAGCCCCGTCCGCGAAGCCTTCCGGGAGAACAAACTGCGGATGGTCCAGGTCATCTTCGTCATGGGCCTGACGGCGATGGGTTTCTACTTCCTCTCCGCCTACTTCGTGTCCTACGTACAGACGTCGGGCGGGCTCAGCCGCGAACAGTCCCTGATGGTCAACGCTGCCGCGCTGGCGCTCTACGCCGTGCTGCTCCCCTTGGGCGGCCGCGTTGGCGACCGCTTCGGCCGAAGGCCGATGCTGATCGGCGGCTCCGCCGTCCTGGCACTGGTGTCCGTGCCGTGCTTCATGCTGGTGACCAGCGGCAGTCTGCCACTCGCGCTTCTGGGCCAGTCTCTGTTCGTTGTGGCGCTGTGCATTTACGGCGGCGGCTGCTACACGTTTTTCGTAGAGATCTTCACCACCAAGACCAGGTTCACCTCGGCGGCCATCAGCTACAACGGCGCCTACGCGCTGTTCGGCGGCACCGCACCCTTCATCGGCACCGCCCTTGTGGGAGGCAGCGGAGTACCGCACGCGCCGGGCTTTTACATGGCAGCCGCGGCCGCCGTCGTACTCCTCCTGGTGCTGTTCACCAAGGTGCCGGAGACGCGTGGCCGGATGGGCTAGAAGCTCCCCACCTTCCCCCCCACAGCAATACACAAAGGACTTTCCTATGAATTCAGCAGCTTTCCTGACCGATTTCCATCACGTGGCCACCATCGGCGCCACGGCGAACAATGGCGTGGACCGCCAGGCGGCAACCGCCGAGGACGCGCTCACCCGCGAGTGGTTCGCCGCCTGGGTGCAGGACGCCGGGTGGGAACTCCGGGTGGACGGAATCGGCAATATGTTCGGGCTGCTGGAGTGGGTGCCCGGGGCGCCGCACATCATTATCGGTTCTCACCTGGACAGCCAGCCGCTGGGAGGCCGCTTCGACGGCGCCTACGGCGTGATTGCCGCGCTGCACGCGGCACGCAGGTTGGATGCGGAAGTTGCTGAGGGAGCGGAGCTGCCGCAGTTCAACCTGGCGGTGGTGAACTGGTTCAACGAAGAAGGCGGGCGCTTCGCACCCAGCATCATGGGCAGTTCCGTGTACGCGGGCCTGCTGGACCGGGAAAAGATGCTGGCAGTAGGGGACCTGCAGGGGACCACCGTCCGCGAGGCCCTGGCAGGCATCGGGTACCTCGGCACGGCCGAGGCCCCTGATGCCGCCGGCTACGCCGAGATCCACATCGAACAGGGCCGCATTCTGGAGCGGGAAGGCATCAACATCGGCCTGGTGGACAGCAGTTGGTACACCCAGAAGCTGGACATCGAAGTACTGGGGGAACAGTCACACACCGGTGCCACGGCCATGGCCGACCGGCACGACGCGTTGGTGGCCGCCTCCAAGATCATCCTGATGGTGCACGATGTCACCAAGGACTTCGCGGACGAGGCGATCGTCTCGTCGGTGGGCCAGTTGACCCTGGAGCCGAACTCACCCATCGTGGTGGCCCGGCGGGTGCATCTGGTGGCGGACCTGCGTTCAGGCGACCCGGACATCGTCAAGGCAGCCCGGGCCAAGCTCCTGAAGGACATCGACGTGCTGGCACGCGAACACGACATCAAAGTGAACGTCAAGGACTTCGACATCCGTCCCATCCGGCGCTTTCCCGAGGCCGGACTGGAATTGGCGGACAAGGTTGCGGCCAACCTGGGCCTCTCCGCACGGCGGATCCAGACCATGGCCGGCCACGATTCGGTGGCCATGAACACGGTGGCCCCGTCGGTGATGCTGTTCATCCCCAGCGTGGACGGCGTCTCGCACTGCGAGCGGGAGTTCACCACCGACGCCGACATGGTGGCCGGGGTGGACATGCTCACCGGGATTGCGCGCGAACTAGTTGCCGGTGCCTTGGCCGAAACGCCTGCTCCGTCCGCGGCCGCCCTCGCATGACGGAAATGCACTACCTTGACGCGTCCAGCGCGCTGAGGCTGTTCCGGTCGCGGGAGCTTTCGCCGGTGGAACTCCTCGACGCGCTGATAGCAAGGACGGAAGCGGTCAACGGGTCCATCAACGCCCTGACCGAAACGCTGTTCGACGAAGCCAGGCTGGCCGCCAGGCAGGCGGCCACCCGCTACGCCCGAGGCAGGGACCTTGCTCCGCTCCTGGGTCTTCCGGTGGCCGCTAAGGAAAAGCACGGGCTCCGTGGCCGAACTCTCTCGCAAGGGCTCCTGGCGAAAAAGGGCGAGGTTGCGGCTGCGGACCATCCCGTCGTCGAACGCATCAGGCACGCGGGCGGCATTATCCATGCCCGCACCACGACGCCCGAGTACAGCTGCGCCACGGTGACCCACAGTCCGTTGTGGGGCGTCACCCGGAATCCGTGGAACCTGCAGTACTCCCCCGGCGGCTCGTCCGGCGGTTCGGGGGCGGCACTGGCGGCCGGGCTGGCGCCGCTGGCTACGGCTTCGGACATTGCCGGCTCAACCCGGCTGCCGGCGTCGTTCACGGGAACTGTTGGCTTCAAAGCCCCCTATGGGCGGATTCCCGGATTGGCTCCGCTCTCCGCGGACTACTACCGCGGCGACGGGCCCATGGGCCGGACCGTGGCGGACACGGCGCTGCTCGCCAACATCATGGCGGGAAGGCATCCCGGCGACCACACGACGCTGGCGGGCACACCCCGACTCGACCACGGGCCGGGGGCCGCGGACGCCGCCGTCGGCATGCGGATCGCCCTGTGCGTGAGGCTGGGCAACTATCCTGTGGCCGCGGACGTGGAAGCCAATACCCGCGCCGTGGCGTCCGCCCTGCGGGGGGCGGGGGCCGTGGTGGAGGAAATCGACCTTCCTTGGACCACACAGCTGATCAGCCGGACGATGTTCACCCACTTCGGCTATCTGCTGGGACCGGCCATGGAGGACGAGACTGCGGGCACCACGGACATGCTCGCCTCCTACACCCGGCGGTTCATGGCTGACGCCCGGCGGGCAGCGCAGCAGAACCGGTTCCTCGACGGCGTGCGCGCGGAGACCCGCATCCAGGTTGAACTGGCCGCGGCGATGGCGGGGTTTGATGCCCTCATCTGCCCGGCCTCCGCAGTGGCGTCGCTCGATGCCGACGGCGACTACCTGGACGGCATCGATCTGGACGGAACCGGCGAGGCTTCCGGGCACCTGGAGCACTATTGGGAGGGCCACATGACCGCGCCCTTCAACATCGCTAACCGCTGCCCCGTGTTGGCCGTGCCCAGCGGAACCGCCGACTGCGGCATTCCTACGGGCGTGCAGATTGTGGGTCATCCGTTCGACGATGCCACGGTCTTCAAGGTGGGTGGCGTGCTGGAGGCCGTCCGGCCGTGGCACGGGCGGCGGCCGGAGTTCCTGGCCGGCTGAAGCCCGCGGCGCTGCGGGCATAGCTGGCGCAAAAAACCATGCGGGTGCCGCGTGGGAGGATGGAACACGTGGCCCATATTGACGTTTCCGGTATCGATTACTTCCTCTCCGATGGCACGCAGCTGCTCAACGGAGTGACCTTCAAGGTTCCGGACGGCACCAAGACTGCCCTGATCGGTCCCAACGGCACCGGCAAAACCACCCTTTTCCGGATTATTGCCGGGGATTTGCTGCCGGACGAAGGCGTCATCGGCCGCTCCGGATCCATGGGCATCATGCGCCAGTTCGTGGGCCAGGTCCGGGACGGCTCCACGGTCCGCGACCTCCTGGTGTCCGCAGCTCCGCCGGCCCTGGCCGCAGCGGCGCGCGAGGTGGACGATGCGGAGCTCGCCATGGTGGAGAACGACGACGAGCCCAGCCAGATGCGCTATGCCCAGGCCATTGTTGATTGGGGTGACGCGGGCGGGTATGACGTTGAGACAGTCTGGGACGAGGTGTGCATGGCCGCGCTGGGACTTCCCTTTGACCGCGCGCAGCACCGCCCGGCGTCGAGCCTTTCCGGCGGCGAGCAGAAGCGCCTGGTGCTTGAAGCCCTCTTTGCCGGCCCCGACGACCTGCTGCTGCTCGACGAACCGGACAACTACCTGGACGTTCCCGGCAAGCGCTGGCTCGAGGACAAACTGAACGAATCCAAAAAGACGGTCTTCTTCATCAGCCACGACCGTGAACTGCTGAACAACGCCGCGGGACGCATCGTGACGCTGGAACCCGGCATCAACGGCGCCGGCGCCTGGATCCACGGCGGCGGCTTCGGCTCGTACGTGGAGGCACGGGCGGACCGGAATGCCCGTTTCGAGGAACTGCGCAAGCGCTGGGACGAGGAGCACATCAAGCTCAAGGAACTCGTCAACATGTACAAGAACAAGGCAGCCTTCCGCTCCGACATGGCCAACCGGTACCACGCAGCACAGACCCGCCTGGCAAAGTTCCTGGAGATCGGCCCGCCCGAGGCACTGCCGATCGAGCAGAACGTCCAGATGCGGCTCAAGGGCGGACGAACCGCCAAGCGTGCCATCGTTGCCGAGACACTGGAACTGACAGGCTTAATGAAGCCGTTCTCCACCGAAGTGTGGTTCGGTGACCGGGTGGGCGTCCTCGGATCCAACGGTTCAGGAAAATCCCACTTCCTCCGGCTGCTCGCCACCGGCGGCACCGATCCGGAGCGCGAGCACCTGCCCGTCTCCGACGTGGAAATCGCCGAAGTGCCGCACGAGGGCACGGTCAAGCTTGGAGCCCGCATCCGCCCCGGGTTCTTTGCCCAGACCCATGTCCGGCCGGACCTCCTGGGCAAGACGCTGCTGGAAATCCTGCACCGCGGAGACGAGCACCGCTCCGGCCTGGGCCGCGAGGCAGCGGCCGGGGCGCTGGACGGCTACGGCCTGGCAGGACAGTCGGAACAGAAGTACGAGTCACTCTCCGGCGGCCAGCAGGCGCGGTTCCAGATCCTCCTGCTGCAGTTGAGCGGTGCGACTCTGCTGCTCCTGGACGAACCCACGGACAACCTGGACCTGCACTCCGCGGAGGCACTGGAGCGGGCCATCGACCACTTCGAAGGCACCGTCCTCGCCGTGACGCACGACCGCTGGTTTGCCCGGACCTTCGACAGGTTCCTGGTGTTCGGGTCCGACGGCAAGGTGTACGAGTCGCCGGAACCGGTGTGGGAGGAGAAACGCGTGGAGCGCGCCCGCTGACCCCGACGCTCTCTCACTTTCTGCGGCTTTTTTGCCATCGCTCTCTCACCGGTGAGAGAGCGATGGGAAATTTCCCGCATTAAGTGAGAGAGCGTCTAATGATCAAATGATCAGAAGTTGCTATCATTTGATCATGAAGACGGATGATCGGCATCGCACCATTGCCGAAATGCTCCGGCGGCGCCACGAGGTAACAGTGGAGGAGCTGACGGTTGCCTGCGACGCGTCGGGGGCGACGATCCGGCGTGACCTTGAGATCCTGGCAGCGAACGGCGTTCTCCGCCGGGTCCACGGCGGAGCGCGCAGCCTCATTGTGCGCGGCGAAAATCCAGGTTACGGCCAGCGCGAGCTGGAGGACCGGGACTCCAAGAAGCGCATCGCAGCCGCCGTGGCAGGCCTGCTGGTTGACCGTGAACATGTCTGGCTGGACAGCGGCAGCACCGCCACGGAGGTTGCCCGCGCCTTGTCCGCGAGGGAACTGACCATCATGCCGATGTCACTCCGGTCCCTCAACGTCCTCGCCGGTGCCGACGCCGCAGGTACCCGCCCTGCCTTGCTGCTGCCCGGCGGCAGCCTGGTCCCGGGCGAGCTGAGCTTCCGCGGCCCCATGGCTGAATCCAATATCCGTTCCCTGCGCTTTGACACGGCCGTCATAACACCCTGCGCGGTGGACCTCAAGGACGGCCTCCTGGCCCACGACATCGATGACGCAGCCGTGAAACGCGCTGGCCTGGAATCCGCCGGACGCGTGGTGGTGGCTGCCTCCGCATCCAAATGGGATGCGCAGGCGAGGGCGCTGGTCTCCGGACTGGAACGGGTGGACGTCCTGGTGACAGACAAGAAATTCAGCGCCGAAGAGCGCGCACAACTCGACCAAGGTTCCCTGGAAGTAGTGACTGTATGAGCATCAATATCCGTACCTCGGAGGACTCCGGACTAAAGGCTGCCGCGGCCGCCACCTTCGTGGTCTTTGGCATCAACGGCCTTGTCTTCGCCAGCTGGGCCGCCAGGATCCCTGCCGTCACGGAGATCCTGGCCATCACCTCCGGGCAGATGGGCACGCTGCTGCTGTGCACCGCCGTGGGATCACTGCTGGCACTGCCCACCGCGGGACTGGTGGTGGGCAAGATCGGAACCGCCAACACGGTACGGTTTGGCGGGCTCCTGGCCGCCCTCGCGGGGGTGGGCATCGCCTTGTCGCTCTCCGTGGCATCGCTCCCCGGCACGGCAATCGCGCTGTTCTTCTTCGGCATAGCCATCGGCCTGTGGGACGTGTCCCAGAACATTGAAGGTGCCGACGTCGAGCATAAACTGCGGCGCACCATCATGCCCCAGTTCCACGCGGCATTCAGCGGCGGCGCCTTTGTGGGCGCCCTGATCGGCGCCGGCCTTTCCAACCTCGGCATCGGCCTGCCCCTGCACCTGCTGGTCATCGCCGGCATCGTGGTTCTGGTGACGCTGACCGCGCCCCGCTACTTCCTTCCGCACATCTCAACGTCCACCCCGGACGGTGAACCGAAGCCGGCAAAGGGCCCGTCAGCATGGCGTGACAGCCGGACCCTGCTCATCGGCGTGGTGGTCCTGGGAGCCACGCTGACGGAGGGCGCGGGCAATGACTGGATTGCGAAAGCCTCCGTGGACGGGCTAGGCACCTCCGAGTCCACCGGTGCCTTGATGTTTGCCCTCTTCGTCCTGGCGATGACGGCCATGCGGTTCCTCGGCGGCCGGGTCATCGACAAGTACGGCCGGACTGCCGTGCTGCGGGCCAGCATGGGTGCTGCAGCATTGGGGTTGTGCCTTTTTGTGCTTGCCGGAAACGTTTGGCTGGCGGCCGTGGGGGCGGCATTGTGGGGTGTTGGGGCCGCGCTGGCCTTCCCCATGGGGATGTCGGCGGCGGCGGATGATCCGAAACATGCTGCAGCCAGGGTCTCCGTTGTATCAACCCTTGGCTATATCTCGTTCCTGGCAGGACCTCCCCTGCTGGGATACCTCGGCGACCTCACCGGCATCCACCTCGCGCTCCTGGCCATCCTTGCGCCGATCCTCCTGGCCCTGCTCCTTGCGGGGGCAGCCAAACCCCTCAAGGCGGAGTAGCAAAACTTCCAGCGCGTGCCGCGGACCCGCGTGCAGCAGCGCGATAGGGTGAGTGGATGCAGAGCAACTGGCGCCGAAGCCATCGTTGGATCAGTCGGCTTGATAGATACCTGCTAAGGCATATTTCGGACCTCCCTGGCGGAAACCACGACGACTTCTTCCGGCGCCTCTCCGCCTCCGCCAACCACGGCAAGCTCTGGATGGGCGCCGCGGCGGTGATGGCGGCCTTCCCGGGGCGGACGCGCCGCGCGGCACTGCATGGACTCATAGCCCAGGCTGTGGCATCCGCCGTCACGAACGGCATCTTCAAGACCTTGCTCCCCCGAACCCGGCCGCTGCCGGAGCACCTTCCGGTGTTCCGGTTCGTCCACCCCCAGCCCACGAGCTCGTCCATGCCGTCCGGACACTCGGCGTCGGCGGTCGCGTTTGCCGTAGGGGCAGGACTGGTCCGGCCCGCCGTTGGCGCAGTGCTGGCTCCCGTAGCCGCAGGGGTGGCGTACTCACGCATACACACCGGAGCCCACTGGCCCTCCGATGTCCTTTTCGGCTCTGCGCTTGGCGCCGGGGCTGCACTCGTGACCCGACACTGGTGGCCGGTGCGGCCGCCCTTTCCCCAGGTTGGACGTACCTGGACTGAGGCGCCGGAACTGCCGGGCGGCCAAGGGCTGAGCATCGTAGTGAACACCCTGGGGGGATCCTTCACCGAGGAGACAGCCGCGGCGCTGCAGGAAGTATTCCCTGAAGCGCATATAAACACCGTCCATCCGGAGGAGAACCTGGTCGAGGAGATCCGGAAAACAGCGGAGTACCCCGGCACCCGCGCGCTCGGTGTGTGGGGCGGGGACGGCACGGTTGGAGCGGCCGCCGCTGCCGCCGTCGAAAGATCCCTCCCCCTGCTCGTCCTCCCGGGCGGGACGCTGAACCACTTCGCCCGGGACGCCGGAACCGGGAGCCTCAAGGAGGCCGTCGCCGCGGCGTCGAGGGGCGAGGCCGCCATGGCCGACGTCGGGATCGTCACCGTTGAAAGAGGCCTCGCCGGCAATCCGGAAACGGCGCAGCTGACCATGCTGAACACGTCCAGCGTGGGCCTGTACCCGAACTTTGTCCGGCGCCGAGAGCAGCTGCAGCCCGCCCTTGGAAAACCGCTGGCCGGCGTGGTGGCAATGTTCCGCACGTTCGCCGCCGGCACTCCCACCACCCTGACTGTCGACGGGAGGCGGCATAAAGTGTGGATCGCCTACGTGGGGCGGGGCCGATACTATCCGCGGGACCACGCGCCCCTGCTCCGGCCCGTGATGGATGACGGCGTCCTGGACGTCCGCATGATCACGGCGGACGAGTCCTTCGCCCGGCTGCGGCTGCTGTGGGCAGTGCTGACCGGTACCGTCGCAACCTCGCGCATCACCCACCTGTCGGAAGGCACACGGTTGCGAATCGACGCAGGCGGGTCACCCATGGCCCTGGCAGTGGACGGCGAGGCGCTGGCCGGCGTGCGCAGCGCGGAGTACACCGTCCGGCCCCAGGCGCTTGCCTACTACTCTCCCCACCCCTAGTCATTCCTGGGCCGGTCATCCAACGGGACTACCCTGATCTGCCCCTGAATCATCCCTGAGACGGGCGAAATCCAGCCGTGCCGTGGGTAGCGTGGTGCCTACCAGTCTTCTGAAGCGCATCCCGCAGTGCACAGCTGCCGTCCTAAGGAACATCCATGATTGAGGCAACAGGGCTGACCAAGGTCTACGGCGACAAAACCGCCGTCGACAGGGTCAGCTTCACAGTCCAGGCAGGCCGCGTTACCGGCTTCCTGGGCCCCAACGGAGCCGGCAAGTCGACCACCATGCGAATGATCATGGGGCTTGACCGGCCGACGTCGGGATCGGTCACCGTGAACGGCCTGCCCTACGTCCAGCACAAGGCACCCCTCCGTGAAGTGGGGGCGCTGCTCGATGCCAAGGCGGTCCACACCAGCCGCAGCGCCTACAACCACCTGCTGGCCATGGCTGCGACACACAGTATTCCCAAAACCCGGGTACACGAGGTTATTGAGATGACGGGACTGGACGCCGTGGCACGGAAGAAGGCCGGAGGCTTCTCCTTGGGGATGGGCCAGCGGCTGGGCATAGCGGCAGCCTTGCTGGGGGATCCGCAGACCCTCATCCTGGACGAACCCGTCAACGGCCTGGACCCGGAGGGCGTGGTCTGGGTGCGGAACCTGGTCCGCTACCTCGCAGGGCAGGGACGCACGGTGTTCCTTTCCAGCCACCTGATGAGTGAGATGGCGCAGACCGCCGACCACCTGATTGTCATTGGGCGCGGCCGCGTGATTGCCGACGCACCCATCCGTGACATCATCACCGGCAAGGGGCAGGCGCGGGTCCGGGTGCGCACCGATGAACCCGACCGTCTCTCCCAGCTGCTCGCCGGCCGGGGCGCGTCCATCGACGTCCCGGAGCGGGAACTGCTCGAAGTAACGGGCCTCGAGCCCAGGACCATCGCGGCCGCCGCCCTGGAAAACCAGGTCATGGTCTACGAACTCACGCCGCTCGTCGCCAGCCTCGAGGAGGCGTACATGGAACTGACCAAGGACGACGTCGAATACCACTCCCTGCCCGCCGCGGAGGTAAGCAAGTAATGAGCGTAACCACCACTGAACCAACGTCTTCGCCCGACCCCTCATCGTCCGCCGGAGGCCGCAACGTCCGCGCCGGCGGACGGTCCCTGCCCGGCCCCACGTTCTTCCGGGTGCTCAACTCGGAAGTCATCAAATTCCGCAGCCTCCTTTCCACGCTGATCCTGCTCGCTTCCACCGCGGTGGTCATGGTCGGGTTCGGCGCGCTGTCCGCATGGGGGACGGGCCAGTTCGCTGACGCGGCCACAAGGGATCCGCAGGCTGCGGCGCGGATGGCATCCCAGGGCGGCGACCTGGCGGTCAGCGTGCCAACTTCCGGCATCGCCTTCGCCCAGCTGATCCTTGGTTCCCTCGGTGTGCTCCTGATGAGCTCGGAATTCACCACCGGAATGGCGCGGTCCACCTTCGCGGCCGTGCCCAGGCGGCTTCCCGCGTTCGCTGCAAAGCTCGTGGTGGTCATGGTGACGTCGTTCGTGGTTACCGCCGTATCCACCTGGGTGGCAGGGCTGGTGGCTGTGCCCATCCTGGACAACTACGCCCTCACGCTGGACCTTGGCAGTTCCCAGTCGGTGAAGCTCCTGCTGGTCAACAGCATCTATGTGGCCGCCGTGGCCGCCATCGGAACGGCCCTGGGCACGCTGATCAGGAATTCCGCCGGCGGCATCATGAGCCTGGTGGGCATCTTCTTCGTGGCACCCATTGCCTTCCAGCTCATTCCCGGGGACTTCTTCAAGGAGGCCCGCAAGTACCTGCCTGGCAACACCGTTGAGCCCCTGACGGCCGCCCAGCATGTTCCCGACACCCTGGAAGCCTGGCAGGCGGCACTGGTCCTTGGCGCGTGGGTTGTCATCCCCGTCCTGCTCGCTGCAGTCCTGCTGAAGCGGCGGGACGTTTAGCGGCCAACCAATGCTCACCCCGAAGACAGGGACAGCGCGTGGTTTCGGGCACATTACAAAAGTGCATGGCAGGAAACTTTGTTTGCCTCTGATGGTTCCTGCTTGGAGGCACGTCCTGTTGGAAGCAATAAGATCTGTTGGAGTGCACAAAGCAAGGTGCACAAGGGCCGACCTAGGGTGAAACGACGATGTGGTGCATCACACGGTCCCCCGGTGGTCCACCAAGGCGCATCGCTCAACCCATGCTATTTCCCAACAGGACGGCGCTTCCATGCATGCTGACCAGCAACTCTCAAAGTCCCTGAAACCCAGGCACCTGTCCATGATCGCCATCGCCGGCGTCATTGGTGCAGGTCTTTTCGTCGGCTCGGGTGCCGCCATCCAGCAGGCCGGCCCCGGTATCCTCGTCGCGTATGCTGCCGCGGGCCTGGTGGTCATCCTGGTAATGCGCATGCTGGGGGAGATGGCCGCGGCAAACCCGGAAACGGGCTCATTCTCCACCTATGCGGACAAGGCACTGGGCCGGTGGGCAGGGTTCAGCATCGGCTGGCTCTACGCGTGGTTCTGGATCATCGTCCTGGGCATCGAGGCCACCGCAGGCGCAGCCATCATGCACCGCTGGGTGCCGGGCATTGACCAGTGGGTCTGGGCCCTGGTCCTCATGGTGCTGCTGACGCTCACCAACCTGGGCTCGGTGAAGTCCTTCGGCGAGTTCGAGTTCTGGTTCGCGTCCATCAAGGTGGCGGCGATCGTCCTCTTCCTGGTCTTCGGCGCCGCCGCCATCCTGGGGCTCATCCCCGGTGTCCCGGCTCCCGGCCTGAGCAACCTGATCAACAACGGCGGCTTCATGCCCAACGGTCCGGGTGCTGTCCTGGCTGGAATCCTCGTGGTGGTCTTTTCCTTCTTCGGCGCCGAGATCGCCACCATTGCCGCCGGTGAATCCGAAAACCCCGTGGACGCCGTGAAGAAGGCCGTGAAGTCCACCGTATGGCGCATCCTGGTCTTCTACATCGGCTCCATCGCCGTGGTGGTCACCCTGCTTCCATGGAACTCTGCCTCCGTGGCCAAGAGCCCCTACGTAGCGGTCATCGAACTGTTCGGCATCCCGGGCGCCGGAACCATCATGGACGTCGTGGTGCTGACCTCCGTTCTGTCCTGCCTGAACTCCGGGCTCTACACCGCCAGCCGCATGCTGTTCTCACTCTCCACCCGCGGTGACGCGCCGCGGGCATGGACCCGCATCTCCCGCCGGGGCGTTCCCGCTGCCGCGGTCCTGGCCTCCACCGTGGTCGGCTTCATCACGGTGGGCCTGAACTACATTGCCCCGGACACGGTGTTCCTCTTCCTGGTCAACACCTCCGGAGCCATCGCGCTGTTCGTCTGGCTGGTCATCTCCGCCTCGCAGCTGGTCCTCCGCAGGCGCATGGGAGCCGCAGCAAAGGACCTGCAGCTGAAGATGTGGCTTTTCCCCTACCTCACGTGGGCAGCGATCATCAGCATCGTGGCCCTGCTGATCGGCATGGTGATCGTGGAGTCCACCCGGGAATCCCTGCTGCTTTCGATTGCACTGGCCGCCGTTGTGGTGGCGGTGGGCGTGCTGCGCTACCGTCGGAAGGGCCCGGCCACCGCAGGCCGGCCGGACGTGGCAACCGAGGCCGAGCCGGCACCTGCCGAGGAGGCCCGGCGCTAGACTCGGGACCATGCCTTTGCCTCCCTCTGCTGCAGACCACATCCAGGACCTTGGCGCCTACGTCAGCGCATCGCCGTCGAGCTTCCATGCTGCGCATGAGGGCGGCCGGCGACTGGAGGAAGCCGGGTTCACCCGCCTGGATGAGCTGCAGCCGTGGGAGGCCGGGCCCGGTTCCTTCTTCATCATCCGCGACGGCGCCCTGATCGCGTGGGTGGTCCCCGAAGACGCCGGACCGGCCACCGGGTTCAATATCCTGGGCGCACACACCGATTCGCCCACCTTCAAGCTCAAGCCCAAGGCCACCACCGGCGCCCACGGCTGGCTCCAGGCCGGTGTGGAGATCTACGGCGGGCCGCTGCTGAACTCGTGGCTTGACCGTGAGCTGCAGCTGGCCGGACGCCTGGTGATGCTGGACGGGACCGAGCATTTGGCCGCCACCGGGCCCATGCTCCGGTTCCCGCAGTTGGCCATCCACCTGGACCGGGCAGTCAACGACGGGCTCACCCTGGACAAGCAGCGGCACATGAATCCCGTGTGGGGGCTGGGAAATCCTTCAGACTCCGACCTGCTGGGCGTGCTGGCGGCGTCGGTTGCCGGCGCATCCGTCGATCCGGGGCAGATTGGCGGGTACGACGTCGTCATTGCGGACACGCAGGCCCCCTCTCTTTTCGGGGGCAACAGTGAGTTCTTCGCCTCCGGGCGGCTCGACAACCTTTCGTCAACGCACGCGGGGCTCGCCGCGCTGATCGCGCATGCCTCCGCGCCCGTCGGCGACGGCGCTGGCGCGCCCATCGCTGTCCTGGCGGCGTTCGACCACGAGGAGATCGGCTCCAACTCCCGCTCGGGTGCCTGCGGACCCGTCCTTGAAGACGTCCTGGTGCGGATCTCTGACGGCCTCGGCGCCACGGTGAGCCAGCGGCGGCAGGCGCTGGCGTCGTCGTCCTGTGTGTCCGCCGATGCCGGCCACGCCGTGCACCCCAACTATCCGGAGCGGCACGACCCCGCCAACCACTCCGTGCTCAACGGCGGGCCGCTGCTGAAGATCAATGCCAACCAGCGCTACGCCACGGATGCGCCCGGCGCGGCTTTGTGGGCCCGGCTCTGCGCGGAGGCCGGGGTGCCGTACCAGGAATTCGTATCCAACAACGCGATCCCCTGCGGCTCCACCATCGGGCCGTTGACGGCTACCCGGCTGGGCATCCGGACCGTCGACGTGGGCGTGCCGTTGCTTTCCATGCACTCCGCGCGCGAGATGTGCGGCGTGGAGGACCCCAGGCGGCTGGCCGCGGCGACGGAAGTGTTCTTCAGGACGGCTCTTTAACCAACCCCCTACCTATTAACATTCACGGGATGGACAACCCCTATACCTAACGAATTCACCATTCGTTAACCCCGTTACTTACTGATCGGCCGAAAGATGGCCACACAAAAGCGAGTACTCACTACTGGTGATACCCGGGTGGACCAAAAGTAGGCTCTTCGTCACGGGCAGAGTCCTTGGCTAATGAGTTGCTGGGGCCAGAGACAAGACCTTGACCGGATAAAGCGCTAGTGGCGCACTTGCTTCAAGCTGAGTGCGGCATTGTCCAGTTTCCGTCGATGTCATGAAGTGGTGAGGCATTTGTCCATTTCCACCCAGCTTCCGTACACGCTATCCGAGCCAACGTTGTCGATAGCGAGAGCGTCAGTAAGCGTAGTAATCCCGACACTGAATGAGGCGAAGAACCTGCCTTGGGTGCTTCGTCGAATGCCCTCGTACGTGGACGAGGTAGTGATCGTGGACGGCCGATCCCAGGACAACACAGTGGGGGTTGCTCGGGCCCTCCGCGAGGATGTCGTGATCGTGGAGGAAAAACGCAAGGGAAAGGGCGTAGCCCTCCGGTCAGGATTCGCCGCAGCCGCCGGCGACATCATCGTCATGCTCGATGCCGACGGCAGCATGGACCCCCAGGAAATCGGCTGGTTCGTTGCCCCCCTCCAGCACGACTATGACTTTGTCAAAGGTTCCCGGCACGTAACCGGAGGCGGGTCCGAGGACCTCACCTGGCTGCGGCGCACGGGCAACCGGGCACTGACGGCCTTGGCGAATGCGGTGCTGCACAGCAATTATTCGGATCTCTGCTACGGCTACATTGCCTTCAGGCGTGAATGCCTGGAAGTCCTCCAGCTTGAATCCGACGGGTTTGAGATTGAGACGGAGTTGATCGTCAGGGCAGCCAAGGCGGGGCTTCGGATCGCAGAAGTGCCGAGTATCGAACTGGAGCGCATCTCGGGGGCTTCGAACCTGCAGACGTTCCGGGACGGCTGGCGTGTGCTGGGGACAATGGCCCGAGAGTGTGCCTTGTGGGAGGCGCCCACGGCCGGCGCCCGTCCTGAGGCTCTGCGACGCGTCAAATACGCATATGCAAACGTTAGTTTCCCCCGGACCCCCGCCGACCCCCAGAGCCTCCTTTCCTTACGGGAAGCAGCCTGAGATGACGACTTTTCGCAGGCCCACCGTTACTGTCGTCATCTGCACTTACACCGAGGACCGCTGGGCGAACCTGCTGGATGTCATCGAATCCGTCAGGGCACAGACCGTCAGTCCGCAGGAGGTGCTCCTGGTAATCGACCACAACATTGATCTTTATGAACGCCTTCTTTCGGTGGTTGATGACGTCACGGTCGTCCAGAACACGGGGCCGCAGGGTCTGTCCGGGGCACGCAACACCGGCGTGGGCCTGGCTGATACGGACATCGTCGCCTTCCTGGATGATGACGCCGAAGCGGCACCGAACTGGCTTGAGCTTTTGCTGGCCATGTACGACGATCCTGACGTCCTTGCCGTCGGTGGCCGGGTGGAGCCTATTTGGGAAACCGGCCGCCCCGGCTATTTCGGCGAGGAGCTGGACTGGATCGTTGGATGCAGCCACCTGGGGATGCCACGGGTTGCCTGCGAGGTCAGGAACGTTATTGGCGCAAACATGTCATTCCGGCTTGAGGTACTCCGCCAGGTGGGGGGTTTTAACCTTGCTTTAGGCCGCCAGGGTGCCATTCCCCTGGGATGCGAGGAAACAGAGATCTGCATTCGCTCAAAGATGGGCTCGCCTGGTTCCCGAATTGTGTACGAACCGGCCGCAGTGGTGCGCCACCATGTCCCGGCCAACAGGGGCACGTTCCGCTACATGCTGTCCCGGTCATGGTCTGAAGGCCTGTCAAAGGCCCAGGTGAGCCAGGTGGTCGGCCACAAAAGGGCGCTCGGACCCGAAAGGCGGTATGTGCGTAGGGTCCTGCCACGCGCCGTTGTTTCCGGGCTTTATGACTGGGGCAGAAACGGGGATCCGGGAGGACTCGGACGGGCCGGTGCCGTGCTTTCGGTTCTGGCCTTCACAGCCGCAGGCTACCTGCGCGGCCGGCGCTTGGCCCACGTTACGCCCCGCGTGGGAAGCACGGCTGGCATAGAGGCAGCCTGGAGGGACGTCCAGTGAGTGAAAGCGTGAAAGCGGAACCGTCAGAATTTCACAGCGCGAATGAGTCGGAGGGATGAAGAAATGAACCACTGTTTTGCGCGCGGAGGCGCGGTCGTGCACGATTCCTCCGATGTAGCTGGCTTCGGTCCACCCGCTTCGCGGAATCTGCGGCTCTTTGCACTGCTGACAGCACTGCTGGTTGCGGTGGGTGCCCTGGTGGCCCCGGTTGCGGCGTCGGCTGCTGCGGGTGATGTCGGGGTAGAGGGTCCGTCACATTCGGGGACGGGCACGCCGACGGGCACGAAGCGGGCGGAGAGTGCGTTGTGGTTCAACGACGGGCTCTGGTGGGGAAACCTGTGGGACACCGCCAGCTCGGATTTCCATATCTTCAGGCTCAATGCCGCGACGGGCTCGTGGGTCAATACGGGCGTGGCGACGGAGACGCGGGCGAACACCCATCATGACGTGTTGTGGGACGGGACGACGTTGTATGTGGCGAGCCACATGTTCGTCAACGACGGTCTGCCTGCTGAGGCCAACTTCCCGACTTTGATGCGGCGTTACAGCTACAACTCAAGTACGAAGACTTACTCGCTGCTGAGTTCCACACAGATCAACAACTACAAAGTTGAGGTCCTGACCATCGATAAGGACTCGACTGGTCGGGTGTGGGCCACGTGGCAGCAGGGGAACAAGATCTATCTGAACGCCACTGGCACAGATGGCAAGACCTGGGGAACGCCGTTCCAGCATCCTGCGTCTCTAAGCAATGTGTCTGTGGACGACACATCGGCTCTGATCGCATTCGGACCCGGCAAGATGGGGCTGATGTGGAGCCGGCAGGTCGGTGACGCCACAGACGGCATGTACTGGAGCTACCGTGCTGACAGTGCAAGCGGAGCCCCGAACACCGGATGGAGCACTCCTGTGGCGGCGGTTTCGGGGCAGCGCAGCGCTGATGACCATATGAACTTGAAGTGGCTGGACTCCTCGGGTGACCGGGTTTTCGCCGCCGTCAAGACGTCGTTCACGTCGGCGCCCCAGCCGTTGATCCAGCTCCTGGAATTGAGCGGTACGACGTGGTCGCACCACACGATCGCGCCGGTGTCAGAGTGCCCGAACCGGGTGATCGTCCTGATTGACGAGAGCACGCAGATGCTGCGCACCTTCGCCACGTATCCGAAGCCGAACGGCACGACGAACGCGGGCGTCTGCACCACCTCCGGGGGCGCGATCTACGAGAAGTCAACGCCGCTAAACAAGATCGACTTCACAGCAGCGAAGACAGCCCGCATCGTGGACGCCGACCAGTATGTCCACAACGTGACGTCAACGAAACAGAACCTCAACAGTGCGGCGCGGGGCACGGCGAAAAGCGGTCTGCTGGTGCTCGCCGACGTCAACGCAACAAGCCGGTACTGGCACTTCTACGATCCCAGCAGTGGCGCTGATACGACGGCTCCGACGGTGACGGGTACGTCTCCGGCCGCTGGTGCGACCGGTGTGGCGGTGACGGCGAACGCGACGGGGACGTTCTCGGAGGCGATGGATGCCTCGACGGTCACGTCGAGCACGTTCGAGTTGTACGAGGGGACGGCGCCGGTTCCGCCAAATGCGACGCCTGTGTCCGCGGTTGTGTCGTATACGGGCAACGTTGCGACGTTGAACCCGAACGCTGACCTGAAGGCGGGTACGACGTACACGGCGGTCATCAAGGGCGGCTCCGGTGGCGTGAAGGATGTTGCCGGTAACGCGTTGGCGCAGGACAAGACCTGGTCCTTCACCACGGCTGCCGCGGGTGGCGGCGATACGACGGCTCCGACGGTGACGGGTACGTCTCCGGCTGATGGTGCGACCGGTGTGGCGGTGACGGCGAACGCGACGGGGACGTTCTCGGAGGCGATGGATGCCTCGACGGTCACGTCGAGCACGTTCGAGTTGTACGAGGGGACGGCGCCGGTTCCGCCAAATGCGACGCCTGTGTCCGCGGTTGTGTCGTATACGGGCAACGTTGCGACGTTGAACCCGAACGCTGACCTGAAGGCGGGTACGACGTACACGGCGATGATCAAGGGCGGCTCCGGTGGCGTGAAGGATGTTGCCGGTAACGCGTTGGCGCAGGACAAGACCTGGACCTTCACCACGGCTGCCGCGGGCGGGGGCACGTCGGAAACGGTTACGCTCACGGCCACCGCTGACAGCTATGTGACGAGCGGGGCGACCGGGACGAACTATGGCACGAGCACCCTGCTGGGTGTGGACAGCAGCCCGGTGGAGGTCACGTACCTGAAATTCGACCTGTCAGCCTATGCGGGCAGGACCCTGGTGAGCGCGACCCTGCAGTTGCGTAGTGCCGGGAGCGGGTCCACGGGTACGCAGAACGTCAAGCTGGTCGCTGATGACAGCTGGACCGAGGGCGGGATCACCTACAGCAACAAGCCGCAGCTCGGCACCAGCATCGGCACACTCGGCCCGACGACGACCAACACCACGTATAACGTTCCGTTGACCGTCAGCGGCCTGACCGGTGAGCTGGGCCAACAACTCTCACTGGGCATGGACAGCAGCAGCAGTGACGGCCTGGACCTGAACTCCAAGGAGGCCGGCAGCACGAACGCACCCACGCTCATCCTCACGGTGAGCGGCGGCAGTGGCGGCGGCGATACGACGGCTCCGACGGTGACGAGTACGTCTCCGGCCGCTGGTGCGACCGGTGTGGCGGTGACGGCGAACGCGACGGGGACGTTCTCGGAGGCGATGGATGCCTCGACGGTCACGTCGAGCACGTTCACGTTGCAGACGGGGACGACGACGGTGCCGGCGACTGTGACCTACAGCAGCACGGATAGGGTTGCGACGTTGAACCCTGGCGCGGATCTGGCCGCGGGTGCGACGTACACGGCGACGATCAAGGGCGGCTCCGGTGGCGTGAAGGATGTTGCCGGTAACGCGTTGGCGCAGGACAAGACCTGGTCCTTCACCACGGCTGCCGCGGGTGGCGGCGATACGACGGCTCCGACGGTGACGGGTACGTCTCCGGCCGCTGGTGCGACCGGTGTGGCGGTGACGGCGAACGCGACGGGGACGTTCTCGGAGGCGATGGATGCCTCGACGGTCACGTCGAGCACGTTCGAGTTGCAGACGGGGACGACGACGGTGCCGGCGACTGTGACCTACAGCAGCACGGATAGGGTTGCGACGTTGAACCCTGGCGCGGATCTGGCCGCGGGTACGACGTACACGGCGACGATCAAGGGCGGCTCCGGTGGCGTGAAGGATGTTGCCGGTAACGCGTTGGCGCAGGACAAGACCTGGACCTTCACCACGGCTGCCGCGGGCGGGGGCACGTCGGAAACGGTTACGCTCACGGCCACCGCTGACAGCTATGTGACGAGCGGGGCGACCGGGACGAACTATGGCACGAGCACCCTGCTGGGTGTGGACAACAGCCCGGTGGAGGTCACGTACCTGAAATTCGACCTGTCAGCCTATGCGGGCAGGACCCTGGTGAGCGCGACCCTGCAGTTGCGTAGTGCCGGGAGCGGGTCCACGGGTACGCAGAACGTCAAGCTGGTCGCTGATGACAGCTGGACCGAGGGCGGGATCACCTACAGCAACAAGCCGCAGCTCGGCACCAGCATCGGCACACTCGGCCCGACGACGACCAACACCACGTATAACGTTCCGTTGACCGTCAGCGGCCTGACCGGTGAGCTGGGCCAACAACTCTCACTGGGCATGGACAGCAGCAGCAGTGACGGCCTGGACCTGAACTCCAAGGAGGCCGGCAGCACGAACGCACCCACGCTCATCCTCACGCTGACGAAGTAGTCGGACGCCGGCCGACATGGCCGGCGCCGTCCACCTCAGCAACATCACCGATCGGACACCACTAGACAGGGGACACCATGTACAGGCAGACCAAGCCCAAGACCAAGGCCTTGCACTTCGACATTCACGGCCGCGTCGCGATCCGCGTCGACGCAGAATCACCGGCAGCGCCGCAGCTCAAGAGCATGTTGGCGTGTTTCGCCACAGACACCGAACTGCCGGCCAACATTGTGGTCGATGACCGGCCGGAGCCGATGCCGGATGCTGGCCTACTTGAGCATGAGCTTGCGTACACGGAAAACAGTGTGCGTTTCCAGGCCGAACGACTCCAGATCGTGAGGGATGGGGAGCAGTGGCGCATTCACGGACCGGGCGAGCTGTTGACCTCCGTGGTCCCTGTTCTCGATGCCGCAATGGTCGGCCGCGGAGCTGGCATGATCCACGCCGCAACCATGGCGTACCGGGGTCACGCGATCGCGCTTCCGGCCGCCGGAGGGACCGGAAAGACGAGCACCGCGGCCAAGCTGATGCGGCGCGAGGGTTGGTCGTTCATGGGCGATGACTGGGCCTTTCTCGCCGAGGACGCCACGCTGCTCGGCTACGCGAAGCCGATGTTCATTAAGCCGCACCACCGGAAAATCTACCCGCACCTGTTTGAAGGGGTCCGGAAGCCGCTCGTCCCGCCTCAGCTCTCGAAGAGTGTCGGCCGCCTCACCACGGTGGTGCATCCGTACGTCATCCGTTACCCGCGCCTCGCGGACTTCTCCCGGCGTTGGTCGCCGGAGCACCGCATGGTTGATGCCGGGACCGCGTTTCCCGGCCGGGAAGTGACGACGACGGCTCCGCTTGCGGCGGCCATCTACATCGAGCGCTATGAGGGCTCCCGGTCCAGGATTGTCGAGCGGACAACCGAGTGGATGGTCGACCGCATGATCGGCAACTTCCACATCGAGATGGCAAGCTTCTCGCAGCATGTCGTGACAGGCCTGGCCGCTACATCCGTCGTCCCCTGGCGCGAGCACTTCGCCGCAAAAGGCGTCGTCCTGAACAAAGCGCTCGACGGACGGCCCTGCCACCTGCTGCAGGTGCCCTCCGCGTACACGGCAGACGAAGCGTCTGACGATATCGTCCGGTATCTCGAGGAGCTGCTGCCGTCGGTCCTGGACGAGCAGATCTGAGGGGGTGGGCACAGTGGGTCACAGCCCTTCCGAGGTCACCGCGGTCGTTCCGGCCCGCAACGCGGAGCACATGCTCCCACGCTGTCTGGAGGCCCTGCGTCAGTCCGGCGTAGCGGAGATCATCGTGGTGGACGGATGCTCCACCGATCGTACGGTCGACCTCGCCCTCGCGGCAGGTGCCCGGGTCCTGAGTGATGAAGGCCGCGGTTTGCCGTGGGCGCGAACGCTCGGTGTGCAGAGCAGCAGGACCCCTTGGGTCCTGCTCGTCGACTCTGACGTCGTGTTCGGGCCACATGGAGTCGCCGACCTGCTCTCTGAGCTCGTCGAGGGCGATTACGACGCGCTCCAGGCCGGTTTGGAAAGTGTCGCTGGACCGGGCTACTGGGGGCAGGCGCTGGCACATCACCATCGCACCGGCCGCAGCCGCAACTGGTTCGGGCTCGTAGCGACGATGGTCGACCGAGACCTGATGCTGGGTGTGGGTTTCGACGACTCGTTCAAGTCGGGCGAGGACATCGAGCTCCGTTGGCGGATGCGGCAGTCAGGGCTGCGGACGGCGGTGTCACAGCGGGTAGTCGTCGAACATCGTTTTGCCGCCGACGACTTTGACTTCGCCCTGGACCAGTTCCTGATGGACGGAACGGGACTGGGACGGATGATCCGCAAGCACGGCTGGCGCGGTGCGAGGTTGGCGTTGCTTCCTGCCGCCGCGGCTATCCGGGGCAGCGTCTTGAGCCTCGCCTCGGGCCAGCCCAGGTGGCTGCGCTACTACATCGCTTTCTGCTGGTACAACTATGCGGGCCTGGCGAAAGGTCTGGCGTCATGACCGCTGAACTAGGGACCGCGGTCACGGACCCCTCAACTGTCCGGCACTCCGCCCTGCGCAGTTCGATCGGCCTCATTGTGGGCAAGGCCGCCCAGATTGGCTGGGGTTTTGCCTTCTGGGTCGTGGCCGCACGCGCGACGTCAGACCGTGAGGTCGGGCTCGCCATGGCCGCGGTCGCGGCAGTGATGATCTGCACGCAGCTCGCGGTTCTGGGTGCCGGGTCCGCTGTCATCGTTGCGGTGGGACGAGGGGAGCCGCCCGCGCGGGTGCTGGACGCGGCGTTCGCCATCGTGGGGGCAGCCGGCACCGTGCTGGCCCTCGGCTATCTCGTGCTGCAGTCGGCTGTGGCGCCGGACACGGCGTCGGCATCGGTTCTCTTCTGGTTAACGTTCCTTGCGGCTGCCGTCACCGGCACCCTGGTGATTGTGCTGGACCAAGCGCTGGTGGCGCTGGGACGCGGGGCCAGCGCGACCTTGAGGTATGCGTTGGGCGGCGGGGTTTCCCTCGGCGCTGCAGCGCTCGTGGCCTGGCAGGCGCATGGCGCCTCCGCCGACGTGGTGATGGCCTGCTGGACCCTCGGGAATACAGTGGCGTGCGTCGTCGGTGTGATCCAGCTGCGAAAACTGATTGGCTATCGGCCGCGACCATCCTTGCGTTCGACGCGCGGCCGTCCACTGCTGGCGGTGGGTATTCCGTACCAGCTCCTCACCCTCACCGAGCGCGCCCCCGGGCTGGTGCTGCCGCTCCTGCTGGCCCACACGGTGGCGCCTGAGATCGCTGCCTACTGGTATCCCGCATGGATGATGGCCTGGGCTGCCTACTCCGCTCCGATGCTGATGGGCATCGTCCAGTTTTCCGAAGGTGTCCGCGACCCTCACCGCCTGGTGGCTACAACCTGGGCGAGTCTCCGTTGGTCGCTCGCCATAGGAGGTCTGGCGGCAGTCGTCCTCGTCCTCCTCGCTCACCCGCTGCTCAGTCTGCTGGGGGAGCGGTACGCTGACGCATCCGCTGACGCTCTGCGGTGGTTGGCGGCCGGACTGGTGCCGTACGCGGTGCTGCAGGCCTACAACGCCGTGTGCCGGGCTCTCGGCCGTTACACAGAGCCGATCGTGGTCGGCGTGACGCTCGGGGTGGCCCTCTGCGCGTCAGCGCTGTTGGAGGCCGAAGCGGGCCCCGGCGCCATGGCCCTTGCGTGGCTGGTGGTGCTCTCCATTGGAGCTGTTGCTGCCGGCCTCCGGTTAATCGCCGTTCTCCGGCGTGTCACGAAGGAGTCACGATGACAACCACGATTGATGCGCCCAGCCGCATCCGAGGACGCTGGAAGGCCCGTGACGCCTGGTGCGCACTGGCGGGGGTCGTGTCGCTGGCGCTTGCCGTGTGGGCCGCTTCCACGGTCGCCGTTCCCGTGAACAGCGACCTGGGGCTCGTTGCCGTGCTCCCCTACCCGTTCTGGGCAGGGGTCCTGATTCTGAACGTTGCCTTCGTTGTGGCCCTGCGAGGGGATGCCTCAGGTCCGGCAGGCCGGGCGGTCTTGATGTGGCTGGTGCTGGTGTTGGTGCTCGTGCTCTTCGGGACGGCAGCCTTCGTCACGGACGTACCGCGTGGTGAGGTCGCGTTCCGTCATCTCGGCATTGCCGACGCCCTCTCGCGCAGCCAGGGGATCGACCCCGACATTGACGCCTACTTTAACTGGCCGGGTTTCTTCGCCCTCCTGGCGACAGTACTGAAGGCAACCGGCCTCGACCCGGTAGCCCTTGCCCTGTGGGCGCCGGTGCTCAACGTGGGTCTGTGGCTCGCTGCCCTGGGCGTGCTGATGCGCTACCTTACGCAGGATCCGCGACGGCGCTGGCTCGTGCTCTGGCTCTTCTGCCTCGGCAACTGGCAGGACCAGGACTACCTGTCTCCCCAAGCCTTCGGCTTCTTCCTGTACCTCGTCGTGATCGCACTTGTCGTCGGCCCGCTGGCTGCGCGGCCCCCCAAGTTCCGCGGCTTCCGAGACGTCGACGTGGCGGCGTGGTGGCAAGGGCGGTCCCCGGCTGAGCCCCGGCCAGGGTACCGGGTGAGCGCCCTCGCGGTGGCTCTCGTGCTCATCGCGGTCATCTGCGCGAGCCATCAACTGACGCCTTTCCTGTTGCTCATTTCCCTCACCGCTCTCACCCTGAGCGGACATGTCTGGCCCGGCCGGCTGCCCCTGATCACCGCGGTCCTGCTGGCACTCTGGCTCGCCTACCCCGCCAGTGCATACCTCGCCGGGAACCCGCCCCTGGCGGAAGGAGGTGTGCTGGCCGCAATCAATGCCAACGTCGTCGACCGCGTGAGCGGGACCGCTGGGCACGTGCTCGTGGTGCAGGCCAGGGTCGTTCTCACCCTCCTGCTGTGGGCGCTTGCCGCGGCGGGCGCGGTGCGCGACTGGCGCAGGGGGCGGTTCGACATCCGGGTAGTCCTCCTTGCCGTCACCCCCCTGCTGCTCTTCCCCGTGCAGCTGTACGGCGGGGAAATGCTCATCCGCGTCTCGCTTTTCGCTCTGCCCTTCATCGCTTTGCAGGCATGCTCGATCCTGCTTCCCACTGAAGGCAGGACACAGCCCTCACTCCGTGCCGCGGGGGGCCTCGCGCTGACGTTCTGCCTGTTGGGCCTGCTGACAGTGACAGGCCGGTTCGGGAACGCCCAGTTTGACGTCTTCACCGACAACGAGATCGCTGCCGTCGCCGCCGTACAGCGCCTCGCGCCGCCCGGCTCAACGATCATCTCGGCTTCCCCCCCGACGCCGTGGCGCAGCGAGGCCTACCTCGAGCACCCGTATCGGACCATGGACTACATGTGCCGGTCCGACTTGTCTACGGCGGCGTGCGGCCCAGTCGTTTACGACAATGCCCGGAAAAACCCTGCCGGTGCCGTCTTGTTGCTCACCCGCTCGTCGGAAGCGAGTCTTGTGCTTCGGGGCGCCAGCAGCGCCGGCGGCTTCGCCGAGCTGGAGGCGTGGCTAAGCGCGCAGGATGGAGTGGAACTAGTGTTCAGCAATGCAGACGCCCGCGCCTACCGGGTGACGCCATGAGCCGCCCCATCAGCCGCCCTATCAGCCGCCCCATCAGCCGGCCGACCTTGGTCCTCGGTCTCGCGGCCCTCGCCTTGTCACTGGTGACGCTCGTAGGGCTGCCGACGCCGCTGCAGGTGGTCGCCGCGACAGCCGTCCTTATCCTGCTGCCAGGGCAGGCACTGGTCCGACTCACGTCGGTTACCGACCCTGCCCTTCGCGGGCTGCTTGTTCTGGCTCTCGGCCTCGCCACGCTAACCGCGGTGTCCACCGCGATGTTCTACCTCGCTGTGTGGTCGTGGCAGGCGTGTGTCGTCACGATGGGCGTCATCACCATTGGCGCGTGCATGGCACGCGCACGACAGGAGGTTGTGTCATGATCGATCTGGCGGGACTGCTCGCGATTGCCGCCCTGCTCATCACCATCGCCCTGCTCGTTACCCTTGTCGCGCTTGAGATCCGACGCGCGGGACCGGACGCCGAACGGCCCACGAGGCTCCTCGGCCTGACGATGAGCCGCAGGGTGGTCGGTGTCATGTGGGCGATGTATCTCGTCCTCTTCCTTCCGCGCGTGGTGGGACTGCTCACGTGAACGGTGCGGCGCGGTGGTGGCTCCTCAGCGACCTCCACCTGGGCGTATCGGATGACGACCCCCGCCGCCCAAGCGCAGTGCTTCCCGGTTTCCTGCGCCGCGAGGTCCTTGCGGTAGCCGGTACGCAGCGGCACGTCGCATTCGTGGGTGACACGTTTGAGCTGGTCGGCTTGGCCGAAGACGAGAGCCTTGCCCGGCTCGAGTCGATCCTCGCCCGGCACCTTGACACGTTCCGGGCGCTGGAAGCGTGTGCGGCCCGCGGCGTGCAGCTGCACTTCGTATGCGGCAACCACGACGTCGAGCTGGCCCGGCCGTCGGTCGCCGCCCGCCTGTCAGCGCTACTGTCACCCGGCGAGCCCACACGGGTCCGGGTGCACCCGTGGTTCTTGCACGTGCCCCACGTGCTCGTGGCCGAGCACGGGCACCAGCACCACGCGCTGCACCGGATTCCTGAGGTGCTCCGCTCGGCGGTCAACGGGACCGACGAGTTGAACCTGCCACCGCTCGCCGCCTGGAACGCCCACCCGTCGAACTCGCGCCTGAGCCGAGCCGGGGCCGTTGCCCGGTCCTGCCTGGCGTCCGAACTGGCGGAACGTCGCATCCGGGAGCCCGCGTACGACGAAATGTTGCAGTCCGAGTCATTCCGCCTTGCGCTCGACGAGGCGGCCGTTCGGGACCTGGCACGCCTGTCCCGGTTCCGGACGGTGTCGGCGCTCCCGCGCGCCGCCACTCGCATGGTGCTCGCGGCAGCCGGGCGCAGGACCGCAGGCGAGGAGCCTCCTGCAGCAGCGGGTCGGGTCGCGCGCACCCTCGAAGAGCATGGTTCCGGGGTGGCCTGGTACGTATCGGGCCACACCCACCGTGCCCTCGAAGCGGAGCTGGAGGCGTGCACAACCCGGTACGTCAACACAGGCACGTGGTGTTCGGACGTCCGCGGTCGCGGACCTGACCGGCGGGATCGTCGGGCGTTCCCCTACGCCGTGATAGACGTCGCCCGCGACGGCTCCACGAACGGCGGCTTGCGGTATTGGCGTCCGGACGACGGTTCAGCCGTACCGGTGTCAGAGTACTGACCGGGCGGGGTGCACACCCACGTGGCGAGGTCCCGGCCCACCTACCCTGGCGTTGAATCAGCCCCCGCTTCGTGACCCGCTGTCAGTCTGCATTCCGCCGGAAACAGCACGGAATTCCCATGTATAAGAGCCGTCAGCCTTAAGGCTCATTCTTAGGTGACCCCATGTGTCGCTAAACCTCTTCTGCACATAAGAGGGGCTGCCGGTGAATTCCCGGAGGCCGATTCCACCAGTGGACACCTGGAATTGCTGCATCCCGTCCGCAACGCACTGGTCCGCGTTGTTCACGGGGCACGTTCGCTCATAATTGTGTTGGCTGCCCGAAAGCAGTATCCGGACCCGGTTTGTCCAGAACACATCAATCCACGGTTTGGCCTCAGCGAAGCGGTCATGGCTGGATGTGTCAGAAGTGAAGTAGGGGTCATGGTAAACGACGGCCAGATGCTTGCCGGCTGCCCTGGCTGCCTTGAGGTCGGCATCCATTTCATGCGTCATGGCCCGCGCGCGCGTCGCGTCATACCGCCAGGTGGCGGTAGGGGCTACCAGGAAATGCCAGTTGCCCTTATCGAATGAGTACCATTCGAGGGCGTCCACGAATCGGCCAAGGTGGCCGTTGGTTGCGCTTTTCGTGGCGGAGACGCACTCACCGTTCATATACTTGTCCAGCTCATCGTTCGTGCCGGGCTTGACGTCGTGGTTCGGTCCTGCCGCCCAGTATGTTTTGGACTTGGCCGGTCCCCACAGCTGGTCATAAGCGCCGAGCGCGGAGCACACGGACTTGTCGTACTGAAAGTCACCCAAAGCGATGAAGTTGTCCAGCGTGCCGTCGTTCAGGCCGGCGACAATGGACGCGGCGTTCCTGCCACTGGGCGACGCCGCGGACGTGTTCCCTTCCGGGTTGATGTCCCCTGCTGCGGCGAAATCGAAAGCGTCAGTGGACGCTTGCTGGGTGGTCCCTCCGCCGTCGGTTGTGGCCGGGGTGGTTGCTGCGTCGTCCGCTGGCGCAGTCACCGTTGCTGTCGGGGGCAGAGGTGGAGGTGGAGGGGCCGAGCAGCCGCCCAGGAAGATTGCCGCTGCGCCAAGGGCGACCAAATGTTTACCCATACGTCAGATGATAGGGGCTTCCCGGCCGTGGGAGTTTTCCACATCGCCGCACCAGCGCTTTCCGGGCCGTTGCCGGCCGCCTAACCTTGGGTCAGGAGCAAATCGCCTATCCGGGCCACATGCACTAAGATGGTGAAGTCTGTGCTGCGCCCTGCCTCCCTTCTGGCGGGGCATCGCACGGAATCGCAAATGAACCTCCTGTTACGGAAATGCCGTAACCGCTTAGCCCAAAGGAGGTGGGTTCACATATGCGTCCTTACGAATTGATGGTAATCATCGACCCCGAGGTCGAAGAGCGTACCGTTGAGCCGTCGCTTCAGAAGTTCCTGAACGTCATCACCAACGATGGTGGAACCATCGAGAAGGTTGACATTTGGGGCCGACGCCGCCTGGCTTACGAAATCAAGAAAAAGTCCGAAGGAATCTACGCCGTGGTGAACTTCACCGCCAAGCCGGAAACCGCCAAGGAACTTGACCGCCAGTTGTCTCTTAACGAGACCATCATGCGCACCAAGATCACCCGCCCCGAAGAGCAGAAGGTTGTTGCTGAGTAATTTCAGCACTGATCTTCATTCTTCACCCGCAGGAACGCACTCTTCACAGGATCGAACAAGGAGGCAGTAGATGGCAGGCGAAACCACCATTACGGTCATCGGTAATCTCACCAATGACCCGGAATTGCGGTTCACACCGTCAGGTTCGGCAGTAGCGAACTTCACCATCGCTTCCACCCCGCGTACCTTTGACCGCCAGTCCAACGAGTGGAAGGACGGGGAAACCCTGTTCCTCCGCGCGGCTGTCTGGCGTGAAGCAGCCGAGAACGTCGCCGAGTCCCTCACCAAGGGCATGCGCGTGATCGTTACCGGCCGCCTGAAGAGCCGTTCCTACGAAACCAAAGAAGGCGAAAAGCGCACCGTTATCGAGCTTGAGGTCGACGAAATCGGCCCCAGCCTGCGCTATGCCAATGCCAAGGTCAACCGCACCCAGCGCTCCGGCGCGGGTGGCCAGGGCGGCTTCGGCGGCGGCAACAGCGGCGGTGGCTTCGGAGGCGGCAACTCTGGTGGAAACCAGGGCGGCAACTCCGGTGGAGGCTGGGGCGGCGGCAACCAGCAGGCTGCGCAGGACGATCCCTGGGCTACGCCCGGCGTGTCCAGTGCAGGTGGCTGGGGCAACGGCCCCGATTCCGAACCTCCCTTCTAACACACCCCATTAAGGTCCGACGCCGGGGCCCGCCACAGTGCCAAAGCGCACCAAGGCGGCTGCCGCCGTCGGACCACCACCATCCCGTGGATCAACATCCACGGGCTCCCTAGAATAGGAGCTCCACGATGGCTAAGGCTGAACTCCGTAAGCCCAAACCAAAGTCCAACCCCTTGAAGGCCGCTGACATCACTGTCATCGACTACAAGGACGTAGCATTGCTGCGCAAGTTCATCTCCGACCGCGGAAAGATCCGCGCCCGTCGCGTCACTGGCGTTACGGTGCAGGAACAGCGCAAGATCGCCCAGGCAATCAAGAACGCCCGCGAAGTTGCTCTGCTGCCTTACTCCGGCGCTGGCCGCGGCTAAGGAAGGGATTAACTAACATGGCAAAGCTCATTCTGACCCACGAAGTAACCGGACTCGGTGCTGCTGGCGACGTTGTCGAGGTCAAGGACGGTTACGCCCGTAACTACCTGCTGCCCCGCAACTTCGCCCTGACCTGGTCGAAGGGCGGCGAAAAGCAGGTTGAGTCCATCAAGGCTGCCCGCGCTGCCCGCGAGCACGCTTCCCTGGAAGACGCTCAGAAGCAGGCTGCTGCACTGCAGTCCAAGCCGGTCAAGCTCGTCGTCAAGGCTGGCGAAACCGGACGCCTGTTCGGCACCGTCAAGCAGGGCGACGTCGCTGACGCTGTTGAGGCCGCTGGCCTTGGCCGCATCGACAAGCGCAAGGTTGAACTGCCGGTCCACATCAAGTCGGTTGGTTCGTACCAGGCCAACGTCCGTCTGCACGAGGATGTTGCCGCTGTCATCGAACTCGATGTAGTGGCAGGCAAGTAGTCATAACGACTCAACAGTCCTGACTGTACAAAGACCCCCGTCGCCGGATCCCGGCAGCGGGGGTCTCTTGTCTTTGGACCGTGGACGGGCCAACCGGGTCAGACGCCCCAGTGAGCCAGGATTGCTTCGCAGAAGTCGTCGTTCGTACCCGTAGAACCGAAAATCAGCTCGTCGCTGATCACGTTGCCCGACGCCTGGTCGATGGTGAGGAGCCTGCGGACCTGGCCGTCGCCCTTGGCGAGGATCTTGCCGTCACTTCCAATCAGCCGATTCTCTCCGGTGAGCAGCACGGTGATGCTGAGCGTCCCGTCCCCGTTGTCGACGATCTTGAGGTCTTTGGCGAGCGTGTTCGGCTGGATGTCGGTCACGGTCATCCCGTTGTACGTGAATGTCTGGACGATCCTGAGCTTCTCCTGAACCCACAGCAGGCTATCCTCGCCGCGGGTCATGGTTGAGCCCGAACCGGTCCGGTCATAGGTGAATGCGACCTGCAGCCCCGAACCGCAGAAGTCGTCGTTTAGTCCGCTGGTCGAAAAATCGAGGCTGTAGCGTTCCACGAGCTCCGCGTTGGCGGGGGCAGCTCCGGTGACGGCGAGGCCGCCGAGGAGGAGCGCGGTGACGAATGGGCTGAGTTTACTGAGCATGGTGGTGACTTTCGATCGGGCAGACCCTGCGCAAACATACAGAAGGTGTCGCATCGGACCGCCAGGCACCGGCTGCGACGACGACCCAGCCTGCCGCGATTCTACTCCCCGGCGGGACAAGGGAATAACCTGGCACGTTCCCCGGTTTGCCTGTATGGATGTAAACATGCAAATGCATGTAACTTGTATACGAACTACCGAGCAACAGGAGACCGTCATGGAAACCCGCCGTATCACAGTCCTTTCCGCCGGCTTGGGCGTGCCGTCGTCGAGCCGCCTGCTTGCCGACCAGCTGGCAGTGTCGGCTGAACGTCAGTTGGGCGCGGCCGGCTATGACGTGACCGTGGACGTCGTCGAACTCCGGGACCTTGCCGTGGACATCGCCAACAACTTCGTCACCGGCTACGCTGCTCCGCGCCTCGCAGAGGTCATCGCAGGGGTGGAAGCCGCCGACGGGATCATCGCCGTGACGCCTGTGTTCAGCGCGTCCTACAGTGGCCTGTTCAAATCCTTCATCGACGTCCTCGACCCCAAGTCCTTGGACGGCAAGGCCGTCCTGCTCGGCGCCACCGGCGGCACCGAGCGCCACCAGATGGTCCTGGACTACGCGCTCCGCCCGCTCTTCAGCTACCTGCGCGCCAGGATTGCGCCCACGGGCGTCTTCGCCGGCCCGCAGGACTGGGGAACCGCCGACGACGACGGGTCCTCCCTTGCCGCCCGCATCGACCGCGCTGCCGGCGAATTTACCCGCCTGATGGAGGGGTCCCAGCCGGGCCGGAAGCATGTTCCCATGGAGTCACTGCCATTCGAGCAGCTGCTGGCGGGCATCTCCGGAAACGCCTGAAGTTCCCCGCCGCGAGAGTTCCCCGCCGCGAGCGAAGCCAACTTCCAGTAGGCCCTTTCACGAGTCCAGCCGGGCTTAGTCGTCCAGCAGTTCGATGAACTCCCTGGCCTGCTTCATGGAGATATCGGAATGGCGGGTAAGGGCGGTGGCAGCCGCCTCGGTGTCCCCATTGCGGGCCAGGGTGCGGATGCGGCCGTAGATCTCGTCGTTGAGCATATTGCTGCTGACCTCGCGGGTTACGTCGCCTTTACTCGCAATGGCCCGGTAGCGGTAAGGGAACCGCTGCGGCTCATCGTCCTCGTCGTCCTCAGTGGCCGGCGGCACTGCCTCGGGGCCCCGGTAGGGCTGGGGGTGGGCGGCCAGCGCACCGACGGCATCGCGTGACGCGCGCAGCCCATCCCCGGTGACCTCGTAGTAGAGCTTGATGGCGGCCATGGCCTGGCCTTGGGCAATCAGGGCATATAGCCGCCGGTGTTGGTCCTCGGAGAGTTTCGTGGCCGCCTGGCGGGCGAGCTCGGCGGAACTGACGGGCGGCGACGTGGATGCCGCACCGGCGGAAGCCTTTCGCCTGCTGATGGCGCGGGCAGCCAGGGAGACTCCGGCAGCCACGGCCAGGAGGATAAGGACAGGGATCACGAGCGATTCCATTTTCATTGCCGTTCTGTGTACTTCCTGGTGGCAGCCAGATCTGAGTGCATCGCCTGGGCGTTCTGGCTTGGCCGCGTAATGGCCTCGAGGCGGGCCCGCGCGGCGGTGGCCGCCTGGACCTGCGCGGCATAGTGCCGGGCTGAACGTTCGGCGAGGTCCCGCTGGTATTTCTCGGCGTCGGATACGCCTGAATCGCGTGGGCTGAGGGCCGTGGCAAGCCCCCAAATAAGCGCCGCCAAGACGATCGCCGGCAGCAGAACCAGCAGTAGTTCGCCCATACATAGAGCTTATGCCAGTTCCTGTTTATCCACAGCAATATTCACTGTTGTGCATATGGGGGGCCTGCCCGACGCCAGACATCCGCAGCGGCATATGACGAAGGCCACGGGTTCGCAGATGAACTGGGTCACTGCCCGCCGCGCGGCGACCTAAGGCCACTGGCGGCCATATAGGCTGTGGATGAAATTCCCGGGAAGAAATATTTACTCCACATGCTGGTGCTAATGTTTCCGCAGGTCAAGCGCATATCACCCGGTAAAGGTTTTTGCTGTCCACAACCTTTCCCACAGGCTGTGCACAAGCTATGCCCCTTAGTGCACAGGTTGTCCACAGGGCCCGGGCACCGCTGGCTTTGCAGCTGGAGCGGAGGGGGCTAGCGTAGCGGGGTACCTGTTCTTCAGGGTCCTGCTGGTTCCGCTTTAGCTGCTGAAGGCAGCTTGTGGAGCCGCCGGATCCGGAAGAAATCGCCCGCTGTGGAAAACCTGTGGATAGTGGGGATAACTCGCGCCATGCCGTCTCCGGAGGGCGTGGCCCCGCGTTGTCACACCCTGCTGGTAGACCTGAACAGGTAGCGGTGCGCGGTCTTCGGGCAACGCCACACCAGGATGGATCACCGCCGGGACCTCAGGTCCCGGCTCACATGGAGGACGGCAATTTTGTCAATCGCGCATCTTGACCCGGTCGAAACAACCCGCGGATCAGACGCGAGCCGAAAGCCACCGCAGGACATCCCTGCCGAGCAATCCGTCCTGGGCGGCATGATGCTGTCCAAGGATGCCATTGCCGACGTGGTGGAAATTCTCCGGGGACAGGACTTTTACCGCCCCGCCCACGAAACCATCTACGAAGCCATTATCGACCTCTACGGCCGCGGCGAACCGGCGGACGCTGTTACCGTCTCGGACGAACTGACCAAGCGTGCCGAGATCAACCGGATCGGCGGCCCCGCCTACCTGCATGAGTTGATCCAGACCGTCCCCACGGCGGCCAACGCCGGCTACTACGCCGAAATCGTTGCTGAGCGCGCCGTCCTCCGGCGCCTGGTCAATGCCGGAACCAAGATCGTCCAGCTGGGCTACGGCTCGGACGGTGAGGTGGAGGACCTGGTCAACCAGGCCCAGGCCGAGGTCTACGCCGTGGCCGAGCGTCGCACTGCCGAGGATTACGTTGTCCTCAAGGACGTCATGGAGTCCACAGTGGACGAGATCGAGGCCTCCGGGCACCGCGGCGAGGGAATGACCGGCGTCCCCACGGGGTTCTACGAGCTGGATGAGCTCACCCACGGACTGCACCCGGGCCAGATGATCGTCATCGCCGCCCGCCCGGCAGTGGGTAAGTCCACCTTCGCACTGGATTTTGCCCGCTCCGCTGCCATCAAGAACAACCTCTCCACGGTGATGTTCTCCCTCGAAATGGGCCGGAACGAAATCGCCATGCGCCTCCTCTCCGCGGAGGCAACCATCGGTCTGCAGGATCTCCGCAAGGGAACCATCAAGGACGAGCAATGGTCCAAGATCGCCACCACCATGGGCCGGATGAACGACGCCCCGCTGTTCATTGACGACAGCCCCAACATGTCCCTGATGGAGATCCGGGCAAAATGCCGGCGCCTGAAGCAGCAGCATGATCTCAAGCTGGTGATCCTCGACTACCTGCAGCTCATGAGCTCCGGCAAGAAGGTGGAGTCCCGCCAGCAGGAAGTATCCGAGTTTTCGCGCGCGCTGAAGCTCCTGGCCAAGGAACTGCAGGTCCCGGTCATCGCACTGTCCCAGCTGAACCGTGGCTCTGAGCAGCGCCAGGACAAGCGGCCCATGGTTTCGGACCTCCGTGAATCCGGATCCATCGAGCAGGACGCGGACATGGTGATCCTGCTCCACCGCGAAGATGTCTATGACAAGGAGTCGCCGCGCGCCGGCGAAGCCGACATCCTGGTTGCGAAGCACCGTAACGGTCCCACGAAGGACATCGTGGTGGCCTTCCAGGGCCATTACTCCCGGTTTGCCAACATGGCGGCCGACGCCGGCGGCGGGGGCTTCTAGGAGCCACGCGCCGGCGGGTGGGGGCGCTTAGCCCTGCGCCAGCAGGTGGTTCGGCAGGCGGTTGCCCGGGGCGGTGCCCCGGATCTCGAGTAGCTCCCGGGCGTGGGCGTGCAGCCGCTTGTCCTCCTCGCTGACCGGCATCCAGGCAGGGATAGGCACCGAGTTGCCTTCGGCGTCGCGCGCCACCATCACCGTCAGGCAATAGGTGGTGAGGTTCATGTCGCGGCTCCTGGGATCGCCGGAGCGGACGTGGACTGCGATGTGCATGCCCTTCGTCCCCGTGTACACCAGGCGGGCTTCCACCTCCACAACGTGGCCAATCAGCAACGGGCGGTAGAACCGGACGCCGCCGGAGAATACGGCCACTGTGTTCATGCCGCAGTACCGGGAGGCGCAGACGTAGGCTGCTTCGTCGATCCACTTCATGACGATCCCGCCGTGCACTTTTCCGCCCCAGTTCACGTCCGTGGGCGCAGCCATGAAGCGGAGCGTCACCCGTTCGGCCGTGCCCGCGTCAGTATATTCCTGGCGGTTCATGGCTTCGACAATCTGTTCCCGCACCTTGATCCGGGCCAGGGCGTGGTCCCGCTGCTCGATTTCCGCCGGGGTGACGGGTTCGTACTGCTGCACCGGGATGGGTTTCCCGTCTTCCCCGACGGCCACGAAAATCACCATGCACTGGCTTCGCATAGTGGCCGGACCGCCCTTGGGATCCCCGGAGGAAACCACGGTGCGGATGTGCATTGAGGACCGGCCGGTGTAGACGATGGTGGCTTCCACCTCCACCATGTCCCCGCTGTTGACCGGATCGGCGAAATGGATGTTTCCCACATAGGCAGTCACGCAGTAGGACTTCGCCCACCCCACCGCCGCGGCATACGCGGCCTTGTCCACCCACTCCAGGACTGTCCCGGCATCCACCGAGCCGCTGTGTCCCACGTCCATCGGGGCGGCGAGGAAGCGGAGGGTCACGGAGTTGGAGGCAGGGGTGTCGGTCATGGTGCGATCATACTGACGCCATTGGGTTACCCAGCAGTCAGGCCTGTTTCGGGTGATGAAAAGGCCGACGGCGGGTGCGCACCGGAGTGGGCACCCGCCGTCGAGCGGTTCCCGGCCATGGCCGGAGGTTCGGCTTAGGCGAGGACAGACAACTTGGAGTTGCTGCGGCCAAAGAGGGCCCGGTCCACTGAGAGGCGTCCGGCGCCGGTGAGGGCCAGGGCGAAGGCTGCGGCCGCGAGGAGCAGCACCAGCTCGTACCCGCCGTTGGCGGCAAAAACTCCGGCGGAGGCGTGGACCAGGACCAGGGCCCCCAGCATGTCCAGGACCAGGAGGGCTGCAACCACGCGGGTGAGGATGCCCAGGATCAGGGCGATGCCGCCGGCGAACTCCAGGACGGCGATTGCGGGGGCTGCGATTTCCGCTGCCGGAACGCCCATCTTGGCGAACGACGCCTGGGTGCCGGCGATGGTCCATTCGTTGAACTTCTGCCAGCCGTGGGCGGCGAAGAGGAAGCCCAGGATGATGCGGAGGGCAGTAACGGCGGTGGTGGTAAGTCGTGACTGGTTCATGCATTCCAGTCTTCCGGCCCGATGGTTGAAGTGTCAACTAAATCGTCACAATGTGTTCCTTGTCATGCGCACAGGCCCGATCGCGGCCGGCGGATTAGGCTGGCATCGTGCCCCGCTTACCTGCCCCCACCACTGCTGCGCCATCCAGGGGGCAGCGCCGGGAGATCCTCCGGCTTGCCGTCCCCGCTTTTGGTGCGCTTGTGGCCGAGCCGCTGTTCCTGCTCGCCGACTCGGCGATTGTGGGCCACCTGGGCGTGGCCCAGCTGGCCGGCGTCGGACTCGCCTCGGCGGTGCTGCACACCGCCGTCGGCCTGATGGTCTTCCTGGCCTACTCCACTACCCCTGCCGTGGCCCGCGCCATCGGCGACGGCCAGCCGGGCAAGGCCTTGGCAGCCGGCCGCGACGGCGTCTGGCTGGCACTGCTGCTGGGCCTCGTCCTGGCCGTGGCCGGGTTCCTGGCCGCGGACCCGCTGATCGGCCTTCTGGGGGCGGAAGGCGAGGTGCGGGGATTCGCCGTCGATTACCTCCGCTGGTCCATGCCCGGGCTGGTGGCCATGCTCCTGATTTTCGCCGGCACAGGCCTCCTACGCGGCCTTCAGGACACCCGGACCCCGCTGGTGGTGGCCACGGCGGGCTTTGGCCTCAACATCGTCCTGAACCTGTGGCTGGTCTACGGGCTGGGCTGGTCGGTGACCGGCTCCGCGGTGGGAACCAGCGTGGCCCAGTGGGCGATGGCGGGCGTTTACCTGGTCATCGTCAGGGGGAACGCAGTGAGCAGCGGGGTGAGCCTGCTGCCAAGCTGGCGGGGGATCCGCAGTATGACGCGGGTGGGGTCCTGGCTCATGCTGCGCACACTGAGCCTCCGGATCGCGATCCTGGCCACAGTGCTGGTGGTCACCGCGCAAGGGGCGGTCAACCTGGCAGCCCACCAGCTGGCAATGACGATTTTTTCCTTCCTGGCCTTCGCCCTGGATGCCCTGGCGATCGCCGCCCAGGCCCTGATCGGCAAGGAGCTGGGCGCATCGAATGCCGCCAAGGCGCGCCTCCTGACCCGCACCATGATCCGCTGGGGCCTGGGCTTTGGCGTGGCGACGGGCGTGCTCCTGGCACTGGCGGCCCCCTGGGCGGGTGCCCTTTTCACGTCCGATCCCGAGGTGCAGTCGGTTCTGGCCACTGCCCTCTGGGTCGTCGCGGCGGGCCAGCCCATAGCCGGCTATGTGTTTGTGCTGGACGGGGTGCTGATCGGCGCCGGGGACGCAAAGTACCTTGCCTTGGCCGGGGTCCTGAATCTTGCCGTCTATGTGCCGCTGTTGATTGCCGTGGCGCTGCCCGGCCTATCGGGTGCCGCAGGCCTTGGCTGGCTGTGGGCCGCCTTTGCCCTCGGCTACATGGCTGCGCGCGCCCTGACCCTGGGCCTGCGTGCCCGGTCCGACCGTTGGATGGTGCTCGGTTCGGGGTAGGGGCAGCGGGAACAGGCGCCGAAGTTCTGCCAGCGCACCGCCGCCACTAAACTGGACCGGTGACGCAACCAAGGACACCCGCAGGCACCGCCCCCGGAACCGCCCCCCGGCCAGACCTCTGGCAGCCGGTCCTGCTGCGCTCGGCGGCAGCGCTGGTGTTCGGCGCAGTCACCATCTTCTGGGCCGCGCCCTCCGTGGAGGTCATGGGCTGGGCCGGCGGGCTGTATCTCCTGGCCACCGGCGCGCTCCTCCTCCGGGGTATCCAGGCTGCAGGCTTCCAGCGGGATGGCGCTCCGGGCAAGATGCTCTCGGCGGCAGGCGCAGTGCTGGCCGGCGCGGGACTTTCCTTGGTCCTGCTGCACGGGGACCTGCTGTTTGGCGTGGTGGCCGCAACGGGCCTTGGTGTGGCGGGAGCGCTTGAACTGCTCTGCGGGTTGATGTTGCGCGGCCGCCACGTGCTCTCCCGGGACTGGATCACCTCCGGAGCCATAGGCCTTGGAACCGCAGCCCTGCTGCCGTTCTTCATCGGCCTGGGTGCCCACGCTTTGCTGGGGGTGGCTGGCGGAGGAGCAATTATTTCCGGCGTGCTGTGGGTACTTTCGGGCCTGACGCTTCGGCACGATGCCGGCCACGCCGCCGGAAAGCCGTAAACTAGGAAAGCGCGGTTCTACTCCTTGTAGAAAATTGGCCGGGCAAACCACCGCAATACTTGATCCAGGCCGGCCGGCGTGCCGCCTGCAGGGAGGAATCACCGTGGCAGACCAGCATCCAGGAAAACCGCGCAGGCTGCGGACCTCGGTGAAGGGGCCCCTGATGTTCTCCGCGTTCTGGGCTGTGGTCGCCTTCCTTGCCGTTGTCGTCTTTGCTTCGGGCGGCAGTGCGCGGACTCCCCGCTTCGACCTGGCCTTCACCGCGGCCGGCATCGCCTTCATTGTCACCCTGGTGGTCGCCGCAATGCTCTCCATGAGCTACAAGGAAAATGCCGAGCATCTGGGTAAAGGGTCCGGCGTGAACCTCAGCTCGGCCCGGAAACCCTCCCACGGCTTTGGCGCCCCGGGCCCCCAGGAGCCACCCGCCTCCGCCGACAGCCCTGATCACCCGGACACGCCGGGCGGCCACTAGCCCGAGGCCGCCTGCCGGGCACGGTAGGCGGCGACATGTGCGCGGTTGGCGCAATTGCCGGTGTCGCAGTAGCGCTTCGACCGGTTCCGGCTCAGGTCCAGCACCGCCGCATCGCAATCCTCTGCGTCGCAGGTGCGCATTCGGTCCATCTCCTTGCCGCGGATGACATCCGCCAGCGCCATCGCGGCCTCCGTGCTCATCCGGTCCACCAGCGGGGCGTCCGGTGTGGTGGCATGCAGGTGCCAGTCCCAGTCGTCGTGCTTGACCAGCTGGGGGAGCGCGCGCGCCTCGCGCAGGAGGCGGTTCACCGTGCGGACAGCCGCATCTTCATCCGCTGTCCAAAGCTCTGCGAGCTGCCGGCGCAACTGCCGGACGCTTTCCAGTTCCTGCTGATCCCTGGTGCGGGAGCCGGTGAAACCCTCAGCCGCCAGGAAACGGTCCAGGTCCGCCTGCGTGGCAAGGCCTTCGGCCCCATTTGCCGCTGAATTGACCAGATTCACCACCGTCCGCAGCGCCACCTCGGTGTCAGGGGCAAAAACCATCTTGACTCCTTACAGTGCCGTCCCGTACTGTCATGACCATAATCCCACTTTACTCCTGACAGGAGGTGCTCAATGTCCGTTGCGAGCAACCGCGCGCCCGGCCGCCTGTCCGCAGGCAAGCGGAACTTCCTCGCCTCCGGCCTGGGCATAGCCCTGTTCTCCTCCGCCGTCTTCGGCCTCTCCGGGTCCTTCGCCAAGGCGCTCCTGGAGACCGGTTGGTCCCCGGGAGCCGCCGTCACTGCCCGGCTCACGGGTGCCGCCGTGATTCTCGCCGTGCCCGCGGTTCCAGCCCTGCGGGGACGCTGGCACCAGCTGCGGAACAACTGGGTGACCATCCTCCTCTTCGGGCTGATCGGCGTGGCGGCCTGCCAGCTCTTCTACTTCAACGCTGTGGCCAGGCTCTCCGTGGGCGTGGCGCTCCTGCTTGAATACCTGGCTCCGGTCATCATCGTGCTGTGGCTGTGGGCTGCCAGCCGCAGGCGGCCGCGTGTCCTGACGTTCGGCGGTACCCTGCTTTCCCTTGCCGGCCTGGTTCTCGTGCTGGACCTCACAGGCGCCGTGAAGATCGACGTCATTGGTGTCCTCTGGGGAATTGCGGCCGCCGTCTGCCTTGCCATGTACTTCTTCATTACGGCCAAGGAGAACGACTCACTGCCGCCCATCGTCCTGGCCTCCGGCGGGCTGCTGGTGGGTGCGGCCGCTATGTGGCTCTCCGCCGCCACCGGCCTGCTGCCGATGGCCTTCAGCGCAGCCGATACCAGGCTCGGCCCCTGGACCACCCCGTGGTGGGTCCCGCTGGCGGGCCTCGTAGTCCTGGCGACGGTCCTGGCGTACGTGTCCGGGATCATGGCCGCCCGGGCGCTCGGATCGAAGGTGGCCTCTTTCGTGTCGCTGACAGAGGTACTCTTCGCCGTCATCTGGGCCTGGCTGCTGCTTGGTGAGCTTCCGGGCGCCATCCAGCTCGTCGGCGGAGCGCTGATCGTCGGCGGTGTCATCCTGGTCCGGCTGGACGAACTCCGGGGCCCTGCGCCGGCGTCGGCGGGAGCGGGCGGCAAGGAGCCGCCCAGGGCGGCGTCCCCGCTGGAACACGCGAACGACGTCGAGCCCGTCCCTTAAAGCAGAGGGCCCGGACTGGTGTCCGGGCCCTCTGTGCGTTAGCTTTCGCAGCCGCGTTGCTAGTTGGAAGCCTGATCCTGCTGATCGGCGTTCCGCTTGGCGCGGGTGCTGGCTTCCTTCAAAGCCTCGGCCACCTTGGTCAGCTGGGTGGTGTGGGTTCCGGACCACTCCTCGCGGAACTTGTCCGCGTCCGGCCCCTTCCAGTCGGTGCTGTTCAGCAAGCTGGTGAGATTGGACTTCTGCGTCTCGATCTGTGACGCGCCCTCCTGAAGCTTGCTGCCCAGCTGACGAAGCTGCTGAACGTCTGCACCCCACATGGCCATTGGTTTCTCCTTGTTAGATCGTGGATCCGAACCAGGTCGGCATCCCCCGCGGCCCCCCGGCTCATCCGGAAGATCCATTGCCTAAAACCTACCCCGGTCCGCAAAACAGTGTCGATGGGCAGCCCTGCCCATGCCGGACTCCCCATGGACGGCAGCCCCTGCGGGCCCGCGGAAGGGGTCGATCGCAGGCGTTCCAGAGCCTAGCATGGCTGTATGTGCCGGAATATCCGAACCCTTCACAACTTCGAGCCGCACGCCACGTCCGAGGAGGTCCATGCGGCCGCACTGCAGTATGTGCGGAAGGTCAGCGGCAGCACCAAGCCCTCCAGGGCCAACCAGGAAGCCTTTGAGGAGGCGGTTCACGAGATCGCCCACATCACGCAGCATCTCCTTGACTCGCTGGTGTCGCAGGCGCCTCCCAAGGACCGCGAAACCGAGGCGGCCAAGGCCAAGGCCCGCGCCGCCGTCCGGTACGGCGCGGCCTGAACTCCCGGACTACCTGCCTGCGGGCTGCCTGCCGAAACTCCGCAGCCGCAGCGAGTTGGCCACCACCAGCACCGAACTGGCGGCCATCGCGGCACCTGCGATCATCGGGTTGAGGAGGCCGAGCGCAGCCACGGGAATGCCGACGGCGTTATAGAAGAACGCCCAGAACAGGTTGGTCTTGATGGTGGCCAGCGTCTTCCGTGAGAGCTCGATCGCCTGTGCCACCTGGGCAAGGTCGTTGCCCATCACGGTCAGGTCTGCCGCCTCAATGGCCACGTCCGTGCCGGAGCCCATGGCGATCCCGAGGTCCGCCTGTGCGAGTGCCGCTGCATCATTGACGCCGTCTCCGGCCATGGCCACGGTGGCGCCGCCGGCCTGCAGCCTGCGCACCGCCTCGACTTTCCCCTCCGGCAGCACCCCTGAAAAAACGTCTTCCTCGTCAATGCCGACGGCGGCGGCCACCTGGGCGGCGACGGCCGCATTGTCACCCGTGAGCAGGATGGGGCGCAGGCCCAGCGCCTTCAAGCGCGCGACGGCGGCCGCGGAGCCTTCCTTGACGGTGTCGCGCAGGCTGATGATGCCGGCGGGAGTGCCGTCCACAGCAACCCAAATGGCGGTGGCGCCCGTGGCTTCCGCCGCCGACAATGCGGCGTGCTGTTCCTGCGCAATGGTGACGCCGTTCTCCTGCAGCCACCCCGCGCGGCCGGCAGCAACCAGCCTGCCCTCGACGGTTCCCGAAACGCCCCCGCCGGGGGCGGAACGGAAGCCCTGCACGGCCGGGAGGGCGCCGCCGTCGTCCGCTGGGTGGATCCCCTTGGTGCCCCCATGGGCGGCGGCCGCGATAGCCCTGGCCACCGGATGCTCGGACGCCGCCTCCACGGCGCCGGCCAGCCGCAAGACGCCACCCTCCGCGAAGCCCTCGAAGGCCAGCACCGCGTCCACGGCAAGGACGCCGGTGGTGACGGTCCCCGTTTTGTCCAGCAGGATGGTGTCCACCGTCCGGGTGTCCTCCAGGACCTGCGGCCCCTTGATGAGGATGCCCAGCTGGGCCCCGCGCCCGGTTCCGGTCAGCAGGCCAACCGGGGTGGCAAGCCCCAGGGCGCACGGGCAGGCGATCACCAAGACGGCGACGGCGGCGGTAAAGGCCGAGCGCAGGTCAGCACTGCTTACGTCGGGTCCCGTAAAGAGGAGCCACAACGCGAACGTCAGCGCGGCGATGCCCAGGACCACGGGAACGAACACGGCGCTGATGCGGTCCGCAAGGCGGGCTATGGGCGCTTTGCCGGTCTGGGCCTGGGACACGAGGCGCGCTATTTGGGCGAGGGTTGTTTCAGAGCCGACACGCGTGGCGCGCACCAGCAGGCGGCCGGACGTGTTGATGGTGGCGCCCGTGACGCGGCTGCCGGGGCCTACCTCCACCGGTACCGACTCGCCGGTCACCAGGGAAGCGTCCACGGCCGAAATCCCGTCTGCCACCACGCCGTCGGTGGCAATCTTTTCACCGGGCCGGACCACCAGGATGTCATCCACCTGGAGCCGGTCGGCCGGGATCCGCTGTTCGGTGCCGCCACGCAGGATGGTGGCATCCTTTGCGCCCAGGTTCAGCAGGGCCTGCAGGGCGTCGCCGGCTTTCTGCTTCGCGTTGGCTTCCAGGTAGCGGCCCAGGAGCAGGAAGGTTGTGACAACGGCCGCCACCTCGAAGTAGAGGCCGCCGGCCTCCATCCCTTCCATCCCCGGGTGTTCCGTCATGCGCGGATCCACCAGCAACTGCCCGGCCGAGAACAGGTACGCGGCCGTCACGCCGATGGAAACCAGGGTATCCATGGTGGACGCCAGGTGCCGCGCATTGATGGCCGCCGCGCGGTGGAACGGCCAGGCCGCCCAGGTCACCACCGGCAGCGCCAGGAGCGCGGCCACCCACCCCCAGTGAGGGAACTGGGCCGCGGGAACCATGGAAATAACGAAGACCGGGACGGTCAGGACTGCTGCCAGGATCAACCGGGGGCGGAGCTGCGCGGCGCCGCCATGGGCCGCGTGGTCGCCGACGGCCGCCCCGGTTGCGGGCAGCACCTCGGTTCCTCCGCCGGCAGGGTAAGGTGCTTGCGCTGCCGGAGCCTTGCGAAGCGTGGCCTTGTAACCGGCCGCATTGACCGTGTCTACGAGCTGTTGGTCGGTGACCCCGGCCGGAACGGTCACGTGGGCTGATTCGAGGGGGAGGTTCACCGTGGCCTGCACGCCGTCGAGCTTGCCGAGTTTCTTCTCCACCCGGTTGACGCAGGAGGCGCAGGTCATGCCCTCAATATCGAGCTCCACCACCCGGGTGCCGGGCTGGTGGAGAAGGTCCTGGTTGCTCATGCGGATCCCCGTGTCAGTGGTGGTCTTCAGGCTTCATTGGCGACGACCAGGTAGCCGGCCTCCGCCACTGCCTCGCCGATCTCGGAAGGGGAGAGTTCCTTGCTCGAGGTGATGGTCACCGTGGAAATGCCCCCGGCGTTCAGTTCGACGTCCACTTCTTCGACGCCCGCCAAGGCTTCGAGTTCTTCGCTGACTGCGGAGACGCAGTGGCCGCAGGTCATTCCGGACACGCTGACGATGGTGGTGGCGGGGGAGGTGGTGCTCATGGCTTGCTCCTTTGGGGGCGGCCGGCGGTGGCCGGCACGTAATCGGGTAATGGGCGGGTCAGCGAAGCAACCGGCCGATGGCGTCTGCCGCTTCCTTGACCTTGGCGTCTATTGCTTCCGCGCGTGCTGCCGGGTCCGGTTCGGAGGCGGCTCCCACCACGCAGTGGCCGATGTGTTCCTCCATCAGGCCCAGGCTCACCGCATGCAAGGCCTTGGTGACGGCGGATACCTGGGTGAGGATGTCGATGCAGTACTTGTCCTCATCCACCATGCGCGCAATCCCGCGGACCTGGCCCTCAATGCGCCTGAGCCTGCGAAGGTATGCGTCCTTATTGCCGGTGTAGCCGTGCGTCGGCAGGTGCGCCGTCCCGGGCCCGGGCGCAACCGCTTCTTCGATGCTGTCCATGGCATCAGGCTATACCCCTCAGGGGTATTCGATCAAGTACCCCCAGGGGGTATCGTTGCGAAGGTGTCCACGGCCAAAGAAGGCACAAAAAAGCTCCGGAGTGCGTTATTGGGGGATACGCACTCCGGAGCGGCTTTTGGGCAAATCCGGCGCCAATTGCGGTTGTGCCGGTCTGCTTGAATCAGCTTACTGGCTGGTAGCGCGGACCGCCAGCGCCCCGAATAACTACTTTCGCTTTATTATCCGAGTCACCACGGAGGCCTGATCGGGGCGGGGATGGCGCCGATCACGGCCGGTCTTCATGGGCGGGCATCCGGTAGGGAACCACCAGGACAGGCCTGCTTTGATGATGGCTGAGCCACGCGCCCACCGATCCATTCAGGGCCTCCGCGAGGCGGTGCGAGAACCCCCGCTCCGAGGTGCCCACGATAATCATCGGTGCATTGGTTTCCGCAGCAAGCTGCGAGAGGCCGCGTGCGGGATCTCCGGCCAGTGTCCGCAGTGTCCACTTCACGCTGTCTGCCCCTCCCGGCACGTTTGCCACCGCGGCTTCGATGACTGCTGTGAGTTCCAAGGTCAGGGACCGGATCTCCTGGTCATCCGCCTCCGGATGGAGGGACAGCCGGTGGGCGGAGCGCGCCGGGTCCCACTCCACGAGATAACTGGCCTCGTCCACGTAGGCGCAGACCAGCGGGACGCCCAGCTGCGCAGCGAGGGTTGCAGCAGTCTGCAGGACTTCGGGATGCTGCTTGGGCATGACACCCACCAGGAGCGGGGCCGTGCCGTTGAATCGATCAGACGTCATAGCTCATTGTCCGCCTAGTGAAAGGCCCCTGCACAGGGAGGCGGGCTTCCCGCCGCTAAGAAACCGCAGGTGAGGCGGTGACAACGACGTTTTTCCCCCAGGGATCTTCCGTGTAGCAGCTGATGAGGACCAGGCGGTTGGGCACGATCTCCCAGATGGGGCTGTCCTTCAGGCTGGACTTCACGTAGGTGGTGATGCTGTCCACCTGGTAGGTGATGGTGCCTGAGGCCGTGTCAACCTCGAACCGGTCGCCCACCGCGGCGGCTGAACTCAAGTGATTGAAAGGCGCCTCCGCGCCGTCCCAGCTGTGGCCGATCACGTAGGTGGTGTTGGACGAGCCTTTGCCCGGGGTGCCGAAGGGAGTCAGCCAGTAGCCGTCTTTCGTGGCGGGCGGCTCGATGGTCTGGCTCGACTCGGCGGCGCTGTCCGGATCGAGGGGGTGCACGGGCACGTCGAAGCCCGCGGACGGGTACCGGATGCGGCGGGGCTGTGATGCGTCGGGCAGCAGAGGTTCCGGAGCGGCAGCGGCGGGGGATTCCGCAGTTGGCGCATTTCCTGGTGCGGCAGCGGTTGCGGCGGGCGGCGCCGGCTTGGGGGCCGGAATCCCGGCAGTGGCGGATTCGACGGCACGTCCGGCGAATCCGGAGGCAGGGTGCGGTGGGCTGAACAAGGGCGCGCCAAAGGTAAAGGACAGGAAAGCCAGGACGCCGCACAGGAGAATGGCCAGATCTCCCCGGTCCCAGCCCCGCCGCCGGGGTTTTGTCTCAGCGACGTGCCGGCTTTGGGCCTTTTCCATAATGCTCCCCGATGCTCGAGACGGGACCGGAAGGAAGGCGCCCCGCCGGGCACTGGCGGAACGCCTTCCTTGTCAGGTGGCCGCAATTGCGGCTTGGCCGGCGTCAGCCGCCCAGGGGCTGCGTGCGCGACCTGCGGCGGACCGCGACTGCCGCTCCTGCAGCCATCAGGGCACCCAGTCCAGCCAGCCAGGACGGAGCGCTGTCAGCACCGCCGACGGCGGTCTGGGCGTTGTACCCCTGGTTTGTTCCCAGGCTGGTGGCTGCCGGGGCAGCCGCCGGGGCGGCGGCAGGTGCCTGCCGCTGGACGGCAGCCTGGGGTGCGGCTGCCACTGGTGCCGCCGCCGGTGGAACGGCTGCGGGCTGCTCGACGACGGGCGTAACAGCAGGGGGCTCGACCACAGGCTGGTTGACGACCGGTTGTTCGACCACGGGCTGTTCCACCACGATGGGGGGTTCCACGACGATCGGCGGCACAACCACAGGCGGCGTGACCACTACGGGCGCTGCGGGCGCCACGCAATCGTTGGCGTGAACGGCGATTCCCTTCGTGTCCCAGTTCCGTGCGCCCATGCCGTCGTTTGGCGGAACGATGTCATCCAGGTGGAGGTCGTGCCCGTCCAAGGCGCTGACGCCGATGGTGACTGCCTTGTAGAAGCCGCCGCCCTCAGCGTGACAGATGGTGATCTTGTCTTTGGTCTTGTCGCCGGCGGCGGTGGCCGGAGCGGCGACGGTGAACGCCGCGAGCCCCAGCACCCCCAGTGTGGCCATGGTGCGTTTCATGATGATTCTCCCCAGTTCTTTGCCGGAAACGGACCATGCTGAGGAGGAACAGTGCTTGCGCCGAATGCCCCAGCAACACGGTCAGCTTGCTTGAGTTTTCAGGCTAGGCGGGCGCCCCCGGGGCAGTCCTGAGTAGGGGGTACTCGTCTTTTCCCGCCCTCGGCGGGTCCGGTTACTTGCGGGTACCCGCATCACGCAGGGACGACCCGCACCGGCTACCTGCCTTCCAGGGGTGGATCTTGTCCGCGGGTGCCGCCGGGCCTAACGTTGAAGCAGACGAAAGGTGCGTGGAGTCATGGAAATCTTCATGTGGTGGCTGGACCTGGACCTGGCAAGTAAGGAATGGCTGCGGGAAAACCTTCGTGCCGAGGAATTGCCCCTTTCGGTGCTCCAGGGGATTGCGGAAGCAGGCGGTCCGCATCCGGAGAATCCTGCTGCAGTCCTCACCGAGGCTGACTGGGATTTCATTGAGACGCAGTCGGAGTTCGTCGACTAGCAGTCCCGTGTGCCGGCCCGGCAGCAAGAAAACCGTTGCGGGCTGCCTTGGGCGGTGGTTGCATGGTGGGCATGGCAACCACCGAGAGTTTTGTCCTTGCAATCGGGACCAAGAAGGGCTTGTGGCTTGCCACGAGCGGGGACCGGCGCCAATGGTCCTTCACCGGCCCGCATTTCCTGATGAGTGAGATCCCCAGCATCGGGATAGACACCAGGGAAGGCCGGACCCGGATCATGGTGGGCGTCCGCAGCGAACACTGGGGGCCCACCGTAGCCCACTCGGATGACCTCGGAGCCAGCTGGTCGGAGCCGGAGCAGGGCGCCGTCAGGTTTCCGGAGGACACCGGCGAAGCGCTGGAGCGCATCTGGCAGATTTACCCGGACGCGGAGTCCCGCCCCGGCGTCGTCTGGGCGGGGGCGGAGCCCATTTCCGTGTGGAAGTCAACGGATGGCGGTGAACACTTCGAACTGAACCGGGGTCTCTGGGACCATCCCCACCGCAGCGAGTGGGGTGCCGGGTACGGCGGCGCCGCCGCGCACTCCATCGTGGTCCATCCCGCGGGGGAGACGGTCCATGTGGCCATGAGTACCGGAGGTGTTTACAGGTCGCTCGACGGCGGCACCTCCTGGGAGCCGCGCAACCGCGGCATTTCCGCCTACTTCATGCCCGACCCCAACCCGGAGTTCGGCCAGTGCGTGCACAAGATCGCCGCGGATGCCGCCGTCGACGGGCGCCTGTACGCTCAGAACCACCACGGCGTCTACCGCACGGATGACAACGGGGAGAGCTGGAACTCCATTGCGGAGGGGCTGCCCGCCGATTTCGGCTTTGTGATGCTGACCCATCCCCGCCGCGAAGGCACCGCATGGGTTGTTCCCCTGAAGGCTGACGGCGAACGCATCCCGCCGGGCGGCGAACTGGCAGTCCACCGCACGGACGATTCCGGCAGCACCTGGAAGAGGCTCAGTAATGGCCTGCCTACACGGGAGTACAACAGTGTGCTGCGTGATGCTGCGTCCGTGGACACCGCGGCGCCGGCAGGGGTCTACTTCGGGACCCGCGGCGGAAGCGTCTACGCCAGCGCTGACGAGGGTGAGGTGTTCCAGGAGGTGGCGTCCCACCTTCCGGATGTGCTGTGTGTCCGGGCAGCCGTGGTTGCCGGTGGCTGACAACAACGCACGGCACATCACTGTGGTGCTCCCCAGTGTCCTGCATCCGCTGGCCGGCGGGCAGTCGGTCCTGACTGCGCCCGCCGACGGGCCGGTGACGGTGGGAAAGCTGCTGGATGCGGTGACCTCGGACTTCGCGGTGCTCGCCCGGCGGCTCCGCGACGAGACGGGCGCGCTGCGGCGTTTCGTGAATGTCTACGTGGGCGGAGACGAGGTGCGGCGGCTGCAGGGCCTGGACACCGAGGTGGCTCCGGGCCAGGAGGTGCTGGTCATCCAGTCCGTGGCCGGAGGCTGAGCGGGCGGGCAGGGGGCCTCCGTTGCGGCGGGCAGCCCATACTGGCTACGCCCGCGGCAACGGCATCCGGCTGGGGTCAGGCCACCCGCCAAACACTGCATTCGTCCGTATTGATGGCTTTGCGCAGGCCGGTGAGCCGGTCCAGGATCCAGACGACGCCGATGCCCGGTGCCGTTTCCTGGACGCGGCCGCGGCGGATCACCACGTCGTCGTAGGAGGGCCCGACGGAAAGGCGGGCTTCGATCTCGTCGCCGCGGTGGAGCTGGTCCAGGGCGCGGACTCTGGTCACATGTGGTGTCGCTTTCTGCTTCATGGCGTGGCCTCCTGGCTGGGGCTGGTGCCGGCTCTTGCCTGCAGAATCAAGTGTGCCCAAGCAATGTTGCGCCCGCGTTTCCCCTCGGTTAGGCGCGGGTTAGCTTTTCGCGCCGGAGCTGTTTCCCCTACGGCAGTTCCAGGCTGGTGCGGTAGGCCGCCAGGAACGTGGAGATCCGCCGCACGGCCTCCCGGATATCCAGCACAGACGGAAGGATCACGAACCGGAAGTGGTCCGACGCCGGCCAGTTGAAGGCCGAACCGTGCGAGACAAGGATTTTCTGGTCCTGCAGCAGGTCCAGGACAAATTGCTCGTCGCTGCTGATGGGGTAGAGCTCCGGATCCAGCCGGGGAAACAGGTACATGGCTCCAGCCGCAGGCACGCATGTCACGCCGGGGATGGCCGTCAGCAGTTGGTGGGCAAGGTCCCGCTGTTCGCGGAGCCTGCCGCCGGGCCGCACCAGCGCCTCGATGCTCTGGTAGCCGCCCAGGCAGGTCTGGATGGCGTGCTGGGCCGGGACATTGGCGCACAGGCGCAGGGAGGCAAGCAGTTCCAGTCCCTCCCGGTAGGCGGCGGTTGCGGCGAGCGGTCCGGTGACTGCCACCCAGCCGGCCCGGTAGCCCGGCATCCGGTAGGCCTTGGACAGGCCGCTGAACGTCAGGCAGCAGACGTCCTCCGCCACAGCGGCAGTGTGGATGTGTTTGGCGTCCTCGTACAGCACCTTCTCGTAGATCTCGTCGGAGAACAGGACCAGGTGGTGCTTGCGGGCCAGCTCCGCGAACTGCGCCAGGATGTGGCGCGGGTAGACGGCGCCGGTGGGGTTGTTGGGGTTGATGATCACAATCCCCTTGGTGCGGCTGGTGATCTTGGCTTCCACGTCGGCCATGTCCGGCCACCAGTTCTCCGCCTCGTCGCAGAGGTAGTGCACCGGCTTGCCGCCGGTCAGGGTGACGGCGGCCGTCCAGAGAGGGTAGTCCGGTGCCGGCACCAGGATCTCGTCGCCGTTCTCCATGAACGCCTGCAGGCACATTGAAATGAGCTCGCTGACGCCGTTGCCGATGAAGACGTCCTCCACGCCAATCTGCATCAGGCCGCGGGTCTGGTAGTACTGCGAGATCGCCGTGCGCGCCGTGAAGATGCCCTTCGAGTCGCTGTAGCCCTGGGCACCGCGCAGGTGGTGGATCATGTCCACCACCACGGACTCCGGCGCCTCCAGCCCGAACGGTGCGGTGTCCCCCAGGTTCATCTTGAGGATCCGGTGCCCCTCCGCCTCCATGGCTTTGGCGGCCCGCAGGATGGGCCCGCGGAGTTCGTACCGCACGTTCTGGAGCTTGCTGGAGTGTTGCATGGGGCGCATGGTTGATTTTTTCACAAACGGACGACGCCGGCGCACGGCTAGGGTGCCGGCCGATCGCCCTTGCGGTGCAGGCGGAACCAGCGGTAACCGTAGCGTCCCAGCCCAACCGTGAAGCCGCCGTCGGGATCCAGCGCTGTGTTGTCGCCGTCGAACAGGTCCAGCAGGACAGCGTCCCTGAACGCATTCCGCGGCCCGTCCTCCGCGCCCACCGTGCCCCTGACCTTCACGGGCTCCTCCCCGAAGTTGTGCAGCAGCACCAGGGTGCCGCCGTCCGAGCTGAGCGTGTGGGCGAAGACGGCCGGCTCCGGCTGGTCGATGAGGGCGAACTTGCCCCAGCCCAGCTCCGCCGATTCGCGGTAGCGGCGGATCAGCGTGACCATGAAGTTGAACAGCGAACCGGGGTCCCGCTTGGCTTTGGCGGCATTCAGGTTGTCCGGGCCATACTCGCCCCGGACAACGGGCGCCACGAGTCGGGACACGTTGGCGGTGGAGAACCCGCCATTCTTTTCGTCATTCCATTGCATCGGGGTGCGCACGGCGGCGCGGCTCTTCTGCCGCAGGTCCTCGCCCATCCCGATCTCCTCGCCGTAGAACAGCACCGGCGTGCCGGGCAGGGAGAACATCAGCGAGTACACCATCCTGATGCGTTCCTGGTCGCCGCCGAGCATCGGGGGCAGCCGCCGGCGCAGCCCGCGCCCGTAGATCTGCATGTTCTTCTCGGGCCCGAACGCCGCGAAGACCTCTTCGCGCTCGCCGTCGGTGAGCTTGTCCAGGGTGAGTTCGTCATGGTTGCGGACGAACATGGCCCACTGGTTGTCGGGGTGGAGCGGTGGCCGGCTCTTCAGGGTTTCGGCCAGGGGACGGGCGTCCTGGCGGGCCAGCGACAGGTAGATGTGCTGCATGGACATGAAGTCGAACTGCATGTTCAGCTCGTTGCCCTCGGGGCCGCCGAAGTACTCCACCTGTTCCTTGTAGGGCAGGTTCACTTCGCCCAGCAGGACCGCGCTCCCGTTCCGGCGGCTGACGAAACTCCGCAATGCTGCCAGGTATGCGTGCGGATCCAGGTTGGCGGCCTCGTCCCTGGGCTGGCCCCGGGTTTCCAGGAAGAAAGGCACCGCGTCCAGGCGGAACCCGTCCAGGCCCAGCTCAAGCCACAGGCCCATGGCCTTGGCGATTTCATTCCGCACCGATTCGTTGGTCACGTTCAGGTCAGGCTGGTGTTTGGCGAACATGTGCAGGTACCACTCGCCGGTAGCGTCGTCCTGGGTCCAGAGTGAGTTCTCTTCGCCCGGGAACACTACCTCGGAGGACGTATCGGGGGGAGTGTCGCTCCGCCACACGTAGTAGTCCCGGTACCGGTTGTCCGTGGATTGCCGGGCCTCGACAAACCAGGGGTGCTGGTTCGAGGTGTGGTTCACCACAAAGTCCGCGATGACCCGCATGCCGCGGTCCTTGGCGGCCCTGATGAACTCCACCAGGTCCCCCATGGTGCCCAGCCGGGGGTCCACGGTGAAGAAATCCGTGACGTCGTAGCCATCGTCCCGGTCCGGCGAGGGGTAGAAGGGCATCAGCCAGATGCAGGTCACGCCCAGGGCTGCCAGGTAGTCCACGCGCTGGGTGAGGCCGGCGAAGTCCCCGGTGCCGTCGCCGTCGTCATCAAAGAACGTCTCGACGTCCAGGCAGTACACCACTGCGTTCTTCCACCAGAGGTCCGAGGTTTCGGCGATCCTCATGCCGGAGCCTGTGCCTGCGCCTGGAGCCGCGAGCCGTGCACCTGTGGAAGGACCTCCGCGCCGAACGCATCAATGAACGGCGCCTGCTCCTGCCCCACGAAGTGCAGGTAGAGCTCGTCGAAGCCCAGGTCGGAGTAGCCGGCCAGCCACTCGGCGTGCTGGCCCAGGCTCGCCGAAACGTTGACGGCCTTGCGGACCTGTTCCTCGCCCACCTGCCCGCTGACGCCGTCGAAATGCCCGGCTGTGGGGAGGTCCCACGGGACAGGCGGGGCGAAGGTGTTGGTCCGCCACTGGTCCAGGGCGATCGCTGCCGCATCCTGTTCACGGGGCGCCCAGGACAGGTGGACCTGCAGCACGGCCTTGCCGAGGCCGCCGTTGTCCCGGTAGGCGGCCAGCATGTCCTTGAGCTTGGCTGCCGGCTGGTTGACGGTGACCAGGCCGTCCGCCCAAGCGGCGGCGCGGCGGGCGGTGTCCACGCTGATGGCAGGGGCGATCAGGGGTGGCGGGGAGTCCGGCACATCCCAGATCCGGGCCTGCTCCACGGTGACCAGGCCGTGGTGCGTTACGTCCTCGCCCCGGTGGAGCCGCCGGATCACCTCAACGCATTCCTCCAGCCGGCGCTGCCGCGTTTCCTTGGGCGGCCACGCGTCGCCGGTGATGTGCTCATTCATGTTCTCGCCGCTGCCGGGTGCCATCCAGAACCGGCCCGGGAACATGCTGGCCAGCGTGGCGGAAGCGTGGGCAATGATGGCCGGGTGGTAGCGCTGGCCAGGCGCCGTCACCACTCCAAACCGGAGGCCGGTGGTGGCCAGCGCGGCCCCCAGCCAGGACCAGGCAAACCCGGAATGCCCCTGCCGGGCAGACCACGGCTCGATATGGTCCGAGCACATGGCGGCATCGAATCCTGCCCGTTCCGCGTGCTGGACGTCTTTAAGCAGTTGCCCGGGACTGATCTGTTCGTGCGAGGCGTGGAAGCCGACAGTAACCATCGTTAACCTCTACCGTCCGGGGAGGTGTTGTGTCGAGGGGTCGCGGGGCTTCCTGTGTCCAGGGGGCGCGGCGCCTGTCCGGCGGCCGGTCACTTGTCAGATAACTTTGGACTTGTAGTACTGCGCTGCCCCGGACTCGCGCGCAGGCCGCGGAAACGGAAGGAAGTACCCCTGTGGGCGGTGTGCTGATCGGCCTGGCGGTGATCGGCGTCGTCATTGCGGTGGGGTACATCGCCGCACGGTGCGGCCTGGGCGGTGAGCACACTGTCTCCGCACTGACCCGCACTGCCTTCTTCATCACCAACCCCGTCCTGCTGTTTACCGTGGTGCTGGAATCGGACCTCACCGTGGTGTTCTCGGCCTATGTGCCGCTGGCGCTGATCACGGCAGCCGCCACCGCACTGCTGTACGTGCTGGCCAGCCGGTTGTGGTTCCGGCGGCCGCTGGCGGAAACCGCCGTGGGCGCAATGGCCAGTTCCTATGTCAACGCGAACAACATCGGCATCCCCATCACGCTGTATGCCCTGGGCGACGCGACCCCCGTGGCGCCGGTGCTGCTGGTCCAGCTGCTCCTGTTCGCCCCGCTGGTCCTCACCCTGCTGGACCTTTCCGCGGCCGGCCGGGTCTCGCCGCGCCTGCTGCTCACCCAGCCCTTCCGGAACCCCATGATCATCGCATCCCTGCTGGGGGTGGTCCTCGCAGCGTTCCGTGTGGAACTTCCGGAACCCGTGATGGCACCGCTGGACCTCCTGGGCGGAGCCGCCGTCCCCGTGGTGCTGCTGGCCTTCGGCATGTCCCTGCACGGGACCCGGATGCTCCAAAGCGGCGGCCACACTGCGGAAATCCTCACTGCCACCGCGCTGAAGTCCGCGGTGATGCCCGTGGTGGCCTTCGTCGTCGGCCGCTTTCTCTTCAACCTGGACCAGCACATGCTCCTGGGCGTGGTGCTGATGGCGGCGCTGCCTTCGGCCCAGAACGTGTTCCTGTTCGCCGCGAAGTACGGGCGGGCCGTTGCGGTGGCCCGGGAAACCATCCTGCTGTCGACGGCGGCCGCGGCCCCGGCGCTGATCCTCATTGTGTGGCTGCTGGCCGGGTGAGCGCCGGTCTTCCGGAAGCGGCTGCCGCCCGGCAAGATGGGGCACATGGAACTTCCCGTGATGCCGCCGGTCCCGCCCATGCTTGCGAAGGCCGTCAGCGGCATCCCGGAGGGGGAGCTCAGTTATGAACCCAAGTGGGACGGGTTCCGGTCCATCATCTTCCGCGACGGCGATGAGCTGGAGATCGGCAGCCGCAACGAAAAACCAATGACCCGCTACTTCCCGGAACTTGTCGAGGCGCTGAAGGAGAACCTGCCGCCACGCTGCGTGGTGGACGGCGAGATCATCCTGATCGGTTCCTCCGGCGACCGGCTGGATTTCGACACCCTCCAGCAGCGCATCCACCCCGCCGCCAGCCGGGTGAAGCTGCTCGCGGCGCAGACGCCGGCCTCCTTCGTGGCGTTCGACCTGCTGGCCCTGGGCGACGACGACTACACGGGCCGGCCCTTCACGGAACGGCGGGCGGCGCTTGAGAAGGCGCTCGCCGGCAGCAAGGCCCCGGTCCACCTCACCGCCGCCACCACGGACAAGGACACGGCGGAGCAGTGGTTCCGGCAGTTCGAGGGTGCCGGGCTGGACGGCGTGGTGGCCAAACGCCTGGACGGCAGGTATGAGCCGGACAAGCGTGTGATGTTCAAGACCAAGCACGAGCGCACGGCCGACTGCGTGGTGGCCGGTTACCGGCTGCACAAGAGCGGGCCGGATGCCATCGGATCCCTGCTGCTGGGCTTATACAAGGACGACGGCGGCCTGGCCAGCGTGGGCGTGATCGGCGCCTTCCCCATGAAGCGGCGGCAGGAACTGTTTGAACAGCTCCAGCCGCTGGTGACCACCTTCGATGACCATCCGTGGGCTTGGGCGAAGCAGGAGGAAGGCGAACGGACCCCGCGGAACGCCGAAGGCAGCCGGTGGAGCGCGGGCAAGGACCTGTCCTTCGTCCCGCTGCGCCCGGAACTGGTGGTGGAGGTCCGCTACGACCACATGGAGGGCGAAAGGTTCCGCCACACGGCCCAGTTCAACCGCTGGCGGCCGGACCGGGACCCGGAATCCTGCACCTACGCGCAGCTGGAGGAGCCGGTCAGCTTTGACCTGGCGTCGGTGCTGGAGACCGGCCGGCCGTAGTTGCTGCGAGGTTGCTGCCGAAACAGCCCATTTATAACCAGTAAAGGCCCGCCATTCCGGGGAATGGCGGGCCTTCCGGTCCCGAAACCGGGCTGGTGCGTTACTTCAGGCCGAGCTGCTTGGTGGGGGTCCTGAAGGATTCCTTGGCCGTGAGGGCGGAGATGACCGCGACGGAGCAGATGATGCCGGTAAAGATGCTGATCTGGACCCACCCGCCGGGCTTGATGCCGCCCATGGCCGCGACGATCGCCGGGGCGAAGCCTGCCATCAGGAAGCCCAGCTGGGTGCCGATGGCCAGGCCGGAGAAGCGCACCTTGGTGCTGAACATCTCGGCGTAGAAGGACGGCCAGACGGCGTTGGAGGCTGCGTAGCCGCAGGAGAAGAAGCCGATGGCTGCCAGGAACATCAGCGGCACGCTGCCGGATTCCAGGCTGAGCAGGAACACGGGGGTCAGCGCGGCACTGGCCACGGCACCGTAGATGAACACCGGCTTGCGACCGATCTTGTCAGCGAGCATGCCGAAGAGCGGCTGGGTGCCCAGTGCCACCAGGTTGGCGCCGACGACGAGCCACAGAGTGGTGGTGCCGTCCACGCCGGCAACCGTCTTGGCGTAGCTGATGGCGAGGGTGCCGAACACGGTGGAGACGGCGGCGATGAAGGCGCAGCAGATGACGCGGAGGACGTCGCGCCAGTGGCCCTTGAGGAGGTCGGCGACAGGGAGCTTGGAGATCTGCGCAGACTTCTGTGCTTCCTCGAAGGCCGGCGGCTCGTGCAGGGTGCGGCGGATGAAGAAGGCAACAACAACCACCACGGCACTCAGCCAGAACGGGATGCGCCAGCCGATGCCGTACTTGATCTCGTCCGGAAGGGCGAGCACGGGGATGAAGACGAGGGCAGCGAGGATCTGGCCGCCCTGGGTACCGGTGAGGGTCCAGGAGGTGAAGAAGGAGCGGCGGTTGTCCGGGGCGTGCTCCAGCGTCATGGAGGAGGCGCCTGCCTGCTCGCCGGCGGCGGAGAGGCCCTGGCAAAGCCGGGCCAGGACCAGCAGGGCCGGAGCCCACCAGCCAACGGTGTTGAAGTCCGGAAGGCAGCCGATCAGGAAGGTGGAGGCACCCATCAGCAGGAGAGTGAACATCAGGACCTTCCGGCGGCCCACCCTGTCGCCGAAGTGGCCCAGGATGACGGCGCCAACCGGCCGCGCCACGTAGGCGAAGCCGAAGGTGGCGAAGGACATGATGGCCGCGTTCGCGTCAGCATTGGGGAAGAAGACCGTGGGGAAGATCAGGGCTGCGGCGGAACCGAAGATGAAGAAGTCGTAGTATTCGACGGCGCTGCCCAGGAAGCTGGCGAGGGCTGCCTTCTTCGGCGTCCCGGCCGGGGCGGCGATGCCTGGCTCAGTGGACGGAAGTAACTGGCTCATGGAGTTCCTTAGATGTGACGACTTTGTCGCGGATGGATCAGGGGGCTCGCAGCCGGCGCGGCCTGGGGTAGGGGCTTGGCCCGGCACGGCTGGACGGTTGGGAAAACCCGAACAGTAGCCACATGGTGGGAGCTACTTGTGCGATACAGCAATGATGGCTGTGAGTGGAGTCACTTGTCAAGAAAATAATCATCATCTAGAAATAGCTCTCACTATGTGGCAACATCGAGGTATGAGTGTGAATCAAACCACAGCTGACGACGATGCAGCTGTCGACATCAAAGCGGACGCCAAGGCGGCCAAGGCGGACCGTACGGACATGGTGGGCAAGGCCCTGGGCCTCCTGGTCCTCCTGGGAGACGAGCCCCGCGGCGCGAGTGCCGCGGAAATCTCCCGCCGTGCGGACCTGCCCTTCAGCACCACTTACCGCCTGCTGGGATCGCTGACGCGGGACGGGTTCGTTGATTATGAACCGGACGGGCGCCGGTACCACCTGGGCCTGAGGATCTTCCAGCTGGGCCAGCGGGTCTCGAACCACCACGGCTTCGCAGGAACGGCCATGCCGGTTTTGCGCCGGGTGACCGAGCAGACGGGTGAGGCAACCATCCTGAGTGTCCGGGACGGCCACCACCACCTGACGGTGAACAAGGTGGACGGCCCGCAGATGTTCAGGGTGACCAGCGACCCCGGACACCTGGGCTCCCTCTCCACTACCGCCGTCGGCAAGGCCCTGGTGGCCTTCGCGGAGGATGCCGAGCGGGAAAAGCTGTTGGCGGAGCTTCCGCTGGAGCGGTTGACGGAAAAGTCCATTACGGACCGCGACGCCTTCCGTGCCGAAATCGAGAAGGTCCGGGCCCAGGGGTATGCGGTGATGGATGAGGAGAACGAGGCCGGCATGCGCGCCGTCGCGGTCCCGCTCCTCAACTCCCAGGGCCACGCGTTCGCCTCGCTGGCCGCTGCCGTTCCTGTCTTCCGCCTGAGCCTTGAAGGCCTGGAGGCGCACGTTCCCCTGCTGCAGGAGGCCGCGGCGGAACTGGCCGCGCGCCTTCCGCAGCGGTGAGCCGGTGCGTGCCCCATGGCACGAATACCGCAGAATCGGCCCTGCTTGTTCGTATCTAGAACAATAGTGCGAGAAGTGAACATTTGTTATATCGTTATTCCAGTCACCTGCTGGCGGCGTGTGCCCGAGGGCAACGCCGGCCGCCCGGTGCCGTTTCAAAGGAGCTGCACGGATGAGTAATCGAACTGAGTCCTACCTCGTGGGACTGGTCGGCGACGGCGTGATGCCGTCACTCACCCCGCCCATGCACGAACGCGAAGGTGATGTGCAGGGACTGCGCTACCTTTACCGGCCCATCGACCTCCTGGAACTGGGCCTTTCCGGGGAATCCGTGGGAGAGCTCCTCAGGAGCGCCCGGAACCTCGGCTTCAATGGACTGAACATCACCCACCCCTGCAAGCAGCTGGTCCTGCAGCACCTGGATGAAGTTTCTCCGGACGCCCGCCGGCTGGGCGCCGTCAACACCGTGGTGATCGAAGACGGCCGGTTCGTCGGCCACAACACCGACTTTTCCGGCTTTGCCGCCGCGCTGGCTTCCGGCCTCCCTGCCGCAAAGCTGGACCGCGTGGTGCAGCTGGGTGCCGGCGGTGCCGGTTCCGCCGTCGCCTACGCCCTGCTCTCCGCCGGTGTCCGCCACCTGGACCTCGTGGACATGGACGCCGCCCGCGGTGCCGCCCGGGCCGCTGAACTGGCCGGCTTCTTTCCGGACAGCACCGTGACGGCACGGACGACGACGGAGCTGCCGCGGCTGATGCCCCTGGCCGACGGCCTGGTGCACTGCACCCCCGTGGGCATGGCCGCCCACCCCGGCGTTCCCCTCGACCTGGACCTGCTGGAGCCCCGGCACTGGGTGGCGGACATCGTCTACCGCCCCATCGAGACCGAACTCGTCCGCGGCGCCCGCGCCAAGGGCTGCGACGTGCTGGACGGCGGCCGCATGGCCGTGGGCCAGGCCGCCGACGCCTTCCGCATCTTTACCGGCCTCGAAGCGGACCCGGACCGCATGCGCAGCCACTTCCTGGAACTTGTGGCCGCAGAGGAGGTGGCTGCCTGATGCGCACCGGAATTGCCACCGTCTGCCTCTCCGGCACGCTGAAGGAAAAGATGCAGGCCTGCGCCATCGCGGGCTTCGACGGCATCGAGATCTTCGAACAGGACCTAATCACCTCGCCGCTGAGCCCCGAGGATGTGCGGAAGATGGCCGCAGACCTCGGCCTGGGGCTGGACCTCTACCAGCCGTTCCGGGATTTCGACGGCGTCACCCCGGACCTGCTGAAGGCCAACCTTCGGCGTGCTGAAGCGAAGTTCAGGCTGATGTCCCGGCTGGGCATGGACACCATCCTCGTCTGCTCGAACGTGGCTACGGCCACCATCGACGACGACGACCTCCGCGCCTCCCAGCTCTCCGAACTCGCGGAGCTGGCAGGGGAGCACGGCATCAGGGTCGCCTACGAGGCCCTGGCCTGGGGCAAGTACGTCAATGACTACGAGCATGCCTACCGCCTGGTGGAGATGGTGGACCACCCCAACTTCGGCACGTGCCTTGACTCCTTCCACATCCTCTCCCGCGACTGGGACACCGCGCCCATCGAGAAGATCAACGCGGAGAAGATCTTCTTTGTCCAGCTGGCGGACGCCCCCAAGCTCTCCATGGACGTCCTGTCCTGGAGCCGCCACTACCGCGTGTTCCCCGGCGAAGGCCAGTTCGAGCTCGCCAAGTTCATGGGCCACGTGGTCCGAGCCGGCTACGCCGGCCCGGTCTCGCTGGAAGTCTTCAACGACGTCTTCCGCCAGTCCGACGTCGACCGCACGGCCGTGGACGCCATGCGGTCGCTGATCTGGCTGGAGGAACAGAGTGCCAAATGGCTGTCAGGCACCGCGGAAGCCGCAGGCGGCAGCAGTGCTGCCTCCCGCCGTCGTTACCCCATGGAACTGGCCACCCTGCCCAAGGTGAACGAACCGGCCGGCTTCAACTTCGCCGAGGTCAAGGCGGACGACACCGTGCAGCTTGAGAAGCTCCTGGGGCAGCTCGGCTTCGAATTCGAGGGCCGGCACCGCACCAAGGACGTCCAGCTGTGGACCATGGGCCAGGCCCGCGTGATCATCAACGAGCAGGCGGCATCACACGCCGAGCCGTCCATCGCCGCGCTGGGTTTCGACGTCGATTCCCCCGTGATTGCCTCGGCCCGCGCGCAGCAGCTGAAGGCGCCCGTGGTGGCCCGTAAGGTCCAGGCGGACGAGGAAGTATTCCAGGGCATTTCCGCCCCGGACTCCACTGAGATCTTCCTGTGCCAGGGCAGCCCGGACGGCACGGCCGCATGGACGCATGAATTCGGCGAGGGCCTGGAGCACCCGCGAGTGGCACGGAACGCGGTCATTGACCATGTGAACCTCGCCCAGCCGTGGCAGCACTTCGACGAAGCCGTCCTCTTCTACACCAGCGCCCTGGCACTGGAGCCGCAGCCGTTCGCCGAAGTCCCCAGCCCCAGCGGGCTGGTGCGCTCCCAGGTCATGCAGACGTCCGACGGCGCGGTGCGGCTGGTGCTGAACCTGGCGCCGGTGCAGCAGGCCGCCGGGCAAGGTACCCAGGCCGTGCCCAAGACTTACCAGGAACACATCGCCTTCGCCGTGGACGACCTCGTGGCCGCCGCCAGAGCCGCCCGTGACCGGGGACTGGAATTCCTGCAGATCCCCGCGAACTACTACGAGGACCTGGACGCCCGCTTCGACCTCGAACCCGGATTCCTGGCCACCCTCAAGGACCTCAACCTCCTGTACGACCGCGATGCCGACGGCGAATTCCTCCACTTCTACACGGCCACCGTTGGCAGCGTGTTCTTCGAAATGGTGGAACGCCGCGGCAACTATGACGGCTACGGGGCACCCAACGCCCCGGTCCGCCACGCAGTGCAGTACGACTCGCTGCACCGCACCTGAGCAGCACTGCCTGTACACCTGACAACCGCCCAAACCGAAAACCAGAAAGGAGCCAGCCGTGCCGGAAGACATCAACGCCGAGCTTGAAACGGACGAGTCTGTGCCGCCCGCCGAGCCCAAGGCAGCCCACCTGCCCCTGGACCTCGCCATCGAAACCCAGGCTGACCTCAATGCGGAGATCAGTGCCCTGGGCGAGGCCTATGCCCGGGCCCTCAAAGACGGTGCGCCCGCCGAGACCCAGCCCCGGCTGGACTACCCGCCCTACCGCTCCAGCATCCTGCGGCATCCCACCAAGAGCCTGCAGCATGCGGACCCGGAGACCATCGAGCTGTACTCCCCGGCCTTCGGGCACCAGGACGTCCATGCACTGGAATCGGACCTGACCATCCAGCACAACGGCGAGCCGCAGGGTGAGCGCATCATCGTGTCCGGCCGGGTCCTGGACGGCGACGGCCGCCCGGTGGCCGGCCAGCTGGTGGAGATCTGGCAGGCCAACTCCTCCGGCCGCTACATCCACAAGCGTGACCAGCACCCCGCGCCGATCGATCCCAACTTCACGGGCATCGGCCGCTGCATCACCGGCCCGGACGGCTCCTACCGGTTCATCACCATCAAGCCCGGCGCCTACCCGTGGAAGAACCACCTGAACGCCTGGCGCCCGGCGCACATCCACTTCTCCCTGTTCGGCACGGAGTTCACCCAGCGCATCATCACCCAGATGTACTTCCCCGGTGACCAGCTCTTCCCGCTGGACCCGATCTACCAGACCATCGTGGACCAGGATGCCCGCGACCGGCTGGTGGCCACGTACGACCACAGCCTCACCGAGCCGGAGTGGGCCCTGGGCTACAACTGGGACATTGTCCTGACCGGGCCCAAGCGCACCTGGACCGAAAACGAGGCGCTCGGCGCAGAAGGTGACGAGGAGTAGGAAAATGAGCACCAAACTTGTTCCCACCCCAGGCCAGACCGTTGGCCCCTTCTACGGCTACGCCCTGCCTTTCGAGAAGGACAACGAGCTCCTGGCCCCGGGTTCACCCGGCTCCATCCGGCTCCAGGGCACGGTGTACGACGGCGCCGGACACACCATCCCCGACGCCATCCTGGAAATCTGGCAGCCCGACGCCCAGGGCAACGTGGTCCAGAAGACCGGCTCCCTGGTCCGCGACGGCTACACCTTCACCGGGTGGGGCCGCGGCGCCGTGGGGAACTCCGGCGTCTTCACCTTCACCACGGTCAACCCAGGCCCCACCAAGCCGGGCGCGGCACCGTTCATCTCCGTGGCGCTCTTCGCCCGCGGCCTGACCAACCGGCTGTTCACCCGCATCTACCTGCCGGAAGACACCGGGGCCCTGGCCAACGACCCCCTGCTCAGCTCCCTGGATCCGGAGCGCCGCAAGACACTCATCGCCCGCCGCGACGCCGACGGCGGCCTCACCTGGGACATCCGCCTGCAGGGTGAGGGCGAGACCGTCTTCCTGGACTTCCAGTGACCGGAGCCGCCGGCCTGGGAGATACGGCCGTCTTCGGAGGAGAGGGCGACGCCGGACTGCTGAGCCCCGTCTCGGCGTCGCCCCTTGTGGCGGCGCTGACCGGGGACCGCGCAGTCCTGGCAGCGATCCTCGCCGTCGAGTCCGGCTGGGCCGCCGTGCTGGAGAAGGCGGGCCTGGCACCTGCCGGTGCCGCCGCCGTCGTGTCCGCTGCCGCGGAACCCGGCCGGTACAGCGTGGCCGCCATCGCCCGGCGTGCCCAGGGCGGCGGCAACCCGGTCATCCCGCTGCTTGCCGACTTGCGGAAGCAGGTTGCCGCGCTGGATGTCGCCAATCTTGGGGCGGGGAAAGCGGTGCACACCTCCCTGACCAGCCAGGACGTCCTGGACACGGCGCTGATGCTGGTGGCCCGCAACACCGTGGAGGCGCTGCTGGGTGACCTGAAACGCACGACGGCGGCGCTCGCGGCCCTGGCGGAACGGCATGCGGATACGTTGTGCGTGGGCAGGAGCCTGACGCAGCATTCCCTGCCCTTCACGTTCGGACTGCGGGCGGCACAGTGGTTCCAGGGCACGGCTGCCGCAGGCCGGCCACTGGCGGGCCTGGACTTCCCGGCCCAGTTCGGCGGCGCGGCGGGCACCCTCGCGGCTGCCACTGTACTGACCCGCGGTTCAGCTGCCACCCCCTTCGGGCTCGCCGATGCCCTGGCCTCCCAGCTCGGCCTGGCCGCGGCCCCTGCACCGTGGCACACCAACCGGATGGCCGTGACGTCGCTGGGCAACGCCCTGGCCGCAGTGATGGACGCCTTCGGCAAGATCGCGGCGGATGTCCTGTTCCTGAGCCGTCCCGAGGTCGGCGAGCTGGCTGAGCCGCGGGCCGCCGGCCGGGGCGTCTCTTCCGCCATGCCGCAGAAACAGAACCCCGTGTTGTCCGTGCTGGTCCGCAGCGCCGCGCTGCAGGCCCCGGCCCTGGCCGCCCAGCTGCACCTGGCCGCCGCCAACTTCAACGACGAACGCCCGGACGCCGCGTGGCACACCGAGTGGCCCGCCCTTCGGCAGCTCCTGGCCCTGTCCCTCGGGGCCGCCGGCCACGTCCGCGAACTGGCCGAGGGCCTCCAGGTGTTCCCGGACGCCATGCGCCGGAACCTGGACCTCGCCGGGCCGCTGCTTTTGGCTGAAGGCGTGGGTGCGGCTGTTGCCCCGCTGCTTCCGGACAAGGGCGGGCTCAGCGGAAAGCAGCAGCTCCAGGCCGTGGTGGACCGGACGCTCCAGGCCCCGCCCGCGGAGCAGGCCGCCACGTACCGCAAGCTGCTCCGCGAGGCGGTCCCCGCCGGGGTCCTGAGCGACCTTCAGCTGGAGGAAATCCTCAACCCCGCCAGCTATCTCGGCGAGGCCCCGGAAATCGCGCGGCGGATCCTGGCCGCGTATCCGGACTTTGCCGCCAATCCACCTGCAGACACCGAACCGAATGGAGCTTCCCGTGGCTAAGCCAGCCCTGAAGGCAGCGCTGCTGTCCCCCCAGCGACCCCTCGGAGACCATCCGTTGGTGGTGGCCGGTCCGTCACTGGGCACGTCCACCATTCTTTGGAACCGCACCGCTTCCTTGCTGGGGAACGACTATGACGTGGTGGCCTGGGACCTGCCCGGCCACGGCGTCTCGCCCGCCGCCACCGAAACGTTCGACGTCGGCGCGCTGGCTGACGCCGTGGTGGACCTCGTTGATTCCATCGCCCCCGGCGCATCCTTTCACTACGCCGGCGTCTCGCTGGGCGGCGCCACCGGCCTGCAGCTGGGCATCAAGCACGGGGAACGGCTCAAGAGCCTGTCCGTGCAGTGCAGCGGCGCGAAGCTGGGCACCCCGGAGGGGTGGCTCGAGCGCGCCGAAACCGTGCGCAGCCAGGGCACGCCGGTGATGATCCAGGGCTCGGCCCAGCGCTGGTTCGCGCCGGGCTTCATGGAGCGCGAGCCCGAGCTCAGCAGCCGGCTCCTGCACGCCCTGCGCGACGCCGACCGCTTCAGCTATGCGTTCTGCTGCGAGGCGCTCGCGGCTTTTGACGTACGTGACGAACTGGGCAGCATCCGGGTGCCAACCCAGGTCATAGCCGGCGCGCTGGACGGGGTGGCCCCGCCGTCGTCCGCGGAGGAAGTGGCCGCAGGCATCACCGCCGGCGGCGGCACTGCCACGGCTGTCACGCTGGAGGGCGTGGCGCACCTGGCCCCCGCCGAGGCGCCTGCCCACGTGGCAGACCTGATGCGCAGCCTCATCTCCTGGGCAGAATCGCGGGGAGCAGGCGCATGAGCGGCTTCGAACAGGCGGGCGCGGAGCGTCACGGCGTGGTCCAGCCGGACGCCACCAGCCGGGACATTTACGACGGCGGCATGGTTGTCCGCCGCGAGGTCCTGGGCGATGCGCACGTGGACCGGGCCAACGCCAACAAGGACGAGTTCACCGAGGACTTCCAGGACATGATCACGCGGATCGCGTGGGGCGGCATCTGGACCCGGCCCGGCCTGTCCCGCCAGATGCGCTCCGCCGTGACCATCACCGCGATGGTGGCGCACGGGCACTGGGAAGAGCTGGCCATGCACATCCGGGCCGCCGTCCGGAACGGCCTCAGCAGGGACGAGATCAAGGAAATCCTGCTCCAGACGGCCATTTACTGTGGCGTCCCCTCGGCGAACACGGCCTTCAAGACAGCCCAAGAGGTCTTCCATGCAATGGACAACGCCGCACTGGACAACGCCGCAATAGACAACGCTGCAACGGACAACACACACACCGACGAACCCCAACCCAACTAGGTAGCGCGAAGTGTCGTTTTGACCCCCGAAAACGACACTTAGCGCTACCTAGTTGGGAAACCCAGACGCAAACCAGAGGAACGAGTTATGAACCAGGCTTTTGTGTACGACGCCGTGCGCACCCCGTTCGGAAAATTCGGGTCCGGCCTTGCCGCCGTCCGCCCGGATGACCTTGCCGCGCACGTCATTAAGGAATCCGTGAAGCGGGCCCCGGGGCTTGATCCGGAGCGGATTGATGAGGTGGTGTTCGGCAACGCGAACGGCGCCGGCGAGGAGAACCGGAACATCGCCCGGATGGGCACCCTGCTCGCGGGGCTGCCGGTGTCCATCCCGGGCACCACGGTCAACCGGCTCTGCGGGTCCTCACTCGACGCCGCGATTATCGCCTCCCGCCAGGTCAACGCCGGTGATGCCGACCTGTTGCTGGTGGGCGGCGCCGAATCGATGTCCCGGGCGCCGTGGGTGCTGCCCAAGACGGAGAAGCCCTACCCGGCCGGGGACATGACCCTGGCCTCCACCACCCTGGGCTGGCGGCTGGTGAACAAGGCCATGCCCAGGGAGTGGACCATCTCCCTGGGCGAGGCCACGGAACGGCTGCGCGAGAAGTACGGGGTGACCCGCGAAGCGCAGGACGAGTTCGCCGCGAACTCGCACAACCTCTCCGCCGCTGCCTGGGACGAGGGGTTCTACGACAACCTGGTGGCACCGGTTCCGGGCACGGACCTGGTGCGGGATGAGGGCATCCGCCCCGGCTCGTCGGCGGAGAAGCTGGCCGGGTTGAAGACGGTGTTCCGGACCGAGGACGGCACGGTCACCGCGGGGAATGCTTCGCCGTTGTCCGACGGCGCCTCCGCGGCCTGGGTGGGGAGCGAGGCCGCCGCCGGGCTGCTGGGGCTGGACCCTTTGGCCCGGATCGCGGGCCGCGGCGCGCACGCGAACGATCCGCAGTACTTCGGGTACGCCCCGGTGGAGGCGGCGAACAAGGCCCTTGCCAAGGCGGGGATCGGCTGGGACCAAGTGGGCGCCGTCGAACTTAACGAAGCGTTCGCCGCGCAGTCCCTGGCGTGCATCAACGCCTGGGGGATCGACCACGAAATCGTGAACCGGCACGGCGGCGCGATCGCGATGGGCCACCCGCTGGGTGCGTCCGGAACCCGGATCCTGGGCACCCTCGCCCGGAGCCTGCAGGCCTCCGGGGAACGCTGGGGCGTGGCCGCGATCTGCATCGGCGTGGGCCAGGGCCTGGCCGTGGTCCTCGAAAACGTGACCTCCTCCGCAGGCACCAGCACAGGAAAGGCATAAGCGCATGCTGACTTTTGTAGATTCTGTCCGGGAGGCCGTGTCCGGCATCAAGGACGGTTCCACCGTAATGATCGGCGGGTTCGGCAACGCCGGCCAGCCGTTCGAACTTATTGACGCGTTGCTGGACTGCGGCGCCACGGACCTGACCGTGGTCAACAACAACGCCGGCCAGGGCGATCAGGGCCTGGCGCTGCTGATCAAGGAGGGCCGGGTGAAGAAGATGATCTGTTCCTTCCCGCGGCAGTCCGATTCCTGGCACTTTGACGCCAAGTACAAGGCCGGCGAGATCGAACTCGAACTCGTGCCGCAGGGCAACCTGGCCGAGCGGATCCGGGCCGCCGGGGCCGGGATCGGCGGGTTCTTCACCCCCACCGGGTACGGCACGATGCTGGCCGAGGGCAAGGAAACCCGCATCATCGACGGCCGCGGCCAGGTGTTCGAAACACCTATCCACGCCGACGTCGCCCTGATCAAGGCACTGAAGGCCGACGGCAAGGGCAACCTTGTGTACCGCAAGACGGCCCGGAACTTCGGTCCGATCATGGCCGCCGCGGCCAGGCAGACCATAGTCCAGGTCTCCGAGATCGTCCCCGTCGGGGGACTGGACCCGGAAAACGTGGTGACCCCCGGCATTTACGTCAATACTGTGGTCCGCGTGCCCGCGGCCAGTACCGCCTCCCCTGCAGGAAAGGTCGCTTGAGATGAGCACCGCAACAACCCTCCAGACCTCCGCCACACCCCTGGGCCGGGACGACCTCGCCCGGCTCGTGGCCAGGGACATCGCCCCGGGATCGTTCGTGAACCTGGGCATCGGCCAGCCCACCCTGGTATCCAACTACCTCACCGGGGAACAGAACATCACGCTCCACACGGAGAACGGGATGCTCGGCATGGGGCCCGAAGCCAAGGGCGACGAGATCGACGAGGACCTCATCAACGCCGGCAAGATCCCGGTCACCGAACTCCCGGGCGCCTCGTACTTCCACCACGCGGACTCGTTCGCGATCATGCGCGGCGGACACCTGGACATCTGTGTCCTGGGCGCGTTCCAGGTCTCCGCCACCGGTGACCTGGCGAACTGGCACACCGGGGCGCCCGGTGCGATCCCCGCCGTCGGCGGCGCCATGGACCTCGCCACCGGCGCCAAAGACGTGTTCGTGATGATGACCCTGCTGACCCGCGAAGGTGCCTCCAAGATCGTGGAGTCCTGCACCTACCCGCTCACCGGCGTCGGCTGCGTCACCCGCGTCTACACAGATAAAGCCGTCTTCCTCACCGGCCCCGACGGGGTCACCGTCCGCGAAACCTTCGGCTGCACCCTCGAGGAGTTGCAGGAGCTGGTCCCCGTCCCGCTGAGGGCCGCGGCGGCAGCGTAAAGGCCCCTAGGATTGGTTACCATGACCGACGCAGCAGCGGGGGCCCCGCAGGCCAGTGACCAGTATGTCCAGTCCCTGGCCCGCGGGCTCGCGGTGATCCGCGCGTTTGATACGGAGCATCCGGTCATGACCCTCACCGCGGTGGCTGCCCGGACCGGCCTCACCCGCGCCACTGCGCGGCGGTTCCTGCACACCCTGGTGGAGCTGGGCTATGTCAGGACCGACGGCAAGACGTTCGCGCTCACGGCCAAGGTGCTCCAGCTGGGGTACGCGTACCTGTCCGGATTGTCACTGCCGCAGCTGGCCCAGCCGCACCTTGAGGAACTGTCGCTGAAGCTTGGTGAGTCCACCTCCGCCGCCGTGCTGGACGGCACCGACATCGCGTACGTCGCGCGCGTGACGACGCGTCGCATCATGACCATAGGCATCACCGTGGGCACCCGTTTCCCCGCCTATGCCACCTCCATGGGGAGGGTGCTGCTGGCCGCGCTGTCCCCTGCCGACCTCAAGGCGTACCTTTCCGCCGCCGACATCAAGCCGCTGACCCCACGCGCGTTGGGGAGCGTCAAAGAGCTCCTGGCTGTCCTGGACACGGTCCGGGCCCAGGGCTGGTGCCTGCTGGACCAGGAACTCGAACTTGGCCTGATGTCCGTGGCCGCGCCGGTCTACGACGGATCCAAGGTGGTGGCGGCAGTGAACGTGTCCCTGCAGGCCCAGTCCGTGGCTGCCAAGCCGGACCCTGACGCCTACCTTTCATCGGTTGCCGAGGAAATCGTCGCCACCGCAAAGCTGATCTCGGCCGACCTCACGGCCCGGGGCTGACCACGCCCCTTCCGTCCTCAAACTGGAAGAGGCCGACGGCGGGTGCTTCCCGCCGTCGGCCTCTTCCTTTTTGTTGCCCGGCACTTACCGTACGTGGTTGCCCAGCTGCCGCAGCGGGGTTTTGCTCGTTTCGCGGGCCCACAGGGCACCGGCTACCGCGAGGACGGAGGAGCCTGCCACGATCCACGCGGCGGGACCCCAGTTGGCCTTGTCCGCGCCCACCAGGGCCGTGCCCAGCAGCGGGGTGAAGCCGGCGCACAGAATACCGATCTGCAGCCCGATGGCCATGCCGGAATACCGGACCTTGACATTGAAGAGCTCGGAGAACCAAGCAGGGTAGATCGCGTTGGACATGGCGTACGTGCCGGCCGTGATCAGCGTGCTGGTCAGGAAGATCATCGGGATGTTTCCGGTGGAAATCACCGAGAAGTAGACGAAGATCATGGCTCCGGAGCCCAGGACGCCGGCGATGAACACCGGACGCCGGCCGAACCGGTCCGAGAAATGGGCCATGAGCGGCTGCGTGCCGATGGCCAGGACGTTTCCGAGGATGCTGACCCAGAGCATGGTGGATGCCGGGACGCCCACGGTGACGGCGTAGGCGAGGCCGAAGGACTGCATGAACGTGTTCGTGACGGTTTCGAAGGACATCAGGGCCACCTGGAAGAACTGGGCCGGGTGGGTCTTGAACATCTTGGCGAAAGGGAGCTTCACCAGTTCGCCGTGGTCGTGCTTTTCCTCAAAGACTTCAGGTTCCTCCAGCGAGCGGCGGACCAGGTACGCGACGATCAGCACGATGATGGATCCCCAGAAGGGGATTCGCCAGCCCCAGGCGAGGCGGTCGGCCTCGCTCATGGCGGCCACGGGAAGGAAGGCCAGGGATGCCAGGACGATGCCGGCGGAGATGCCGCTCATGGCGAAGCTGGCGAAGAATCCGCGACGGCCTTCGGGAGCTTCCTCGGTGGAGAGGGCAGATGCGCCGGCGGTTTCCGCTCCTGCTGAGAGTCCTTGCATCAGCCGGAGCAGAACCAGCAGCGCGGGTGCCCAGTAGCCGGCGCTATTGAAGTCCGGCAGGATCCCAATGAGGAAGGTGGCAGCGCCCATGAGCACGAGGGTCAGGACCAGTGTGTTCTTGCGGCCGATTTTGTCGCCCAGATGGCCGAAGACGACAGCACCGAAGGGCCGGGCGACATAGGCGACGCCGAAGGTGGCAAACGACGCGATGAGCGCCACCGTGGGGTCTCCAGTGGGAAAGAAGATCTTGGAGAAGATCAGCGACGCTGCGGTCGCGTAGATAAAGAAGTCGTAATACTCGAGTGCCCCGCCAAGGAACGCGGCCAAGGCGGCTTTCCTGGCGCGCTTGAGCTGCCGTTCGGCCTCGGCAGGTGTCTGGGCCTCGGTGCCTGCTGCGATGTTCGTCATTCCGGTGATCCTTCCACGCTGAAGGCGTTGGGTTTATCGTGGATTTTGTACGCATATCGAACATATGTGCGCAATGCGTTTTATAAGAGCATACTAGGTGGTGAGGCCGATCACAACGCCTCCGCCCGCAGCCCCTCCCGGCAGCGCGATGACACGGACACGAAAGGCATCACATGGAAGACCCCACGCCACCGGCCCGGTTGTTCCTGATCGGCTCCGCTGCCTCAGAGGCAATGTCGCCCCGGGTATGGAATCCCGTGCTCCGCCGGCTCGGCATCCCCTGGGCGTACGAAGCCTGGGACGTGCCACCGCAGGGCGGCATGGACCGAGTGCGGAACCGTCTGCGGGAACCGGACATCATCGCCGCGAACGTGACCATGCCCCACAAGCACTGGGCAGCTGAAGCCGCCGACGAGGCCACGGAAGAAGTCCGACTAAGCGGTGCCTGCAACATGCTGCTGCGGAAGGGGACTGCGCTGTTCGGCCACAACACCGACGTCACGGCGGTGCGGGCTCTTCTGGGCAGCGGGCCCCAGCGGCATGCCCTCCTGTTGGGGGCCGGAGGAGCGGCCAGGGCGGCTTTGATCGCACTCCGGGGGCAGGCCGGCACGGTGACCATTACCGACCGGGATCCCCGTGCCACGGAGGAACTGTCCAGCCTTGCCGGGGAGTTCGGGATGGATGCCCGCAGCGTCGGCTGGGAGCAGGCGCCGGGCCTGGCCGCGGAAGCCTCCCTCATTGTCAACGCCACGCCCATCGGTAAAGGCAGGTCCGACCGGCCCGTATGGGGCGAGGGACCGCTCGCTGCCGATGCCCTGGTCTACGACTTCGTCTACGCCGGCCACGTCACGGGAACTATTGCCCGCGCCCGTGAACTCGGCGCACGGGTGGTGGACGGCTGGGACCACCTGCGTGAGCAGGCCGTCGCGATGGTTCCCCTCCTGGGCCTTGGCGGGCGGGCCAATTCCCTGCTTGCGGAAACGCTGGAGCAGCTAAGGGACGCCCACTGAAGGATATGATCTAACAGGCCTGGCCCGGGCCACCGGCCCACAGGGGCGAGCCAGGGCGGCCAGGGAGGAACGGCACAGGTCATGGAAGAGCAGGCCACCTACTTTGTGAAGTCGGTTGAGAAGGCCTTTGACGTCCTGCTCGCCTTCACGCCGGACCATCCGCGGCTCACCGTCTCCCAGGTTGCTGCCCGCACCGACATGACACGGGCCTCCGCGCGGCGCTTCCTCATGACCCTGACTGACCTCGGGTACCTCCGCGCCGACGGTCCCGCCTATGAGCTGACCGCCCGCTCGCTGGATGTGGGCAGGTCCTACCTGGCCGGCCTGACGCTCCCCGGTGTGGCTGAGCCCCACCTCAAGAATCTGGCCGCCGACCTGAACGAAACAACGGCTTTGTGCATCCTGGAGGGTGCCGACGTCGTCTACGTTGCCTGCGTGCCGTCGCCTCGGCTGCTGAGCGTCACCATCACCGTGGGCACCCGGTTCCCGGCCTGGGCAACCTCCATGGGCAGGGTCCTCCTTGGCGGACTGCCGGAGCCTGAGTTCCAGCGGTACCTCGAAGCGGTCCAGCTGCACCGCTATACCCACCGTTCGGTCGCCAGCGTGGAGCACCTCCGTGCCGAAGTTGAGGCAGCCCGGGACAGGGGCTGGTCCATGGTGTCCGAGGAGCTGGAGGAGGGCCTGCGGGGCGTGGCCGTACCTGTCTGGCGCGGCAACGACATTGTTGCCGCAGCCAACGTGTCGCTGCAGACCCACCGGGCCTCCGCCGCCGAAGTCGAAAAGACCGTCGTCCCCCGACTCATGGAGACGGCTCGGCGGATTGCCCTCGACTTTGGCGGGCCCGGCACGGCGCACGAGTCCCCGCACCCAGGCCCTGGGCGGCCTGACAGGCGAATCGTTACCGCAACGCCCGGCAGGCCACTCCCGCCGCCGCGGCTTGAGCCATAGACTCTAGCCAACTACGTGCAGCAGAGCCGCTCCGCGACGTTCCCGCCGGTCAGCCGGTCGGGCGCCACCCGTGAGGCCCTGCCGCGAGCTACTGCAGCGAGGGGAGTTGGCGGGTGAAACTGGGCATACCGCGGGAACGCCGGGAGGGTGAACGGCGTGTGGCGGCCACACCGGAAACGGTGAAGCAACTGGCGGCGCTCGGCGTCGAGGTACTCCTGGAGGAAGATGCCGGTGCGGCGGCAGGGTATCCGGACCTGGCATACACCCAGGCCGGTGTGCACCTCGTCCGTGAACTCGACCTGGCCCAACTGGATGTCCTGGCCCACGTCCGGCCCCTGGACCCGGAAACCGCCCGCTCCCTGAAAAGGGGAGCCGTTACGGTGGGGCTCGCATCGCCGTCGTCCGAACTCCCAACGGTTGAAGCGCTCGCCGAGGCCGGGGTGACCGCCTTTGCCCTGGAACTGGTGCCCCGCATCTCCCGGGCCCAGTCCATGGACGCCCTCAGCTCCCAGGCCCTGGTGGCCGGCTATCGGTGCGTCCTGGAAGCGGCCATCCGGCTGCCCAGGTTTTTTCCGCTATACATGACCGCCGCCGGGACCGTTCCGCCCGCCCGTGTCCTGGTGCTCGGCGCCGGCGTGGCGGGCCTCCAGGCCATCGGCACCGCAAAACGCCTGGGTGCGCGCGTCTTCGCCAACGACATCCGCCCGGCCTCCGCGGACGAGGTGGCATCCATGGGCGGCACCTTCGTCCGGCTGGACCTGGAAGCAGGCGAGGCTGCCGGGGGTTACGCCCGCCAGCTCAGTTCCGACGCCGGCACCCGGCAGCGCCAGCTGCTCGCCCCGCATGTGGCCCAGGCGGACGTGCTGATTACGACGGCGGCCGTCCCGGGCAGGCGTGCCCCGCTCCTGGTCACCACCGAAATGGTGCAGGGCATGCGGGCCGGATCCGTCGTCGTCGACCTCGCCGCAGAGTCCGGCGGCAACGTCGAAGGCGTGGTACCCGGCCAGGACATCCCGGTGCCCACGGCGGACGGCTCCGGCTTCGTCACGCTGGTGGGCCTGAAGGATGCCCCCTCGGCCATGGCTTCGGATGCTTCCCGCCTCTACGCGAAGAACGTTGCCAACCTGATTGCGCTCATGGTCCGGGACGGCGCCCTGGTCCACGACTTCAAGGACGAAGTGCTGGCGGGCGCCTGCCTGACCCATGACGGGGAAGTGCAGCACCAGCCGACGGCGCAACTCCTGGCGGAGCGGGCCGGCAGCCGGCGGGAAGGGGTGCTCTGATGGACGGGATCAGCCTGCTGACCATCACGGTGCTGGCGGTGTTCGTCGGCTTCGAGGTGGTTTCGAAGGTCTCCAGCACCCTGCACACGCCCCTGATGTCCGGCGCCAACGCCATCCACGGGATCATCCTGGTGGGCGCCATCATTGTGGCCGGCCAGGCAGCGGACCCGTGGGTGCTCGCGGTGGCCCTCCTCGCCGTCGTCCTTGCCACCGCCAACCTGGTGGGCGGTTTCGTGGTGACCGACCGGATGCTGCACATGTTCCACGCAAAGAAACCGGCGGGCATAAAAGGGGCGGCGGGGAAGGTGGACGGCAGATGAGCATCCTCGATCCCGTGTGGACCTCGCTCCTGTACCTCATTGCCGCCGTCTTCTTCATCCTGGCGCTGCGCGGGCTCAGCTCCCCGCGGACGGCCCGCCGCGGCAACCTGGTGGGTGCTGCCGGCGCCCTGATCGCCGTCGTCACGGTGTTCCTGTCCGCCAGGCTGGAGAACATCCCCTGGATCCTTGCGGCCATAGCCGTGGGCTCAGCGGTGGCGGCCCCTGTGGCGCGCCGGGTCAAAATGACGCAGATGCCGCAGCTCGTAGCGCTTTTCAACGGCGTGGGCGGCGGCGCGGCGGCGCTGGTGGCGCTCCTGGAACTCAGCCATGCCGGCGACCCCTGGATGCGGCTGGCGATTGTCTTCACGCTCCTGGTGGGCGCCGTGTCCTTCGCGGGCTCGGGGGTCACGTTCGCGAAGCTGCAGGAACTCATGACAACGAGGCCGGTGCTGTTCCCGGGCCTCCCCGTGGTGATGGCCGCGGTGCTGCTCGCCGCCGTCGCGGCCGCGGCCGCCGTCGTTTTCAGCGGTTCCCTCCCGCTCGCGGCGCTGCTGCTGGTCCTCGGCCTGGCGGCGGGCATCCTGCTGGTGCTGCCCGTGGGCGGGGCCGACGTCCCGATCGTCATCTCGCTGCTGAACGCCTTTACGGGCCTGGCCGTGGCGGCGTCCGGCGTGGTGCTGGGGAACGTGCTCCTGGTGGTGGCCGGCACGCTGGTGGGCGCCTCCGGCACCATCCTTACCCGGGCCATGGCGGCTGCCATGGGACGGAGCGTGGCCGGCATCCTGTTCGGTGCCTTCCGGGGAGGTTCGACGGCGGGATCCACCGCCGTGAGCGAGCGTCCGGTGCGGTCCTCCAGCGCGGAGGACGTGGCGGTGCTCCTGGGCTACGCGCAGCGGGTGATCATTGTTCCGGGCTATGGCCTGGCGGTGGCGCAGGGCCAGCACACGGCCGCCGAACTGGCGCTGGCCCTTGAAGGGCGGGGCATCGAGGTGGACTTCGCCATCCATCCCGTGGCAGGCCGGATGCCCGGTCACATGAACGTGCTCCTGGCCGAGGCGAACGTGCCGTACGAGTCGCTGAAGGAAATGGGCGAGATCAACCCGCAGTTCAAAACCGCGGATGTTGCCCTGGTGGTGGGAGCGAACGACGTCGTGAACCCCGCGGCCAAGACGTCCCAGGGCTCGCCCATCTACGGCATGCCCATCCTGGAAGTGGCCGACGCCCGGCAGGTGATCTTCCTCAAGCGGTCCATGCGGCCGGGTTTCGCCGGGATCGAGAATGACCTCCTCTACGAGCCCCAGACCTCCCTGCTGTTCGGCGACGCAAAGGATTCACTGGCGCAGGTGCTCGGGGCGGTCAAGGCGCTGTAGCTTCCTGCCTGCTGCCTGCCCGCTTCGAACCCCTCGCGGGGCAGGCTAGTCTTCTTTCAGAAGTAGCCTTTCCATTCGCCACCAAAGGACGCCATGACTGCCAACAGCTCCACTTCACTCCAGCGCGCTGCAATCATCGTCAATCCAGCCAAGCCCGTGGACATCGACGTGCGCGGCCTGGTGGCCAAGCACTGTGTGGAAAACGGCTGGGGCGAGCCGCTGTGGTTCGAAACCACCAAGGAGGATCCCGGCGTCGGGCAGGCCAAGGACGCACTTGCCCAGGGCGCGGACATTGTCATCGCGGCAGGCGGCGACGGAACCGTCCGGTGCGTCGCCGAGGTCCTCTCCGGGGGCGACGTCCCGATGGGCCTGCTCCCGCTCGGCACGGGGAACCTCCTGGCCCGCAACCTGGGAATGGATGTCACGGACTACGACGGCGCCATGGCCGGTGCCCTGATCGGAACCGAGCGGAAGATCGACGTCGTCCGCGCCCGCCGGAGCGATCCCGACAAGGAGCAGCTGTTCCTGGTCATGGCCGGGGTGGGATACGACGCCACCATCATGGCCGACACCAACGAGGACCTGAAGGACAAGGTGGGCTGGCTGGCCTACGTGGACGCCGGCATCCGCAACCTCCCGGGCAAACCGGTGAAGGCCACCATCGTGATTGACGGCAAGACTGCCGTGCACCGCGGGGTCCGCAGCGTCATGGTGGGCAACTGCGGCAAGGTCCAGGGCGGCCTGGAGATCTTCCCGGAGGCCAAGATGGACGATGGCCTGCTGGACGTTGCCGTGCTGGCCCCGCACCACGGAAAGCTGGGCTGGCTGTCCGTGGTTGCGGGGATGATCGGCAAGGGCCGGGGCAAGGACACCGCGGTGGAGTACTACCAGGGCAAGACCGTTGAGATCACCCTGGAGCACAACGACGACTACCAGCTGGACGGCGACCACGAAGGCCAGGGCAAGCACGTCCTGATGACCATGGACCCGTCGGCTTTGACCGTCCGGATGTAGCCGTCGCTAGGCCAGGAGTTTCCCCCACCGCGGGTCAAGCAGCGGTGCGCCGGCGAGCCTGAGGGCGTGCCAGAGGGTCACTGCCACGGAATCCAGCACGGGCACGCCGGTGCCTTCCTCGATCCCGGCCGTGATGTTGGCACCGTAGAGGTTGGTGCACAGGTAGACAAGGGCGTCCGGCACGGTCGAAGCGAGTTCCAGGGAACCGGGCCGCATTTCGTCATCGGTTACCCGGGCGAAGGACTCATTGTCGCTCAGGCCCAGGGCGCGGTGGTCCACCGTCTTGATGCCTTCCCGCTCGTAGGAGGCGATCACCTGGTGGTTCACGTCCTCCGTATAGGGCGTGAACAGCGCTATCCGTTCCGTACCGAAGCTCCGGAAGGCCTCGAGGTAGGCCAGGGTGGACGTGGTGGCAGGGATGCCGGTGGCGTCGGTGATTTCGTGCACGAGTTCCTGGTCGTGGGCCGAGCCCAGCCAGGAGCCGGAGGTGCCGTTCCAGGCGATAACGTCCACGTCCGCCGTCGCCAGCAGCCTGGCAGCCTCCCGCATCACGGCGGGATCAAACTGCCGGTCCGAGGAGTCGTCCAGTGCGATCCTGGTGACGGGGATGCGCGTGAAATGGACGGTGACGTCAGTCCGGTCACCGAGGATACGGTAGGTCTGCGGTTCCAGGCAGGTGTTGGAGGACGGCACGATCATGCCGATCCTGTGCGGGCGCGTGGTTGAAGGCATGGGGGGCTCCTAGAGGGCTGCGGCGGCAACGCCGGCGGGGATGGCGGGCTGGTGGTGGCGGAAGCCGTTGCGGGCGACGAAGCGTCCGGCAGCGCCGGGATCATGGAATCCATCGGAATCCAGCACCACGCGGCCGTGGGACACAACGACGGCGGGCCAGCCGGTCAGTGCCATCCCGTGGAAGGGGGAGAAGTCCGTCCCCATGTGCAGGGCGCCGCCGTCGACGGAACGCTCCTCGGCCGGGTCGAAAACCACCAGGTCGGCGTCAAACCCTTCCTCGATGCGGCCCTTGCCGGGAACGGCGTTAATCCGGGCAGGACCGGCGGAAAATACCTCCACGAAGTCCTCCACGCTGGCGCCGGCGGAGGTCATGGCGGTGAAGGTGACAGGCATGCGCGTCTCCACGCCCGGCAGGCCGTGCGGCATGGCCCGGACGTCGTCGGTGCGCTCGCGTTTCTGGGACAGGTCGTAGCAGGAGTGGTCCGAGGACATGGCGTGGATCGCCCCTGAGGTCAGCCGCTCCTTCAGCGCGGCCACTGTTTCGGCATCGCGCATGGGCGGGCAACACGCGTACCACTCCGGAAACCTTGAGGCGTATACGGAGTCATCGAGGGTGACGTAGTGGGGGCAGGTCTCGGAGAAGGCCGCCAGTCCGCGTGCGCGTGCTTCGGTTACCAGGTCCACCGCCCCCGGCGTTGACTGGTGGACAAAGTACACGGGAGCGGAGGTGTATTCCGCCATGGCGAGCGTTTCCTTGACAGACACTTCCTCGGCAAGTCCGGGCCGGGTCCGGTGCAGGTGCCCTATGCCGATCCTGCCGTCCTGTGCGTGTTGTTCCGTGCAGTCGCTGATGATCGGATCATGTTCGGCATGGATATACGTGAGTCCGTCCAACCGGACCATCTCACGCATGACCTTGAGGATAGTGTCCCCGTCCGCCATGGTGGTGCCGCGGTTCGTGGTGTACATCTTCACGGAGCGCACACCCTCCGCGGCGAGCTGTTCGAGCTGCCACGGCACGGTTTCGTCCCAGCTGATGACAGCGCCGTGGAGGGCGACGTCGCACCGGGACTCGGTGGCCAGCTCCTTCTTGTGAAGCACGGCTGCGAGCGGCGTTTCCTGGGCGTCCCGGGGAATGCCGAAGTCGATGATGGTGGTGGTGCCGCCCCAGAGGGCCGCGGTGGACGTGGTGCGGTAGTCGTCCAGGGTGCGGAAGCGCCCGGTCACCTGGGCCACGTGGCAGTGTCCGTCCACGCCGCCGGGGATGACCAGCATCCCGGTGGCGTCGATGGTCCGCACGGCCCGGGGCGCGGGTTCAGTGGCGTCGAGGAGTTGCGTGATCACACCGTCCCGGACAACGATATGGGCGATCCGGCGTCCGAAACTGTTGACGACGGTGGCGTTGGCAATGACAAGGTCTGGCTGGGGGGACATCGGTGTCCTTCTTCTGATGAAAGCGGTCTAAGTGGCTGGTACCGCCGGAGCGGCGCTGTTCCGGGCTGCGGAGAGGGCGGCGTCGAGGTTTTCACTGAGCCCCCTGCGGTCCTTTGGCGGTGGCGGGGCGAAGGCGCCTGCGCGGTGCGGACCGGACTGGAGCCCCACCACGGCCTCCGCCATCCGGATTCCGGCGGAAATGCCGTCAACAACAGGCACGGGAATCTCCCCCTCGAGTTCCCGGGCCAGTCCTGCGAGGGGAGCCCCGGCCAGGATAACGACGTCGGCTCCGTCCTCCGCGACGGCCTGCCGGCTCAGTGCCAGGAGGGTCTCCTTGAAGTCCTGTTGGACTGAGCCGATGCTGTTGAGTGTTTCGTTGATGGATCGGATGGAAGCGAGCCTTCCGAGGAGGCCGAACCGTTCCACGCAGTCGCGGTACCAGGGCTTGATCCGGTCCGAGATGGCAATGATGGAAAACCGGTGTCCCTGCAGGGCGGCGGCGCAGAGCGCGGCTTCGGTGATGCCGATCACCGGCACGTTGGCCAGTTCCTTGAGGGCAGGCATGCCGGGATCGCCGAACGCAGCCACCACCACTCCGTCCACGGGATCGGCGCCGGCCCGGGTATGTTCGGCGATGATTTCGGCGACAGCGCCGGCGGCGATGAGGGATTCGAAGCGGGTCTCGATGTATTCCACGCCATGGCCGGCGGTACGGACCACCAGTTCGGTGCCCGGTGCAGCAGACCGCACGGCTTCGGATTCGATCAGGGCAGTGACATCGTCGCTGATGTTGGGGTTGATGACGAGGAGTCTCATTTTTTCTTCCGGTGAAGTTGGGGTTCTGTTTTCTGGAAGTCCTCCGGGAACTGCTCGCGGTACTTGCCGATGTGTGAGGCGGACTGGGCCGCGGCCGTGTCCGGGTCTCCGCTGGCGATCGCGGCATACAGGGCGCGGTGTTCCTGGATGAGTTCGGGCAGGTCGCTGACGTGCCGGAACAGCCAGTGCATGCGCCCCTGGAGCGGTTCAAGCGCTGACTTGAGGAAGTTGTTGTCCGCAATGCGGGTGATGGCGTCGTGGAATTCGCTGTTGGCACGGTGGGCTTCGCGGACGGCGCCCTTCGCGAGGAAACCCTCGGCGTCGTCGAGCAGGCCCTTCAAATATGCCAGGTCCTCCTGGGTTGCCCGCACGGCGGCAAGCCGGCATGCCAGCACTTCAAGGGACTGCCGGACGTCAAAGAGGTCCTCTACGTCCTTGGGGCTCAGGGTGCTGACTTCTGCGCCCCGTGCACCGCGGTCGCTGATGAGGCCCTCCTGGCGGAGCATGCGGAGTGCTTCCCGCACGGGCAGCCTGGAGACGGCGAATTCCGCCGCCAGGTCCCGTTCCACCAGCCGCGTGCCGGGAGCGTAGTGTCCTTCGAAAATCCGGGTGCGGAGGGTATCCCGGACGGCCTCGCGCAGCGGGCGTTCCTTGTCCTGGGTATCTTCTGCGGTAAGCATGGTGCTCCATTCGGATTCTTCGTGTGGCGTTTGCTCCCGGCAGCGGGGGCGTGGATGGAATGTTGCCTTGGATGGCTAGCTTAGACAGGAAGCCGCTTGTTGTAGTTCAGGGTCAGGACGGAGGCGCCCATCACGATCGCGGAGCCTACGAAGTAGAGCAGTGCCCAGGTGTAGGAACCGGTGGCCCCGACGATCAGGCCTACGGCGATGGGAGTGACGAAGCCGGAGATGTTGCCGCTGAAGTTCATGGCACCGCCCAGCACGCCGGCATTGGTACGCCCGCCCAGGATGGACGGGATGCTCCAGAAGAGGCCCACCCACCGCAGGAAGAACATCACCATCGACAACAGCACTACAGCGGTTGTGGAATCCGGGACCACCGTGACACCGATGAGGCCGCCGATAACCACGGCGCTGGAGATGCCCAGCAGGGTGCGCATCACACGGTTGGCTGAGGCGCCGGAGGCACGCCACTTGTCGGCGATGGTGCCGCCAATGATTTCGCCCACGAACCCTGCTCCGAAGATCACGAAAGTGGACCAGCCGATGGTCTTGAGGTCAAACCCCTTGGCCTGGGCGAGGTAGAGCGGTCCCCAGGTCAGCAGGCCGTAGAACACGCCGTTGAAGCCCAGCCAGCCGAAGCACATGGCCCAGAAGGAACGGAACCGCAGGTAGGGGAGCAGGGCGCGCTTGCCCTGGCTGCCGTCGAGCTTTGCCTCGGCGTCCTCTGCTGCGTGGGAAGCCTCGATGTACGCCGCTTCTGCCTCGTTGACGCCGCGGTGGTCACGGGGGTTGTCGCGGACGTACCACCAGACGGCGAGGCCCATGAGGACAGTTGCAGCACCGGCGATGACGAAGGCCATGCGCCAGCTGCCCGTTGACGCGATCAGCCCCGCGATGATGATGCCGCCAAGGCCGGCGCCCAGGGGTGCACCCGCGTCCAGGATGGTTGCGCCGCGGCCACGCTCGGATTTGTGCATCCAGATGGCGTTCAGTTTGCCGCCGGCAGGCATGACCCCGGCCTCGGTGACCCCGATGCCCATGCGGGCAATGAACATGCTGAGGAAACCGCCGGCCATGCCGGAGGCAGCAGTGGCCGCACCCCAGCCGACGCAGGACGCCGTCATGACCTTGCGGGGTCCGAATTTGTCGATGAGCCAGCCAACGGGAATCTGCATCAGGGCGTATGTCCAGAAGAAGGCGGAAAGCAGGAGGCCCACGAGTTCCGGGGCAAGGTTGAATTCTTTCTGGATGATCGGGAGCGCAACGGAAATGGAACCGCGGTCGATGTAGTTGACTGCGACCAGGACCAGCAGCAGCAGGAAGAGCTTCCAGCGGACAGCGGTGCGTCGTTGCACCCCGTCCTTCTGTGGTTCACCTGCGGTGGCGGAATCCAGGCTGCCGTCAGCGGCGGCTGTTTCAGTATTCGGGAAAGACACGGCTTCTCCTTCACGGGGAAGTTTGCGGATAGGGGAGGAACGAACGGGCGGGCGCGGCCGGCACTCGAGGGGCCCGGCCTGCGGGTGGAGGGCAAACGAGAGGGTGGGCGATCCGGAGCGCATACCTGCTCTTTGCTATTTTTGGGATCCCAATTTGGGATCCCAAAATCAAAGGTAGAAGTGACCGGGACCACTGTCAAGGCTTTTTTCCGTGCGGGACCGTTGCAGCTCGAAAAACCGCTTTGTGACTGCCGCGAACCCCAACTGAGTAGCGCTAAGTGTCGTTTTGGAGGGTCATAACGACACTTAGCGCTACCTAGTTGGGGAGGCCCGGGGCCGGACGGTGGGCCAGGATTTCGGCCAGCTCGGCCAGGCGGTGGGCGCGGGCCGATTCCGCCGGGGTGAACGGCTCCCCGGGACGCACAAAGGTGATGGGGCCGTGCCAGGCCGTAGGAATCTTGAGCCGCGTTCCGGCGTCGTGCCTTTCCAGGCGCGCCTCGGCCGGGGAAAGAATCCGTGCCCGCAGCAGTTCGGCCACGGCAAGCGGCAGTTCATCCGGCGCGTCGGCGATCCGCGCCGCGAGGCTGAGCGCCTTCGTCTGGCCGTCCGCCATGGCCAGGGCTGTGGTGGGCCAGGCGCGGGACCGGGTGCCGCCGGCCTGCTGCAGCGCCTCGAGCAGCTGGTGTTCGTCCACATCACCGGGCGTCGACAGGACAAACTCGTCCAGCACGCCGCCGGCCACGGGGTGCACGTGGATGCTCAGGATGTTCGTGTCCAGGCGGGCCAGGGCCTTGGTCACCTTCTGCAGCGATCCCGGCTCGTCCCGCAGGACGGTGCGGGCCCGCCACAACGCCGGCGCCACAGCCAGCCGCCGCCGCTGCCGCAGGGCCGGAGCATGCAGCCAGCCGCGGAGCACCCGCGCCGCGGAGGGTTCCGCCACCCAGATGACCAGGACGGTGGCGGTGACGGTCAACACGAGGACCTTGGCCAGGTAGGGGAGCTCGGTGCCCACCACCAGGGCGTGGACCAGGAGTTCGATCGGAAGCATCACGGCCACGTTGGCCAAGGTCAGGCGCGTCCGGGTGGGTTCCGGCATCAGGCCGCAGACCTCGCAGCTCAGTTCAGCCTCGGGAGTGGTCCTTGCGCTGGGCTTCATGGTCCAAGGATTGCGCGGCGCTGTTTCGCGGGTGTTGCCCGGCTGTTCCGATCTCGCGACGCGCGCCGGGCGTAGGATTCTGGAGGAACGTCAGCGCAGCCGCCCCGTCAAACCGGAAACCGGGCCTCCCAGGCACCCTGTCCCGCAGGAAAGGCGCTATTCCACGTGAAGCTGCTCGCTGAAATGTTCAGCATCGCTCCCGGCAACAAGGACCACCACCCGGCCCTGAGGTGCGCGGTGGGCGTCTTCGTTCCGCTCTTCTCCCTGGTGCTGCTGGGCCGGCTGGATTTGGCCATCTTCGCGTCCTTCGGTGCCTTCACCGGGATTTACGGCCGCGGCGAACCCCACGGCACCCGTTTTGCCCTGCAGCTGCGGGCGGGGTCGCTCATGCTGCTGGTTATCCTCCTCGCAGCGCTCGCCGCCCGCGCGGGTGCGGCCTGGGGACTGGATGACGCCGGTGCCACCTGGCTCCTGGTCCTGGCCACCACGCTGGTGGCAGGCGGCTGTTCGGTGGCCATTTCCTGGTTTCGGCTGCGGCCTGCGGGGTCCCTCTTCCACATCTTCGCCTTCGCTGCCATCGCCTCGATCCCCAACCAGCCGCCGCTGTGGGAGGGCATGCTGGTTGCTGCCGCCACCACGGCCTTTTCCCTGCTGGTGGGCTTCTCCTCACGGGTGCTGCCCAGCCACCGCACGGCATGGGTCCGGCCGCGGCCCATCCGCCGCACCCCGGAAGAAAAGCGCGCCGCCTGGCTTGAGGGCATCGGTTACCTGGTGGCTGCCGGGCTGGCCGGTGCGCTGGCCACCTGGGCCGGCAACAGCCTCGGGTTCGGCCATAACTACTGGGCCATGGTGGCGGCCGTCGTTCCGCTGGTGGGCCACACCACGCGGCACCGTGTCCGCCGCGGCGTGCAGAGGATCATCGGCACCGTGCTGGGGCTGGTGGTGATGGCGGGGATCCTGGTGCTGGGGCTTCAGCCGTGGCAGACCGTGCTGGTCATGGCGCTGTGCCAGTTCGGGGCTGAAATGTTCATCATCCGCCAGTACCTGCTGGCCCAGGTATTCGTCACGCCGCTGGCATTGGTGTCCACCCTCCTGGTGGTCCCGTCCTCGCCCGGGATCCTCCTCCGCGACCGCATCATCGAGACGGTCATCGGAGCCGTCGTCGGCATTGCCGTGGTGCTTGCCCCCGGAGCCGGGCGCCGCTTCCGGAAACGGACGACGACGGCGCCTGCCAAGGGTGCGCCGCCCGCCTGAGATTCTGCATGGGTAGGCTTGAACCATCCATTCAACGGAAGCGCGGGTGTGCGATGGCCAATTCTGCCTCGGGTGACTCGGTGGTTGACTGGATCGTCCGGCTGATCTCTGCCTTTCCGGAGGACGTCAGCGCTTTGCAGCTGGCGGAACTCGCTGAACGCGCGGGTTTGCCGCTCACCACCACCCACCGGCTGGTCCGGCAGCTCGCCGGCCACGGTCTGCTGGAGGCCGCTCCTGGAGGCATGGTGCGCCCCGGGCTCCGGCTCTGGGAACTCGTCAACCGCACCGCCCCAACCCTTGCCCTGCGCCAAGCGGCCATGCCGTTCATGGAGGACATCCAGCAGGTCCTTAACCAAAACGTGAACCTGGCGGTGCTGGACGGCTGGGAAGCCCTCTTCGTCGAGCGCCTGTCCCGCCGCGGCTCTGTGGCCAACCGGGCCCGGGTGGCCGGCCGGATGCCCGTGCATACCTCGTCCGCGGGCCTGGCGCTGATGGCGCACCAGGACAAACTGCTCCAAAGCCGGTACCTCGAGCAGTTTGGGGACCCCGACGGGAAGATCGGCACGGACGCTGTCCGGGTGCTGCTCAGCGAAACGTTCCACCAGGGCTATGCGCAGCTGAAGGGCGTTGTGGATCCGGATACCTGGGGCATCGCCGTCCCCGTACTGGACCTGCGCCAGCGCGCGGTGGCCTCGCTCGGCGTCGTGGTTCCCTTGCAGGAGATGCGTCTGCAAGCCCTGGTGCCCGCCCTGCAGACAGCCGCACGGGGTATTGCGCGGAGGCTTGCGGAACCGTAACCGGAAAGATCTGCCTTCCGTTCAACGGAATTGGAATATCACGGTGCGCCGGCCGGCGCGCACACTGGAGGCAGAAGCACCCATCGGCCGGCAGCCGGCCCCGCAACGAAGCGAGAATGCCATGGCACGAACAATCATCACCACCCAGGTGGCCATCATGGGCGCAGGCCCGGCCGGCCTGATGCTGTCCCACCTGCTGGCCAAGGCCGGGATCGACTCCACCGTCATTGAAGTCCGCAGCCACAAGGAGATCTCCGAGACCGTCCGCGCCGGCATCCTGGAGCACGGCACCGTCAACCTGCTGGTGGAAAGCGGCGTCTCGGACCGGGTCCTGCGCGACGGCGACCGGCACGACGGCATTGAACTGCGCTTCAACGGCGAAAGCCACCGGGTGGACTTCAAGGATCTGGTGGGGGAATCCGTGTGGCTGTACCCGCAGACTGACGTTTTCCTGGACCTCGCCGCCCGCAGGAAAGCCGACGGCGGCGACGTCCGCTACAGCGTCACGGACACCACGGTGCATGACCTTGAGGGCAAGCCGAAAGTCTGGTTCACGGACTCCGAGGGCGTGGAGTACGAAGTCCGGGCCGACTTCCTGGTGGGGGCGGACGGGTCCCGCAGCCACTGCCGGTTCCAGATCCCGGAGGCGCACCGCAAGTGGTACTTCCATGAGTACCCCTTCGCCTGGTTCGGCATCCTGGCCGAAGCCCCCCGCAGCGCCGACGAGCTCATCTATGCCAATTCCGCCAACGGCTTCGCCCTGATCAGCCAGCGCACCGAGACAGTCCAGCGGATGTACTTCCAGTGCGACCCCAAGGAGAACGTGGCCGAGTGGGATGACGAACGGATTTGGGCCGAGTTCCGCAGCCGGGTCAACGGCAACGGCTTCGTGCTCAAGGAAGGCCCCGTCATCGACAAGATGGTCCTGCCCTTCAGGAGCTTCGTCCACACGCCCATGCGCTACGGGAACCTGTTCCTCGCGGGAGATGCCGCCCACACGGTCCCGCCCACCGGCGCCAAGGGCCTGAACCTGGCCATCCACGACGTCAAGATGCTCTTCGAAGGGCTGGACAGCCACTACAACTCCGGCTCGGAGCACCTGCTGGAGACGTACAGCAAACGTGCCCTGGAGCGGGTGTGGAAGGCCCAGCAGTTCTCCTACTGGATGACCACCATGCTGCACACCCCTGCCGATGCGGATGACTTCTCCCGCGCCCGCCAGCTAGGGGAACTCAATTCAGTGGTGTCGTCCAGGCACGGCATGGCCTACCTCGCCGAGGCCTACACGGGCTGGCCGGGCACGCCTTAGAAGTACGCGCGCGGAGGTACTCGTGTGGAGGTACGACGGCGGGGCTGGCGCCGCCTCAGGCGGCAGGCCGGCGTCGTGCACGGCAGCGGAAGGCGCGCTCAGGGCGCAAGCAGCCGCCGGACTGCTGCGGCGATGGCTGCAGCATCAGGCTGCCCGTCCCGCCGGACCGTGAGCAGGTGGAGCATCACGCCGTCGCCGTAGTCGGCCACGTCCCGGGCCCGGGCGGCCGCATCGGTTACCCCAAGCGCCGCGAGGGTATTTTCCATGCCGCCCACCAGCCGGAAGTGCCCTGCCTTAACCGCGTCCGGCTGGTCCAGGGACAGGGCAAGGCGGGCGCGGGTGAGGGCCGCATGCTTCCCGGTGAGTGACAGCACCAGCCCGGCCAGCTGGTCTGCCAGTTCCGCAATGGTTCCCGGCGGGCCCGACGGGGCGAGGTCCTGGAGCAGTTGGCCGTCGAGCTGCTCCATGCGGCCCAGCGCGGCCTCCACCAGCGCCGCGCGGGTCCGGTAGTAGTTGGACGTTGTGCCTTCCGCGAGCTGCGCCGCCGCGTCAACGGCCCGGTGCGTGAGGCCCTTCATGCCTTTGTCCGCCACCACCCGGAGGGCGGCGTCCATCAGTTCCGTGCGGCGGTCAGGCATGCGCCCAGTCTAATTGACCGTTTCGCAAATACTACAAAAGTAGTAAAGTCGCCAGCATGGAGACAATTGCGATTGTTGGCGGCGGCATTGCCGGCCTGGCGCTGGCCGCGGGCCTGGACCACAGCCGGTTCCAGGTGACGGTGTACGAGAAACGGCCCGGGCTGCCGGCCGTGGGCAACACGCTGGGGATGTGGCCCAACGCCCAACGTGCCCTTGCGCGTCTGGGAATCCTTGAAGAGGCGCGGGCGGTCAGCCCGGTGCTCGGCAGCGGATCGGTCCGTGACGCCCAGGGAGAGCCCTGGATCACCGTCAACGCGGGGGAGATGTTCGGCATTTCCCGGGCTGACCTGCTGCGGTTGCTGGACGGTGCCGTCCCGGGAACCGTCCGCCGGATCACCAGCACCGTCAGGTCACTTCCCGACGACGGCAGCCTAGTGGTCGGGGCCGACGGCGTGCACAGCGCAGTCCGGCGGGAGGTCTGGGGCGCCGGAAAGGAGGCCCGCCTCACCCCGTACCTTGCCCTCCGCGGGACCCTGCCTGCTCCGGTCAGCCACGACGAGGTGGGCGAATACTGGGGCCGCGGCGACCTGTTCGGCATGGCTGCCGCCCGGGGAGGGTCCTTCTGGTGGGCCAGCTACCGGTCCGCGATGGGCCCGTACGGAATTGACGCAGCATCAGCCCTGGAATACGCCCGGGAGCGCTATTCCAGCCACGCGCCCGCCATCCGCCGCACGCTGGCCGCAGCCACGCCCGAAGCATGCCTGGTCCAGCGGCTCTGGACAGTTCCGCATCTTGGCTCCTACGTCCGTGGACGTGCCGTGCTCATCGGCGATGCCGCACACGCCATGATGCCCACCTTGGGGCGTGGCGCCTGCGAGTCGTTGGTGGATGCCGTAACACTGGCTGGCCTCCTCAACACGCTGCCAGAAGGCCAGGCACTGCATGCCTACAACCGCCAGCGGTGGCTTCGCACGCGGGCTCTGAGCCTGGCATCCGCCGCGCTGGGACGCGTCGCCTTTGCGGACGGTGCCCAGCCGCTGCGTGACGGCCTCCTCAGGGTTGCCCGACGGCGGAACGGACGCACCGCCGTCGTCAGCGGTTCTGCCGGGTGATCACCGGACGGTAGCGGCCGGCTGCGGCGCGTCCGCCCCGGACCCGACGGCCCCGGGGACCCCGGGGCCAGGGGCGGCAGATGCGGGCGGAAGGGCCGGCAGCCGCTTTTTCCGCGACCCGCCCCGGCTGGAGCGGCCGTACACCAGGTACATGGTCACCCCGGTGATGATCATCAGGAGCACGGTATACACAAAGGTGTTGGCGACGCCGTCCACACCCTCCGCGCCGTCCGTGTTCGCCTTGATGACCAGGCCCAGCGGCTGGACCAGGGGGTGGGCCAGGAAGATCGCGGTGTCGTAGTCGTCGAGCAGGCTGTTGAAGTTCAACGCCGTAATGGCGGCGGCAGCCGGGAGCACCAGCGGCAGGAGGATCCGCCGGAAGACATACAGGGTCTTTGCGCCCATGATGGCCGCCGCTTCCTCCAGGGAGGAATTCACGGAAGCAAAGGACGCTTTCAGCATGCGCAGCGTGAACGGGATTTTGACCGTCACGAAAGCGATCAGCAGGATCACGGTGGTGCCGGTGAGCACTGCCCCGCCCACCAGGGGATTGGGGTGGTCGTAGCTGATGATGAGGCCAAGGGCCAGCAGTGCGGACGGCAGGATCCAGGGGATGTGGAGCAGGTATTCGAAGACCGACGCCACCCAGTTTTTGTACTTCTGCAGCAGCCTGGCCACAAACAACAGCCCGCCCACGGCAATCACGGCAGCCAGGGCGCTGTACAGCACGCTGACGAAGAACGGCCGCAGCCCCGACGGCTGGGTGAGGACCCGCTGGTAGTTCTCGAGCGTCAGGCTGCCGAGCGAAAGCTGGCCGGTCTGGATGGCAGCGCCGTCGGCGAACGAGTACAGGACAATCAGCACCACCGGCAGCGTGTAGACGGCAAACAGCAGGTAGGCAACAGCATGGACAGCCGCATTGGCCACCGGATGGGTGATGTCCTGCTTCTGCAGGGCCGAGGACACCTTGGACACCGAGAAGTAGGTGCCGCCCTTTTCCAGCCGCGACATCACGGCGAGCATCAGGATCGTGGCCAGCCCAAGGATCACCGCCAGCAGCGCCGCCAGGTCCCTGGAGGTGGGGCTGTTGGTGAAGGTCAGGATCATGGGGGTGATGGTTTGGAAGTCACGCCCGCCCAGCACCTGAGGAGCGCTCAGGGCGCCCAGCCCGGTGAGGAAGGACAGGATGGTGACGGCGAACAGGGTGGGCTTGAGCATGGGCAGCACGATCCGCCGCAGGATGGTCCAGGTTGATGCCCCCAGGTTCCGGGCCGCTTCAATGGTCTGGTAGTCAATGCCCTTCAGCGCGTTGGCCACGAACAGCATGTGGTTGGTGGTGGTGGCGAACGTCATCACCACCAGGACCGCGAAGAAGCCCGAGAACCAGCCGGGGTCCATGCCGGGGAACACCTTCACCAGCAGCGAGGTGACGATTCCCTTGTCCCCGTAAATGAACTTGTACCCGGCGGCCAGGACAATGCCGCCGTAGATGAAGGTGGATGCATAGCCGAGGAACAGGATCCTGGAGCCGCGGATCCGGAAGTAATGCGTCACCAGGACAATGAACACGCCTACCAGGTTCACCGTGATGGACAGGGCCACCGCCAGCAGGAAACTGTTGCCGAGCGCCTTCATGGCCCGCTGCGACGTGAAGAGCTTTTCGGCCGCCCTCCCGGAGAAGCTGCCGTCCGGGAAGAACGTGGCGATCAGGACGTTGATGTTGGGCCACACCAGGAACGCCGCAATGAACCAGGTCAGGACCACGCCAACCACCAGCACGAAGGGGGAGCGGGCCATGCCGCGGACCGCAGTGCTGCTCATGGCAGGACTGCTGCCGGGTCCTGCTGCCGAAGGGCAGCCCCCGTCACCGGGTGGTACTGCAGGACGTGCCCGGGCTGGAGGTAGACCGTGGTTTCCGTGCCCCGTTCCGGGTGGGCGCCGCCGTCCTCCTTCACCAGCAACCGGATGTCCGCTCCGTGGCTGCGCACCACATAGCGGCTGTGCAGTCCGTGGTAGGTGCGGGACACCACCGTGCCGGAAAGTCCGACGGCGCCGCCTCCTTCAGCCCCGCGGGCCAGGGACGCTTTTTCCACCCGAAGGTAGGACTTGGCGTCCGTGCTGAGCCCTGCCCCCGCAAGCCGGTTCAGTTCCGCCACGAACTCCGGGGTCAGTGCGGAGCTGTCGCCGATGAAGTTGCAGACAAACTCGGACGCAGAGTGGTCGTAGATCTCCTGCGGCGTCCCCACCTGTTCCACCACGCCCTTGTTGAACACCGCCACGCGGTCGCTCATGGCCAGGGCCTCGTCCTGGTCGTGGGTGACGTACACAGTGGTGATGCCGAACTCGCTCTGCAGGTCCTTGAGCTGCTGCCGGAGCTGGTGGCGCAGTTTGGCATCCAGGTTGGACAGCGGTTCGTCCAGCAGGAGGATTTTGGGCCGCAGCACGAGCGCCCGTGCCACGGCAACCCTCTGCTGCTGGCCGCCGGACAGTTCTGCCACATTCTTGGACAACTGTTCATCGCTGAGCTCCACCCGCCGCGCGATGTCCCGGACCAGGCGGTCACTGTCCGCCGGTTTCTCCTTCCGGACCCGGAGGCCGAAGGCGATGTTTTCCCACACGCTCATGCTGGGGAAGAGGGCGTAGTTTTGGAACACCATCCCCACCTGCCTCTTGTCGCTGGGAAGCCGGGTAACGTCCTTGCCGTCAACGTGCACCGTGCCGGTGGAAGGCTGGATGAAGCCCGCCAACGTCCGCAGGGCCGTCGTTTTCCCGCAGCCGGACGGCCCCAGGAGGGTGAAAAACTCCCCCGGACGCACGTGCAGGTCAAGGTTGGGGATGGCGGTGAAATCACCAAAGGAAACTTCGATGTTGTCCAAGCGGATCATGGCAAACCTGTCTGATGAAGCGAAGTTCGGGTTGACGGGGCCGGCAGCGGACCGGTTACGTCATGTACTCGAGCTCGATCTTCTCCACCCAGGCGCCCATGTTCTCCTGCACGAACTCCCAGTCGATGTCCTGCTGCTTGAGGTCAGCGAAGAAGTCCACCACCTCGGGGTTGGCCTGGGCTTCGGCTTCCTTGTTGACCGGCATGGAATTGAACTGCTTTGCGAACTCGCCCTGGACCTCGGAGCTGCCGAACCAGTCGATGAATTTCCTGGCCTGCTCCTCCTTCTTGGTGCCCTTCACCAGAGCGATCTGTTCCACGGCGAGCGGGACACCCACGGAGGGGACCACTGTCTCGACATTCACCTTGAAGGATTTCTCGCGCTCGGCGATGATCGAGGACGGCATCTGGCCCATGTCCACTTCGCCGGACGCGATACGGGCAAAGAGGTCGGTCTTTGCTACCGCCGGGCTGCCGTTCTGGAAGTACTGCTCCACCTGCTTCCAGCCCTCGTCGGAGATGCCAAGGTCGCCCGAATCGTCACGGTAGCGGCTGAGGATTCCCGCGAAAACGAGCTGGGCGGTGGCGGTGCCCAGGCCTGTCACGCGCTCGTAGCGGTCCTTGAACTCGTCCTTGGTCCACAGGTCGGTCCAGTCCTGCGGGGCCTTGTCCTTCGAGATCTTGTCCGAGTTGTAGCCAAGGAGGATTGCCTGCTTTACCAAGGGCCAGTAGGCCTCGCCGTCACCCAGTCCCTTGTCCACTTCGCCGGCCCAGGCCGGCTCGTAGGGCTCCAGGGCGTCTGCGGCCTTGATCTGCGAGAAGTACATGTTGTTCAGCCCGAACGCGACGTCGGCAATCGGGTTGTTTTTCTCGGCAATCAGTTTGTTGGTGGCATCTGCGCCGCCGGCACCGACGATCTCGATTTTGAAGCCCGCTTCAGCGGCCTTGGCCGTCAGCCAGTCCCCACGGCCCTCGCCGTTGGAGTTGGTGTAGACAACCAGGGTCTCCCCCGAGCCGCCTTCCGGAGCTGGGGAGGACTCCCCTGACGCCGCGGGGGTAGCGGCCCCACCGCCGCATCCGGCAAGAAGCGTGACGGTGACGGCGGCGGCAACCAGGGTCTTCAATTTACGCACGATCTGGACTCATTTCTGGACTGGAATCGGAGCATGTCCGGCAAGCCTAACGCCGGGCATGCGGAATTCACGGCTGTTATGGCTATCGATTCGATAAACAGCCCGGCTGTCCACTCTGGTCCAGGCAGGAGAACGGTCGGAGGCGCGTGGGTGAACGGGCGGCAAAAGCTGCGCAGGGCTCCGCGGCGGGCGGCTGCAACGGCGGCCCGGCGGCGGAACGGACGCGCCGCCGTCGTCAGTCCTGGCTCAACGTCTCCGTGAGGTGGTGCGTGGGGATCCTGTCCCGGTCGTAGGTGATCTCGGTATAGCCGTGCGGCTCCGGCTTGCCGGATGGGTTGAGGTTCACGAAGACGATTTCCTCGATGGTGAGGATGCTTTGGCGGGTGATCATGTTGCGGACCTCGGCGCGCATGGTCAGCGAAGTCCTGCCGAAGCGCGTGGCGGTCAGCCCCATCTCGATGAGGTCGCCCTGCACCGCCGAGCTGACGAAGTTGATTTCCGAAATGTACTTGGTGACGGCACGGCCGTTGCCGAGCTGGAGGATGGCATAGATGGCAGCTTCCTCATCGATCCACTTCAGCAGGCTGCCGCCGAACAGCGTCCCGTTCGCGTTGAGGTCCTCGGGCCGGACCCACTTGCGGGTGCGGAAAGTGATGTCTGCTGTTTCCATAGGGCGAGGTTAGCTGAGAGCGGCGCCGGCGCACCCATGTGACGCCTCCGCGCCCCTGGCGGGGGCGGACTGCCGGGCGCCGGCGGGCCTAGGCCATGGCGGTATGGGCCGCGCTGCGGGCGTTGATGCTCTTCGCGTAGCAGTAGGAGTGCGCAACACCTATGTAGGGTCCAAAGTTGGGAACGGCTTCAAAACCCGAGTTTTCGTAGAAGTTCCGCCCGTCCGGCTGAGCCGATCCTGCTTCCGCCTTGATCCGCGTGATTCCCTGCTTGAAGGCTTCCGCCTCGAGGGCTGCGAGGATGGAACTGGCCACACCGGAACCCCGGGTGTACGGAACGACGTACAGCCGTTTGATCTCCGCCGTTTCCGCGTCGAGCATGCGCAGGCCGCCGCAGCCCACGGGCTGCCCCGAGCCCTTGTCATAGGCAACAAGGAAGACTGCGCAGTCGGCGCCCGACGGCGGCGGCCCGGGTTCGTGGTCCGGAGTGCCAAAGCGGGCGTCCAGTTCGGCCTGCTGGGCGTGGCGCAGAGCGGCGCCCACGGGGTTGGACCAGGGGACCTGCCTGATGTTAAGGCGCGGATTGGTCTGCATTGTGCCTCGATTCGCCGAAGGGTTATGCAAACCCAGAGTAGGAGGCGGCCGTTACGCCGGTGTTTCTTTCCGGTTAGCTCCGGGATAACGTGCCGTTCATGCCGTGGCCAACTCACTTGGCTGTCTAGTTATCAGCTGGTCTAGTATGATTCCATGCGTTCTACGGGTAATGAAGGCTCCGGGTATTGGTACGGGCCGGACGGTCAACTGGACTACGGCGCGGCGGTGCTGAAGTCGTTGCGGGACTACCGGACCGCTGAAACGGCGGTACGCCGGTCCACCCGCGACTCCATGGGAATGGGTGAAACGGACATTCTTGCCCTGCGCTACCTGCTGCGCGTCCAGGCATCCGGCAAAACGGTGGTACCCAAGGACATCAGCCAGTTCCTGGGCATCACCAGCGCCTCCACTACCTCCCTCATTGACAGGCTTGTGGCGAGCGGGCACGTGCGCCGCGAGGCGCATCCCACGGACAGGCGCTCCGTGGTTGTGGTTCCCACCGTCGAATCGGACAAGGAAGTCCGCGTAACGCTCGGCGCCATGCACCGGCAGATGATGTCGGTGGCCGAAGGGCTGACCGCAGAGGAGGCCCGGGTAGTAGTCAAGTTCCTGGAGCGGATGACCGAGGCACTGCAGCAGGCGCAACACGACGAGAAGTAACTAGCCTAGCTAGCTAGATTGGCTAGCAATATGTATGCTTACGATTATTCCCGTAATCCTTACAGCCGGAGTCGTGAGCGTCTTGGTTACCTTTACTGAGCTTTTGCCCTTGGAATCCCTTGCGTGCAGCGCGCCCTTCAACGCTTCGCCCCAGCAGGGCGGGGCTGCCATCAGTCCCGCCGTCCACTGCGGCTCCGCCATGGAACTCGTCACCCCCGCCGTGGGGCCTGCCGCCGTCGGCTATACCTTCGAACCGGAGGACGGCGGTCCCGTGCACCTGCCGCCCGTGTGGCGGTGCGGGTGCGGTTTCCAGCTGGACGCCTGGATCCAGTCCCCTTATGGCCGCGTGTCCCAGCGCGGGGCAGTTGTACCGGTTCCGGATCCTGTGGCGCTCTCCGCATGACCGCGCCCGCGCACCTTCGATCAACCGCGGCCCTCAAAGCCGCCGCACCTACAGTGGCGGGGCGCTACCAGCTCAAGGACCTTCTGGGCCGCGGCGCGCTCGCGCAGGTCTTCCGCGCGGCGGACCTGGAAGGCGGGGCCGATGTGGCAGTGAAGGTGGCCGTGGACGTTTCGGCCAAACACTTTGAGCGGATCAGCAACGAAGCCGCCGTCCTGTCGGGCCTGCAGCACCCATCGATCGTCAAATTCATCGGCCAGGGCGTCGTATCCGGGAACTCTGCACTCGCCGGCCGCCCTTTCCTTGTGGAGGAACTTGCATTGGGCCCCAGCCTCGCGGAGGCTGGCCGCACCAGCCAGTACCACCCCGACATCGTTGCCGGCTGGGCCCGGGGACTCTTCGAGGCCCTGGCCCACCTCCACGGGCAGGGGATGGTGCACCGCGACATCAAGCCCGCCAACCTGATGCTGAGCGGCCTGCGGCGTAGCCCTGTCCGCATCATCGATTTCGGCATCGTGGCGCCCGCCGGCTCGGCCCCGGAACCCGGCATGTCATCCGGAACCGTGCACTACATGAGCCCTGAGCAGGCATCGGGAGGACCGGCGCGCGCCTCCTGGGATGTCTACGCCACGGGGCTGGTCCTGCTGGAGCTGCTTACCGGAGCCAAGGCGTTCCCCGGCACTGCCATCGAGTCCCTCGTGGCCAGGACCCTTCGCAGTCCGCAAGTGCCGGACTCCCTGGGTTCCGGCTGGCGTTCCTTCCTCCGGTCCCTGACGGCCATGGACAGCGCAGAACGTCCGACGGCGGGGGAGGCAGCGGGCATGGCCGCGCGGCTCGTCCCCGTACCCGCCGGCGAAATGGTCAGCCCCTGCCGCGGGAGGGCGGTTTTCCCTGCCCGGCGGATCCGCCAGCTCGCCTAGGCCAGGTCCCGGCCGGTGGGGTCCTCCGCGGTTGGGTCGGCGAGGGCAAGTCCGCCCACGGGGCTTCCGTCCCAGTGGATGAGCTTCCACCCGCGGTCCGGATCCCCTTCCAGCGCCACGATTCCGGTATTTGCCAGCACATGGCGTGCGGCGAATTCGTGGTCCGCGTCCTCCGCCCGGCGTCCAGCCCAGGTGCGGATCGCCGCACCGTGGCTGACCACCGCAGCGGCCTCATGCTGCTGGTCGAGTGCCCGCTCCACGACCCGGCGGATGGCAGCGTCGAAGCGGTCAAAGAACGTGTGCCCGTCCGGACCCGCCGGCATCCGCCGGTCCAGGTCCCCGGCGGCCCAGGAGAAGACGGTCCCCATGTAGCGCTTGTGGGCTTCATGGTCCGTCAGTTTCTCGAGGGAACCGGCTTCGATTTCGTGCAGGCCGTCCAGCACCTCGATATCCAGGCCGTGCAGCCGGCCCAGCGGCGCCGCGGTGATCTGGGCCCTGATCAGCGTGGACGCGTACAGCGCCCCGATGGGCTCGTTCGCCAGCGAGCGGGCCATGGCCTCGGCCTGCCGTTCACCGAGTTCCGTCAGCCCGGGGCCGGGATGCGCCGTATCGAGTTGGCCAAGCACGTTACCGGGAGTCTGTCCGTGGCGGATGAGCAGCAGCTTCATGCTTCCAGTTTCGCACTCCCGGCAAGCCGGGATGACCCGGAAGAAAGGCGCCGGGCCCTTGGGAGCCCGGCGCCGTCGTCGTACTTTTACTTAAGGTGGTCCACCAGCTGGTCCGCGATGCCGGTGTACTTTCCGGGGGTCAGGGCGAGCAGCCGGGCCTCGGCTTCCGGTGACAAGCCAAGGCTTTGCACGAATTCCTGCATGCGGGCCGCGTCCACCCGCTGGCCCCGGGTGAGGTCCTTGAGCCGCTCGTAGGGGTTCTCCATGCCTTCGACGCCGGCGATCGCCTCAGCGCGCATGACCATCTGGATGGCTTCCCCCAGCACTTCCCAGTTGGTGTCCAGGTCGCCGGCCAGGACGTCCTCGGCCACGTCCAGGCGCTCCAGGCCCTTGGCCACGTTGGAGATGGCCAGGAGGGAGTGGCCGAATGCCACACCGATGTTGCGCTGGCTCGAGGAGTCGGTGAGGTCGCGCTGCCAGCGGGACGTCACAAGGGTGGACCCCAGGACGTCCAGCAGGCCCGAGGAGATCTCCAGGTTGGCCTCGGCGTTCTCGAAGCGGATCGGGTTCACCTTGTGCGGCATGGTGGAGGAACCCGTGGCACCGGCCACCGGGATCTGCGCGAAATAGCCGATGGAGATGTAGCTCCAGATGTCCGTGCAGACGTTGTGGAGGATGCGGTTGAAGCGTGCAACGTCCGCGTACAGCTCTGCCTGCCAGTCGTGGCTCTCGATCTGCGTGGTCAGCGGGTTCCAGGTCAGCCCCAGGGCCTCCACGAAGGACTTGGACACCTGCTGCCAGTCGGCGCCGGGGACCGACGCCACGTGCGCCGCGTACGTGCCGGTGGCGCCGTTGATCTTGCCCAGGTATTCGGTTTTCGCGATCCGGTCCAGCTGGCGCGTGAGGCGGTGCGCGATGACGGCCAGTTCCTTGCCCAGGGTGGTGGGGGTGGCCGGCTGGCCGTGGGTCCGGGACAGCATGGGAACCGCCCGGTTTTCCTGGGCCATCTTGCTGATCTGGGCCACCAGGGCCCGCGCGGCGGGCAGCCACACGTCCTCCACAGCGCCCTTGATGCCCAGGGCGTAGGAGAGGTTGTTGATGTCCTCGGACGTGCAGCCGAAGTGGACCATCGCCGTCAGGTTTTCGATCCCGATGGCGGGCAGTCGCCGGCCGATGTAATACTCCACGGCCTTGACGTCGTGGACGGTGACGGCCTCGATGTCAGCAAGTTCTGCCACGGACGCCGCGTCGAATTCAGTGACGATCGCACGCAGCTGCTCCTGCTGTTCCGGGGTGAGCGGGCCGGCCCCGGGAAGGACGTTGTTGCTGGTCAGGTGGATGAGCCATTCAACTTCCACCGCTACGCGGTCCCGGTTGAGGGCCGCCTCCGAAAGGTAGTCCACCAGGGGTGCGACAGCCGACTGGTACCGGCCGTCCAGCGGGCCGAGCGCAATTCTTTCCGGGGACGCGGCAAGGGCCAGGCGTCCTGAGGGCGTACGGGTGTCAGCTGTGGCGGCAGTTTCAGGCATGTGCTGATTCTTTCATGAAGTCCGGCACCCCCTTAAGCGGCGGCTGTCCACGTTACTTGTCCACATACACCACGAGGGATCTTCAGTCCGGAGCGGCCGCTCCGTAGCGTCGGGAATGGAAAGGCAGCTCCCGGATAGGGCGGGGAGTTTCGGATGCAACGGCAAAGGTGTGGTGGAGGGGCAATGGGCAGAGAACTGGCGGGCCCTGACCTGCAGGCCGACATGCTCCGTGCTGCCCAGGTGGACCAGTTGGCCGATCGCATTGGGACCTGCCTGGTCCGGGCAGAGGAAGTCCTGGCAGGATTCAGGGATATCCAGTTGCTGCAGTGGGAGTCACCGGCCGGCAGGGCCTACCGGGACTCTGTGTCACTGCAGGCCGTTGCCCTGCGCCGTTCCCTTGAATCGTTGATTGAGGCAAGGGCAGCTGTGGCCAGGCACAGCCAGGAGACCTTGGTGGCTGCCTGCTCCTACAGCGGCAGGCCCTGATGGCCGAGGCCACCCCTTCCGGCAGCGGCGGGCCCATCCGGGTTTCCGGCCCGGCGGACGATGGGCCCCTGGCGATCCGGGGCGGCGTGGGCGGTATCCGCTTCCAACTGGAGGAGCTCGCGGGAGGCGCCGAAAAACTGGACGATCTTGCAGGCAGGTTGGCCGCGATCGAGGTTGAGGTCCGCCGCATCTGGGAGGACCTCACTCCTTTCCAGGATCTGCCCCGGTGGACGGGAACCATGGCCCTGAATGCGGTGGGTGAGGCTGGGCGGAGCGTCCAGGTGGTGCGGACCGAGTTGCAGCACATCAGCAGGCAGGTCCGGGCCTGCAAGCACGAGTACGAAATGGCGGAGCGGCTGGCAGGCGCTGCCCGTGGTCTTGGAGTTCCAAACGTCGAAGGAGAGCTGCAACGCCACACGGACTTCTGGCGGACAGGGTTTCTCAGCCGAAGCGCCACCGAAAACATCATCGGCAATGCCGCCTTTGTCTCCCCCTTCCTCAAGGCGCTGGCGGAGGTCGTGATTCCAGCACTAAGGCCTCGTCCGTTGGCAGTCACCAGGGAGGAAAGTATTCCGATTGTCCTGGATCCTTCTCCGTCCGGCCTGCTGGAACGCGTCCGGGTAATTGATGAACGCGGAGCCGGCTATATCGAGGTCATCGAAGTTGATGGCGGCGGGCGTAGAGCCTATGTGGTGGTGATCCCGGGGACCCAGCTGCGTGACGCTGCGGGGGGCGCAAATCCCTTTGACCTGGACGGCATAGTCGAAGGCGTGGGAGACAGCTCGGAAAGTGTCAACAAGGCTGTGCGGGAAGCCCTTGAAGCAGCCGGCGCCAGGAAGGGTGACCCTATAGTGGGCGTCGGTTACAGCCAAGGGGGCATCCACGCGATGAACCTGGCAGCAAGCGACGCCTTCCTGGAGGAATACGACCTCAGGTACGTCCTGACCGCGGGATCGCCCGTCGCCCACATTGCATCAACGCCGGACGTCAGCAGCCTCCACCTTGAGCACCGGACGGACTGGGTCCCCGGGGCCGACGGCGCACCAAACCCGGACGCCAGAAACCAGGTCACGGTCACCATGACCAATGACTTGTACGTTCAGACGGGAGAGGACGTAGGCATAGGTCCGGGCCATCAGCTCAGCAGCTACCAGGACGGTGCCCGGCTGGTGTCACAAAGCCGCGACCCTTCGCTGGTGGAGTCCACCGCGGCGCTGGGCGCCATACTCGGGACGGGAGGCGCCGCCACGGCCACGCGGTTTTCCCTGTCGAGGACAAGGGCCCCGGCACCTGCTGCGGCGTCGGCGGATTCCCACAAACCGGCACGTGGTTTTGCGGGACGCTAGGCCCGGGCAAGGCCGGGCGGGGAAGTGCAGGCTTACCGGCGGACGCCGACGAGCCGGCCGGCCACCAGCGAGATCAGGGTGATGATGATGGCTCCGAGCACTGCAGTCCAGAAGAACGAATCAATGGTGAAGTGGACCGGCGTGAAACTGCTGATCCAGGACGTCACGTACAGCATCGCGGCGCTGATGACGATGGTGAAGAGACCCAGCGTCAGGATGGTGATTGGGAGGGACAGGAAGCTCACTAAAGGGCGGATGAACGCATTGACCAATCCGAAGATCAGGCCGATGAACAAGTACGCCAGGACAGTTCCTGCCACGTCCGTTCCCTCTGCCACGCCGGTCTTGGCTACCGCGTCTGTTGTAGCCGATGTGGTGATATCCAGGCCGGGAAGAACCCAGCTGGCAATCCACAAGGCCAGCGCGTTGATGAGGACCCGGCCGATGAATGAACGCATGGTCCTATGTTTCCATACCTCCCTGTCAGCTGCTTGAGGGAGGGGGCAGCCTGCGCTTCCCTCCTGCATCCAGCGAAGTAGGCTGGTCTGCATGACGTCATCTGAGACAGTGACGGGCGGCGTCCAGCCCCGTCCCGTGGTGGCCCGGTTACCCCGCTACGCCGCCGGAAAACCCCCCGCCGCCGTTGACGGGCTGGCCAGTTACAAGCTGTCTTCCAATGAGAACCCGCTGCCCCCGCTCCCCGCGGTCCTGGATGCCATTGCGCACCAGACCGACTTCAACCGGTACCCGGACCCGCTGAGCAGCAGGCTCCGCGGTGAGCTGTCCGCATTCCTGGGTGTCCCCGCGGAGGACATCGTCACGGGCGCCGGCAGCCTCGGCGCCCTGAACCAGCTCCTGGCAACTTTCGTGGGACGGAACGACGACGGTACGCCGGATGAGGTGGTCTACGCGTGGCGCTCCTTTGAGGCGTACCCCATCAGTGTGGGCCTCTCCGGGGGTGAAGGCGTGCGCATCCCCGTCACTGCCGAGGGCCGGCACGACCTTCCCGCGATGGCCGCCGCCGTGACGCCCCGGACCAAAATGGTCCTCCTCTGCACACCCAACAATCCCACCGGCCCGGCCCTTCGCGCAGCGGAAACCGAGGAATTCATCCGGCTCGTCCCCCCTCACGTGGTGGTAGTGATTGACGAGGCCTACCAGGAGTTCGTGCGGGACGACGAAGCGGTGGATGGACTCGACATGTACCGCAGGTACCCCAACGTGGTGGTGCTCCGGACCTTCTCCAAGGCGCACGGACTGGCCGGGCTGCGGGTTGGTTACAGCGTGTCCAACCCTGCGCTGACGCAGCACCTTAGGGTGGCCGCAACCCCCTTCGCCGTGTCGCAGATTGCCGAAAAGGCCGCGATTGTGTCGCTGCAGAACTTCCCCCAGGTTGTAGAAAGGGTACAAAGCCTGGTTGATGAGCGGGAGCGGGTCACGGCAGGCCTGCGAAGCCTGGGGTGGGCTGTTCCCGACGCCCAAGGGAACTTCGTCTGGCTGGACCTGGGCGAGCACAGTGCCGAGTTCGCCGAGGCGGCCGGGGCACAGGCGCTGTCCGTCCGCGCATTCCCGGGCGAAGGCGTGAGGGTGAGCATCGGCGAGGTCGAGGCGAACTCCCGGTTCCTTCGGCTGTGTGCGAACTATACAAAGGCGCCACGGGGTTCCTAGCGCTTAACAAGTAGCTCTGCGGCTACCTACTGAAGATAAAGTTAGGATCAGTACAGCAATATATATGCCCCGCAGGGAATCTATTCCTTATGAGGCATATATCCCAGCGACATTGCACTGCATCCGCATGCGGCAAGCGAGGAGACGGTATGGGCACACATCTGCCTTCCACCGAGTTCGACGAAACAGCGGTAGACGACCAGCGCGAGGCTGATGCCGAGGCGGTCATGGGGGAACCCCCGGCGCAGATGGTCCAGCTCCTGGGCCCGGACGGAAAGCTTGGGTTCGATCCCGTCTTCACCGAGTACGCGGAGAAGATCACTCCTGAAGCCCTGCGCGGCCTTTATGCGGACATGGCGGCCATCCGCCGGTTCGACGTCGAGGCAACGGCCCTGCAGCGCCAGGGACAGCTTGCACTCTGGGTCCCGCTGACCGGCCAGGAAGCCGCGCAGATCGGTTCCGGCAGGGCCAGCCGGCCGCAGGACTACATCTTCCCCACCTACCGCGAACACGGCGTGGCACTGACCCGCGACGTGGACCTCGCCGAACTCCTCCGGCAGTTCCGCGGAGTGTCGAACGGCGGCTGGAACCCGAAGGACACCAACTTCCACCTCTACACGCTGGTCCTTGCCGCCCAGACGCTCCACGCCGTGGGCTACGCCATGGGAATCCAGCGCGACCAGAAGCTGGCGGCAGCTACGGGAGCCTCCGGTTCAGGGGAGGACGCTGCCGTCATCGCCTATTTCGGTGACGGCGCCAGCTCCGAGGGCGATGTCCACGAGTCCATGGTTTTCGCTTCCTCCTACAACGCCCCGGTGGTGTTCTTCTGCCAGAACAACCACTGGGCCATTTCCGTGCCCACCAACGTCCAGACCCGTGTGCCGCTGTCCAACCGCGCCAAGGGGTACGGCTTCCCGGGCATCCGCGTGGACGGCAACGACGTGATCGCCGTCCATGCCGTCACCGAATGGGCTTTGGAGCACGCGCGCCAAGGCAAGGGCCCGGTCCTGATCGAGGCCTTCACCTACCGTGTGGGCGCCCACACCACTGCCGATGACCCCACCAAGTACCGCCAGTCGTCAGAAGAAGACGCCTGGCGGGCAAAGGACCCGCTGGCCCGCGTGGAGAAATACCTCCGCTCCGAGGGCCTGGCCGACGACGCCTTCTTCGCGAAGGTGAAGGCCGACGGCGATGAGCTCGCCGCCTACGTCCGGCGCACCACCCACGACCTCGAGACTCCTGACATCCGCTCTGCTTTCGCCAACACCTACGCAGAAGCCCACCCCCTCGTGGCGGAGGAGCTTGCATGGTTCGAGGAATACAGTGCAGGGTTCGCAGCCGGTGAGCATGGCGAAGAATCGGCGCAGGCAGCAGCAAAGGCAGGCCACTGATGACCACAATGACTATCGCCAAGGCCATCAACGAAGGCCTCCGCGCGACGCTCGCGCAAGACCCCAAGTCACTGCTGATGGGTGAAGACATCGGGCCCCTGGGCGGGGTGTACAGGGTGACCGACGGACTGATCGGCGAGTTCGGCCCGGACCGCGTGGTGGATACCCCGCTGGCCGAATCCGGGATCATCGGAACCGCGATTGGCCTCGCGCTGCGCGGCTACCGGCCGGTCTGCGAAATCCAGTTCGACGGTTTTGTCTTCCCCGGCTTCAACCAGATCACCACCCAGTTGGCCAAGATGCACGCCCGCAGCAACGGCAACCTCACGGTCCCGGTGGTCATCCGCATCCCGTACGGCGGAGGCATCGGTTCGGTTGAGCACCACTCGGAGTCCCCGGAGGCGCTGTTCGCGCACACCGCAGGCCTGCGCATCATCACGCCGTCCAATGCGCATGACGCGTACTGGATGGTCCAGCAGGCCGTGGAGTGCCAGGATCCTGTCATCATTTTCGAACCCAAGCGCCGGTACTGGCTCAAGGGCGAGGTGGACGTGCAGGCGCCGGGCCGGGCGGGGGACCCCTTCAAGGCCCACGTCCTCCGCAGCGGCACGGATGCGACCGTGGTTGCCTACGGCCCGCTGGTTCCGGTTGCGCTGGCCGCCGCCAACGCCGCCGAGGAGGACGGCCACAGCGTGGAGGTGATCGACCTCCGGTCCATCTCGCCGCTGGACTTCGATACCGTCACGGCCTCCGTTCAGAAGACCGGACGGTTGGTCGTTGCCCATGAGGCACCCACGTTCGGCGGTATCGGCGGTGAAATCGCGGCCCGGATCAGCGAGCGTGCCTTCCATTCACTGGAGGCTCCGGTGATCCGCGTTGGCGGATTCCACATGCCCTATCCGGTTGCCAAGGTGGAGGAAGACTACCTTCCGGACATTGACCGCATCCTGGAGGCGCTGGACCGCGCCCTCTCCTACTGAGGCTTTCCAACCAAGGACACCATGACTCTCAACAAGTTCAACCTGCCCGACGTCGGCGAGGGACTCACCGAGGCCGAAATCGTCTCCTGGAAGGTCAAGCCGGGCGACGCTGTCGCCATTAACGACGTCCTCTGCGAAATCGAAACGGCTAAGTCCCTCGTGGAACTGCCGTCTCCTTTCGCGGGAACGGTCACTGAACTGCTGGTCCCTGAAGGCGTGACCATCGATGTCGGCACCGCGATCATCAGCGTCAGCGATGACGTCGCCGGGGACCCGACACCCGCGGACGTCCCTGCGCCTGAGATGCCTGTCCAGCCGCTCTACGGAAAGCTTCCGGCGTCCGACGCCGACTCAACGGGAAGTGCCCCCGCCGCCGACAGTGCGTTGGCCGGAGGGCCCCTGGTTGGCTCCGGGCCAAAGGCGGACGCCGTCAAGCGGCGGCCAAGGATTTCGACCAGCTCCACCACCAGGGGCCCGGCGGGTGCACTGTCCGTCAACGCGCCGGAGGTGGAGCCGGTCCAGCCCCGCACGCCGGCCGAGGTGTCCGCAAGGCCGGGGACACCGGCAGGCACTGCCACCCGGCTGCCAGGCGAAACCGCCGTCGACGCCGTGGACAACCGCCCCACGCTGGGCGGCACCATCACCGGCCTGGTCAACAAGGTCCTGGCGAAGCCCCCGGTCCGCAAGATCGCCCGGGACCTGGGCATTGACCTGGCGGACGTGGTGGCAACCGGATCACGCGGCGAGGTCACCCGGGAGGACCTGGTCAGCTACCAGGCCCAGCGGGACGCGGAACTGGACAAGGCGGACGGGTTCTGGGGGAAGGCCGGCAAGCCGCAGGACCAGAGGATCGAACGGATTCCCGTCAAGGGCGTCCGGAAAGCCACGGCGAAGGCCATGGTGGATTCCGCATTCGCGGCGCCGCACGTCAGTATTTTCGTCGACGTTGATGCCAGCCGCACCATGGAATTCGTCAAGCGGCTCAAGGCGTCCAGGGATTTTGAGGGCATCAAAGTCTCGCCGCTGCTTATCCTTGCCAAGGCCGTGATCTGGGCGGCCGCACGGAACCCCAGCGTCAATGCCACGTGGGTGGACAACGCGGACGGAACCGGCGGCGCCGAGATCCATGTGAAGCATTACATGAACCTGGGCATCGCGGCAGCCACACCCCGCGGGCTGATGGTGCCCAACATCAAGAACGCCCAGGACCTGTCCCTGAAGGAACTGGCGCTGGCGCTCAACAACCTGGCCGTCACCGCCAGGGCCGGCAAAACCCAGCCCGCCGAGATGCAGGGCGGCACGCTCACCATCACCAACATCGGTGCCCTCGGGATTGATACCGGCACGCCCATCATCAATCCGGGCGAGGTTGCCATCGTGGCCTTCGGAACCATCAAGCAGAAGCCCTGGGTCCTGGACGGGGAAGTGATCCCGCGCTGGATCACCACCCTTGGCGGATCATTCGACCACCGCGTGGTGGACGGCGACCTCTCCGCCCGCTTTATGGCCGACGTCGCTGCCATCCTTGAGGAGCCGGCGCTCCTCCTGGACTAGGGCACCACTGTGGCCGCCGACAGCAGCAGCACCATCCGGCTGAAAAACCGTGCCGCACGATGGCTGACGGAGGTGTTCCAGCCGCCCGTGGTGGTGAGCATCCAGTTGCTGATCAGCCCCATGACGCAGCCGGGGTTCCCCGGAACCATCGGCTACGGAGCGCTGGCCGCCCTGTTCGTCTGCGTGCTACCGCTGTTCCTGCTCCTCCTGCTGGTACGGATGGGGAAGGTGACGGACCACCACGTCAGCGACCGCCGGCAGCGTGCGCCTGTGCTGCTGATGGCTTTGGCCTGCATCCTGGCCGGGCTCCTGGTGCTGGAAGCGGTGGGGGCGCCGCAAAGCGTGGTGGCAATGGTCCTTGCGGTGGTGGCGGGGGTCGTGGTGCTGGCGGCCGTGAGCCCGTTCTGGAAGATCAGCGGGCATGCGGCGGCGGTGTCCTCTTCAGCCGTGATCGCCGTGCTCATGCTTGGGCCGGCCTGGCTTCCGCTGCTGCTCCTGGTACCCGCCGTGGGCTGGTCCCGCGTGGTGCTGCGCGCGCATTCACGGGCACAGGTGATCGCCGGCGCGCTCTTTGGCGGCGTGGTGATGGGCGGGATCTGGTGGGCCCTCGAAGGCTGGATGGTTCCTTAGCCAAGCACCCGGCAGGGCGGGTGTCCGCTCCTTAGTAGGAGGTATGCGCGGCCAGCATCTCAAGGGTTGCCGGGTCTGCGGTGGTACCCAGGACCACTGCTGCACCCGTCATGAGTACAGCCATGGCCGCTGCCATGCCGGCCCAGGCCGTCAGGAGCTTCCAATCCTCCCGCAACACGCTGCCCACGGTCTCGGGAAGCCTCAGGCCAGGGGAGATGAGGTTCGGCGCGCTGTCCACGCTGCCGTCGTCCAGCAAGGCGACCACCCGGTCATTGCTGCGGTCAACCCGCATGGAGCAGATGTGGTTGCCGTGGCGGGCAAGGAGGATGTCGTGGCCTGCCAGATGGCGGCGCTGGAGGGTAATCATTGGGGCCCCTTGATGGTGGTGGTAGTGGGTGTCCGCACCGTTGGGGGCTTATCCAATTTTATCGTCGGGGCAGCACCGGAAAGGCGCTTTCGGGCGTGAGAACGGACACCATGCAGGGGCGTGGCTCCCGCATGGTGTCCGTAAAGCCGCTACTCGGCGTCGTACGTGTTTGCGATGTAAACGTCGCAGGGGGCATTGTGGGCAACGCTGTTGGCTACGCTGCCAAGCACGCGGCCAATACCGTGCATCCTGCGGTTTCCCACCACGATGATCCGGGCTTCCATCCGCAGGGCCTCCTTGATGAGTGCATCGGCCGGCCGGCCGCGGGCGGCGGAGTACGTCACCTTGATGTCCCTCCCCAGCGATTCTGCGACTGTCCGTGCCACGTGCTCGGCGGCATCCGCGTCGGACACGATCCACCGGTCGCTGCCGCTGCCGAACACCTCGGTCTTGTCGCTGTCGAAGGCGGACACCACATGGAGGGAGGCGCCGAGGGCCGCGGCGAGGTCCCGCGCCGCTTCGGCTGCTTTCTTTGCCGTCCCGCTGCCGTCCACCCCTACAACGATGATTCCGCTCATGTGTGCTCCTTTGCTTGGTTTCGGTGGCGCTTGGTCAGGCCAAGGCTACAGCGCGGCGATGGCTTCCTGCAGCACCGGCGCCAGGCGGCGCACGCCTTCGGTGATGGCTTCCGGGGGCACGGCGCTGAACGCCAGGCGCAGCTTGTTGGACGGTTCGTCCGACGGCGTGAAGGCGGCCCCGGGGATGAACACCACTCCGGCGTCGATCGCCTTCTGCAACAGGGGATAAGTGTCCACCCCCTCCGGGAGGGTCACCCATACGAAGAAGCCGCCCTCGGGGCTGGTCCAGGTGGTTCCGGCCGGCATGTGCTCGGCCAGGGCGGCGAGCATGGCGCTGCAGCGTTCGGCGTACAGCTCGCGGTAGGTCTGGATCTGGCCCCTCCAGTCATAGTCGCGGAGGTACGCCGAGACCAGCATCTGGTTGAAGGCCGGCGGGCAGAGCGTCACGGCCTCGGCTGCCAGGTAATACCGGCGCTGCAGGTGTTCGGGAACCAGGGCCCAGCCGATCCGCAGGCCGGGGGCGAAAATCTTGGAGAAGGAACCCATGTAGATGACGTCGTCCGGGTTTTCTGCGCGGAGCGGCTTAAGTGGCTCACCGCCGAAGCGGAGCAGGCCGTAGGGGTTGTCCTCGATCACCAGGATATTCGCTTTGCGGCATATGTCCACCACCTGCTGGCGGCGCTCCTTGGCCAGCGTTATCCCTGAGGGGTTGTTGAAGTTGGGGATGGTGTACAGGAACTTGACGTTCTTTCCGGCCGTCTGGAGGGCGGCAATCCGCGCCTCCAGCAGTTCCGGCACCAGGCCGGACTGGTCCATCCCTATGGTTTCCACCTGCACCTGGTACGCCTCGAAGGTGTTGAGTGCGCCCACGTAGGTGGGCTCCTCCACGAGGACCACGTCGCCCGGATTGCAGAAGACCTTGGTGGCCACGTCCTGCGCAGACTGCGAACCGGCGGTGATCACCACGTTCTGCGGAAGGGCGTCGAGAATGCCTTCTGCCGCCATCACCTCGCAGATCTGGGCGCGGAGCTCCTCGGATCCTTGCCCGCTGCCGTACTGCAGTGCGGTCAGCCCGTCGTCGGCGATGATTTTCGCGGCCGTCGCGGCGAGCCGGTCCAGCGGGAGGGACTGCAGGTAGGGGCTTCCGCCGGCAAGCGAGACAAGCCCTGGACGCATGGAAATGTCAAAGACATCCCTCACCGCTGACTGTCGGATGTTCGCGGCGCGTGCTGAAAACAGTTCTTCATGGCGGTGGGCGGAGGTTGCCGCCCGCTCGATGGCATCAATGGCTTCGGCCGGCAGCGTCCCTGCTGCGGCGTCAAGTGTTTCGTGGGTCACATCATCAGGATACCGCGGAGTGTTGCCTAAAAAGCAACACCTGTATATCAATGAGTCACCCGGGTTGTGTGCCCGGCCCTTGGAAGCAGGGCAGCCCTAGTCGAGCTCCAGCGCCTCCGCCAGGCTGCGTCCGTTCACGTAGATCTCTGCCCTGATGGCGTCGGCGGCCGCTACGGCTGTTTGCGTGAGCTGTGCTTCCATGCGGGGCACATCGCAGGTCCCTCCGGGCCTAAGGACGCCGGTGAGGTACACCGTGACGGTGGTGCCGTCGAAGCTGCCGGAAAGGAACTTCAGCCGCGACCCGGACAGGGCGTTGTAGGCCTTCGGTTCATGCTCGGACAGCGCCTCCCCGGGCGGGTCCAGCAGCGCGCCGATGGCAGCAGGAAGCGCCTCCGCGGCAGGGCCGGCGTGGGCTATGCCCACCAGGCTGTCATTGCAGCCAAAGCGCACTCCGTTCCTGCCGCCGTCGTCCACGAGCACGTAGTACGCGGTGACCGTGCCGGCCTCGGATTCGCCATGGATGGTGCCGTCCGGGAGCCCAGCTTGCGCCGCCCCGGCTTCGGAGCTGCCGGTTGCCGGAACGGATGTAGCCGGCGCGTCCGGTCCGGCAGCGGGGCCGGATGAGTCCGGCGGCACGGCGGGAGCCTCCGGCGGCGCGGCGTCCCGGGGCTGCGGTGCGGGGGTAAGGGACTGCGGGGCTTCTGCCGTCGCGCCCCTGTTGACTGCCAGCGGGGCGGAAGGCGCCTGCCTGGGCTCCTGGGGGGCCTGGACTACGCAGGCGCCGAGCCACAATGGAAGCGTGAGGCTGGCCACTGCTGCTGCCCGCAGCCTGGCCCTGCGTTCTCCTGCATTCCACCCTGCTGGCATGCCTGCACCGCAATCCTTGTCCGGTCCGGTGGATTAACGTTACGGCCGGGGTTTTGGAGCGGGAATGCCGGGAAGGTACCGGTTGGGATAAGAGTTGGTCACGGGAGCGCGGCAGGCAGCGCCGCAGTCAGGACGTCGGCTGGCCCGGCCATACCCTGCCCTCCCATGGATCGTAGTCCGCAATGAGTTCCTCCTGCTCCGGGCGCTCCGCCTCCGGGACGTGCTGCAGGTTCACCCGCACCCGGTACCAGAGCGAGCTCGATCCGCGCATCCCGTCCACCATGACGTCTGCTGGATGGAGGTCTTGGACAAGGCCGGCATGCCGGGACTTCCACTCCCCAAGGGCGGCCAGCGCCTCGGGCTTGGTCCTGGTCCGGGCCACTTCGATGAGCGGCATCACCGATTGCCGGCGGCCGGAGCCGTCCCCGGCACGCGGCGCCTTCTCGGCGGGTCCCAGCTCGGCAGCCAGGGCCAGGAGTGCATCCAGGGTGCCCACGGCGTCGTCGATCCCCGCGTGGGGGTCGCCCATATCAGCGAAGCGCCCGGGCACTGTTAGGACCGTAAACTGTTCGGGCCGGGCGGAGCGGACTTCATCCCACGTCAACGGCGTGGAGACCCGGGCGTCGGGCAGGGGTCGGATCGAGTAGGCCGATGCCACGGTGCGGTCCTTGGCGTTCTGGTTGAAGTCCACAAACACACTCTCACCGCGCTCCTCCTTCCACCACCGCGCGGTGGCCAGGCCCGGAGCGCGGTTCTCAACCTCACGGGCGAGGGTCTCTGCGGCGAGCCGGACGTCACGGTAGGACCACTGCGGCGCGATCCGCACCAGGATGTGGAGCCCGCGCGAGCCGCTGGTTTTTGGCCACCCCGCCAGGCCGACGTCGTCGAGCACCTCCCGCGCCACATAGGCGACGTCGACGATCTGCGACCAGTCCACGCCCGGCATCGGGTCAAGGTCCACGCGGAGCTCATCGGGGTGCTCCAGGTCCTCGGCGCGCACGGGATGCGGGTTAAGGTCCAGGCACCCGAGATTCACCACCCAGGCCAGGCCGGCGGCGTCCCGGATGACCGCCTCTTCGGCCGATGTCCCGGACGCGTAGTGCAGTGTTGCGGTGTCAATGAAGTCCGGGTGGTTTTCCGGCACGCGCTTCTGGAAAAACGGCTCTGCGCCGATGCCCTTGGGGAAGCGCTTGAGGACCATCGGCCGCCCGCCTGCACCGCGCAGTGCGCCCTCCGCGACGGAAAGGTAGTACCGCACCAGGTCCAGCTTCGTCAGCCCCGGTTCCGGGAACACCATCTTGTCGGGGCTTGAGATGCGGACTTCTGTCCCGGCAATGGAAAGGGTCTCGGCCGGGGTCTTCGACGGGCTCATTCCGTCACGCTAGCAACGATCGGATGCGGCAGCCAGAGCGGGAGCGGCCGCCGCGTTAAACCGAAGTGCCCGGCGCAGATCTCTGCACCGGGCACCGCGGACGGCCAGCTGGCTAGGCTGCCGGCCGGGCGGCCGCGAGGGCGTCGAACACACCCTTGATCTGCTCCACCACCTCAGCGTCGTCCTTCGGGTGGATCTCAGCGAAGCGCACCATGGAGCCGGGCACGGCGAGCTTGACGTCCTCGAGAACCCGGGCGCCGGCGATGCCTGCAGCCTTGCGGGCCTCGTCCTGGGCCCAGACCCCGCCGTACTGGCCAAAGGCAGTTCCGACGACGGCGGTGGGCTTGCCGGCGAGGGCGCCGGCGCCGAAGGGGCGGGACAGCCAGTCGATGGCGTTCTTCAGGGCGGCCGGCACCGTGCCGTTGTGCTCCGGAGTGACGAGCAGCAGCGTGTCCGCCTCATTGGCGGCGGCGCGCAGCGCGGCAGCCGCCTCGGGCACCTGGCCCTCGACGTCGATGTCCTCGTTGTAGAACGGAATGTTGCCCAGGCTCTCGTGGATCACCACGTCCACCTGCTCCGGTGCGTTCAGCTGGATTGCCTCGGCAAGTTTCTGGTTGGTGGAGTCGGCGCGGAGGCTGCCGACGAGGGTGAGGACGGTGCTCTTGGTCATGGGAACTCCTGGATCAGGGCTGCGGGAGGGCCGCTGCCGTTAGAAAGCTGGGGCAGTTACTGCCTTCACCAGAATAAACGGACCGTAGTCCGCTTATTATTCCCGGGCCTTAGAATAGCTGATGTGAGCTTCATCCCACTGCGGCCCGGCCTGACCCCGGAGCCCTCCCCTGAACGCAGCGACGCCGCGCGGAACCGGGAACGCCTGCTGAAGGCTGCGCAGGAACTTATTGAGGAGTGCGGCGCCCAGGGCTTGACCATGGACCGGCTCGCTGAACACGCCGGTGTGGGCAAAGGCACTGTCTTCCGCCGGTTTGGCAGCCGGGCCGGGCTGATGCTTACCCTCCTGAGTGAATCGGAGGCTGCCTTCCAGGCGCGCTTCATGTTTGGACCGCCGCCGCTTGGGCCGGGCGCTCCGGGGCTGGAACGGCTCATCGCGTTCGGTGCCGAAAGAATCGCCTACGTGATGGAATTCGGCGAGCTTGTGCTCGCGGCGGAGAACGCAGCCCGGGGCCGCTTCGAAGCGCCTCCCGCGGCGCTCTGGCACCGCCATATCGAGGTGCTGCTCCGGGACGAGGGATTCGAGCCCGACCCCTGGCTGATGGCGGGATCCTTGAGCGCAACCCTTGATCCGGAGCGGCTGCTGACCCTGGTGAGGGTGCACGGAGTTACCCCCGAACGGTTGGCGGCTTCGTGGCGGGAGCTTGTCACACGGGTGGTCCGCGGCGCGTAGATTACGCCAGTTTCGTGCCGGCCGTCCAGTCACACGAACTTCACAAACTTATTCATAACGATCTGATACGGGCGGGTAGCTTTCCGGGCGTCCGCCCGCATTTTCGCTCGGGGCTTGTGATAGTTTCCTCTGGAATGTGACCCGCGACATAGTCCATCAGGACCTGGCCTGCCAAGGCTGCGGGAGGCCAGCTACCCGCTGGTGGAGGACCCGATGACGCGGCACAACCCCCGCTGAACCGGGGATGACGGAAGGATCCAGCACGTGATTGTTGACAGGGCCAAGAACCCGGCGCGCCAGTGGATACCGCTGTGCTCCTTCCCCCGGCCCGTGGCGGCGAAACGGAAATAGCGCCCCATGCTCAGGTACCTCGCCAAGCGCGGCATCACGTACATCTTCATGATCTTCCTGACTACCTCGGCCGGGTATTTCCTGGCGGTCAGTTCCCTGAAGCCCGCGCTGCTTGAGCAGGAACGGATTCCCCGCCCCACCCCCGAGCAGGTGGCAAACTCCATGCGGCTGAAGGGCCTCGATCCAGACCTCAGCCCGTGGGAACGGTACGTCGAATGGCTGACCGGGATCGTGACTCGCTGGGACTGGGGCCGGAGCCCCAACGGCGCCTTCATCAACGCCGAGTTCGGAGACCGTGTCTGGATCTCCACGCGGCTCTTCCTGGCCTCCATCATCCTGACGCTGGTGATCGGCGTGGCCCTGGGGGTCTACTCGGCCGCACGCCAGTACAAGTTCCAGGACCGGGCCATCACTTCGTACAGCTACCTTGCCTACATCGTTCCCGCCCCGATTGCCTACTTCCTGGTGCAGCTGGGTGCCATTAACATCAACGAAACCGTGGGCGAGCGCATCTTCTTCGTCACCGGCATCTCCACACCCGGCATAGAGCCGGGCTGGGCCCAGTTCATCGACATGCTCGCGCACTACGCCGTTCCCACGGTGGCCATCACACTGGTGGGCTGGGGGTCCTACCAGATCGCCCAGCGCCAGTACCTCCTGGACAACGTTAACGCGGACTTCGTCCGGACGGCCCGCGCCAAGGGGCTCACCCGCAACCAGGCCATCTCCCGGCATGCACTGCGCGTCTCCTTCATCCCGGTGGCCCAAAGCATCGCCTTCACCATCCCGGCCATCTTTGCCGGCGGCTTCTTCGCCGAGAAGATCTTCGCGTGGCCGGGCGTGGGTTCGTGGAGCATCGACGCCATCTCGCTCCAGGACGTGAATGCCGCCACCGCCACCCTGGCGTACGGTTCGGTCATCTTCGCCCTGGGCGCCATCCTGGCGGATTTCGCCACCACCCTTGTTGACCCGAGAGTGCGGGTGCAGTAGCCGTGACCAACCTCAATGCAGTGGATCCGGCCGCCGTCGCGCAGGACGCGCACCTGGAGAACGCCGACGTCGTCATTGGCAAGAACACCATCATCTTCCGCCGCTTCATGCGGAACAAGACGGCCGTGGCGGGCCTTGGCATCTTCCTTGCCCTGACCCTCTTTTCCTTTGTGGGCGGATACTTCACCCAATGGGACAAGGAAACCATCGACCCCTTCAACATCGGCATGCCGCCGTCGGCCGAGCACTTCCTGGGGACCTCCCAGGCGGGCATAGACCTCTACGCGATGACGGTGGAAGGCACGCGGATCTCCATCCTGATCGGCCTGATCGTCGGTCTCGTTTCTGTCCTCGTCGCCGCCGTCTACGGCTGCACCATGGCCTACTTCGGCGGCAAGGTGGACAAGGTGATGCTCTTCATCCTGGAAGCGCTCATCATGATGCCGGCCCTCCTGGTAGTGGCGGTGGCCACCAGCGGCGGAGGTGAGGGGCTCAGGCGGAACCTGCCGTCGTGGCTGCTGCTCATCATCGTGCTGCTCGTCTTCAGCTGGATGGGCACGGCACGGCTGATCCGGTCCATGTCCATGTCACTGATGCAGCGGGACTTCGTCAAGGCCGCCCAGTACATGGGCGTCCCGGCGCGCAGGATCGTGTGGCGGCACCTGGTCCCCAACATCGGATCGCTGCTGGTCCTGGACATCACCCGCGGCGTTACCGGTGCCATCCTCGCGGAAGTGGCCTTCTCCTTCATCGGCATCGGCATCAAGGTTCCGGATGTGAGCCTCGGCGTGCTGATCGGCGGCGCCACGTCCCAGGTGCAGACCTTCCCCTGGATGTTCTGGGTGCCGCTGACCGTCATGTTCCTCCTCACCGGGTCCCTGGCCATGATGAACGACGGCCTGCGGGACGCCTTCGACCCCAGCTCAAGTTCATCCGGCAGCGCCAGGAAACGCACCGCCCTGAAAACCCGCGTAAAGGGGAACGCCTCATGAGCAGCGAAACTGCCGCCGGTCCGGTTGGGCAGCCCCAGTCAGCGGTGGAGCGGCTGCACGTCGCGGGCCTGCACGCGCCCACGGACGCAGTCCTGTCCGTCCGGGACCTGAACGTCCGCTTCAACACCGAGAACGGCGTGGTGCACGCCGTCCGGGGAGTGGACTTCGACCTGATGCCAGGAAGGACGCTGGGCATCGTGGGTGAGTCGGGCTCCGGCAAGTCGGTGACGTCCCTCGCCATCATGGGCCTGCTCCCCGCCACAGCCGAGGTCACCGGCTCGGTCCGGCTCAAGGGCAAGGAACTGCTGGGGCTCAGCGACAAAGCCATGTGCGGGTACCGCGGCAATGAGCTGGCCATGGTCTTCCAGGATCCGTTGTCTTCCCTGACGCCCGTCTACACGGTGGGCACGCAGATCATCGAGGCGCTGACCATCCACAACCCCACCATGAGCAAGCAGGCGAAGGAGGCGCGCGCCGTCGAACTTCTTGCCATGGTGGGCATTCCCAGCCCCAAGGAGCGGCTCAGGGCCTTCCCGCACGAGTTCTCCGGCGGCATGCGCCAGCGGGTGATGATCGCCATCGCCATCGCCAACAACCCGCGGGTCCTCATCGCGGATGAGCCGACGACGGCCCTGGACGTGACCATCCAGGCCCAGGTGCTGGAGGTGCTGCATACCGCGCAGGAGGAGACCGGCGCCGCCGTCGTCATGATCACGCACGACCTCGGCGTGGTGGCCGGCATGGCTGACGACATCATGGTGATGTATGCCGGCAGGCCGGTGGAGACGGGTGCAGTGGATGACCTCTACTACAACCCGCGGATGCCCTACACCATGGGCCTGCTCGGCGCCGTACCCCGCGTTGATGTCGCGGAAAAGGCATCGCTGGTCCCCATTGAGGGAATGCCGCCCAACCTGGTCCACACACCCACCGGCTGCTCGTTCGCCCCCCGCTGCCCGCTCGCGGAGGACGCGTGCCTCGACGGCGAACCGGCGCTCCTCCCGGTACCGGGCAGCGCGTACCACAGCGCGGCCTGCATCAAATCGGAGTCCCTGGGCGGTGACGTTGATGCCCACGATGTCTTCGCCGCCCCGCCCGTGCCCGTCTCACGTTTCGACGCCATCCCGCGGGCGGAGCGCTCAACAGTCCTGCAGCTCAAAGACGTGCGCAAACACTTCCCGCTGACCCGGGGCGCGCTGCTCAAGAAGCGGATCGGCACCATCAAGGCAGTGGACGGACTGACCTTCGATATCCGCGAAGGGGAGTGCTTCTCCATCGTGGGGGAGTCCGGCTCAGGCAAGACCACCACGCTGCTGGAAATCATGGAATTCCACAAGGACCAGGATGGCGAAGTGGTGATTGGCGGCATCAGCAACAAGCAGGCCGCCGATGCCCGGACCAAGAGCGCCATGCGCCGTGAACTCCAGATGGTGTTCCAGGACCCCACCGGCGCACTGGATCCGCGATTCACGGTCTATGAAGTGCTCGCCGAGCCGCTCCAGAACGCGGGCATGGACCGGCAGGCCATCAAGAAGCGCATCATGGAGCTCATGAAGCTGGTGGGCCTGCAGCCGGACCACGTCAACCGCTTCCCCAACCAGTTCTCCGGCGGCCAGCGCCAGCGCATCGGAATAGCCCGCGCCCTGGCCGTGAACCCGAAGCTCGTTGTCCTGGACGAGCCTGTCTCCGCCCTGGATGTCTCCGTCCAGGCCGGCGTCATCAACCTCCTCGACAAGCTCCGCGCCGAACTGGGCCTCAGCTACCTTCTGGTGGCCCACGACCTCTCCGTGGTCCGGCACATCTCCAACCGGGTAGCCGTGATGTACCTGGGGAAGATCGTGGAGATCGGCGAGGTGGACCGCGTGTTCGACAACCCCCGCCACCCCTACACCCGCGCCCTGCTCTCGGCCATCCCGGTTCCGGACCCGCAGCTGGAACGCACGCGGGAACGCATCATTCTCCGGGGGGAGCTGCCCTCGCCGCTGGACGCCCCCAAGGGCTGCAACTTCGCCACGCGCTGCCCCGTTTTCGCAGCGCTGCCGGCGGCGAAGCAGGAAAAATGCCTGACTCTTGAACCACCCCTGGAGCTTGTACCGCCGTCGCCGGCGGCCCAGGCCTTGGCGGCGCACCCGCTGCCCGCCCTGGACCAACGCTTCGCCTGCTTCTTCCCCGACGGGGAGCTGGACGAGGACATGCTGGTGGTCCATGACGCGGCGGACCACCATGCATCCTAGGTTTTACCGGCCCATCACCAGCACCACCACTCGCACCAACGAAGGGAACACCATGAGGAATCTGAACAGGATCGGCGGAGCGGCGGCAATTGCCGCAGCTCTGGCGCTGACTGCCTGCGGCGGCGGTGGCGGGTCCACCGGGCCGGAAACGGCCAAGGGCCAGGAGGCAGGCAGCGACCTGTCCAAGCTCATCAGCATCAATGAGAAGCCTGCGGCCGATCTTAAACAGGGCGGCAAGGTCACCCTTCCGCTGGGCAACATCGGCCCGGACTTCAATGGGTTCTCCAACAACGGCAACAGCGCGGACAACACCGCGCTGCACCGTCCCATCGACCAGGCGGGAACCTGGGGATGCTGGGACATTGCCTTCGACGGAAAAGTGACTCCGAACAAGGACTTCTGCGAGTCCGTGGAAAACAAGGTAGAAGACGGCAAGCAGACCATTACCATCACGGTCAATGAGAAGGCCGCGTACAACGACGGCACGCCGATTGACGTCAAGGCCTTCCAGAACACCTGGAACATCCTCAAGAGCCCGGACGCCGGTTACGACATTGTCAGCTCAGGAAACTACGAGTTCGTTGAATCCGTGGAGGCCGGCAGCAATGACAAGGAAGTCATCGTCAAGACGAGCCGGCCGGTCTACCCCCTGGACTCCCTCTTCACCGGACTGATCCATCCGGCCGTGAACAGCCCCGAAATCTTCAACGAGGGCTTCAACGGCGAACTGCACCCTGAATGGATGGCAGGGCCCTTCAAGGTGGACCAGTACGACGCCGCCGCAAAGACGGTATCCCTGGTGCCCAACGAGAAGTGGTGGGGCAACAAGCCGGTGTTGGAGAGTGTCGTGTTCCGACAGCTGGAAACCAGCGCCCAGATCGCAGCCTTCAAGAACGGCGAGATCGACGCCATGTCTGCCAACACCATCTCCCTCTACAAGCAGCTTGACGGCACCAAGGACTCCGAGGTCCGCCGCGGCCAGCGCCTGTTCGCCGGTGGCATGAACCTCAACGCCCAGCGCATCACCGACGTGGCTGTCCGCGAGGCGATATTCGCCGCCGTTGACCGCGAAGCCCTCCGGAAGGTCCGCTTCAACGGCCTTAACTGGGAAGAGCCCAGCTCCGGCTCCATGATGCTGCTGCCCTTCTCCGAGTACTACCAGGACAACTACCCCGTGAAGGAAACCGGTCCGGACGCCGCCAAGAAGGTACTGACCGACGCCGGCTACACCGCGAATGCAAACGGCATCATGGAAAAGGACGGAAAGCCTGCCGCCTTCAAGATCAGCAACTTCGGTGACGACCCCACCACCCTTGCCTTCACCCAGACCCTGCAGAAGCAGCTGCAGGCCGGCGGCATGGATGTTGGAATCGACCAGCGGGCTTCTGCCGATTTCGGCAAGGTGCTGGGTTCCCGGGAGTTCGATATGAGCGTTTCCGGCTACACCGTCAGCGCGGACGCCACTGAAGCCGTCAAGCAGTACTACGACTCCAAGACCAACGAGAACCAGTTGGGCGACGCCGAACTGGACAAGAAGATTGCCGACCTGGCTTCCATCGAGGACAACGCCGAGCGCAACAAGGCGGCCATGGAGGTGGAGAAGGAGCACATGGCGAAGTACTTCTCCATGGGCGTGGTCATGAACGGCCCGCAGATCTCCTTCGTCCGTACCGGCCTGGCCAACTACGGCCCGTCCCTGTTCCGCAGCCTGTCCCAGGTTCCGGACTGGACCGCCATCGGCTGGGAAAAGAAGTAGACCCCACCCGCTCTGTAGCGAAGGCCGGCACTCCCTGGGGACAGGGGGTGCCGGCCTTCGCCGTCTGCCCGAACCCTCAACGCTCTCTCACTTAACGTGGGTTTCTTTGGAATGCTCTCTCACTTAACGTGGGTTTCTTTGGAATGCTCTCTCACCTAAGGCCCCCATTTCGGCGTCTCGCATCCAGGCCTGCGGGAGTAGCGTAGGAATATGACCGGGGACCCAGCTTCGCAGCGCACCATCCGTACCGCCGTCGTGGGTTTCGGGCTTTCGGGAAGTGTGTTCCACGCTCCCCTGATAGCGGCGGACCCCCGTTTTTCGCTGGACCTCATTGCCACCTCCAACGCCGGAAGGGACGCCGCGGCAACCGCCCGGTATCCGGGGGTGAGGACAGTGCCGGACGGCCATGCGGTCCTTGCCCGCGCGGACGAAGTGGACCTCGTGGTCCTGGGAACGCCGCCTGCCACCCACTACCCGCTGGCCAAGGCTGCCTTGGAGGCAGGCCTGGATGTTGTGGTGGACAAGCCGTTCGCCGTGACCAGTGGACAAGGCCGGGAGTTGATCACGCTGGCAGGGGAGCTGGGGCGGGTCCTGACGGTGTTCCAGAACCGGCGGTGGGACGGCGACTTCCTGACGGTGCAAAAACTCCTGTCGGCTGACGCGCTGGGCAAGGTCACGCGGTTCGAGTCCCGCTTCGAGCGGTGGTCCCCGGCCATCGCGAAGGCCTGGAAGGCGCGTGCCACGGCGGCGGAGGGCGGCGGTACCTTGTTCGATCTAGGCAGCCACCTGATCGACCAGGCACTCCAGCTCTTTGGCCCGGCCTCCGTGGTCCACGCAGAGTTGAAGGCACGCAGGTCGGACGAGCGGGCGGACGACGACGTGTTCCTGGTACTTCGGCACGAATGCGGTGTTTTGAGCCACCTGACCATGAACATGATGTGCGCCCAGCAGGGACCGAGGTTCCGGGTGCTGGGTTCCGTTGGCGGATTCACCAAGAAAGGCGTAGACCCGCAGGAGCCGTACATTGCCGCGGGCGGCAGCCCGTTGGACGCCGAGTACGGCGAGGAGGCTCCGGAGTGGGCAGGACTGCTGGGCCGCGATGGCCACCTCGACCCCCTGCCCACCGAACGCGGCGCCTACCCCGAGTTCTACCGGATCCTCGCGGACAAGATCCTCGACGGCGGCACGGCATCAGCCCTGCCCCTTCCGGTGAAGCCGGAAGACGCCGTCGAGGCCCTCAAACTAATAGAAGAAGCACGAAAGCTCGCGCATTAAGCATCGATTGCTCCGTAAGTGTCGTTCAGGGGGTTCAAAACGACGCGTACGGAGCAATCGATGGACTACTTAAGCCGAAACCAGTTCGTGCCAGTCGGCGACGAGCGGCAGGTTGTGTGCCTCGGACACGGAGTGGTGTGCCACGTGGCCGGCGGCGATGTTCAGGCCCGCGGCCAGGGCGGGGTCGCGGTCGAACGCTGCTTTGACGCCCAGGTTGGCGAGGGCCACCGCGTAGCGCAGGGTGACGTTGGTCAGGGCGTACGTGGAGGTATTCGGCACGGCGCCGGGCATGTTGGCCACGCAGTAGAAGATGGTGTTGTGCACCTTGTACGTGGGTTCCTGGTGCGTGGTGGGGCGGGTGTCCTCGAAGCAGCCGCCCTGATCCACGGCGATATCCACCAGGACCGAGCCCGGCTTCATGCGGGCCACCAGATCGTTGGTCACCAGCTTGGGGGCCTTGGCGCCGGGGATCAGGACCGAGCCGATCACCAGGTCAGCGTCCACCACTGACTTTTCGATCTCATACTTGTTGGATGCCACCGTCTTGAGCCGGCCCTGGTATTGGGCATCCAGCTCGCGGAGGCGGTGGATGTCGATATCCATGATGGTCACGTCGGCGCCGAGGCCCAGGGCCATGGCCGCTGCATTGGTGCCTGCAACACCTGCACCCAACACGACCACCTTGGCGGGGCGGACGCCGGGGACGCCGCCCAGCAAGACGCCCTTTCCGCCGGCGGGGGCCATCAGTGAGGAGGCGCCCACCTGGACGGAGAGGCGGCCGGCTACCTCGGACATGGGCGCCAGGAGTGGCAGGCTGCGGCCTTCCTGGACGGTTTCGTAGGCGATGGCGGTGACGCCGGAGTTGATGAGCTCGCGGGTGAGTTCGGGCTCCGCGGCGAGGTGGAGGTAGGTGAAGAGGATCAGGCCCTTGCGGAAGCGGTGGTACTCGGCCTTGATGGGCTCCTTGACCTTCATGACCATGTCGGCGCGGGCCCAGACGTCGTCAGCCTCATTGACGATCTCGGCACCGGCAATGGCGTATTCCTCATCGGTGATGCCCGAACCGAGTCCCGCCCCGCGCTCCACCAGGATCGTGTGTCCATGGGTGCGGAACTCGTGGACGCCGGCGGCGGTGATGGCCACCCGGAACTCGTTGTTCTTGATTTCTTTGGGGACGCCGATGATCATCGTGGGCTCCAGGTTCTCGGCTTGATAAGCCGGAAAGTGCGGAAGGATTTCGTATATCAACGATAAATCCGGTTGTGAGCCAGCCGACACGAGACCAAGCAGCGGCTAGCGAAGAAACCGCGTATTTCCGGGAATTTTCCTCCTATCAGCTGGACATTTGTCGAGCCGTGGGGCGGCAGGTGTCGCCTCGTGTCCGTTCGTCCCGGAGGCTGCCCAGGCAGTAATGTTGGCCCATGCAGCAGCAGGGTGTGGAACAGCTGGTTGAACAGGTGGCTCAGAAGTTGGGCCGTGGCCTGTCACTGGAGGACCTGGACGGGGTGCTGCTGGCTTACAGCTCCAACCAGTCCCACGCGGACCGGGTGCGGGTCAACTTCCTGCTGAGCAAGAAAGTCCCGGCCGACGTCAGCGCCTGGCAGCTCTCGCACGGCATCGCCACCGCCGTCCGTCCGGTGGTGGTGCCGGCCAACCAGGACCTGGGCATGCTGGGCCGGGTGTGCGTACCGCTGATGGTGCGCGGCTTCCGGGTGGGGTACCTGTGGGTGCAGCAGGACTCCGCCGATGAAAATCCGACGGCGATCCTCACCCAGTTGCCGGCCGTCAACCACGAGCTTGAAACGCTTTCCGGGCTCCTGCTCGATTCGAACACGGCCGAGTCTGAATTCCGGCGGGGGCGTGAGCGGGAGTTCCTGGCCGCCTGCGCCGGCGAGCCAAACGCCGTGGCCGCCATTGCAGGCTGGAAGGAAATCCAGGGCCGCGGTCCCTGGCAGGTGGTGACAGTGCTCGACGCCGATGGCTGGTCCGGCGGATCCGACCCCATCGCCTCCACCCTCATCCACCGCTCTGCCGCGCTCCAGGCGACCATCGGCGTCGACGCTGCCCTGTTCAGCGCCGGCACGGACACCCATTGCGTCGTGCTGTTCCGCGAATTGTCCGGCCGGGCCAACCACGCCCAGGTGCTGGTCCACTACCAGCTGGAGCTTGCCAAGCGCTCCGGCCGTCCGGTGCAGCGCATCATTCTGGGCATCAGCGAGGGCTTCGGCCGGCCGCGTGAGCTCGCCGCGGCGTACCGCCAATCCAAGCTGGCGGCCCAGGCTGCCGCCGTGGACCCGCAGCTCGGGGAACTCGTGGACTGCAGGGCCACGGGCGTCTACCAGCTGCTTGCGTCCGCGGGGGGAGGCGCGAGTGCCTGGGCTGACTCGGGTTCGGTCTACTTCCGCATGCTTGAGGACCAGGACCGCAACGGGGAGCTTCTGCCGGTCCTGGAACTTCTCTACGACAACGACGGCTCCGTCCAGGACGTGGCCACCAAGCTCCACCTGCACCGCAGCAGCATCTACAACCGGCTGGGCCGGATCCGCCAGCTGCTCGGCGTTGATCCGCTCAAGGGGATGCCCCGCCTGGAGCTCCATGCAGCGTTGAAGATGCGACGCTGGGCGGGCCGGCCACGGATCTAGGGCGGGCAGAACCTAGGCGTCCTTCCCGGGACCCTCCGCGTCGTCGCCCTGTTCGGACTTCTTCTGCCCCTCCAGCCAGGCCATGACGGCGGCCCGCGGTATCCGCCGGTGGGTGCCGCGATATTCCACCGGGATCTCCCCGCGGTCCGTCATGTTGCGGAGGTACGTGTGGGAAATACCCGCCAGCTCGGCTGCCTTGGACGTGGTGAGCATGTCCTCCACGCTGCTGACGGTCACCGCTTCGCCGCGGCTGAAGCGGTGCAGGAGGTCGACGACGGCGTCCCTCGCCAGTGGCGGCAGCCGATGGACCGTGCCGTCCACGAAGACGGTGATGTCATCGCTGCCCGCAAGCGCCCGGCCCAGCTTCTCAGCATCCTCCGACGGGAGGGCGCCAGTTACCCGGGGAGCTATCAGTGCCATGCACCCAGCCTACCGGCGGCCACCCCGCCCCGGGGGTAAGCTCGGCAAATGGAACTTACTGGCGGCCGGGACGTGGAAGCGGGCGGACTCCGGGGCAGGCTGTACGCCTCAGTCCTCCCCGCGGGAGCCCCAAACCGGCCTGCCTACGTCCTGCTGCACGGCATCGGAGTTTCGCACCGTTACCTGGCCCGGCTCCATCTTGAGCTGGCCGAGGAGGCGGACGTCTATACGTTCGACCTCCCGGGCTTCGGCAAGGCTTCGAGGCCGCCCCGCCAGCTCCAGATCGATGATTTTGCGGAGTTCGTGGGCGCTGTCCTGGCTGACTCCGGCGTTTCCAGCTATGTGGTTGTGGGTCATTCCATGGGCACGCAGTTCGCAGTGGAACTGGCGCTCCGGGAACCTGCCAGGGCGGCCGGTGCCGTCCTGATGGGGCCGGTGGTGGATTCCCCCAGGAAGACCGTCACCAGGCAGGCGCTGGCCCTTACCCGCGATGCACTCCTGCGGGAGAGCCTGACATCGAACGCCCTCGTGTTCAGCGACTACTTCAGGGCGGGACCGCGCTGGTACCTCACGGAACTTCCGGTAATGATGGACTACCCCATGGAGGAAAGGCTGGCCGCCGTCAGCCAGCCCGTCCTGGTCCTTCGCGGCGCCAAGGATCCCATTGCGCGCCGCCCCTGGTGCGAACGCCTCGCCGCCATTGCGCAGCAGGGCACAATGGCTGAAATCCCGGGACAAGGCCACGTTTTGCAGCACACCGCCCCCGGAACGGCGGCCGAGACCATCAGCGGCTGGGTCCGTGCCCTGGATGGCTTCGGCGTGACCGCCTAGGACGGCACGAGCCGGACGGCGCCGCTAGAGCCCGAGTTCCTCCAGGACCGGCAGCTTCTCCCGGACCCAGGCCCGCGCTTCCGTGGCGCTGGGAGCGGACAGTGCCAGCTTGGCCAGCTGCTGGGCTTCCTCGAGTGTGACGGTCTTCAGCACTGCTGCCACGGCAGCAAGGGAGCGGGCCGTCATGGACAGGGTGCTTACGCCCAGGCCGGTAAGGACGACGGCGAGGGCAGGGTCGGCAGCCGCCTCACCGCACACGCCCACGGGTTTGTTGTTCCCTTCCGCGCGGGATCCTTCAACGGTCAGGCCCACGAGGCGCAGGACGGCCGGCTGCCAGGGCGTGTTGAGGTTGGCGAGCGGGCCGAGCTGGCGGTCTGCGGCCATGGCGTACTGGGTGAGGTCATTGGTGCCCAGGCTGGCGAAGGCAACTTCGCGAAGGATGGCCTCGGCGGTCAGGGCGGCGGAGGGGACCTCCACCATCACGCCGGGGGTCTTGATGCCGGCGTCCGCGCACATCGCGGCAAACCGGGCGGCCTCTTCCGCCGTCGAAATCATGGGGGCCATGACCCAGACGTCCGCGTCGGACTGCTTCTCCGCAAGTGCGATCGCCTCCAGCTGGCGGTCCAGGACACCGGGGGTGGTGAAGTCCGTGCGGTAGCCGCGGACACCCAGGGCAGGATTCGGCTCGGTGGAGTCGGTCAGGAACGGGAGCGGCTTGTCGGCCCCGGCGTCGAGGGTGCGCAGGACCACCTTCTTTCCCGGGAAGGCGTCAAATACGCTCTTGTAGGCCGCGGCCTGCTCTTCGACGCTGGGTTCGGTGTCGCGCTCCAGGAAGCAGAACTCGGTGCGGAAGAGGCCTACGCCCTGGGCGCCCAGCTTGGCGGCCGCCTCGGCATCCTTGCCGCCGCCCACGTTGGCGAGCAGCGGCACCAGGTGGCCGTCCGCCGTCGCGCCCGTGCCGCTGAACTCGGCCAGCAGGGAAGCCGTGGCCGCCCACGCCTCCGCTGCTGCGCGCAGGGATTCGTCCGGTTCGGAGGTGATGTTGCCGGCGGCGCCGTCCACATAGACTTCGGTGCCGTCGGGGAGCTCATCAACACCCACGGCGGCAACAACGGCGGGGAGGCCGAGGGACCGGGCGATGATGGCCGTGTGGGACTGCGGGCCGCCGCCTGCGGTGACGAGCGCGAGGACCTTGTTCGGGTCAAGGGTGGCGGTGTCCGCCGGGGCCAGGTCCTCCGCCACCAGGACGAACGGGGTGCTGGATGCCGGGATGCCGGGTGCCGGCACGCCCCGAAGCTCGGCGACAATCCGGGCACGGACATCAAGGACGTCGGTGGCGCGTTCTGCCATGTAGCCGCCCAGGTTGTGGAGCATTTCGGAGACCGACGAGCCGGACTCCCAGATGGCGCGTTCGGCGGACGTGCCGCGGGCAACCAGCTTGGCGGCCCCCTTGATCAGCATGGTGTCCTTGGCCATCAGGGCGGTTGCTTCGAGGACGGCTTTGCCGTCACCGGTGGCGTGGGCTGCACGGTGCTTCAGTTCATCGTGCACGGCCTGGGATGCCGCCTTCAGGGCTGCGGTTGCTTCCTCCGCGGTGGTCCCTGCCGCCAGCTGCTCGCCGGCAGGAGGTTCGCTGATGGGTTTGGGCATCTGCCGGACGGTGCCGATGACGCGGCCTGGGCTGACGCCTACTCCTGGGAAGTTCTGCACTGAAGGTCCTCATTCTCTGCCGGTTGCCAGGCCCGCCGATACGTCCGGCGCCATGCCGGTCCGCCGTTGGACTGCTTACGTCCGGAGGCGGGAAACGTGCCTGAAAAAAATTGTATGTGATTCAGTTCATATAGCAATGCTATAGGTGCTAGGGTAGCGGTTATGAGTTTGGATGGCCAGCTTCCCCCCAAAATGCGACTGCTCCGTGCTGCCGCGGAGCTGCTGGCAAACTCGGGGGGTGCTCCCGTGTCCACGCGCCAGATCACGCAGCTGGCGGGGGTTACAGCACCCACCCTGTACCACCACTTCGGTGACAAGGAAGGTCTGTTTGACGCCGTCGTCACCGCAGGGTTTGAAGAATATGTAGCGGGCGAAAGGGACTTCGCCCCCTCCGGGCAGCCGCTTGAGGACATCCGGAGAATGTGGGACAACCACGTGCAGTTCGGGCTGAAACAGCCGGAACTGTACTTGGTCATGTTCGGCAACATCCGACCGGAAAGCCGCCCGGCAATCGTCGCAGATGCCGAGGCGCTCATGGAGGAGATGCTGAACAAGGCAGCGGCGGCAGGCCAGTTGAACGTCCAGCCCAGGGAAGCGGCCAGGTCAATCCTGGCGGCCAACGTGGGGGTGACGCTGATGCTGATTGCGGAGCCCGCCTCCGAACGGAACCTCGAACTGTCCACCATGACCCGGGACGCCATGATCTTTGCGGTGTCAGCCGAGCCCGCCAGCGGCCCGGCCCCGGGCGGCGCCGGGAAATCCTCGGTAGTGGTGGCAGCGATCGCCCTGAACGCCGCACTTCAGGCCTCGCACTCTGACCAGCTTTCAAGCTCGGAACTCAAGCTTTTCCTCGAATGGCTCCACCGCATCTCCACCAGCCCGGCCGGCTGAATCCAGGCCGGCACTACGTCGTCGTAAGTATCGGACCATCCTGCGGAGCAGCAGGAATGACGGTTAGGAAATCACATGGCAACAGAGACAGTTGCAAAGCCCCGCACCAGCGCGCGCGTGCACGTCCAAAAGTTCGGGACCTTCCTGTCCGGAATGATCATGCCCAACATCGGCGCTTTCATTGCCTGGGGCCTTATCACCGCCCTGTTCATTGAAAAGGGCTGGCTGCCCGTGCCCCAGCTGGGCGGTTTTGGCGAGACGGGCGGAAAGCCGAACACCGGCCTCGTCGGGCCGATGATCACCTACCTGCTGCCCCTGCTGATTGCGTACACCGGCGGCCGGATGGTCTACGACGTCCGCGGCGGCGTGGTGGGCGCCATCGGCACCATGGGCGTGATTGTGGGTGCCGGCATCCCCATGTTCATCGGGGCCATGATCATGGGCCCGCTGGGCGGCTGGACCATGAAGAAGATCGACTCGATCTGGGACGGCAAGATCCGTCCCGGCTTTGAGATGCTGGTCAACAACTTCTCGGCCGGCATCTGGGGCGCCCTGCTGGCCATGCTTGGCTTCTACGGCATCGCCCCCCTGGTTTCGGCGTTCAGCACAGGCGCCGGAAACGTGGTCCAGTTCCTGGTGGACAACGGCCTGCTGCCGCTCACCAGCATCTTCATCGAACCCGCCAAGGTGCTGTTCCTCAACAACGCCATCAACCACGGCGTGCTCACCCCGCTGGGCGTCCAGCAGTCGCTGGAGCAGGGCAAGTCCATCCTGTTCCTGCTCGAAGCCAACCCGGGCCCCGGCCTGGGCATCCTGCTCGCCTACATGTTCTTTGGCCGGGGAGCCGCAAAGGCTTCCGCCCCGGGTGCAGCCATCATCCACTTCCTGGGCGGCATCCACGAAATCTACTTCCCGTACGTCCTGATGCGCCCGCTGCTGATCCTTGCTGCGATCGCAGGCGGCATGACGGGCATCGCCACGCTGGCCATCACCGGTTCGGGACTGGTGGCGCCGGCCGCCCCCGGTTCCATCTTTGCCGTGCTCGCCCAGACCTCCCGCGACAGCTACCTAGGAGTGATTCTCGCGGTCCTGCTGGCCACGACGGCCTCCTTCCTGGTGGCCTCCATCATCATGAAGACCACCAAGCACAGCGACGAAGTGGACCTCAGTGACGCCACCTCAAAGATGGAACAGATGAAGGGCAAGAAGAGCTCAGTAGCCTCCACCCTGACCGGCGCCGGTGCGGCTGCCGGCGCGGGCGGTGTGGCCGTCCTGGCCGGTCCGGTGCGCAACATCGTGTTCGCGTGCGACGCCGGCATGGGCTCCAGTGCCATGGGCGCCTCGGTGCTGCGGAACAAGATCAAGGCGGCCGGGTTCCCGGACGTCAAGGTCACCAACGCGGCCATCGCCAACCTTCGCGACGACTACGACGTCGTGATCACCCACCAGGACCTGACCGAACGCGCCAAGCCGGCCACGTCCAGTGCCGTCCACTACTCGGTGGACAACTTCATGAGCAGCCCGCGCTACGACGAGATCGTGGAACTGGTGCGGGAGAGCAACACCGAGGGCGGGCAGGCGGGCGGTGCCGACGCAGCCGAGGCTCCGGTGGCAGCAGCCCCCGGTGCCGGCACCCATGAGATCCTGGCCCGCGAGAGCGTGGTGCTGGAGGGATCGGCCACCACGCGCGACGCCGCCATCGACGAGGCCGGCCGGCTCCTGCTGGACCGGGGTGCCGTGGACGAGGGTTACATCGCAGCCATGCACGAGCGGGAGCAGTCTGTGTCCACGTACATGGGCAGCTTCCTGGCCATCCCGCACGGCACCAATGCCGCCAAGGACCACATCCGGAAGTCTGCGGTGTCCGTGATCCGCTACCCGGAGGGCATCGACTGGAACGGCAAGCAGGTCAAGTTCGTCGTCGGCGTCGCAGGAGTCAACAACGAACACCTGCACATCCTGTCCTCCATCGCAAAGGTCTTCACCAACAAGGAACAGGTTGCCCGGCTTGAGGCTGCCACCTCCGTGGATGAAGTCCTGGAGCTCTTCGGAAAGGTCAACGCATAGTGAAGGCTGTACATTTCGGAGCTGGAAACATCGGCCGCGGCTTTGTTGGGCTGCTCCTGCACGACGCCGGCTACGAGGTGGTGTTCGCGGACGTTGCCGAGGAACTCATCAACCAGCTCGCTGCAGCGGACAGCTACGCCGTACACGAGGTGGGGGAAAACCCTGCAGTGCGGACAGTCACCAATTTCCGGGCGCTGAACTCCACCACGCAGGAAGCGGAGCTCGTCGCGGAAATCGCGACGGCGGACATCGTCACCACCGCAGTGGGCCCGCACATCCTGAAGTTCGTGGCACCCGTCATTGCCAGGGGCATCGTGGCACGGGAACCCGGCCTTCCGCCGCTGCAGGTGATGGCGTGTGAAAACGCCATCAACGCCACGGACATCCTTGCCAAGGAGGTGGCCTCCCAGCCGGGGGCCGCCGCCGGGGCGCTGGACGGGAAAGCCGTGTTCGCCAACACCGCCGTGGACCGGATCGTGCCCAACCAGGAACCCGGGCAGGGCCTGGACGTCACCGTGGAGACCTTTTACGAATGGGTCATCGACCGCTCCGCCTTCGGTGATTCCGCACCGGTGATCCCGGGGGCCACCTTTGTGGATGACCTCTCGCCGTACATCGAGCGGAAGCTGTTCACCGTCAACACCGGCCACGCCTCGGCCGCCTACTTCGGGTTCGAGGCGGGCCTGGAGAAGATCTCCGACGCCATGGCTGACCAGGACGTGGCCGAGGATGTCCGGGCAGTGCTGGAGGAAACCAAACAGCTCCTGGTCAGCAAGCACGGCTTCAGCAACGACGAGCAGGAAGCCTACGTCCAGAAGATCCTGGTCCGGTTCTCCAACCCCTACCTGCCGGACACCGTCCACCGGGTGGGCCGTGCCCCGCTGCGGAAGCTGAGCCGGCACGAACGGTTCATCGGCCCCGCGGCCGAACTCGCGGAACGTGGCATTGTGCCCGAGGCGCTCCTGGGCGCCATCGCGGCGGCACTGCGCTTCAATGATCCCGCCGACGCCGAAGCGACGGAACTCGAGGGGATCCTGGCGTCCTCCAGCCCGGCGGAGGCCACCGCCCGCATTACCGGCCTGGAACCGGACCATCCGCTGTTCAACGCCGTGGCAACGCTGGTGGAAGAGCGGCAGGCAGAGGCGGCCAGCGCCCCGGCCTGAACGCTCTCGCACTTCCTGCGGCTTTTTCGCCAACCCTCTCGCAGATAACGCGGGTTTTCCCCAACCCTCCTGCAATCACGACGCCGGCACTCACCCGAGTGCCGGCGTCGTGATTTGTCATGTCCCCACGTGTGGAATGCTGGTCCGGTGATTCGCAACCCAGGTGCCCAGCCCTTCCTGTTGACCGCCGGCGTCGACGGCGGGACCTTCCGCCTCCGCCCCGCCGCACCCGCAGACCTTCCGGCCATTGTGCAGCTGCTCGCGGATGACTCGCTGGGCGCAGGGCGGGAGCGCCGGGAAGACATGGCGCCTTATGAGCGCGCCATGGAAGCGATCGACGCCGACCCCTGCCACCTGCTGGTCGTGGGGGAGTTCGTGCCGGACGGCGCAGCGGACGGTCCCCTGGTGGCCACCTTCCAGCTGAGTTTCCTCCCGGGTATGTCGCGGCAGGGCGCCTGGCGCTCGCAGATCGAGGGCGTGCGGGTGGCCGCGGGCCTCCGTGGCAAAGGGCTCGGGAACCTGATGGTGCGGTGGGCCATCGATGAATCCCGGCGCCGCGGCTGCACACTCATGCAACTGACCACCCACAAGACGCGGACAGGGGCACACCGGTTCTACGAGCGCCTCGGCTTTGAAGCCTCCCATGAAGGCATGAAGCTTCCGCTCTGATCGCTGCGCACCCGCAAACGGACAATGCACCCGGGCGTTCCGGGGTGCAATGCCCGTTGAAGGGTGCAGAACGGGGGCGGGCGCTAGGCCTTCTTCGAGCCCTTGGCCACGAACAGGGTCTCCGCCTGCTCCAGGGACATGCCGTTGGTCTCCGGCACCTTGAACATGACAAAGAAGAACGACGCCGCGGCGAACAGCGCGTACATGGCATACGTCAGCGGCAGCGAGCCGGCGGCCATCACGGGGAAGCTGAGCGTGATCACAAAGTTCGCCACCCACTGCGCGGCCGCAGCCAGGCCAAGGGCGCGGGCACGGATCCTGGACGGGAAGATCTCGCCCAGGAGCACCCACACCAGCGGTCCCCAGGACGCGCCGAAGCTCACCACAAAAACATTCGCAGCCACCAGGGCCACCGGACCCCACGCGCCGGGCAGGGAAATCTCGGAACCGGAGCCCACGGCGGTGGAGAAGGCAAGGGCCATGGCGCCCAGTGATACGGCCATGCCCACGGAACCGGCCAGCAGGATGGGCCGGCGGCCGATGCGGTCCACCAGGGCAATGGCCACCAGGGTGACGAGGATGTTGGTGACGGACGTGGCCACCGAGATGGCCAGGGAGTCCTTCTCCTCGAAGCCCACGGCCTTCCACAGGGTGGTGGAGTAGTAGAAAATCACGTTGATGCCCACGAACTGCTGCAAAACAGACAGGACGATGCCCACCCATACCACTGCCTGCAGGCCAAAGGTCCTGCCGCGCAGGGAGCCCTTCTGGCCCGCCAGCTTGTCCTCCTCGATGGCGTCCTGGATCTCCCGGATGTGCCGGTCTGTGTCCTCTGCCGGAGCAATCGAATCAAAGACCGCACGCGCTTCATCCTCCTTGCCCAGGAACACCAGGAAGCGCGGGGACTCGGGAAGGGTGAAGGCTACCCAGCCGTACACCACGGCGGGCAGGGCTGCGGCCAGGAACATCCAGCGCCAGGCCTCGATCCCCAGCCAGTAGGGCTGGTCCGCGCCGCCGGCGCTGGTGGCCAGGAGCGCATCGGACAGCAGCGCTGCGAAGATACCCGTGGTGATGGCCAGTTGCTGCAGCGAGGCCAGCCGGCCCCTGACGTGCCGCGGGGAGATCTCCGAGATGTAGGCGGGGGCGATCACCGAAGCCAGGCCGATTCCGAGCCCGCCCACCAGGCGCCAGAAGATCAGGTCCCAGACGCCGAAGGCAAAGCCGGTGCCCAGCGCGCTGACCAGGAAGAGCAGCGCACCAAGCTTCATGGCGGGGATGCGCCCGTAGTGGTCCGCTACCTTGCCCGCAAGGAACGCGCCGGCAGCGCACCCCAGCAGGGCGATGGCAACCGCGAAGCCGGTCACGGCCTCGGACAGTGCGAACTCGTCCTTCATGGCATCCACCGCGCCGTTGACCACCGACGAATCGAAGCCGAACAGGAATCCGCCCACCGCCCCTGCGAGCGCCAGCCAGATCACCCGCTGCGGTATCCGTGCGGTTGTCTGCTCCTGTGCAGTGGGCATGGTTCTCCCTTGGTCTGGGTTTAGGTGGATGCGGTGCGGACGTCGTCGGCTGCGGTACCGGCCGAGACGGCCGGCGCACACGCGCTACACAGTGTGGCACGTCACCGCCCGCGGTTCCACTTACGGACTGACGCCCTTCGAAACAGAAGACGACGACGGCGGTGCGCGCCGCCGTCGTCGTCCCCTGTTTGGCGCGGGTCAGCTTAGTGGACCGCCGCGGGCTCCTGCGGGGCGGCCAACTGGTCCGTGAGCTTCTTGTCGGGCAGGGCGAAGCTGATGAGGAACGCGACGCCGGTGAGCACCGCCGCGGTGAGCATCACTGCGTCGATGGCGTAGGCGAAGCCCTCCGTGATGGGACGGGTCAGCGTGCTGTTGGCGGTGTGGAGCCAGCTGGTGTCGTTGAGGGACTCGTTGGACGCGCCGTTCCGGAAGAATTCGTACAGCTTGGCGTTGGCGGGGTCGGCTGCGACGGACGGGTCGCGGAGCACTGCCTGGTAGTCCGGGCTCTCCATGGCGGCCCGCATGCTGTCCGCGATCCGGCTCGCCGCCAGGCTGAACAGCATGGAGATGAACACGGCAGTGCCCACCGCGCCGCCCATGGAGCGGAAAAACGCCGCTGAGGAGGTGCCCACGCCCATGTCGCGGCGCGGCACGGACACCTGCATGGCCAGGGTGAGCGGCTGCATGCAGAAGCCCAGGCCCATGCCGAAGAACACCGCGATCACGCCGGGAACCCACAGTCCGGTGTCCACCCCGAGGGACAGTCCCATGACCGTGGCGGCAGCGGTGAGGATGGCCGTGCCCAGGATGGGGAAGATCCGGTAGGTCCCGGACGAGGAGATGGTGCGCCCGGCCGTGATGGACCCGGTGAGGATGCCCACGGTGAAGGTGATCATCATCAGGCCGGCCTCGGTGGGGGTGAGGCCCTTCACCAGCTGCAGGTACATCGGCAGCATGGCGATGGCGCCGAACATGCCGATGCCGATGATGAAGTTCAGCAGCGAGGACAGGCCAAACGTGGCATTCCGGAAGAGCCGCAGGGGAATCAGGGCGTAGTCGCCGGCACGCTTTTCGGCCAGCAGGAACCAGGCAATGCCCACCACGCCCAAGCCGTAGCAAAGGAAGGAGTTGAAGGAAGCCCAACCCCAGCTGCGGCCCTGCTCCGCCACCAGCAGCAGCGGCACGATGGCCAGGGTGATGGCCGCCGCGCCCCAGTAGTCGATCTTCTGCTTCACGTGCTTGGCCGGCAGGTGAAGGAAGAGGAAGACCACTGCCAGCGCTGCCAGGCCGATGGGCAGGTTGATGAAGAACACCCAGCGCCAGCCGTCGAACCCCAGGATGGTGGCGGAACCGGCGAACGCGCCGCCCACCACGGGGCCGAGCACGGAGGAGATGCCGAACACGGACATGAAGTAGCCCTGGTACTTGGCACGGTCCTTGAGGGACACGATGTCGCCGATGATGGTCAGCGCGAGGGCCAGCAGGCCGCCGGCGCCCAGGCCTTGGATACCCCGGGCAATGGCGAGCTCCGTCATGGAGTGGACCGAACCGGCGTACAGGGAACCGGCCAGGAAGATGATGATGGCGGTCAGGTACAGCGGGCGGCGGCCGAAGATGTCGCTCAGCTTGCCGTACAGCGGGGTGCTGACCGTGGAGGTGATGAGGTAGGCGGTGGTGGCCCAGGCCTGGAGCGAGAGCCCGTCCAGGTCGTTGGCGATGGTGTAGATGGACGTGGACACGATGGTCTGGTCCAGCGACGCCAGGAACATGCCCAGCATCAGGCCCACCATCACGGTGACAATCTGGCGCTGCGTCAGGGTTTCTCCGGCGGCGCGCGCGGCGGGGGTTTTGGACATGGCTGCTCCAGGGGTAAGGAAGAGGATCAAGCATTGATAGTTGCTTTCAGTAACTATCTTACGCCGGGTCCTATTCCTGGCAGCCGAAAAAACTTCCTTCGCCCGGGACGCTACCGTTCCACCAAAATGCCGTCAGGGTCGCACCAGATCATGGCGCCGGTCCGGATCGTCACGTCGCCGATCTTCACATCCACGTCAACTTCGCCGGCTCCTGCCTTGGCGCTCTTGCGGGGGTTGCTGCCCAGGGCCTTTACGCCGAGGTCCAGCCGGGCGATCGCTTCCCGGTCACGGATTGCCCCGTTGATGACGACGCCGGCCCAGCCGTTCGCCACCGCGCTTTCTGCGATCATGTCCCCCATCAGGGCCGTGCCCAGCGAGCCGCCGCCGTCCACCACCAGCACGCTGCCGTTGCCCGGCGTGGCCAACGTGGATTTCACCAGCGCGTTGTCCTGGAAGCAGCGGATGGTCCGCGCCCGGCCGCTGAAGTGCGAGCGGCCGCCCAGGGACTGGAACTGCAACGAAATCGATGCCAGTTCGTCGCCGCGTTCGTCGTAGAGGTCTGCGGTGTTGATGGCGGTGCCCTCCGCGGGCGTGGACGCTGCACTCATGTGGTTCTCTCCCTGATCCTCGGTGAAGCTTGTGGCGCCGTTCCGGTGTAAGGCACGGCCGCACGCTTACGCCCACGATAGTCTGATTCCGTCGCCTGTCAGCCGTCCCCGGGGAGCACGTCATGAGCCTGTCCGATACTCCCGCGCCGCTGGATCAGGGCGCAGGGACGCAGAGTACGACGGCGGCGCTCGCCGAGCCAACCCAAAAGGTCACCGCGCGCTGGGTCGCAGGGCTGGTGCTGGTCAACGTCGGTATCAACGCCGCATTCTTCGGCCCCATTAACGTCTTCATCGGGCAGCAGGCCATCAGCATCGATGCGCCCAGCAAGGAAGCCATCCTTTCCCTGGTCACTGCCTGCGGCGCTGCGGTATCCCTGGTGGCCAATCCGCTCTTCGGCGCGTTGTCGGACCGGACCACGTCGCGGTTCGGCCGCCGTTCACCGTGGATCCTGGCCGGTGCCGTGCTGGCTGCCGCCGCGCTCCTGGCCATGTCCGGAGCCCCCACCGTGGCGCTGATGGTGATCTTTTGGTGCCTGGTACAGCTCGGCGCCAACGCCGCGTACGCCGCCATCACCGCCGCTGTGCCGGACCGCGTGCCGGTCACGCAGCGCGGCGGAGTGGGCGGTCTGGCCGCCATGGGCCAGACGCTGGGAATCCTGACCGGCGCCGTCTTCGGAGCTGTTGTGGCCGGCAACTTCATGGTGGGCTACTGGCTGTGCGCTGTGGCACTGCTGCTGTCCGTGCTTCCCTACCTGTTCCACCGGAACGATCCCGCGCTGCCACGGGGGGAGCACCCGGAGTTTCGGCTGCGGCAATTCCTCCGGGGCTTCTGGATCAGCCCGCGGCTGTATCCGGATTTCGCGTGGGCCTGGCTGACCCGCTTCCTGGTGAACGTGGGGAACCAGCTGACCATCGTCTACCTGCTCTTCTTCCTTCGCGACATCATCAGGCACGAGGACCCTGCGGCGGGAGTGCTGGTCCTCACCGGCATCTATGCCGCGATGGTGATAATCACCGCGGTTGTGGCCGGGCCTTGGAGCGACAGGGTTGGCCGGCGCAAGCCGTTCGTCATAGGTTCCTCAGCCGTCATCGCCATGGCCGGCATGATCCTGGCCTTCTTTCCAGTGTGGCCCGGAGCGCTGGTGGGCGCGGCTGTCTTGGGAATTGGCTTCGGAGCGTACCTTGCGGTGGACTTCGCGCTGCTGACCCAGGTCCTGCCCCAAGCGGCCCACCGCGGCAAGGACATGGGAGTCATCAATGTGGCCGCCTCGCTGCCCCAGGTGGTGGCACCGGCGCTGGCGTTCGTGGCGGTACGGTATGCCGGCGGTTACGTCTCGCTGTTCATCACTGCAACCGTCATCGGGCTGCTCGGGGCCGTTTTTGTAGTGAAGATCAAGAGCGTCCGCTGACGCTCTGACGGGCCGGAAGTAAGGCACCTGACTGATTAGGGCATATTGGTGTGCCGTATAGTTGAACCGGATTGCAGGCGGTCCGGCATGGGGAGGACCGCACCATAGGAACACAACCCCGGAATGCTGATGCCCGAGATTCTTCCAGACCATCCGCCCATGGCCCCCAGGCCCACCGCACCGCGCCAGCGGTTCCGCTACGCCAAGATCCTGGAAGCTGCAGGAGGCTTCGCGCGCAAGGGCCTGGACTCGGTTGACCTTCCTGAGGTGGCCGCCAAGGCCGATGTCCCGCTCGGCACGCTTTACCGCTACTTCCCTTCCCCCACCCACCTGATGCTCGCCCTGTACCGCCACCAGCTGGAGGAACTCCAAGGGCCGGCCGGGACCAGCGCCGCCCGTTTCCGCGGCCGGGCGCTCGCCGGGCTGGTGATGGAGATCTTCCACATGCGCGTCATGCAGCCGGCTGTGGAGCAGTGCCTGACCCGCGGCGTCTACCTCCCGGACAGGGACACCACCGGCCTCCTCCGTGAGATCGATGCCTTGGGGGAGAAGGCACTGACTGCGGCGTGCGGTGATGCCACGGCCGCCCGGGTGCTGCTGCTGACTGTCACTGGTCTGGTCCAGTCCGTGCGAAACCGGCGGCTGTCCCTCTTCGAGGCCGAGGAAGACCTCAAAAAAGCCTGTGCACGCCTGTCCGGAACCGGCCAGCCCGGCTACACACTCCACCAAAGCGCGTAACAGGTCTAGACCAATCCGCCATTAAATCAGCCATATTGGCGTGGCGTACCTCACAAAAAGCCGTGCTAAAACGTTGTGGCACTGGGGTCGTGCCGTCAAATCGGATCGGCGGCCCTTTTGTGCCGCCTACCATGGTTCAAACGGAGCAGCAGGGACCATCCCCCAAGCTCCCACGGACCCGCCACCCCTTGGGTTTCCTGCCGCACCATCGCCACTGCCTCGAGCCGTTCCGGACTTGAGCCCCACGTGCCGTGCGCCCACGGCCAGCACCAGGAGACAACGACGTGTCCATTGACGCATTTGCAGCCACTGACAATTCCGCAGCCACCGCCCTGAGCGAAGCCGAGATCTTCGACGCCCACCAGGGCGGCAAGCTCTCCATTGCCAGCACCGTTCCGCTGTCCAACAAACGCGATCTTTCCATCGCCTACACGCCGGGAGTGGCCGAGGTCAGCCGCGCCATCCACGCCAAGCCCGAGCTCGCCCGCACCCTCACCTGGGCCCAGCGCCTGGTGGTGGTAGTCAGTGACGGCACTGCCGTCCTGGGCCTGGGCAACATCGGGGCCAGCGCTTCCCTGCCGGTCATGGAGGGCAAGTCCGCCCTGTTCAAGACCTTCGGCGACCTCGACTCGATCCCCCTGGTCCTCAACACCACCGATGTGGACGAAATCGTGGAGACCCTGGTCCGCCTGCGCCCCAGCTTCGGAGCCGTCAACCTCGAGGACATCTCCGCGCCCCGCTGCTTCGAGCTGGAAGAGAAGCTCATCGAGGCCCTGGACTGCCCCGTCATGCACGACGACCAGCACGGCACCGCCGTCGTCGCCCTTGCTGCCCTGACCAACGCCGCCAAAGTCACCGGCCGCGCCCTGGAGGGCCTGCGCGTTGTGGTTTCCGGTGCGGGGGCAGCCGGCATCGCCGTCGCCGAAATCCTGCTCGCAGCCGGGATCACGGACGTCGTCCTGCTCGACTCCCGGGGCGTCATCAACAGTGGCCGCGCCGACCTCGCCGCGGACACGGCCAGCAAGAAGGCTGACATCGCGGCCCGCAGCAATCCCCGCGGGGTGGAAGGCGGCCCGGCCGAGGCCCTCGCCGGCGCGGACGTGTTCATCGGCGTCTCCTCCTCCAAGCTGGACGAGGAACACCTGAAGCTCATGAACCAGGACGCCATCGTCTTCGCGCTCTCCAACCCGGACCCCGAAGTCCTGCCCGAGGTGGCAGCCAAGTACGCTGCCGTCGTCGCCACCGGCCGCAGCGACTTCCCCAACCAGATCAACAACGTGCTTGCCTTCCCGGGCATCTTCCGCGGCGCCCTGGATGCCGGCGCCCGGCGCATCACCCCCGCCATGAAGCTGGCCGCGGCGTACGCCATCGCCGAGCTCGCGGCGGAGGACCTGTCGGCCGACTACATCGTGCCCAGCCCGCTGGACCCGCGCGTTGCCCCGGCGGTCACGGCCGCCGTCGCAGCTGCGGTGGAAGCGGAGTAGCAACCCTTCCGCTGGCAGACCTACCCTTAGTGGAATGTACGACGGCGGTGCCTCCCCTGCGCGGGACGCACCGCCGTCGAGGGTTGACAGGGCGCCAACCATAGACTGGAGTCCATGACCTCCGAAACTGTCGTGACCATCCTGTGCGGCCTGGCTATCCTCGTAGGCGTGGCGGGGACAGTCATTCCGGTGCTTCCGGGCAGCATCCTGATTGGCGCAAGCCTGCTGGCGTGGGCAATCTGGGGCGGCGCCGGCACCGCGGGCTGGGTGGTGTTCGCGATTGCCATGATGTTCGTGGTGGCGGGCATGGCTGCCAGCGCTGTCCTTACCGGCAGGAAACTGAAGGAACATTCCATCCCCAGCCGAAGCATCGTGGCCGCGCTCGTGGCCGGCGTGGCGGGAATGTTCATCATCCCCGTGGTGGGACTCTTCGTGGGCTTCGCCGCCGGACTCCTGCTCAGCGAATTCGCCCGCACCCGGAACGTGGGTTCCGCCGCGACCTCCAGCTGGGCAGCCCTCAAGGCCACCGGCCTGGGCATGCTCGCCGAGTTCGGCCTGGCATGCCTGGCGGGCAGCACCTGGGTGATCGGCGTGTGGATCGCTGCCGCAACCGGCTGAGTGCTTGCGGGCCGGGACTGCGGGGCGTAGAACGGCACCATGACTGAACCAACTTCAGCACGCGAGCACGTGCAGGGCTGGATGGACAAGTACCAGGCCGCCTGGACCAGCAACGAGCCCGAGGACATCCGGGCCCTGTTCACGGAAGATGCGCGGTATGAAACGCGGCCGGGCGATCCGGACCCGTGGCTGGGCCAGGACGGCATTGTGGAGGGCTGGCTCGCCGCCCGGGACCAACCGGGCGACTGGACGTTCAGCTGGGAGCTGGCGGGGGCCGACGCCGACACCGCTTTCGTGCAGGGCGTCACCGTTTATTCGGGCGACCGCCCCAGCTACGACAACCTCTGGGTCATCCGGTTCGACGGGGCAGGCCGCGCCGCTTCCTTCACCGAATGGTACATGGAGCGGGCCTAGGCGCTGGCGGCATCCGCGCGGGGCAGCCGCCGGTTAGCATGGAAAGATGACCGCCGGGGATACTGCACCGATCTACTGGGACAGCCGGGACCTCACCCCCTTCGGGCAGCCGCAGCTGCGCACGCCGGTCCATGAACTTGCCGGGGGAGTGGGCGACATTCTCAGCGGCGTGCTGGGTGGACGCCACCCGGCCCTGCTGTCTGTGGACGGGGAGATCCCCCGGCTCAAGCGGATGCTGCCCAAGCCCGCCAAAATAGTCCACGAGGCCATCTTCACCAGCCGGGAGCCCGAACGGCTGATCACCCTGGCGCGTGCCTATCCCGGCTGGGCCGGGATCTGCTACCTGATGTCAGGCCTGCTCGTCTACAAGCACGGCGGCTATCTCCGGGCTTCGGAACTGCTGCAGCGCGGGCTGACCACCAGGAACGACGACGACGCCAACCGCTACTCGTCCACGTACCTGACGCGGATTGTGACCCGGATCGAACTCGCCGAACGCGTGGAGGTGCCGGTCCTCTTCAGCGAGGAGTCGGTGTTCCTGGCACTCGCCCATGCACTGCGCGAGACGGGCCGCGCCGAAGCCGCACTGGACGCACTGGGCGGACTGCCGCCGTCGCTCCCCATGGCATTGGCGCGCTGCTCGCTGGCGCTGAGCCTGGGCCGCAGCCGTACGGTGATCGACTGGACCGAAGGCCTCCTGAACGCGGACGACCTCTCGGCAGCGTTGCTGCTGGTCCGGGCCCGCGCCCTGCGCAGGGAAGGCCGGCTGGAGGCTGCCCACCAGGCGATCGCCGAGGTGCTGCGCCGGCGCAAGACCCATATGGTGCTGCGCAATGACGCCCTCACGGACCGCGCACTGCTCGTGCTGGATTCCAGCAGGCGCTCGCTCAACCCGCGCGACTGGGGGCGTCGCCGCGAGGACCCGGTGCCGCAGAAGGAGATCGCCGCACCCGTGCCCATCCGCAAGGACGAAGAGATGCGCCGGATCTGGGAACAGGACTGGAAACGGCTCAGCGACGAATAGCCCGGCCTAGCCGGCGGCCGGGCCGGCGAGCACCGGCAGCAGCTGTTCACCCAGCAGCACCACGCCCAGGGCCACCATGATCACCCCGCTGGCGAGCGTCACCGTGCGGGCGGCGCCCGGCCGGCTTTGCAGCAGGGTGCGGGACAGCAACGCGACGGCGGTGTACACGAGTCCCGCGAGCAGCACGAAGGTCATGCCCAGCAGGCCGGACTGCACCGGTACGGGCAGCGGCGCCTCTGCGCTCACGAACTGGGGGACGAGCGCCACATAGAAAAGCAGGCCCTTGGGGTTGATGCCGCTGGTGCCCATACCCTGCAGGAAGGTGCGGAGCCGCGTCTGGCCGTCACGGCCCGGCCCGGCCGTGAAACTCGCCCCGCGCCAGGAGCGCAGCGTGTTGATGCCCAGCCACATCAGGTAGCCGGCGCCGGCCAGGGTTATCCAGCCCAACACCCCGGGCGCTCCCGTCAGGACGGCAGCCAATCCCGCCACCAGCAGGACCGTGTGGAGCACGTACCCGCCGCACAGCCCTGCCACCGCGGGGACGAAGCTGCGCTGCCGGAGGCCCGCCGCGATGGAGTACGCCCAGTCCACCCCGGGCGTGCAGGCCAAGGCGGCCGCCACCAGCACAAAGGCCAAAAACAGCTCCGGGTTCATTCTTTCTCCTGCCACGAGGTCCGACAGAAGAAACCCTAGATACTTCGGCTCCGGAAGTGCTGTCCTTTTTCGCCCGCTAAAGCACCAAGAATGTAAGATTCTTGCGTGATAGACCATATCGACAGAAATATCTTGCGTTACCTCAAGGAGGACGGCAGGATGACGGCCACCGCGCTCGCCGCCAAGGTGGGCTTGACTGTGGCGCCGTGCCACCGGCGGCTCCGGGACCTGGAAAAATCGGGCGTCATCCGGGGCTACAAGGCGGACATCGATCCTGCCGCCGTGGGGCTGGGGTTTGAAGCGATTGTTTTTGTCACGCTGCGCCAGGTGGACCAGGCCACCATGGCGATTTTCGAGAGCCGCGTGGCGGAGGACCCCAACATCGTGGAGGCCCAGCGCCTCTTCGGCTCGCCTGATTACCTGCTCAAGGTCATCGCCGAGGACCTGCCCGCGTACCAGCGTTTCTACGACGCCGAGCTTACGTCCCTGCCCGGCGTTGAGCGCCTGACGTCCACGCTGGTGATGAAGAACCTGAAGTCCAACGCTGGACCCCCGGTGTAGCGCGCCGGACTGCTGCTAGTCCCTGAGCAGCCCGGTGGTGCGGTAGGGGATGACCTCGCGCAGGAACATGCTGGTGGAGGTGCGCACAATGCCGGGGCAGAGCCTGATTTCCTCCGACACGCGGTAGAGGTCGTCCGGACTGGTGGCCACCACCCGGATGAGGAGGTCGGTGTCGCCGGCCGGCGCGTGGCATTCCAGGACTTCCGGAATTTCACGGAGGGCGGCAATGGCCTCGTTGAGGTGGCTCTGGTCCAGTTCGGCACTGACGGCCGCCGCCACCCCGCGCCCGAGCGCTCCGGGAACCACCCTGCTGCTGTTGGGCCTTAATGCCCCGGATGAGGACATCCGCTCGAGCCGGGACTGCACCGTGCCCCGGGCCAGCCCCAGCCGCTGGGCCAGCACCATGATGGGAACGCGGGGATCCTCGTCCAGGGCCCTCAGGATCCGCTTGTCGGTGGAGTCCAGTTGCTGCAATCTGATCATTTCCTGTCGGTTCGGGGGGCGGCGGGTGGTCAAACTGATCAATAACGCGCCTGCCGGTTGCACCAACTGTAGGTCTGCTGGTCAAATGTTGGCAACGGTCAGGCTACCGCCGGCCCCGTAGGCTACCGCTTCCCGGCACACCACCCGGACGGCGGAACATCGTTTCCCGCAAGGAGACTGCCCTGATTGACTCTTGTTCACACCATGGTCACTCTGCATACACGGCAAGAGCCCCTGAGCTACCGGCGTCGGATTCCCGAAAGTCATCGGTAGCTGAGGGGCTCTTGTGCTGTCCCCGACATCGCGCCGCCCGCATAGTGTTGATCCATGACCCCAGCCGGCCGCTTTGCCCCCAGTCCCTCCGGCGAGCTGCATGTAGGCAACCTCCGGACGGCCGTCCTTGCGTGGCTGTTTGCCCGCTCCACCGGCCGGAGGTTCCTCCTCCGAGTGGAGGACCTGGACCGTGCGAGGGCAGGTGCGGAGGCGGTGCAGCTGCGCGACCTGACAGCCGTCGGCGTGACCTGGGACGGCGGCATCGTCCACCAGACGGGCCGCGGAACCCTTTATGCCGCGGCGATCTCCAGGCTGCAGGATGCAGGCCTCACCTACGAGTGCTTCTGCACCCGCAGGGAAATCCAGGAGGCCCCGTCCGCTCCGCACGCGCCCCAGGGGGCGTACCCGGGGACGTGCCGGAACCTCGGCCCGGCAGAGCGGGAATTCAAGCGCTCCACCCGCCCCGCTGCCATCCGCCTGCGTGCCGACGTCGCGGAGTACCGCGTACATGATGTGCTGCATGGGGAGTTCACCGGAATAGTGGATGATTTCGTGCTGCGCCGCAACGATGGAGTGACCGCCTATAACCTCGCCGTGGTGGTCGACGATGCCGAGCAGGGCATCGACCAGGTGGTCCGCGGCGACGACCTCCTGCCCTCCACTCCCCGCCAGGCGTATCTGGCGTCGCTGCTGAATATTCCTTCTCCGGAATATGCCCACGTGCCGCTGGTGGTGAATAAGCACGGCGCCAGGCTGGCAAAGCGCGACGGTGCGGTTACGCTTGCAGACCTTGCGGCGTTGGGTGTGGATGCGGCCGCCGTGCGGGACCGGCTGCTGGAGTCCCTTGGCCTGCCTTCGGGTCCGCTGTCCACGGCGTTGGCCGCATTTGATCCGGCTGCCCTGCCCAAAGCGCCTTGGGTTTGGTCCGGCCCGTAGGCTGGAGTCATGCCAGAAACCACGGAACAACCGCCCGCCAGCAGCTTCACACCCGAGACGGCCAAGGTGCTGGCCGAGGTGGCGCACAACCGCCAGAAGGACAAACTGAAGCGGCCCTACAAGGACCACGTACTGGCGGTGGGGGACGCTCTAGCTGATTTTGACGACGACATCCGCATCGCAGGCTATCTCCACGACATTGCCGAGGACACCCCAATGACCAGGCAGGCCCTGCTGGACATGGGCGTCTCCGACCGGGCCGTGCAGATCATTGAACGGGTCACCAGCCGCCTGCACAGCAACCCGGACGACTACCAGGCCGTCATCCGCGAGATCGCCGAGGACCATGACGCTGCCTTGGTCAAGATTGCGGATAACGCGCACAACTCGCTGCCTGAGCGCGTCCAGGCGCTGGCCGAGAAGTGGCCGGACAAGCCGCCGGTCACCAAATACCGTGACGCCCGCCCGGTACTCTATGCCGCCGTCGAGGTTGACGAGGTGCGGAAGATCCTGGCCCGGGTGAATCCGTGGCTGCTGGCGGAATTCGACGACCAGTTGGATGAGGATGACACCACGGACTACGAGAACCTGTCCTATGAGGAGCCGGATGCCGCCGGCGGGGCTGCTCGGCAGGCGGACGCAGAGGAAAGGGAGGCTCCCGGCGCTACGCCCTCCGGGGAGCGGTAGTTCCTGCCTCCAGCTTCTGAAGGGCAAGGTGTAGCCGTTCGGAGCCGTGGCGTTCGTCGATCACGATAGAGGCGCCGAGCGCCAGCACAATCACGAAGAGGCTGACGGGGACTGAGGCGCCCGCCGCGGCCAGGCCAACGGCAGCAGCCATTGCTGCCAGTACGCCGCCGGCCACAGTGATCACGGTGCGGTCTGCTCCCACCATGACGCTGTACAGCCATGTTATGGAGCCCTTGAACAGTGCCACCGGAATGGCAATGCTGGCCACGGCCGCGGCGGCGCTGATCCGGGCCTCGTGGTCAATATAGTAGGCGGCCACGTGGAGGCCGGCGCCGGTGGCTGCGATGGCGGCGAAAACGGGGATGTGGCCGTAGCCGAAGAGGAACGACCGGTGCCGGCGCAGGTGCAGGGCGCGTCCGGCCGGCAGCATGAAGTAGATCCACCACATGGCAAACGCCAGGGCCGTGCCGCCGAAGCCCACCAGCGCCGCATCAACACTCCAGCCGTGGTTGGCCACGATGGCCCGAAGCGTTTCAATGGCGCCGATCAGGCATTCGCCCAAGGCAATGATCGCCAGCAGCCCGTACCGTTCGGCAATGTGGTGTGCGTGCCAAGGGGTCCTGGTTTTCCGTTCGGCGGCGAAGGGGGTGGCCATCTCCAGGGCAACCAGCGGGACGATCATGAGGAACGAGGTCAAAACGTCCGCCTCGATGAAAAGCACGGCGATCCACCCGAGCTGCACCAGGGCCAGGTATCTGGCGTACCGCAGGCAGGTCTCACGGCGGGCCGGATCCTGCCGCGCGGCCCGGAGCCACTGCGACACCAGTGCCAGCCGCATGATCACGTAGCCGCCCACAATCACCGCGTTGTCCACGTGCTTGCCCTCCACCAGCGAGTGGAACATGGGCTCAATGCCCATGGCGAGGATCAGGACACCCACGATCTGGACCATGGTGACCACCCGGAAGATCCAGTCATCGGTGTCGTAGGCGCTGGCAAACCAGGTGAAGTTGATCCATGCCCAGACCACGGCGAACATCGCGAAGGAGAACCCCAACAGGCCGGGGACGACGTGGGCTGCCGCGATTTCATGGGCAAACTGGCTGCCTGCCACACCGAACGCGATCACAAACGTCAGGTCGAAGAAGAGCTCAAGCGGGGTGGCGGCGCGGTGCTTCTCATGCGGGTCGCGGCCGCCCATCCGCGCCATGGCATGACGGAGGGGGTTGGAGGACATAAATAAAAGCTACACGCGCCCCAAAGCGTCGATGTCCTCCAGGAAGTCCTGGTGCACCTCGGCGCTGACGGTGGTCCGGGTGTCGGCGATGGCGTCGAGGTAATCCTGCGTGGAGGGCCCCTTCCGGACCGCCTCGCGGACAGAGGCCGTGCCGCCGGAAGCCAGCCCGCCGTCGTCGTACACTGCTTTTTCCAGCGCACGCTGGGACGCGCTGCGGGCCGCATACTCGATATCCGCGGGGGAGAAGCCTTCGGTTTTGTCCACCAGCAACTCCACGTCCACGGCGTCCACCACGGGGGCAGGGATGAAGCGCTGCCACATGGCTTCGCGGGCCTGCCGGTCCGGCAGCCCGATAGGAATTACGTAGTCGAACCGGCCGTGCCGCAGGAAGGCGGAATCCAGGGCGCGGATAAAGTTGGTGGCGCACACCAGCAGCCGGCCGGGCTGTTCGCGGAAGGCCGGGATGATCTTGAGGAGCTCGTTGGTGACGCCCTGCAGGGGTGACGGCGGCTCGCCCGAGCGCTGGGCGGCGATCTCTTCCACCTCGTCGATGAACACCACGGCGTGCTCCAGCTCGGCGATTTCCAGGAATGTTTCGCGCAGTGCCCCGGCCAGGCCCTGCGGGTCGGCCGCGAGCCGGGAGGGGAACACCTCAACGAAGGGCCATTCCAGGCGGGAGGCGATGGCCTTGGCGAAGGTGGTCTTGCCGGTGCCGGGCGGGCCGAAGAGCACGACGGCGCGCGGCGGCACTACGCCGAATTCATCGGCTAGATCGGCCTCGGCCAGGGGAAGGACCAGGCGGCGTTCCAGCAGTTCCTTCTCCTTGCGCATGCCCGCCACGTTTTCCCACAGGTCCCGCGCCAGCACACGCCCGCCGAGCTGGCCCAGCGCGCCGAGTTCCTGCCGCTGGACGGGAATGGTGCGCTCGAAGTAGCGCAGGTTCTTCTTCAACGCGAAGCCCCGGCTGAGGAATGCCTCCACCCGGGTTTCCGATTCCGGCATGAGGGCCGAGAGCTTGTTCAGGCCGTGGGGCGCCATCCGGTTTTCGACGGCGGCGAGCAGCGAGGTGCCGATGCCCCGGCCGCGGTACTCGGGCAGCGTTGCCAGGAAGACAATCCAGCCCTGGTCGTGGGCGGCGCGTCCGACCGCGGCGCCCACCACCTGCTCGCCCTGCACCGCCACCACGGCATGGTCCTTCTCACAGGAAGCCAGCACCTCGGAGAGGGCATAGACGGGTTCCACATTGTTCGCTTTGAGGGTCTCCCACAGGTGAAGGATCCCGTCCAGGTCCGCCGAGTGGAAGTCCCTGATCCGCCAGTTGGTCATGCCGTGTCTCCCGGGTGGTTCGTCGTTGAACTGCGTCGCTGGCTTGCACAGAGCAGCAAGGTAAAGCGCTCTGCTGAGCATAGGCGATCAGCCCGCGACGAAGGGTTGCGGGGACGTTGCATTACATGGCGGCCAACGGGCCAGTGGTCAGACCTTGATCGGAACAGGATGTACTTCGTCTGCGGGGTGGCCCGCGCGCTCATGGATACGACGCACAGCGTCAGCAGAGGGGGCTTCTGACAGGCAGTAGACATAACCTGATTCGGGATCGGCCCAGGCCGATTTGAAGTCAACGCTCTCGTCGCCTTGGATGGCAAGGTCCGCGTTGTGGGCCTCCTGGAGGGCCTCCTTGGTGATTCCGACCATATTGTGGTGGACGTCCATGAATTCCGGCATGCTGGCTGTGCTCCTTAACTAGGTTCATCGTTGAAACAGCAGGATGTGCCCGAGGCTAGACCTAAGCCCGCGGGCCGTCAACAGGGTGGACGTGTTGACTCAAAGAATGCCTCTGGCACGAGGGCCTCTTGGAGGACAGGGAGGGGGCAGGCCGGTCAGATCCCTCAGATCCCCAGGGTGCCCAGCGTGTTCCGGAGGGTATCCGCGGAATGCTGCAGGGCCGCCACTTCACCGTCGTCCATGGGCATTTCGAGGACGGTGCGGACGCCGCCGCGTCCCACGATGCTCGGCAGGGAGAGCGCCACCCCTGAGATTCCGTGCTGTCCCGCCAGGACCGTGGACACGGGCAGCACCGCGTTCTCGTCCCGAAGGAGCGCTTCCACGATGCGTGCGCCGGAGAGGCCGATGGCGTAGTTGGTTGCGCCCTTTCCGGCAATGACCTTGTAGGCCGCCTGCGTCACTTCGCGTGCCGTTTCGGCAAGGTAATCGGGGGTGAAGACGCGCTCGCCGTCCACCTTCCAGTCGCGGACCGGGATGGGGCCGATGGTGGCGGTGGACCAGGCCGGGAACTCCGTATCTCCGTGCTCGCCAATAATGCTGGCGTGGACGCTGGCCACGGCCACGCCGGCACGGCGTGCCAGCAGCCACCGCAGCCGGGAGGTGTCCAGGACGGTTCCTGACGAAAAGATGCGTCCCGTTGGAAGTCCGGAGATTTGCTGCGCTGCCACCGTGAGCACATCGCAGGGATTGGTGACCAGGACGTAGACGGCGTCCGGGGAGCGCTCGAGCAGCCGCGGCATGAGGTCTTCCAGGATCCGGACGTTGGTTCCGGCCAGGTACAGGCGCGTCTGGCCCGGCGCCTGCTTGGCCCCGGCGGTGATGACGACGACGTCCGCACCCTCCGTCACGGCGATGTCACCGCCGCCGGTCACGGACGCAGCGGCAGCAGCGAACTGGGTGCCGTGGGCGAGGTCCAGGACTTCGGCGTCGGCCTTGGCGGCGTTGACGTCGAACAGGGCGATGCTGCCGGCTGAACCGCGGATGAGGGCGGCGTACGCCAGGGAGGTGCCGACGCTCCCCGCGCCGACGATGGCGAGTTTCGATCCTGACATGGAGTACCTCGTCTTCCCCGGCCCTGTGGCGCGCCGGCGCTGGTGGTCCTGCTGCCCGCAATGGCTTTCATGCTACCGAGCGCGGCAGCCTGCGGGGCAAGAGCGTGGCCGGCACCGTTGAGAGTGTCATGCCCGAGGAGTAGCGTGTGACCCACCTCACCCACACCCATTCAGGAGCAACCATGCCATATCCGGGACGCCGGCTCGCTGCCGTAACCGCAGCGCTGGCGATGAGCGTGACCACCGGCGCCATCATGAGCCCCGCCGCTTCCGCTGACGAGCGGCAAACCCAAAAACAACCCGTGGCCACCGGCTACGGCGGTGCGGTCAGCACCGTGGACCCTGAAGCCTCGGCGGCGGCCATCGAAGTCCTCCGCGAGGGCGGCAACGCCGTCGACGCCGCCGTCGCGGCAGCAGCCACCCTGGGAGTCACGGAGCCGTACAGTGCCGGTATCGGCGGCGGCGGCTACTTTGTGTACTACGACGCTGACAGCGGCAAAGTCAGCACCATCGACGGCCGCGAGACGGCCCCGGCCGCCATGCCCCGGGATGCATTCATTGACCCTGCCACGGGTGCGGCATACCCGTTCCGCAAGCAGGCCACGAGCGGCATGTCAGTGGGCGTGCCCGGCACGCCTGCCACATGGGAACGCGCACTCGAGCGCTGGGGGAGCGTCAGCCTGGAGGAGGCCCTTGAACCGGCCATCGAGGTTGCCACCAGGGGCTTTGTTGTAGACGCCACATTCCAGCAGCAGACGCTGGACAACAAGGACCGGTTCCAGCCCTTCACATCCACCAGTGAGCTCTTCCTGCCAGGTGGCGACGCACCGGCCGTGGGGACAATCTTCAAGAACCCCGGCCTCGCCGATACCTACCAGCTCCTGGCCAAGAAGGGCATGAAGGCCTTCTATAAAGGTCCCCTTGCGAAGGAGATCGCGGAGACAGTCCAGAACCCGCCGATGGTTCCCGGTTCCGCCCTGCCCGGCCCGGCGGGGGTCATGACCACCAAGGACCTCAAGGACTACGAGGCGCTGGACCAGGAGCCCACCCATGTGAACTACCGCGGCTACGACGTCTATGGGATGGCCCCGTCCAGCAGTGGTGGAACCACGGTGGGTGAGGCGTTGAACATCCTGGAGGTGTTCGATCTTCCGTCCCTGAAGGCTGACGTGCCCAAGGTGCTGCACCACTACCTCGAAGCCAGCGCGCTTGCCTTCGCGGACCGCGCCAAGTACGTCGGCGATCCCGCCTTTGTGGACGTTCCCACGAATGCGCTCCTGGATCCGGTGTTCGGCAAGGAACGGGCCTGCGAGATCAATCCGCTGGCGGCGGCCGTCAAGCCGCTGCAGACCGCCGGAGACGTCACGTCGTACGACGGCGTGTGCCCGGTGAAGCCGGCAGCGCTCGCCGATGAGAAGGACACCGAGAACATCTCCACCACCAACCTGACCGTTTCAGACAAGTGGGGCAACGTGGTGGAGTACACCCTCACCATCGAGCAGACCGGCGGTTCCGGCATCGTGGTTCCCGGCCGGGGATTCATCCTCAACAACGAGCTCACGGACTTCTCGGTGGTGTACAGCGAAACGGATCCCAACCGGATCCAGCCGGGCAAGCGGCCCCGCTCGTCCATGTCGCCCACCATCGTCCTGAAAGAGGGCGAACCTTTCGTGGCACTCGGCTCGCCGGGCGGTTCCACCATCATCACCACCGTCCTGCAGACGCTCATCAACCGTATTGACCTGGGGATGACCATCTCGGAGGCCCTGGCTGCTCCCCGCGGCACCCAGCGGAACACGGAAAATGTTGTGGCTGAACAGGCATTCATCGATGCGTACGGGCCCGTCCTGACGTCGACGTACAAGCACAAGCTTGTGGCAGCGGGCGCCCCCGGAACCTCGGCGGCAGAAATTGGCGCAGCCACGGCCATTGAGTTCCTGGATGACGGACTGGTGGTCGCCGCGGCCGAGCCGGCAAGGCGCGGCGGCGGATCGGCGATGGTGGTGGATCCCGCCAAGTAACTGGTCACGCCTGCCGCCTCAAGCGTCGAGCGTTAAACCGCGACGGCGGCACACAGGTTCTGCAGCTCCAGAACCTGCGTGCCGCCGTCGGACGTTAAGGACGGTGGGTTACTTCTTGAAGGCGGCCGCCGGCGGGTTGGCGACCACGGGGGAGAGGCCGGTAAAGCCTTCGCGGGTTTCGGCGATTTCGCGGATGCGGGTGCGGCAGGCGTACCAGCCGACGACCATGAGGGCGGAGGCGATGGCGGTGACGAGCATGGTGAGGGGGGAGTCGATGAAGACCATCACGAGCACGCCCACGAGGAAGAGGAGGGAGAGGTAGCCGGTGTAGGGGGCGCCGATCATGCGGAAGGTGGGGCGTTCGAGCCAGCCTTTGTCGGCCCAGCGTTTGAGCTGGATTTGGCACAGGACGATGGTTGCCCAGGTCATGATGATGCCCACGGAGGCGACGTTGAGGACGATTTCGAAGGCCTGGGCGGGGACGAGGTAGTTCAGGGGGACGCCCAGGAGGGAGACGGCGGCGGTGATGGCGATGCCGCCGTAGGGGACGCCTGCTTTGTTCATGCGGGAGGCGAAGCGCGGGGCGGAGCCGTTGACGGACATGGAGCGCAGGATGCGTCCGGTGGAGTAGAGGCCGGCGTTGAGGGAGGACAGGGCGGCGGTGAGGACGACGAGGTTCATGATGACGTCCACGCCCTGGATGCCGATGGAGCCGAAGAACGTGACGAAGGGGCTGACGCCCTTTTCGTAGGAGGTGTAGGGCAGCAGCAGGGCCAGGAGGATGACGGAGCCGACGTAGAACACGGCGATGCGGAAGACCACGGAGTTGATGGCTTTGGGCATGATCTTTTCGGGGTTTTCGGTTTCGCCGGCGGCGGTGCCGACGAGTTCGATGGAGGCGTAGGCGAAGAGGACGCCCTGCATGAGGATGATCATGGGGAGCAGGCCGTTGGGGAAGATGCCGCCGTTGTCCGAGAGGAGGCTCAGGCCGACTTGCTGGCCGTCCACGGGGGTGCCGAAGATGACGAAGTAGGTGCCGGCGATGAGGAAGATGACCAGGGCGGCGACTTTGATCAGGGCGAACCAGAATTCCATTTCGCCGAAGACCTTCACGGAGACGAGGTTCAGGGCGAGGACCACGATCAGGGCGGTCAGTGCCCAGGCCCATTGCGGGACGGCTGCCATCCAGGGGATGTAGTTGCCGAAGAAGTTCATGTAGAGGGCGGCGGCGGTGATGTCCACGATGGTGGTGGTGGCCCAGTTGATCCAGTAGAACCAGCCGGAGACGAACGCGGCTTTTTCGCCGAAGAATTCGCGGGCGTAGGAGACGAACGAGCCGGAGGAGGGGCGGTGGAGGACCAGTTCGCCCAGGGCGCGCAGGATCAGGAACGCGAAGAACCCGCAGACGGCGTAGGCGATGACCAGGGACGGGCCCGCGGCGTTGAGCCGGCCGCCGGCGCCGAGGAACAGGCCGGTGCCGATCGCACCGCCGATCGCGATCATCTGGATCTGCCGGGGCTTGAGGTTCTTGCGGTAGCCCTTGTCCTCGGCATGCAGGGCGGTCTCGGAGGCATGGGCGTGCCCGCCGTCAATGATGTGGTCTGGGATGGGGGGATTCGTCATGGGGTGTCCTTAATGGCTACTTGCTGAGGTTGGCGAGGCGTTCGGGGCTGAGGAGCTCCTGGAGCTGCGCGTCCGTGAGGAGTCCGTGTTCCAGGACCAGTTCGGCTACGCCCTTGCCTGTTGCGAGGGCTTCCTTGGCGATGGCGGTGGCGGTGGCGTAGCCCAGGTGGGGATTGAGGGCCGTGACCAGGCCGATGGACTGTTCCACCGTGCGGCGGAGGTGTTCGGTGTTGGCGGTGATGCCCCGGATGCAGCGGGCCGTAAGGGTGCGGCACGCGGCTTCCAGGTGGGAGATGCTCTTGTGGAGGCTGTGGACGATGATGGGTTCGAAGGCGTTGAGCTGGAGCTGCCCGGCTTCGGCGGCCATGGTGATGGTGACGTCATTTCCGATGACTTCGTAGGCCACCTGGCTGACCACTTCCGGGATCACCGGGTTGATCTTGCCGGGCATGATGGAGGAGCCGGACTGGACGGCCGGGAGGTTGATTTCGCCGAATCCGGCGCGGGGGCCGGAGGAGAGCAGGCGGAGGTCGTTGCAGATCTTGGACAGCTTCACGGCCACGCGCTTGAGTACACCGGACAGGTGGACGAAGGCGCCCACGTCCTGGGTGGCTTCGATCAGGTCCGGCGCGGTCACCAGCGGCAGGCCGGTGACTTCCGCCAGGTGGCGGCATGCTGCTTCCGCATAGCCGGCGGGGGCATTCAGGCCGGTGCCGATGGCGGTGGCGCCAAGGTTGATCTCGTGAATCAGCAGTTCGGCCTCGGCGAGGCGCAGCCGGTCTTCGCCGATGGTGATGGCGTAGCTGCCGAATTCCTGGCCCAGGGTCATGGGGACCGCGTCCTGCAGCTGGGTGCGGCCCATCTTGACCACGGTGCGGAATTCCAGGGCCTTCGAGGCGCAGGCCTCTTCCAGTTCCGCCAGCGCGTCCAGCAGTTCCCGCGCAGCGAAGATGGTGCCCAGCTTGACCGCCGTGGGGTACACGTCGTTGGTGGACTGGCTGAGGTTGACGTGGTCATTGGGGTGGAGGCGGGCGTAGTCGCCCTTGGGGTGGCCCAGGATTTCGAGGGCGCGGTTGGCGATGACCTCGTTGGCGTTCATGTTCGACGACGTCCCGGCACCTCCCTGGATGACGTCCACCACGAACTGGTCGGCCAGCTGGCCGCCCAGGACGTCCTGGCAGGCCTGCTCGATGGCGTCCGCGCGTTCGGCGTCCAGCAGGCCAAGCTCCCGGTTGGTGCGGGCGGCGGCCAGCTTGACCGCTGCCAGTCCGCGGACCAAGTGCATGTTGGACGAGAGCTTTTGGCCGGTGATGGGGAAGTTTTCCACGGCCCGGAGCGTGTGGACGCCCCAATAGGCGTGGGCGGGGATGTCGCGGTCGCCGAGCAGGTCGTGTTCTGAGCGGCTCGGTGCGGGGGCAGTTGTCTCGACGGTGGTCATGTGTCCTTACGGGGCTTCGTTGACGGGTGTGGACAGGAAAGGTTCGGAGAGGAAGCCGGCGGCCTGCAGCAGGCCCACCTGGCGGCCTCCGCCGAGGACCGGGGCGGTTGCGAGGGCAGCCAGCGGAGCGGTGTCCACGCCCAGTGCCTCCAGCAGCTTGACGGTGGCCGGCATCCGGGCGCGGTCGCCGCCGTCGGAAATCTTCACGCCCACGGACCGGCCATCCGCCAGGCCCACCAGCTGGACGCCTTCAAAGCCGTCCTTCGCCACCGCGCCCGGAAGGAGGCGCATCAGTTCGGTGACGTCGCGGCTTTCGCCGGCCACCATCTCCGGGTGCTGCTGCATGGCGAGGCCGACGGCGGCTTCGGCGTCGTGTGCACCAACGCCGGCGCAGTCCTCCGCGGCGGCGCGGGCAATCAGCCCGAAGGCGCGGGCCATGCCGGACAAGGTCAGGGCAAACAGCGGTGTTCCGCAGCCGTCGGTGCTGAGGCCGAGCGGCTCTTCCCCGGCCAGTTCGGTAACGGTCTCCGCAACCAGCCGCTGCAGCGGGTGCGACGGATCCAGGTAACCCTCGACGGGCCAGCCGTTGATGACGCACGTGGCTGCCATGGCAGCGTGCTTGCCGGAGCAGTTCTGGGTGAGCTGCGTGGACCGGCCCCCGGTGCGCAGCCATTCTTCGCGCTCGCTTGCGCCGTAGGGGAGATCCCTGCTGTTGCCGAAGTCGCTGACGCTGAGCCCGTGCTGTTCGAGGATCCGCAGCGCTCCCTGGCGGTGCATTGCACCGCCCGAGTGGCTCGCGGCGGCCAGGGCCAGGAGGTCTGCCGGGAGTTCGAGTCCGGCGCGGACCATGGCGACGGCCTGGAGCGGCTTGAGGGAGGACCGGGGGTAGAACGGCGCCGAGGGTGCGCCTGCCGCCGCTGCCATAGTGCCGTCCGCTTCGAGGGCGATGGCCGATCCGTAGTGGATGCTTTCCACCAGTCCGTCACGGGTGGCGGTGACCAGGGGAGCGTGCTGCGGAAGCAGCGCAGCAGCGTCGCGGGCAGCAGAAAGCACAGGGGAGGGCATGGATTCCTTGGGTGGGGTACTTGGTTGTGGCTAGTTGTTGAGGATGGAGTCGAGGGCCTGGCCCACGGCGTGGAGGTGGTAGGCCATTGCCTTGCGCGCCGCTTCCGGGGAGCCGGCCTCTATGGCGGCGAGGATCTCCTGGTGTTCCACGTCGGAGGCGTGCTGCCTGTCTGCCACCATGTTCAAGGTTTCGGACTGATGCGCCAGGGCTCCGCGGATGTCCGCCACCACGCTTGCGAACACCTTGTTTCCGCTGGCGCCGGCGATGGCCGCATGGAAGGTGGAGTCCAGGGCAACCCAGGATTCCGGATCTGTCTCGGTGGCCATGGCGGCCACCAGGTGGCGGAGGGTTTCCAGCTCCTCCTCGGTGCGCCGTTCGGCGGCCAGCCCGGCGGCAGGGACTTCGATGTGCGGCCTGGCTTCGGTCAGGTCGCGGGCGGAGTACTGGCCGAGCATGAGGTCGTTGGCCACCTTGTCCGCGACGACGAACGTCCCCTTCCCGGTCTTGGTGACCGTCAGGCCCAGCGCGGTGCAGGAGCGCAGGGCTTCGCGGATGACCGAGCGGCTTACCCCGTACTGCTGCGAGAGGCTGGCCTCGGAACTGAGCTTGCTGCCCACCGGAACCAGGCCGGACTCGATGTCCTGCCGGATCGCGTTGAACACCGCTTCGGCAGCGCTGAGCCGCGCAAGGGGTGCAGGCTGTCCTGCTGTCCGGCTGTCTGACAGGTTCACGCTTTAAATATGGCAGGGGTCACAGCGCGTGTCAATGTAGGGCCGCCGTCGCTATTCTTTTCCTCTGCCCGGCCCGTTAGCCTCCTGCTATGGACGAATACTCGGAGGAACTCGTCAACCTTGCGTTCATGGCCTTGGATCACGCCATTGATTCGGTGGTCTCGTCCGGCACGGACCTGGTCCCGTTTGTCATCCGGGAGCATGGGGGACAGCGCAGCCTGCAGCGTTATCTTGTGGATGGCCAGCTTGAGGCAGGCGTTGCGGCCGCCCGGGAGTCGGTTTTGCAGGAACCGCTGCCAGATCGCGTCGCCCTTGCCTGGGACGGTTTCATGACAACGTCGGAGGGGCGGCAGGAGGCCGTCTTCGTTGAGTCCTACGAGCAGGGCACGCCCGCCGGGTTCATCATGGCGCAGCGGTACCAGCGGGCCGGATTCCTCAGGAAGAAGCGGGAATCGGTAGGCAATCCCGCCCTGGTGGAGAAGAACACCGCACCGCTCTTCTAGCGCTCGTCTATCTCAGGGGTGGGATCGGCACGCTCGTACCGGAAATGCTGTGTACGGGTGCCCTCTGGCCGGAGTAGGCTTCTGGTGACGACTAACCGGCACGTTCGTACCTGAGGAGGCTTCCCACGCGTTCCTTTTCCGAGCAGCTCGCCGCCGAGGTGCGCGCCCGGCGCACGTTCCTCCGCCTGACGCAGCAGGACCTCGCCGACATGGCAGGCGTCTCCGAGCGTTTCGTGCGCTTCGTGGAGCAGGGCAAGCCAAGCGTCCAGCTGGATTCCCTCGTTGTGCTCCTCGAAACCCTTGGGCTGGAGCTGCAGATCGCCACGCGCACCAGCCAAGCCGCACGTGCGGTCGCCGGTCCGGAGAGCAGCGCCGAGCAGTGAGGCACCGCATCGCGGACATCTACAAGGCCGGCCTGCTCGCTGCCCGGCTCGAAAGGCACGACGGCGGCACGCGGTTCAGCTACCTGCCCGCCTACCTCCAAGCCGGGGGACCCGCCGTCGCGACTTCCCTGCCGCTCACCAGCGAACCGGTGCTGTCCGCGGCAGGGGCCGCCCCGCCCTACTTCACCGGCCTGCTGCCCGAGGGCCGGCGCCTTAATGCGCTGCGGCGGTCCATCAAGACCAGCGCTGATGACGATCTCTCCCTGCTTATCGCGGCCGGCGCCAATCCTGTGGGTGATGTGCAAATCGTGGGCCACGGGGAGCCGCTGGATCCGGATGACCACGCGGTCCGGGTTGATCCAAAACAAGCCGTGGATTTCGACCAGCTGCTGGGCGACCCCGATCTGATCGACCCGGTGGCCCTGGCCGGCGTGCAGGACAAGCTGTCCGCCGGAATGATCTCGGTGCCGGTGGCCGGCGCCGGTCGCCAGTTCATCCTCAAACTCAACGCCCCCGAGTTCCCGCATGTGGTGGAGAACGAGCTGGTGATGTTTCGTTACGCGGCCAAGCTGAGGATTCCGCTGAGCCGCGTCCGGCTGATGCATGATGTTGCGGGCCGCCCGGGGCTGCTGGTGGAGCGCTTCGACCGCGTTCCCGTGCCCGGCGGCGGATCGGATGGGGTGCGGCGGCTGGCTGTCGAGGACGGCGCGCAGGTGCTGAAGCTCTATCCGGCGGACAAGTACAACGTCAGCTATTCGCAGGTCTGCCGTGCGCTCGCGGACCACTGCACGGCGCCTCTTCCGGCCCTCAGGAACCTTGCCATCCAGGGCGCCTACGCGTGGCTGACGGGAAACGGTGACCTGCATGCCAAGAACGTCTCCATGGTCCAGCTGCCTTCCGGCGAGTGGACCATCGCGCCCGTCTATGACATCCCCTCCACAGTGATCTACGGCGATAAGACTCTGGCGCTGGCCATGAATGGCAAACGGACCGGGATTTCCCGCCGCCACTTCCTGGGCTGGGCGACGGAGCTCGGACTTACCGGGCGGGCGGCCGCCCAGGTGCTGGAGATTGCCTTAAAGGCGTCAGGACCGCTTTTGGCTGACCTGGAATCCGGGACGGCTTTCCGCGGCCTGGACGGGGCCGGACAGAAGAATAACGACGACGGCGGCTCGCCGTTCCCGGACCTCGTCACCAGGGCGTGGGTCAAGGAGTTGAAGCACCGGAGAAGACTGCTGGAAGGCTGATCCGCGCTGCGGGCTGACCAGATGTGGCGCGGGGCCTGAGATCTCAGGAGCCGGACGCATGGTGGGGCCGGACAATGACGAAGACGGCCAGGGCCGCGGCTTGGATGACGGTCAGGGTAACGGCGAGGGCGAATATTGACCGTTCGTACAGAAGTCCGATGAGGACGCTCCCGGCCAGCCATGCGATGCCGTAGCAGGCGGTGAAGATACCGTAGGCACTGCCACGCCGTCCTGTAGGTGCCAGTTCGGAGACGGCTGCACGCATGGTGCTTTCCTGAACGCCCATGGCGGCTCCCCACATCAGCACACCCGCGACCGCCAGTGCGGTGTGGTTGCTGAAACCGAACCACGGGATGGCCGCTGCGAGAAGTGGGAGGGCGATGAGGACCTTCAAGCCGATTTTGTCGTAGAGCCAGCCGGATGCCAGAGCTGCCACGGCATCGACCGCCATGGCTACCGCATAGAGGACAGGCACCACGGCAGGCGGCAGGAGCCCGGTGGCTACGAGGTGGAATGACAGGAGCCCGAACGTTGCATAGCCGAACATAGTCAGGCTGCTGAATGCTGCGTACATCCAGAATTGCCGGGGAATCCTGGACGACGCCTGGGGAGTCGCCACTGCCGGACCCGGGGTGGCTGATCCCGAGTGGCTGACGGAGCCGTCGGGGGGCTGGTGTTGTTCATAGAGGGACGGGTCAGGGACGCGTTTACTGAGCCAGACGAGGAGCAGCATTGCTGCCACTCCGGGAAGAGCAAGCAGGAGGAACCCCGGGCCGTAGCTGCCGGAGAGCGAGAAGGCCACACCGATCAGGAGCGGGCCGAGGAAGGCTCCCGCCTGGTCGAGGGCTTCGTGGAAAGCAAAGGTCTTGCCGCGGCCCAGCCGGGTGCCGGCTTCCGCGAGCATGGTGTCCTTTGCCGGGCTCCGCACGGCTTTGCCCAGGCGCTCCATCAGGACGAGCAGGCAGGCAATCCACAAGGCGCTGGTGATCCCCAGAAGGGGCACCGAGAGCGCGGTGAGTCCGTAGCCCGTGAGCGCCAATGCCCACCTTAGCCGGGGCCGGTCCGCCAAGCGTCCGAAGACCGGGCGCAGAACGAGGGCGACTGCCTCACCGGCGCCCGTGATGACACTGATCAGGAGGGCCGAGGCGCCAAGCGCGCCCAGGAAGGGGCCAGTGACGCTCCTGGCACCTTCGTAGACCATGTCCATCAGAGCGCTGACAACGCCGAAGACCAGGATGAAGCGGAAGGCCGTCAGCGGCGGTCCCGCCACCCTCCGGCTGCCGGCGTTGCCGGTGGTGCTCTTCACGCTGGGAGGCCTGGTCGGGTCAGGTCCTGAATCATTCATGGCGAGCGTCGGCGAGGACTCTCTGGACCTGCCAGGCTAGAGGTGCTGGATCCCGGCCCGTTGCATGGCGTCCTTGTAAACATCCACGTTCTTGGCCAGGAGCTCTTCCTGTTTCGTTTCGGAAACGGCGAAGGCCCGTCCTCCCAAGGCGGTGGCCTTGTATATCTTGATGCCGCTGTTTTTCAGGGACTGGTGGTAGGTCTTCTCGAAGAGGGTGAGGAAGGTCGATGCATCGGTACCGTGGGCGATGATTGCCGAGACCCGGGAGTTGATCTTCAGGAACTGCCGGAACGGGCGCAGACCGTCCGTTTTCTCCTGCACATTCAGGGCGGAGGGCATGTCCGGGTCGCGGACCCAGGGATAGGCGTTCCACGGCATCACATAGCGGGGATCGAGTTCCGCCAGTTCATAGATCTGGGTGGCGCGGCGGGCGGCCTCGTCGTCGTTGTAATGCGAGACGAAGCCGGACTCGGTGCCCTTCCCGGGGCTGACCTGCAGGCTGACAATCCGGCACTCATCCTCGTCATGCACAGGGTCGATATAGGGGACGACAGACCCTGGCTTCTTTGCCATCAGTTCATCGCACAGCTGCGTGACCTTGGCAATGTTCGGTTCCTGTAGCAGGGCCTTTTTCTCGTCCCAATCAATCGTCACGATTTCTCCCTCAGCAGCAAGGCGTCCAGAATCAGGCGTCTTAGGCCACTCTACGCTTCCGGGCTGAAGGGTGGGCAGGGGAAGTTCTCTCTCCCTTGTGCGCGGAGCACGCTAACGAAGGCATTTCCGGTGATCCTTAGCGTGCTTTGTCCTCACGCCGTCAGGGATTGCCTGTGACGGGCGAGCCTGGCTGCTTTGGCCCGTCGGCGGTGTTTTCGGCGATGGCGCCACGGCAGCCCGTCAAGTGCCGGCCCGGATGCCGGCCTCGAGCGCACTTGCGCGCCAACTGATGCGGTGTCGGCCAGTGCTGTGTCAGTAGGGGGTGTATTAGCCGGGGCGGTGCCCGGCAGCGGCGGCGCTGTGGAGTGGTAGGTGTGGCCGGTGGGGGTTTGGAGTTCCACTGTGTGACGCTGTCCAGGTTTGGTGATTGGTGTGGCGGTCCAGCCGGGTGTTTCCTTGGTGTGGTTGCAGGTTTCGCAGAGGCCTTGGCCGTTGGTGCTGGTGGTGGGTCCGTCCTGGTGCCAGGGGATGATGTGGTCGTGGTGGCGGATCGGGGCGTCGCAGTAGGGGGTGCGGCAGGTGTTGTCGCGGATCTGGAGGAAGCGGCGGATCCCGGGCGGGAAGAGCCGGGCTTTGGAGTCCATGGCCAGGAGGTCCCCGGCGCCGGGGGCGGTGTAGAGCCGGCGGAGCCAGACCTGATATTGGGCATCGTCCGCGCCGCTGGCAGACTTGGTTGCCGGGCGTGCTGATCCTGAAGCCAGAGATCCGGCACCCGTGAATCTTGGACCAGCCGCTCCAAGGCCCGCTAACTTCGGGCCGGCCGCCGCGCCGAGGACTGCTTTCCGGGCCCAGTGGGCGGGGACGGTGCCGTAGCCGGTGAGGCGGCCGGGTTCGCTGTCGCCCTGGAGGAGGGTGCGGTCGGTCATGACGAGCTGGACTTCGATGCCGCTGATCCCGGCCGGGGTGCCGGTGACGCGTTCAACGAGTTCATCGGCCATGATCGCGCCCCGGGACCGGTCATCCCCAGCGGACTTCACCGTGTCCGCGTGGCGGGTCAGGGCCGCGTAGGCGGCGACGCCCTGGCTGACCGGGAGGAGTGCGGTCAGGTAGGTCATGGTGTCAGGCGCCGGCCGCAGGCTGACGCAGCGGTCCGTGACGGCACGGGAAGCGCGTTTAGCCACCGAGTGGGGGTCGCGCCGGTACGCGGCGGCGCGGACGGCGGCGGTGATGGCCCGGTCCCCGGCGCCGACCAGGGCGCCGGTGTCCGCGGCGATCTCCTCGTCCACGGCGCACCGGTCTGCGGCGGACAGGCAGGCCGTTTCCTTCACGATGAGGGTGGCGCGCCATTCGTTCAGCTGCCCGGACCGCAAAGCGGCCAGGGTGCGGGGCATCTCGGTGGCCAGGGCGTTCGCCAGGCCCAGGAGCCTCGCGCCGCGGGCAGGGGGCTCCCGCCGCGCCAACGCAATTTCCGCCGCCACCCCGGTACCCTGTTCAGCGACCGGGACGCCGGCGGCGGCCTGCTCCCGGCGCCGGGTGAGGTCGAAAGCCGCGGCGATTTCGGCCTGCTTCGCGGCAGCCGCAGATTTCAGGTCCTCGAGTCCGCGGAGCTGGTCGATCATACCCGGGCCGTCAACGGCGGGACGGACGGCAGCCAACGCGCGAAAGGTATCGGCAACACAAGGCCGCGCAAGGCCACCCGCCTCCAGCCCCGCAGCTGCCTCCAGCCCTGCTTTCGCCGCCAGGCCCGTTGCCGCTGTCGTCGCCGCTTCCATAGACAAATTCTTCCAGCAGGGTGGGACAAAATCCGGTCCGCCGGCGCGTATGTGGATAACCAAGGCAAGCCCCGCAGGCCGTACGGGCACAGGCCGTGCTGTTGAATGAGGGTATGGAGTTCACCAAGAAGGGCCTGAAAGCGGAGGGCTTCGCCGGCTTCCGGCCAATCGGCGCGCTCGATGCCATGCGGATCCCCCAGGGAACCGGGCTCTTCGCCGTGCTGGCACCGGAAGGGTTCCAACCCCGCTTCCTCCAGAAAAGCACCGCCGGCGTCTTCAAGAAGAAGGACCCGTCGCTCCCCGAAGCAGCCCTGGCCGCCGAATGGGTGGACACCGCCGCGGCTCTTTACCTGGGCAAAGCCGGCCCCGGCAGTAAAGGCAACCGCGGCCTCAGGAGGCAAATCCAGGAGTTCCTGGACTTCGGGCAGGGCAAGCCGCCGGGGCACTGGGACGGCCGCCTGGTCTGGCAGCTCGCAGACGCCGAAAAGCTGGTCATCGCCTGGAAGGAACTCCCCGCGGAACAGCTCACCACGGCCGAGGCGGACTACCACTCAGCCTTTGTTGACGTGTACGGCAGGTTGCCCTTCGCAAACCTCGTGAGGGCCCGCGTCAAAGGCTAGAAGCAACCGGAACTAAGCCAATCCGCCGTCGTAGGTAAAACGTCCGGCAAGCATCGTGGCCGCCACCGGCATCGCGGCGAACTCCCCTTCCGGCACAGTCAGCGGATCCCCGTCCAGGAGCACCAGGTCAGCGGCGTCGCCAACACACACACGCGAGCGGCCCCGGGCGGAAGCCAGGAGGGCCTCCTCCCGCGTGATGGCCTCCTGCGGATGCCAGGGCCCGCGCCCGTCGCTGCGTGCCCGCAGGACAGCGGCGGACATCGCCAACCACGGTTCGAGCGGCGCCACCGGTGCATCCGAACCCAGCAGCAGCGAAGCCCCGGCATCGAGCAGTGACCGCAGCGGAAAGGCGCGGTCCGTCCGCCCGGCCCAGTTGGAATCCGCGGCGTCCCGGTCATCCAGTGCGTGGACCGGCTGGACGCTGGCCGCCACCCCCAGCGGCCCGAAACGCGCAAAGTCCTCCCGGCGGACGAACTGGGCGTGCTCGATCCGGCCGCCAACACCTGCACTTTCAAAAGCATCAAGGGCCACCTGGTTGGCCGCATCCCCGATGGCGTGGACGGCGGGAACAAACCCCGTGTCCCGCGCCCGCCCCAGCAACGCCGCCAGCTCGCCAGCACTCACTGTCAGCAGCCCGCACCCGCCGAAAGGGTAAGGATCCACGCAAAAGGCAGTCCGGGTATTAAGGGAACCGTCAATGAGCACCTTAAGCGGTCCCACCCTCAGCAACCCGCCGCCGCCGTCGACCTCCTGCCCCGTCCGCATGCCTTCGGCCACGGCACGCTCAAGGTCTGCCGGATAGACACCGGCCTCCACCCGCAAAGCGTCAAACCCGCCGGCGATGCGCCGCAGCCACGGGTCCCGGTTCCACGTCATCTCAAAATCCACCACGCCCACCACGCCGCGGGCAGCAGCCGCCCGGGCGGCGTCACTGACCCAGCCATCCAGGACACTGTCCGGCAGCCGCCCCAGTTCCCGGGTCAGGGCAAAGGCAGGCTCCTCGCGCAGCAAACCAGAAGCCTCAACCCGCACTCCATACCGGCTGGCCGCGGCCGAGTTGAGCCATACGCTGTGCAGGTCGTGGCTGACCAGCGCCGTCGGCTGGCTGCCGGTGGCGGAATCCAGCAGTGCCAGGGAGGGCTCGTCCGGCCACAGCGCGTCCCGGAAGCCGACGCCGACGGCGGTCACCGACGGGTCGGCTCCGGACAAGAAGGAACGGACGACGGCGGCAGCTTCCCGGGCGGTTCCGGCAGCCGAGAGGTCAATACGGTTGGCGTGCAGCGCCCACTGGGTCATGTGGACGTGCTCATCCCACAGCCCCGGAATCAGGTGGCGCCCTTCCGCATCAATCACGGGGGCGGCGGAGGGGAATTCCGCAGCAGCCCCGATCCGGCTCACGCGGCCGCGGCTGATGTGCACGCTGACGGGAGCGTCGTCCCCCGGTATCCGCACGTTCTCCAGGACAAGGTCGCTCATGCGGAACCGCGGAGCCGTTCCATCTCGCGGCGGTCCTTCTTTGTGGGCCTGCCCGCACCCCGGTCGCGCTGTGGCAGGCCAAGTGCCGGGGCAACCGGTCGCGGCGGCGTGTGGTCGGTGAAACAGTGGGAGGCCGCCTCGGCACCAACACGCTTGGCAATCAGCCGGCGCACTTCAAGGATGCGTTCGTAGCCGGACATCCGCACCGTCACGGTGTCGCCCGTGACCAGCGTCGCGGACGCCTTGGCCGGGCTGCCGTTCAGGCGGACATGGCCGGCGCGGCAGGCGGCGGTGGCGGCAGAGCGGGTCTTGTAGGCGCGGATGGCCCACAGCCACGCATCAATGCGGACACTGGCAGGGGAGGAAGGAAGGCTGGTCATGGCTGGCACCGAGTATAGCCCCGGCTCCATGGCGCAGAGGCCAGGCCGGCCAAACGGTTACTCCACGGTCACACTCACCCGCTGCACCACGTTGTTGCCCAGCCCCTGGTAGTTCCAGTTCTGCTCCAAGGGCTGGGTTGCGCCGGTTTCATCCGTTGCGCGGCAGGAAAGCTCGTGCACGCCCGGGTCCGCCACCCACGGCATGGTCCACTTCCGCCACGCGTATCCGCCGGCGGGCTTCTCCAGGTGCGCGGGCTGCCAGGTGCCGTCGATGCCGACCTCCACGCCGGTGACCGCGCCCTTCCCGGACCAGGCCCTGCCCTGCAGGAGCACCGGGCCGGGCTTCAGGAGTCGCTTGCGGGTGAAGAAGTCCGGGATGCCCGGCGGAACCATCAGCGAACGCACCCTGATCCGCGAAACGGGAGTGCCGGCGTCGTCCGCTGAATCCTGGTAGCGGTACGCAACCTCCTGCTGGTAGCCCCGGAAGGGGGCTGTGACCACCTCAACGGATTCCAGCCACTTCACGCTGGCCATGCCGTACCAGCCGGGCACCACCAGCCGCAGCGGATATCCGTGCTGCGGCGGCAGTTCGCTGCCGTTCATTTTGTAGGCAAGGACGACGTCGGGACGCATCGCTTCATGGATCGGCAGGCTCCGCGCGTAGCGCTGGGGGACGCCGCCCTGGACACCCTGGTCCGATCCTGTGAACACCACCTCGACAGCGTGCGGCAGGACGCCCGCCTTGCCCAGGAGATAGGCGAGCGGAACCCCGGTCCAGTGCGCGGTGCCCACGCCCTCCATGATCCACGGCTGGCTAAGCGGCCGCGGATTCAGGAGGGAGCGCCCGTTCCCCGCGCACTCCAAGGTGACCGGCACCGTGATGGCCGGGTCCTTGCGGAGGGCCGCCATGCTCAGTTCCAGGGCCATCTCAACCGCGCCGCTGATCCGGAGGTGCCACGAGGAGGCATCGACGTCAGGGATATCGAAATGCGTCAGCACGTAGTGGAGCCCGGGCGGAGTGATGTCCCGGCGGAGCGCCTCCAGCGGCATGGAGTGGTTGCGCGCACCCAGCTGGAGTTCCTCCGGGGTGAGCGGGCCCGTGGTGGGCGCGGCCGCGGGCGGCGCCGGACGCCCCGCCGCTGTGGCCGGACCGGAAGACTGCTGGTTCGTGTAGGTCTGTTTCATGGCGCTGCGACTCTTTTGCCTGGGATTCTGCTCGGCGGGCTGGAAGCGCCCTTGCCTCAGGTCTACGCCCGCCCCGCCCGCCCGTCAACGGAGAGGCGCCGCCCGGGTGCGCAGGGGCTAGAGCTGCGGACGCGCCAGGAACTCGGCCAGGCTGATCGGGTCCTGCCCGGTGAGGCCATGGACATCGGGCGATATCCCTGCCATCTCCCCGGCGGCAATGGCTGTATACGTGCTCACCCATGCGTCCACCTGCCAAGGCGGGGCGCCGTAGGACGCCCGGGATGCGTGCGCCTCCTCCATAGTTTCCGGATGGTAGGTGATGGTCCGCCCGGTTTGTTCGGTAATGATCCCGGCGGCCTGTGCCAACGTCAGTTCCTCCGGGCCGGTCAGGTTGTAGGTGGTCCCCTTGTGGATGGCGGGGTCGCGCAGCACGGCAACGGCGCAGCGGGCAACGTCCTCGCGGGCAACCCCGGAGAAGACCCCGGTGCCGGCCGGACCGCGGATCACGCCGTCTTCCCCGGCCAGCAGCGGCAGGAAATCAAGGTAGAGGTTGTCCCGCAGGAACGTGAACTCCAAACCGGACGCCCTGATGTGCTCCTCAGTGGCGTAATGGTCCCGGGCCAGCGTGAAGGCGGCATCCGGCGCCGCGCCATAAAAGGACGTGTACACCACATGCTCCACGCCGGCGGCGGCAGCCGCATCCACGAAGCCGCGATGCTGCTGCACCCGGTCCTCGGTTTCCGCAGCAGACACCATGAACAGGACTTTCACTCCCTCGAGGGCGCGCCGGGCGGCTGCCGAATCCTCATAGCTGCACACGTCAGCCGTGGCGGCGTCCAGTTCAGGGGCGCGGGCGGCATCGCGGACCAGCAGGCGCTGGGCGGAACCCAGCCCGGCAAGGTGCCGCGCCACCATTCCGCCCAGCCCGCCGGTGGAACCCGTGACGGCTAAGTCCGGGAGTTCGGAAGCCACCGGCCGCCTATGCTTCCCGTTTGGCCGGGGACTTGGTCTGGGCGGGATCGCGCTCGGCCAGCGAACCGATGGCGTCATCGATCTTCTTCAGGACCTCCGGTTCAAGCTTCACGCCTGCAGCGCCCACGCTGTCCGCGATCTGCTCGGGGCGGGAGGCGCCCACGATGGCTGAGGCAACGTTCGGGTTCTGCAGCACCCAGGCCACCGCCAGCTGCGGCATGGACAGCCCGGCTTCCTCGGCAATGGGCTTGAGCTCCTGGACACCGGCCAGGACGTCGTCGCGCATCCAGCGCTCGATCATCTTGGCTCCGCCCTTCTCGTCCGTGGCGCGGCTGCCTTCGGGGGCGGGCCGGCCGGGAAGGTATTTGCCGCTGAGGACGCCCTGGGCCATGGGCGACCAGACTATCTGGGACACGCCCAGCTCCTCCGACGCCGGCACAACCTCCGCCTCGATGACCCGCCACAGCATGGAATACTGCGGTTGGTTGGAGATCAGCTGGAAGCCGAGTTCCTTGGACAGGGCGTGGCCTTCACGCAGCTGCTCCGCGGTCCACTCGCTGACGCCGATATACAGGGCCTTGCCCTGCCGGACGATGTCCGCGAACGCCTGCATGGTCTCTTCAAGCGGGGTTTCGAAGTCGTAGCGGTGGGCCTGGTAGAGGTCCACGTAGTCCGTTTGGAGCCGCCGGAGGGAGCCGTTGATGGACTCCATGATGTGCTTCCGGGACAGGCCAAGGTCATTCTTGCCCTTGGGGCCGGTGGGGCCGTAAACCTTGGTGAAGATCTCGAGGGATTCGCGGCGCTCGCCCTTCAGGGCTTCGCCCAGTACGGTTTCCGCAGCCGTATTGGCATAGACGTCGGCGGTGTCGAACGTGCTGATGCCGGCGTCAAGGGCGGCGCGCACACACTGCGAGGCGACGTCGTTTTCAACCTGCGAGCCGTGCGTGAGCCAGTTGCCGAACGTGATTTCCGAGACTTTGAACCCGCTGTTTCCGAGGTATCTGAATTCCATGGGTTTCACGCTAGCCCAGATGGTTGCTCAGGGTAAGGGCTGTCTACCCTTTGAAGCGGAGCCCGTTCCTGGACCCTTGCCTGTTTCCGCTGCCGCCTTGCCGATGTGCGCCGGACCGGACAGGGACAGCAGCGAGCCGGTGTCCAGCGGAGCCAGGGGGCGGGGGGCCTGCGGCTTCTTGAAGGACCGCGGCAGCTCGTGGGAAGGGCGGCTGTTATCAAGCGCGGACTCCACCAGCGGCGCCACTTCCGCCACCTTTTCAGCCGGCACTCTTGGATCAGGAAGATCGCGCACCGAGAGTTTTATTTGCGGCTTTGCTGCACGCGCCCTCGCCTTTGCGCGGGCGTCCGCGTCCGCGACGGCGGCGGCCCAGTCCTCCGTCAGGACGGGCGGTTCGCGGCGGGCGGCAGCCAGCGCAGGGTGGTGTTCGACGGCGGTGCGCAGCGACGACTTCACGTGGGCGGGTTTCAGCGCGGTGCGCCAACCACGGGGCGCCTTTCCCGGCCGGCGGCGGAAGGCCCGCACGAGCAGTCCGGCGCGTGGACGGCGCGCTGCGGATGCCGCGCCGGCACCGTCGTCGGCCGTGCCCGGCCGGCTACCGGCAGGCCCGGTCAAGCGCACCAGCGGGAGTGATTCGTTTCCGGTGCCCCTGCCGAACAGGGCCAACAGCAAAACGGCGGCGAGCCGGCCTAGTCCTGCCAGGACCAAGGTGATGACCCCCAGCAGGAAGAGGACCAGGAACATCAGGAAGGCGACTCCCACGGTGCCCAAAAAAGTCAGGTTGAGGATGAGCGTATCCGGATTTTCCACGTCATCTCTCCTCTCTGCCTGCAGCGGGGCCGGCGGCGGCACCACTCTGCCTGCGCGCCGGCTCCTTCTCCACCTTACGGATTTTTGCGGGGCCGTGCCGCCGGGTGCCCGGCTGCTTCCCTGGTTGTAGCAAAGCTGTTACCCATGTGACAGCATCGGTTGGATGACCGAGTCCAGGGACCACGAAAACTGCATGTGCCTGTCCGGAGAGCCGTACGGACAGTGTTGCGGGCGGTTCCACCGGGGCGCGGCGGAGGCCGCCACCGCGGAGCAGTTGATGCGCTCCCGGTACAGCGCGTTCGTGCTCCTTGACGGTGACTACCTCCGGCGCACCTGGCATCCCCGGACAGCGCCGGCGGAGCTGGTACTGGACCCGGGGATGGAGTGGCGGCGCCTGGATATCCTTTCCACGTCCCGGGGCGGGCCGCTGGATACCGAAGGGACCGTGGAGTTCAAGGCCTACTATCGGCACGGCGGCGAACGCGGGGTCCTGCATGAGAACAGCAGGTTCATCCGGGAACATCGGCGGTGGCTCTATCTGGACGGGAAGATGCTGCCCTGACTACTCGTCGTCGTAGTCGTTGTCCGGCGTGAAGCCGGCGCGGTCCACCTTCCGGTGGAAGTGCATGCCCGCGAGTCCGCCCAGTACTGCACCTACCAGGGCCACCAAGGCAACCACCACGGCGGCAATGATGCTGGTGGTGGTCAACTGGCCTTCATTGACGGGGATGCGCGGGAAGCTGTTCAGGTTGGCCAGGACGTTGAACTGCTGTCCGAACACGAGGCCAAGGATGGAAACGAGTACTGCCACGATCAGCGCCCAGATCCACACCATGACGCCCTGCTTGGCGCCGTTGAAGCGCGCCATTCGCCCTGCCACGTAGCCGCCGCAGTAGTAGGACAGGAACAGGATGACCAGCAGGACAATGATGCCCACCAGCCCCACCGTGCCCTGGTTCCGGGCAGCCTGGTTGACTGCCTCGTTGACATCCGTGTTGGTGGCCAGGCCAACAGCGGTTCCGGCCGCCGCCACAAGGGCTGTCAGCAGGACGGCCATGCCGGTGGCCGTGAGCCAGCCGAAGAACGCGGAGCCCACCTTGATGCCGCCGAACCGTTCCTTTTCCCGCGCGACGGCGGTCTGCCGGTCAGTGAGGTTCGGATCAACAGCCGGCGCGGAGGACGTGGGGACGTAGTCCCGCTCCGCATGGGCGCCGGCCGGTCCTGTGTGTTCCGCGGGCACGCGGTCGTACGCGGAGGTGGGGGCTGCATCGCTTGCCGGCACCTGTTGGTAGGCGCGCGTGGGTTCGCCGCCGGCGGTATCGCCGCGATGGCTTCGGTTCCGGTCAGCGTCCTCCCGGGCTCGCCTCGGGGGCAGGTTGTCTGGGTCTGTTGAGCTGCTCATGGATCAACTCAACCATCGGCCCGGAGGGATAGCAAGGATGCTTACTATTTTGTGACCTGCAGTTCTACCGGTATCTGCGGTGCAGGTTGTCCTTTTGGGAGGGGCCGGGAGAGGCGTCGGCAATCCACGGACCCGTTCCTTCAGACTGGTCCAGCACGCCTTCCTCCAGCCAGGTGTAATCTCCGGCGAGGACCTTCCGCGTGAGGGCATGGTCGCCGTCGTCCGTGTTACGCCACAGCTGGTCGAAGTACTCGTCCACGCGCACCCTGGCCTGCTCGCAGTACGCCTCAGCGAGCTCGTAGGCGCTGGCGGCCTTTTCGGGAGCGGTGTGGAGCAGCATCTCCGCCCTGGCACAGCAGGCCGTCATGGCGAACAGCTCGGCGCCGATGTCCACCACCCTGCCCAGGAACGCCTGCTTCCTTTCGAGCCTGGCCTGCCAGCGGCCCATGGCGTAGAACGTCTGCCGTGCAAGGCGCCGGGACGAGCGCTCCACGAACCGCAGCTGCTTGGCCAGCCGGCCGAAGTCGCTGTACGAACGCGGGTCCATGCCGGCTCCGGCCACCAGCTTGGGGAGCCACTTGGCGTAGAAGCCGGAAGCGCCGACGGCGGCCTTCGCCTTATCGGACAGGCTTGCGTCCAGGGATGCCAGCTCGCCCGCGGCGGCCAGGTGGGCGTCCACCGCTTCCCGGGCGATCAGCAGCCGCATGATCTCCGAGGAACCCTCGAAAATCCGGTTGATCCTCAGGTCCCTCAGCTGCTGCTCGGCCGGGACGGCGCGCTCGCCGCGCGCAGCCAGGGAATCGGCGGTCTCAAAGCCCCGGCCGCCGCGGATCTGCACCAGTTCGTCGGCAATCCGGCAGCTGATTTCAGTGGCCCAGAGCTTGGCCAGGGCGGCTTCAATCCGCACGTCCTTTTGGCCGGCGTCCGCAAGTTCGGCCGAGAGTTCGAACACCGCATCCAGGGCGAAGGCGGAGGCCGCGATGAAGGCGATCTTCTTGCCCACGGCCTCGTGCTCGCCCACCGGCCTGCCCCATTGGGTGCGGGCGTTGGACCATTCCCGGGCAATCTTCAGGCTCCACCGGCCGGAGGCGACGCATAGCGCCGGCAGCGCGAGGCGCCCGGTATTGAGCGTGGTCAGTGCGATCTTCAGGCCCTGGCCTTCGCGCCCCAGCCGGTTGGCAGCCGGCACGCGGACCTGGTGGAACCGGGTGACGCCGTTCTCAATCCCGCGCAGGCCCATGAACGCATTCCGGTTCTCCACGGTGATGCCCGGCGAGTCCATCTCCACCACGAACGCGCTGATGCCGCCCTTGTGCACGGTGCCGTCCGCGTCCGTGTGGGCAGGGACCACGGCCATCACCACCACCAGTTCCGCAACCACCCCGTTGGTGGTCCACAGCTTGACGCCGTCCAGGAGATACGCCTCGCCGTCATCCGTTGGCGTCGCCGTGCTGCCCAGCCGGGCGGGATCGCTGCCCACATCCGGTTCCGTCAGCAGGAAGGCGGTGATGGCCCCGGCGGCGCAGCGGGGCAGGTACTCGCGCTTTTGCTCAGGGGTTCCGAAAACCTTGACCGGTTCCGGCACTCCGATGGACTGGTGGGCCGAGAGGAGGGCGCCGAGGCTTGGATGGACGCTGCCCAGGAGCGCCAGGGCACGGCCGTAGTAAACCAGGGAGAGCCCCAGGCCGCCGTATTCCTCCGGGATCTTCATCCCGAAGACACCGAGGTCCGCCAGGCCCCGGATGTACTCGTCCGGAATCTTGGCCTCACGCTCGATCACCCGGCCGTCCATGGTGCGGGCGAACCCGGTCAGGCGCTCCATGAATGCTTCGCCCCGCTCCACGGAGGCAGGATCGGGGGTGGGCCAAGGGTGGACCAGCCCGAGGTCGAAGCTGCCCAGGTAGAGTCCCTTCGCGAAGCTTGGGCGCTCCCAGCCGGTTTCCCGGGCGGCCTCTGCCACGGCGCGGGCGTCCTGGGCTGTGGCGCCGGCACCTAGTTTTCCGGCGGGAACGGGGGTCTCCCCGGGGTGCGCGTCCGTTGCCGTTGCGGTGGAAACGGGGAGGCCGGTGGCGGGGCTTGTTGCGGAGGTGCTGTCAGTGGCGGAGCTCATGGGTTATCTCCTTGGCCGGAATGGCCGGGTGTAGCCATGGATCCGCCGGGTTGGAGAACCCTTCAGCTGTCCCTCAAGATTACCCGCGGGTAGGTTCCGGTGCTAGGGGAGTGCTGGGCCTGGAAATCCCCGGAAACATCCACCGTCGCCGCGTGGTGCACCAGCCTGTCCCAGCCTGCGTTGATGCCGTGGACCACGGCCAGGAGGGTGGTGGAAACCACGGTCCAGCCCAGCTTTCCGATCCCCAGCAGCACCAGGGCAACCAGTCCTGCTGCCAGGACGAATGCTGCCAGGACCACCGCGAACACCAGGGTGCCCGCGAAGACCAAGGTGGCGGTTTCAACTGAACTGAGATCGAAGTGCATTGAGTCCCCCTGCTGCGACGTTGCTTTGGTTGAGATCAGTAGCAGAAGCGTAGGGTGGGACCTCTCCGGCCAGCCATAGCCGCCGGGCCGGAAGTAGCTGTTGGTATGGGATCGAAACACTACGGCCGGGTAGGTCACGAAGCGGTCGCGGCGCCTGCGTTAACCTTGTAGTTGGCAGTTTTCGATCCAAGCCGCCGCCCCGCCCCCCGCAAACAGCCCAAGGAGAGTGTGTGCCCCGCTCCGCCAGGTCATCCGCTGACGCCATCAGCGCCCGGCTCCGGGACCTCGAACTCCTGACCAAAGGACCCGCCTGGGCCTTGACGCGCTCGGCGCCCTGGGTGATCGCGGTGCTGCAGGCATCCTTCACCCGCACCCGCCCCCAGCTTCCGCTCGAGGAGTTCCACGCCGACGTCGACTCCTTCCTTGAGGAGCTGCGCAGGCAGGATCCCGGGCTGGGCGGCGGCGCCAACGGAAAGTCCTTTGGCGACGAGTGGACGCGCCGGCAGTTCCTGACGCGGCGGAACCAGTCCGGTCAGATCGTTTACGAGGTAACGGAACCGGCCGCCCGTGTGCTCGCCTTCCTGGACAGCCTCTCCAGCGAACGCTCCACCCTCAACGGGTCGCGCCTCGGCACGCTGCTGGGCGACGTCGAGAAGCTCGCCAACGAAACCAACCCGGACCAGAGCGCCCGCCTCGAGTCGCTGGAAGAGGAGATTGAAGAACGCCAGCAGCTGATCCAGGACATCAGCTCCGGCGAGTTCGACGGCCTGCTGGACGACGACCAGGCGGTGGAAGCCGCGGGCAACATCCTGGACCTCGCCGCGAGCCTGCCGGCCGACTACAAAAAGATGCGTGACCGGATCGAGGAACTGGTGGGCGGGCTGCGCAACCAGATCATCGAGGAGTCGCTCACCAAGGGCGCCACCATGGCCCAGGTCCTGGAAGCGGACAAGCGCCTCCGCCAGAGCCCCGAGGGCAGGACCTTCCGTTCCTTCACCGCGTTCCTCGAGGACCCGCAGCAGCAGCTGAGGTTCCGGTCCGCGATCGGCGAGGTCCTCAGCCGGCAGTTCGCCGACGACCTCTCGCCCGAGGACCGGGAAACGCTGAAGAACCTGGTGGCCGAGCTTCGCCAGCAGCACAGCCAGATCCAGCGGATCTACGGCAAGCTGAGCGAAAGCCTCAACACGTACGTGCAAAGCGACGACTTCCGCCAGTCGGTCCGGCTCCGCCAGGTCCTCCGGGAAGCCGAGCAGGCCATCCGGTCCCTTCCGTACGAACGGGAACGCCCCGGCCTGGTCCGCGGTCCTGTCCTCTTCAACGCCGGGTTCGAGTCGCTGTCCATGGTCAAGCTCTTCGACCCTGACGAGTTCGCAGCTCCGCCCAAACTTGCGGACCCCATCGCCTTCAGCGATGCCGACCGCGTGCGCTCGCCGAGGACCGGCAAGGCCAAGCCCGAGGTGGTGCGCGCGGCCATGGCCGGCGCCGCCACGCTTTCCGAAGCCTGGCAGCAGCTGCCCCCGGAAGAGCAGCACATCAACACCATCCGGGCGCTCCTCTCCCACGCCCTCCACGCCGGAGCGGGCTTCGACAAGGAAGCCCTCGACGCCCTGGACTTCGAACAGATAGACGGAACCTCACGCAGGGCCTACCTGCCGCTGGTCACGCTTCCAAAGGATTCACGATGACTGAAGAAATGACCACGACGGCGGCCCCGGAGGCAGAGCGCGGCGAAGGGGCGGGGGCGGCGTCCGGTGCGGAACGGCCTTTCGCCGTCACCCCGCGCGATACGTTCGTCGACGGTGCGGCCCTCTTCCCGGGTGATACTGGCGTTCTCCCGATGAAGGTGCGGCAGGCACTGGTGAAGCTCCTCAAGGGTCCGTATATCGACGGCGGCCGGGACGAGAAGCTCTGGACCGTCCTCCTGGACAACCAGGTGATCCTGCGCAGCCGGTTGTCGGAGCTGTTCCTCACCATGGAACTGGACCACGAACGGAAGATCGCCGTCCTGCGGCCGGTGGATCCGGACGCGATCGGGGGCAGCGCCCGCTCCAGCATCCTCCGGCAGCAGCGTGCGCTCAGCCGGGTGGAGACCATTGTGCTTCTCCGCCTGCGCCTGCTGCTGGACCGGCATGTCACCGCGCAGACGGACCCCACCATCACGCGCGAGGAGATCGCCGACCTCGTGGCGCACTACCAGCCCGCGGGCCAGCAGGACGCGCTCCGGGATTCGGACGTGGTGAACAGGGCCATCACCAAGCTCCTCGCCCGCCAGCTACTCCTGCCCACGGGCCTGGAGGACGTCTACACCATCTCCAACGCCCTGCCCCTGGCCCTCCCCTTCGAGAACATCGGCGACATCCCGGCCCAAATAGAAGCCTTGGTGGCGGCGACCACAGATCCCGCGGGCACCGAGGCATTAATAGAGCTGGACTCGGATCCGGCGGCTGACCCCGCCGGGACCGGGGACGCAACCGAAGTGGAGGATGCCCGGTGAGCATCGCGAGCATGCTGCCGATGGGCGAGCTGACGAACCCCGGCCAGATGCGCCTTGCCCTGGTGCAGGTGGTCAACTGGGGCACGTTCCACGGGGCGCACACGATGCACGTGGACCGGAACGGCACGCTGCTGACCGGCAACTCAGGTGTAGGCAAGTCGACGCTGTTTGATGCCATGCTGCGGGTTTTCGACGCCCGGCCGAGGTCCAACGAGGCCGCCGCCCAGCGGTCCGGCGGTGCCGTGGAGGACAAGCGGACCACGTTTACGTACATGCGCGGCAAGGTGGGCGACAAGGCCGTCGGCGAGGGCTCGGCGAGTGCCTTCCAGCGGCCCGGGGCCACCTGGTCCGCCGTCGCCCTGACGTTCGACAACGCCGCCGGCACGCGGGTTACCGTGTCCGCGCTGTTCGACCTGCCCAAGAACGGCACGGAGTCCAGCGTGGGACGGTTCTACCTGGTCGACCACCAGCCGCTGGACCTGGAGGCGCTGGAGGGCATCGCGGACAAACGGTTCACCAAGGCTGCCCTGGAGGCGATTTTCCCGGACGCCCAGGTTTTCGATGTCCACAAGGCGTTTGCGGAACGGTTCCGCCGGCTGCTCGGCATCAACTCGGACCAGGCCCTTCCGCTCCTGCGCGTGATCCAGGCCGGCAAGGGCCTGGGCGGCAGCGTCAACACGTTCTTCCGCGACCAGGTCCTGGACGCCCCGGCCACGCTCGCGGCAGCGGACGACGTCGTGGAGGAATTCAGCAACCTGATGTCCATCCGGCAGCGGCTGGAGGACGTCCGGCAGCAGCGGGACCAGCTCGCCCCGGTTCCCGGGCTCAACAAGGAGTATGCACAGGCGCTGCTGGACGCGAACCGGCTGCGGGACCTGGCAGGCGAAGAATTCGAGGCCTACAAGCAGCAGCTGGCCGTCACGGTACACGAAAAAACGCTGCTCCGCTTCAAGGAGCTGGCCCAGGCGAAGGCCAAGGAGCTCGGCGCCGAACGAACGGTCCGGGACGGGCTGGCCAAGGAACTGCGCCAGCTGGAGGCGGACTACAACAACCAGGGCGGCAACGCGATTTCCGCCATTGAGCAGTCGCTGGAGAACGCGCGCGTGGGCCTGAAGCTCCGCGAGCAGGTGGAGGAGGCGGCGCGCCAGGCATTGGCCGACGCCGGCCTGCAGCTGGAGTGGACCTCCGGCGGCTGGGAACAGGCGCACGAGCAGGCGGCCGCGAGGTCGGCAGAGCTCAAGGACGATTCCCAGGCCCTGCAGGAGCTGCGCTTCGAAGCGTTCGACGCGCACGCCACGAAGAAGCGGGAGCTGGCCGCAGCCGAGCAGGAGCTCGTCTCGCTGAAGACGCGCAAGTCGCTGCTGCCGCCGTCGAGCATTGAAAACCGCGCAGCGATCGCTGCCGCCACCGGCATACCCGAGGACCGGATGCCGTTCGCCGGCGAGCTGATGGACCTTGCCGAGGGGGAGGAAAAATGGCGCCCCGCCGCCGAGCGCGCGCTCCGCAACCTCGCCACCACGCTCCTGGTGCCCGGTGCCCACTTCGCTGCCGTGACCCGCTACCTCAACGACCACAACGTGCGCGGAGCATTGCGCGCAGTTGACGTGTCCAAGCCGCTCTCCGGCGGTGCGCTGGCGCTGGAGGACGTGCACGACGGCGACCTGCTCACCAAGCTGGACATCCTCACCACGGGCGTCGCGGCCGAGGCAGGTTCCTGGATCCGTGAGCGGATCGCGCTGGATTTCGCCTATCCCTGCGTAGAGGATCCGGACGAGCTCGCCGGGCTGGACCGTGGCCTCAGCCTGGGCGGCGTGGTGAAGCGCAACCGCCACACGGTGGAAAAGGACGACCGCTTCACCAGCCGGCAGGACTACGTCCTCGGGTTCGACAATGCCGCCAAGCTGGAACTCGTGGCCGGCCAGGTGGAGGACCTGCGGCAGGAGGTTGCCAAGGCGGCTGAGCTGGCGCAGAGCCGGGAAGACTCGCACCAGGGCATGAGCCGGCAGCTGGAGGCCCTGCGCCGGATCGCGGAGGACCACCGTTCGTGGGAACAGGTTTCGGCGGAGGTCGCTGCCGAGGAGCTTGCCCGGATCGAACAGCGCCTCAAGGATGCGCTGGCCGCCCAGGCGGACCTCGAGCCCCTCCGCGCGGCCATCGAAGAAGTGCGGCAGAAGCACCAGTCCAGCACCGAGGCCGCCGCCGTCCTGCAAAGCGAATACAAGTCGCTGGACCGGCAGCTGACCGCGGCGGATTCACTGCTGGAAGCCGCACGCAACCGCCTGGCCCAGGCGCCGCCGTCGGACGCTACCGTCAGCGCGCTGGAACCGTACTTTGCCGGCTTCGGCGACGTTACTGAGATGCACGAGCTGGACAACCTGGCCAACCGGGTGCGGACCGGACTGCTGGGGGAACTGCACGCAGCGGAGTCGCGCGGGCAGGCGACGGCCGAGCGGCTCACGAGGATTTTCGAGGGGTTCGTCCGGGAGTGGGGGAGTGCCATCTCCGCGGACCATGGCACCTCCATTGGCGCCGCGGGTGAGTTCGAGACCCGCTACCATGCGATCGTGAGCGACGGGCTGCCTGCGCAGGAGGCGGAATTCCGGCAGTTCTTCAACCAGCGCACGCACGAATCCTTCAGCACCCTCCTGCACCTGCTGGACGAGGAACGCCGCTCCATCAGCAGCCGGATCCTTCCGCTGAACGGCATCCTCTCGCAGGTCAACTTCCACGAGGGCAGCTTCCTGGAGCTGGACATCAAGCAGACGCTGCCGCCCACTGCCAAACAGTTCAAGGACGCCATCCAGAGCGCGCTCCGGGCGCGCCACACCCGGCCCGCCCGCGCGGACGCCTCCAAGGCGGAGGGCCAGGGCCAGGAGAGGGACGACGACGCCGAGCTCACCGCCCGCTACAAGTCCCTGGAAACCCTGGTGAAGCGGCTGGGCTCACAGGCGCCCGAGGACAGGCGCTGGCGGGCCGAGGTGCTGGACGTGCGCGGCCACCTGTTCATCCAGTGCAAGGAACACCGCGAGGTTGCAGGGCCGGCGTCGGGCAAAAAGGGCGGCGCCAAAAAGTCCGAGGTCTTCATGCACGCGGACACCGGATCCATGTCCGGCGGTGAACGGCAGCGTTTCACGGCCTTCATCATGGCCGCGGCCCTGAGCTACCAGCTGGGCATCGCCGAGCAGGGTTTCACCACCTACGGCACCGTGATGATGGACGAGGCATTCGTGCTGGCGTCCGAGGAGTTTGCGGGCGCCGGGATCAAGGCGCTGCACGAGTTCGGGTTCCAGCTGCTGCTGGCTGCGCCGGAGAACGTCATCGACCTCTCCCGGCACCTCGGTTCCGTCACCGAAATCCTCCGCGACAAGCGCACCAACCGCTCCGGCGTGCTCACGGCGCCTGTCATCAAACCGCGGCCGGGCGAAGAAGGCGCCTGGCGCTCCGAAGCGAACCCGGTGGACATCGTCCTGCGCTGACGGCACGCTCTCTCACTTAATGTGCCTTTTCCCCAAACCCTCCATCACCCGGTGATAGAGGGTTTGGGTTTTTCCTGCATTAAGTGAGAGAGCGTCGGCGGGGGTGTGTGCTTCGTCACGAAGGGGAATAAGTTACAGAAACCTTGCGTAATGGCGATAAGGGTAGGTTAGCCTTACTTAAGTTCGCTTCATTCACTTAAGGAGTTCTGTGACTTCCCCCCTCTTCTCCGGGCCCGGCACCACCCGCCGCACGCTGTTCAAGTCAGCCGGCAAGGCCACCGCTGTCCTGGCCGCAGCGGCACTTACCCTCTCCGCATGCTCAACAGGCCCCGCCTCCTCCACCACGGACGCCGGCGCATCCAGCTCCAGCAGTGCGCAGTTCCCCGTCACCATCGAGCACGTGTACGGCAAGACCACCATCGAGAAGCAGCCCACCCGGGTAGCCACCGTTTCCTGGGTCAATGACGATGTGGCCATTGCCCTGGGCGTTGTCCCGGTGGGCGTTCCCAAGAACGAATGGGGCGGCAACGAGCAGGGCTCCACGCCCTGGAAGGACGCAGCCCTGGAGGAGCTTGGCGCCGGCTTCGGCTCGGACAAGGCCCCGGTCCAGTACTCCGAGGCGGACGGCATCAACTTCACCGAGATCGCCAAGCTCACCCCGGACGTCATCCTGGCCGCCTACTCCGGCTTCACCGAGGAGGACTACAAGAAACTGAGCGAGATCGCCCCGGTTGTGGCCCATCCGGAACTCGCTTACGGAACTTCCTGGCAGGACTCCACCTCCATCATCGGCAAGGCACTTGGCAAGGACGCCGAGGCAACCAAGCTGATTTCCGACACGGAGGCCGCCATCAAGGACAAGGTTGCCGAGTACCCGCAGCTGGCCGGCAAGAGCTTCATCTACGGCAACCTCGAGCCGGCCAAGGGCGACGGCGTCAACGTCTACACCGCCATGGACAACCGCCCGCGCTTCCTCAGCGGGATCGGCATGAAGCTGGCCCCGATCGTTGAGGAGAAGTCCAAGGGTTCCAAGGAGTTCTTCCTCCCCTGGTCGGCTGAAAAGGCCAATGAGCTCGAATCGGACATCTTCGTGACCTGGGTGCCGGATGCAGCCACCGCTGACTCCATCAAGTCAGATCCCCTGCTGAGCCAGATCCCGGCCATCAAGAACGGCGCCCTGGTTGCTGATTCGGACAACACCCTGACGCTGTCCATCTCCGCTTCCTCCCCGCTGAGCCTGCCGTGGTCGCTGGATACGTTCCTGCCCCAGCTGGCCACCGCAGCGGATGCTGTGAAGTAATCACCGCTCAGGTAGGAACAGATAAATGACGGACAGTACGACGACGGCGGCCCGCCAGGAGCCGGCGCCCGGCACCTTCGTGCCGGGCACGGGGCCCGCAGTACATGCCCCCGGCCGCACGTTTGGAGGGCCGCGCGCCGCCTGGCTGCTGGCCGCCGTCGTTGTACTGGCGCTGCTGGCCGGGGCCTCCCTGGCCATTGGCGCGCGGGGCCTTCCCCTCGCCACCGTGTGGCAGGCGCTCACCGCGTTTGATCCCGCCAACGGCGACCACGCCGTGGTCCACGCCCGCATTCCCCGCACCGTCCTTGGCCTGCTGGCCGGCGGTGCGCTGGGCCTTGCGGGCGCAGCCATGCAGGGCGTGGCCCGCAACCCGCTCGCGGACCCGGGCATTTTGGGTGTTAACGCCGGCGCGGCCCTGGCTGTGGTCACCGGCATCTATGTTTTCGGCGTCGGATCCCTCTCCGGCTATATCTGGTTCGCCTTCGTCGGGGCAGCAGCCGCCGCCGTCGTGGTGTACCTCATTGCTTCCCTGGGCCGGGACGGCGCCACCCCGGTGAAGCTCGCCCTGGCAGGCGCGGCACTGAATGCCGGCCTGTACTCGCTGATGAACGTCATCCTGGTCTCCAGCCAGGACACTTTGGACCGGTTCCGCTTCTGGCAGGTGGGCGGAATCGCCGGGCGCGACTGGTCCGCGGTGCTCTTCGGACTTCCATTCCTTGCCGCGGGGGCGCTCATTGTGCTGCTGACCGGCCGCATCCTCAACAGCCTGGCCCTCGGCGACGACATTGCCCGCGGCCTCGGCCAGCGCGTGGGACCGGCAAGGGCCGTCACGGCCCTCGGCATCGTGCTGCTGTGCGGCTCCGCCACTGCCCTTGCCGGACCCGTCGCCTTCGTGGGCCTGGTCATCCCGCATGCGGTCCGCTTCCTCACCGGCCCCGACTACCGCTGGATCCTGCCGTTCTCCCTGGTCCTTGCGCCGGCGCTGCTGCTGGGGGCCGACATCATCGGCCGCGTGGTCCTCCTGCCCGGCGAAGTCCCGGCCGGCATCATGACCGCCCTCGTCGGCGCGCCCGTCTTCGTCTGGCTGATTCGCCGCGGCAAGGGGGCCGGACTGTGAGCATCACCAAAACCCCCGTCGACCTGTCAGATACGGCTCCGACAACCGGCCTTAAGGGACCAGGACTGACAGGGCAACGCCGGGGACGGCTGGGGGTGAACCGGACCGCCGTCCTCGCCGCCGCCGTCGTAATCCTGTTCGCAGTGTCCGTGCTGCTGGGCAGCTACACCGTGACCATCCCGGACTTCTTCAAAATCCTCATCGGGCACCTGACAGGCGGGGAAAAGGTCCCCGGCGCCAGCTTCATCGTGATGGAGAACAAGCTGCCGCGGGCGGTCCTCGGCACCATGGTGGGCCTGGCGTTCGGCCTGGCCGGTGCCCTGTTCCAGACCATGCTGCGCAACCCGCTGGCCAGCCCGGACGTCATCGGCATCAGCTACGGCGCCAGCGCCGCCGCGGTGGCCGCCATCGTCATTTTCGGTGCGTCCGGTGCCGTGGTTTCCGGGGCAGCGCTTGCCGGCGCGCTCGGCGTCGCGGCGCTGATCTACGCCATCTCCAGCGGCACCATGGGCGGAACCGGCCGCGGTGATGCCGCCGGCAACCGGCTCATCCTGGCGGGTGTGGGCATCGCCGCCGCGCTGCATGCCGTGGTGAGCTTCCTGATGACCCGCGCAGACATCCGCACCGCAGCGGATGCCCTCGTCTGGCTCAACGGCTCCCTGAACTCCGCCAGCTGGGACCGGGCCGGGGTGCTGGCCCTTGCCCTCGCCGTCCTTATTCCCGCCGTTGCAGCCATCGCCGGGCCGCTGCGCATCCTGGAGCTCGGCCCCGATGCCGCCGCCGGCCTGGGCATCCGCGTCGGTGCCACCCGCCTCGCGCTGGTCACCATCGCCGTCTCGCTCGCGGCAGTGGCGACGGCGGCTGCCGGCCCGGTCTCGTTCGTCGCCTTCCTGGCCGGGCCCATCGCCCGGCGCTTCACCGGCAAGGCCAGCCTCCCGGCGTCGGCCCTGGTGGGCGCCCTCATTGTCCTCGCCGCAGACTACCTCGCCGCCAATCTTGCACCCCTGCTGCTGGACGGCACCGTCCTGCCGGTGGGCGTCATCACCGGTGCGCTCGGTGCCCCGTTCCTGCTGTGGCTCCTGGTCACGGCCAACCGAAAGGAAGCCTGACGTGGCAGTTCTCAACGCCAAGGACCTGACGCTGAAATATGACCAGCGCTGCGTGGTGGACGGGCTCAACGCCGAAATCCCGGAAGGCAAGGTGACCATGATCGTGGGTGCCAACGCCTGCGGGAAGTCCACCCTCCTCCGAGGCCTGTCCCGGCTCCTCAAACCTGCGGCCGGCACCGTCGCCCTGGACGGCAAGGACATCCACTCGCTGCCCGCCCGTCAACTGGCCCGCACCCTGGGCCTCCTCCCGCAGCACCCCACAGCCCCGGACGGCATCACCGTGAGGGACCTGGTGGGCCGCGGACGCTATCCGCACCAGGGCTTCTTCCGGAGCTGGAGCCCGCAGGATGAGGCTGCGGTGCAGCGCGCACTGGAAGCCACCGAGACGCTGGCCCTCGCCGGGCGGAACGTGGACGAACTCTCCGGCGGACAGCGGCAGCGGGCATGGATCGCCATGGCTTTAGCGCAGGAAACCGACGTGCTGCTCCTGGACGAGCCCACCACCTACCTGGACCTCGCGCACCAGGTGGAGGTCCTGGACCTCGTGACAGACCTGAACCGGCAGCGGGGCACCACCGTGGCCATCGTCCTGCATGACCTGAACCTGGCCGCCCGGTACGCGGACACCGTTATCGCCATGAAGGGCGGGGCCGTGGTGGCCGTCGGTTCCCCCGCCGAGGTGGTCACGGAGGCCCTGGTCCGCAATGTCTTTGGCCTCGAGTCCCGCGTTATCCCCGATCCCCTTTCCGGAACACCCCTGGTCATTCCCATCGGCCGCCACCACGTCCCCGCCAACGAACTGGAGCTCGTTTCATGAAAACCCGGGAAACTGCCGCCGCAAAGACGATGAACACCGAGCCCATGACCCTGGCGTTCGAAGTCACCGTGACATCGGTCCAGGAATTGAGCCCCAACTTCCGCAGGATCACGTTCGGCGGGTACTCGCTGCGGGACTTCGGCGTCCACGGCGACACCCTGGACCTCCGGATCAAGCTCATGATCCCGTCCCTCGCGGCGGACGGCAGCCCGCTGCCCCTCCCGGTGTTCGAAATGAGCTCCTCCGGCTGGTACCGCGAATGGCTCGCCATGGATCCTGCCGTCCGGGGCTCGATGCGGACCTACACGGTCCGGCAGTCGCGCCTCGACGCTGTGTACCCGGAAATCGACGTCGACTTCGTGATGCACTTTGACCACTGTGGCAACGGCGGGCCGGCCGCCAACTGGGCCCTCAACGCGAAGCCGGGCGACGCCATCACCATCATCGGGCCCAACAACAGGGCCGCGCACTGCGTCACCGCCGAGACCTACTCAGGCATCGAATGGCGCCCAGGACTGGCGCAGCGCATCCTGCTGGCCGGCGACGAAACAGCCGTCCCGGCCATCTCCGCCATCCTGGAAAGCCTGCCGGAATACATGACCGGGCACGCCTTCCTGGAAGTCCCCGAAGCCGGCGACTTCCTCGAACTGACCTCGCCGGCGGACATCGAAATCACCTGGCTGGCCCGGGGCGCCTCGATCGGCCGCTCCCGCCCGCACGGCGAGCTGCTCCAGCAGGCAGTGCGTTCGGCGGTTCCTGAGCCCGGCTGGGTTGGCATCAAAGCGGCCGGCGGCGGCGCCGGCCCGGAGCCCGAAGACGTCAACGTGGATGTGGACATCCTCTGGGAGACCCCCGCGCGGATGGAGACTTCGGACATCCAGGCCACCAAGAACCCCGACATGCCGGCCGGCGCCATGCCCTTCTACGCCTGGATCGCCGGGGAAGCCGCCGTCATCAAGGACATGCGCCGCTACCTGGTCCGGGACGTCGGAATCGACCGGAAACAGGTCGCGTTCATGGGCTACTGGCGCCAGGGCAAGGCCGAGCTGTAGCCTCAGCCGGAAAAGGGCTGTCTTACTTGTAGACGCGGACCCAATCGACCTGCATCTGCGATGGCTTGGTGGCGGAGCCGTCCGGGAACCAATCCAGCTGCACTGTCTGCTTCATTACGGTAGAGGGCTGGTGCGCCGGGTTCGTGTCCGTGAAGGTCTTTACTCCGTCGACGTATCCGCTGATGCCGCCCGGGGTCCACTCCACCGCGTAGTTGTGCCACTGCGTGCCATCGACAGGCGTCGCCGCTGTGGTCTGGAAATCCGCTCCACCACAGGCGTAGTGCAGGAAGAACCTCATGACGGAGGTGACTGAGCTGCCCTCGGCATAATCGATCTCGGCGCAGTTCGGGGCACTGTTGTTGTTGAGGATCAGGACCGGGTGGTATTTCGGGTCCCGCGCATTGGTTTTCATGCGCGTTTCCCAACGGCCATACCTTTGCTCCGCGAACTTTGCCGACATGCCTCCAGTGGTACCGGCTGCGTCTCCGCTAACGGTGGCTACGCCGTTGGCAACGGACCAGGCCTGGGGGCTGCGCAGGCCTTTGCCTGCATGCCCTGCACTGTTATAGACACTCCATTTCGTCCGGTCCGGTGCTCCGGTGTAGGAGAATTCGTCGCCCGTCAGGACCGGGCCCCAACCGAAGGCGGTAGCTGCCTGCGCACCGTCACCCGTCGTCGCGAGAGCCTGGCTGACCGGCTGGGCGGCCGCGGCCGCAGGCGCGGGTGCCGCGGCAGGCGCCGGCGCAGAAGTGACCGGTGTCGCCTCGGTTGCCTCCTCCGCAGCTGGAGTCTGGCTGCTCGAAGCCGTGGCCGCCGGAGATGCTGTGGCCGTGTCAGTGGGGCCTGGAGTGGCAGGCGCGGACGCGCCGTCGGCCGAGGATGGGTCAGCCGCCCCGTTGGTCGTAGGGGCCGGGCCGCATCCTGTCAGGGACAAAGCACCCATGGTCATAACGATGGCTATTTTCTTGAACAAGATACCTCCGGGCTTAGGGCAGGAAGAAACGACTGATGCACTTGAGGCGTTGACGAGTGCGGAAAGCATCTTTGGGCCCCCTTTGGCGGGGCCAAAGCTAGCAGGCGCCGAAGGGGCGCAGCGGGGTCCAGTGATCGGGCGCCCGGGGCCCTGCATTGGGGCCAGCCGCCCACGTTACCTGATCGTGACCATCGGTCGCAAAAATGCGACAAGGGCCAAGTAGCTGCTGATCGGGCCGATCCGGCCCGGCTCGCGGACCCTGCCGGCAGCTGCCGCCCTTCTGCACATCCTGTTGCTGTCCGTTTACCTTGGCGTCTCTTTGGGCGGCTACTTTCGTCGGATGGGTGCTAATCCTTTGCTTCCGGAGCTGGAGGGCCGGCGGGTATTCGTTGCTTTGGGCGATTCGTTTACCGAGGGCGTCGGGGACCGGGATGAGCGGCTGCCCAACGGGGTCCGGGGCTGGGCAGACCGGGTTGCGGAGAAACTGGCCAAGGCCCAGCCGGGTTGGCGGTACGCGAACCTGGCCATCCGAAGCAAACGCCTCCGGCAGATCATCAACGAGCAGCTGGAACCGGCACTGGCAATGAAGCCCGCCCTGGTAACGCTGTACGCGGGCGGCAATGACATCCTGGACCTGAAGACGGACATGGTGGTCCTCATGGCCGACTATGAAAACTTCGTGGCACAGCTGGCGGAGACCGGAGCTACTTTGGTGCTCTTTACCGGTTTCGACGTCAAGGTCTCAGCGCTGTTGGAACCGCTGAAGAAGCGCAACACCTTCTACAACCAGCGGGTTCGGGCGATTGCGGCAAAATATGGCGCAGTCCTGGTGGATTACTGGTCCCTCGATGCCTTCCATGACCGGCGGATGTGGGACTCGGACCGGCTCCACATGTCCAAGGCCGGGCACAAATACCTGGCAGGGCAGGTGCTGGACCGGCTGGGTGTGCCCCACAAGATCACGCCCAAGGACTGGGAACCGCCCTTACGGCCCAGCCTGCGGGAGTGGGAGCGGCAGCAGCGGCGCTGGATCCACGACTGGGTACTGCCGCTCTTCGGCCGCAAACTTCGCGGCGTCACCCTGGGGGACGAGCTCACCCCGCGGTGGCCGGAACCGGTGAAGGTGCCGCGGAAAGGCGGGCTGAAGAAGCTGGCGGCGAAGTCCTACTTCAGTGAAGCCAACTAGCGTCCCCGGCCTGAGCCTTAGGCCTCAGCTGTCCGGCAGATTTAGCTGTCCAGGAGGATTTCGTAGCCCGGCGCCACCCTTGCGGCGTGGAACTCCATGACTTCGAAGTCCGCAACGCCGTTCGTGTAGAACGGGTCCTGCTTCAGGCAGGCATCGAGGGTGGCGCGGTCCGCCTGGGAGAGCAGCAGGCCGCCCGTCCGCGGCACCTTGCGGCCTGCGGCAATAAAGACTCCGTCATCAAAGGCCTTCTGCAGCCAGGAAATGTGGCCCTCATTGTGGAAGTCCACGATGTCCTGCGGAACCCGGTAACTCAGGGAGACAACATACATGGCCCCAGCCTACCGGCCGCCACAGGACCTACTTGAAGGATCAACCAGTCCGCTCTCGTAGAATGAGGGAATGACCGAACCGCGCTGGCTCAACGCCGACGAACGCCGAGCCTGGCTGGCCCTGGTGAGCATCAATACCCTCCTGCCTGCGGCCTTGGACACCAAGCTCCACACAGCGGGAAAGCTTTCGCTTTTCGACTACACCGTCCTGGCCATGCTCTCCGAGGCGGAAGGCAGGTTCTTGCCCATGAGCGAACTCGCTGCCCGCAGCAGCGCGTCGTTGTCCCGGCTCTCGCACGTGGTGACCAAGCTGCAGAAGCGAGGCTGGGTGGAGCGGCGGCCGCATCCCCATGATGCCCGGGTCACCACCGCCCACCTCACCGACGAGGGGATGGCAACCATCGTGGGCCTTGCACCCGGCCATGTGGAGGACGTCCGTGACCTGTTCCTTGATGCCCTCACCGAGCAGGACGTCCTTGACCTGGCTCGGATCGGCGAAAAGGTAGTGGGCCGGCTGGATGCGGACCACTGGATCCTGAGGGAAAACTAGGGTCCCTCGCCCGCGGTTGGTTGCTTCCAACAACTGATGGCAAACTATCCGAATGGATTTCACAACCCGGTTCGTTGCCCTTGGCGACTCCTTCACGGAGGGTGTGGGCGACGACGATTCCACCCGCCCCAATGGTGTCCGCGGCTGGGCGGACCGCGTGGCCGAACAGCTGGGAGCCGCTGACCCCGCCTTCGGCTACGCCAACCTCGCCATCCGCGGGAGGAAGCTCCGCCACATCCTGGCTGAGCAGGTGGACGCCGCCGTGGAACTTAAACCCACCCTGGTGAGCATCTACGCGGGGGCCAACGACATCCTGCGCCCCAGGATCGACATCGATGACCTTTTGGTGGAGTACGACGACGCCATCGCCAAGCTGCGTGCCACCGGTGCCGCCGTGGTGATGTTCACGGGATTCGACGCGCGTGGCTCGAAGGTGTTCAGCACCATGCGTGGGCGCACGGCCATCTACAACGAACTGGTCCGCGGCATCGCCGGCGACCACGGCGCGCTGCTGGTGGACTACTGGCGCTTCAGCGAGTACTACGACTGGGGCATGTGGGCGCAGGACCGGATGCACATGTCCGCTGCCGGGCACGCCAACATGGCCAAGCGGGTGCTGGACGTCCTGGAGCACGACCACTCCATCGACATCCCGCCCATGACGCCCGTCCCCGAACTCAGCGGGCTGGACGCCATCCGGGCCAACGCCCGGTGGTTCCGCGAGTACGCCGGGCCGTGGGTGGTCCGCCGGGTCACCGGGAAGTCGTCCGGGGACGGCCTTAGGCCGAGGTACCCACAGCTCACGCACCTCTAACCCTGGGCCTGCTTATACACCCTCCAGCGCCGGATTGGTCTTTAATTGCGCGAACTCGTAGACTTGGTAGGCGCTAAGTGCGCGGAGCGTGCGCAATTGCTCCGGTTGCCCGGTAATTTCTCCAGGGTGGCCGGTAGTTAGGGGCTCAAGTTGCGTGACTAACCGTTGCCCTTCGTCATTTTTGGGTCGCCCTTAGCAGCATGGTCCAGCAGCAGATATGCGGATCATTACTTTCAATTCTTGAGGAGAAGTCATGGCAGCACACTGCCAAGTGACCGGAGCCGAGCCGGGCTTTGGGCACAGCATTTCGCACTCGCACCGCCGCAACAAGCGCCGGTTCGATCCGAACATTCAGAAGAAGCGCTACTGGGTTCCGTCCCTGCGCCGTAACGTCACGCTGCAGGTCTCTGCACGTGGCATCAAGACCATCGACGTACGCGGCATCGACGTAGTCGTCGCCCAGATTCTGGCTCGTGGGGTGAAGCTCTAGTGGCTAAGGACAAGGACGTACGTCCGATCATCAAGCTCAAGTCGACTGCGGGCACGGGTTACACCTACGTAACCCGCAAGAACCGTCGTAACGATCCGGACCGCATGGTCCTGAAGAAGTACGACCCCAAGATCCGCCAGCACGTCGAATTCCGAGAGGAGCGCTAAACATGGCTAAGAAGTCCAAGATTGCTCGCAACGAGCAGCGCAAGGTCATCGTGGAGCGTTACGCTGCAAAGCGCCTCGAGCTGAAGAAGACCCTGGTTGACGAAAACGCAACCGACGAAGCACGCGAAGCGGCCCGCCTGGGCCTGCAGAAGCTGCCCCGCAACGCGTCCCCGATCCGTCTGCGTAACCGCGACATCATCGACGGCCGCCCCCGCGGTACCTTCCAGAAGTTCGGCATCTCCCGTGTCCGCTTCCGCGACATGGCTCACAAGGGCGAACTCCCGGGCATCACCAAGTCTTCCTGGTAATCCAGCACTGCTGATACCAGCTGCTTGAAAAGGGCCGGCAACCTCACGGTTGCCGGCCCTTTTGCTGTTAAGGATTCTCCGGTTGGCGTCCTTCGATCCGGCTGCCAGGCACTGTGCTGCAGCACACAGGAACGGGATACGACGCCGGATGGGCTTCCGCGGGTGCCCGAGGGCCGTTTTGCCGCGGAAACACGGGGTTGAGAGCGCCTCGCCAGGGGGATTTGCGGAGGCCCCCGGGGAGGTGTATTGTTTTCTAAGTCGCCGCGAGGGAGACAGCGAAGAGCTGGTTACCGCGGGCGGCCAAACCCCCAAAATCAAGACCAAATTCTGGCAGGGCTTTCGAGCGCTCCTGAAGAGGTGGGGACGACTTCCCGCCGATGAGAATCCTGAAACACGGATTTGCATCGGAACGGAGAGTCGGGTAAGTTTGAAAAGTTGCTCCGGAGCGATCCACGGTGGTTTTTTGCTGGTGGTGGTGCCGGGTGTGTCTGTTGTTTGAGAACTCAATAGTGTGCCAAGTTTGTTGATACCAATTGTTTTAGTGATTGGTTGAATTGACCGGGCTGTCCGCCCCTGTGGGTGGTCTGGTTTTTACAGCTGGTTTCAAATTTTGTGCAGCCTTTTTGTCCCGTTTTCCCGGGGCTGGGGGTTGTGTCTGTTTTACTTCAACGGAGAGTTTGATCCTGGCTCAGGATGAACGCTGGCGGCGTGCTTAACACATGCAAGTCGAACGATGAACCTCACTTGTGGGGGGATTAGTGGCGAACGGGTGAGTAACACGTGAGTAACCTGCCCTTAACTCTGGGATAAGCCTGGGAAACTGGGTCTAATACCGGATATGACTCCTCATCGCATGGTGGGGGGTGGAAAGCTTTTTGTGGTTTTGGATGGACTCGCGGCCTATCAGCTTGTTGGTGAGGTAATGGCTTACCAAGGCGACGACGGGTAGCCGGCCTGAGAGGGTGACCGGCCACACTGGGACTGAGACACGGCCCAGACTCCTACGGGAGGCAGCAGTGGGGAATATTGCACAATGGGCGCAAGCCTGATGCAGCGACGCCGCGTGAGGGATGACGGCCTTCGGGTTGTAAACCTCTTTCAGTAGGGAAGAAGCGAAAGTGACGGTACCTGCAGAAGAAGCGCCGGCTAACTACGTGCCAGCAGCCGCGGTAATACGTAGGGCGCAAGCGTTATCCGGAATTATTGGGCGTAAAGAGCTCGTAGGCGGTTTGTCGCGTCTGCCGTGAAAGTCCGGGGCTCAACTCCGGATCTGCGGTGGGTACGGGCAGACTAGAGTGATGTAGGGGAGACTGGAATTCCTGGTGTAGCGGTGAAATGCGCAGATATCAGGAGGAACACCGATGGCGAAGGCAGGTCTCTGGGCATTAACTGACGCTGAGGAGCGAAAGCATGGGGAGCGAACAGGATTAGATACCCTGGTAGTCCATGCCGTAAACGTTGGGCACTAGGTGTGGGGGACATTCCACGTTTTCCGCGCCGTAGCTAACGCATTAAGTGCCCCGCCTGGGGAGTACGGCCGCAAGGCTAAAACTCAAAGGAATTGACGGGGGCCCGCACAAGCGGCGGAGCATGCGGATTAATTCGATGCAACGCGAAGAACCTTACCAAGGCTTGACATGAACCGGTAATACCTGGAGACAGGTGCCCCGCTTGCGGTCGGTTTACAGGTGGTGCATGGTTGTCGTCAGCTCGTGTCGTGAGATGTTGGGTTAAGTCCCGCAACGAGCGCAACCCTCGTTCTATGTTGCCAGCACGTGATGGTGGGGACTCATAGGAGACTGCCGGGGTCAACTCGGAGGAAGGTGGGGACGACGTCAAATCATCATGCCCCTTATGTCTTGGGCTTCACGCATGCTACAATGGCCGGTACAAAGGGTTGCGATACTGTGAGGTGGAGCTAATCCCAAAAAGCCGGTCTCAGTTCGGATTGGGGTCTGCAACTCGACCCCATGAAGTCGGAGTCGCTAGTAATCGCAGATCAGCAACGCTGCGGTGAATACGTTCCCGGGCCTTGTACACACCGCCCGTCAAGTCACGAAAGTTGGTAACACCCGAAGCCGGTGGCCTAACCCCTTGTGGGAGGGAGCTGTCGAAGGTGGGACTGGCGATTGGGACTAAGTCGTAACAAGGTAGCCGTACCGGAAGGTGCGGCTGGATCACCTCCTTTCTAAGGAGCACCTACAGATTGTTCGTGCCGTGTATGCGGTGCGGGGGTTTGTCAGGAGTACAGCCCGTTGCGCAGACGCAAGTTCTGCGGCGGGTGCTCAAGGGTGGAATATCAACGAATAGCGGCTGCCGGTTCTTTCCGGTGCTTAGTACGGTTCCTCTTTGCGGGGGTTCCTGGAAGGGTGCTGGTGGGTGCGGGTGGTTTCGTGTTTGGCACACTGTTGGGTCCTGAGGCAACAGGGCCGTGGTTCCGTCGCGTTTTGCGGGGCGGGGGTTGCGGGTTTGTTTGTTTCTGGTTTCCTGGCTGCACCGATCATGCATGTTGTGTGTGTGGGGTGTGTGGTTTGGGGTTGTTGTTTGAGAACTACATAGTGGACGCGAGCATCTTTTATAAGAAGCAATTTCCAAGAATATGAACCTGGATCTGTTGTGCTGTCTTTCGGGATGGTGCAGTGGTTTTCGTGGTTCTCTCGAAAATTAGCGTTTTTGATCTTTTGTGGTCAAGTTTTTAAGAGCACACGGTGGATGCCTTGGCATTAGGAGCCGAAGAAGGACGTAGGAATCTGCGATAAGCCTGGGGGAGTCGATAACCGGACTGTGATCCCAGGGTGTCCGAATGGGGAAACCCCGCCGAGCGCGCGAGTGACTCGGTGACCCGCATCTGAACACATAGGGTGCGTGGAGGGAACGCGGGGAAGTGAAACATCTCAGTACCCGCAGGAAGAGAAAACAATAGTGATTCCGTTAGTAGTGGCGAGCGAACGCGGATCAGGCTAAACCGTTCCATGTGTGATAGCCGGCGGGCGTTGCATGGTCGGGGTTGTGGGACTTTCCATACCAGTTCTGCCGGGCTGGTGGGGTGTGATGTGCAGGCATAGGTGAACGGTCTTGAAAGGCCGGCCAGAGAGGGTGTTAGCCCCGTAACCGTAATGTTGTGTACCGCCTGTGAGAGTATCCCAAGTAGTACGGGGCCCGAGAAATCCCGTGCGAATCTGTCAGGACCACCTGATAAGCCTAAATACTCCCTAATGACCGATAGCGGACCAGTACCGTGAGGGAAAGGTGAAAAGTACCCCGGGAGGGGAGTGAAACAGTACCTGAAACCGTGTGCTTACAATCCGTCGGAGCCAGTCTGATTCTGGTGACGGCGTGCCTTTTGAAGAATGAGCCTGCGAGTTAGTGTTACGTCGCGAGGTTAACCCGTGTGGGGCAGCCGTAGCGAAAGCGAGTCTGAATAGGGCGTTGCAGTGGCGTGATCTAGACCCGAAGCGAAGTGATCTACCCATGGCCAGGTTGAAGCGACGGTAAGACGTCGTGGAGGACCGAACCCACTTCAGTTGAAAATGGAGGGGATGAGCTGTGGGTAGGGGTGAAAGGCCAATCAAACTTCGTGATAGCTGGTTCTCCCCGAAATGCATTTAGGTGCAGCGTTGCGTGTTTCTTGCTGGAGGTAGAGCTACTGGATGGCTAATGGGCCCTACAAGGTTACTGACGTCAGCCAAACTCCGAATGCCGGTAAGTGAGAGCGCAGCAGTGAGACTGTGGGGGATAAGCTTCATAGTCGAGAGGGAAACAGCCCAGACCACCAACTAAGGCCCCTAAGCGTGTGCTAAGTGGGAAAGGATGTGGAGTTGCGAAGACAACCAGGAGGTTGGCTTAGAAGCAGCCATCCTTAAAAGAGTGCGTAATAGCTCACTGGTCAAGTGATTCCGCGCCGACAATGTAGCGGGGCTCAAGTACACCGCCGAAGTTGTGGCATTCAAATATTAGCTAAGCCCTTGTGGTTCAGGCGTTTGGATGGGTAGGGGAGCGTCGTGTGGGCGGTGAAGTCGCGGTGTAAACCAGCGGTGGAGCCTACACGAGTGAGAATGCAGGCATGAGTAGCGAAAGACGGGTGAGAAACCCGTCCGCCGAATGATCAAGGGTTCCAGGGTCAAGCTAATCTGCCCTGGGTAAGTCGGGACCTAAGGCGAGGCCGACAGGCGTAGTCGATGGACAACGGGTTGATATTCCCGTACCGGCGAAAAACCGCCCATGCTGAACAGGGGATACTAACTGCCCGAGACCTGCCTGACACCCCTTGTGGGTGAAGGGTTTTGGTGGAGCGCAGGACCTGATCCTGGGAGGCAAGCGTATTAACAGGTGTGACGCAGGAAGGTAGCCGAGCCGGGCGATGGTTGTCCCGGTCTAAGGATGTAGGGCGAACGGTAGGCAAATCCGCTGTTCATGATGCCTGAGATCTGATGGGACCCCCGTTTGGGGGGATTCGGTGATCCTATGCTGCCGAGAAAAGCATCGACGCGAGGTTTTAGCCGCCCGTACCCCAAACCGACACAGGTGATCAGGTAGAGAATACTAAGGCGATCGAGAGAATTATGGTTAAGGAACTCGGCAAAATGCCCCCGTAACTTCGGGAGAAGGGGGGCCCCAACCTTGAACACCACTTGCTGGTGGGAGGGGATCGGGGCCGCAGAGACCAGGGGGAAGCGACTGTTTACTAAAAACACAGGTCCGTGCGAAGTCGCAAGACGATGTATACGGACTGACTCCTGCCCGGTGCTGGAAGGTTAAGAGGACCGGTTAGCCGCAAGGCGAAGCTGAGAATTTAAGCCCCAGTAAACGGCGGTGGTAACTATAACCATCCTAAGGTAGCGAAATTCCTTGTCGGGTAAGTTCCGACCTGCACGAATGGAGTAACGACTTCCCCGCTGTCTCAACCATAAACTCGGCGAAATTGCAGTACGAGTAAAGATGCTCGTTACGCGCAGCAGGACGGAAAGACCCCGAGACCTTTACTATAGTTTGGTATTGGTGTTCGGAGTGGCTTGTGTAGGATAGGTGGGAGACGTTGAAGCCCGGACGCCAGTTCGGGTGGAGTCATCGTTGAAATACCACTCTGGTCACTTTGGACATCTAACTTCGGCCCGTAATCCGGGTCAGGGACAGTGCCTGATGGGTAGTTTAACTGGGGCGGTTGCCTCCTAAAAAGTAACGGAGGCGCCCAAAGGTTCCCTCAGCCTGGTTGGCAATCAGGTGTCGAGTGTAAGTGCACAAGGGAGCTTGACTGTGAGAGAGACATCTCGAGCAGGGACGAAAGTCGGGACTAGTGATCCGGCGGTACATTGTGGAATGGCCGTCGCTCAACGGATAAAAGGTACCTCGGGGATAACAGGCTGATCTTGCCCAAGAGTCCATATCGACGGCATGGTTTGGCACCTCGATGTCGGCTCGTCGCATCCTGGGGCTGGAGTAGGTCCCAAGGGTTGGGCTGTTCGCCCATTAAAGCGGTACGCGAGCTGGGTTTAGAACGTCGTGAGACAGTTCGGTCCCTATCCGCTGCGCGCGCAGGAAATTTGAGAAGGGCTGTCCTTAGTACGAGAGGACCGGGACGGACGAACCTCTGGTGTGTCAGTTGTACTGCCAAGTGCACCGCTGATTAGCTACGTTCGGATGGGATAACCGCTGAAAGCATCTAAGCGGGAAGCTCGCTTCAAGATGAGATTTCCATACACCTCGTGTGTGAGAGGCCCCCAGCCAGACCACTGGGTTGATAGGCCGGATGTGGAAGCGAGGACTAACGACTCGTGAAGCTGACCGGTACTAATAGGCCGATAACTTACACCACACACCACACCCGTGAAACCGGTTCAAAAGCGGTTCCACACCAGGGTTGGTAAAAAGATAACAAGACTGCTTGCGTCCACTATGTGGTTCCCGAACAACAAACCATTTGTTGCAGGGAACACCAACTCAATAACAACACCACAATGTTGTAACCACAACACTTCCCACCCCCGGGGATCACACCCGGGCGGACGGGTAACAAGGTTACGGCGGTCATAGCGTGGGGGAAACGCCCGGTCCCATTCCGAACCCGGAAGCTAAGACCCACAGCGCCGATGGTACTGCACCCGGGAGGGTGTGGGAGAGTAGGTCACCGCCGGACAACCATTAGGTCGAGGCCCCAACCACCAGGTTGGGGCCTCCCGCATTTAAAAACCACACACCACCCACAGCCCGCCTAGACTTACCGTCATGACCTCCAGCTCCAGCGGCCCACAGGTCCGCCGCGCCACTATCCTGGACGTGGCGGCCGCCGCCGGAGTATCCCGGCAGACAGTCACCCGGGCCATGAACGACATGCCCGGCATCAGCGCGGCCACCCGTGAACGTGTCAAGGCGCTGGCAACAGAGCTCGGATATTCCCCTAGCCGGTTCGCGAAGGGCCTGGTGCAGGGCGCCCGCACCTCACTGGGGCTGGCCATTCCGGACCTCACCAACCCGTATTTCCCGGCGTTTGCCTCCAGCGTGGTGGAGGAAGCCACGCAGCGGGGCTGGAACGTGGTGATGGATGATTTTGGCCACGGCAGCGGAAGCGGCCTCGACGCCGTGGCCCGGCTCGCGCCCCAGGTCGATGCCCTGATCGGATACCTTGGGGCCAGCTCGCAGCAAGCCCAGTCCTTGATGGGACGGCGTCCTGTGGTGGTCCTGGACTACCCGGCGGGACAGGCCGCCGGCCGGATCGCCTTTGACTACTTCCATGCGGCACGCATGGCGCTGGAGCACCTTCTGGCGGCACAGCGCCGACGGATCGCCTACCTCGATTCGGACGAAGGCGGGCAGGCCACCACCCGCGGGCTCGCTGTTGCGGCAGCGGCCGCCGACGCCGGCATTGACATCATCATCCTCGAGGCGCAGGACACCGCCCCGGCGGCACGGGAGGCAGTCCGCTCCCTGCTTGAGCAGCACGGCACGGTCGACGGGCTCCTGGTGTTCAACGACCTGATGGCGGCGGGAGCGCTTAAAGCCCTCAATGCCGCCGGCAGGGCAGTGCCGCGGGACTGTGCAGTGATCGGCATGGACGGCATACCCCTGGGCGAACTGGTCTCACCCGAGCTGACCACGCTCGCACTGGACCTGCGTGCAGTAGGCCGGGCCGCCGTCGGACTCGTGGCAGACCTGCTGTCCGGCGCAGTGGAGGCTGGGAGCCCGGACGCCTCCTTGATCCTCAAGCATCAGCTGGTGCTTCGCCAGTCGGCCTGACCCTTCTCAAAGCAGACCTGAACGGCTAGGCTTGAAGCGCGGGCCGTGAACGTTCACGTACGGCGAGCGAGACACGGTTCCCCGCACCACAGCCGCAGCCTCCCTGAAGCAAGGAAGCCCATGCCAGCCCATTCGCTTGCCGCCATGGCGGACAGCACGCCCGAAATCATCCCCGGTTCAGCAGCCCGACGCCTGGATCTTGGTGCTGGTGGGATCACGGACCTGGAATCTGTTGAACCCGGCAATGGCGCGTTGCCTCCGCGCGCTTACCTGCACAGTGACGCACCACGGTTGTCGCTGAACGGGGACTGGCAGTTTCGCCTCAGTTCCGGAATCCGGACCGCGCCGAAAGCCGGCTGGCAGTGGGGCAGGCACCTGGACGGGTTCGAGAGCCTGCCCGTGCCATCGAGCTGGCCGATGCACGGGCATGGGTTCCCCGCCTACACCAATGTCCAGTTTCCCTTCGCCGTGGAGCCGCCGCATGTGCCGGACGCCAATCCCATTGGCGACCACGTAGTCGTCTTTGAGGCCGGCCCCGAGTTCTTCCCCCACGCCCTGCTGCGGTTCGACGGCATAGAGTCCGCGGGAACCGTGTGGCTGAATGGAAGAGAGCTCGGTACTACGCGCGGCAGCAGGCTGGCCCATGAATTCGATGTGTCCGGGATCCTGGTCCACGGGCAGAACACCCTGGCCGTGCGCGTGGCGCAGTTCTCGGCCGCCAGCTACGTGGAGGACCAGGACATGTGGTGGCTCCCCGGCATCTTCCGGGATGTCACGCTCCAGGCAAGGCCTGAGGCCGGCATCGACGACGTCTTCGTCCACGCAGGCTACGATCACGCCACCGGCGAAGGCACCCTCAAGGTCGAGGTGACCCGGGGCGGACAGGCGATTGACGCCGTCGTCCGCGTTCCCGAACTGGATGCGGAACTGCCCGCAGGCGCGGAACTGCGCATCCCCGCCGTCGAACCCTGGTCTGCGGAGGTGCCCCGGCTCTATGAGGCCACAGTCAGCACCCCCGGAGAGTCCGTGGAGCTGCGGCTCGGCTTCCGCAGCATCGCCATCGAGGACGCGCAGTTCAAGGTCAACGGGCGGCGGATCCTGCTGCGCGGCGTCAACCGCCACGAACACCATCCGCGCCTTGGCCGGGTGGTTCCCAGGGACGTAATGGAGGCCGAACTGCGGCTCATGAAGCAGCACAACATCAATGCCATCCGCACCTCCCATTACCCGCCGCACCCGGATTTCCTGGCACTTGCCGACGAGCTCGGCTTCTACGTTGTGCTCGAGTGCGACCTCGAGACCCATGGCTTTGAGAGTGCCGGCTGGGCCCGCAACCCGAGCGACGACCCGCAGTGGGAAACGGCGTTGGTGGACCGCATGCGCCGCACGGTTGAACGGGACAAGAACCACCCCGCGGTGATCATGTGGTCGCTCGGCAACGAGGCGGGGACCGGCAGGAACCTCGCCGCCATGTCCCGCTGGACCAAGGACCGGGACCCTTCCCGCCCCATCCACTACGAGGGCGACTGGTCCTCCGCGCATGTCGACGTCTACTCCCGGATGTATGCCAGCCAGGCAGAAACGGCCCTGATCGGGCAGGGGATTGAGCCGGCGCTCGAAAATGCCGCGCTGGATGCCCGGCGCAGGGCGATGCCATTTGTCCTTTGCGAGTATGTCCACGCCATGGGCAACGGCCCCGGCGGCATGAGCGAGTACCAGGAGCTTTTCGAGAAGTACCCGCGCCTGATGGGCGGCTTCGTGTGGGAGTGGCTGGAACACGGCATCACCGTCGCCTCCCCGGACGGTGGCGAGCACTACGCCTACGGCGGGGACTTCGCCGAGGAAGTTCATGACGGCAATTTCGTCACCGACGGCCTGGTTGATGCGGACCGCAGACCCAGGCCCGGCTTGCTGGACTTCAAGAAGGTCATCGAGCCACTGCGCATAGCGGTGGCAGGTGACTGGTCCGGTTTCACGGTGCGCAACGGCCAGGACTTTGCGGACACCGCTGCATTCAGCTTCCGTTATGCGGTGGAAGCCGGCGGCAGGACCCTCGCCGCCGGCACTTCGGACGTTCCGCCCGTGGCTCCCCGGGCGGAAGCGGTCATTGAGCTGCCCGCCAGTGTCGCCGCCCTCGCCGCTGCGGAACATGACGGCCGGCCTGCGGTGCTCACCGTCAGTGCAGTCCTCGCCGCTGATTCGGCCTGGGCTGCCTCGGGTCACGAGCTTGCCTGGGGGCAGTCTGTCCGGGAGCCTGACGCTCCGGCCGGTCCGGCGCCGGCTGCAGCCGTGGACGTCCGGGACGGTGAACTGACGCTGGGACCTGTTGTCTTCAGCCGGGTGACGGGCATGCCCACCTCCATAGGCGGCATCCCGGTGGAAAAGTTCGCGCTGAATCTGTGGTGGGCCCCCACGGACAACGACCTCGGCCGTGAATGGGGCGGTGCCGACGAGCGTCCCCTGGCCGCCCAGTGGAAGGATGCCGGCCTCAACCGGCTCCACACCCGGCTGCTGGGTATCACTGCGGACCGCGCTGCCGGCCCCGCCCCTGGGTCCACTGCCGGCCTCACTGCCGACGGCGGGCGGAACGGTGGCGAAGTCCTGACCGTCCGGACGCGTGTAGGTGCTGCGGACAAACAGTACGGAGTATTTGTGGACTATGCGTGGACGAGCGACGGTGAAGCTGTCGGGCTTCGGACGTCGGTCCGGCCGGACGGCGCGTGGGCCAATCGAGGCTCCGGCGTGGAATGGGCGCGGATAGGGCTGGAACTTGTGCTGGGAGAAGAGACGGAGCTGGTGAGCTGGTTCGGCCAGGGCCCCCACCAGAGCTACCCGGATACGGGGCAGGGAGCGCGGACGGGCTGGTTCTCGCTCCCGCTTTCGGACATGGACGTGGACTACGTGCGGCCACAGGAGTCCGGCGCCCGGTCCGGAGTACGGTCCGCTGCTTTGCGGATTGGGGACCGGGCACTGGAGATAGCCGGTGATCCCTTTGCGCTGACTGTCCGGCCCTACAGCCAGGACGTCCTCGACGCTGCAACGCACCGTCCGGACTTGAAGGCGGACGGCCGGAGCTACCTCTATCTGGACCATGCGCTCAGGGGGGTGGGAACCGCTGCTTGTGGTCCCGGCGTGCTGCCGCAGTACCGGCTTGGGCCCCGTCAAGCCGACTTCTCCCTGACCCTGAGGGTGCGCTAGGGGAGCCGCAAAATGTGAGCCAGTCCATACCGCCGGAGGTTGCGGCGCAGAGGTGCCGGCTAAGGCCAAAGAGCCCTGAAAACCGCGGATTTCCGGGGTTCCCAGGGGTCTGCCCCACCCGAGGGGGAGGATTTGCAGAGCGGCTTCCCGCCGTGTATTGTTTTCTGAGTCGCCGCCGCTGAAGCGGAAAAATAGCGGCCAAACCCCTTAGCAAACAGCCTGAAAATGGTTCGCCACTTGGCGCGCCAAACGCGGGCGGGGCCGGGTTCGGAGCAACGAAAATCGCGGAAACGCCGATTTGCAAAGCTCCTTGAAACCGGGTAAGTTTGAAAAGTTGCTCCGGAGCGATCCACGGTGGTTTTTTGCTGGTGGTGGTGCCGGGTGTGTCTGTTGTTTGAGAACTCAATAGTGTGCCAAGTTTGTTGATACCAATTGTTTTAGTGATTGGTTGAATTGACCGGGCTGTCCGCCCCTGTGGGTGGTCTGGTTTTTACAGCTGGTTTCAAATTTTGTGCAGCCTTTTTGTCCCGTTTTCCCGGGGCTGGGGGTTGTGTCTGTTTTACTTCAACGGAGAGTTTGATCCTGGCTCAGGATGAACGCTGGCGGCGTGCTTAACACATGCAAGTCGAACGATGAACCTCACTTGTGGGGGGATTAGTGGCGAACGGGTGAGTAACACGTGAGTAACCTGCCCTTAACTCTGGGATAAGCCTGGGAAACTGGGTCTAATACCGGATATGACTCCTCATCGCATGGTGGGGGGTGGAAAGCTTTTTGTGGTTTTGGATGGACTCGCGGCCTATCAGCTTGTTGGTGAGGTAATGGCTTACCAAGGCGACGACGGGTAGCCGGCCTGAGAGGGTGACCGGCCACACTGGGACTGAGACACGGCCCAGACTCCTACGGGAGGCAGCAGTGGGGAATATTGCACAATGGGCGCAAGCCTGATGCAGCGACGCCGCGTGAGGGATGACGGCCTTCGGGTTGTAAACCTCTTTCAGTAGGGAAGAAGCGAAAGTGACGGTACCTGCAGAAGAAGCGCCGGCTAACTACGTGCCAGCAGCCGCGGTAATACGTAGGGCGCAAGCGTTATCCGGAATTATTGGGCGTAAAGAGCTCGTAGGCGGTTTGTCGCGTCTGCCGTGAAAGTCCGGGGCTCAACTCCGGATCTGCGGTGGGTACGGGCAGACTAGAGTGATGTAGGGGAGACTGGAATTCCTGGTGTAGCGGTGAAATGCGCAGATATCAGGAGGAACACCGATGGCGAAGGCAGGTCTCTGGGCATTAACTGACGCTGAGGAGCGAAAGCATGGGGAGCGAACAGGATTAGATACCCTGGTAGTCCATGCCGTAAACGTTGGGCACTAGGTGTGGGGGACATTCCACGTTTTCCGCGCCGTAGCTAACGCATTAAGTGCCCCGCCTGGGGAGTACGGCCGCAAGGCTAAAACTCAAAGGAATTGACGGGGGCCCGCACAAGCGGCGGAGCATGCGGATTAATTCGATGCAACGCGAAGAACCTTACCAAGGCTTGACATGAACCGGTAATACCTGGAGACAGGTGCCCCGCTTGCGGTCGGTTTACAGGTGGTGCATGGTTGTCGTCAGCTCGTGTCGTGAGATGTTGGGTTAAGTCCCGCAACGAGCGCAACCCTCGTTCTATGTTGCCAGCACGTGATGGTGGGGACTCATAGGAGACTGCCGGGGTCAACTCGGAGGAAGGTGGGGACGACGTCAAATCATCATGCCCCTTATGTCTTGGGCTTCACGCATGCTACAATGGCCGGTACAAAGGGTTGCGATACTGTGAGGTGGAGCTAATCCCAAAAAGCCGGTCTCAGTTCGGATTGGGGTCTGCAACTCGACCCCATGAAGTCGGAGTCGCTAGTAATCGCAGATCAGCAACGCTGCGGTGAATACGTTCCCGGGCCTTGTACACACCGCCCGTCAAGTCACGAAAGTTGGTAACACCCGAAGCCGGTGGCCTAACCCCTTGTGGGAGGGAGCTGTCGAAGGTGGGACTGGCGATTGGGACTAAGTCGTAACAAGGTAGCCGTACCGGAAGGTGCGGCTGGATCACCTCCTTTCTAAGGAGCACCTACAGATTGTTCGTGCCGTGTATGCGGTGCGGGGGTTTGTCAGGAGTACAGCCCGTTGCGCAGACGCAAGTTCTGCGGCGGGTGCTCAAGGGTGGAATATCAACGAATAGCGGCTGCCGGTTCTTTCCGGTGCTTAGTACGGTTCCTCTTTGCGGGGGTTCCTGGAAGGGTGCTGGTGGGTGCGGGTAGTTTCGTGTTTGGCACACTGTTGGGTCCTGAGGCAACAGGGCCGTGGTTCCGTCGCGTTTTGCGGGGCGGGGGTTGCGGGTTTGTTTGTTTCTGGTTTCCTGGCTGCACCGATCATGCATGTTGTGTGTGTGGGGTGTGTGGTTTGGGGTTGTTGTTTGAGAACTACATAGTGGACGCGAGCATCTTTTATAAGAAGCAATTTCCAAGAATATGAACCTGGATCTGTTGTGCTGTCTTTCGGGATGGTGCAGTGGTTTTCGTGGTTCTCTCGAAAATTAGCGTTTTTGATCTTTTGTGGTCAAGTTTTTAAGAGCACACGGTGGATGCCTTGGCATTAGGAGCCGAAGAAGGACGTAGGAATCTGCGATAAGCCTGGGGGAGTCGATAACCGGACTGTGATCCCAGGGTGTCCGAATGGGGAAACCCCGCCGAGCGCGCGAGTGACTCGGTGACCCGCATCTGAACACATAGGGTGCGTGGAGGGAACGCGGGGAAGTGAAACATCTCAGTACCCGCAGGAAGAGAAAACAATAGTGATTCCGTTAGTAGTGGCGAGCGAACGCGGATCAGGCTAAACCGTTCCATGTGTGATAGCCGGCGGGCGTTGCATGGTCGGGGTTGTGGGACTTTCCATACCAGTTCTGCCGGGCTGGTGGGGTGTGATGTGCAGGCATAGGTGAACGGTCTTGAAAGGCCGGCCAGAGAGGGTGTTAGCCCCGTAACCGTAATGTTGTGTACCGCCTGTGAGAGTATCCCAAGTAGTACGGGGCCCGAGAAATCCCGTGCGAATCTGTCAGGACCACCTGATAAGCCTAAATACTCCCTAATGACCGATAGCGGACCAGTACCGTGAGGGAAAGGTGAAAAGTACCCCGGGAGGGGAGTGAAACAGTACCTGAAACCGTGTGCTTACAATCCGTCGGAGCCAGTCTGATTCTGGTGACGGCGTGCCTTTTGAAGAATGAGCCTGCGAGTTAGTGTTACGTCGCGAGGTTAACCCGTGTGGGGCAGCCGTAGCGAAAGCGAGTCTGAATAGGGCGTTGCAGTGGCGTGATCTAGACCCGAAGCGAAGTGATCTACCCATGGCCAGGTTGAAGCGACGGTAAGACGTCGTGGAGGACCGAACCCACTTCAGTTGAAAATGGAGGGGATGAGCTGTGGGTAGGGGTGAAAGGCCAATCAAACTTCGTGATAGCTGGTTCTCCCCGAAATGCATTTAGGTGCAGCGTTGCGTGTTTCTTGCTGGAGGTAGAGCTACTGGATGGCTAATGGGCCCTACAAGGTTACTGACGTCAGCCAAACTCCGAATGCCGGTAAGTGAGAGCGCAGCAGTGAGACTGTGGGGGATAAGCTTCATAGTCGAGAGGGAAACAGCCCAGACCACCAACTAAGGCCCCTAAGCGTGTGCTAAGTGGGAAAGGATGTGGAGTTGCGAAGACAACCAGGAGGTTGGCTTAGAAGCAGCCATCCTTAAAAGAGTGCGTAATAGCTCACTGGTCAAGTGATTCCGCGCCGACAATGTAGCGGGGCTCAAGTACACCGCCGAAGTTGTGGCATTCAAATATTAGCTAAGCCCTTGTGGTTCAGGCGTTTGGATGGGTAGGGGAGCGTCGTGTGGGCGGTGAAGTCGCGGTGTAAACCAGCGGTGGAGCCTACACGAGTGAGAATGCAGGCATGAGTAGCGAAAGACGGGTGAGAAACCCGTCCGCCGAATGATCAAGGGTTCCAGGGTCAAGCTAATCTGCCCTGGGTAAGTCGGGACCTAAGGCGAGGCCGACAGGCGTAGTCGATGGACAACGGGTTGATATTCCCGTACCGGCGAAAAACCGCCCATGCTGAACAGGGGATACTAACTGCCCGAGACCTGCCTGACACCCCTTGTGGGTGAAGGGTTTTGGTGGAGCGCAGGACCTGATCCTGGGAGGCAAGCGTATTAACAGGTGTGACGCAGGAAGGTAGCCGAGCCGGGCGATGGTTGTCCCGGTCTAAGGATGTAGGGCGAACGGTAGGCAAATCCGCTGTTCATGATGCCTGAGATCTGATGGGACCCCCGTTTGGGGGGATTCGGTGATCCTATGCTGCCGAGAAAAGCATCGACGCGAGGTTTTAGCCGCCCGTACCCCAAACCGACACAGGTGATCAGGTAGAGAATACTAAGGCGATCGAGAGAATTATGGTTAAGGAACTCGGCAAAATGCCCCCGTAACTTCGGGAGAAGGGGGGCCCCAACCTTGAACACCACTTGCTGGTGGGAGGGGATCGGGGCCGCAGAGACCAGGGGGAAGCGACTGTTTACTAAAAACACAGGTCCGTGCGAAGTCGCAAGACGATGTATACGGACTGACTCCTGCCCGGTGCTGGAAGGTTAAGAGGACCGGTTAGCCGCAAGGCGAAGCTGAGAATTTAAGCCCCAGTAAACGGCGGTGGTAACTATAACCATCCTAAGGTAGCGAAATTCCTTGTCGGGTAAGTTCCGACCTGCACGAATGGAGTAACGACTTCCCCGCTGTCTCAACCATAAACTCGGCGAAATTGCAGTACGAGTAAAGATGCTCGTTACGCGCAGCAGGACGGAAAGACCCCGAGACCTTTACTATAGTTTGGTATTGGTGTTCGGAGTGGCTTGTGTAGGATAGGTGGGAGACGTTGAAGCCCGGACGCCAGTTCGGGTGGAGTCATCGTTGAAATACCACTCTGGTCACTTTGGACATCTAACTTCGGCCCGTAATCCGGGTCAGGGACAGTGCCTGATGGGTAGTTTAACTGGGGCGGTTGCCTCCTAAAAAGTAACGGAGGCGCCCAAAGGTTCCCTCAGCCTGGTTGGCAATCAGGTGTCGAGTGTAAGTGCACAAGGGAGCTTGACTGTGAGAGAGACATCTCGAGCAGGGACGAAAGTCGGGACTAGTGATCCGGCGGTACATTGTGGAATGGCCGTCGCTCAACGGATAAAAGGTACCTCGGGGATAACAGGCTGATCTTGCCCAAGAGTCCATATCGACGGCATGGTTTGGCACCTCGATGTCGGCTCGTCGCATCCTGGGGCTGGAGTAGGTCCCAAGGGTTGGGCTGTTCGCCCATTAAAGCGGTACGCGAGCTGGGTTTAGAACGTCGTGAGACAGTTCGGTCCCTATCCGCTGCGCGCGCAGGAAATTTGAGAAGGGCTGTCCTTAGTACGAGAGGACCGGGACGGACGAACCTCTGGTGTGTCAGTTGTACTGCCAAGTGCACCGCTGATTAGCTACGTTCGGATGGGATAACCGCTGAAAGCATCTAAGCGGGAAGCTCGCTTCAAGATGAGATTTCCATACACCTCGTGTGTGAGAGGCCCCCAGCCAGACCACTGGGTTGATAGGCCGGATGTGGAAGCGAGGACTAACGACTCGTGAAGCTGACCGGTACTAATAGGCCGATAACTTACACCACACACCACACCCGTGAAACCGGTTCAAAAGCGGTTCCACACCAGGGTTGGTAAAAAGAAAAAACAAGACTGCTTGCGTCCACTATGTGGTTCCCGAACAACAAACCATTTGTTGCAGGGAACACCAACTAAATAACAACACCACAATGTTGTAACCACAACACTTCCCACCCCCGGGGATCACCCGGGCGGACGGGTAACAAGGTTACGGCGGTCATAGCGTGGGGGAAACGCCCGGTCCCATTCCGAACCCGGAAGCTAAGACCCACAGCGCCGATGGTACTGCACCCGGGAGGGTGTGGGAGAGTAGGTCACCGCCGGACAACCATTAGGTCGAGGCCCCAACCACCAGGTTGGGGCCTCCCGCATTTAACGCGCCCTCCCGGGGGACCCTCTCTCACTTAACGCCCCCTCCCGGGGGACCCTCTCTCACTTAACGCCCCCTCCCGTGGGACCCTCCCGCACTGCCCGGCCGGCCCGCCGTCGACCACCAGCGCCAAACTGCAAGAGCACCCCAGGAAACCCCACATCAACCGAGAGAGCATCGCCGAAAAACCCGCATCAACTGAGAGAGCGTCCGCTGGCGGCTGAATCCGGGGTGAAAAACCCGAAAAATCCGGTGATTAACCTCAAAAAGTCGCGGAAACACGCGGAATTTGCGGAACGCGGAGGCCCAAGCTGGTAAGTTTTCGAACAGTGGCTTGTACGCATGCCGCGTATAGGCTCCAGAATCATGACCGTCCAGGAGGACATAAATGGCTAAGAACCGTAGTGAACTTGTTGCAGAGGTAGCTGGCAAGGCCGGCACCAGCCAGGCAGCCGTCAACTCCGTCCTCGACGCACTGTTCGAGGTTTTCGAGACTTCTGTCGCAGCGGGCGAGAAGATCACCATTCCGGGCTGGCTCGCCGTCGAGCGTACCGACCGCGCAGCACGCACCGGCCGCAACCCGCAGACGGGTGAGACCATCCAGATCGCGGCAGGCCACAGCGTCAAGCTGACCGCCGGCTCCAAGCTGAAGGCTGCAGTTTCCAACAAGAAGTAGGCTTCTTCCTCCCCGGCACGCAGCCGGCGCGGAAAAGGAGCGGCAACCACCAGGTTGCCGCTCCTTTTGTCTTTAAGCCGATTCGCGGCCCGGGCAGGCGTAGCGGACAATGGAATGGTGTCTTCTGCCGCAAAACCACGTTCCACCCAGCCCCCGTCCGTTCCCGGCAAGGGAGCTCGGGGCAACGGTGCGCAGGCGGGGGACAGCGGTGCCTTGGGCATCTCCCGGACATGGCAAGTGGCCGGGCTGGGCGCCCTCTTCCTGGGCCTGGCAGCTGCGCTCATCTTCTCCGGGGCTGCCGGCGCCAGGGCAGTCTCTGATCCTGGAGCGCTTGTCCGTTGGGGGCTCCCCGTCAGCAAGGCAATCCACAACGTGTCGCTGGCCACCGTCATCGGCGGCCTTGTCTTCGCCGTCGGCATCCTGCCCAGGAATGCGGGGCCCCGCAGCCGGAGCAAAGAGAGCAGTGAGGCACCCGAACACCCTGCCTTCAGCCGCGCCCTGGCCGTAGCGGCCGCAGCAGGTGCGACGTGGACATTGTCGGCCATCGCGGTCCTGGTCCTCACCTACTCTGATGTTGCCGGACAGGGACTCTCCGGCGATGCCGAGTTCACCCAGGCCCTGGTCTACTTCATGACGGATATCGAGACGGGGCGGGCCTGGCTGGCCGTCACCATCATCGCCGCCGTCGTGACAACGGCCCTGTTCGGAGTGCGGTCCCTCGGCGGCCTGGCGCTGACCCTGATCCTCGCCCTGGCTGGCCTGGTACCCACAGCACTGATCGGCCATTCTTCAAGCTCCTCGGACCACGAAGGCGCCATCAACTCCCTGGGCCTGCACCTGGTAGGGGTCAGCACCTGGGTGGGCGGCATCATCATGCTGGCCCTGCTGTCCGGAATCCTGACCGGCCCGAAAGCCGCAACCGCCACCGACATCACCGAGCCGACGCTCCGCCGGTTCTCGTCGCTGGCCGGTTTTGCCTTCGTGCTCGTTCTCGCGTCCGGCATCATCAACGCCAGCATCCGGGTCACCAACTGGGGTGACCTCTTCGGTTCCCCGTATGGCCAGCTCATCCTTGCCAAGGCGATGGCCACGCTGGTCCTGGGCGGGATCGGGTTCATGCACCGGCAGTGGGTGATCCCGCAGCTGAGCCGCAAGGGCTCCACCATGTCCTCGCGGCGGGTCCTCTGGCAGCTGGTCCTGGCGGAATTCCTGGTGATGGGCGCAACGTCGGGCGTCGCCGTCGCGCTGGGCCGGTCCGCCCCGCCGGAGCCCACAGCCTTCGCGCCCGATGCCACGCCCGCCTTCATCCTCACCGGGTATGAGCTTCCCCCGGAGCTGACCCCCGAACGCTGGCTGACAGAGTGGCGCCTGGACTGGCTCTGGATCGCCGCGGCGCTGTTCGGGCTTGTGTCCTACTTCCTTGCCGTGGCCAAGATCTACCGGCGCGGCGACAAGTGGCAGTGGTTCCGCACCGTGAACTGGGTCATTGGCCTGCTGGTGCTCACCTACATCACCTCTGGTCCGCCGTCGGTCTATGGCCGCGTGCTGTTCTCCGCCCACATGGTGGACCACATGGCGCTGACCATGGTGGCGCCGATCTTCCTGGTGCTGGGGGCGCCTGTGACCCTCGCACTGCGGGCCCTGCCTGCCCGTGGAGACGGTTCCCGCGGGGCGCGTGAGTGGCTGCTGGTGTTCGTCCACTCGAAGTTCTCGCAGCTGGTCACGCACCCGCTCTTCGCCGCCGCGAACTTCGCCGGCTCGATTGTGCTCTTCTACTACTCGGACCTGTTCGGCTTCGCCATGCGCGAGCATGTGGGCCACGAGCTGATGACCGTGCACTTCCTGCTGACCGGTTACATCTTCATCCTGAGCATGATCGGCACCGACCCGCTTCCGCTCCGGGCGCCGTACCCCATGCGGCTCGTCCTGCTCCTGGCCACCATGGGCTTCCACGCGTTCTTCGGCGTGGCCATCATGGGCGGGACCAACCTGCTGGCCGCGGACTACTTCGGGAACCTGGGCAGGGCCTGGGGCCAGTCGGCACTCGCAGACCAGCAGACCGGCGGCGCCGTGGCCTGGGGCATCGGCGAGGTGCCCACGCTCCTGGTGGCGATCGGCGTCGCCATCATGTGGTCCCGGTCGGACGCGAGGGAGACCAAACGCGTGGACCGGGCGGCAGACAGGAATAACGACGCCGATCTCACCGCTTACAACGATATGTTTGCCAAGTTGGCTGAACGCGATGCCAAGCTGGCTGAACGAAACAAGCTGGAAGGACGCTGATGAGCGAAACCGTACGCACGCATGCCCGGGTCCGGGCTTCCGAACTGGTGGGCCGTAACTGGTTGAACACCGGCGGCAAATCACTGGACCTTGAAGCCCTCCGCGGCAAGATCGTGCTGCTGGACTTCTGGACCTTCTGCTGCATCAACTGCCTCCACGTCCTGGACGAGCTGCGGCCGCTGGAGGAACAGTACTCCGATGTCCTGGTGACAGTGGGCGTCCACTCGCCCAAGTTCGAGCACGAGGCCGATCCCGTGGCGCTGGCTGCCGCCGTGGAACGCTACGAGATCCACCACCCAGTCCTTGACGACCCGGAGCTGGAGACCTGGAAGGCCTATACCGCCCGGGCCTGGCCCACCCTGGTGGTCATCGATCCCGAGGGCTACATCGTGGCGCACCTCTCCGGCGAAGGCCACGCGGACGGCCTGGCCGTGCTGATTCCCGAGCTGATCGCGCAACATGAGGCCAAGGGGACCCTGCATCGCGGTTCCGGCCCGTACGTGGCGCCCGAGCCCACGTCCGGCACCCTGCGCTTTCCCGGCAAGGCGCTCTTCCTCCCGCCGGGCCGCGGTTCCACCGCCTCGGAGGGAACGTCCGACGGCGGTACCGCGGCGGGTGCCGCGGCCGCCGGTTCCGCAGCAAGTAAGGGCTCGTGGCTGGTCACCGATACCGGCCACCACCGGCTGGTGGAGCTTGCCACCGACTTCCACACTGTCCTGGGCACCTTTGGCTCCGGCAGCCGGGGCTACTCCGACGGCCCGGCCGCCGGTGACGCAGCCGCGGCCCGGTTCAACGAACCCCAGGGCCTGGTCCTGCTGCCGGAAGACGTGGCAGCCAAGGCGGGTTACGACGTCGTCATTGCCGACTCCGTCAACCACCGGCTCCGCGGGCTGTCCCTCGCGGACGGCAAGGCCTCAACCCTGGCCGGCAGCGGCGTCCAGCGGCTGCTGGAGGCGGGACCCGCGCGCGTGGATGAGGACGCGGCGGGATTCACCGGCGAGCTCGGCGGGCACCCGCTGGACGTTGCCCTGAGTTCGCCGTGGGATGTTGTCTGGTCGCGCAAGCTCAACGCCGTGGTGATCGCCATGGCCGGGACGCACCAGATCTTCAGCTTCGATCCCATCACCGGCTCTGTTGCCATTGTGGCCGGCAACGGGCTGGAGGGCCTGCTGGACGGCGCCCCGCACGAGGCCTGGTTCGCCCAGCCCTCCGGCCTGGCCGAGGACGCGGACGGGAACATTTGGGTGGCAGACTCCGAGACGTCCGCCCTCCGCAAGTTGGTGATTGACGACGACGGCAGCGTCACGGTGGAGTCCGCCATCGGCAAGGGGCTGTTCGACTTCGGCTTCCGGGACGGCCCCGCCGCAGAGGCCCGGCTGCAGCACCCCCTGGGTGTGACAGTCCTCCCGGACGGATCAGTGGCGATCGCGGACACCTACAACGGTGCCGTCCGCCGCTACGACCCCGCCTCGGGCACGGTGTCAACGCTCGCGCGCGGCCTCCTGGAGCCGTCAGACGTGATTGTGGACCACACGCATTCGGCCGGTTCCGAGCCACTGCTGGTGGTGGTTGAGGCCAACAAGCACCAGGTGGTGTTCGTTCCCATCCCCAAGGAAGCCCAGCAGGTGGATGAGGGAGCGGTCCAGACCCACCGGCCCAAGAGCCCTGTGGCGCCAGGACCCGTTGAACTGGCCGTCCGCTTCACCGCCCCCACCGGGCAGAAGCTCGATGACCGCTGGGGCGATCCCACGCAGCTGAAGATCTCCTCCACCCCGCCGGAGCTCCTTGTGTCCGGCGGCGGAACGTCCGTGGGGCTGCTGCGGACGCTGGAGCTTTCACCTGAGGTGGCCGAGGGCGTCCTGCACATCACGGCCCGGGCTGCTGCCTGTGACGGCCCCGAGACCGAGGACGGCGAAATCCCGGACCACGCCGCCTGCCACCTTTACCAGCAGGACTGGGGCATCCCCGTGGTGCTGCAGCGCGACGGCGACCGTGAGCTGGTCCTGGACCTCCGCGGGATGGACTGACGCGCCGCCGAGTGTCCAACTGGCCCGGTTATTGGCTTGATGCCGCTTGAAACCGGGCCAGTGCCGCACCTTTTGCCCCCAAAACTGGGCCAGTCCGGGCCCAGGGTTCTCCACATAGCCCCCTTGCTGCCTCCCGTCGACCATGGGACTGCCGACAGTCTGGCTTGATGGACCCAACAGAGATCCTCAGGTCGGCCGGGGGAGTCTTGCTGCGGCGGGATGTGCTGGCCGCCGGTGCTACGGATGTGGAGCTTCGCCGGGCGGTCCGCAGCGGCCAGGTGCTACGGCTGGAACGAGGACTCCTGGCCACGGTAGATGCTGATGCGGAACTGGTGGCTGCAGGTCGTGCCCGCGGCATGGTCACGTGTGTTTCCGCGGCACCGTCATACGGCCTCTGGCGGCTCCGACCTGCTGCCAGTCCGCACTACTGGCAGAGCAATGGCCGGAGCGCAGTCCGTTGTGTCAGCCATCGTCTTGCCCTGACGCAGCCACCCCGGTATCGGACCCTGGCAGCACTTCCCGATGTCTTGCTTCATGCCCTTCTTTGCCTGCCGGAACTTGAGTCCGTGGTGATGGTGGAGTGTGCCTACAACCGCGGCGACATCGATCTGTCGTATCTGCTGCGCCACCTCGAGGGCAGCCGGTGTGGCAAAGCGCGGAACGTGGTGTCCAAAGTTGACCGTGGTGCGGATTCCCTGCTCGAAACACTGGCCCGGGTATTGTTCCGGGATGCGGGCATTCTTACCGAGACCCAAGTGTGGATCGACGGCATCGGACGAGTGGACTTCCTGCTGGAAGGGTTCCTCATCGTAGAAATTGACGGGCTCGCCTTCCACCTCGAGGCGCGCCAGTTCAAAAAGGACCGGCGGCGGGATAACTCGGCAATACTGCAGGGCTTGCCCGTGCTCAGGTTCTTCTACGACGACGTGGTTCACGGGCCGGAATCCGTCCTGGCGCAGGTCCGTGAGGTTCTTGCCCGGGGTTCGCTGCGGTGGCCGCAACCACACCGGCCCGGTTATTCGCCCAGCTGGCGCCACAAAGGCCGGTAAACCTGGCATTAAGCAACTAAAACTGGGCTGTTGTGGCAGGGGCTAGAAGCTCAGCACCGGCGTGACCTTGACCGTGTCTCCTGAGACGTCCAGCCGGGTGGTGAAGCTGAAGTCCACCTCTTCACTGAGGGGGTACCAGGCGCCGGTGAACAGGTTCTGCTGGAGGGCCTCAACCTTGGCCTTGCCGTCGAGCGGAGCCACCACCCAGCGCCCGTCGAAGGGCTCGATGGACACGTTGGGGTACTCCGTCACGGTCCACTTGATGGTGCCGTCCTGCACCCTGTTGTTGCTGGCGTAGTAGAACGGGCAGTCGGGCTGGAGCTTCTGCTCCTTGGCTGCTTCGGCTGCACAGCTGTCCAGGAATTCCTTGACCTTCGCCGAGACGTCCTTCTTCAGGGTGTCCGTGGCCTGGGTGAGGAGGTTGAGCGGCGCTACGGGGGCATCGCGCGCCGTCACCGTGGCCCTGGTGGGTGATGCCGAAAAGTACTGGCCGTTCACGGTGGCCTCGTACTCGCCCGGATAGAACACCGCAAAGGAGTTTCGGCCGTTCGGCATGTTCACCGGCACGCCGTTGACGGTGGCCTCGCTGGCGTTGACCACTGTGATGTCAAGAGTGGGAAGCCTCGACGGAACAAAGGCCCACGTGTTGAAGAAGATCCACTCTGTTCCGGTTTTCTCCAGCAGGAACTCGGTGCGGAGCCGGCTGCCGTCAATGGTGTATTGCATGGGCACCATGACCTGGTTGTCCGGGCGCTCCACCGCGTCACCGATATCCACGTTCGTGAACCGGGACGTTGCAGTCTGCAGGGCGGTTCCGTCCAGCATGGCGGCGTTGCTGGGCGGCACGGTTGCCCTAAGCAGCCCCAGTGCCTTGCCGCCGTCGCCGCTTTGCAGTGCCTCCAGATACTCCCGGACCGGCTGCTGCGGGCCAGCCACCGTATTGTTGACCAGGTTCACCGCAACGACGGCTCCGGCGACGGCAAGCATGAGTCCCAGCAGCCATCCGGCCGCGATCCTCACCAACGCTTGACTCATCTGCACTGTCATTACGTTACCTGCCAAGCGGCCGACGGCGGCAGTCGGGCATGGCGGATGCGGTACCTGGTCAGCGGCGGCGCCGCCGGGACGACGTGCCGAACACCCCGCGCAGCAGCTCCCGCCCAAGCTGCGTGCCGATGGACCTCGCCATGCTCTTCAGCCCGCCGCCCAGGGCTCCGCCCAGCACGCCACCCAGATCCCCCATCATCGAATCACGCGCCTCGGGCCGTGGTTCCCGCGGTTCTTCCGTCCGGGAGCGGCGCGTTCCATCCCCGGAAGCTGCCGGCCGGCTGCTGGGGCGGCCGAGGATCTCCTCCTCGATCCGGCGTGCCTCGGCGTCGATGTCGGTAGTTCCGCCGGCAGCCCTGCCGGGGACGGCCACCCGGCCATCGGCGGTCGGCCCCGTGGGAGCGGCAGCCTTCCCGGAAAGCTTTTCGAAGGCCGACGGATTGTCCACCGCCGTTCCGTACCTGGCCAGCAGGGCTGAAGCCGCCACGGTGCTGCGGACCAAAGCCTCGTCGCTCGGACCCATCACCGACTCGGGCGCCCGCAGGCGGGTCAGCGCCACGGGGGTGGGGGCACCCTTCTCATTCATGACGGTGATGACGGCCTCGCCGATGCCGGCGGACGTCAGGGTTTCCTCCAGGTCGTAGTCGCTGAGCGGAAAGGTGGAGACCGTGGCCTTCAATGCCTTGGCGTCCTCCGGGGTGAACGCGCGGAGGGCATGCTGCACCCGGTTGGCGAGCTGGCCCAGGACCTCGGCCGGGACGTCCTTGGGGGTCTGCGTGACGAAGAAGATCCCCACGCCCTTGGAGCGGATGAGCCGGACCGTGGTGGTGATGGCCTCCAGGAACGCCTTGGAGGCGTCGTTGAAGAGGAGGTGGGCTTCATCGAGGAAGAACACCAGCTTGGGTTTGTCCAGGTCGCCGGCCTCGGGGAGGTCCTCGAACAGGTCGGCCAGCAGCCACATCAGGAAGGTGGAAAACAGCATGGGCTTGGTCTGCAGCGTGGGCAGCTCCAGGCACGTGATGACCCCGCGACCGTCCGGGGCGGTCCGCAGCAGCTCCGCGGTATCGAACTCGGGTTCCCCGAAAAACCTCTCCAGTCCCTGCGCCTCGAGGCTCACAAGCTCGCGAAGGATCACCCCGGCGGTCGCCTTGGACAGGCCGCCGAGTTCCTCGAGCTGGTCTTTGCCCTCGTCCGAGGTGAGGAACTGGATGACGGCACGGAGGTCCTTCAGGTCAATGAGTTCCAGGCCGTTCTTGTCCGCAAAATAGAAGACCAGCTGCAGGCTCGATTCCTGCGTGTCGTTCAGTTCCATGATCCGCGAGAGCAGGATGGGCCCAAAGGAGGACACCGTGGCCCGCACGGGGACGCCGTTGCCATCGCCGCCCAGGGCCAGGAACTCCACCGGGAACGTCTTGCCCTGCCATGGCTGCCCGATGCCCTCCGTGCGTGCGGTGAGTTTTTCACTGCCGACGGCGGCGGTGGCCAGCCCGGAGAGGTCGCCTTTGATGTCCGCCAGGAAGACCGGCACGCCGGCGGTGGAGAGCTGTTCGGCCATCATGTGCAGTGTGACGGTCTTGCCCGTGCCGGTGGCACCTGCCACGAGGCCGTGCCGGTTCATCATGGAAAGCGGCAGCCGCACCGGCGCGTCCTTGTGGAGCTCGCCGTCCACGATCGCGGCTCCCAGCTCTATGGTGGCGCCTTCCAGCGTGTAGCCCTTCTGGAGGGTGGCAAGCTTCTCTGCTGTGGTTTTGTTGGCCATGGCGCTAGCTTAGCGGCGGCCGCAACCCCGCGCCGGTCCGCCCCTCGTGACTAAGGACCGCTTGGGCGGGTGGCAGCTTCGTTGGAAGGGCCGACGGCGGCGTGGTGAGTGCCGCCGTCGGCCCTTTTTGGGGACGGTTTCGTCGGGTGCCCTCAGGCTGCAGCTGCCCGCAGGGCAGCACCCACGACGCCCGCAGAGTTTTCCAGGCTGGCCGGGATGACCGGGGCGCGCAGTGACAGGCGAGGCAGGTATTCGTTGCTGCATTCCGAAATTCCCCCACCGATGATGATCAGGTCGGGCGAGAACAGGAACTCCACATGTGACAGGTACAGCTGGAGCCGGTCCGCGTACTCGATCCAGTCCAGGCCTGCATTTTCGCGGGCGACGGCCGATGCCCGGGATTCTGCCTTGTGCCCGCCGATTTCCAGATGCCCCAGCTCGAAATTGGGTATCAGCTTTCCATCAACGATGAGTGCTGATCCGATGCCCGTTCCCAACGTGAGGACCAGGACAACGCCGCGTTTGTCCTTCCCGACGCCGTAATGGGCCTCTGCCATACCAGCGGCGTCGGCGTCATTCACCACGCAAACGGGCCGGCCAAGCCGTTCCCGCAAGTAGGCTTGAACATCCAGTCCGATCCAGCCGGCGTCCATGTTTGCTGCCGACCTGGCCACTCCGTGCTGGACTATCGAGGGGATGGCGACGCCGACAGCAGGGGCGCTATGGCCGGGGCTTTCGGATTCGAGCTCGTCGATGAGCTGGTCCAGGGTGTCTGCGACTGCATCAACCGTGCCGCAGGCAGGTGTCCGGAGGCGACGGACGCCGCCGACCGGGGTGCCGCTGCCCATGTTGATGACCGCGCCCTTGATCCACGTCCCGCCGACATCGATGCCGATCCCGAAATCCAGTCCGGACGGTACGTCCGTGGTATCGCTCGAGGGTGCTGCCATCACGCTTCCTGGAGCCAGGCCGTGGCTGCTCCGGGCAGGGAACCTGCCGTGAGCGGCGAACTGGAGACCAGTACCTTGCCGGCGGGCAGTTCGAAGGCTTCCGTGCCGAAGTTCGTTACGGAGGTCCAGCCGTTGGGGCGCCGGAAGGCCAGGACGTCAGGCCGGCCGGTTTCCAGCCATTCCAGCACTTCGGTGGTCTGCAGCCGTGACCGCAGGGCCAGCGCCCTGCGGTAGAGGGACAGGGTTGACTCTTCCCGGGCCTCCTGGGCTTCCACTGAGTAGCCTGCGAACCACTCCGGTTGCGGCAGGTGGGCACCGCCGCTCCCGAAACCGAACGAGGTGCCCGAGCCTGTCCAGGGCAGCGGCACGCGGCAGCCGTCGCGGCCGATTTCCACGCCTTTGTTGCGGAAGAAGGCCGGGTCCTGGCGTTCTGCGTCGGGGATTTCGCTGCCGACTTCCTGCAGGCCCAGTTCCTCGCCCTGGTAGAGGTACGCGGAGCCTGGAAGGGCGAACATCAGCAACGATGCGGCACGGGCGCGGCGCAGGCCGAGTTCCACGTCGACGTCTTCCTGCTTGCCGCCGGCCAGCAGCCACTGCTTGCCGGCCTCGCCGGCCATGATCCCGCCCTCGGCCGAAGGTCCGGAGACCGGAAGCCCGTAGCGTGTGGCGTGCCGTACGACGTCGTGGTTGGAGAAAACCCACGTGGAGGAAGCGCCGGAAGCCTGGGCCTCGGCGAGGTTCTTGGTGATGATCTTCCGGTACTGGGCGCCGTCAAAGTCTGCCTGCAGCAGGTCGAAATTGAAGGCCTGGCCAAGGCCCTCCGGGCTGGCGTAGCGGGCCCGGCGGTCCGAGTGCACCCAGGCTTCGGCGACGGCGGTGCGCGGCGGGTTGTACTCGTTGAAGACCTTGCGCCACTCGGCGTAGATCTCGTGGACTTCGTCGCGGTCCCAGTACGGATGCGCACCGGCAAGGTACAGCGCCTCGCCCTGGGTTTCGAGGTCTGCCTTGGTGGGCAGGGACTCTTCGAGGTTCTTGGTCAGGGCATGGGCGACGTCAATCCGGAAACCGTCCACTCCCCGGTCGGACCAGAAGCGCAAGGTCTTCAGGAAGTCTTCGCGAACCTCGCGGTTGTCCCAGTTGAAGTCCGGCTGTTCCTTGGCGAAGATGTGCATGTACCACTGCCCCGGAGTTCCGTCGGGTTCTGTGATGCGTTCCCAGGCGGGACCGCCGAACACGGAGTCCCAGTCTGACGGCGGAAGTTCACCGTTGTCGCCGAGTCCGTCACGGAAGATGTAGCGGTCGCGGGCGGGGGATCCCTTCGGGGAGGCGAGGGCTTCCTGGAACCACTCGTGGCGGTTCGAGGAGTGGTTGGGCACGATGTCCACGATCAGCTTGATGCCGGCGGCGTGCAGGGCGGAGGCCATGTCGTTGAAGTCCTCGAGAGTGCCGAGCCGCGGGTCAACGTTACGGTAGTCGTCCACGTCATAGCCGCCGTCGGCGAGGGCTGAAGGGTAGAACGGGCTCAGCCAGACCGCATCGATTCCCAGAGCCTTCAGGTAAGGGACCTTGGCGGTGATGCCGTTGATGTCACCGATACCGTCGCCGTTGGAGTCGGCGAAGCTGCGGGGGTAGATCTGGTAGACCGAGGCCTGGCGCCACCAGTCGGGGTCGGTCATCTGCTTGGGCCCGGTGCTGGTTGCCTTGGTGGCGATGGAGGGCAAGACTTTGTCCTTTACTTTTGGGTCTGTGGTCGGTTTGGCGGCTGGCGTCACTTGACTGCGCCCTGGGTCAGGCCGGACATTACCCAGCGCTGGGTAAAGAGGTAGACGACGATCGCCGGCGCCATCGCCATCAGGTACGAGGCGAAGGCGACGTTGTAGCTGTTGCTGAACTGCGTCTGGAAGATCTTCTGCAGCACCGGGATCGTCTGCAGTTCCGGGTCGGAAATGATGAGTGACGGCATCATGAAGTCGTTCCATGACGCGATGAAGGCGAAGATGCCCACCGTTGCGCTCATCGGCCCGAGCAGGGGGAAGATGAGCTTCCAGAACACCTGCCACGTGCCGGCGCCGTCAATGCGCATGCTTTCCTCCAGCTCCAGCGGGATGGAGCGCAGGAAGGCCGTAAAAAGCATCGTGTTGAACGCCAGGGCAAACACGATGTGCAGGATCGCGACGCCGAGTGGATTGTCCAGTCCGACAAGGCCCGTGAGCTGGATCTGCGGCAGCGCCACCACGGGGAACGGGATGAACATCGCCGCGAGCAGGTAGAAGAAGGACCAGCGGAAGAGCCGGCGGTCCCAGTTGCGGACGATCGCGTAGGCTGCCAGCGCCGACACGATGATTTCCCCCGCGACGGCGGTCACGGACACGAACACCGAGATTCCGAAGCCGCGCGGGAAGTTCGTGAGCGTCCATGCCTGGACGAAACTGTCGAAGGTCAGGGGGCTTGGCAGCGAGAAGGCGTTGCCGTCCACCGCCTGGCCGGTGGTTTTGAACGCCATGCTGATCGTGACGTACAGCGGGACGAGCACGCTGAGCGTGCAGACGATGAGGACGATGGTTGCAGGCCAGTTGCTGCGTTTTTTGCCGGCGCGGATCGGATGTTTCTTCCCGGCGGGCGTGGGTCCTGCTGTGATGGTGCTGGGTGCGCTGCTCATGCTGCGACCCCTCCTTTGCCACGAGTGAAGCGAAGCTGGATGAGTGCGATGACGATGCTGATGAGGAAGAAGATCACGGCATTGGCCATCTGGTACGCGTAGTCGCCGCCTTCGAAGCCACGGAAGATCGACATCGCGACGCTGCGTGTGGCGACTCCGGGGCCGCCGTCGGTAAGGCCAACGATGATGTCGTAGGCGTTGAGGTAGTTCTTGAAGCCAAGGACCATATTGATGACCGCATACCCGGCGACCAGCGGCAGGGTGATGTGCCGCAGGTTGTGCCAGGGCGAAGCTCCGTCGATGGAGCTTGCCTCGTAGACCTCGGCAGGAACCGTGAGAAGCCCTGCGATGTAAATCAGCATCGCACTCGGAATGGACTGCCACGCCGCGACGAAGACGATCGCCAGCCACGCCAGATCGGGGTTGGCGAGGATGCTCGTCGCCAGCGGTTCGATTCCCATGCTTTGGCCCACAAGCGGCAGCGAGTTCGAGAAGAGGTACTGGAAGACGAACGCGATGACGATGCCCGAAATCACCATGGGGATAACGAATACCGTGCGCAGTGCAGCGCGGAAGCGGACACGGGACGTGAGTCCCAGCGCCAGGAGGAAGGCCACGGCGTTGACGGCGATGACGGTCACGAGCGCAAAGGCGAGCGTGAAGCCGTAGGCGCTGAGGACCCCTTCATCCTGGAAAACCGCTATGAAGTTCCGGATGCCGATGAAGTCGAAGTTGCCGAAGCCGACGGAGTTCGTGAAGCTGTAGACGAATCCGAGTACAGCCGGCAGCGTGACGGCGAGGGTGAAAATCGCCAGCGCCGGGAACAGGAAGAAGTAGTAGATCGGATCGAGGCGGCGCTTTCGCGCAACCGTCGCTCTGGTCGCTGCCGGGGCCGTCACCACCGCTCTAGTGGAAGGCTTAGTCGTCGATGACATGAATGGTCCTCGTTTCGTGCATTAGAACGGAAGTGGTGGTCACGCGCGGAAAGCCAGGCGCGCCCAGTCGGCGTCAAGCCGGCGCAGCGTGCTCTCGACGTCGGCGCCGCCGATGATCGACTGAAGATAGTTCGCGGCGGGAATGGAGTTCGGAATGAACTGTGAGGCTCCCATGTAGAAGCGGCCGTCGTCGTAGTACTTCTGCATCTCAACGATCCGGGGGTCGGTCACCGCCGGCGCGTCCTTGGTGGTGCCAAAGCCCAGGAATTCGGCGTTGTAGGAGTTCTGGATCTCCGGCTCCATGAGGTATTGAAGGAAGTCGCGGGCACCCTCCTGGGCGTTGGCGACTTCGGGAACCCAGAGCGAAAGGTCGATGTTAACGCGGACCTTCAGGTCGGCGGGGTCGCCGGTCATCGGCAGCGGAAAGGTGCCGAGATCCACATCCGTGCCGGCCTTTTCAATCTCTCCGAAGGCCCACGGCCCCTGGAAGTACATCGCTGCCTGCCCCTGCGCCATGGCAGTGTTGCCGTCCCCGTAGCCGCGGCTGGACGCATCGGGGTTGACGTACGACGTCAGCTGGACCATGCGCTTCACTGGCTCAAGCAGCGTTTTCTGGAACGACACCTCGGAATCCGGTCCGACCTTCTCGCCGATCCGGTGCATTGCCTTGTAGAAGTCGCGCACGTCGACCATGCCGCCGACCGTGTAGTCGAACAGGCCCTGGGCAATCGTCCAGGGGTCGCGGAAAGTGCCGTAGATCGGTGTGATGCCGGCTGCCTTGAGCACCTCGCATACCTCGATCAGTTCATCCCAGGTTGTCGGGACGGACAGCCCGTTCTGCTCGAAGATGCGGCGGTTGTAGATGACTGAGGCAGCCATGACCGAGTAGGGGATGACGCTCGTACGGCCCGGGTAGGTGGGATACCAGTTCGTAAGGTCGAGGACGTCGTCCCGGATGGAAGCTGCTGCCGGAAGATCCGAAAGGTCCGAGAGTGCCCCGCGCTCCATGAACCTGGCCATCTCGAGGTTGTAGTTGAGGCAACCGAGATCCGGCGGACTGCTGCGCACAAAGCTGGCAGAAAGATTTGTCGCCATGTCATGCAGGACGCGGACCTGGTCCTGCGACGCGGAAAACTTTGCCGCCAGATCGCGGAAGTACGGGACAGCTTCAGGTTTGGACTGGTGGAACGTGACGGTGGGGCGTGCTCCTCCCGGTGCACAACCGGCCAGGGCGAAAGCGGCCAGCGCACCCCCGGAAGCGGCAAGGAAGGTGCGACGGGAGACTCGCGTCCCGGCGGACGTCAAAGGTGGCAACATCGGCTCCTAAGTCGAATTTATTTGGATCTTATATTTAGGTCCTATATGAGGATGGGGGATGCGGGCGATATCGTCAAGGGATGAATACGACGTCGGCGAGCTCAACGCAGCTGTTGCGGCAAATCAACTCCGATGCACTGCTTCGCTTCGCCCTCGAGGAACAGGTGTTCACAGCCGGAGAGGCCATGGCCGCGACCGGGCTGACGCGCGCCACGGTACTCGGCGTCTGCGACGGTCTGGTCGACATTGGCTGGCTTGAGGAAGTGGAGGACGGGCAGTCCGATGGCCGTACTCACAAAGGCCGGCCGGCCCGCCGCTACCAAGTGCGTGAGGCTGCCGGTGTTGTTGTTGGGCTGGACGCGGGGGAGTCCTACTTCACGGCGATCGTCGCCGACCTGCGCGGCCGCGAGCTGAACACGCGTCGACAAAGTATTGACTCGCATGCGCTGGGGCGTGCCGGCCGCGGTGCGAGTGCACGGGAGATGATCCGTCTGACCCTCCACGACATCGGACGCACCCTCGACGACGTCTTACTTACCGTCGTCGGCGTTCCCGCGCCGATCGACGCTTATGGCATGTCCCCCGAAGGCGACTTCTGGCATCTGATGAATTCCGGCTTCGCCTCCCATCTGCCGGGCATGGTCATCGTCGAGAATGACGCCAACCTCGCCGCTATTGCCGAACGCGCCCACGACCCGTCAGCTAATCAAGCAACGTTGCTGACAGGCGAGCGATTCGGCGCCGGCCTGATCGTCGATGGGCACTTGCTGCGAGGACCGCGGGGCGGCGCAGGCGAGATGCGATTCCTCGACACTCTTACCGCCGGCAAGTTCGTGCCCGACGAAGGGGGCACGGACGGGTTTGGCGCACTTGCGCGGAAATGGGCACGCTCGCGCGTTCACTCATACGAGGGCAAAACCATGCTGCGGCACATCCCCGAGGGGGAAATCACCGCGGAGGACGTCTTCCAGGCAGCCCGCGAGGGAGATCCGTTCGCGGCGGACATCATCGCCCGGCTCGGCGACCGACTGGCGCGGATTGCGGTTGTGCTCTCCAGCCTTCTGGACGTTGAACGCGTCATCATCGCAGGAGGGATTTCACGGGCCATCGAACCTGTCCTCGAACACGCACGCACCCTGCTGCGCACGGATTCGGACCTGCCGCTGCCGGAACTCGTTGCGAGCACATTGGGAGCGGAGGTGGTGGTCAAAGGCGCCATCGAGTCCGCTTTGACACGGATCAAACACGAACCTGGCGCGTTCCTCCCGCGGCCGCCCGTTCCTGAAGAGCTGCGGGGCAAACTCCAGTGAAACCGGTATGCCGAATGAGGAAGGCGGGGCCGGAGTTTTCCGGCCCCGCCTTGAGATTAGGACTTATGGTTTCAGCCCGACCATGGGAACCACAACGGGTGATGCTGCTTGCCAGTCAAGAACCGCGGCCTGGCTTTGGCCCTCGCGGACAACCACATCCAGGGCATTTGGATCGCTGGTGTCGGTATCCCGTGAAGGTGTGCTGCCGTCGAATACGCCGGCGCCGCCGCCGAAGCGCCACTCCTTGATCCAGGACGGATCTCCGGCCGCCCAGTATCCGCCGTCGTAGACGGGACGTACGTTGCCGATGCCCTCACCTGGTTCGGCGTTTCCAAACATGGCAACGGCGAATTTTGCGGAGGCAGGATTCAGGTTGCCCAAGCCAGCCTTGGGCACCATGGTGACGATCTGGCGGGCTTCCGGCACCGTCAGCAGTGTCACGGCTGACGTGCGGGTTCCGTCAGGAGCATAAACGCCCGCCCCGTCGAAGCGACCGTCGGTGACAACGGCGGAATCCCAGGCATCTTCGACGTTCATGTTTGTGCCCGGCAGGGCCGGGGTGGGGGTCGTATCGCCGTTGCTGAGGTAGACGTTGATCCGCTGGTGTGAGATGCCCTGACCGCCCCAAGGGTTGGTGACCTCGCCTGCAATGGTGGTGACAAACGCGTAGTTATCGTCGGCATCATAGACGTCGACGCCAGTGAGGTCGAAGGCGCCGGGGACGTAGGCCGGGTTGCTCGGGTAGGTGTAGCTTCCAGGACCGTTGTCATCTCCAGACGGGTCCTGCAGTCCGCCGATGCGGGTGCCGTAATGCAGGACGGTCCGGTCCTCGACGGCAGTGCCGCCGTCGGCTCCCACGGCGGCTACGGTCACTGTGTTCTTGGTGCCGGTAAGGGATACGTCCAATGAGAACTTGGATGTGCCGTCGCCCGTCGGGGTAAGCGGGGCCTCGGCAACATTACCGTTGACGGAAACGTATACCTTGGCTGCAGCCGTGATGCCAGCGACAGTGGTGCTGGGGGAGTCGGAAGTGCTGAGCTGGGCAGGTGATTCGACCGTAAGTGCGGGTTCGGCGACAGCGCCTGAACCGTACCGCCGAGCAACGTTCTGCGGTGTCTCAACCGGTGATCCGTTTTCCATGCCCGCAGCAAGCCGCACGTACTGTGCCATTGCCCACGAGAGCGGCGAGGCGGAGCCGGTGCTGCGACCCAGTTCGTGGCGGTAAGTTGTCGGTTCATCCTGGTCCCAAACCTGCTCGGGAATCATGAATCCGTCGTTGGCTGCGGAGTGCATGGTTGCCAGGTACGGGAGCGCATCCTGACCGTTAGCCAGCGCGTATTCGCCCCGCTCACCGGTCAGCAGCGGCCAGAGTCGTCCGATTCCGGTCCCGTCCCATGGCGAGCCGTCGGCCTTTTCCCCGTAGCCGTCGTACGTGTAGCGATGCCACATGCGGCCGCCTGGGGTGTCCTGTGAAATGGAGGCGTCTGTCTCGGCAAGGGAATCCGCGACGTGCGCATCGGCGGGCGGCTTCACGCCAAGCCGGACAAACTCCAGGAAGCCGGCGTCCAGCACGGCGTTCTCCGGATGGATGCCTGCACCGTTGCCCCAGTCGCGGACAGCGCCATCGTTGGGGTCGCCGCTTCCGCTGATGCGCAAGTAGTAGTTGCCGTCACCTACCGGTCCGTTGGTCGTGAACATCCACTTTTCCGTGTTGCGCTGCCACTCGTCCGCAGTGGCCCGATAAATCGCAGCGGAACCGGCGTCACCATTCCCTTCTGCTATGTCTCCGGCAGCCGCCAGGGCGGCGATCTGCGACGCCAGGGTCGACGTTGAATATCCGCCTGTTTCCTCCCAGCGTTCCTGCGGGGTCTTGGGGCCGGCGGCAACAAGATAGTCCGCTGCGGGCTTGAGTTCTTTGGCGTAGAAGTCAGCATCTGTGCGTCCAATTTGGCTCGCCAGCAGGATGGGAAACGCTGTTTCATCCAACTGGATCCCGTTCTGGCCCACGGTTCCGTCAACCTTCGACGTCTGCGGGAAATGTCCGTCCGGCAACTGCTGATACTTGAACAGCCACTCAACGCCGCGGCGGGCAGCTTCCTCGTCCCCGGCAGCGAGCAGGGCAGTCACCGATTGGTACATGTCACGTGCCCACACCGCGTGGTATCCCTCACGGTGTTGCTCGGCGTTCGCTACCTGCCCCCACGGCGTGGTCAGCGATGCGATGAAGGCCCCCGGGAAGGTCTTGTCTTCATGGGCTTTGACCGTCATCAGGGAGACGTTGTACTGCGTCAGAAGATCACCGTCCAGGGCCTTGGCCGGCTTGTCCAGGGATTGCAGGTACTGCTTCCATTCTTTGGTGTACTCCTTCGACACTCTGGGGAAGCCTTGCTTCACGCTCGCGTTTGCGGTCTCGAGGGCCTCCTGCGCATTCGCGCCAAAGCCCAGGGCAAGGGAGAATTCCGTCTTTGCTCCCGTCAGCGCGATCGTTCCGGTCTGGGCGATATTCCCGGGCCCGGCGCCGGTGTAGGCGCCGTCGAGTCTGCCATCTGCACCAAGGTCCGTTCCGCCGTCGCTGGTGCCGACATATCCGGTGCTGGTGGCGCTGAATCCTGAGCTTGAAACCACTGCGGAGGCAACCGGGGTGTCCGGAATGGAAAGGTCTTCTGCCACCAGGGCATTACCGACAGTCCTGCCGGAGTCCCCGCCGGAAGTGCCGGCCAGGGAAGGATCGAACAGGGCATGGAGCTGGTAATTCCCGCCGTCGAGCACCTCGAAGGTAACCCCGAGCATCACAGCAGAGCGCTGCGGGTCTGTCACATAGGTTTTCGTCAACCGCCAGCGACTGGCACTGTCTTCAGTGATCTGCCGGTAGCTCAGCGCCTGCGGGTCAGCGAGCTCCACCCGCCGGGTCGTGTCCTCATTCTCACGCTGGGTGCGGGATCCGTCGCTGACGGCAAACTGGAGTTCGCGGGTATTGGGGGTGTCTGCGCGCGGGTAGTACACCTCGCTGAGGGTCCCCTCTGTCAGGGTGTACCAGACCTTCGAAGCTGTGCTGACGGACGAGCCAACGCCCTCCTTGTCGCCTTTTGTCCACGTCGCGGAAGCCCCCGGCGCCCCCGGCGCGGGTTCTGCTTCTGCGCTGGCAGGGGAAAAGGCGACAGTCGACGCCGCAACTGCAAGGGCGACGGCGGCGCAGCCCGTTCTAAGGTGATGCTTCATTGCTCTCCTCGGTTTTTGAGCACCTGGTATCCCCATCAGTGCTCTCGGGACGAATATATAAAAGCCGTTAATAAACGCACCCCTAGTATGGTGAGCAGTAGATAAGCCGGTCAAGGGATGGCGTTGAAAAACAGCACAAGAAAAACGGAGGCCACGCTCCCCGTGCTCCGCAAGATCTCCGCCTCGGCCGTGATGGGAGCCCTCGTTTCCGGCGCCAAACTGGATGCCAGCGGCCTCATGGAAGCGACCGGCCTTTCACGGCCTACCGTCCTGGCCGTCTGCGACGAACTGCTCAAGCTGGGATGGCTGACCGAAGACGGGACCCGCCCGGGATTGCCCACGCGAAGCGGACGCCCATCACGACGGTTCGGGCTGAATGCCAGGGCCGGCTACGTGCTGGGGATCGACCTCGGAGCCACAAAACTGCAGCTGTGCTTGTCCGACCTCGCTGGCACCATCGTCGCCGAATGGTCAGAAAAGTGGCGCGACGAGCACCTCGGGGCGCCTGAACGCCTACTGGTCGCACGGAAGGCCACACGGGAAGTCCTGGCCCGGTCCGGCGTGGATCCGTCCAAGGTGATGGCGGCCGGGATGGCAGTGCCTGCCCCCGTCAGGCCAAACGGACATGCGGTTGCGCTGGAGTCATACCTGCCGGGGCTTTCCTCCCTGGACCTCCGCCTAGCCCTCCGACCGGACTTCAACTGGCCACTGATCGTCGACAATGACGCCAACCTCGCTGTCATCGCCGAGCGCTGGATCGGCGTAGCCCAGGACGTCGATGACGTCGTGGTGCTCCTCTCCGGCGAGCGGTTGGGTGCCGGGATCTACATTGGCGGCCGGCTCATTCGCGGCGGAGGGTCAGCCGGTGAAATGCGATTCCTCGAACTGGTGGAAGGCGTAGGGAATACAGACGCCATTGGCGGCATGTGCCGGGAACTGGGGGCTATTGCTGCCGCAGACATACTGGACGGCGAGCGGCCGGGATCCCCGAACAGCAGCGAGCTGCTGCGTCTCTGCGGCGGAGTTCCGGCCGCGGTGAACGCCGAGATGGTGATCGAGGCGGCCCGGAAGGGCGACCCCGCAGCATCCGAAGTGATCGATATAGTCACGGAGCGCACAGCCCGTGCCATTGCTGTTGTAGCTACCCTCCTGGATCCCCAGCTGATCGTACTCTCCGGCGGCCCGGCAGGGGCGGGGGATGTCCTCATCCCGTCGCTCGACGAAAAGCTGAAAGAGCTTAATTCCGCTCACCCACGCCTCGCCGCCTCGACACTCACTGACCATGCGGCCCTCCGCGGGGCAGTCCGGGTCGCGCTTGACCACGCCTTTGCATTGTTACTGGACTAGGACAGAATCCTGGCAGGGGTAGCGATCCGTGTGACGGTGGTTCGCCTATCAATGGAGGCCTTGGCGGAACGCTAAAGGAAGGGGCGACGGCGGCACTGAGGTGAGTGCCGTCGTCGCCCCTTCCTTGAAGACCGTCAGCTGACGGTTTAGGACACTTGCCCTAATGCACTTTGGCGTCCACCACGTCCAGTTCTTCCGGAGCCGCCGGAACTACCGGACCTGACGACGGGTGCGCCGCGACTGCCGCGGCGTGCTCCGCCAGCACCCCGGTCTGATGGCGGATCTTCAGCCGGTACAGCAGGGCCCCGCCGCCGGCGACCGCCGCCACGAAAAGCACCCCGCCCCACTGCAGGTACCACTCGAACGGCGGCGCCGAGTTGTAGATCTCCTGGCGCGGCCACACCAGGTTCACCGTCATGGCGCCGCCCCACAGGACCGCGAGGATGTTCACGGGCAGTCCCCACGTGCCCAGGCTGAAGCCGGGCTCGGAGCCGTCCTCGGCAAGCGGCCACTTCTTCAGGAGCCGGTTGCGCAGCAAGGGAACGGTGACCAGCAGGTAGGACAGGTAGATCAGGACGATGCTGATGCTGGACATGATGGTGAAGATTGCCGGCTGCATCACATTGACCAGCAGCGGGATGACGGCCATAACGCCGATCACGATGGCAGCGACGGTGGGGGTCCGGCGGACCGGGCACACCTTGCCGAGCTGCCGGCTGAACGGCAGGTTGTTGTCCCGCGCCATGGCGAACATCATGCGGATCGCGGCGGCGTGGACGGCGAGGGTGCAAACCACCACGGCCACCACGATGCAGGCGAGGAATGCCTTGCCGAAGGGGCCCCCGAGGACGGAGAGCACCAGGTACTGCAGCCCGCCGTCGGCCGCCCCGAGCTTGGGGTCGGCCAGGTCCGGAGCCGCGAGGATGCCAAAGAGGAGGATCAGCCCGCCCAGCACGAAGGATGCCGTGACGGCACGCAGGATGGCCTTGGGTGCCGTGCGTTTGGGGTCCTTGGTTTCCTCTCCGAGGGAGCTGGCTGTGTCGAAACCGTACATAACGTAGCCGGAGGCCATGGCGCCGATCAGGAACACGCCGAAGAAGCCAAGGTCGTGGCTCTCCCCGAAGCCTGCGGTGTCGAAGAAGACCTCAGGCCCACGCATCACGTGCCAGCCCAGTGCGAGGATCAGGAGTACGGCGGCGATCAGTTCCACGAAGACGCCGATGCTGTTGATCCTGGTCATCAGCTTCACGCCGAAGGCGTTGATCATTGTGGAAATACCGATCATGATGCTGGCCAGCACCACACCGTTCATGGCGAAATCGTACGGGCCGGTGCCATCACCGACGAACTGGAAGCCGGACCAGAGCTGGGGCAGGGTGAGCTGCAGGGCAAGGGCCACGGCGCCGAGCGCCACGATGGACGAGATGAGCAGCAGCCAGCCCGCCAGCCAGGACCAGGTCCCGGAGGCGAGCCGCTTGGCCCAGTTATACACCGATCCGGCCACCGGGTAGCGGCCCGCCAGTTCGGCAAAGCACAATGCCACCATCAGCTGGCCCGCGAAGACGAGGGGCCAGGACCAGGCGTACGCCGGGCCGGCCATGGAAAAGCCAAAGTAGAACAGTTGAAATACACCGGTGAGGATGGAGATGTAGCTGACGCCTGCCGCGAAGCTGGCAAACTTGCCGATGCTCCGGTCCAGGGTCTGCGTGTAGCCAAACTCGTCCATGCCGCTTGAATCAATACTCTTGCTGGGTTCCGCCATGTGGACTCCTAAATCAGATGATGATGACCGGCCGGCTGTGGCGCATGGAAGGTTGATGCCCGCCGCCGGGACCTTGCCGCTTAGGCGAGGGACGCGGTGAGCTCCATTTCTTCCATGGTCATGGTGTCGCCGGACCGGCCGGCGCGGATGAGGTCCGCGCAGCGCTCGCCGATCATCATGACGGTGATGTTGGGGTTGACGGTGACGTGTTCCGGCATGACCGAGGCATCGGCGACGCGCAGGCCGGTGACGCCCTTGACACGCAGCTCGGGATCCAGCGGTGACATGTCGTCGTCGGAAGGGCCCATCCGGAGGGTGCCCACCGGGTGGTAGACGGTGTTGTGGGTCTTGCGGATGTACTCCCGCAGTTCCTCGTCGGTCTGTGCCTCGATGCCGGGCGAAAGCTCACGCCCGGTCCATTCCGCCATGGCGGGCTGCCCGGCGATTTCGCGGGCCTTGCGGATGCCGGCCACCATGACGCGCATGTCGTGGCCGTCGGGGTCCGTGAAATAGCGGGGGTCCACCATCGGCTTGTCGCGGAAGTCGCGGCTGCGCAGCCGGACGGTGCCGCGGGAACGGGCGTGCGTGACGTTCGGGGTGAGGCTGAAGCCGTTCTCCGTGGTGGGGTAGCCGTGCCGCAGGGTGTTCATGTCGAACGGGACGGAGCCGTAGTGCATCATCAGGTCCGGGCGGTCCAGGCCGTCCTCGGTGGGGGTGAAGATGCCGATCTCCCACCACTGCGTGGACGTCTGCACCATCGGCTGTTTGGCCTCGAACTGCACGACGCCTTCGGGGTGGTCCTGCAGGTGCTCACCCACGCCGGGGGAGTCCACCAGGACCTCGATCCCGTGGTGGGCGAGGTGCGCTGCGGGGCCGATGCCGGACAGCATCAGCAGCTTGGGGGAGTCGATGGCGCCGGTGGACAGGATGACCTCGCGGTGCGCGGAGAGCCGGTGGGTCCGGCCGAACGCCGAGTCCACCACGTCCACGCCGGTGCAGCGCTTGTCCGCGTCGAATACCAGCTGGCGGGCGCGGAGGCCGGTCAGGAGCGTGAAGTTTTCGCGCTCGATAATCGGGTGGATGTAGGAGACCGAGCTGGAGGACCGGGTGCCGTCCGCGCGGCGGTTGATCTGGAAGAAGTTGGCGCCGTTGACCACGGTGGTCCCGGTGTTGAATTTGGCGCGGGGAATGCCGGCCTGTTCGCAGGCATCGAGGAGCGCGACGCCGGCAGGATCCACCGGGGGCACGTTCATCAGGTGCACGGGGCCGGAGTCCCCGTGGTGCGGGGCGTCCGGGCCGGCGTCCTCGTTGGTTTCCAGGCGCCGGTACAGCGGCCAGGCCGCGTCGGCGTTCCAGCCGGCGGCGCCGTACTTGGACTCCCACTCGTCCAGGTCCTCCCGTGGAGCCCAGAAGGCGATGCACGAGTTGTGGCTGGAGCAGCCGCCCATGACCTTGGCGCGGGCGTGGCGCATGAAGGAGTTGCCGTTTTCCTGCGGTTCCACCGGGTAGTCCCAGTCGTAGCCGGATTCCAGCAGTTCCATCCAGCGGTCCAGCTGCAGGATCTCGGGGATGTTGCGGTCGTCCGGGCCGGCCTCCACCAGGGCCACGGTCACGTCCGGGTCCTCGCTCAGCCGGGCGGCGACGGCGGCTCCGGCGGATCCGCCGCCGATGACGATGTAGTCGAATGAGCGCTCGCTGAGGTCCTCGATGTTGTCGAAGTGCATCTAGTTCTCCTTGCCGTGGCCAGCGAACCAGCCGGTGACCTGGGGGCTGGTGTTCTGGTAGATGTGCTTGGCTTCCTGGTATTCCGCCAGGCCGGTGGGGCCCAGCTCGCGGCCGACGCCGGACTGGCCGAAGCCGCCCCACTCGGCCTGGGGGAGGTAGGGGTGGTAGTCGTTGATCCAGATGGTGCCGTGCCGCAGCCGGGACGCCACGCGCTGCGCCTTTCCGGCATCCTGGGTCCAGACGGCGCCGGCCAGTCCGTAGATGGTGTCGTTCGCGGTGGCCACGGCTTCGTCCTCCGTGCGGAAAGTCTCCACGGTCACCACCGGGCCGAAGGCCTCGTCCACGACCACGGACATTCCCCTTGTCACGCGGTCCAGGACGGTGGGCTGGTAGTAGAAGCCGCCGTCGTACTTTTCCCCCGCCGGCGCCGCGCCGCCGCACCGCAGCCGGGCACCCTCCTTGATGCCGCGCTGGACGTAGGCGTGGACCTTGTCCCGGTGGGCTGCGGAGATCAGCGGCCCGGTTTCTGCGGTCTCGTCGAACGGGCCGCCCAGCCGGATGTCCTGTGCGCGCCGGACCAGCTCGTCCACGAAGCGTTCGGCGATGGATTCCTCCACCAGCAGCCGGGCGCCGGCCGAGCAGACCTGCCCGGAGTGGACGAAGGCGCCGTTGAGGGCGTTGTCCACGGCGGCATCGAAGTCCGCGTCAGCAAACACCACGTTGGGGTTCTTGCCGCCCAGCTCCAGCGCCACCTTCTTGACGGTGCCGGCAGCAGCTGCGGCAATCCGCTTGCCGGTTTCCAGGCCGCCGGTGAAGGAGACAAGGTCGACGGCGGGATGTTCCGAAAGCGGTGCACCCGCCTCCGCGCCGGGGCCGGTGACGAGGTTGGCCACGCCGTCCGGCAGGCCGAGGTCCTGCAGCAGCTGCATGGCAAGGATGGCGGTGGACGGCGTCAGCTCGGACGGCTTGAGGACGAAGGTGCAGCCGGCGGCCAGTGCGGGCGCAATCTTCCACGCGGCCTGGAGCAACGGGTAGTTCCACGGAGTGATGAGGCCGCAGACGCCCACGGGCTCGTAGACGATTTTGCTCACGACGGCGGGGTCCCCGGCGTCCACCACGCGGCCGGACTGCTGCCCGGCGAGCCGGCCGAAGTATTCGAAGCAGGCGGCGACATCGTCCATGTCGATGCGGCTTTCGGCAATCCGCTTCCCGGTGTCCAGTGACTCGGCGAGGGCGAACTTCTCCCGCCGCTCACGGAGTTCCGCGGCGACCCGGAGCAGGAAGGTTCCGCGCCCGGGCGCCGGAACACTTGACCAGACTCCGGAGTCGAAGGCAGCCCGGGCCGCCGCGATGGCCCGTTCGGTGTCTTCCCGGCCGGCCTCGGAGGCCGTGGCGGCCAGTTCACCGTCGGCGGGGTTGTGGATTTGGCGTACTGCGCCGGAGGCTGCCGGCTCCCACGCGCCGTTGATGAAGAGGGTGGATGCTGTCTCGTCGTTAGACGGTGTGGCGTAAGTCATACGGAGGACAGTAGCGGAGGTTGAACGAGTGTTCAATACCTAACTTGAACAGACGTTCAAGATTACGGAGGAGGCGGAAGCCGCCGGGATGGGATGTGCCTTACTGCCCCTGGAACGCGTCCCGGCTGCTGCTGGCGTCGCCCGGCGGGGCGAAGGCGATCTGTTCCGTGCGTGCGATGCTCCGCTGGATGGATTCCTTGTCCACGCCAAGGAGCGACGTCAACCACATGCCGTTTTGTATGACCACGATGTCGGATGACCGCGCGCGGCATTCCTCCCAGGAGAGCCCGGGCAGGGCGTTGGACACCAGCGCCGCCAGGCCGTCGATATAGCGGTCGAAGGCGGCAGCATTGATCTGTGCATAGTCCTCGTCTGCCTGGGCGAGGGCCCAAAGGTGCAGGCGCAGGGACAGGTAGCGGGTGGTCAGCAGGTCGGCGCCCGCTACCCGCCGCAGGGACTTGCGCAGCTGCTCGTCCGGGGGAGACGACGGATCCTGTGCAACCAGCAGGAGATCGTGCTCGTCCACCCGGCGCAGGGCCGCGCGGATCAGGCTGGTCTTGTCGTCGTAGTAGTAGTTCACCAGGCCCAGGGCCACCCCGGCTTCACGCGCCACCGCACGCATGCTCACCCCTGAGATACCGTGGCGGGACAGCAGATCGAGCGCTGCTTCGAGGATGCGGGACTGCCTGTCGATCTGTTCGCCATTGTTCACGGTGGTTGTCCCCATCTGGCCAGACTATTGCCAAACCCTTCACGAGTGCACTTTGGGGTTCACGCCGTGGGGCTGGCCTGGCCCTTTCTGCGGTCGCCATCGGGCCGGCCGCAGGCCCAAAACCAAGTAGTGCCGGTCAGCGTGCGCGTCAGAAAACGAGTACTCAAAGAGCAAGGACAGGTGTGCGACTACGCGTGTGCTGTTGCCCCCTCACCCCATACCTTGAAGTACGTTGCGCCCGCAGTGGGCACATGGTCTTAGGGAGACGCACATGATGAATTCGCCAGGTAGGACGACTGCTGCTGGGGATAGGAGCCTGCTGGGGCGGACGGGCACCCGGGTGGCCGCGGCGGTTGCGGCTGCGGGGCTGGTGCTGGCTGGAGGCGGGATAGCCTGGGCGGACACGATCAGTAACACTCTTGACGACGTTGTCGACGCCGAGGCAGAGATCATGGCACTCAACGTTGGAGGTATCCTCGGGACGACAAGCCTCGTCGTCGGTCCCACGGGTGGTGATGGGAAGTCCGGATGTAACCTCACCGGGTCGACCACGGTGACCCTCCAGTTCACGTCGAGCAATCCGTCGGTCGCTGCAGTATCCCCGTCCACGGTTACTTTTGGCTCATGCGGTGACACGAAGCAGTTAACTGTTAGCCCGGTAGGCGCAGGCTCCTCCACAATTTCCGCAACCCAGACCAGCAACACAACGGGCGGCACATTCAATCTCTTACCGGCCACTTTTGTGGTGAACGTAACCGCGCCCGCGCCGTCAAACACAGCACCGGTCCTCAGTGTGTCCGGTGTAACGCTGGGCATCTCCTACCCCAAGGGGTTTGTGCCCCCTGCGATGTGCAACGTCACCGATGCCGAGGACGGCAACAGTTCCTTCATGGCAACCCTGAGTGCCGTCTCAGGTGACGACGCTGCTACCGGCATAGGCTCCCAGACAGCGTCCTGCAGCTACACCGACAAGGGTGGGCTCACCGCCGCGAGTTCGGTAACGTACAACATCGTTGACGGCACGGCCCCCGGGATCAGCTATACCCTCGACGCGGCGCAGCCGGACGGCTTGAACGGGTGGTACCGGAACGCCGTCACGCTGAAGTGGACCGTCACCGAGGGCGACTCGACCAGCACCCTGAACAAGGTCGGCTGCAACGACGTGACGGTGGCGCTGGACCAGCTGCCTGCTGACTACTCATGCTCCGCGAGCAGCAGCGGCGGCTCGGCCGGCACAGTCACCGTCCCCATCAAGAAAGACGGCACGGCGCCGACGGTGAGCTACGCCGACGCGACAGGAAAGGCCGGCAACGACAACTGGTACACCTCCGATGTACTGGCCCGCTTCATTGCAACAGATGCCACATCCGGACTGGCCCCGTCCTCCCAGGAGGTGTCCTCCAGCGGCGAGGGTGCCGATGTAAGGGTCCTGAGCCCTGCGTTCACGGACAACGCGGGCAATACCGTGCCCGACGGAACCATTTCCCAGTCGTTCAAGATCGACAAGACAGCCCCCAGCGTCACCTATGACGCTGCAACCGGAACCGCAGGCTTTGGCGGCTGGTACACCTCCGATGTCCAGGCCAGCTTCAAAGGAACGGACCTCACCTCCGGGCCCCTCAGCGCAACGCAGACGGTGACCTCGTCCGGGGAAGGCGAAGCCGTGACTGTCCAGAGTCCTGCATTCTCGGACAACGCCGGCAACACCACACCTGCCGGCGCCGCTTCCCAGCAATTCAAGATCGACAAGACGGCGCCGTCCGTTGGCTACGACGGGGTCGCATCAGGCACGCTGGGGGAGAACAACTGGTACGTGACCGACGTCGGGGCCCGCTTTACGGCAACGGATGCGACGTCGGGACTGCTGACGTCCTCGCAGACGGTGTACTCCAGCGGGGAGGGAGCTGAAGTCAAGGTGCCCAGCCCGGTTTTCGTGGACAACGCAGGCAACATCACGCCAGCCGGGACTACGTCGCAGTCCTTCAAGATTGACCAGACCGCGCCGATGGTCCGCTACGTGGGCACGAGCCCCGCAGCCAACCACGACGGCTGGTACAACACGGACGTCGAGGTCACCTTCGGCGCCACCGATCTCGTGTCCGGACCGGTTGACGCGACGAAGAGCGTGACGGCGTCGGACGAAGGGGATTCGGTGACTGTCCACAGCCCCGAGTTCAAGGACCTCGCCGGCAACGTCCGTGCTGCAGGCGAGGCCTCCACCACGCTCAAGATCGACAAGACGGCCCCCACGGTGACCTTCGATTCGGTCATCGCGGACGGCTACTACGGGTCGACGCCCGCGCAGCCGACCTGCTCGGCCTCCGATTCACTGTCCGGAGTGCTTGGGACCTGCGAGGTTACCGGTTACGGCACGGGAGTTGGGAAATACACCCTCAGGGCCACGGCCACGGACCTCGCCGGCAACACCACCACCGTTACCCACTCCTACGAAGTCAAGGCCTGGACCATGAAGGGCTTCTACCAGCCGATCGACATGGGCGGTGTCTTGAACACGGTCAAGGGCGGCAGCGCTGTACCGGCCAAGTTCGAGGTTTTTGCGGGCGAAACCGAGATCACGGACCCCAACCTGATGAAGTTCACCATGGGAACCATCGTCTGTGCACCGAACGCCCAGACCGATGCTATCGAGACGACAGCGGCGGCCGGCAGCACCGTTGTCCGCTATGACGCCATCGCCGGCCAGTTCATCTACAACTGGAAGACGCCTGCAAGCCCCGGCAGCTGCTACCAGCTCACGATGACAGCAAAGGACGGTACCTCGATCAGCGCCAACTTCAAGCTGAAGTAGCGCCAACGGCGGCGGCGCCCAAGGACGTGCGCCGCACAGAGGGGGCCCGGTCACCAGACCGGGCCCCTTCTCTGCCTGAAGTGCGGGACTAGCCCAGCGCCTTGATGACTTCCTTGGCCACGTCCTCGCTGGACTGCGGGTTCTGGCCCGTGATCAGGTTGCCGTCCCGCACAACATTTGACGTCCAGGCGGCAGCATTTTCGATCACCGCACCCTTGTCCCTCAGGGCGTCCTCCACCAGCCACGGCGTGTTCTCGCCGGTGCCGCCGCCCAGTTCCTCCTCGTTGCTGAACACCGTGAGGCGACGTCCCGCGAAAACGAAAGCGCCGCCGTCGTCCGTTGCACTCAGCAGCCCTGCGGGACCGTGGCAGAAGGGAGCGATGACCTTGCCGTCCTTGTCCGCCGCCGCCAGGAGCCTGCCGAGGGCGGCGTCCTGGTACAGGTCGGCCATGGGCCCGTGCCCGCCGGGCATCACAACGGCGTCGTAGCCGGACGGGTCGACGTCGGCCAGCACCAGCGGGCGCGAGAGCTCGCCGTCGATTGAGTCGAGGTAGTCGCGGAAACCTTGCGCCCGTTCCTCGCCGCCTACTGACTCGGGAGCCAGGCTCACCTGGTCCACGGTGGGCTTCGCGCCCCCGGGGGTCGCGATGTGGACAGTGTGGCCGGCGTCCAGCAGGGTCTGGTGTGCCACCACCAGTTCCTCCGCCCAGAAGCCGGTGGGGTGCTGGCTGCCGTCCTTCATGGTGAGCGAATCGGCGGCCGATACGACCATCAGAATGTTTGCCATAGTGCTGCTCCTGTCTGTGCTTCTCTACTCGCCTGCTGCTTCAAGTTCAGCGTAGGTTTCCTCGTCCAGGGTGACGCCGGCCGCGGCCATGTTTTCCTCCAGGTGCTGCACTGACCCGGTGCCGGGGATCGGCATCATCACGGGAGAGCGGCGCAGCAGCCAGGCCAGTGCAACCTGGGAAGTGGTGGCACCCAAACGCCTGGCGGCCTCGTCCAGCGGCCCTCCCGGCTGCGCCAGCTCACCCGCGGAAATGGGAGCCCACGGGATGAAGCCGATGCCGTTCTCCTCCGAGTAGCGCAGGACGTCCTCGGAGCTCCGGTCCGTCAGGTTGTACCGGTTCTGGACCGTGGAAACGGTGAAGTGCTTCCCGGCCGCCTCGAGCTCCTCCACGCTCACCTGCGAGAGGCCCAGCGCCCGGACCTTGCCCTCGTCCTGGAGCTCGCGCAGCACGCCGAACTGCTCCTCGGCGTCCACCTTGGGGTCGATCCGGTGCAGCTGGAGCAGGTCCAGGGTGTCCACCTTCAGCTTCCGCAGGCTCAGTTCTGCTTGCTGGCGGAGGTACTCCGGGCGGCCCACGGGGATCCACTTGCCTGGCCCGGTGCGGGTGAAGCCCACCTTCGTGGCGATCTTCAGCCCGTCCTTGTACGGGTACAGTGCCTCGGCGAGGATTTCCTCGCTGATGTTGGGGCCGTAGGAATCTGCGGTATCGATGAAGTCAACGCCGAGTTCGACGGCGCGGCGCACCACCGCCACCGCCGCCCGGCGGTCCGCGGGCTCACCCCAGACGCCGTCACCCACGATGCGCATGGCACCGAAGCCGAGCCGGTTCACGGTTCCCAGATCCTTCAAATCGATCGTTTCGGACAGTTCCAACTGGTTCGTTGTCTCTAGGCTCATAGGGGCGGCAACGTCATAAGTTTGCTGAGTATTCCGCAGGTTCCAGAAATAAGCCGGGCGCCGCCGTCGTTATGCCTATCGTGCCCGCCGCGACCCGGCGGGCACATCCCTGCGAAACGTTCCCGAAAGGCCGGCACCTACCGTGACTCTCCCCCTCTCCATCCTTGACCTGGCAACCATCGGCAAGGGCCAGACGGCGGCGGAGAGCTTCGCGGGCAGCGTGGCCATGGCGCAGAGCGCGGAGAAGCTCGGGTACCGGCGGGTCTGGTACGCCGAGCACCACAACATGTCCTCCATCGCGTCCTCCGCCACGAGCGTGCTGATTGCCCATGTGGCCGCCCACACCGAAAGCATCCGGCTGGGTGCCGGCGGCGTCATGCTGCCCAACCACTCGCCGCTGACCATCGCGGAACAGTTCGGAACCCTGGAGACCCTGCACCCGGGCCGCATCGACCTCGGCCTGGGCCGCGCGCCCGGAAGTGACCAGAACACCATGCGCGCGCTGCGGCGGGATCCCATGTCCGCGGACAGCTTCCCGCAGGACGTGCTGGAACTCCAGGGCTACCTCACCGGTCCCACCCGCATCCAGGGCGTTGAAGCCACGCCAGGCAAGGGCACCAACGTCCCGCTGTACATCCTGGGATCCTCCCTGTTCGGCGCGCGCCTCGCCGCCCAGCTGGGACTGCCGTACGCGTTTGCCTCCCACTTTGCGCCGAACGCCCTGCAGGATGCCGTGGCCCTGTACCGGCGCGAGTTCAAGCCCTCCGCGCAGCTGGATGCCCCGCACGTCATTGCCGGCGTCAACGTCATCGCGGCGGATTCCGCCTCGGAAGCGCAGGCCATGCTGCAGGCCACCAAGCGCGCCCGCGTGTCCCTGTTCTTCGGCGGCGGCCGCGAGTTCACCGACGACGAAGCGGACATGATCCTCGACTCCCCGCAGGGCCAGCACGTGAGCCAGATGATGACGTACTCCGCGGTGGGAACGCCCGACGTAGTCCTTGATTACCTGGACGGTTTCGGGCGGCACGCCGACGCCGACGAACTCATTGTGGCCCACCAGAGCACCGGGACCGAGGCGCGGCTGCGCTCCGTGGAACTCCTGGCAGAGGCTGCCGGGCTGGTCCGGGTGTAGCTGGCGGGGTCCTGCGCGTCACGCCCAGCACCCTTTTGGGAATGCACGACGGCGGGTTCCCCGGTTCCGGGCGGCAGGCGCCGGCGTCGTGGTCCAGAAAGCTGCCCTGCGTGACGCCGGCTCTCCATGACAACGGCGCTGTCCGTCGGACTTTTACACATACGCAATAAAGGGGACTTTCGGGGGAAACGGCCGGGGCTGAGCATGGGAACTGCCCCCTCGGGAATTACTGGGATTCCCGGGAGGGGCACCAACCGGTAGTCCGCAGGCGATCCAGCGGCTGTAGTCCCGGCCTGGTCCGGCCTCAAAGGGGTACCTGCATGCCTACGCCGTTGAACCAAAGCGTGGCGGATTCCGCACTGCTCACCCGGTCCCTTCCGCTGGACATGCTCCGCGCCTTCATCCAGTCGGATGCGGCGGACAACGGCCTGACGCCTGCGCTGCTGGCCGAACTGAAAGTGCTGGCACGGGTTCCGGGATTGCTGGTGGCCTGCAACTACGGCGGGACCCTGTGCGACGCCGAAGGCATCTCCACCGAGATCCTGCCCCTGGGCAATGCGGCGATAGCCCTGCGCGCCCTGGCTGCCCTACCCAATACCCACGCCGCCATCATTTCGGGACGCTCGCTCCGCGACCTTGCGGCGGTGTCGCGGCTGCCCGTTGAGGTGCACCTGATCGGTTCGCATGGCGCAGAGTCGGATATGGGCTTCGCGCACGCGCAGACCCTGGCCACCGAATCAGTCCTGCAGAAGGTCAACGCGGCGCTCAATGAAGCCGTGGGGTTCCAGGAGGGCATCTGGATTGAACGCAAACCGGTGGCCGTTTCCGTCCACACCCGCCCGGCGCCGCCGGACGTGGTGGAATCCGTGACGGAAACCGCCCGGGAGATTGCCCGCGCCCATGGGCTGTTCTTCATTGTGGACGGTTCCGTGCTGGACCTGTCCGTTGTGGAACCGTCCAAGGCCGAGGCGCTGGAAACCCTCCGGTCCCGGCTCGGAGCCAGCGCCGCGATGTTCGCCGGGGACGCCCACAGTGACGAACTGGCCATCGCCACCCTGCGCGGGCCGGACCTCGGACTCAAGGTCGGGCCGGGGGAGACCGCCGCGGCGCACCGCGTCCGCGACCCCGAAGCCTTCGCCCGGGTCCTGGCCCTCCTCTTCGAGCTGCGGCGGGCCTGGCTGTTCGGCGAGGACGCGGTGGGCCTTGAACGGCACACGATGATCGGCAACGGATCCTCCACCGCACTGCTGACGCCGGACGCGAAGATCTGCTGGATGAGCCATCCGCTGCCGGATTCCGGATCACTTTTCGCCCACATCCTGGGCGGAGACGCGGCCGGCCACTTTTCCGTGGAGCCGGTCAAGGCCTCCCAGGTGCTGGGACAGCGGTACGTGGACAGCACCATGATTGTTGAGACCCGGTGGGCGGACGTCACGGTCACGGACTACCTTGAGCCCGCGCCCGAGGGCATCACCAGTTTGGTCCGGGTGCTGACCGGCCATGGTGCCGCCCGGATTACTTTTGCTCCCCGGCCGGACTACGCCAACGCCCCGTTCAGCATGGAGGCCCGCGGCGGGGAACTGCACGTGGTGGGGACCTCGGAGCCCATCATCCTGTTCGCGCCGGGCGCCACCTTCAGCATCACCTCAGACGGGCGCCACGCCACGGCCACGGCGGCGGTGAACCTGCAGGACGGTCCGGTGGTGCTCAACCTGCGCTGCGGCGATACCGAACCGCAGCCTGCGGACCCCGGCGGGGAGACGGAGCGGCGGGCCGGGGTGGCCCTGCATGCCCGCCAGTGGGTGCAGAAACTTGCCCTGCCCTCCGTCAAACCCTCCCTGGTGCGGCGGTCAGCCCTGGTTCTCCGCGCCCTGGTCCATGAGCCCACCGGCGCCGTCCTCGCGGCCCCCACTACGTCGCTGCCGGAGGGAATCGGCGGCACAAGGAACTGGGACTACCGGTACTGCTGGCTGCGGGACGGGTCCATGACGGTCAACGCGCTGGTGGACCTCGGCTCCACGGCGGAGGCCGCCGGCTTCCTGGCATGGCTGGGGCGGATCCTCGAACATGCGCCCGGCCCCGAGTGGCTGCACCCCCTGTACTCGGTGACCGGCGCGCCGCTTTCCACGGAGGCCGTCGTCGACAGCCTCCCGGGGTACGCGGGCTCCCGTCCGGTCAGGATCGGCAACGCCGCGGACCACCAGGTCCAGTTGGACGTTTTTGGCCCGGTTGCCGAACTGATCCATGCCCTGAGTGAGCGGGAGGGCGCGCTGGCCGACGACCATTGGGAGCTGATGGTCCAGATGGCCTCGGCCGTCCTGGCCCGCTGGCACGAGCCGGACCACGGCATCTGGGAGGCCCGGCGCGCAGCGCGCCACCACGTCTATTCCAAGGTGATGTGCTGGGTGACGCTGGACCGGGCGCTGCGGACGGCTGCCCGCCACGGCCGGGAGCCGGACCCGGCCTGGGCACCCATGGCAGGCACCATCCGCGAGGAGGTGCTGCGCGAGGGCTGGGACGAGTCGGCGAGGTCCTACACCGTTGCCTACGACAGCCCGGACCTCGACGCCGCCGTCCTGCACATCGGCCTCTCCGGCCTGATGGACGTTTCGGACCAGCGCTTCCTGGACACCGTCACCGCGGTGGAGCGGGAACTGCGCGTGGGTCCCACCGTTTTCCGGTACAGGTACGACGACGGCCTGCCGGGCCTGGAGGGCGGGTTCCACATCTGCACCACCTGGCTGATCGAAGCGTATGTGGCCGTGGGCCGCATCGATGAGGCCTGGGACCTGTTCGACCAGCTGGTGAACCTCTTCGGTCCCACCGGGCTGCTGCCGGAGGAGTACGACCCCGGCACGGAGACACACCTGGGGAACCATCCGCAGGCGTACTCGCACCTGGGCTTCATCCGCTGCGCGCGGCTCCTGGACGCACACCAGGGCAGGCGATAGTCGGGGTCGGCCGCGGGTACCTAGAGTGGAGGTAGCAGGGACCCAAAAAGACTGAAACGAGACTCATGAAGACCGCGCGCGCCCAAGGGGTGGGGTTCCGCTCCGAACGGGGCCCCATCCTCATTGCCCTGATGCTGTCCACCGGCCTGGTGGCCATCGATTCCACGATCGTGGCCACCGCCGTCCCGTCGATCGTCCGGGATGTGGGCGGTTTCGAGTCCTTCCCCTGGCTGTTTTCCGCGTACCTGCTGGCCCAGGCCGTCTCGGTGCCCATCTACGGCAAACTGTCCGACATGCTTGGCCGGAAGCCCATCATCCTGGCGGGCATCGGGCTGTTCCTGCTCGGGTCCGTCCTCTGCGGCATCGCCTGGAGCATGCCCGCACTGATCGCGTTCCGCGCCCTGCAGGGCCTCGGTGCGGGGGCCGTCCTGCCGGTTTCCATCACCATCGCCGGGGACATCTACTCGCTCGAGGAGCGGGCAAAGGTCCAGGGCTACCTGGCCAGCGTCTGGGCTGTCTCCTCGGTGGTGGGCCCGAGCCTCGGCGGCATCTTCTCCTCGCTGGGAATCTGGCGCGGGATCTTCCTGGTCAACATTCCGCTGTGCCTCCTTGCCGGGTGGATGCTGTTCAGGACCCTGCACGAAAATGTTGAACGCGCCAAGCACCGGGTGGACTACGCCGGGGCTGCCCTGCTGGCGGTGTCACTGGGCCTGCTGATCCTTGGTGCCCTCCAGGGCGGCCAGGGCTGGGCGTGGAATTCCCCGATCAGCATCGGCATCTTTGTTGTGGGCGCCGTGCTGCTGGCGGTGTTCCTGATGGTGGAACGGCGGGCTGCGGAGCCGGTCCTGCCGTCCTGGGTGGTTTCGCGCCGGCTGTTGGGCACCACCACGCTGGTGTCCTTCGGCGTCGGGGCGGTGATGATCGGGCTGACCTCCTATGTGCCCACGTTCCTGGAGGGGGCGCTGGACACTTCGCCCTTTATGGCCGGCCTGGCGCTCGCGGCCCTGACCCTTGGCTGGCCCCTCAGTGCCTCGCAGGCGGGCCGGTTCTACCTGCGGATCGGGTTCAAGGCCACGGCCTTGATCGGGATCTCCGTTACCGTGGCGGGACTTCTGGTCCTGGCCCTCACGGCCGCCACCCCCAACGTGGCACTGGTGGCCGCCAGCTGTTTCGTGGTGGGGCTCGGCCTGGGGCTGGTTGCCACTCCCACCCTGATTGCTGCCCAGTCCAGTGTTGAGTGGAATGAGCGCGGCGTGGTCACCAGCAGCAACATGTTCGCGCGGTCCATTGGGAGCGCGCTGGGTGTGGCGGTCTTCGGCGCGGTGGCCAACGCGGTCTACGCCACCACGGCCGGCGAAGGCGCGGCACCCGCCGTCGTGGCTGCGTCCGGCGCCGTGTTCCTGGCCGCGCTGGTGGGCGGCATCCTCACCGTGGCGGCCGTGCTGGCAATGCCGGCGGTGAAGGCGGGCGCCTCCCGAAAGGACGACGACGGCGGCACGGGCGGGGAGCCGGCCCTCGCCGAAGCAGAGGACAAGACGCGGTAGGCGCTTTTAGCGGGAAGCGCGGAAGATCTCCGGCGCCGGACGGGTGCCGGTGGCGAGGTCGGCGAGGATGCGGCCAATCACCGGGGTGAACTTGAACCCATGCCCGGAGAACCCGGCGCCGATCACCACGGGGCCGATCCGGTCCAGGATAAAGTCCTCGTCCGGGGTGGTGGTGTAGGTGCAGCTGATGGCCTCGAAGGAATCGGCGTCCACCCCGGGCAGCCACGTCCGCGCGTAGTCCTGCAGGGCGGCGAGCTGCCGGGGTTCGGGCTGGAAGGAGCGCCGGTCAGGATCAACGAGCGGTCCCACTCCGTGCCAGCCGGCCTTGATCCCTTCGCCGGGCGTCTCCATGCCGTACACGGGGGAATACCAGCCCTGGTAGTCCGCCCCGGTGCCGGGGCAGTGGTTGAAGCCGGGCCACACTGCGCCCGCGTCCGCCACCCGGAAGTGCGCCGGCTGCTCCTGCGTGACCCGCAGCCTGGCAATCTGCAGCCCCGTACTGGTGCTGTTGCTGAACATCGGGCCCAGGAGCTTGTCCGTCCAGCCGCCGGCCGTGACCACAACCTGCGCAGCGGTGACCACCTCGATGCCGGCGCCGGACTCCAGGCCCAGCCGGACGCCGTCGTCCATCACCTGCAGGTCCACCACCTTGGTGTGGTGCCGGATCTCGGCGCCGCGGGCTGCGGCGAGGCGCTGGAATGCAGGAAGCGCCGCTTCGGGGTTGAGCTGGCCGCCGTCGGGCATGTGCAGTGCCTGCTGGTCGAAGCGGATCCCGCGCCAGCGCTCCCCGGCCTCCGCCGGGGACAGGAGCTCCGCGCGGATGCCCGCCTGCGTCAATGCCTCGGCGATGTCCGGAAGCCGGGGGTCGGGGCCGTGGTTCACAACGCCCGTCCGCGCCAGCAGCGTCTCACCGCTTTCCTGCTCAAGCTCATCCCACAGGGCCAGCCCCTCTGCCAGCATGGCCACATATTCGGGGCGGTGGTAACCGAGGTTCAGGTTGCGGGTGGTGCCGTGCGAGGCCCCGATCTTGTGCCCCGGCCCGAACTGCTCCACCAAAGTCACATGCCGGCCCCGGCGGGACAGCGCCCACGCGGCGGCCGAGCCCATGGCGCCGCCGCCGATCACCACGGTGTCCAGAACAGTATTCATCAGCCCTCCAAACTCGGGTCAGGTCAGCAGCAGTGCCACGCCGATCATCGCCGGCACGGCCACAACGGTTGTGATCAGCACGGTGTCTTTCGCCACGGTGAGGCCGGTCTTGTACCGGCTGGCAGCCACAAAAACATTCTGCGCTGTGGGCAGGGCGGCGGTGACCACCACGGCGAACAGGACATGGCCTTCAAGCCCCAGCGCGAACCGGGCAAAGAGATAGGCCAGCGCGGGCTGGGCGGCCAGCTTGAAGCCGCTGGCCAGCAGCGTGTCCAGGCGCCGGCAGGCCGAGGCCTGGAGCGGGCGGGTGCCGTTCAGGCTCATGCCAAAAGCGATCAGCATGGCCGGAATCGCCGCACCGCCGATCAGGTGGATGGGCTCCATCACCAGTTGCGGGACCTGCCAGCCCGTCCCGGCCACGGCCAGGCCCAGGGCCGAACCCACGATCATGGGGTTCCGGAGGATCATCACGATGAAGTTCAGCGGCGTGGTGCGGTGGGAGCTGGTGCTTGAATCCAGGAGCATCAGGAACAGCGGCGTGAAGAAGGCGAGCTGGAAGATGAGCAGCGGCGCCACGTAGCTTGCGTCGCCCAGGACGTACACCGCGATGGGGATGCCCAGGTTGGCGGAGTTCACCAGTGACGCGGCCATGGAGGACATCAGGGACTCGGGCAGCGAGCGTTTGAGCCAGAACCTGGCGATGGCGAAGAAGATGGCCGCGGTGGCCACTGCCGAGACCGCAGCGACCAGCAGTGGCGCCGCGAAAACCTCGGCGAGGCGGGCTTTGCTCAGCGTTTCGAAAAGCAGGGCCGGGCTGGCCACAAAGAAGGTGAGGGAGCTGAGGACCTGCCGGGCGTTGTCGCCCAGGATTTTCTGCCGGCCCACGAACCAGCCCACCAGGATGATGCACCAGACCACAAAGAACCCGGCGAGTACCCCTAGCAAGGGACAATCCGCAGGGGATCAGCCCGGGGGGTGCGGGGGAGCGGTCTGCCGGAAAGCACTCTCCGGTTACAGGGTGGCGTTGTTAAGAGCGAAAGGGGGCCGCATCATTCCCGGCGTGAGGCCCTCGGCCGGGTCATTGCCCAGCTGGATCACCCGATTGTTTTCATCCACGTGGACCACCCGCGGTTCATAGGCCTTGGCCTCTTCGGTGGTCATCTGGGCGTAGGTGATCAGGATGACGACGTCGTTCTCGTGCATGAGGTGCGCCGCTGCACCGTTGATGCCGATCACGCCCGAGCCGCGCTCGCCGGCGATGGTGTAGGTCTCAAGCCGCGAGCCGTTGGTCACATCCACGATGGAGACGAGCTCGCCGGGAAGGATGTCGGCGGCCTCGAGCAGGTCCAGGTCAACGGTGACCGACCCTACGTAGTGCAGGTCGGCGTGCGTGACGGTGGCCCGGTGGATTTTGGACTTGAACATTGTGCGATTCATAACGGCATCAGTCTAGCGTTGGGGGCCCGCCGGCGCAGTGACGCAGGGAACAGTGACGCCGGGGCGGCTCCTGCGCAGTGACGGAGCCCGTCGTTGCGCTGGCCGGTACCCCTGGACGGACACGCTGGAAGGCCACGCACGACGGCGGCCGGTCACCCGCCGTCGTGCTGTGCCACGGCCGCTGCGGTCGCCGCAAGGGTCTCCCGCGCGGCGAGGATCGCGGGCCGCTGGGCGCTGGAGCGGCGGACGGAGGTGAACACCGTGCGGTGCGGCTTACCTGGCAGGTCAAGGAGCCGGGCGGTGGTGCCGCGCCCAGTCCACACCAGGTCCGGCATCAGCGCCACGGCGTTCCCGGACTCGATGAGGCGGATCTGTGCCTGAAGGTCCGCGGTTTCAAAACGCACGTCGGGCTCGAACCCCGCGCTCCGGCAGGCCTGCTCGGCCCAGTGGCGGGATGCCGCCCCGCGTGGTTCCATGACCCAGGCGAGTTCCGCGGTGTCCTCGATCGAGGAGATGGCGGGACCGCCGTCGGACGCGGGGGGAACGGCGAGCCGGATGGCGTCGGTGGTGAGCTTGACGCGGTCCAGTTCGGGATAGCGCGGGGCGGCGTGTCCGGGGTACTGCTCGGCGATGACAAGGTCGAAGTCGCGTGCCCACGTCTCGTGCAGCGCCGTTTCCGGCTCACGCTGGATCATCTCGATGCGCACTTCGGGATACGTACTGGCCATGCGCGTCAGGGTCTCGGGCATGAGCGCCAGCGCGGCCGACTGGAACACTGCGATCCGCACTGTGCCGGTCACGGTGGTCAGGGACGCTGCAAGGTCCGCCTCGGCCTGTTCCATGGTCTGCAGCAGGCTTGCGGTGTGGGCCACCAGGACCTCCGCCTGCGGGGTGAGCTGCACCCGGCGTCCCGTCTTGCGCAGCAGCTCCACGCCCACTTCCTTTTCCAGGAGCGCCAGCTGCTGGGAGACTGACGACGGGCTGTACTGGAGTGCTTCGGCCACCTCCGCGAGCGTCCCCCGGATGCTCAATTCCCGGAGCAGGCGCAGCCGGCGTACGTCAAGCATGAGGAAATCCTTACCGAAACTAACGAATATAGGTTAGAAGTAGTCACTTTATCTAATGCAAGCCCCCTTGCATACTGTTGGGACCGAGTTACCCCCGTCACAAGCGATTTTTCGCGCGCCGTGGCGGGGTCGCACCCCCCCAAGCAGGAGTTCCTGATGAGCACACGAGACATGACCCAGTCGATCATGCGGCGCAAGCCGATTGACGACATTGAAGAAGAGAACAAACATAGTGGCCTCTTTAAGTCACTCGGGCTTTGGCAGCTGACGGCCATCGGCGTTGGCGGCATTATCGGCGTCGGCATCTTCTCCCTCGCGGGGCTGGTGGCCGCCGGTAGCGAAACCACACCCGGGGTGGGGCCCGCGGTGCTGATTTCGTTCCTGATTGCCGGCCTCGCGTCGGCAGCGGCAGCACTGTCCTACGCAGAGTTCGCGGGCATGATTCCGCGCGCCGGGTCCGCCTACACCTACGGGTACGTGGCCTTGGGCGAGATCATCGGCTGGTTCATCGGATGGGACCTGCTGCTGGAATACATCGCCATTGTGGCCGTGGTGGCCATCGGCATCTCCGGCTACTTTGATGCCTTCCTCTCCGGAATCGGCATCCACATGCCGGTCTGGATGACATCCACCCCGGATGAGGGCAAGGGCGGAATCGTCAACATCCCCGCCATCGTGGTCTGCCTGATCGTGACCTGGATCCTGTCGCGCGGAACCAAGGCGTTCGGCCGGTTCGAACTGGTGGCAGTGGCCATCAAGGTGGTCCTGATCCTCTTCATCATCGGCCTTGGTGTCTTCTACATCGACACCAACAACTACAACCCGTTCATGCCGTCCGGCTTCGGCCCGGTTCTTGCCGGTTCCGCCACCGTATTCTTCGCGGTCTTCGGCTACGACGCCATGAGTACCGCAGCGGAGGAAGCCACCGACGGCAAGAAGCACATGCCCAAGGCCATCATCCTGTCGCTCATCATCGCCATGCTGCTCTATGTGGCAGCCACCCTGGTCCTCACGGGCATGCAGAACTACAAGGACATCGACCCGAAGGCCGGGTTCGCGTCAGCCTTCACCGGTGTGGGGCTGCCGGTCATTGCCACCATCATTTCCGTCTTCGCGGTGCTGTCCATCCTCACCGTGATGCTGACGTTCCTGCTCGGCGTTACCCGCGTCTGGTTCTCCATGAGCCGCGACGGGCTGCTGCCCGGCTGGTTCTCCAAGACCGACCGGCACGGCACGCCGCAGCGCGTGACCTGGATCGCGGGCGTCGCCTCCGCGCTCCTGGCGGGCGTGTTCCCGATCAAGGCAGTCGCCGACCTGACCAACATCGGCATCCTGGCGGCGTTCGTCGTCGTCTGTTTCTCGGTCATCGTGTTCCGCTACAAGAAGCCCGATGCCCCGCGCGCGTTCCGCCTCCCGTTCATGCCGCTCGTCCCGGCCTTCGGCGTGCTGGCCTCCGCATTCCTGATGTTCCAGCTGCACTGGGAAACGTGGGCGCGGTTCGGCGTCTGGCTCGTCATCGGCCTTGCCATCTACTTCTTCTATGGCAAGAAGAACTCGCTGATGAATCCCGACAGCCCCCGGCATGAGGAGATTGTGGAGATGCACCGGCCCGTCGGCTGACGCTCTATCACTTAACGTCGCTTAAACACGGACGCTCTCTCACTTAACGTCGCTAAACCCCGGACGCTCTATCACCTTCCTGTGGAGGGTGATAGAGCGTTTCGGTTTTTCCCGCATTAAGTGAGAGAGGGTGGCAAGTACGGTTCGCCGCGTGAGGGACGGGCCGGTGGGGGAAGGGCAATCCTGCCGGGTTCAATGGTTCATTTTTTCTAACCGGTATTGCTTAGAAAAGATCGCTTTATCTTATGTGACTGGAAGCTCATACTGGTTGATAAGACCTCCTTGAACCCCAGAAAGATCGGGAAAACAATGACCCACATTGCAATGGAACCCGCAGCTGCCGCCGGAACTGCGCCCCGGACCGTCGACGTCGACGTGCCCCAGGCCAAGGCCCTGGCAGCCGACGCCGTGGCGCTGGTCCGCCACTGGCTGACCGAGGCCTCGAAGGTGCCCGTGGACGCTTCGGCCCAGCAGCTTGCCGGCGTCCTGAAGGACCCCAACGGCCTGGAATTCACCGTTGGCTTCGTGGACGGCGTGGTCCGCCCCGAGGACCTGAACGTTGCCGCCCGCAACCTCGCGGCACTGGCGCCCAAGGTCCCCGCGTTCCTGCCCTGGTACATGCGCAGCGCCGTAGCGCTGGGCGGAACCATGGCTCCGGTCATGCCGCAGGTGGTCATCCCCATTGCCCGCAAGGTCCTGCGCGAAATGGTGGGCCACCTGATCGTTGACGCCACCGACGCCAAGCTCGGGCCCGCGATTGCCAAGATCCGCAAGGACGGCATCAAGCTCAACGTCAACCTCCTCGGCGAGGCTGTCCTTGGCGAGCACGAGGCCTCCCGCCGGCTCGAAGGAACGCACGCCCTGCTGGCGCGCCCCGACGTCGACTACGTCTCCATCAAGGTCTCCTCCACCGTTGCCCCGCACTCCGCCTGGGCCTTCGACGAAGCCGTGGAGCACGTGGTGGAAAAGCTCACCCCGCTGTTCACCCGCGCAGCTTCGTTTCCCAAAGCCAAGTTCATCAACCTCGACATGGAGGAGTACAAGGACCTGGACATGACCATCGCGGTCTTCACCAGGATCCTGGACAAGCCCGAATTCAAGGACCTGGAAGCGGGCATTGTGCTCCAGGCCTACCTCCCGGATGCCCTGTCCGCGATGATCCGGCTGCAGGACTGGGCGGCTGAACGGCGTGCCAACGGCGGCGCCGCCATCAAGGTGCGTGTGGTCAAGGGCGCAAACCTGCCCATGGAGCAGGTGGAATCCTCCCTGCACGACTGGCCGCTGGCAACCTGGGGCAGCAAGCAGGACTCGGACACCAGCTACAAGCGCGTCATCAACTACTCCCTGCACCCCGAGCGGATCAAGAACATCCGGATCGGCGTGGCCGGCCACAACCTGTTCGACATCGCCTTCGCCTGGCTCCTTGCCAAGCAGCGCGGCATCGCGGATAGCGCACAGCAGAGTATCGAGTTCGAAATGCTCTTGGGCATGGCCCAGGGCCAGGCCGAAGCCGTCAAGAAGGACGTCGGCTCCCTGCTGCTCTACACGCCGGTGGTGCACCCGGCCGAGTTCGACGTCGCCATTGCCTACCTGATCCGCCGCCTCGAAGAGGGCGCCAGCCAGGACAACTTCATGTCCGCCGTGTTCGAGCTGGACAAGAATGAAGTCCTGTTCGAGCGCGAGAAGCAGCGCTTCCTCGCCTCCCTCGCCGAACTGGACAACCGTGTCCCGGCGCCCAACCGAAAGCAGAACCGGAGCCTGCCGCCCGTCCCCAGGCCGCACGACCACTTCGAGAACACCCCGGACACGGACCCGTCCCTGCCCGCCAACCGCGACTGGGGCCGGGCCATCCTGGACCGCGTCCCGTCCTCCACCCTGGGCAACGCCTCCGTGAAAGCCGCCTTCATCAATGACGAAGCAACCTTGAACGGCGCCATCCAGGCCGCCGTGGAGAAGGGCAAGGCCTGGGGTGCCCTGTCCGGCGCCGAGCGCGCCGAAATCCTGCACCGCGCCGGCGACGTCCTGGAGGCGCGCCGCGCCGACCTGCTTGAGGTCATGGCCAGCGAAACCGGCAAGACCATTGACCAGGGCGACCCCGAGGTCAGCGAAGCCGTGGACTTTGCCCACTACTACGCCGAGTCCGCACGCAAGCTGGACGCGGTCGACGGCGCCACGTTCGTCCCGGCGAAGCTCACCGTCGTAACCCCGCCATGGAACTTCCCGGTTGCCATCCCCGCCGGGTCCACCCTCGCGGCACTCGCCGCCGGCTCCGCCGTCGTGATCAAGCCTGCCAAGCAGGCCGCCCGCAGCGGCGCCGTCATGGTCGAAGCCCTCTGGGAGGCAGGCGTCCCGAAGGACGTCCTGACCATGGTGCAGCTGGGCGAGCGGGAACTGGGCAAGCAGCTCATCAGCCACCCGGCCGTGGACCGCGTGATCCTCACCGGCGGCTACGAGACCGCCGAACTGTTCCGGTCCTTCCGCCAGGACCTGCCGCTGCTGGCCGAGACGAGCGGCAAGAACGCCATCATCGTCACCCCCAGCGCGGACCTGGACCTGGCAGCCAAGGACGTGGCGTACTCCGCGTTCGGGCACGCCGGCCAGAAGTGCTCGGCCGCGTCGCTGGTGATCCTGGTGGGATCGGTCGCCAAGTCCAAGCGGTTCCACAACCAGCTCATCGACGCCGTGACCTCCCTCAAGGTGGGCTACCCCGAGGACCCCACCAGCCAGATGGGCCCGATCATCGAACCCGCCAAGGGCAAGCTCCTCAACGCCCTCACCACCCTGGGCGAGGGCGAGAACTGGGCCGTGGAACCGAAAAAGCTGGACAACACCGGCCGGCTCTGGAGCCCGGGTGTGCGCTACGGCGTCAAGCGCGGCTCCTACTTCCACCTGACCGAATTCTTCGGACCGGTCCTGGGCATAATGACCGCCGACACCCTTGAGGAAGCCATCGCCATCCAGAACCAGATCGAGTACGGCCTCACCGCAGGCCTGCACTCCCTGAACTCCGGGGAACTGGGCGTCTGGCTGGACAGCATCCAGGCCGGAAACCTGTACGTGAACCGAGGCATCACCGGCGCCATCGTGCAGCGCCAGCCGTTCGGCGGGTGGAAGAAGTCCGCCGTTGGCGCAGGCACCAAGGCTGGCGGGCCCAACTACCTGGCAGGGCTCGGCGATTGGGCGCCCGCCACGGCCTCGGCGAATGCCGCTGTCACCCACCCCGGCGTGCGGCGCATCCTCAACACTGCCGGCGCTGCCCTGCAGCCCGCCGAGCTCGAGTCCGTGCAGCGGGCCCTGGCGTCCGACGCCCAGGCGTGGACGGAGGAGTTCGGCACAGCGAAGGACGTCTCCGGCCTCAGCGCGGAGCGCAACATCTTCCGCTACCGCAGCCTGCCCGTGACGGTCCGCCTGTCCGAAGGCGCGCCGCTGGGCCACCTGGTACGGACTGTGGCAGCCGGTGTGCTGGCGGGTTCTGCGCTCACGGTGTCCTCCGCCGTCGAACTTCCCGTCCAGCTGCGCCCGGTGCTCACCGCGCTGGACATCGAAGTGATGGTGGAGTCCGACGCCGAATGGCTGGCTTCCGCGGGCCGGCTCGCCGCGGCGGGGAAGCTTTCCGGCGCACGGGTCCGCCTCATCGGCGGCGATGCGGCAGGCCTTGCCAAGGCCACGGGCGGCCGTCCCGACCTGGCAATCTATGCCCACCCGGTCACCGAAGCCGGCCGCGTGGAACTGCTGCCCTTCCTGCACGAGCAGGCCGTCAGCATCACCGCCCACCGGTTCGGAACGCCCAACCACCTCTCGGACGCCCTGATCTAGAGCCCTGATCGAGGAGTCTGCCGGCACAAGCATGCCGGCACGAAGAGGGCCGGACGCTCACCTTGCGGTGGCCGTCCGGCCCTCTTCGGCCTGCGGATACTAGCCCAGGTACCACCCGGGCGGCGTCCACGTGACTGGAACGCTGTGGGCCGAGAAATCCTCGCACCGGGTGCAGGTGTAGGCGACTTCGCCCAGGGTGCCTACCGAACCGTCACGGCGGTAGGTGGGCGGAATGTAAGACTCTAGGTAGACAAACTCGTCAGTGCGGCATCTGTCACAGGTAGGTTTGCCGACGTATCCGGAGTCGGTGGTGGCAATGCCTGCACCGAGTCTGGAATTGCGGGTTCCAAGCGGCCGCGCAGGGGTGTGCGCACGGGCATGGGCCGGGCTGTAGTGGGTGTTCTTGGCTGTCGTCATTGGCTGCCTGTCCCGAGCCGGAATCCTGGCATGCAGGAGCGGCGTCGTGTTGGATGACGGCCGGCTGCTTGACCCTGGAAAATTCAGCATAAGGGATGCGGCCTTCGGCAATCAATGGAAACACCGGCTTGGCTTCGCCTGCGGGACACCTTGGGGCGTTATGCTGGTCGGTTAATGGTCCGGCCCACAATTGACTGCGTCAGGGCGTCAATGACTTCGGCGTTGGCCAGCGGGTTGCGGATCAGGGTGAAGTCCACGTCGCCCACCGCGGGCAGGTCGAAGCGCCGGGTAATGATCTTCAGGTCCTCCGGGACGAGCGACGACGGCATGACGGCGACGCCGATCCCCGCCCGTACCGCCGCCAGCACACCGCTGATTTGCCGTGTCGTGCAGGTGATCCGCCAGGTCCTGCCATGGGACTCGAGGGCGTCGATGGCCAGTTTGCGGCTCAGGCTGGGGGACGGGTAGGCGATGAGCGGAACGGGGGCTGACGGGTCCAGCGTGGTCTGCTCCAGTCCCACCCAGGAAAAGGAATCGTGCTGCACCACCGTTCCGTCTTTGGCTCCGGCCACCCATTTCACGAACACAAGGTCCAGTTGCCCCGCGTTGAGCTTCCGGTACAGCTGGTCGCTTTGGCCCACCGTGAGTTCAAGGTTGATCTGCGGGTAGATCTGCCGGAACTCCCGCAGGATCCGCGGCAGGCCTGTAATGGCAAGGTCGTCAGCAGTACCGAACCGCAGCCGTCCGCGCATCGCGGAACCGGAAAAGTACCGTGAAGCGGAGTCGTGCGCAGCGAGTATGTTCCGGGCGAACCCCGCCATCGCGTCCCCGTTGTCCGTGAGCCGGACGTCCCGCGTGTCCCTGCTGACCAGGACCCGCTTGGCGGCCGCCTCCAGCTTGCGGACATGCTGGCTGACCGTGGGCTGGGCCAGTCCGAGCCGCTCGGCGGCCTTTGTGAAACTGAGTGTTTCCGCCACGGCCAGGAAAGAGCGCAGCTGGGCTGGTTCGAACACGATGGACTCCGGGGGCGTCGGGGTGGACGTTGCTGTATTGCAGTCTGCAATAGGAGTTATAGGGACGATACGTCTCCATAATCCGGTGCCTCCAGCCTAGCGTTAAGGACATCCCGGACCGCACGCACTGTGAGGACACACCTGTGGCACCCCCACCGCCTTCATCGGCAACCGTCACCCAGCCCGTCATCGACACCGCACACTCCGCCCCGCCAGATAGCCAAAGCCGGCGCAACCAAACCCAGCCCAACCAAACCCAGCCCATCGCCGTCGTCAGCGAACGCCTGCCATGGAAGCACACGTTCATCTCCCTCAGGGTTCCCAACTTCCGCATCTTCGCGATCGGCCACTTCATCGCCGTCGTCGCCATCTGGATGCAGCGGATCGCCCAGGACTGGCTGGTGCTGGAACTCTCCGGCTCCGTGACCGCGGTTGGCATCACCGTGGCGCTGCAGTTCCTGCCGTCCCTGCTCCTCGGGCCTTGGGGAGGGATGATTGCGGACCGGTTCGCCAAGCGGAAGATCCTGATCCTGTGCCAGGGCATGGCCGCGGTCCTGGCCGCCGCTCTGGCAGCCCTTGCACTCAGCGGCGCCATTGAGGTGTGGCACGTCTACCTGATCGCACTGGTGCTTGGCCTGGTGACCGTCCTCGACCAGCCGGCACGCCAGGTCTTCGTCAACGAACTGGTGGGGCCCAACTACCTGCGCAACGCCATCAGCGTCAACTCCACCACCTTCCAGCTGGGCGGCCTGATTGGCCCCGCCCTGGCCGGATGGCTGCTGACTGCCGTGGGGGCGGGCTGGGCCTTCGCCGGCAACGCCTTCGCCTGCTGCACTACGGTGGCCATGCTGCTCATCCTGCGCAAGGACCAGCTGTTCGTCAGTGCACCCACCCCGAAGAGCAAGGGCATGCTGCGCGAGGGGCTGCGGTACGCGTTGGGCAAGCCCACCATCTACTGGCCGTGGCTGATGGCCGGCTTTATTGCAGTCTTCGCCATGGGGCTGCCGGTGGTGCTCGCTGCCTACGCGGACCACGTCTTCAACGTGGGTGCCGGCGGCTACGGCCTCCTGAACGCCCTGGTGGCGCTCGGCGCGCTGGCCGGGGCTGTGGCTTCCACCCGGCGCCGCCACCTCCGGCTGCGGTCCGTGGTGTTCTGCGCGGGAATGTACGGCGCCATGCTCTGCCTGGCCGCCCTGGCCCCGTCCATGCCGGTGTTCGGCGCAGTGATGGTGCTGTCCGGGTTCTGGTGCCTCATGTTCCTGACCGGGTCCAACCAGCTGGTCCAGGTCAGCTCCAACATGGGCATCAGGGGCAGGGTGATGAGCCTGTACATCATGGTGCTGATCGGCGGCCAGGCCATTGGTGGCCCCATGCTCGGCTGGGTCGCTGAACATGCCGATCCGCATGTGGCCCTGCTGGTGTCCGGCGGGGTGCCGGCCCTCGCGGCCGTGACCGTCGCCCTGATCCTGGCGCGCAAGGGTTCGCTGCTGCTGCGGGTGGACCTCAAGGACCGTCGGCAGCCCGTGAGGATTGTCCGGCGGGCGGCGGCGTAGCCTGCGGCTAAAGCGCCCGGTGCGGGTAAGCCTCTTCCCGTTTCTGGAATTCGAGCACGTCCTTGTTGCGGACCACGCCGTCGCGGATCTCGATGGCGCGGGAAATTGTTTCGTTGCCGTCCCATGCCTCGGGGCCGCTGACCACAGTTTCCAGGAACGGCAGCAGGGCCTGGCTGATTTCCCAGCTGGCGGAGTTCCAGAGGTAGGACGGGCTGTGGTCTACGGCGTAGTAGTTGATATGGTCGCCCACCGTGAACATGGGGTCCGCGAAGGTGGTGGACCGTGCCCAGCTGAAGCCCATTCCCTCGTCGCATGACACGTCCACGATGAGGCTGCCCGGGTTGAACGCGGCGAGGTCCTCCGTGCGCAGATAGGTCAGCGGGTTGTTGGGATCCTGCAGGGTGCAGTTGACCACGATGTCGCTCTCGGCCAGGAACGGCGCCAGCGGCACCCTGCCCCGTTCGGTGATGACCTGGCTGAGGAAGGGTGCTTCGGCGTCGTGATCGAACTGGACGATGTTGACCGAGTGGATGGGGGCGCCGACGGCGGCCACCCCGCGGTTGGTGAGCACCTGGACGTCGTGGATGCCATGGGCGTTCAAGGCCGTAACGGCGCCGCGTGCCGTAGCGCCGAAACCGATGACTGTGGCGCTGAGCCGGCGTCCGTAGTCGCCGGTTGAGCCGGTCAGTGCCAGTGCGTGGAGCACTGAGCAGTACCCTGCGAGCTCGTTGTTCTTGTGGAAGACGTGCAGCCCGAAGCCGCCATCGCTGGCCCAGTGGTTCATGGCCTCGAAAGCGATCAGCGTGAGCTTCTTGTCAATGGCCAGCTGCGTAATGGCGCGGTCCTGGACACAGTGCGGCCAGCCCCAGAGGACCTGGCCGTCCCGCAGGTCGGACAAATCCTCCGCTTGCGGCTTCGGCAGGAGGACGACGTCGGCCTCCGCCATGAGGGCCTCCCTGCCGGCCATCCTGCCCACCAGGGTGGAGAGGTGCGCGTCCGAAACGCCGAAGCGTTTCCCGTAGCCGTGCTCAAGGATGATGTGCTGGCGGATCTCCGGCGCAATGCGCTCAAAGTGCAGGGGGTGGATGGGGAGGCGGCGTTCGTCCGGTTTCCTTGTGGACGCCAGCACGCCAAGGGTGAGTTGGCTCTGTTGGCCGGTCACTTCTTTTTGGCGGCCTTGCTCGAGGTGATATCCAGGGAACTCGCCGGCGCTGCGGCGGCCCGCTTATCTGCGCGCTTTTCCTTGATGGACTTGCCGGATTTCTTGGATGCTGCTTGACGGGGGGACTTGTCAGCCATGATCGCTCCTGTAGTGGAACCGAATAGGTTCCTGACTACTGACGATACAGGGCGGTACCTAATGGCCCGGCGGGTGCTGGCGGCCCCGCTGAAAACATGGAGCGGCTGACGGGAATCGAACCCGCGTATCAAGCTTGGGAAGCTAGCGCTCTACCATTGAGCTACAGCCGCAATGCCCCGCCGAGGAGGGGCAGAACATAGCTTAGCGCAGATGTGTGCCTGCCCTGCCCATTCGAGGCGCCGGGCGCCGTGTCCCGGCCGGCCCGCGCGTCATCCAGTAACTCTTGAATAACGTCCCCGGCCGTGGCTAGGTGGGCACGCGGAGCGCTGGCTAACCTGAACCGGGTAGCTGCGGTGCCGGGGGGCGCAGCTGCTGCGGCCAGCCGACGTCCACACAGAAAGATCCCCATGGCATTTGCTGAGCATGAGGTCCTGATCAGTCGTGACGCCATGGCCGTATACCTGTACCTGCTGGATGCCACCAATCTTCCGCTCTGGTGCGACTCGGTCCGCAGCGTCACGCTGCTGCAGGGCGCTTCCGCCGCCAAGGGCGCGGTCTACCGGAAGATGGTGGCCGGGCGGTCCGGACTGAGCATTCCAGCGGAACTGGAAATTACCACGGCCCGGCCCGGCGCGGAGATCGAGTTCCAGGTCATCTCCGGACCTGCGCACCGTTCGGGCGGGTACTACCTCAGTACGGAATCCGGGGGAACGCGTGTCCGGTTTGCCCTGGAAGCCCGGGCGAAGGAGGCCATCGGGTTCCTGAACCGGCCCGGTTTCCTGAACAAGCTCGGCTTTACCAGCAGGATGTTCCAACGGAACCTCCGTTCCGAAGTGGCCCAGCTGGAACGCCTCAAGGACGTGCTGGAGCTCCAGCCGGCCATCTAGTGCCTACTGCGCCAGCCGCTGCCCGGTCCAAGGTCCTGGAATGTTCGACGGCGCCGCCAGGCTTCCCGAGGTCAGGTCCCAGTACTGGACAACATCGGTTGCCCGCCGCAGCGCCAACCCCGTGGAGTTCAGTCCGGTGACGTCCCTCAGAGCCCTGATGCCTGTTACGTCTCCCCAGCCGGTGGCGACCGTAGGTCTTGTTTCGGCGCGCAGCGCGGGGGTGCCCCAGCCGCGGTGGAGCTGAACCGATCCGTCGGCCCGCAGCGCGAGGACATCCTGGAACCCGTCGGCGTCGTAGTCCACCATGGACAGCTTCCGGGCAGCGCCGACAGAGCCTACGAACGCACGCTCTGAAAGGTCGCCCAGGCCCTTGTTCGGGTACAGGAAGAGACTCCCGGCTCCGTCCAGCGCAAGCAGCTGCGGCATCCGGTTGTTGGCGCACCAGCCACCCACGGCAAGGGTGAGGGGCTCCCATCCCCCTCTCCCGAGGATGGCAGCGGCCTGGAACCCGCCTGTGGCGATGCCCCGGTGCAGGGTCAGGGTGCCGTCGGTCCACTGGGTCAGGAGATCGTAGGCACCATCCCGGTCCCAGTCGGTAACGAACACCTCCTTGGCGCCCGTGAAGCCTGAACCGATGACCCTGGCGGCGGCATAGGTGCGCGCGCCGGTGGCAGCGCGGGCAAGGAGCTGTCCGGCGGAATCCACGGTCACGAGGTCACCCGGCCCCTTGACCGCTGCGGCTGAGAGGTCCAGCGTGGGCGGCATATGTTTGACGGGTGCGTCGCACACGCTGGCTGCCGCCGGTGGGAAGGCATTGCCGGACCCGGCACCGCCGGGAGCATCGAGGGTGCCGGCTGGAAGAGTGGTATAGCCGAAGAAGTTCACCACTCCCCAGATCTGGTACGTGCGGTCCGTGTACGAGATGCCGGCGCCCATGACGTTGAAGCGCGGATCGAGCAGCATGGCGTTATGGCCGGCGGAGCTCTTCCACCATTCCACGAGCAGCGCGGCATCGCGGTCAGTTCGGATAGCGATGACCTCGCCGGCGCCGTTGGTCGGACTGAGGGCACGCGGATCGGTCCAGAAACTGGCGCGGTGCTCAATCACCTCGCGGGACGCGATGCTGTCCGACCACTCCTGCGCCAGCCCGGCCACCGTTGGGTGGTATTTCACCGGATTAAGGCCCTTGGACGCCCGGTACTCATTGATTTTGGTGAAGACTGTGAGAATCGCTGCGGCATTGCTGTCCGGAACCAGGGCCTCCGTCGAAGGCAGTGCGGTGGCCGACTCGGGAGCCGCCAAGCGGGAGGGCGCCGGTGAGGCCAGTTCTTCATCCGGGGCCCAGAGCGGCGGAATCCAGGGGACCTCGGGGGCCGGTTCCGCAGTGGCCGTACTCGGCGCCGGTGCCGCCTGCACGCCAGGTGACGGCGCAGCGGGTGCAGGCTCCGGTGCCACTGCGACGGCAGCGCCCGCGGGCGACGCCGGACGGATGCCAGGTTCCACGGCGGGGGTGAGCCCCGACGCGGCCGAGCCCTCACCCGCGGAGGCGCCGCCGTCGTCGTTCACGGTGGCCATGGCCAGGACGACGCTGGACGGACCCGCCGCTCCCGTTGCCACCCCAGGCGACAGCGGCAGGGGAGGCGTGCCGGCCGACGAGGAGACCAGCACCAAAGCGCAGAGCGCGCCAATGAAGGCGGGCGCCACCAATTTATTCACAACAACCCCAGCTCTGTTGGGCCATCCGGGAGACCATCCGGCGCCTGAATCACTGAGGCAACATTAGCCCCAGCAGACGCCAGCAACAACGAAAGAATGCGGTTGTGGATAACAGGTACTGATAGGCCATGCGGTAATTTGGGACGGTGCTGATCTCTGACCGCGACATTCGTGCCGAAATAGACTCCCAGCGGATCGTGCTTGAGCCGTACGAACCGGCGATGGTCCAGCCGTCCTCCGTGGACGTGAGGATCGACAAATTCTTCCGCCTGTTCGATAACCACAAGTACGCACACATCGACCCGGCGGAGGAACAGCCGGAGCTCACCCGCCTGGTGGAGGTGGAACAGAACGAGCCGTTCATCCTGCATCCGGGCGAGTTCGTGCTGGGTTCCACCTATGAAACGGTCACGCTGCCGGACGACATCGCCGCCCGGCTGGAGGGCAAGTCCTCCCTGGGCCGGCTGGGGCTGCTGACGCACTCCACCGCGGGCTTCATCGACCCCGGTTTTTCGGGCCACGTCACCCTGGAGCTTTCCAACATGGCCACGCTTCCCATCAAGCTGTGGCCCGGCATGAAGATCGGCCAGCTGTGCTTCTTCCGGCTGTCCTCCGCGGCGGAGCACCCGTACGGCTCGGGCGAGTACGGCAACCGCTACCAGGGCCAGCGCGGCCCCACGGCGAGCCGCAGCCACCTGAACTTCCACCGCACGTCGATCTAGGCGCGCGCGGTTGGCATCAGGACCGCGTTCCTAGGCTTTGGCGGCCACGCTCCGGGGCCGCAGCAATGGCCTCACCAGCGGCTCAACATAGCGGGCAGCCAGCGGACCGATGACGGCCATGAGCAGGACGTACGCAGTGGCAAGGGCTGCCAGTTCATCCGAAACCGCTCCTGACGCCACTGCCAGGCCGGCGATGACGATGGAGAACTCGCCGCGCGCAACGAGCGTGGCGCCGGCGCGAAACCGTCCGGGCCTGGCGATCCCTGCGCGCTTGGCCGCCCAGATCCCGGTGGCCATCTTGGTGGCCGCTGTGATGACAGCCAGCACCAGTGCCCAGCCGAGCACCGGCGGGATGGATGAAGGATCGGTGTTGAGCCCGAAAGCCACGAAGAAGATGGCGGCGAAGAGGTCCCGGAGCGGTTCCAGGATGCGGGTGGCGTTGTGGGCCGTTGCCCCTGAGATGGCGATGCCTAGCATGAAGGCACCCACCGCCGCGGAAACCTGCATGGCGGAGGCCAGGCCGGCCACCAGCAGGGCGGCGCCCAGCACGTTCAGGAGGAACACTTCCGAGTTCTCGCTGTGGACGGCCTTGGACACGTGATGCCCGTGGCGCAGGGCCACCATCAGCACCACGCTCACAACGGCGAGGGCAATGCCCACGGTGGTGAGGCCGCCGAGGAAGCTGACCCCGGCAAGGATGGTGGTGAGGACCGGAAGATAGATGGCCATGGCCAGGTCCTCGAACACCAGGATGGACAGGACCACCGGCGTTTCCCGGTTGCCCAGCCGGCCCAGGTCCGTGATGACCTTGGCCGCGATCCCCGATGAGGAGATGTAGGTGACCCCGCCCATCACCATGGCGCCGACACCGCCCCAGCCCAGCAGGTAGGCAAGGGCCGCGCCGGGCAGGAAGTTCAGGACCAGGTCCAGGACGCCGGCCTGCCAGGACCGCCGCAGGCCAGTAAACAGCTCCGCTGCCGTATATTCCAGTCCGAGCATAAGAAGCAGCAGGATCACGCCGATTTCCCCGGAGAGATGCGCGAACTCCTGCATCCCCTCCAGCTTGACGATGCCGCCGGCGCCGAAGGCCAGCCCGCCCAGGAGGTAGAGCGGGATGGGTGACATTCCGATCCGTCCGGCCAGCCTGGCCAGGAGGCCGAGGCAGAACACAACGGCCCCCAGTTCAACGAGGGTCAGGGCCAGCGGATCCACGGCGTTTATCCGTGACGCAGGATATCGGCTGCCGCGTCGAGGCCTTCCTGGGTGCCCACCGCCACCAGCAGGTCGCCTGTGTGAAGGACGACGTCGGGTCCCGGCGAGGGGAGCACCTCGCCTTCGCGCATGATGGCCACGATGGAGACGCCGCACCTGGTGCGGATGCAGGCCTTGCCCATGGGCTGGTTCTGGAACGGGGAGTCCGGGGCGATGGAGAACTGGCGGGTCACAATTCCCGGAACGTCCTTGTGCTCTTCCGTCAGTTTCATGGCCAGGTGCTGCCCGCCGAGGAGATTGCCCAGGGTTGCGGCCTCCTCGCTGGTAAGGGGTATGGATGCCTGGCAGGTATCGGGATCATCCCAGGTGGAAACAATCAGTTCCGTCTGGCCCTCACGCAGCTCCACCACGCCGATCCGGCGGCCGGAGGCCGTCATGAAATCCTTGCGCCGGCCCAGGCCGGGAAGGTTCGTTTCGTCCACGTTCATGCCTCCAGCCTAGTCTGCCAAGGCCCTGTTGGCGTGGGGACAGCCCCGGGTCCGGGAGGTAGCGCAGGACCAGCCGGCGTCCCCTGAATCCGCCGCGCCTAGGCGGCCGGAACCACCGCGATGGGGGCCTTGTCCGGAGACTTCACCGGCAGCAGGACCAGCAGCCCGGTCAGGAGCACCACCATGATGCCCAGGATGCCCCAGCGCTGCGCCTCGCCCGGGGCCACAAAGGGAGTGGCCAGGGCGATGCTCAGGGTGAAGAGCGCCGGCGCCAGGAAGCTGACGGCGCGGCCGGTGGTGGCGTAGAGGCCAAAGAGCTCGCCGGATTCCCCATGCGGGGCAAGCCGGGCAAGGTAGGCCCGTGATGAGGACTGGGCGGGCCCCACGAACAGGCAAAGGAAGAGCCCGAACACCCAGAAGGTGGTGCTGCCGGCCCAGGCCATGCCCAGGAACACGTAGTCGCCGTTGCCGAGCACCAGGATCACGGTGCCGGCAACCAGGAGGCCCGCCAGCGATCCGATGATCACCCGCTTCGGGCCGATCCGGTCGTCCAGGAACCCGCCGATGACCGCGCCCACAGCCGCCACCACATTCCCGAAGATGGCGAAGAAAATCACCTGGGACAGCTCAAAGCCGAAGGTGCCCGCGGCGATGATCCCGCCGAAGGTGAAGACGGCGGCCAGCCCGTCGCGGAACACGGCGCTGGCCAGCAGGAAGTAGATGGTGTGCGGGCTGGTGGCGTAGATCGCCTTGATCCGCCGGACCAGCAGCCCATAGCTGGCCAGGAAGCCGAGCCGCCGTGCCTGGGCAGCGCGGGGGAGTTCGGGAACGGCGAAGAGCACGGGAAGGGCGAAGATGAAGAACCAGAGCGCCGAAAAGACGGCCACCAGGCGGATGTTCAGGCTGTCCTGCGTGGACGCCCCGAACCAGTCAAAGCGGGGCTGGACGAACAGCTGGAGCACGATCAGCAGGGCCACGATGCCGCCAAGGTAGCCCGCGCCCCAGCCGAGGCCGCTGACCTTGCCGATGTTCCGCGGCGTGGAGATCTGCGCGAGCATGGCGTTGTAGTTGACGCCGGCGAACTCGAAGAACACGTTGCCCAGCGCAATGAGGGTCACACCCAACAGCAGGAATTCCGGCTGCGGGAACACGAAGAAACACAGCGCCGTGAGGATGGCGACGGCGGCCGTGTTGACCCCCAGCCACAGCTTGCGCCGGCCGCCGGCGTCAGAGCGCTGGCCGGTGACCGGTGCCAGCAGGGCAATGGCCAGGCCTGCGACTGCCAATGCGCCTCCCAGGACCGCGGAGGCCCGGTCTTCGCCGCCGAAGGCGTTGGAGGTGAGGTAGACGGTGAAGACGAACGTGGTCATCACCGCGTTGAAGGCCGCTGATCCCCAGTCCCAGGACGCCCACGCCAGGATGCGGCCCTTGCTGGTGGCCTGGGTCCCGGATTCAAGTTCCGAGGACGACTGCGTTGCCCCGGGAGCGCTGGCGCTGTTCATAGGATGCATCGTATCCGCCTGCGGCGAACAGGACGCGGAGCGAACCCCGGGACGCCGGTGTCGGCGGGCGGCCCGCCGGCAAAGACGGGGAAAGCGGCACCGCGGCCTTGATAAACTGAACCTTCCCGGACCCAACGAATGAACCGCCTGCTCCAACTTTTGACAATCGAATCCCTGACGTTGCGGAGATACCAGTGATCACAGTCCTTGCCGTGCACTTTTCGGTGGCTGTCCTCGCGCCACTCCTGTTCAGGGCCTGGGGCCGCAACGCGTTCTACGCACTGGCCGCCGCTCCCGCGGCCTCCTTCGGTTGGCTGCTGCTGCAGCACGGTCCTATCTATTCCGGAACAGGATCCGTCAGCGAAGCAGTCCCCTGGATCCCCGGACTCAAGCTTGAGCTTGCCTTCCGGATGGACGCACTGGCCTGGGTCATGTCGCTGCTGGTGCTGGGTGTGGGTTCCCTTGTCCTGGTCTATTGCGCCCGGTATTTCAAGAAGAAGGACCAGGACCTTGGCGCTTTCGGTGCGCAGCTCCTGGCCTTTGCCGGCGCCATGTTCGGGCTGGTGGTTGCCGATGACCTGCTGCTGCTGTTCATCTTCTGGGAACTCACCACCATCCTGTCCTACCTCCTGATCGGATTCGCGCGGACCAGGCTGGCCGCACGGCGGTCCGCCCTGCAGGCGCTGATCGTCACCACGGCCGGCGGGCTTGCCATGCTGGTGGGCCTCATCATGCTGGGCCACGCGGCCGGAACCTACCGCATCTCCGGCATCTTGGACCAGGCGCCCGCCCTCGCCGGCGGAGACTCCGGCTCGCTGGTGACCGCCGCCGTCGTGCTCATCCTGGTGGGCGCCATCACCAAATCCGCGCTGGTCCCCTTCCACTTCTGGCTTCCCGGCGCCATGGCGGCGCCAACCCCTGTCAGCGCCTACCTGCACGCCGCGGCGATGGTCAAAGCCGGCGTCTACCTGGTGGCCCGGCTGGCTCCCGGCTTTTCCGAGACGGCCTACTGGCAGCCCGTGGTGCTGGGACTTGGCCTGGCCACCATGCTGGTGGGCGGCTACCGGGCGCTGCGGCAGAGCGACATCAAGCTCATCCTTGCCCACGGCACCGTCAGCCAGCTGGGTTTCCTCACCGTGGTGGTGGGCCTTGGCACGCCGGATGCCGCCCTGGCGGGCCTGGCGATGCTCCTTGCGCACGGCCTGTTCAAGGCCACCCTGTTCCTTGTGGTGGGCATCATCGACCACCAGTCGGGGACACGCGATGTCCGGAAGCTGTCCGGGGTGTTCCGGAGTTCCCGCGCGCTCGGGGTAGTCGCCGCCATTGGAGCCGCGTCCATGGCGGGGCTCCCGCTGCTGGCCGGCTTCGTGGCCAAGGAGTCGGTGCTCGAGGCTTTTGTCCACCATGCCAGCGACCCGGCTGCCGGGCCGTGGGGCATGGTGGTCCTTGCCGGCCTGGTCCTGGGCTCCATCCTCACTTTCGCCTACAGTGCGCGCTTCATGTGGGGGGCTTTCGCCGTCAAGCCAGGGGTGGAGCCCACGCCCTTCAAGGCCATCAGGCCGTCGTTCCTGGCCGCACCGGCCATCCTCAGCCTCCTGACCGTCGCCTATGGACTGTGGCCGGCCCCCGTAGATGCGTGGATCCAGCCGTACGCGGCCCTCTTTGCGTCCACCGCGGCCGACGCCGGATCAGCCGCCGGGCAGGCCGGCCACCTGGCGCTGTGGCACGGCTTCACTCCTGCGCTGGGCCTGACGGCCCTCACGTTCGGACTCGGCCTGGCGATGTACTTTGGCCGCAACGCGGTCTCGCGGGCGCAGGCCCTGGTACCGCCGTGGGTGGACGGGGACAAGGCCTACCAGAACACCATCGGTGCGCTGGATGACGTGGCGGTGTGGATCACCGGCCGCACGCAGCGCGGTTCGCTGTACTACTACCTGGCCGTCATTCTCAGCGTCGCGTTCGTGCTGCCCTTGTCCGCCATCCTGCTGGCCGGCAAGCCGTTGCCGGACGGAATCTACCTTGTGGACCCCGGTTCCCCGCTCCAGCTGGTGGTGGGCGCAGGCATCGTGATCGGCGCCCTGGCCGCAGTGAAAGCCAACAAACGGTTCCTGGCGGTCCTGATGGTTTCCGTGACCGGGTACGGCATTGCCCTGATGTTCGCGCTGCAGGGCGCCCCGGACCTGGCCCTGACGCAGATGCTCGTGGAAACCATCATCCTGGTGGCCTTCGTCCTGGCGATGCGCAGCCTGCCGGCCGAGCTCCGGGACCGCACCGGCGGCAAGTACAGGGTGGTGCGCGTAATCATCGGCCTGGGCTTTGGCGCCACCATGGTGTTCGCCGCGATCTACGCCATGGGCGCACGGATCGCCACCCCCGTCTCCCTGGAGTTCCCGCGCCTGGCCTACGAGGGCGGCGGCGGACTCAATATCGTCAACGTCACCCTCGTGGATATCCGTGCCTGGGACACGTTCGGTGAAATCACGGTCCTTGCGCTGGCGGCCACCGGCGTGGCGAGCCTCATCTTCGTCCGCGGCCGCGGCGACCGGATCCTGAAGTCCGCCACGGTTGCCGAGGGCACGGTGGGCCGCCACCGCGGCGTCGACCCCGGCACCCGGGACGCGGCAGCCCTGGCCGTCAGCCGGAAGTTCGCCGCGTCCGCGCGGGACGCGTGGATCGTTGCCGGCCGGACCCTGGCGCCGGAGCGCCGGTCCATCATCTTCGAGGTGGTCACCCGGCTGATCTTCCACTCCATGGTCATCTTCTCGCTCTACCTCCTGCTGGCCGGCCACAACCTGCCCGGCGGCGGATTCGCAGGCGGCCTCACGGCGGGCCTCGCCCTGACCATCCGGTACCTGGCCGGGGGACGGTTCGAGCTCCGCGAAGCCACACCGGTGAGTGCCGGCGCCCTGCTGGGGATCGGGCTCGCCGTGGCTGCGGCTTCGGGCGTGGTGCCGCTGCTGCTGGGCGGCCAAGTCTTCCAGACGGCCATCATCGAACTGTGGCTGCCGGTGTTCGGCGACATCAAGTTCGTCACCTCCACCATCTTTGACATCGGCGTCTACATCGTGGTGGTGGGCCTGGTCCTGGACGTCCTGCGCAGCCTCGGGGCCGAGATCGACGAACACTTTGAAGAGCGCTCCGCGGCTGCAGGCGGAACGCCGGCCGAAGGACAGGACTCCACCTTGGAGGCGCCGGCACCAGCTCCCGACTGGGAGCACGAGCCCGAAGGCATGGCTCCCGAAACCACCGCAAGGGGCCAAGCATGAGTGTGAACCTGACCCTCCTGATCATCATGGGAGCCCTGTACGCCTGCGGCATCTACCTGATCCTGGAACGCAGCCTGACGCGTGTCCTGCTGGGGCTGATGCTCCTGGCCAATGCAACCAACCTCCTGATCCTGGCGACGGGAGGGTACGCGGGGCTCGCGCCGCTGTACTCAAAGGACATTGCGGCCGGGGACTACAGCGATCCACTTCCGCAGGCGCTGATCCTCACGTCCATCGTCATTTCCTTTGCCGTCACCGCCTTTATGCTCGGCATCATCTACCGCACCTGGGTCCTGGCCCGCCGGGATGAGATCCAGGCCGACATCGAGGACCTCCGGGTTGCGGAAACACCAAGCTTCGACGCCGAGGACGACGCCGAGGTCCCCGCAGAGACATCCGAGTTCCCGATGGCCACGGTCCTGGCCGGCGGCCGCGAAATACCCGCGGAGCAGGCAGCAGCGGAAGAAAAGCCAGGCTCGGAAAACATCACCCCCGGCCCGGAAGAAGGCGGAAAGTGAACCTCGCAAGCCTCGCGCCGCTCGCCGTCGTACTGCCCATCGTGGGCGCCGCCCTGACCTTCCTGCTGATCCGCCACTCACGGGCCCAGCGGGTGGTCAGCATCCTCCTGCTGTCCCTCACGCTCCTGCTCGAATGCCTCCTGCTGGCCTCCGTGTGGGACGGCGGCACGGCGGCGGTAAGCATCGGCGGCTGGCTGCCGCCGTGGGGCATCGTGATGGTGGTGGACCAGTTCTCGTCCCTGATGCTGGTGGTCTCCTCGGCGGTGAGCCTGGCCGTGCTGGTCTACGCCACCGGGCAGGGCATGGCCGACGGCGACCAGGACGCGCCCGTCTCGATCTTCCACCCCACGTACCTGATCCTGGTGGCCGGGGTGTCCAATGCGTTCCTTTCCGGCGACCTCTTCAACCTTTACGTCGGTTTCGAGATCCTGCTGACGGCAAGCTACGTGCTGATGACGCTGGGCGGCACGGGGCCCCGCATCCGGGCGGGCGTCACCTATGTGGTGGTGTCCGTGGTGTCGTCGGTGCTGTTCCTGATCTCGATCGCCATGGTCTACGGGGCCACCGGAACGGTCAACATGGCCGATCTTGCCATGAAGCTCGGTGAGCTGGACCAGGGCACCAGGACCCTCCTGCACGTGATGCTGCTGGTGGCGTTCGGCATCAAGGCGGCCGTGTTCCCGCTGTCGTTCTGGCTGCCCGACTCCTACCCCACCGCCCCGGCGCCGGTCACGGCCGTGTTCGCCGGCCTGCTCACCAAGGTTGGCGTCTATGCCATGGTGCGGACCGAGACGCTCCTCTTTCCCGGGGATTCCCTGAATACGCCCCTCATGGTGGCCGCCCTGCTGACCATGGTGGTGGGGATCCTGGGTGCCCTGGCGCAGAGCGACATCAAACGTCTGCTTTCCTTCACCCTGGTGAGCCACATCGGGTACATGGTGTTTGGCTTGGCGATGTCCTCCGCGGCAGGGCTGGGAGCCGCAGTCTTCTATGTGGCGCACCACATCACCATCCAGACCAGCCTCTTCCTGGTGACGGGGCTGATCGAACGCCGCGGCGGGAGCTCCTCGGTGGACCGGCTGGGCGGCCTCGCCAAGCTGTCCCCGCTGCTGGCACTGCTGTTCTTCATTCCCGCAATGAACCTGGCCGGAATTCCGCCGTTCTCCGGCTTCCTGGGGAAGGTGGGGCTCATGCAGGCCGGGATTGAACTGGGGACGCCGCTCGCGTACGTGCTGGTGATCGGCGGGGTGCTTACCAGCCTGCTGACCCTGCTTGCCGTGGCCAGGGTGTGGAACCGTGCGTTCTGGCGCCGGCCCTCGGACGCCGAGCACCCGGATCCGGTGCTGCTTGCCCCGGCCGCCGGGCGGGCCGACGGTCCTGGCGCCAAACGGAACACCGTCACCCTGCTTCCGCGCACCATGGTGGGCTCGACAGTGGGGCTGGTGGTCCTCGGCCTTGCCCTGACGGTTTTCGCGGGGCCGCTGTTCACGGTCTCGGACCAGGCTGCGCGCGACATGCTGGACCGGACCTCCTACATCCACGCTGTCCTGGGCGAAAACATCGACGTTCCGATGGTTGCCACGCCGGGAGGGGGAAAATGAGCCGCCGCCGTATTTCCCTCCGCCAGGAGCTGCCGCTCCTGGTCTGGCTGGTCATTGTGTGGGGTGCCCTGTGGCAGGACTTCAGCCCCGGCAACCTCCTGTTCGGGGCGTTGCTGGCCGTGGCGGTTGCGCGTCTGTTCTACCTTCCGCCGGTGGAACTCAGCGGCCGGTTCAACATCCTGTACGCCGTTCCCTTCGCGCTCGTCTTCCTGGCCAAGGTGGCGGCTGCCAGCGCGCAGCTCCTGTACCTCGCCATCGCCAAGGGGCCGAAGGTGACCAACGCCGTCGTCGCCGTCCCGCTCCGCAGCCGCCAGGACCTGATGGTCACGGCCACGGGGCACGTGATTTCCCTGATTCCGGGCTCGCTGGTGGTGGAGGTGGACCGCTCCACGTCCACCCTCTACCTGCATGCGCTCAACATCAGTTCCCCGCAGGAAGTCGAAAACCTGAAAAACGAGGTGCGGTCCATCGAGGCGGGGCTGATCAGGATCATGGGCACCAAGGAAGAACTCGAAACCGTGCGAATGGAGGCCGGCGCATGATGCAGACCGTCCTGGCTATTACTGCCGTAATTTTCTCGGTGGCCGCCGCCGGTGCCATCATCAGGATCTCCCGGGGGCCTTCACTGCTGGACCGGGTGCTGGCCACGGACGTCCTGTTGGCCATCCTGGGCGGTGCCCTGTGCGTGGACATGGCCGTCAACAGGCACCTGAACAACCTGATGCTGGTGGTGGCCATTTCCATCATCGGCTTTATCGGGTCCGTGACGGTGGCAAGGTTCGTGGCGGACCGGAGGGAGCAGCCCAATGAGTCCTGATTCCACTGGCCTGGACGCCTGGGTGGATGTGCTGTCCGCCGTGTTCATGATCGTCGGGGCCATCATGTCCCTCGGCGCGGCCATCGGCTTGCTGCGGTTCCCCGACCTGCTCAGCCGCATGCATGCCGCCACCAAGCCGCAGGTGCTGGGGCTGTTCCTGCTCCTGGCGTCCATCGGCCTGCAGCTGCGCACCTGGTGGGTGTGGCCTGTGCTGTTGGTGGCGTGGATTTTCCAGCTGCTCACCGTGCCCGTTTCGGCACACATGGTGGGCCGGGCCGGCTACCGCACCAAGCACCTGCACCGCGAGCTCCTCACCTCCGATGAGCTCGAGGCCGTGGTGCAGAAAGCCGCCGCCAAAGCCGCCCGTGAGGACGGTTCCGGCGACGGCTGAACACCGTTCGGCGTGCTGCTAGACGATGTCCTGGCTCTTGGCGAACCGGGTGATGGCGCGCTGGGTGCCACGGTTGGCCAAGACCTGGATGATGGTGCTCACCGAGGCAGAGATCAGGGCGAACGTCAGCGCCGAGTGAAGGCTCGTGGGGACGTCCTCGTGCTTGCCGGTGGGGGGCTTCCGGCCGGTGGTCTTTTCCCAGATGGCGTTGACGAGCTTCGTGCCGACAAAGCCTGCGCCGAGGCTCACGCCAGTGCCGAGCAGCTTGATGAAGAGGTTCATTCCTAGTACTCCTTGCGGGCGGAAAACGGGCTGTCCCTAGCCTAACCGGCGATGGCGGCCGGCCGGTGCAGGCCTTGCTCAGGTTGCCGGAGGTTCCGTCCGGAACTTGATCATCTTGTGCGTCCCATCGCAATAGGGCTTGATGGCTGACGCCCCGCAGCGGCACAGTGCCACGGTTTTCCGTTCACGGGGCAACGGTTCGCCGGAGGGCGTGACGATCTCGAAGTCGCCGCGCACGATCAGCGGACCGTCGGGGCACACCACGATGGAGCTATCGGCGGGTTCCTGGTTCATTCTTGCTCCTGCTTAGGTAGCCGGGGTGACGGACGACGGCGGGGGACTGGCGCCGCTCATGCTGCCGCCGGGACTGCCGCCCTGAGTGACGTCCCGCCGTTCTCCCAGGACTGCAGGAGATGGGCAGACAGCCTGCCGTCCACCGCCATGGCTGCCGTGGCACCAAACAATACGTCTCCAAGAAGTCCTGGTTCGGCCTCGACGAGGCCGCCGGCCAGGTCGCGGCCGGCGATCTGCTCGTGGACGGCGTCTGCTTCCACGTGTTCATCGAAATAGTGGGTGACGGCGGCATCGAATCCATGCCGGCGGAAACCGCTCCCGTATAAGCGGTTGGGCTGGGAGGAGGTCATCTCATAGATGGCAAGGTGCCCGGTGATGGCACCCCGCAGCCGGCGGTTCAGCCCGAACAGGGACATCAGGTTCACTGCGGCGAGGGAGACGGCCGGGACGGAATCGACGTAGGCGCCGTATTCGTCCGCCATTCCCAGGCCTCGCAGGGTGCGGGCGAAAAGTGCGCTGTGCATCCGTTCGGGACGTCCGCCGCCGTACTCATCCGCCTGGATTTCCACCAGCGCGGCCTTGGGGCGCCCGGCCAGCCGGGGAATGGCAAAGGTATGGGGATCCGCCTCCTTCAGCTGGTAGATGGACTTATGGATCAGGAATTCCTTGAGCTGGTCCAGGCTGGCCTTCTTTGCCACGTACCGTGAGAGGCTGGGGCCGGTGTCGCGGGCTGCGAGGCTGAACAGGACATCGGCCACGGCATCGCTGGTGGGACGCGAGGCCGCGGGAAGCTCCAGTTCGCCGGCTGCTTCCCGGGCGGCCAGCCTGAGCGCTGACTCGAACGGTTTTTCCAGCAGGTGGCGGACCTGGATCAGTCCCGGCGCCCATTCCCACTCATCGCTGACGCCTTCGAGTCCGCTGTAGTGGAGCTCGTAGAGGCAGAAGAGCGTCAGCTGGAGATCGTCGTCGCCAATGATGTCCGGGGTGGCAGCCAACTGGCCGGTGACCGCCCGGTGCAGCGCCGCGGTTCCGTCATCCAGGGTTCGGTCATCGGCGGTGCGGCCGCAGGGGCGGGTGCCAAGGGTGCCGGGCGCCTCCGTGAGAAGGGCGAACAAGGCGGTGCTGGCGGGACCGCGCGCTTCAGGGATTTTCATAGTGCTCCTTCAGGTGCGGCGTTGGTGCCGGTTCCGTGACGTCGTCGCTGAGGCTTCCTGACCGGTTGCTGTTGTCGCCGCTGTTGCTGCTGTCGCTGCCGGCAACGCCTGCGGGAACGGCGGGGCCTCGGGCGGCCAGGACGATGGCCAGCGCAATCATGGCCAGGCCGAGGGCCAGGTGCAGCCAGTCGTCTGCGTTGTTCGCAGGGAGGAAGTTGGCAGGCGTGGTGTCGCCCGCAAGGAAGCCGTACAACCACAGGAGCAGGTAGGTTACGCCCCCGTAGATGAGGAAGTTCCTGGCCTGGGGATGCGTCCGCGCCATCAGGACCCCTGCAATCCCGAAGAGCAGGTGGACCGCGTTAAGGAGAATGGACACTTGGAAGACGCTCAATAGCAGCGCCCCTGAACCAGGTCCGGCAAAGCCCAACGAGCCATAGTTGGAGGTAACGCCCGGGATGAAACCCAGGATGCCGAAAAGGACGAAGACTATTCCCGTTCCGAGGGAGGCCTTTTGCAGGCGTGTTCGTGGGCCCGCCAGGCGGGTGCTTGCTGCCATGTCCTGTTCTCCTCAAAACCCGGGAGACAACATAGTAAGCATGATTACTAATAAATGCTAAGCAGCCTTTGTATTTCTGCTGCCGGTGGACGTGCGTGCAGTGTGGGTCAGTCCGCCAGCCTTGGCATCAGTCCGCCCCCGCGGAGTGGAGCATTTCGCGCAGGGCCTCGACCACCAGGTCGTGATCCTGCACTTGGGGAAGCCCTGAAACCGTAACGGTAGCCACGGCGCCCACTCCGGTGACGTACAGCGGGAAGGAGCCGCCGTGCGCCGCGTACCGGCCCTGGTCGAACCATCCCTGGTCCTCGATCCGGCCGCCGCGCAGCCGGCCGCGCAATCCCACCAGCAGTGAGGGGACCTCATACCGTGCCGCCGTGCGCTGCTTCGCCCGGATCCAGTGATCGTTATCCGGCGTCGCACCGGGCAGCGCCGCATGGAACAGAACCTGCCCGCCCTTCGTGATGTCAATCGCGATGGGCAGCCCGCGCTCCTTGCCCAGCTCCACGAGGAGCAGTCCCAGGTTCAGGGAGTCGTCGAGGGAGAAGCCTGGAAACTGCAGTTCCCGGACTTCGCCTTCAATCCGGGCGATCAGTGCCGCCAGCGATCCCTCCGGCTGGATGGCATCGGAATCCGGGTCGAAGTCGGTTACATGCGGGGAATTGGCAGCCATGGCCCACAATCTACCCCCGCCGCGGTGTAAACTGGACAACGCCCAACAGGGTATTTCTGCAACGAATCATTTCAAGCAAAAGCAACATTCAACGACAGGGGAGCGCCGCCGTCGGCCATCACTGGCAATGCCAGGATCCGCAGGTGGGCGCTGAGAGTGCGGGCAGCCGCAGACCCTCGAACCTGATCCGGTTAGTACCGGCGCAAGGGAGTCGAGTTCTCGAAGTGCGCGCAGCGGCAGCAGTGCCGGCAGCCGCGTCCACTTTCCCCTCCTGTTCCTCAGGAGGATCACATGGCAACAACAGCAGTCAAGAAGACCAGCAGCAAGTCCTGGCGCGTCGTGGACATCGTGGTGGCGGCCCTCATTGCCATCGCCGGCGGCGTCATTTTCTGGGCCTGGTCCCAGGGCGCGGCCGCAGTGTCCGGCCCCATGAACGCCACCTACCCGCCACTGACCGGCCTGATCGCCGGCGGCTGGATGATCCCGGCCGTGCTGGGCATGCTCATCATTCGCAAGCCCGGCGCCGCGCTGTTCTGTGAGACGGTAGCCGCCACCGGTGAGCTGCTCATGGGGTCCCAGTATGGGGCTTCCGTGCTGTTCTCCGGCTTCGTCCAGGGCCTCGGCGCCGAGATCATCTTCGCCATCTTCGTGTACCGGAAGTTCAACCTGCCCGTGGCACTGCTGGCCGGTGCCGCCGCCGGTCTCTTCTGCGGCCTCAACGACTCCTTCGCTCCGTGGGGCTGGAACATCGCCTACTCCGGCGGGGACAAGCTGGTGTACATCGTCTTCACCGCCATCTCCGGCGCGATCATCGCCGGCGCCCTGTCCTGGATCGCCACCCGGGGGCTGGCCAGGACCGGGGTCCTGAGCTCGTTCGCGTCGCGGAAGGCAGCTACGGAGCCTGTTTTCTCCTGATGTCCGCACCTTCCCGCCAGGGCGCGCCCACCGCAGTGCGTCCCGCCGCCGTCACGGCCCGCGGCTGGGGCTGGCGGCATGCCGGGCGCGCCAGGCCGGCGGTCCATGCCCTCGACCTGGACATCCGTCCGGGAGAGCGGGTGCTGCTTTTGGGGCCTTCCGGCGCCGGCAAGTCCACCCTCCTCCATGCTTTGGCGGGGGTCCTGGGGGATGCGAACGACGACGGCGGCGCGGCCGGCGATTCCGACGAGTCGGGTTCGCTGCTGGTTGACGGAGCCTCCCCCCGCGAGCAGCGCGGGCGCGCCGGCCTTATGCAGCAGGATCCCGAGACGCAAGTGGTCCTGTCGCGCGTGGGTGACGACGCCGCCTTCGGCGCCGAGAACCTCGCCGTGCCCCGCCACGCCATCTGGAGCCGCGTGCACGAGGCGCTGGACGACGTCGGACTTTCCCACCTCCCGCTGGACCATCCGACGTCGGTACTCTCCGGCGGGCAGAAACAGCGGCTGGCGCTCGCAGGCATCCTTGCCATGCGTCCCGGCCTGATCCTGCTGGACGAGCCGACGGCCAACCTGGACCCGGCCGGCGTGCTGGAGGTCCGCGACGCCGTGGCGCGGTGCCTGGACAAGACCGGCGCCACCCTGGTGGTGGTGGAGCACAGGGTGTCCGTGTGGAAGGACCTGGTGGACCGGATCGTGGTGCTGCAGCCCGGCACCGACGCGAAGGACGCCGTGCTGCTGGACGGTCCGCCGGACCAGGTGCTCAGGGAGGCCCGGAGCATGCTGATTGCTGCCGGGGTGTGGGTGCCCGGCTATGTTCCGGACACCCGGCTGCGTGCGGCGGATCCAGCCAGCGGGACGGGTGGCCTCCTGCTCGCTGCCGAGGAACTGGCGGTGTCCCGTGAACGGGCGCGGCGCAGCGGCTTCCGGAAGGTTCCGCCGGTACCCGTGCAGGCAGGTATTTCCGCGCAGGTCCGGGCCGGGCACGCCTTGGCCGTCACGGGGCCGAACGGGGCCGGGAAGTCCACGTTTGCCCTGACGCTTGCCGGGCTCCTGGAGCCCGTGGCCGGCAAGGTTTCGGCCACGCTGGACCTGAGCCGCGGCGCCGGAATAGACCCGTACAAGTGGAAGGCCGATCAGCTCATCGAGCGGATCGGCACCGTGTTCCAGGAACCCGAACACCAGTTCGTCACAGGGAAGGTGCTGGACGAACTGCTGTTTGGCCCCCGGCACCTTGGCCATGGTGAGGAGCGCGTGGACGAACTGCTGGAGCGCCTGCGGCTTACCCATCTTGTGGATGCCAACCCCTACACGCTTTCGGGCGGGGAGAAGCGGCGGCTGTCCGTGGCAACGGTCCTGGCCGCGCATCCCCAGGTGCTGGTCCTGGACGAGCCTACGTTCGGCCAGGACGCCAACACGTGGGCGGAGCTGGCATCGTTCCTGTCCGAGCTGCTGGATGCCGGCACCGCCGTGGTCTCCGTGACCCATGACGCCGAATTCACGGCGGCGCTGGGTGGAACGGAACTGCGGATGGCCGCGGCGGAACCGGCGGCACCATGAGGCAGGAGCTGAACCTTCGCGGCAACAACGCGCTGCTGACCCGGGCGAACCCCCTCAGCAAGTTCGCCGCCGTCTTCCTCATCACGGCCGTGCTTGCGCTCTCCATAGACTGGGTGTCCGCATCGGTGGCACTGGTCTTTGAGGTCCTGCTGTTTCCGCTGGCCGGCCTGACGCTCGCACTGCTGTGGCAGCGCGGCTGGCCGCTGATCCTCGCCGCCGCAGTGGGAGGCTGGAGCACCTCCATCCTGGCGCCGGACAGCGGAAAGACGCTGATCGACGTCGGCATCTGGACCATGAGCGAAGGCTCACTGGAGCTGGGCGTGGGCTTCATGCTGCGGGGGCTGGCGATTGCCCTGCCGGCAGTTCTGCTGATGAGCTGCACCGACCCCACAGACCTCGCTGATGCGCTGGCGCAGAAGGCGCGCCTCCCGCACCGGTTCGTGCTGGGAACCCTCGCGGCCATGCGGCTGGTGGGCCTGATGGCAGAAGAGTGGCAGACCATCGGGATGGCCCGCCGCGCGCGCGGGGTGGGTGCCCGCGGCAGCGCCCTGCAGCGCGTGAAGGCGACGCTGGGGCAGAGTTTCGGGCTGCTGGTCCAGGCGATCCGCCGGGCATCGCGGCTCGCGGTGACGATGGAAGCCCGCGGCTTTGGCGGCGGCCGCCGGACGTGGGCCCGCGAATCGACCTACAGTGTGTTGGATGCGTGGGTGCTTGCCGGCGGTGTGGTGATGGCGGCAACAGCGGTTTTTGCCGCAGTCTCGCTGGGCACCTGGAACATGGTGTGGCTGGGGACCTGAAAGCGGGCCAGGCTTACGGGCACGAATAGTTGTAGTCGAAACCCCGCGATACGAACTGGGTCAACTCCACCTCGCCGCCGCCGGTGAGGGGCGCATGCGAACAGGCCATCGCTGCTCCTGACGCGTTCCGGGATCCTGCCAGCCAGCTCGGGAGTGAGTAAAGGTTGCTCGACCCGCTGACAGTTCCAACAATCTGGTCCCACTGCCGGCCCGAGGAGTAAATCCCCACCTGCGCGCCAATGCTGTGGAAGAAATCGGTCATGCCTTCCAGGACTGTCCGGTTGGCATCCTTGTCGGTGTAGGACCAGCTGTTTTCGGTCTCCACATCCAGCCACCAGACGTACGAGCCCGGGTTGCTGATGCCGCGGTGGTGGGCGTCATCGTATGCCTTGGCGAAGCCGTACATGTAGGCGCACGCCTTGCCGTAATCCCCGTCCTTGCAGGGGCCGTACGGGTTGTGCACCGCCCGGCCTGCCGGGTACTCGTCCTCCGCCGGCCACCACGATCCCGCGGCGCCCGGGTTGGCAGTATTGACGTACAGGGACACCGTGGGCCGGCCAGGGTGGCCCGCGGAACCTTCCGCCCAGTCAAGCTGCTCGGCCAGGCAGGGATTGGTGGTGTTGGCCAAACCGTTGTTGACGCCCACAATGGCAAAAGCCTGTCCCGTGGGGAAAGCCGTGTTGCATTGCGGCCAGGAGATGTCGTTCCCCAGGAGCGACTGCACTCCCTCTCCCGGGGAGGGCACCGCGTAGGCAGGCGAGCCGCAGATGAGGAGCAGGGCCGCGAGTAACGGTGCCGCCATTCCCGGCACGCTCCGTGTGCTGCGGGCCGGTGCCCGGCTGACTGGCATCGGCGTGGCTGGTGTCCGGCGCATACTGCCTCCGTTGCCGCTGGACGAACGGGTGCCTTCAGTCTCCCGCCCTTGGAAGGTGCGGTCAAGGAGTCCGTCCCCCTTCGATCGCATCGTTCGGGTAAACGCTCTCCAGCGGCCGCGTTTCAGACTGCCGTGACGGGACCTTTAACTCATTTATGATATAAAGTTGTGTATGACGCAGGAAACCGCTGAACACGTTGCCGCCATGCTGAGGGATGCCCGGGCTGAGAAGGGCTGGACCCAAGGCCAGCTGGCTGCCGAGCTGGGAACGAGCCAGAGCGCCGTTGCCCGCATGGAACAGGGCAAGCAGAACCTGAGCCTGAAAATGATCCAGCGCCTCGAAGTGATCTTCGACCGGAGCATCGTGAACGTGGGCAGGCCGCAGATGACCCACCTGCGCGTTGAAGGCGGGCGCACCCTTTCGGGGTCCGTGGACGTCAACAGCAGCAAGAACGCCGGAGTGGCTTTGCTGTGCGCCAGCCTCATTAACCGGGGGACCACCATTCTTCGCCGCCTCGCACGCATCGAAGAAGTGAACCGGATCGTTGAAGTCCTGACCAGCATCGGTGTCGAGTGCACCTGGCTCAACGACACCGACCTGCTGCTCCGCCGCCCGGCGGTCCTGGACCTGGGCGCGATGGACGTGGACGCCGCGCGCCGCACCCGGAGCGTCATCATGTTGCTGGGACCCCTGCTCGATGAGTCAGCCAGGTACAAGCTTCCCTATGCGGGCGGCTGTGACCTTGGTACCCGGACGGTTGAGCCGCACATGCAGGCACTGCGCCAGTTCGGACTCTCGGTGGAAGCGACAGCAGGCTTCTACGACGTGCAGGCCCCGTCCGCAGACACCCGGGACCGCTCCTTTGTCCTGACTGAGCGCGGCGACACTGTCACCGAGAACGCCATCATGGCCGCGGCCCACCGCGAGGGCACCACCGTTATCCGGAATGCCAGCCCCAACTACATGGTGCAGGACCTCTGCTTCTACCTGGAGATGCTTGGAGTGGTTATCGAGGGGGTGGGAACCACCACCCTGAAGATCACCGGACGCCGGTCAATCGATGCCGACATTGAGTACTACCCTTCGGAGGATCCCATCGAGGCCATGAGCCTGATTACCGCGGGCATTGTCACCAACTCGGAGGTGACCATCCGGCGCGTGCCCATCGAGTTCATGGAAATCGAGCTGGCAACCTTGGGGCAAATGGGCCAGCAGTTGGAGATCTCGGGCGAATACATGGCCCGGAACGGCCGGACACGGCTGGTGGACGTCACCACCAAGCCTTCCGAGTTGCGCGCTCCGGAGGACAAGATCCACCCAATGCCGTTCCCCGGGCTGAACATCGACAACCTGCCCTTCTTTGCGGTCATCGCAGCGAACGCGCATGGCCAGACCATGATCCACGACTGGGTGTACGAAAACCGGGCCATCTACCTGACCGAGCTGAACCGGTTGGGCGCCCAGGTGCAGCTCCTTGATCCGCACCGGATCTACGTCAACGGGCCCACCAAGTGGCGCGCCGCGGAGGTTGGCTGTCCGCCCGCGCTCCGCCCGGCAGCGTGCCTGCTGTTGGCAATGCTTGCCGCGCGGGGAGTGTCCGAGCTGCGGAACATCTATGTCATTGAGCGTGGCTACGAAGACCTGGCGGAACGGCTTAATACCATCGGGGCGAAAGTGGAGTACTTCCAGGACTAACCATTCACGCTTCGTCATGAAGTGCTGTTGACCCTCAATTTCGTCCCTGTTGTCGGAGAATGTCGGTATGCGAACTTTCGGCGTCGAGGAAGAGCTCCTGATCGTTGATCCGGAGAGCGGGGAGCCGCTTGCCCTGGCGGATGCGCTGCTGTCCGGCCGCCGAATGGCCGCCGACGACTCGCCGGATGCCCCCCGCCTCCTGGAGACGGAAGACAAAACCGTTTACGACGACGAGATGGGCCTGAGTGCCGAGCTCAAGCTGGAACAGATCGAAACCCAGACGCGGCCCTGCCTGGAGTACCGTGAGCTCCTGGAACAGATCCGGGCCGGGCGGGCACTGGCAGATAAGGCTGCCAAGAAAAACCACGCACGGGTGGCCGCCCTGGCCACCTCGCCGCTGGGCTTGGCCAGCCACACCACTCCGGATCCCCGCTACGCGCGGATGCTTGAGCGCTTTGGCCTGACTGCCCAGGAGCAGCTGACGTGCGGCTTCCATGTCCATACCTACATTGAGTCGCACGACGAAGGCGTGGCTGTCCTGGACCGCATCCGGGACAAGCTCGCCGTCCTTACCGCCTTGAGTGCCAATTCCCCCTTCTGGAACGGCATCCAGACCGGCTTTGAGAGCTACCGGACCCAGGCCTGGAACCGTTGGCCGACGGCCGGGCCCACGGGCATCTATGGCACGTACTCCGCGTACCGGCGGGTGGTCACGCGGCTCCTGGACAGCGGGGTCATGCTGGATGAGGGCATGTTGTATTTCGACGCCCGGCTCTCCCGCAACCATCCCACGGTGGAGGTCCGCGTAGCCGATGTCTGCCTCCGTGCTGAGGACGCCGCACTTATAGCTGTCCTGGTCCGCGCCTTGGTGGAGACTGCGAGCCGCGAGTGGCAGGACGGCGTCGATCCTGCCCCCGTGCCAACGGTGCTTTTGCGCATGGCGTCCTGGCAGGCGAGCAGTGCGGGCCTCAGCGGGGAGCTGCTCGACTTTGGCACATTCCGCCCGGCGAGGGCCGCTGACGTGGTGCGCTCACTGGTGGACTACCTTGCCCCGGTACTGCAGGAACAGGGTGAACTTGCCCTGGCCCGGCAAGGGGTGGAAGACATCATTGCGCGCGGAACAGGAGCTGCCGAACAGCGGCGGGTCCGGGACAAGGTCCTGTCCTCGTCGCAAGGCGGGGACCTCGGCTTCGATGCAGTGGTAAAGCATGCAGTCGACGTGACCATGCGCGGCGGACTGGATCTTTCAAAGGTGGACGAGGCCCCCGAACTGCTGCGCGTCAGGCAGTCCTAGCGGGCAGTGGTTTGGGGGCAGAAAGGCGCAGGTTAGGGGACCGAGACGAATTCGCTGAGCCAGAGGTGCCATTCCGGAAACGGGTCCTTCGGCAGTTCGTCTTCGGAAGGGCCAGGGTCTTCGGGCACATCGAAATCCGGGAGGTCCAGGTCCTTCACCAGGTCAAACTCTTCCGGCAGTGCAAAGCACGCAGGTACCTCAAAGTCGTCGGGCATGTTGAAGTACGCAGGTAACTCACGGCATCCCGGCAAGCTGAAGTACTCGGGCACGTACAAGTCCTGACCCTTCGGCCTAGCCGCTGAAGATGCGTTCCGTAGTCCCGCATTCCAGTCCGGCCAGTGGGGTGGTTCCCAGTCTTGGTGTTCGCTTGTGTAGTGGCGGCCGGTGGGTGAGGTCCAGCCGGGTGGTGCGGTTGTGGTGGCGGGGGTGGGTTTCCAGCCGCTGGTGTGGCGGAGTTTGTGGTGTTTCGGGCAGGGCTGTCCGAGGTTCGAGACTCCGGTGGTGCCGCCGTTGTGCCAGGCGAGGAGGTGGTCGGCTTCGTTGTCGAGGGAGGGGTTGTTGCAGCCGGGGAAGGGGCATTTGCCGTCCCGCAGCCTGAGCCAGTTCCGCATGGCTTTGGTCACCCGGTAGCTGGTGCGGCCGATTTCCAGCGGCGCCCCGTCCCGCGGGTCCACCAGCACCCGGTAGAAGGAGCTGGCACCGTCGGCGACGAGGTCCCGTGCCATCGAGGCGGGGATGGGGCCGGCCCCGTCCAGGACCGCCGGCTCGTCCGTCAAGCCCATCAGGGAAAACACGGGCACGGTGACCAGCACCTGCGGCCGAATCGACGACGACGGGCCGGGACCTGCCACCTCCCCGCCGCGGGAACTTCCCGCCTCACCGTGCCCGGCACTGGTTGCCTCGCTGTGTCCGGTAACCCGGGAGATGTTCCCGCCGCCCAGGAGCGCCTCGGCGAAATTGTCGGCCCTGAGCTGGGTCAGGGTGCGGGCCTCGTCCGGGCCCTGCATCCCCGGGAAATGGCGGTCAGCCGGTTCCAGACCGCGGACGCCTGGTCCGCGGGCAGGTAGGCGGCCACCCAGGCCATCGCGTCGTTATCCGGCCAGTACTCCACCCGCCGGTCCGCCAGGGACTTGGCGTGCCGCTTCGCCAGGCTCTCCGGATGGTGCCGTTCCCGCCACCCCCGGGCCTTGGCCCTGAACCGGTACGCGGGCATCTCCCCCACAGGGCACCCGCGGACCGCCCCCGGGGCGTCCGGGTCCAGGAAATGGGCCTCCAGGGCCGCCGCCGCGGCCGGGCCAAGGCCGACGGTCTGGTCCACCATGGTCCGGGCATGCGCCCAGGAAATCGTCCCGCCCTGCAGGGCGGCCAGGGTCCGGGGCAGCGACGCGGTCAAGGCATGGGCTTCAGCGAGCAAAGCACCGGCGGCCCGGTCACCGATGGCCAGTGCACACCCGACCTCGGCCACCAGGCTCCGGTCCTGCGCCGTGGCCTCGTGAGGGGACCCGGGCGGAGGATTCATCGCCTTCGTCGCCCCGGCAAGGGCCGCCGCGGCCACTGCCTTCACCGCCGCCAACTTCGCTTCCGACCGCGCCACCCCACCCAGGACATCCAACGCCGCATCAGCAACCCGCTGCAACGGATCATCAACGCCCCCGCCACGGCCACGGCGACCGGAAGCGGCGGGCCCGCCCGCGGCAAGGCCTCCGCCAGCCAGCGCAGCCATAAACGCCGCGACAGAAGCGTCAACCGCTTCCTCCCCCTGCACCACCGCCGCGTTCGATTCCATACCCCCATCATCGCGAGGGGGTCCGACATTATTAGGCCCTACGACGGCCTTCCGGAAAGTACTCTTGAAGTTTTTTGTGCCACCTGTTCGAGGAAGCGGTGCCCTCGCCTTCCGGGACAAAAGACGCCGGCCGCAAGTGCGGCAAGCTGTGGCGTCCTGCCAACGTCCCGTGCCATACTCAGCGCGTGGCGGCGTCGTATTCCTTCAAAGCAGGCCTGTGGCGCTATCCCGGGGAAGCCGGTTGGCATTTCCTGACCCTGCCGGCGGACGTCGCGGACGATATCCGCGCGCGCAGTTCCGGCCACAGCAAAGCTTTCGGTTCGGTCAAAGTGGCGGCGGAGATTGCCGGCCACGCGTGGCAAACCTCGCTCTTCGCGGATACCAGGACCGGCACATACCTCTTGCCCGTCAAGAAGGACATCAGGGCCAAGGCCGAGATTAGCGACGGCGACGAAGTGGCCGTCCGCCTTTCCCTGCAGAATCCTTGAGGCCATGGCCCCGGGTGCCGCGGCCGGAGCGCTAGATCTGCTTAAGTGCCTGCTCCAGGTCGCCAATCAGGTCGTCCACGTCCTCCAGCCCCACCGAAAGCCGCACCACGCCGTCGCTCAGCCCAATGGCGGCCCGGCCCTCGGGTCCCATCGCGCGGTGCGTGGTGGTGGCCGGGTGGGTGATGAGCGACTTGGCATCGCCAAGGTTGTTGGAGATGTCGATGATCCGCAGGCCGTCCAGCAGCGCAAACGCCGCGTCCTTGCCCGAGCGGCCGCCGGAGGGGGCGAGTTCCAAGGTGAGGACAGTGCCGCCGGCGCTCATCTGCTTTACGGCCAGCTCGTACTGCGGGTGCGATTTCAGGAGCGGGTACTTCACCCAGCTGACGGCAGGCTGTTCCTCCAGCCATTCCGCGAGGCGCAGGGCTGACGCCGAGGAGTGGTTGACGCGCAGCGCCATGGTCTCGAGGCCCTTGGTCAGGACCCAGGCGTTGAACGCGGACAGTGCTGGTCCGGTGTGGCGCATGAGCTGCTTCACCGGCCCGTCAATGAACTCCTTGGTACCCAGGATGGCGCCACCAAGCACCCGGCCCTGGCCGTCGATGTGCTTGGTGCCCGAGTAGACAATCACATCGGCGCCGAACTGCCCGCACCGCTGCAGCAGGGGGGTGGCAAAAACGTTGTCGACGACGACGGTCGCCCCGGCAGCGTGCGCCAGGTCGCTGACCGCAGCAATGTCCACGATCTCCTGCATGGGATTGGACGGCGATTCGAAGAAGACGGCGGTGGTGGGCTCGGAGAGCGCTTCACGCCACTGCTCCAGGTCAGGGCCGTCCACGAAGACGGTCTCCACGCCCCAGCGCGGCAGGATTTCGTTCAGGATCACAAAGCACGAGCCGAAGAGTGAGCGGGCGGCAACCACCCGGTCCCCGGCCGCCAGCAGCGCACCCAGGGCGGTGAAAACCGCGGACATGCCGGACGCCGTCGCGAAGCACGCCTCGGTCCCCTCAAGCAGGCGGAGCCGTTCCTGGAACGTGGCCACGGACGGGTTGCCGTAGCGCGAGTAGACAAAGCGTTCGTCCTCGCCCGTAAAGGCCCGCTCAGCAGCAGCGGCGGATTCGTACACGAAACCGGAGTTCAGGAAGACAGCCTCGCTGGTCTCCTGGAAGTTGGTGCGGTCCAGCCCGCCGCGGACGGCCTGGGTGTCGGGGCTCCAGCCGGCGGCGTCTTCGTTGAAGGTCACTTAGTTCTTTCCCAGGTTGGTCGGCAGGCCGCGGTTCTTCCAGCCGTTGACGGTACGTTCTCCATAACGGTCCGGTTCACCCTCAAAGCCCTCCAGGACGTTGTAGGAGGTGAAGCCGGCCTGCGTGGCGGCGATAGCGGCCGCGATGGAACGCTGGCCGGAACGGCACAGGAACACCAGTTCGGTTGACTTGTCCTCGGGCGCCTGTTGGCTAAGGTCGGTGATGAAGTCGGGGTTGGGGATTCCGCCCGGGAAGGTCCACTGGATGAACAGCGGATCGTTCTCGGTGGCCTTGGTGTCGGGAATGCCGATGTGGGCCCATTCGCCCTCCGTGCGCACATCCACCAGGATGGCGCCCTGCTCAAGTTTTTCCCAGGCCTCCTGCGGGGTCAGGTCTCCGGCGTAGCTCATGCGTGGCCCTCGCCGCCGAAGTCAAGGTCATCGCCGGAGGACTCGAGGTCGTCAACGGCATCTGCCACGGCAGCGTCCGCGGAAGCGATGGCTGCCGGCAGGACTACCGCCTGCGCCACGATCACACTGCTGCCGTTGAAGGTTGCCGCCGGGCTGCCATGGAGGACATAGCCTTCCGCCAGCGCGGCGGAGATCCGCTCGCAAAAGGCGCGGTCATCCGGCCCGCTGATGAGGCGGTACGACAGTTTCTCTTCAGGGGCAGGTGCGTCAGACACGACGATCTCCTTCTCTCACGCTTGCAGCTCGAATGGGTCGATATGCCGAGTGTTCACCTGAGGCACCCCGCCGCGAAAGGAGGGTTGCCGACCGGCCAGTCAGGGCTTGGCGCCGGTACTCATTACTCCCCAAAAACGTAACACTTGCCGCCCGCGGCCGCACCGCCGTCGTCGTCATGTTGCGTAACTGAAGTAGGCCGGGCGCCGCAGTGGAGCCCAGTGCCGTCCGGCACCTTCACCTAAAGTACGACGGCGGCTCCTCCTTGGGTGTCCGGGGGTGGGACCCGCGGGAGCGGCAGGATCAATTGATGCAGTAGCAGGGAGCGCGCCTAAGCGCGCTTAAAGAGGAACGGCGTGGACCCTGTGCCCCCAGGCACGTGGTCCACGCCGTATTCGTTTTGATGCCGTTGCTTAGACGAGGCCCGGGTAGCTTGCCAGGATGTAGTCGGCAGCGGCGGGGCCTTTCATGCGCAGCCCCTTGCGGCCGTGCCTGATGCGGCAATTCATGGCTATCCAGAAATTGGACTCCAGGCCGGGCTTCTGCTGGTTGATGAAGCACCAGCTGGTGTACAGGCCGTAAAGGCGGTCACGGTCGAGGGTGGCGTCCGAGGCCTGGTCAATGTAGGTGGCTTCTTTTAGAAAGAGATCGAACTGCGAATGCGCCATGACGGCTTCCCTTCGCTAAGTGCGGTGGTGCCGCCGTTCGGCTACAGCAGCGAACCTCAATGCCGTGCACGGGGCATGGAGTGTTGATGAAGCCCGCGGAAATCAAGAACTAGTTGAAACCGGGGGCTACTAGTTGAAACCAGGGGCTACAGGGCGGTGTCACTGCCGCATCTACAATGTAGACTTTACTCGTAGACAACGGATTCGGCAAGCGAATGGATTACCTATCCGGGTAAAGGGCTTGCCGCCTTCCAGGACGGAAATCATGGCTTCCCCGAAAGTCCAGTCCCCCACCGGGCCGGCCCAAAAGCAAAAGCTGAGCAGGGAGCTGGTGCTGACCAAGGCGCTCGAAGTTGTTGACGCGGAAGGCTTGGAGGCGCTGACCATGCGCCGCCTTGGCCAGGAACTGGGCCGGGATCCGATGAGCCTCTACCGCTATGCGGAGAACCGCGCCGCGCTGCTGGACGGCGTCACCGAACTGGTGCTTAACGAACTCACCATCCACCCCGACGATCCCGATTGGAAAGCCCAGCTGCGCCGCATCGCACACGACCTTCGGAGCCTTGCGCTCCAGCACCCCAATGTGGTGCCGCTGCTCGTGACCAGGCCGCTCTCCACCCCGCTGGGGCTGCGGCCGCTGGGCACGCTGCGTCCCCTCGAGCAGATCCTGTCCCTGCTGATTGGGGCAGGGTTCAGCCCGTCGGACGCCCTCCACGTCTACCGCGCCTACTACGGCTTCCTCTACGGCCACATCCTGAACGAGCTGCAGGAATTCGTTGTGGACCCGGAGGAAAACGAAGTGCTGCTGCGGCTGGGACTGCACCGGTTGCCTGCCAAGGAGTTCCCGCGGCTGCGTGCGCTGGCCCCCGCCCTGGCGGACTACGAAGGATCCGCGGAACTTGACCAGGGGCTAAGCATCCTGCTCTCCGGCCTTGAAGCCCAACTGTCCCTTCAGGACGCAGAGCCAACCGGCTAGCCTGGCCGGACAGGCATTCCGGCCGGGTTATTCGAAAGAGGCCCGCCGCTTGTCCTGCTGCCGCGTGGCCCAGACGTCCGGCCGGTTCACCTTGAAACGGCGGCCGGTCAAAGCACGGGCTGTCAGCCGGATGTAGTTTGCCTTTTCTCCCGGCTGCCATGGCTCCAGCCCCAGGCTGTCCACGGCGTCCTTGTCCGCCTGGTCCTCGATGATCGCCGTATCGCCGCGCAGCACCACGCTCCAGGCCTCTTCGGTATGGGGATCGTAGCCGTCGATCTCCAGGGCGGCAGGCCTCTCTGTCAGGGCACTCCACAGCTTGGTGACGCCGGCCGTACGGAACGCGATGCTGCGGCGGTGCACCACGTAGTTGATTGGAAAGATCTCGGGGTGGCCGTCAACCACCAGTGCAAGGCGGCCGACAGTGTCATTGGCCAGGAGTTCCCAGCATTCGTCAAAGGTCAGGTTGTCATTCGGCTGCGTCTGCGAGTCCATGAACCAAACCTTACGGCCACTGCCCCCGCCGAACCTAGAGCGCAAAGGCCGGAATCACAGGACCGTTTACTGGATGCCCGCGAACAACTCGTTCAGTTCGGCGGTCAGCTCCTTCTGGACGGAGGGCGTGCCGATTTCCTTGCCGTCGATCCGGTTGACCGGCGCCAGCAAACGGACGCTGGAGATCAGCCACACCGCGTCGGCATCCAGCAGGTCCTGCGGCTCAAGCGGGCCGTAGCCCAGTTCCCAGCCCGCAGCCTTCGCCGCGGTGAACAGCGCGCCCTGCGACGTGCCCGGCAGGATGCCGCTGTCCAGCTGGGGCGTGATGAGGCGCTTGACGGAAGTGCCGTCGTCGGACGTTCCTGCGTGGGCCAGCAGCACGGTGGAGGTGGGCCCTTCCAGTACCCGGCCGTCGGAGGAGATGAAGATGACGTCGTCCGCGCCCTGTTTATGGGCATGGCGCAAAGCGGCCATGTTGACGGCGTAGGACAGCGTCTTCGCGCCGAGCAGCAGCCAGGGGGCGCGCTCGGCGGCGTCGCTGTCGTAGCCCCGGTCAAGGAGGATGACGTCGATTCCCGTCTCCCGCTGGCGGCGCGCCAACGCCCCCGTGGGGGACACCTGGACCCAGGCGGTGGGCGCGGCGGCTCCCTCCACACCGCGGGTCACCACCAGTTTGACCACGAGTTCGTCCTCGGCGGCGGAGGCAGGCGGATACTCGGACCGGTACTCGCTCAGTGCAGTCCCGATGGCCCTGCGCCACTCGTCCTCCGGCGGGATAACCAGGTCAAGGGCGTCCGCGGAGCGGGCCAGGCGGTCCAGGTGGGCCTGGACCTTCCGCACGTTGCCGCCTACCGCCAGCATGGTTTCGAAGATCCCGTCCCCGCGGGTGGCGCCCTGGTCCGTGACCAGGAGCTGGGGCTTGGAGGCATCGGCGAGCCGGCCGTCCGGGAACGCGGGGTCGAGGAAAACGAGAACCACGGAAGCTGGAGAGGTCATGGCTCCAGCTTAGTGCGGCGCCGCACGGATAAGCTGGGCAGAGTGCCCTGGCTGGAAACGGTCCGCCGGGAGCCCATCCTCCGGGGGTTTATTTCGTGTTGTGGCCATTCTCGCTTGCCGGCACCGCGCCAATGTGGGTGGTGGTGCTGCTGGGCGTCGCCGACCTCCTGATCAGGGTGCTGGCTGTGGGCATCATTCCGGGCAACAGGCGTCCCACCACGGCGATGGCGTGGCTGCTGGGCATTTTCTTTGTGCCGTTCGTGGGCATCCTGCTGTTCCTGCTGTTCGGCAACTTCAAGCTGTCCAGCCGCCGGCGGGCGCAGCAGCAGCGGGTCAACGACCGGGTGCGGGCCGGGATCTCTTCGCTTTCCGACGTCGAAAGCGACTACCCCGGACCGGAGTGGGTGAAGTCCGCCGCGGAACTGAACCGTCGGCTCGGGTCCCTGCCCATGGTGGACGGCAACTCCGTTGACCTGATTCCCGGCTATCCGGACTCGATCCTGCAGATGACGGAGGCCGTGCGCAAGGCGAAAGAGTTTATCAACGCCGAGTTCTACATCATGAGCACGGACCACATCACCGACGACCTCCTCACCGCGCTGGAGGAGGCAGCCGAGCGCGGCGTCGAAGTCCGCGTGCTGTTCGACCACATCGGGACCCTGCGGGTCCAGGGCTACCGGAAGCTCCTGAAGCGGCTCCGCGCGGGCAAGATCCAGTGGAAGCGCATGCTTCCGCTCCTGCCCATCCATGGCCAGTGGCGCAGGCCTGACCTGCGGAATCACCGCAAAATCATGGTGATCGACGGCGAGGTTGCCTTCACCGGCTCGCAGAACCTGATCGAGCCCTCCTACAACAACCCCCGGCACCGCAAGGCGGGCCGCGAATGGGTGGAGCTCATGGCGCGCCTGCACGGGCCCATTGTGACCACATTGAATGTCGTCTTTGCCACCGACTGGCTCAGCGAAACCGACGAATCCCTGGAGCACCAGCTGCAGCTCCCGTCCAACCCGCACCCCGGGAACGTGACGGCACAGGTGGTGCCGAGCGGCCCGGGGTTCATCACCGAGAACAACCTGCGGCTTTTCAACACGCTCATCTACTCCGCCCAGCACCGGATATCGATCTGCAGCCCGTACTTCGTCCCGGATGATTCCCTGCTCTACGCCATCACCACCGCTGCCCAGCGCGGTGTGGACGTGGAGCTGTTCGTCTCCGAGAAGGGCGACCAGTTCCTGGTCCACCACGCCCAGCGGTCCTATTACGAGGCCCTGCTGGAGGCCGGCGTCCGGATCTACTTGTACAAGGCCCCGTTCGTGCTCCACGCCAAGCACTTCACCATCGACGACGAGGTGGCGGTGCTGGGCTCCAGCAACATGGACATGCGTTCCTTCTCCCTGAACCTTGAGGTGTCCGTGATGCTGCTGGGAGAGGACATCGTCACCAAGATGCGTGCGGTGGAGGACACCTACCGGGACATCTCCCACGAGCTGAAACTGGCGGACTGGATCAACCGGCCCCTGGCGGCCCGCTACGTGGACAACGTGGCGAGGCTGACCGCCACAGTCCAGTAAAAACTCCGGGGGTCAGTCGTCCGGGAAGTCCGCTCCCAGGGTGGAGAGGACGCCGAACGCCTTGGTGCGGATTTCCTCGTATTCGTCCTCCGGATCTGAATCCGCGGTGATGGCGCCCCCGACGCCGAGCGTCAGTTCCGCCGTTCCGTCGCCGCCGGCGTCGATCACCAGGGTCCGGATGGCGACGGCGAGGTCCGTGGCGCCGTTCAGCGAGAAGTAGCCGATGGCGCCGGAGTAGAGCCCGCGCCCGCCACCTTCGAGCCGGTCCAGGATGGCCATGGTGCTGATCTTGGGGGCGCCGGTCATCGAGCCCGCCGGGAAGCAGGCGGCCACGGCTTCGGCCCGGGAGGATCCCCGCTGCAGCTGCGCATCGATCGTGCTCACCATCTGGTGCACCGTGGCGTAGCTCTCGATGGCGCAGAGCCTGCTGACCGTGACGGAGCCCGGGACCGCGAAATGGCTCAGGTCGTTCCGCAACAGGTCCACGATCATGATGTTCTCGGCGCGGTCCTTCAGCGACGACGCCAGGTCCGTGCGAAGCTGCGCGTCCTCCTGCGGGTCGGCAGCCCGGCGGCGGGTGCCCTTGATGGGCTCGGCGCGCATGCCGCCGTCGGAGGCGATCTTCAGGAACCGCTCAGGCGAGGTGCTGGCCACCGTGAGTCCGCCGAACATCAGGTAGCTGGCGAAAGGGGCCGGATTCCTCCGGCGCAGGGCCAGGTATGCCTGCCACGGGTCCAGCGTGGCCGCCGGAACTTTCGCTGACAGAGTGGTGGTCAGGCAGACCTCGTAGGTGTTTCCCTCGGCGATTTCGTGCTGGGCGGCAGCGATCTTCTCCCGGTACTGCTTGGCTGTATCACGGCTTTGGAATGTGGGCGCTTCCGGAAGTACGACGCCGTTGCTGCCGCCGGCCCGGGCTGCCACGGCCGCCTGCGCGGCGGGGCCGGACGCTGCTTCGACGGCGGCGCGCGCGCCTTCCAGCCACTCGTCGGCATCCGGGGCGTCGAGAGCCAGGAGCCAGGCCGTGCCTTCCGCATGGTCCAGGACAACCGCCCTGCCTGCGAAGATCAGCGAAGCATCAGGCGTGGGCGCGGAATGATCGGATCCGCCGGTTTCCCGCTTGAGTTCGTAGCCCAGGCATCCCAGCCAGCCAAGGGTGAACTCACCGGGGTAGCCGTCGGGGGTGCTGACTGCCGGGTTGCCCCAGACGGTGTCCAGCCAGCGGAAGAAGGGGCGCGCCACCGTGGCGGTGGCGCAGCCTGCCCTTAGCTCGCTTTGTCCGGAACGGTGCGTCATGGACTGGCCGTGTGTGCCGGCGTCGTCCGCCATGATGCTGAAGCGGCTCCGCCCGGCGGCCTCGGACCCTGCCTGGTCACCGGCCTGGCCCGCATTCGATGAGTCGAGCCAGACGGCGTTGGCCGAGGTGCCGTAGAGGGAATTGAACAGCGCTGCTGGATCCGGCCTGGTGTCCAGCTGTTCGGTGCGGATGCTGAGGCCACGGCGCGCCGAAAGCTCGGGGGACAGCGCCGGGGCCAGGGCGGGGAGATACGGCAGGAGCTGCAGGACGTCCGCCGGGGCGGATCCGTCGGCGCGGTTCAGTACCCGGACGTCGGCGTGCTGCGGCACGTCGTCGGTGCGCAGCCATTCCTCCTCCTGCGCAGCCCACTGGTCCCAGTAGGGTTCGTAGGTGCCGCCGTCGCGGTCCAGCGCCCGGGTGCGGCGGACCTCCTCCGGTGAGTCCGCCCAGATGACGGCGCTGAGCAGGCGCCGGGCCGCGGCCGCGGCGGCGCCCACTCCCTCAACGATGACAATCTCGGCCGGCAGCGTGACCCGGGAGTCGCCGTCGTAATGGTTCTGCCAGTCCCAGCTGGTCCAGGTGGCGGCGTCGCCACGGCACAGGGGCTCCAGAACCGTGGCGACGTAGCGGTCAATGCCGACCATGAGGCCGTTCCAGCCGGGATAAATGTCCTCGAGGTGGAACAGCGACACCCTGTGGTGGGCCCGCAGCCGCGCCGCCAGTTCAACGGCGAGGGTGGTCTTTCCAGCGCCCGAGCGCCCGTCGATGGCAATGATGACGGGGGCTGGGCTCATGAATTAGAGCGTACCGTCATCCCTGCCGCGCTTTCATCCGGGGGTTCTTCCTGTTGATGACGAAGGTCCTCCCGCGCCGCCGGACAACCTGCGCGCCGGGGATCTTTTTCAGTGCGCGGAGTGAATTCCGTACCTTCATGCTGTGCTCCTTGTTTGGTGGTGGTGCAATGCCAGTTCTTCATCGGTGAGCTGGCAGGACATCAGCAGGTTCCCGAGTTCCGCGGCATCAAGGTCCTCGCCCGTCGCTGCTATGACGGAGGCGGCCGGGGCGCCGTGGCCGGCCGGCTGGCTTCCCGCCCCGGGTGCGGCGTGGCCCTCCGGCCAGGCGCCGAGGTTCTCCAGCCACACGCGGGGGCCGATGCCCTGGATCGCTATCCGGCAGGCCGGTGCGGACGCTATCCACAGCTGGCCGCGCAGGAGGCAGCATCCTTCTGCCAGGGTTGCCAGTGCGTCCCGGAACCGTCCGGGGTGCAGCGGCCGCTCGATGCGGTGGAACACTGTGGCAAACGGCGACTCCATGCTGCGGGCCGGGGGACCGGGCGGTTGGGCGTTTCCGGGTGCTGTCCTGGCCACCGCGTCGGCGTAGCGGTGCAGTCCCTGCCTGACTGCTGCCGCATCACGGGCTACCTCCGCGTGCGGAGCGAGTTCACGGAGCAGGTGCAGCCCGCGCTCGCGGCCCGGCGGGTCGGGCGGCACAATGTCCGGCTCGGTGAGCAACACGGTGTCCGCGAAGGCGAGTTCGCCCACCAGGAATTCGCCCGGCGTCCGCTCGTCTTCCGGTGCGGGAGTGAAGCCGGATTCAAACAAGGTGTGGGAATCCCAGATGTGGTCCTCCAGGGCATCCGGGGAACACGCGAGGATTACCGTACCCACGGGTGCTGCGCGGGTGAGGCCGCGCCGCAGTGCGGACACCGCGGCTGATGCAGGGACGGCAGGCGGCAGGCCAATGATGATGGCCCCCTTCGTGTTTTCGAGCAGCCGGTCGATGCTCGGGACAAGGTCCAGCCGGACGGCGCAGCTGAGGCAACCGTGTTCCAGCATTGTCTCCTCGCGTTCCAGGAGGATCCGGCCACTGAATATTCGCCGGACCACGAGTCCGTCCTCCATGAGGTCATGAAGGACCACCAGGCTGCCCGGATGGGCTGCCGCAAGGTCTTCGCACGCCTGCTGCCGGCAGAGTGCATCAAGGGAACTGATGACGGTGAGGTTCATGCCATCAATGTAGTTGAGAATCGTTCGCAACTACAAATGGGCGGTTAGCCTTGACGGCCGCCTGCTGCCGTCGTGCCTTCGCTCCGCCTGGCTGTCCCGTTCTGCTGCCTGCCTAAGCCTGGCGCTGGAGCTCGGCGTTCCGGACCGCGGCCACTTTGATGTAATCCAGCAGTCCGGGAAGTGCGGCGTGTACCTGATGCCAGACGGTGTCGAAGTCGGCGTGGCCGCCGTACCAGGGGTCTTCGATTCCCTGGTCGAGAAGGTCTTTTTCTGCCAGCTGCGGATCGAAGCTGCGCAGCATCCGGATCTTGTCCCGGGACTCCTGGTCCGGGGCGGACTCGCTCAACCAGGCGTGGTGGTCGATGTCCAGCGCCAGGATCAGGTCCCGTTCGCGGAACCATTCCGGCTGCCACTGGCGGGCAATGTGCCGGCTGGAGGTAAGTTGTGCCGCTGCCAGCCGCCTGGCCGCCCTCGGGTCGATGGGCCGTCCGGCCTCGTATCCCGTTGTGCCCGCGGAGTCCACCGTAACCAAACCGCCCAGCCCTGTGTGTTCCAGCGCCGCGGCGAGCATCAGCTCGGCCATGGGGGACCGGCAGATGTTCCCGGTGCAGACGGCGATCACGCGGTATGGGCTCGACGGTGAGTTCATGATGCTAAGCATGCGCGCTATTTGCCCCTGTTGGCTAGCGCGTGATTCACAATGCTTGACTGGTTTGTAAAGATTCTGGACTTTCGGTCACATGCTCTTCCGTGGGGCGGCCGGAGCGCGCTGCGTCGTCAGTGGAGGAAGGCCAGCAGGATGCCCACGGCCACAAACAGCACCCCGAAGGCCCGGTTGAGGACAAGTTGGCCGCGGGCGCTGTGGGTGAAACGCTCAAAGGACCTGGCCGCGGCGGCGAAGAAGAACCACATTACCAGGATGTCAATGGCAACGATGGTTGCCGTCAGTACTGCGTACTGCGCCAGGAGGGGCTGCTCCGGCCGGATGAACTGGGGCATGAAGGCGAGGAAGAAGATGATGGCCTTCGGGTTCAGGAGATTTACCCAGAATCCGCGCCGGAAGATGGACCAGGCGGGCTCGTTCCGAAGGCCGGCAATCTTCTCCTGCCCAAGGTCCGGCTTGCTGAGGAACTGCCGGATGCCCAGGTACACCAGGTAGGCCGCGCCCGAATAGCGGATCACGTTGAAGGCGATGGGCGAGCTGGCAACGAGCACCCCCACGCCGAGGGCAACGATCACCACGTGGATCACCAGTGCTGCCTGCTGGCCAAGGATTCCCCACATGGAGCGCCGGAACCCGGCATTCAGCGAGTTGCTCATGGTGTTGATGGCTCCGGCGCCGGGGGTGAAGCTGATCAGGACGCCGGCGCCCGCCAGCGCGAGCCAAAGGGAGAATTGCACCAGTCAATCCTACGTGTGCCCGCCGCGGCGTGGCGGAGGGGCGGGCCCTACGCCCGGGCGATCACCTCGCCATTGGGGATCAGGAACCAGCCGTCGTCGGTGGATCCCCAGCGGTGCCAGCCCGCGGAAATCCTTGCCAGGTCCGCCGGGTTGGCGAAGCCATACTCCAGTGCCTGCTCCGCGAAGGCCGAGTGCAGCACGCGTTCGCCCCAGACGCGGGCCTGCCACCGGCGCTGCTGGCCGGTGGCATAGAGCCAGTTGCTGCTGGAGGGCGCGACGTCGGTGAAGCCTGCAGCCTGCGCCCAGCTGACAAGCCGCCGCCCGGCGTCGGGTTCGGCCCCGTTCCTGCGGGCGATGCGCTGGTACAGCTCCATCCATTCGTCGAGCTCCGGAATGGCGGGGTACCAGCTCATGCCGTGGAAGTCGGCGTCGCGCACGGCAACGATCCCGCCGGGCTTGGCCACCCGCCGCATCTCACGCAGGGCCTCCACTGGGTCCGTGAGGTGCTGGAGCACCTGATGGGCATGGACGACGTCGAACGTCTCGTCCTCGAAGTCCAGGTCGTAGATATTGCCGGCCACGAACTCGACGTTCGGCACCTCCCGCTCCATGGCGAGGGCCTTGGCCTGGGCGATGATGTCCGGTGACCGGTCCAGGCCAGTCACCTTTCCCGGAGCCACCAGGACGGCAAAGTCGCATGTGATGGTGCCCGGGCCGCAGCCGACGTCGAGCACGTTGCAGCCCGGCGTGAGGTGCGGCAGGACGAACGCTGCCGAATTCTGGGCTGTCCTGGCGGCATGGGCGCGGACCACCGATTCGTGGTGGCCGTGTGTATAAACGTCGTCTTCAGGCTGCTGCGCGCTCATAACCAAACGCTACCCCCAACTAGGTAGCGCTAAGTGTCGTTTTGGCCCCTCAAAACGACACTTAGCGCTACCTAGTTGGGTGGGGCGGCTGTGTCCGGCTGGCCTGCGGACGAATCTTCCCGCGCAGCCACCGTGGCTTCCACCATGGCGGCCATGAACCTGCTGACAGTCTCCAGTTCCGCCGGAGTGAAATCGGCCATGGCAGCTCCCATGTGGCGCGCCAGCGGGGCGAAGATGGCGCCGCCGTCCTGGTAGGCCTTGGGCGTCATCTTCAGCTGGACCTGCCGGCGGTCCGAGCCGTGCCGCTCGCGGGTCACGTGCCCCGAATGGTCCAGCCGGTCGATCAGGGCGGTTGTCGCGGGGGAGCTCAGGTGCAGTTCCTTGCGCAGGAGCCCGGGCGTGACCACGTTTCCCTTCGCCGTGTGGCGCATGATCGCGGCCAGGGCATTGAGGTCCGTGCGGTGCATGTCCTTCCGCCCGCCTGCTGTATCCACATACCGGTTGGCCTCCAGTGTGAACTCCTGCAGGAGCAGGACCAGCGGGTGCGGCCCCGCGGGCGGACCGGAAGGAGGCCCCTGCAAGGCCGGGCCGATATTGCCTGCCATGTCCACCTCCTGAATTCGGGGCACCAGTGCACGGCACCGGTGCTTGGCCGTTGGCCGTCCTGACGGATATTACGCCAGCCCGGCCGGCCTGGAGGTACCGGCCGGAGCAAGAAAAGTTAGCCAGGCACTTATCTCTATGATGGAGATACTCTAGTATGGAATCAATCCTACCCGCGTCCCTCCCCTGGAAGGCAAAAAATGAGAACCACATCCAAAGGTTCGGAACGTGTCCCGTTCTGGTTGCGCTGGCTGCTTCCCGTCATCCTGGTGCTGACCTGGCTGGCGCTGGCGGGCGTCGGAGGGCCAACATTCGGGCGGCTCGAAGAGGTCTCCTCCAACGACCAGGCCTCCTTCCTTCCGGCAGGTGCAGAAGCAACCGAGGCGCAGGACTGGCAGGCCAAGTTCCGTGACTCGGATGAGGTTCCGGGAGTCATCGTGATCGAAAGCAGTGAGGCCTTCACGCCGGCCCAGCTGGGGGAGGTTGCAGGACTGCGGGCGGAGCTCGAGGAACTGCAACTCGGCAGCGCGGTCATTGGACCCATCCCCTCCGAAGACGGCAAAGCCGTCCAGTTCATCGCGCCGATCGATTCCTCGGCCGAGGTCAAGGAAGCCGTGCAGGAGTTGCGGGACACCGTTGCCGGCGCGGCCCCGGAGGGCATGCGGACCTTCGTGACCGGCCCGGCCGGGCTCGCGGCGGACCTCACTGCCGCCTTCGCCGGGATCGACGGAATCCTCCTGCTGGTGGCCCTGGCCGCAGTGTTCGTGATCCTGCTGGTGGTGTACCGCTCCCTCCTGCTGCCCGTCATGGTGCTCCTGACGTCCGTCTTCGCGCTGTGTGCGGCCATCCTGCTGGTGTTCGGCATGGCAAAGGCCGGATGGATCCAGCTGAACGGCCAGAGCCAGGGCATCCTGTCCATCCTGGTCATCGGCGCCGCCACGGATTATGCCCTGCTGTACGTGGCGCGGTTCCGCGAAGCCCTGACCCACACCACCAACCGAACCGCCGCGGTCCTGACGGCGTGGAAAGCGTCCTTCGAGCCCATCCTGGCCTCCGGCGCAACGGTGATCATCGCCCTGCTGTGCCTGCTCTTCTCCGACCTCAACTCCAACAAGGCGCTGGGTCCCGTGGCAGCGGCCGGCATCCTCTGTTCACTGTTTGCCGCGCTGACGCTGCTCCCGGCCCTGATGGCACTGCTGGGCCGGGCTGCCTTCTGGCCCTTCCGTCCCAAGCTGCTCCCCGCGGACCAGCGCGAACCCGAGCTGGTCACCGGTCTGGAAGGCCAGAAGGGCCTGTGGCGTGCCACCGGGTCCCTGGTTTCCCGGCGGCCCCGCGTGGTGTGGATCGCTTCCGTCCTGCTGCTGCTGGTTGCCTCGGCCGGCGTCCTGCAGCTCAAGGCCAACGGCGTTCCACAAACCGACGTCATCCTCACCGCATCCAACGCCGTTGACGGCCAGGATGCCTTGGCGCGGCATTTCGACGCCGGCAGCGGCAGCCCCGCCGTCGTGGTTGCGGACCAAGGCAAGGCAAAGGAAGTACTGGACACCGTGAAAGCGGCCGACGGCGTGGGCGAGGCTTATCTCCTTGCCCGGGGTTCCGTGCCCATCACCGGAGCCCCCGGTGCTCCCGGCGCACCTGACGTCCGCGACGGGAAGGTGCTCATCAACGCCACCCTCAACTCCGCCGCGGACTCCCTTGAAGCCGAGGAAGCGGTCAAGGCGCTGCGCGCCGACGTCAAGTCAGTGGACCCGGAAGCGCTGGTGGGCGGCGTAACCGCGACGGCGCTGGATACCAATACCACCGCACAGCGGGACCTGGTGATCATCATCCCGGTGGTCCTGGTGGTGATCCTCTTCATCCTGATGCTGCTGCTCCGCTCCATCCTGGCGCCGGTGCTGCTGGTGCTCTCGGTGGTGCTGTCCTACGCCGCGGCCATGGGCGTCTCCGCCTTTGTTTTCAACAACATCCTGGGCTTCCCGGGGGCGGATGCCACAGTCCCGCTGTTCGGTTTTGTGTTCCTGGTTGCCCTGGGCGTGGACTACAACATCTTCCTGATGAGCAGGGTCCGCGAGGAGTCCCTCAAGCACGGCACCCGGCCCGGCATCCTTCGCGGGCTGGGCGTCACCGGCGGCGTCATCACCTCCGCCGGCGTGGTTCTTGCGGCCACGTTCGCCGCGCTGGGCGTCATTCCGATCATGTTCCTGGTGCAGCTGGCCTTCATCGTGGCCTTCGGGGTGCTGCTGGACACCGTCCTGGTCCGGTCGCTGCTGGTTCCGGCGCTCGCCTACGACATCGGGCCCCGCATCTGGTGGCCGGGCAAGCTGGGGCGGCCGGAACTGGATGCGGCCATCCAGCGGGAAACCGGCGGCAGCCCCGAGCGCGTGGTGGAGGGTGCAGGCCACCGCTAAACCCCGGACCCGGCCAGTGCCGTGCCCCGGATTGCACGTGCCCCCTGAAGGCCGCTGCGCCGCGGCCCTGTTGGCTAAAAGACCCGCTCGATAGACTGCAAATGCGCCCGTATGGACGCGGAACCTCAAGGGAGAGAAGTCATCATGACGGAACATCACGCCGATGAGCAGCCCCGCAAGGGCAGTACAGCGCCGGGACTGGAAGGCGAAGGCGGACAGTATGTGGACGGCGACTACGGGGATGCCGGCACTGTGGGGGACGTCGCCGCGAACCGTGAAGACGGCGAATATGAGGACGGCGATTACGGCGCCGCCGGCACGGCCGGCCGTGCCCGTGAAGCGGATGTGATCGGTGAGGAGCTCACCGACGAACAGGTGAATACCACTGCCGAGGAGCGCCGCCCGGACGGCGACAGGTAACACGGCAGCAAGAAGCAGCGCGGCGGCAGGTTCTCCAGCAGCGAAACGGGGAACCGCCGTCGTCCGCGTTTAAAACCCGGGAACCGCGCCATTGCGCGGGAGTCGCGGCATGTGCGGACCGCCCCAGATCACAAGTTGAGTGTAGTACGCTCAACTTCGTATTGACATCATCTGTGCGCTGAGTAAAGTTGAGTGCAGAACGCTCAATCAGTGGGCGCCAACCAGTTTCCAAGGAAAGAAGGAAGCAACTCATGTCACGTGCAGTAGGTATTGACCTCGGAACCACCAACTCCGTCGTCTCCGTTCTCGAAGGTGGCGAGCCCACCGTCATTGCCAACGCCGAGGGTGGCCGCACCACGCCGTCCGTCGTTGCGTTCTCCAAGTCCGGCGAGGTCCTGGTGGGCGAGATCGCCAAGCGCCAGGCCGTCAACAACATCGAGCGCACCATCGCCTCGGTCAAGCGCCACATGGGCACCGACTGGACCAAGTCCATCGATGACAAGAAGTACACCCCGCAGGAAATTTCCGCGCGTATCCTCATGAAGCTGAAGAACGACGCCGAGTCCTACCTGGGTGAAAAGGTCACCGACGCTGTGATCACCGTCCCGGCGTACTTCAACGACGCCGAGCGCCAGGCAACCAAGGAAGCCGGCGAAATCGCAGGCATGAACGTGCTGCGCATCGTCAACGAGCCCACCGCCGCGGCACTGGCCTACGGCCTGGACAAGGGCAAGGAAGACGAACTCATCCTGGTCTTCGACCTCGGCGGCGGTACCTTCGACGTCTCCCTGCTGGAAGTCGGCAAGGACGAGGACAACTTCTCCACCATCCAGGTCCGCGCCACGGCCGGTGACAACCGCCTCGGCGGCGACGACTGGGACCAGCGCGTTGTTGACTACCTGCTGAACCAGCTCAAGGTCAAGGGCATCGACCTGTCCAAGGACAAGATCGCCCTGCAGCGCCTCCGTGAAGCAGCTGAGCAGGCCAAGAAGGAGCTCTCCTCCTCCACCAGCACCAACGTCTCCCTCCAGTACCTGTCCGTAACCCCCGACGGCCCGGTCCACCTGGACGAGCAGCTGACCCGCGCCAAGTTCCAGGACCTCACCAAGGACCTGCTGGAGCGCACCAAGAAGCCGTTCCACGATGTCATCAAGGAAGCCGGCATCAAGCTCTCCGACATCGACCACATCGTCCTGGTGGGCGGTTCCACCCGTATGCCCGCCGTGTACGAGCTCGTCAAGGAACTCGCCGGCGGCAAGGAGCCGAACAAGGGCGTGAACCCGGACGAGGTTGTGGCCGTTGGCGCAGCCCTCCAGGCAGGTGTCCTGAAGGGTGAGCGCAAGGACGTCCTGCTGATCGATGTCACCCCGCTGTCCCTCGGCATCGAAACCAAGGGTGGCGTGATGACGCACCTGATCGAGCGCAACACCGCCATTCCCACCAAGCGGTCCGAGACCTTCACCACCGCTGACGACAACCAGCCGTCGGTGGCCATCCAGGTCTTCCAGGGTGAGCGCGAATTCACCCGCGACAACAAGCCGCTGGGCACGTTCGAGCTGACCGGCATCGCCCCGGCCCCGCGTGGCATCCCGCAGATCGAGGTCACCTTCGACATCGACGCCAACGGTATTGTCCACGTCTCCGCGAAGGACAAGGGCACCGGCAAGGAACAGTCCATGACCATCACCGGCGGCACCGCGCTCTCCAAGGAAGACATCGACCGCATGGTCCGTGACGCCGAGGAGCACGCAGCCGAGGACAAGGCCCGCCGCGAGGCAACCGACACCCGCAACACTGCCGAGCAGCTCGCCTACTCCGTGGACAAGCTCATCGCGGACAACGCCGACAAGCTGCCTGAAGAGGTCAAGACCGAGGTCCAGGCCGACGTCGACAGCCTCAAGAAGGCACTCGAAGGTACCGACGACGCTGCCGTGAAGGCCGCCTTCGAGAAGCTGCAGGCTTCCCAGGGCAAGCTGGGCGAGGCCATCTACGCCCAGTCCGGTTCCCCGGACGGCGCCACCGGTGCTGCCGGTGCTGAAGGTGCTTCCGCAGGGGCCAAGGCAGGCTCTGCTTCCGATGAGGACATTGTCGACGCCGAGATCATCGACGAAGACGAAGCGAAGAAGTAGCAGCCATGCCCCATCACGGTAACGAGGAAGAGCACACTTCCGCAGGCCAGGAGAACACGGACCAGCGGGGCGACAGCCACGAGCCGGTCATCCGGGACAACCGCAAGGTTGACCCGGTGACCGGGCAGGCCCGCCATCCCGAGGGCGGCCACGCCGCCGCTGCCAAGGATTCCGACGGCGATGCGCTCGCCCAGGCTGAGGAGATCCTGAACGGTGTGGAGGTGCCGGCTGCGGAGTCCGTGGCCCAGGGCGCTGGTTCGGCAGGGACAACCGCAGAGGCCGCCGAGCTGAGGAATGACCTCCTCCGCCTGCAGGCCGAGTACGTCAACTACCGCAAGCGCGTTGAACGCGACCGCGCGGTGGCAGGGGAAATGGCCGTCATCGGCGTCCTGAACTCCCTGCTGCCGGTCCTGGACGACGTCGATGCGGCCCGCCAGCACGGCGACCTCGTTGACGGTCCGTTCGCCGCGATCGCCGCCAAGCTGGAGAACGCGCTGAAGACGTACGGCCTGGTCCGGATCGACGAGACCGGCGTGGAGTTCGATCCCACGATCCACGAGGCCCTGATCCAGCAGCCCGGCGAGGACATCGAGGTTGACACCGTCAGCCAGGTGCTCCGCTCCGGCTACAAGTCAGGCGAACGCGTCCTCCGCGCAGCGCAGGTCATCGTCGCAGTTCCGGCTTAGTCGGGGGTACTTCGGCGCTACGCCGGATAGGGGGCGGTGCCCTCCACACCGCCGCCCCCTATCCGGCCTCCGCGCCGGCGGTCATCTCGCCTAAGGTGAGGTAACCACAAAGCTCGCAGCGGTACAGGGGGGGCCTGGGAGTGGCATCGGGCCTGCCGGAGCGTGGCGGCTGGGGTCCGCAAGGACCCAGCCGCCACGCGAAAGGGCGGGGGCCCCTGTACCGCGGAGAGCTGTTAGTTAGAAGACTTTGAAAGGAAACGCCATTGGCTAGCCAGGATTGGGTGGACAAGGACTTTTACAAGATCCTTGGTGTCGCCAAGGACGCTTCCGACGCCGATATCAAGAAGGCTTATCGGAAGCTGGCCCGGCAGCACCACCCTGATACCAATGCGGGGAACACGGCTTCCGAGAAGAAATTCAAGGACATCTCCGAGGCTTACTCGGTGCTTTCGGATCCCGAGGAGCGCCAGCAGTACGACGCCATCCGGGCCATGGGCGGCGGCGCACGGTTTGCGCCCGGCGGTGCCGGGGCGGGCAACGGCGGCTTCGAGGACATGTTCGGCGGCCTCTTCACCGGCAACACCGGCCGGCATGCCGGCGGCTTCAATCCTTCCGCCGGCGGCATTCCGCCGGAGTTCGCCGACCTGTTCGGCGGCGGCTTTGGCCAGACAGGGTTCCAGCGGACGCCCCAGAAGGGTGCGGACCGCACTGCCTCCACGAGCATTTCCTTCGCCGGCTCCATACGCGGCACCACCATTGGCCTGCGGGAACCGAGCGGTGAAGTCATCGACGTCCGGGTGCCGGCCGGCATCAAGGACGGCCAGAAGGTCCGCGTCCGGGGCAAGGGCCAGCCCGGCGCTGCCGGTTACGGGGACCTGGTGGTGTCCGTCTCGGTCCAGCCGCACGCCTTCTACACGCGCGACGGCGACAACCTCCGTATCCACGTCCCCGTCACCTTCCCCGAGGCTGCTTTGGGAGCGGACATCGAGGTGCCCACTATCGACGGCGAAAAGGTGCGGGTCCGCGTGCCGGCCGGGACGCCGTCGGGCCGCACCCTGCGGGTCAAGGGCAAGGGCGTGAAGACGTCCAAGGGAACCGGCGACCTGCTGGTGACCATCGACGTCGCCGTTCCCAAGAACCTGAACAAGGAAGCCGAAACCGCGGTCAAGGCGTTTGCCGAGGCCACGGCGGGAGCCGATGTCCGTGAGGGCCTGGCCGCCAAGGCCCGGTTGTAGCAGGGAGGTGTGCAGTGGACGTCAGTGCTGACCAGCCCATTTTCGTGATTTCGGTGGCGGCTGAGCTTGCGGACATGCACCCCCAGACGCTGCGGCAGTACGACCGGCTGGGTATCGTCTCGCCCAGCCGCGCTCCCGGAAAGTCCCGCCGCTACTCACAGCGGGACGTGACCATGCTGCGTGAAGTGCAGCGGCTGTCCCAGGAAGGCGTCTCGCTGGAAGGGATCAAGCGGATCCTGGAACTCGAGAACCAGGTGGCCGCCCTGCAGGGCCGGATTGCGGAGCTGACCGAGGAACTCGGCCGGCGCCGGCAGCCCCTGGACGCACGGATCTTCGCGGCCGGCGCGGCCGGCGACGTGGTGAGCCTGGCACGGGGCCAGCGCCCGCGCCCCCGCTCGCAGGCCGTGGTGCTCTGGCGGCCCCGCTCCCTCGGTACATAGCTGCTTTCGCAAGCCGGACCTAAGTACCGCGCCGCCGGTACCGGCCGGAATTAGAGTACTCGCTACTCGTGACCCCGGAGCCCCCGGAAACTTCAATGGAACCACTGCTGGATCAGCAGCAGTGGTTCCAAGGTTTCTGGGGGTTTTCCATGTGTGGTTCCGCTTTTAGCAGCCCTGCCCGTGAGGCGCACCGATGAGCCCGGGGATGGAGGCGGTGGCAGCGTTCAGCGGCTCGCTTCCGGGCCAACTGCTGCTCGCCTTCGGCCAGACGATTGTGGTGGTGTGCGTCTGCTTCGACATGGTGCGCGCGCTGTCCGTCCCGAGGTCCCACCGGCGCTACCTGGCAAGCACTGTCTTCCGGACCCTGGCGGTGCCGTCCATCATCGTCAACGGGCTGACTGTCCTGATCGCCCTGGTGCTGGCGTCCTGGATCGATGTGGTGATGGGAATGTTCGTGCTGATGGCCATCGTTTTCCGCCTGCACCACGACAAGGACGAGGACAACTGGTGGAAGGGCAAGGGCAGGAAGCTTGCCCGCTGGGCGCGCCGCCAGTTCTCCGGGCGGACCGCCGTCGCCCCGGCGATGGGGTAACAGGCGTCTCCTGCCGCGGGTGCTAAAGGCTCAGTTGCTTGGCATGGAAGTCGAAGTGCAGCGTGGGGTAGCGGTATACCTCGGCAAGCGTCATCGATGGAGCGAAGAACGGGTCCCACCTGTCCGGAAACGCCATGGAGCGGGACAGCGACGCCTCGCTCTCGCGCTCCAGGCGGCGGGAGAGCGCAGCCAGGGTCCTGTCCAGTTTCCGGCCCATTCTCCGCCTGTCGTAGACGGTCGAAGCCGCCCGCGAGCCCCAGTAATTGACCACGTCGAACGGGCGGGTTCCGGCGTTGAGCAGCGCCGCGAACGCCTCGCCGGCCGGCTTGGGCAGGCGGCTGACAACGTGCACCAGGGGAATCAGGGCCCGCACCACCATGTACCCGAAGACCATGTGGAAGAGCAGCTGCTCATTGGTCCATCGGGTGCCGTTGCTGCCGCGGCGCAGGTCTTGTGGTGTTGCGCCGTCCAGCAGGACCTTGAGCTCGCGGGCCGCACGGGCATACCCGTCCGTGATGTCCTCCTTCGATGGACCCATCACTGCCTGCCATGCGAAAGCCCGGTGGGAAAGCCCACCAGTACCGGCTCGGGGGCGGTGCAGCAGCCCGCTCCGGAACCCGCCGGGGTGGCGGCCGGGACCTCGCAGCTGGTGCCGGCGTCAGTGGAGCAGACGCCCGTCTCGGGGAGTACCAGCTGGACGGTGTCGGAGGCTTCCTGGTCGCCGGCCAGCGCGGCGGCGACGGAGCGGACCTGCTCGTACCCGGTTGCCAGCAGGAAGGTTGGGGCCCGGCCATAGGACTTCATGCCCACGACGTAGAAGTCCTTGTCCGGGTGGGCGAGGAGCGTGGCTCCGTGCGGCGGCACCGTCCCGCACGAGTGGAATTCGGGGTCGATGAGTGGCCCAAGCTGGCGGGGAGCCTCGACGGCAGGGTCGAGGTCAAGCCGGAGCTCGCGCAGCATCGCCAGGTCCGGGCGGAAACCTGTGCAGGGGACGACGACATCGGCATCAAGGGTTCGGCCGTCGACGGATTGCACCGTTACGCCGGAGTCCAGCGCTTTCAGCGAAGCGATGCCGAAGCGGGTGTGCAGTTCGATGGTGCCGGCCTGGACCAGGCGCCGCAGCCGTGAACCCAGTTGCCCGCGCGCCGGCAGGCCGTCTGCGTCCCCGCCGCCATAAACCTTCTCTGCGGACCCGCCACGGACCGCCCACAGGATCCGGGTTGCCGGCTCCTGCCGGGCGAGGTCGGCGAGGCTGATCAGCGTGTTGGCGGCGGAGTGCCCGGCACCGACCACCAGCACCCGCCGTCCCGCGAAGCGGCTCCGCTCCCGGCCGGAAACGTCCGGGAGCGGCGAAGAGATCCTGTCAGCTGCCGCGTTTTCGCCGACGGCCGGCAGCCCTGAGGTGCCCAGCGGGTTCCGGGTGCCCCAGGTGCCGGACGCATCGATCACTGCTGCCACAGTGTGGTCGCGGGTCTCGCCGTTCCCGTGCTGCACCCGCACGGTGAACGGCGTGGTGTCCCGGTCCCGGGAGTGCGTCTTGTCCAGGCCGGCGCGGGTCACCGCCGTGACCCGCGCGCCGGTCTGGAGGCGGGAGCTGATGGCGGGGGTCGCAGCCAGCGGTGCGAGGTAGTTGTCGATGAGTTCCCCGCCGTAGGGCAGCGCGGTGGGGCGGGGGGCTTCCCAGCCGGCGGACTCCAGGAGGCGCACCGCGGCGGCGTCGAGGTTGAACCGCCACGGCGAGAACAGGCGGATGTGTCGCCAATCACCAATGGCCGCGCCCGCCGTCGTGCCTGCCTCAAAGATCAGCGGCTCAAGCCCGCGCTCCAGCAGGTGCGCCGCGGCGGCCAGGCCCACGGGCCCGGCGCCGATTACGGCAACCGGCAGGTTCGTCGTCGAATCCATGTGTCCTCTTTTGTTCTTGGGTGGGCGGGGCGGGTCAGGCGTGGGTTGGTTCCTCGACCAGGGCGGTGGCGATGCTGTCCGCGTCCTCCAGCGCCGCGAGGTAGCGCTCGGCATCCAGGGCGGCGGCGCAGCCGGTGCCGGCCGCGGTGATGGCCTGGCGGTAGCGGTGGTCCACGGCGTCGCCGCAGGCGAAGACGCCGGAGAGGTTGGTGACCGTGGTGGGGGCGTCCACCTTGATGTAGCCCTCGTCGTCCAGGTCCACCTGCCCGGCCACGAGTTCGGTGCGCGGGAGGTGGCCGATGGCGACGAAGATTCCGGTGGCGGCCTGCTGGCGGGTTTCCCCGGTGCGGGTGTCCGTCAGCGTGACGCCGGTGACCTTGGTATCGCCGTGGATGGCGGTGACGGCGGAGTTCCAGGCGAAGCTGATCTTGGGGTTGTCCTTGGCACGCTGCGCCATGATGCGGGAGGCCCGCAGTTCGCCCTTGCGCACGACGACGGTGACGGACTTGCCGAACCGGGTCAGGAACATCGCCTCCTCCATGGCCGAGTCGCCGCCGCCTACCACGATGATGTCCTGCTCGCGGAAGAAGAACCCGTCGCAGGTGGCGCACCAGGAAACGCCGTGGCCGCTGAACTTCTTCTCCTCCGGCAGCCCGAGTTCCTTGTAGGCGGAGCCGGTGGCAAGGATGACGGCGGGAGCCTCGTGCACGTCGCCGCCGCCGGTGACCACCCGCTTGAGGTGGCCCGCCAGCGAGACTTCCGTGACGTCGTCGAACACCACCTGCGCGCCGAACTTCTCCGCCTGTTCCTGCAGCCCGTCCATGAGTTCCGGACCCTGGATGCCGCCCGGGAAACCGGGGAAGTTCTCCACTTCAGTGGTGTTCATCAGGGCGCCGCCGGCGGTGACCGAGCCGGCCAGGACCAGGGGCTTGAGCCCTGCCCGGGCGGCGTAGATGGCGGCGGTGTAGCCGGCAGGGCCGGACCCGATGATGATCAACTGTTCTGTGTTCACGGCGTTCACGGTCTCGCTCACGGGAATCTCCTGGGGGTCGGAATCTTGTGGATCTACTTGGCGGCCGGGATGAGGGATTCGATCAGGCCCTCGATGCGGGTTTTGATCTGGTCGCGGATGGGGCGGACGGATTCAACGCCCTTGCCTGCGGGGTCCTCGAGGACCCAGTCCTCGTAGCGCTTGCCGGGGAAGTACGGGCATTCGTCGCCGCAGCCCATGGTGATGACGACGTCGGATTCCTTCACGGCCTCCGTGGTCAGGACCTTGGGAACCTCGGCGGACATGTCGATGCCCACCTCGGCCATGGCTTCCACGGCGGACGGGTTGATCTTGTCCGCGGGCTGGGAGCCGGCGGAGCGCACCTCGATGGCGCCCTTGGAAAGGCTGGTGAGGAAGGCGGCGGCCATCTGGGAACGGCCGGCGTTGTGGACGCAGACGAACAGGACGGACGGTTTCTTGGCGGTTTCGGTGCTCATGGTGTTCTCCGGTGGTAACGGTGGTCAGAGGATAGCGGTGGCGGGGCTGAAGAAGCGCTTGCGGGCCCAGAGGGCCGCATACACCAGTGCAACAAGTGCGGGCACTTCTATCAAGGGGCCGACGACGCCGGCAAGGGCCTGGCCGGACGTCACGCCGAAGGTGCCAATCGCCACAGCGATGGCCAGTTCGAAGTTGTTGCCCGCCGCCGTGAAGGCCAGTGTGGTGGTCTTGGCGTAGCCAAGGCCCAGCCACTTGCCGAGCAGCATGCCCGCGCCGAAGACAACCACGAAGTAGACCAGCAGCGGTAGCGCGATGCGGGCTACATCCAGCGGGCGGGCGGTGATGGTGCCTCCCTGCAGGGCGAAGAGGAGGGTGATGGTGAACAGCAGGCCGTAGAGCGCCCAGGGGCCGAGCCTGGGGAGGAATTTTTCCTCGTACCAGTCGCGGCCCCGGGCTTTTTCGCCGAGGGTGCGGGTGAGGAAGCCGGCCAGCAGCGGGACGCCCAGGAAGATCAGCACTGAAAGGGTGATGGCCCAGAAGGAGAAATCGGCGCTGGTGGTGGGAAGGCCCAGCCAGGACGGCAGGAGCTGCAGGTAAAACCAGCCCAGCGCGCCGAACGCAACCACCTGGAACAGGGAGTTGATGGCAACCAGGACGGCAGCGGATTCCCGGTCACCGCAGGCGAGGTCGTTCCAGATCATCACCATGGCAATGCACCGGGCCAGGCCCACGATGATCAGGCCGGTCCGGTACTCGGGAAGGTCTGCGAGGAAGAGCCAGGCCAGGACGAACATGAATGCGGGGGCCAGGACCCAGTTGATCACCAGGGACGACACCATGAGTTTCCGGTCGCCCAGCACACGGCGGGTCTGGTCGTAGCGGACCTTCGCAAGCACCGGGTACATCATGACCAGAAGGCCGACGGCGATGGGCAGCGACACTTCGCCCACTTTGACGGCTTCCAGCGCGGTGTCCAGGCCGGGGACCAGGTTGCCAAGGAGGAGGCCCAGCACCATGGCAGCGATGATCCACACGGGGAGGAAGCGGTCCAGGGTGGAGAGCTTGCCGGCGACGGCCTCTTCCCCTTGGATGGGCGGTGTCTCGGTCCGGGTGCTCACGGGTCTCCTGTGCTGCTCGGCGATAGATTGATGGAAATCGATATGTGAAGTATCCCCAGCTATATCGATGAATGTCAATCTATTGCATAATGGAAGCCATGAACCCGTTGCAGACTCGTGAACCCGCCGTCGACGCTTCCTGCTGCGTCCCGTCGGGGAGGCCGGTGCTCGGCGCGGAAGATGCCCAGCAGAAAGCCCTGGTTTTCAAGGCACTGGCCGATCCCAACCGCCTGCGCCTGCTGTCGATCGTCAAGGCGGAGGAGTCGGGGGAGTCCTGCGTCTGCGACCTCACGGAGCCACTGGACCTTGGCCAGCCCACCGTCTCCCACCACTTGAAGATCCTGGTGGAAGCCGGGATCCTGCACCGGGAAAAGCGCGGGACGTGGGCCTACTACTCGCTGGTCCCGGGGGCCTTGGACGGCGTCGCCGAAATGCTCGCGGCGCTCTAGGTCACCGCCGCCCTAATACCGCCGGTGGTCTGCGCGGCGCATCCGCACGGCCACCGCGATGCCGGACGCTGCGGTGCTCGCGGCGATCGCCGCGAGCAGGGTGGGGCAGACCATCAGCAGGGACTGCGCCAGGTTCTGGCGCAGTCCCAAAGCGATCGCTGTCATTACTGCTTTGCCTAGTTGCTGGACACGGATTCCCGTGCCTGCTTCCAGGCGCTCCAGCCGGCGTAGCTGCCGTCCAGTTCGACGACGTCGTACCCGGCGCGGCGCAGCGCGCTGGCTGCGACCGAGTTGCGCACCCCGCTCTGGCAGTAGGTCACGATGGTGCCGTTGGCGGGAAGTTCATCCAGGTGCCACATAGCGCGGCCTCCGCTGAGCTGGTGCGATCCGGGGATGTGTCCCGCGGTGTGCTCGGTCCTGTTGCGGACGTCCAGGACCATGGCGGCGTCGAAGTCCTCGAGTTCCTCGGGCTGGATGAGCTTCGGGACGGCGGCGGGGAGGCCTTCAAGGCTTGTGACGTAGCCGGCGACGTTGTCGATGCCGACGCGCACCAGGTGGTCCCACATGTCCTGGGCGGTGTCCTGGTCCGGTGCCAGCAGCACCAGCGGGTTCTTGTCGGTTTCCGGGTTGACTACCCAGGCGCCGTAGCTGGCCACTGATTTGCCGGCAGGGACGTTCAGGGAACGTGCCACCGTGCCTTCGTGGACTTCGCTGTTGGGACGGGTGTCAATGAAGGTCAGGGTGTCCTCCGCCAGGCCTGCAGCGACGATGCCGGGTGCGAGTTCGGGCAGCGGTGCGCGTTCTCCCATGACGGCCGGGCCTTCACGGTTTTCGCGCTTCATGCGGCCGAAGTAGGCGTGGGCGTCCGGCTGGCCGTCGAGGAGCTCGTCGATGAAGCCCTGCTCGTCGTTGGCGGCGAGGTAGGGGCCCCACCAGGCGTAGAGGCGTTCGTAGCCCACCGTGGAGGAGGGGATGGCGCCCAGCGCCTTGCCGCAGGCGCTGCCGGCACCGTGGGCAGGGTGGACCTGGACATAGTCCGGCAGGGTCAGGAACTTGTCCCGGAGGCTGGTGAAGAGCTGCTTGGCCCCCATGAAGCGGGTGTCGACGCCGCCCGCGGCCTCGTCGAGCAGATCGGGTCGTCCCAGGTCGCCGGAGAAGACGAAATCCCCGGAGAGCAGGTAGCCCGGCTGGTCGCTGAACGCGCCGTCCGTCACCAGGAAGGAGAGGTGCTCCGGAGTGTGGCCGGGGGTGTGCAGCGCCTTGATGCTGATGTTCCCGAGGGTGATCGTGTCGCCGTCGAACAGCCGCTCGCCGTCGAATTCGTACTGCCAGTCCGGGCCGCCCTCACCGGAGACATAAATGGTTGCGCCGGTGGCGGCGGCCAGTTCACGGGTGCCGGAAAGGTAGTCCGCATGGATGTGGGTTTCGGTGACGGCCACGATCTTCATGCCGTTCTTCCTGGCGAGGTCCTGATACACCGCGATGTCGCGGCGGCCGTCGACAACCACGGCTTCGCCCTTTGCCTGACAACCGATCAGGTAGCTGGCCTGGGCGAGGTCTTCATCGTAAATACGCTCGATAAGCATCTGTTGCTCTCCTTCGTGAAAGCGGTGGAGGGGAAGGTCTAAGGTGGGCTCTGGTATCAATGCTAATACCCCTGGGGGTATACAGCAAGCCTGCTGCTGCCTGTCAGGAATGGCGTGGGGGCAGTCTGCGAGGCGGGCGGGCAGGTCACCCAGCGGGATATTCAGGCTGCCCGGGATGCGGGCGATGGAATACTCCTCCCGGCTCCGGACGTCCACTACCGCGGCGCGGGGCCAGACGCCGGCCAGGCCGTCGGCCGTGATGGTGCGCCACGGTTGCGCCGCTGTCCCCGTTTCAGGCCAGCTGCCGGGCTGCATCCGCGCGGAGCTTGTCCATGTCCAGCTTCCTTACTTCCTGGATGACTTCTTCGAGGCCGGTGGCGTTGAGGGTTCCAGGCTGGGAGAAGACGAGTGTCCTGTCCTTGAAAGCCATCAGGGTGGGGATGGAGGTGATGTTCGCTGCGGCGGCGAGGGACCGTTCGGCTTCGGTGTCCACTTTGGCGAAGGTGATGTCCGGGTGCCGGTCAGCTGCGGCGCCGTAAGTGGGGGCGAACATGCGGCAGGGGCCGCACCATGCCGCCCAGAAGTCAACGAAGACAATGTCGTTGTTCTCCAGGGTCTCGGCGAAGCTCTGTTCCGTGACGTCGATGGTAGCCATGGAATTTCGTGTCCTTTCGGGCTTTTTGTTGTGGCGGTTCTTGGCGGGATGCAGGAGTCAGGTGGTGGGCAGGCCGGCGCGGGTCCAGGCGACCATGCCGCCGGCCATGGTGTCGGCGGTGAAGCCGGCGCCGTTGAGGGCGTCGGCGACGCGGGCTGAACGGTTGCCGCCACGGCAGACCACTATGACGGGGACGGCAGGGTCCAGTTCGGACAGGCGTGCCTGCAGCTGGCCCATGGGGATGTGCAGGGCGCCGGGGATCATGCCTTCCTCGACCTCGAAGTCCTCGCGGACATCAAGGATGCGGGCGGTGGATAGACGCTGTTCGGCGTCGGTGACGGTGATTTCAGCCATGGGATTCTCCTTCAAAATAGTGGGCTGTTGTCAGCGGACGGGTTCGCCGGCCGAGCGCCAGGCGCCCATGCCGCCGCGCAGGGAGTAGGCCTCGTAGCCCTGCGAAGCGAGGAGCCGCGCCGCTGAAGCGGAGCGGACCCCGGACTGGCACATGGCTATCACTGCCCGGTTCTTGTTGATGCCGGGGGTGCCGGCCTGCAGCCGGTCCAGCGGGATGTGCTTCGCCTGGGGTGCGCGTCCGGAGCGCCATTCCTGGGCGGAGCGGACGTCGATCAGCGCGGCGCCCGAGGACAGGAGGTCCTTGGCCTCAGCTACTGAGACGGTTTTGTAGGGCTTGCTGAAGGCTTTTTTCAGGGAGCTGATGAGGCCCATGGGGTTCTCCTTGGGGGGTGGTTTGCTAGGCGGTGACGGTACTTGCGGTGACCCATGCCGCGACTGCGAAGATGAGCACCGCGAAAGAGATGCGGACGTGTTTGTCCTTCAGCCGGCGGGCGAGGCGGGCGGCGATGAGGGAGCCAAGGACCGCCGGCACCGCAAAGCTCAGCAGGCCTGGCCAGTCAATGCTGAATCCTGCAGCGTGGGCACCAAAGCCGGCGGCTGAATTGATCACGATGATGGCAAGGGATGAACCCACGGCTTGCTTCATACGCAGGCCCAGGAGCAGGGTGAGGGCGGGTGTAATCAGGAACCCGCCGCCCACCCCGAGCAGCCCCGTGAGGAATCCGACGAGTACGCCAACCCCCACCGCCTTGGGTGCGCAGGAGCGGAAGGCGCGGCTTGGTCCCGTGCTGCAGGATCCGCCGCCGGATTCCTTGGCCTTCATTAGCATGCGTATCCCCGCTGCCACCATGATGACCGCGAAGGCGAGCATCAGTATGTTCGGATCCAGCAGCCGACCCACCGCTGTCCCGCCCCACGCGGCGGGGACGCCGGCTGCGCCGACAATCAGCACTACGGGCCAGTTGATGCCCTCGCGCAGGCGTGGGATCAGCGCTGCCAAGGATGAAGCGCCAACCACCAGGAGGGAAGTGGGGATGGCCTCGGCGGGGGTCATCCCCACGCCATAGACCAGGGCGGGAACAGCAATGATAGAGCCCCCGCCGCCTACTACACCGAGGACGATCCCGACGAAGAGGCCCAGCGACAGGGCCGTAATCATGCTGCCGGCGTCTGCTCGGTGTTGACGGGGAGGGTCAGAATGGCGCTTTCGCGGGTGGGTTCCTTGGCGGCCTTGTTCCAGGGCATCGCCGAGAGGGCCTGGCCCATGGCGCAGGTGTTGGTGGCCGCCGAAAACGTGAGGCCGGTGCCGATGGCGCCGGCGAGCATGCGGATCTTCGGCGAGACGAACCTGCCGCCGGCCAGGCCCAGGACCACCAGGGAGCCTGCGGCGAGGCGGACCTGGCGCTCCAAGTCCCAGCGGTCCTTGCCCTTGACGACGTCTCCGCCGGCGGCGGCGAAGCCGGGCGCCCCGCCGGTCAGGACGTAGGCGCCGTCGATCCCGGACTTGCCCAGCCGCTGCCGTGCCTGCTCGGCCCGCGCTCCGGACTGGCAGACCAGGACCACGCGGGAGCCCAGGCGGGCGGCGAGCTCATCGGTGTGCTCGGACAGCAGCGGCAGGGGCACGTTGTAGGAACCGCGGATGTGCATGGACTCGAATTCTGCGGCGGAGCGCACGTCGATGACGACGAGGTCCTGGTGCTGTTCGATCCAGGTGCGCAGGGTCTCGGGAGCAAGGGCGGTGACGGCCGGTGCCGTGGAAGGGGAAGTCATTGCTGGCCTCTCGTCGGGGGAAGTTGAATACCCCACCGAGTATTACAGATACCCCCGGGGGTAGTCAAAAACACCCCGAGGGGTATATAGTTGGAGGCAAGAACCCCACCTACGGAGACCTCATGGAACTCGACTCGACTGAACTGGCCCCAGTGGTCAACCGCCTCAAGCGCGCCCAGGGCCAGCTCGCCGCCGTGACGCGGATGCTGGAGGAAGGCAGGGACTGCAAGGACATCGTCACGCAGCTCGCCGCCGTATCGAAGGCGCTGGACAGGGCCGGCTTCGCGATCATCGCCAGCGGCCTGGAGCAGTGCATTGTCCGCGAGGACGCCACCATGGACAGGAAAGAGCTGGAGAAGCTCTTCCTTTCCCTCGCCTAACCAGGCGGTATCAGAGACTCCGCGCCGGGTGCAGGTCCCCCAAACTGCCCCCGGCGCGGTCCCTTTAGCGCGGGCGTGCTGCTTCTGCAGCTCCTGGTCCGGTGGAGAGCGACGCATCAGGATCGAAGTCCAGCAGGACCTTGCCGGACTCGGCCGAGTCCTTGGCCGTTTCAAAAGCTTCGAGACCGCGTTCCAGCGGGAAGACGTGCGTGGTCACCGGGGCCGCGAACAGGGACCCGTCGCCCAGCGCGGCGATGACCTCATCGATCTCGTCGTTGAACCTGAATGATCCCAGCAATTCCAGCTCCCGAGTGATAGCCAGTGAGATCAGTACAGGCTGCGGTCCGGACGGGAGCAAGCCGACCATCACCACTTTGCCGCCACGCACCGCTCCTTTGATGGCCGTCGCCAATCCATAGTGGGAGCCGGAGGACTCGATAACAATGTCTGCCTGGACCGCTGCCAGGGCCTGGGCCTCGCTGGCTTCCAGCACCTCGTCCGCTCCAACTGCCAGTGCAATGTCGAGCGGTTTTCGGTGCAGGTCCGTGGCCACGATGCGGGCCGCACCCGCACGCTTGAGGACGGCGACGGTCAGCGTACCGATAGGGCCGCAGCCCACCACCAGGAACGTCTTGCCCCTGACATCACCGGCGCGGCTCACGGCATGCCACGCCACGCTGGCCGGTTCGATCAGCGCCGCTGCCTTCAGGTCCAGGCCAGGCGGCAGGACCCGCAGCATCCGCGACGGCAGGTTGACGTACCTGCTGAAGGCGCCGTCCGTATGCGGGAACCGTGCGGCACTTCCAAGATAGGTGCAGCCGGGGGACAGGTTGGGCCGGTCTTCGGGATACCTGGCATAGTCCGGACCCTCTCCCGGCCCGGGCGTGGCCGGATGCACGGCGACCGGTGCGCCCTCAGCCGGTCCCGACCCGTCCGCTGCCGCGCGGATGACAGTCCCCACGATCTCGTGGCCAAGCACCATGGGGGCCTTCAGGACCGATTCCCCGGCGGCACCGTGCAGCCAGTAGTGCAGGTCGGAGCCGCAGATCCCGCCGTAGGCAATCTCCACCACGGCCTGGTCGGGCAGGGGTGCCGGGAGCGGAATGCTTTCAATGCGCAGGTCGCCTGCAGCATGGGCGACGACGGCGGGACCCGCCGCCGGCAGTTCGGCAACGGTGCGCATCAGACCACCACCGTCATTCCGCCGTCGATGAAGATTGTTTGTCCATTCACGAAATCTGAACCGCTGGAGGCCAGCCAGACTGCCGGTCCGGCGAGGTCCTGGACGGTGCCCCAGCGGTGCGCGGGGGTCCTCCCAAGGATCCAGGTGTTGAACTGCTCGTCGTCCACCAGGTTCCGGGTCATTTCGGTGTGGATGTAACCAGGGGCGATGGCGTTGATCTGCAGGCCGGAAGCCGCCCATTCCGCCGTCATGGCGCGGGTGAGGTTTCGCAGGCCGCCCTTGGCAGCGATGTAGGGCGCGATGGTGGGCCGTGCAAGGTCGGCCTGGACGGAGCAGATGTTGATGATCTTGCCGCGGCCGCGGGGGATCATGAAGCGGGCGGCCGCCCGGCCCACGAGGAAAGCGCTGGTGAGGTCAGTGGTGATGACCCTTTCCCAGTCTTCGACGTCCAGGTCAACCATGGCGACGCGGTGTTGGATCCCGGCATTGTTGACCAGGATCTCCAGCGGACCCACATTCTCCTCTACCCACGCCACGGCACGGGCCACTTCCGCGTCCTTGGTAACGTCGAAGGCGCAGCTGTGGATACGGCCTGGCGGGAAATCGGCGGACATGGAGGTTTCTGCAGCCTTGAGGCGGTCCGCATCCATCCCGTTCAACACCACCGTTGCACCGGCATCCGCCAGGGCACGGGCAAGGGCGTTGCCTATTCCCCGGCTGGAGCCGGTAATTAGCGCCGCACGCCCGGTCAGGTCGAAAAGTGAAGTCATCGTGCAGTCTCCTTGGCCGCTTCGGTCCCGCTGTGGGAAGCGTCTGTGGTGCTGAGGTTCGCAATGGCCTTACGCACCACGGCCAGGTCGAGGTCCCCCAGGCCTTGCGCGAGCAACTGCGCGTAGAGTTCGGTCCCGGCGGACGCCATCGGCGCAGCGGCACCGACGCTTCGTGCACTCTCCACGACAAAAGACAGGTCCTTGTGCATGAACTTAGCCGGTCCTGTGGGCGTGTAGTCCTTTGCTGCCAGGCGGGGACCTACGAGTTCCAGCACCCGGCTTGCAGCGAGCCCGCCGGAGAGCACCTCGAAGAGGGCCGTGACCTCCAGACCGGAGCGTTCCGCAAGCTCGGCTGCTTCGGCGAGGGCCGCCGTCGTGGTGCCGACAACCAGCTGGTTGCATGCTTTGGCCAAGGAGCCCGCCCCGAGCCCGCCGAGCCGCCGGACTGTTGCGCCCATGGCCTGCAGTGCCGGCCGGACCCGCGCGAAGTCCTCTTCCGAGCCGCCTGCCATGATGGCGAGGTCTCCTTGCTTTGCGCCGTGTGTACCGCCGCTGACGGGCGCATCCAGCACTGTGGCGTTCCCGCCGCTTGCCTCGATAACCGCCCGGCCGAAGTCTCTGACGCCCACGGGTGAAACGCTGCTCATGACCACAACGACCGTTCCCGGTTCAGGCGGCGAGGTCCGCCATGCGTCGAGGAGCCCTCCTGCGGCATCTTCAATGAAGGAGAGGTTGGGAAGCATAAAAATGATGACCGGTTCGTCCCTTAGGTCCGCCACCGTGGCGGCACCCCTCCCGCCCAGCCCCAGCAGGCCTTCAACAGCGGCGGGGGAGCGGTTCCATCCCGTGACGGACCATCCAGCCCGCAACAGATTGGCGGCCATGGGTGCGCCCATCAGCCCCAACCCGACAAACCCTGCACGCGGACGGGTTTGATCGACGCCGGAGGGTGGAGCGGCGGAGGTGGTGGCGTTGTTCATGTTCAACCTTTTGGGGACCGGAGGGGCTTGGGGTGCTGACGAACCCGGGGGGCGGCCCCCGCTAGGGGCCGCCCCCAAGGATCAGGGACTACTACCTGGCGTCCTCAACGAGCACCAGGTCGCGGCCGTTGGTTTCGGGAGTAAAGAACGTGGTGACAAAGGAGATTGCGGCCAGGACCAGTGAGTACAGCGCGGGAACCAGCCAGGAGTGGTTGGTTGCAGCGAGCAGCGCAACGCCGATCATGGGTGCGAACCCGCCGGCGAGGACTGCCGAGAGTTCCCGGCTGAGGGCCACGCCGGTGAACCGGTGCTGGGAGCCGAAGAGTTCAGGCAGCAGGGCGCATTGCGGACCCAGCATGGACTGCACGCCCAGGGCGATGCCCACCGCCATCACTGCCCAAACCAGGGTGACGTTGCCCAGCGTGACCAGGTAGAACGCGGGCAGTGCAATGAGGGCCTGGAATAGTGCCCCGTAGCGGTACACGGGAACCCGGCCGAACCGGTCGGACAGGGCGCCGAAGGTGACCACCATGACTGCTGCGCAGCCGGCGGCGATCAGCAATCCTGTTGGACCAATGAACTTGTCGCCCGGGAATACGCCGGCTGGAAGGCTGATGAATGAGACCAGAAGCGCGGAGTAAACCGACGAGTTGCCGTTTTCACCCATGCGCAGGCCGATTCCGACGAGCACGTTCTTCTTGGAGTGCTTCCAGATTTGACCCACCGGATTCTTGACCACCGCTTTGTGCTTCTCCAGCTCCTGGAAGACCGGTGTTTCCTTCAGTCGGAGCCGGATAAAGACAGCTATAACAATAAGAATGACGCTGGCCAGGAAGGGTACCCGCCACAGCCAGCCCAGCAGGACATCCCGGTCCGCGAGGGCCATCAGGGCGAACGTGCCCGCTCCGAGCAGGGTGCCCAGCTGGATGCCCACGAAGGGCAGGGAGGCAAAGAACCCGCGGCGGCTTCGCGGAGCCACCTCGGAAATCAGCGTGGTTGCCCCGGCCTGCTCGGCGCCGGCGCCAAGGCCTTGGAGGATGCGGAGGGCGACCAGCAGGACGGCACCGAGCATTCCTGCCTGTTCAAAGGTGGGCAGGAGGCCGATGGCGAAGCTTGCCATTCCCATCAGGCCGATGGTGAGGATCAGCACCATCTTCCGGCCGAAGCGGTCTCCGATGTAGCCAAAGACCACCCCGCCGAAGGGCCTTGCGGCAAAGCCGACGCCGTACGTGGCAAACGAGGCGATGACTGCGCCGCTTTCACCCAAGGGGGAAAAGAACAGCGGACCAAAGATCAGTGCTGACGCGAGGCCATAAATGTAAAAGTCGTAGTACTCGAGGGCTGACCCTACGGAGCTGGCAAGCGTTGCCCTTCGCAGCTGCCCCGGTTCGACCACATGGCCGTTCCTGTCAGTCTGCGGTGATTTAGTACGAGTTGTCACAGTAACTCCCTTAAACGCACTCCAGACCCTCGTTGGCCTGGTGGGATAGCAACGACACCTGTTGCGTCGATCACTATGCTGAACACAATACAGCAAGTTGAACAGACGGCAAGGGTGAATGCGTTTGTGAAGGAAGCGGCGGTGGCGGCGGTTACCCCATGGGGTTGCCCAGGGAATGGGCGAGTTCCTGGAGTTCCTTGACCATCTGGGCACCCTGCTCAGGCGTGTACGTGGCCTTGAGTGCTGTCACTGACAGGCCGAGGCTGGGACCGTGGGCTCCGCGGGTGGGCACGGCAACGGCCAGGCAGACCACGCCGGTGGTGGATTCCTCGTCCTCAAAGGCGTAGCCCTGTTCGCGGATGGTCTGCAGCTGTGCCTTGAATTCGGCTCCCGTGCGCAGCGACTTCGGCGTCAGCACGGGCAGTTCCGCGTCATCGGGGAAGAGTTCCTCGATGTCATGGTCATGCAGCCGCGCTATCAGTGCCTTGCCCACTGCGCAGAGCGAGACTGGCATTTTGTCGCCGATATTCGACGTCAGTCGTACGGCGGGGTGGCCCTCGTAGCGCGCTAGGTAGATAACGTTCAAGCCGTCGAGCATCGCGATGCGAACGGTCTCGCCGGAGAGTACCGGGGCCTGCTCGCAGTAGCGGTAGAACTCCTGCACCTCATCCAAGCGGCCAAGGTATGCCGCGCCGAGTTCAACCAGCTTGCGGCCAAGGGTGAACTCACTGCCCTGGCGGTTGATAAGCCTGGCTTCCTCCAGTGCCAGCAGCAGGTTCGACGTGGATGATTTGGGGATGCCTACTTCCCGCGAGAGGTCGCTGAGGGTGAGGCGGCCTGTGGCGGAGGAGGCCAGTGCATCCAGGACGGCTGCCGCCCGCGTGACGGCGGGGGCGGGTGAGGCGTTGCCCTGGTTGTCTGGTTGAGGGCCGGAGTTGCGGGAATCGGCCATGATTCTCCTTCGGGTTGCCGCGGCAGGACGAACTGGTGTTCATTTGACTGAACACCATCCATCATAGGGGCGCGCGTCATCGCGTCCCATGCCATGCGTGCTCCGGAAGGCGGGGGAACTCAGGCGACCTTGTTTGTAAGGGTGCCGATTCCCTCGATCACGATGTCCACTTGATCGCCCGGCAGGACTGCCACTGCGGTCCCGGGAGCCCCTGTCATAAGCACGTCGCCGGGTTCCAGCGTCAGCCAGGAAGTTACGTAGACGAGGCACTCCACCACTGAGGAGGGCAGGTTGGACGTCCCGGAGTTCGCCTGGGCCACTCCGTTGACGATGACGTCGATTCCCACAAGGTCCGGATCCGGGATGTCGGTTTCGATCCACGGGCCAAGGGGCGTGTAGTTCACGCCGGCCTTGCCCTGGAAGTTCCGTTCATCCACCAGGCCCTGGTCCACGTTGGTCACGTCATTGACGCACGTATAGCCGAGGACATGCTCCAAGGCGTTGCCGGGCGTCAGCTCCTTCGCTTGTTTCCCGATGACCACTGCGAGTTCGCCTTCCACGTTGACCGTGCCGCGGTCCCGGACGGCGACCACCGGATCGCCGGGATTGGCGAGGGTGTGCACAGACTTATGCCAGGCCTGGATGGGCAGCGGATGGTCGTTCAGCGTCCGGTTGTGTCCGATGCCGAGCACCACAGCCGGCCGGACCGGGGCGAGGAACACGGCATCTGCGCCGGAGGTGGTGTGCCCTGTGTAGCTGAAGGGTTCCTCGAACGGATCAACAATGTGGTGCCACATCCCGCTCCGCTCCACGGCGTGCCGGGCTCCCTCTGCCGTCTTGATTCTTGCGATGCGCATGGATTTCTCCTGACCGTGCTTCGAGCCGGGGGGGCTTAGTAGAAGTGGACCGTGTCCACGAGGTGGGGGAGGTCGCCGCCGTCGAGGAAGGTCCGCAGGTTGCTGCAGAAGCGCTCGGTGATGAGGCGGTTCTCGGCGGCACTGAGGGCGGATGTGTGCGGGGAGACCATGACCCTGGGGTGCTCCCAGAGGGGGCTGTCCTCCGGAAGGGGCTCGACGGCGAAGACGTCCAGGCAGGCGTAGCCGACCTGGCCGTTGTTGAGGGCTTCCAGCAGGGCCTCTTCGTCGACGACGGTGCCCCGGCCCACGTTGATGAAGACCGTCCCGGGCTTCATGGCGGCGAACGTTTCATGGTTGTAAAGCTTCTCCGTGAAGGCGGTGCCGGGCAGCGTGTTCACTACTGCATCGGCCGTGGCCAGCAGGGCCGGAAGGCCGGCGTTGTCCACCACCTGCTCGATGCCGTCGATGTGTTCCACGGACCGTTTGGTTCCGCTGACCTTCATCCCCAACGCCCTGGCGATCCTTGCGGTCTCCAGCCCGATTTCGCCCAGCCCGGTGACCACCAATGTGGAGCCGTTGACCAGGCGGGTGGGGATCCGCAGTTCAGGCCATGTTTTGGCGGCCTGGTCCTGGGCCAGTTCTGCGCTCCGTTTGAAGCCGTTGAGGATTCCGAGCGCCGCGAACTCGGCGAGGGGCAGGGCGTGGACGCCGGCCGATGTGGTGATCTTGAACTTTTGCAGGATGTCCTGGTCCAGTCCGGAGGCCTTGGCGGCTCCGCCCGCCCCTGCGGCCATTGCGTGGATCCACTGCAGGCGCGGATTCTCGCGGGCTATGCGGGCGAGGCCGGCGGGGCTTTCGTTGGGGAAGCCGTAAAGCACCTGTGCGCTGTTGAGCATGGCCCAGTAGCGCTCTTCTTGGGCTGGAGTGCGCTTGAAGGCCGGGTCGCCGGAGTGGTCGGCCGGGTAACGCTCGGGTGGCAGGAGCTCGGGCTCGTAGAGGACGGTAACTGACGGATCGACGGCGCGGATCTGCTCCACCAGCTCTGCTTCGAGCGGTACAGCAAACGCAAGGGTGATTGTGGAGGTCATTCGTTCACTATACTGGCTTATGGCTAATATGCTGAACAGATGGCCTGCTGGCTGTCTTCACCTCTGCGAGGCGCCACGCGAGGCAGGTGAATGCGGGACGACGTCAGTAGCTGGCGGTGTTGTCGCCATCGGCAGCCTCCGCCGCCTGGATGTACTGCGCTGCCAAGGCTTCGGAGCCCCTTGCCAGGAGGGCGACGTCGGCGCCCACCAGGATGAAGTTGGCACCCTGGTCGAGGTAGTGGCGGGCGGTGTCCGGGTTGAAGGCGTTAACGCCCGCGGGTTTCCCGGCGGCTTTGGCGGCAGCGAGGCAGTGTTCGACGGCGGCGCGCACCTCGGGGTGTTCCTGCTGTCCCAGCAGGCCCATGGAGGCGGCGAGGTCGGACGGGCCCACGAAGATGGCGTCGACGCCGTCGACCGCCAGGATGTTTTCCACGACGGCTACCGCGGCTTCGGATTCGATCTGTACGGTGACGCTGATGGTCTCGTTGGCCCGGGCGAGGTAGTCCGGGACCCGGTTCCAGCGTGCCGCGCGGGCCAGGGCCGAGCCGACCCCGCGGACGCCCTGCGGCGGGTAGCGGGTTGCGGCCACGGCGGCTTCCGCCTCAGCGGCTGAGTTGACCATGGGGATGAGCAGGTTCTGCACGCCCAGGTCCAGGTACTGCTTAATGAGCACGGTGTCGTTGGCGGGCGGGCGGACCATGGTGTGGGCGGGGTAGCCGTGGATGGCCTGGAGCTGGGCGAGGATGGATTCGAGGCTGTTGGGGCTGTGCTCTGCGTCCACCAGGAGCCAGTCCAGCCCGGATCCGGCGCACAACTCGGCGACCAGGGGGCTTCCGGAACAGACCCACATCCCGGCCAGCGGCCGGTCCGCCCCCGCGAGGGCGTCGCGGAAGGTGTCCTCTATTCGAAGCGGCATGTGACACTCCCCAGGGGTCCGTAGTCGGCGTGGACGGTATCTCCCTTGTACACCCAGAGCGGGCGGGTGAAGGAGCCGGCGAGGATGATGTCGCCGGCTTTCAGTGAGTCGCCGTGGGCGGCGATCTTGTTGGCCAGCCAGTGGACGCCGTTGGCCGGGTGGTCCAGGACCCCGGCGGCGACTCCGGTCTCTTCAACGGTCTGGTTCTTGTAGAGGATGGCGGAGACCCAGCGGAGGTCCACGGCGTCGGGCTTAACGGGCCGGCCGCCGATCACCATGGCGCCCATCGCCGCGTTGTCCGAGATGGTGTCCACGATGGTCCTGCCTTCCATCTCGATCCGGGAATCCAGGATCTCCAGGGCCGGGACAACGTAGTCGGTGGCTTTCAGGACGTCGAAGATGGTGCAGCCCGGGCCTTTCAGCCCGTCTTTCAGGACGAAGGCCAGCTCCACCTCCACCCGCGGGTGGGTGTACTGGTCCCAGTCCACGGAGCAGCCGGTTTCCAGCACCATGTCATCGAAGATGGCGCCGTAGTCCGGTTCGGTGATGCCGGTGGCGGCCTGCATGGCCTTGGACGTGAGGCCGATCTTGCGCCCCACCAGGGTCCGTCCGGCTTCCTCGTTCCGCCGCCGCCACAACAGCTGCACGGCGTAGGAGTCCTCCACCGTCATGTCCGGGTAGCGTGCGGTCAGGCGCGGCACAGGTTTCCGGTTACGGCCCGCCTCGACCAGTTCGTCCGCGATGGCCTCGATCGTCCTGTCATCCAGCATGATCTAGACCTGCGCCCCCAGCTTGAAGCCGGTCTTCTGTTCAGTGGCACCGGCGCCTTCTCCTTCTGTTTTCCGCGTGTAGGAGAAACCGTCGGCGCCCACCGTGACCGCCATCTCGGACTTTTCCTCGCGCTCGATGACCGGCTGCGGGTTGCCGTCCAGGTCCAGGACCAGGGAGGCTTCGGTGTACCAGGAGGGGACAACGGGGTTGCCCCACCAGTCGCGGCGCTGGTTGTCGTGGACGTCCCAGGTGATGGTGGGGTTGTCCGGATCGCCGGTGTAGTAGTCCTGGGTGTAGATCTCCACACGGTGGCCGTCCGGGTCCAGGATGTAGAGGTAGAAGGCGTTGGACACGCCGTGCCGGCCGGGGCCGCGTTCGATCCGGTCGCTGATGCGCAGGGCGCCCATCTTGTCGCAGATCTGGATGATGTTGTGCTTCTCGTGCGTGGCAAAGGCAATGTGGTGCATCCGCGGCCCGTTGCCGCCGGTGAGCGCGGTGTCGTGGACGGTCTGCTTGCGGTGCATCCATGCGGCGTACGTGACGCCGTCGGAATCCTGGATGTCCTCCGAGACGCGGAAGCCGAGGTCCTCGAGGTATTTGCGGCCGCGCGGGACGTCGGGGGTGACCTGGTTGAAGTGGTCCAGGCGGACCAGCTCACCGGCGGAGTAGAGGTCGTAGCGCTGGGTAAGGCGCTCCACGTGCTCCACGTCGTAGAAGAACTCGTACGGGAAGCCCAGCGGGTCTTCGACGCGGACGGAGTCTCCGATGCCCTTGGTGAAGCCTTCCTTGCGGCGTTCAACCCGGCAGCCCAACTCGCGGTAGTACGCCTCTGCGGCGTCCACTTCGGCGGGGGACTTCACCCGGTAGGCGAAGGCGGCCACGGCGGCGACGGGTCCCTTGCGCAGCACCAGGTTGTGGTGGATGAACTCCTCCAGGGTGCGCAGGTAGATGGCGTTCTCGTCTTCTTCGGTGACGTGCAGGCCGAGCATGTCCACGTAGAACGCGCGGGATTTGGCGAGGTCGGTGACCACGATTTCCATGTAGGCGCAGCGGACGATGTCCGGAGCCGGGACAGTGGGGGTGGGGATGGGGCCGGTGAACGGGTTGCTCATGGTGGTCTCTCTTCTTTGAAAGGGGTTGGCTAGGCGCCGAATTTGGGGGTGTGGACGGTGCCGAGGGTGATGTGGACGGCCTGCTGGTCGGTGTAGAAGTCGATGGAGCGGTAGCCGCCCTCGTGGCCCAGCCCCGAGGCCTTGACGCCGCCGAACGGGGTGCGCAGGTCGCGGACGTTGTGGCTGTTCAGCCAGACCATGCCGGCCTCGACGTTCTGCGAGAAGTTGTGGGCGCGGGTGAGGTTCTGCGTCCAGATGTAGGCCGCGAGGCCGTACTTGGTGTTGTTCGCCAGGGCGAGGGCTTCGTCGTCGTTCTCGAACGGGGTGATGGCGACGACGGGGCCGAAGATTTCCTCCTGGAAGATCCGGGCGTCGGGGGCGACGTCGGCAAACACCGTAGGTGCGATGTAGTTGCCGTCGGGGAGTCCTTCGGGCCGCCCGCCGCCGGCCAGGAGCCGGCCTTCGGACTTGCCGATCTCCACGTAGGAGGCCACCTTTTCGTAGTGTTCGGGGTGGACCAGGGCGCCGACCTCGGTCTTGGGGTCATGCGGGTCGCCGACGACGATGTTCTTTGCGCGTGCGGCGTACTTTTCGCAGAACTCGTCGTAGATGGCGCGTTCCACGAGGATCCGGGAGCCGGCGGTGCAGCGCTCGCCGTTGAGGGAGAAGACGCCGAACAGGGCCGAGTCGATGGCGGCGTCAAGGTCGGCGTCGGCGAAGACCACGCAGGGTGACTTGCCGCCGAGTTCCATGGACAGGCCCTTGAGGTTGGCGGCGGCGTTGCGGAAGATGGTCTGGCCGGTGGTGGTCTCGCCGGTGAAGGAGATCAGCGGGACGTCCGGGTGCTTCACGAGGGCGTCCCCGGCTTCCTCGCCGAGGCCGTTGACCAAGTTGAACACCCCGTCAGGGAGGCCGGCGTCCTTGAAGATGGTGGCCCACAGCGAGGCGGAGAGCGGGGTGAACTCGGCCGGCTTGAGGACCACGGTGTTGCCGGTGGCCAGGGCCGGGGCGAGCTTCCAGGACTCCAGCATGAACGGGGTGTTCCACGGGGTGATGAGGCCCGCGACGCCGATCGGCTTGCGGTTCACGTAGTTGATCTGTGAGCCGGGGACCTTCATGGCGTCGTCGAACTGTGCCACGATCAGGTCGGCGAAGAAGCGGAAGTTCTCCGCCGCGCGGAGGGCCTGGCCCTTGGCCTGGGTGATGGGCAGGCCGGTATCAAACGTCTCGAGCTCGGCGAGCCGGGCTTCCTGAGCCTCGACGGCGTCCGCGATTTTGTTCAGGACGCGGGCGCGTTCTCGGGGCTTCATCTTCGGCCACGGGCCGTTGGTGAACGCTTCCCGGGCGGCGGCGACGGCGAGGTCGATGTCCTCCTTCTGGCCTGCGGCGGCGGTGGCGTAGTTCCGGTTGGATACCGGGTCCAGGACATCGAAGGTCTTGCCGGAGACGGAGTCGACGAACTGGCCGTTGATGTAGTGCTGGATGTGGTTGGGAAGGTCCTGCGGCACGTAGTGGGTGGCGGACTGTTCTGCAGTGAACGTCATTGTTGTTTCCTTCGTGATAGTTCAACGCGGGGTCACTTCTGGGCCGATTGGGGCCGTTTATTGGGCGTTTAGTGACCCCGCGTTGCTGGTTGCGGGGTGCTCTGGGCGAGGTAGGCGTCCAGGGTGGCGGAGCGGTGCAGGCGGGCGGCCTTCTCGATGGAATCGGCGTCTGCTCCGGATTCGATGAGCTGCAGCAGCCCTTCGTGCTCCTCCACCGATTCGCGGGCACGGCCCGGGACAAAGCGGAACGTGGAGGACCGCAAAGCTGCCAGCCGGTTCCAGCCGCGGTGGACCAGGTCCAGGATGTGCGGGTTGGGGCAGCGCTCGAACAGGATGCTGTGGAAGTCCTGGTTGAGCCGGGTGAAGCGGACGGGGTCAAAATGCTGGAGGCACTCGCGCATCTCCTCATTCACGGCGCGGGCCCGGGCAATCGCCGCGGCATCGACCAGCGGAGCAGACAGCGCGGTGGCGGCACCTTCCACGATGCTCAGGGTCTGCATGGTGTAGAGGTACTCGGTGGGGTCGATCCCGGCCACGGTGGCGCCCACGTTGCGTTCGAACTTCACCAGTCCTTCGGCCTCGAGCCGGCGGATGGCTTCCCGGACCGGGACCACACTGAACCCGAGGTCCTTGGCGATGCTGCCGAGCACCAGCCGGTACCCGGGGGTGTAGGTTCCTTCCACAATCCGGGCCTTCACTGCGTCGTAGGCCTGTTGCGACTTGCTGCCCGCGGCCAATACTGCCTCAGTCATTGCTCTTGCCCGCTTTCCAGTCCTCGTACCGTGCCTGCCACTCGGCGTTCATGGGGTAGAGGCCGTCAACGCTGTTGCCCTGCTTCACCATCTCGAAGATGAAGGCTTCTTCCTGTTCCTGCCGAATGCAGTCCTCGACGAGTTCCCCGGCGATGGCCGGCGGGATCACCAGGATGCCGTCCGAGTCGGCCACGATGATGTCGCCGGGCTGCACCGTCGTACCGCCGCAGGCGATGGTGATGTCCGTGTCCCACGGAACGTGGCGGCGTCCCAGCACCGCGGGGTGCGGGTTGGCGAAGTAGGTGGGCATCTCCAGTCCGGCCACGGCGGCGTAGTCCCGGACGCCGCCGTCCGTGATGATCGCCGCGGCGCCGCGGACCTGGGCGCGCAGGGCCAGGATGTCACCCACCGTCCCGGTGCCTTTCTCGCCGCGGGCCTCCATCACCAGGATTTCGCCCTCGTTCACGGAATCGATGGCGCGCTTCTGGGCGTTGAAGCCGCCGCCGTGGGACTTGAACAGGTCCTCCCGGTTGGGGACGTAGCGCAGGGTCCGGGCCAGCCCGACGACGCGGCGGTCCGGGCGCGTGGCCTGCAGCCCGTCGATGCTGACGTTATTAAGGCCGCGTTTGCGCAGCTGCGAGGACAGCGTGGCCGTGGCGACGCTCTCGAGTTTGGCTTTCAGTACCGGGGTGAGGACGCTGGCAGGAGCAGGAAGGCCGGCAGCTTCGCGCGAACCCCACGCTTCCTCCCGCTGCACGTCGTCAACCTTGGGGCCGGCACCAAAGTCAGCGAACGGCGTCGTGCCTTCCTCCACCCTGGTGACCAGGCGGCCGGTGGTGGGGCTGCCATCAAGCGTGCCCACCTCCACCTCCAGCACGTCTCCGGGCCTGGCCACGGAGGCGCCGGCGGGGGTGCCGGTGAGGATGATGTCCCCTTCCTCGAGGGTGAGCAGCTGGGAGAGGTCGGCGACCAGGCGGGCGAACGGGAAAAGCAGGTCCTCCGTGGTGTCGTCCTGGACGAGCTGGCCGTTGTGCCAGGTGCGGATGCGCAGGCGGGAGGGGTCGACGGCGTCTGCCGGGATCAGTGCGGGGCCCACGGGAGTGAAGCCGTCGCCGCCCTTGGACCGCAGGTTCGAGCCTTTGTCCGCCCAGCGCAGGTCATACACGCCCAGGTCGTTGCTCGCGGTAACGGCGGCGACGTGGCTCCACGCGTCCTCGAGCCCGACGCGGCGGGCGGCCTTGCCGATGACCAGGGCAATCTCCCCCTCATAGCCGAGGAGCTCGCAGCCGGCAGGCCGTTCCACCGCGCTGCCGCTCAGCGAGAGCGACGACGACGGCTTGAGGAAGTACGACGGCTGGGCCGGCGTGCGTCCCCGCTGCGCGGCCCGGCTGGGGTAGTTGATGTGCACCGCGATGACCTTGCGTGCCGCTGCAAGGGTGTCCCCGTTGACCTGCTCCAAACCGTCTCCTCATCGAGTACAAAATCGTATACGATCACTATCGCGCTCGCGTCGGCGTTCGTCAACCCCTTTTCTCGAGGGAATCCCGGTCCCTTGTAGTCCCCGTCACAGGTGGCGTACTGTGGTGCTCAATCGCAGGGTTTCTTATATGGAACCTGAAATTCTATTATCGAACAGCTCGTGCAGCTGAAGCGCCACACAACGAAGTGAGGAATCCCGTGCAGTTTCATCACCACGGTTACGTGTCGGGCGACCCCCGGGTCAAGCCTGCGGCAGGCGTCGGCATCAACCGGCCTGCTGACCTTCCGGACGAAGTCGACGTGCTGATTGTGGGCACCGGGCCTGCCGGCATGCTTGCAGCCGCGCAGCTTTCCCAGTTCCCGAATGTCACAACGCGCATTGTTGAACGTAGGGAAGGGCGTCTTCCCATCGGCCAGGCCGACGGCATCCAGGCCCGGAGCGTGGAGACGTTCCAGGCCTTCGGTTTTGCCGAGCGGATCATCGCCGAGGCATACAGGATCACCGAAATGGCGTTCTGGAAGCCGGACCCGGCGGACCACTCGCGCATCGTCCGGGCCGCCCGTGCCGTGGACGACGAGATGGGGATCAGTGAATTCCCGCACCTGATCGTGAACCAGGCCCGCGTCCTGGATTACTTCGCCGAGGTCATGGCCAACTCGCCCACCCGCATGAAGCCCGACTACGGCTACGAATTCCGCGGCCTTGAAGTCACCGGCCAGGGGGAGTACCCCGTCACTGTGACCCTCGCCCGCACCTCCGGCCCAAGCGAAGGCCAGGAGCGGGTGGTCCGCGCTAAGTACGTTGTTGGTGCGGACGGCGCCCGCAGCAAGGTGCGGGACGCCATTGGCTGCCACCTCGCCGGCGACGCCGCCAACCACGCCTGGGGCGTTATGGATGTCCTGGCCGTTACCGACTTCCCGGACATCCGCACCAAGTGCGCCATCCAGGGTGAGAAAGGCAGCATCCTGCTGATCCCCCGGGAAGGCGGCTACCTCTTCCGCATGTACGTGGACCTTGGCGAGGTGGATCCGGACACCAAGGGCGCCATCCGCAAAACCACCATCGAGCAGATCATCCACAAGGCCAACGAGATCCTCCACCCCTACACGCTGGACGTGCGAAACGTGGCATGGCACAGCGTCTACGAGGTGGGCCACCGCCTGACGGACAGGTTCGACGACGTCCTGCCGGAGGACCGCGGCACCAGTACTCCGCGGGTGTTCATCACCGGCGACGCCTGCCACACCCACAGTGCCAAGGCCGGCCAGGGCATGAATGTCTCCATGCAGGACGGGTTCAACCTGGCCTGGAAGCTGGGGCACGTGCTGGAAGGCCGCAGCCCGGAGAGCCTGCTGTCCACCTACTCCGAGGAGCGCCAGGTGGTGGCGAAGAACCTTATCGATTTCGATAAGGAGTGGTCCACCATGATGGCCAAGAAGCCCGAAGAGTTCGAACACCCCTCGGACCTTGAGGACTTCTACGTGCGCACCGCTGAATTCCCGGCCGGCTTCATGACCCAGTACACGCCGTCCATGGTGACCGGCAGCGACATCCACCAGGACCTGGCCACGGGTTTTCCCGTGGGCAAGCGCTTCAAATCGGCGCCCGTGGTGCGGGTGGGCGATACCAACCCGATGCACCTGGGCCACCACGCTACGGCTGACGGCCGCTGGCGGATCTACGTTTTCGCCGACGCGGCACCGGCCGGCGGGCACTCAGGTGTGGCGGACTTCGCCGAGTGGCTGGCGAACTCGCCACAGTCACCGCTGGCCGCGACGCCGTCGGACGCTGACCCGGATGCCTGGTTCGACGTGAAAGTGGTCTACCAGCAGCCCCACACCGCCGTTGACATCAACGCGGTACCGGCGGTGTTCAGGCCGCAGGTGGGCCCGTTCAAGCTGACCGACTACGAGAAGGTGTACGCCACCGATCCCAACGCGGACATCTTCGAGCTGCGGGGCCTGGACCGCGGCGGCGTGGTGGTGGTGGTCCGTCCGGACCAGTACGTGGCCAACGTCCTGCCGCTCGCGGCGACGGCGGAGCTGGCGGAGTTCTTTGCCGGTCTCCTGAAGCCGCGCCATGCAGCGGGTCAGCCGCTGACGGTCTGAGCAGTCCTGTAGTCCGCGGCGGAGTAGACGCCCAGGATCCGCACCTCGGTGGTGAAGAAGTCCAGTTCCTCGAGGGCCAGCTTCAACGGCAGGTCCTCGGGGTGGCCTTCGACGTCGGCCATGAACATGGTGGCGGCGAATTCGTTGCCCACCATGTAGCTTTCCAGCCGGGTCATGTTCACGCCGTTGGTGGCGAAGCCGCCCAGCGCCTTGTACAGGGCCGAGGGGACGTTGCGGACGCGGAACACAAAGCTGGTGACTGTCGGTCCGGGAAGCTCATCCCGCGCCGGCAGCTCCTTTTCCCGGGCCAGGACCACGAAGCGCGTGGTGTTGGAGGGGTCGTCCTCAACCCGCGAGGCCAGCACGTCCAGGCCATAGATCTGGGCCGCGAGCGGGGGAGCGAGGGACAGCTTGCGGGGATCGTTCCACTCGCTGACTTCCCGGGCGGAACCCGCGGTGTCGCCGGCGATGACGGGCTTGAGGCCGTGCTCGCGGATGAGCTTGCGGCACTGGCCCAGGGCGTGGATGTGGCTGTGCACCTCGGTGGCACCTTCGATGGTGCTGCCCGGGATGCCAAGCAGGTCGAAGTGGATGGGCAGGAAGAACTCCCCCACGATCTGCAGGTTGGACTGCGGCAGCAGGATGTGGATGTCCGCCACCCGGCCGGCGATGGAGTTCTCGATCGGGATCATGGCCAGCTCGGCCTCGCCGCTGGACACGAGTTCAAACGCGTCCTCGAAGCTCGCGCAGGGCACGCTTTCCATGTCGGGGAACATCTGCTTGCACGCGATATTGGAGTTGGCGCCGGGCTCACCCTGGTACGCAATCTTCTGGGCCATGATCCGTATGGTTTCACGCCCCGCCCCCGCCCGCCCAACTGGGTAGCGCTAAGTGTCGTTTTGGGCGGCCAAAACGACACTTAGCGCTACCTAGTTGGGATGGGACGGGCCTAAACGGGAGTGACGCGCAGCCAGAGGTACTGGCGGGGGAGGAGCGTGACCCCCTCGTCCAGCTGCAGCGCTGCTTCGGAGAGAAGGTCGACGGCGGCAGGGGAGTACCCGGAGAAGGTTTCGGCGGGCAGGGCCTGGGGCTGGTCGCTGAAGTTGGCGAGCGCCAGGACCCGTGTTTCAGCCGCGGCGCCGGGCCGCTGGTAGGCAAGGACGGAACGGTTGTTGGTGGAAAAATCCACCAGCCTGGTACCGGCCAGTTCAGGCGTGGCCGCCCGGACCTCAACCATCCGCTTCAGGCCGGCGTACACCGCGCCCGCGGGGGTGGACGGGTCGTGGCGGAGCGCGTATTGGCCCGCCGGGTAGTGGGGCCGGTGCACCCAGCGGCTGTCGGCGTCGTGCCCTTCCTCTTCTGCATACCCGTAGTCGTTGACCTGCCCCACCTCGTCGCCCAGGTACAGGAGCGGGATGCCGCCGGTGCTGAAGGCCACCGAGTGGGCAAGGAGGATCCGCTCCACCGCCTCGGCCGGGTCCACCTCCATGCCGCACAGGGACGCCGTGGTACCTGAAATCCGGCAGTCCCCGGTCTTGGGATTGTCCTGGAACGGGACGCCGCGGGCGAAGCTGCCCGGGAACCGGTTGACGTAGAAGGAGTTCAGGAAACGGCGGTGGTCGAAGCCGTTGATGCCAAGCTCTGCCGCGTCCTCGTCGGCGAAGGTCCAGCCGATGTCGTCATGGCTGCGCACGTAATTGACCCAGGACGTGCCGTCCGGGATGTTGTGCCTTCGTTCGAGCGCCTGCGCCAGCAGCGAGACGTCCCGGGTGGCCAGGGATTCCCAGATCAGCGCCATCTGCAGCGGATTGTAGGAGAGCTGGCATTCGGCCGGATCGATGTAGAGGGCCACCTCGTCCGGATGCACGATTGCCTCGGACTTGAACAGCAGCGACGGCGCGGCCAGCCGGCAGACGGCATTGAAGGCCTGGAGGAGGATGTGGGCCTCGGGGAGGTTTTCGCAGGGGGTGCCCAGCTGCTTCCAGATGAACGCCACGGCATCCATGCGCAGGATGTCAACGCCCTGGTTGGCCAGGAACAGCATCTCCCCGGCCATGGCCCGGAAGACGTCCGGGTTGGAGTAGTTCAGGTCCCATTGGTAGGTGTGGAAGGTTGCCCACACCCAGCGGCCGTCCTCCATTTGGATGAAGGACCCCGGGTGGTCTTCCGGGAAGATTTCACGCACGTTGCGCTCGAAGGCGTCCGGCATGGTGCGGTCGGGGAAGATCCAGTAGTAGTCGCTGTACTCCGGATCCCCCGACGCCGCCTTGCGGGCCCACTCGTGTTCGTCACTCGTGTGGTTGAAGATGAAGTCCACCACCAGACTGATGCCGTGGGTCCGGAACTCGGAGGCAAGCTCACGGAGCTGTTCCATGGTGCCCAGCTTGGGGTTGACCTGGCGGTAGCTGGAGACGGCGTAGCCGCCGTCGGAGTGCGGCTCGGGTGCGAGGAACAGCGGCATGAGGTGCAGGTAAGTGAGGCCCAGTTCCTTGAAGTACGGAATGTGGGAGCGCAGCCCTTCCAGGCTTTCGGCGTACCTGTCCACGTAGCAGACGCCGCCGAGCATGTTGTTGGACAGGAACCAGCCGCTGTTGGCCTCCCGTTCAGCGTCCAGGGCCTTCAGCTCGGCAGGGCGCCCATCCCAGGAGCGTGCACCCTGGACCACCAGGGCGGCCAGCTGGTCCTGCCAGTCCGGCCGGGATCCGTACAGCGTGCGGAAGAGGCGGCACAGGTCGGGGAAGTGTGCGTCGAACCGCTGCTGAAAGGCGCGATCCGGGGCGGTCCCCGCCTGCGCGAGCGCATCGACGACGTGCTGCCGCACTGCTTCGTCCGCGCTGACGAACTCCTGCATTGAAGAACCCCTTCCGACCTCCAGCCGGCGGATCCGGCAGAAACTGGTTACGGCAGTATGCCACGGCGGCTAGCGCCGCGGCTCCCGGGGCAGGGCGGCAACGGTACGGGGCTTATCCGGTGCGCGCCATTCGCCCGCAGGCTGCCGCCGCGCCAGTACTCCCGCGGCAAGGAAGAGAAGTCCCAACAGCCCGGCGGCGCCGGCGGCAACGTGGGCGCTGCGCGGCCAGAGCCCGGCCATTCCCAGGAAGGCCGGCACCGTGGCGGTCACCTGGCTGGCCAGGACCAGTGCCCAGCCCATGAAGGGGTCCAGCCCGCTCCGGCCGCAGGCCAGGGAGGCGAACATCAGGCCCCAGAGCACCGCCCACGCCAGCCACAGCACGGCGAGCAGGGGATCGGCAGGAAGCCAGAAGAAGGCAAGCAGCACGGCAACGAACGCAACCATCCCGCAGAACCAGCCCAGGCCCTTCGCCCCAAGGCCCAGCAGGATGTCCAGGCCCGCATAGGCGTAGGTCAGCCCGAACAGGAGGATCCCTGCTGCCGTCGGCGCTGTGCCGGCCGCACCGCCCAGGGACAGCACGACGACGCCGAGCACCAGCTGCACGATCCCCACCACCAGGCCCAGGACGGCTGCGTCGCGGCGGGGCAGGTGCCCCAGGGTGGCGAGTCCGTTGACCAGCAGTGCCGCACCGGAGAGAAGCAGGCATACGTACGGCATCAGGACGCCCCGCCGCCCGCCGGAAGCGCCGACGGAATTATCGCTAAGTGGAATTTTTCTGTCACAATACGGAGGTTAGAGCATTGTGATTGGGGCCGCCTAACAGCGGCTGGTCGCAATCAGTTAAGTTGAAGCGTAAACTATTTGGGACGACGCCGCCCGCCGCGTGGCTGCCCAGTGTTACGCCCACGGTGAGGAAAGATTCATGGATGCACGGCTGGAGGCCATCAGGGACACTGTCCTGGCCAGGAACCCCGGCGAAGCGGAGTTCCATCAGGCTGTAGTTGAGGTCTTTGAAAGCCTGGGGCCCGTCCATGACAGGCATCCCGAACTCCTTGAAGCCGCAATCCTGGAACGGCTCTGCGAACCGGAGCGGCAGATCATCTTCCGCGTGCCGTGGACTGATGACCAGGGCCGGGTGCAGATCAACCGCGGCTTCCGGGTGGAATTCAACTCGGCGCTGGGCCCGTACAAAGGCGGCCTGCGGTTCCACCCCTCGGTCTACCTGGGCATCGTCAAATTCCTGGGCTTTGAACAGATCTTCAAAAACGCCCTCACCGGCATGCCCATCGGCGGCGGCAAGGGCGGCTCGGACTTCGACCCCCGCGGCCGCAGCGATGGCGAGGTGATGCGGTTCTGCCAGTCCTTCATGACCGAGCTGTACCGGCACATTGGTGAATACACCGACGTCCCGGCCGGCGACATTGGTGTGGGCGGCCGCGAAATCGGCTACCTGTTCGGGCAGTACAAGCGCATCACCAACCGCTACGAATCCGGCGTCCTTACCGGAAAAGGCATTTCCTGGGGCGGATCCCTGGTCCGGCCGGAAGCCACCGGCTTCGGAACCGTGATCTTCACCCAGGAAATGCTGAAGACCCGCGGCACGTCCTTCGACGGCCAGCGCGTGGTGGTCTCAGGCTCCGGAAACGTGGCCATCAATGCGATTGCCAAAGCGCAGGCGCTGGGTGCCACTGTGGTGGCCTGCTCCGACTCCTCGGGTTACGTGGTGGATGAGGCGGGCATCGACGTCGCCCTTCTTCGCGAAGTGAAGGAAGTGCAACGGGGCCGCCTGAAAGATTATGCCGAACGCCGTGGCGGCGTGTCCTACGTGGACGGCGGCTCCGTCTGGGAGGTCGATGCCACCGTGGCGCTGCCCTGTGCCACCCAGAACGAGCTCGACGGCGGTGCTGCCGCCCGGCTGGTCCGCAACGGGCTCCTTGCCGTCGGCGAAGGCGCCAACATGCCCTCAACCCGCGACGCGGCGGCCGTGTTCCAGCAGGCGGGCGTGCTGTTCGGCCCGGGCAAGGCCGCCAATGCCGGCGGCGTTGCCACGTCGGCGCTGGAGATGCAGCAGAACGCCAGCCGGGATTCCTGGTCCTTCGAACACACCGAGGAGCGGCTCACCGACATCATGGTGGGCATCCACGACCGCTGCGCCTCCACGGCTGACGAGTACGGTGATCCGGGCAACTACGTGCTCGGCGCCAACATCGGCGGGTTCGTGAAGGTAGCGGACGCCATGCTGGCCCAGGGCCTGATCTAGGAGGGCAGGACGGCAGCATTTCCCGCCGTCCTGCGTGGAGCGACGGTTATCTCGGCCACGCGTTCCAGGCGGGGGTTGAGGTTGTCGCCGCCGTCCACCACGCCCCGCTGCCACCACAGCTTCAAGCCCTCCGGCACCACTTCGAGGCAGGCCAGGTTGTTGTCGAACCATGGGCCTTTGATGCCGGACCAGCGGAAGGGCGGATCCGGAACCCTGGCGGAGCGTGCCGCCAACGCCCCGATCGGCGCGGCCAGGCCGTAGGACATCACGGCGCCGAAGGAGCGCATCAGCCGCGGTAGCGGGTTGCGGATGGGAGAGCAGACCGCCTGGATGATGCGGCTTCCCGAAGACCGCTCCACTTCGGAGACGTAGGAAAAATGCACGTCGCCCGACAGGAAGGTGACAGTCTCCGGGGCCGGACCGCGCGTCCCCTCTGCCACCTCCGCGGCCATGGCGGCCATCCGCCGGAAGCTGTCCTGGAAGGCACCCCAGTGCTCCAGGTCTACCGCCTGGCGCAGTTTCTCGCCGACCCGCGCCGGGAGCCTGCCCCATGCGCCCTCGGAGACTGCCTCGTCCCAGGCTTCAAGGTGGTGCAGGCCCATCGGCAGGAGGAACGGCAAGGACGTTGCCACGAGCAGGTGCCGGAACCCGCCGCGCATCCGGGCGTCCAGCCAGTCCATTTCGGCGTCGTCCAGCAGGGCCCGGCGGTCAGGGTCCAGGTTCCGGGCGGCACGGGAATCAACCACAAGCAGCCGGGTGTCGCCGAAGTCGCGGCAGTAACTCCACCGGTAGGTTTCCGGATCCTGGTCGGCCCGCTCGGCGAAACTGTCCAGCTCAGCGCTGATGTCCGGTTCGCCGTCCCCGCGGCGGGATGTGATCTTTTGCCAGATCACATCCGCGGCGCGCTCCTGCGGGGACAGGTTTCCCAAATGCTGGTAGACCCAGTACGAGGCCAGCCCGGCCACAATGCGCCCCTGCCACCAGGCGGTGGCCTGCATCGCCTCCCGCCAGCTCCTCGACGAGTTCCAGTCGTCCCGGATGTCATGGTCGTCGAAAATCATGGCACTGGGCAGGGTGGACAGCAGCCATCTGTTCGCGGGGTCGGACCATGCCAGGTGGTAGAGGTGCGCGTACTCCTCGTAGTCCTTGAGCTCTTCGCCGGGAGGCGCCTCAATATCACGCCGGGCCTTGATGAATTCCTGCATCTGTTCGCTGGTTAAATCCGCGTAGACCTGGTCCCCGAGGAATGCCACCAGGTCCGGCCACGGCTCCCCGCCGCCGCCGGAACTCATAGCCACTGCGTAGGCCCGCAAAGCGTCCACGCCGTGGCTCCGGTTGCCGGACTCGTCGTGCGGGACGCTGGTGCGGCAGGAACCGAAGGCCAGGCGCAGCGGCTTGCCGGGTTTGAGGGTGGCGATCACCGGCGGCAGGAACCCCGTCCCGGGCTCGGGCCACACCGGCACTCCGTTGACGGCCACCGTGTACGGTGTCACGGATCCGGGCTCCAGGCCGTCCACTTCCACCAGCGCGTAGTGGTGGCCGTGGACGGCGAAGGTCCGGGCTTTCCACTCCCCGGCCCCGGCGCTGACCGTCACGCTGGCGTTGTCCCGGGTTTCCACCCAGATGCTCGCCGAGGTCTGGTCCACGTACCGCATCATGGGGCCTAACACGAGTGCCGGGGTAGTCATCCCTCAGTTGTACCCGCTGGAACCGGCCCCGGCTATGGGAAACCCGCAGCTGCTGTCGCCAGGGTTGCCATGCCGGAGGCCGGCTGCAGCCATCCCTAGCTGAACCAGTCCCGGGCGGGGTTGGTGACCCCTGGGGCCGAGCGGTGCAGGCCGGGCTGGGCCGCCCACTTGACGCCGTTGGCCAGGACCCGCTGGACCTGCGGGTGGTGGTACACCGGGTATTCCTGGTCGCCGGGGCTGAAATAGAAGATGCGGCCCTTGCCCCGGGTGAAGGTGACGCCGGAACGGAACACCTCGCCGCCCGCGAAGGAGCTGATGAAGATGAGGTCGTCCGGCTCCGGGATATCGAACAGCTCGCCGTACATCTCCTGTTCGGGGATGACGATGGGGCTGTCCACGCCCTCAGCGATGGGGTGCGAGGGCTTCACGGTCCACACGAGCTCGCGCTCGCCGTCGTTCCGCCAGGCGAGCGAGCAGCTGGTGCCCAGCAGCCTGGTGAACACCTTGGCGAAGTGCCCCGAGTGGAGCACGATCAGGCCCATGCCGCCGAGGACGTGCCGGTGGACGCGTTCGACGACGGCGTCGCTCACCTCATGATGGGCCATGTGTCCCCACCACAGCAGGACGTCCGTCTCCGCGAGCACCTCCTCGTCGAGGCCGTGCTCATCGTCCGTGGCGAGGACCGCCGTCGTAATCTCTGCCTCCGGGTAGAAGGAACGGAGCCCGGCGGCGATGGCACCGTGGATGCCGTCAGGGTAGATCTCCCCGATGTGGGGCGGCTCGTTGATGGCCTCGTGGACGCCCTCGTTCCATACCCGGATCTTCAGTTTGCCGTTCATTAGAGCCGAACCTCCCTCTGCTCCAGCGCTGACTGGTAGCACGCGTCGATGATCTGTGCCCGGTAGAGCGCCAGGGAGCCGTCATGCCCGCCCCAGACTGCCTCGCCGCCCCGGACTGCCGTGACGAAGTCCTCCACCACTGCATCATGGGCGCGGCCCGGCAGTACCGGCGGGACGTAATCGGCGCTTTCGCCGTCCTTGTCCGTGAACACCCGCAGCTGGCCCACGGGCGGGAAAGGCGCGCCCTGCACCTTGAGCTCCGCGCCGCCGTCCGTTCCGTAAATCGTGAAGTCCAGGAGGTCGTCCGTCTCCCGGTACGTGGCCCAGCTCGCCTCGATCACCAGGGTTCCGCCGCCCTCGAGCCGGAGGAACGCCGAGGCGAGGTCCTCCACGTCGAAGGCGTGGCTGGATGCCAGGGCGGAGTAGGCGCTGCCGCCGCCCCGCCCCTGTGGTCCCAGTTCCGAATGGGTGGCCGCCGAGACGGCCACCACTTTCGGTTCGCCCAGCAGGTGCAGGGCGTAATCCAGGGCGTGGACGCCGATGTCCGCCAGCGGTCCGCCGCCGGCAAGCTCCGGGTTGGTGAACCAACTGCCCAGGGTGGGGATGCCGGAGCGGCGCAGCCAGGATGCCTTGGCGTAGTACGGCCGGCCGAGCCCGCCCGCATCGATGACGCCCTTCAGCGCCTGGATGTCGCCGCGGCGGCGGTGGTTGAAGGCGACGTCCAGGACGCGCCCGGCTCTGCGGGCAGCGTCAACCATGGCTTGGCCTTCGACGGCGTTGCGGGCGATGGGCTTCTCGCTCAGGACGTGGATTCCCCGTTCCAGGGCGGCGATGGTGATGGGGGCGTGCAGGAAGGTTGGCACTGCCACGCTGACGGCGTCCAGTCCGCCGTGGTCCAGCATGTCCTTCCAGTCCGCGAAGGCGTTCGGAATGGCGTATTCGGCCTGCAGGGAGTCGCGGAGTTCCTGCTCCATGCCGGCAAGCGAAACGATGCTGACGCCGTCAAGGGCGTGGTAGGCCTTCAGGTGCTGCTGGCCGGCCCAGCCGATGCCTACCACGCCCACCCGCAACGCTTCTGCCGGTGCTTCTTCGGGAAGGGCGGCGGGCTGCACTGGCGGCTGCTGCTCGTTGATCAAAGGGGTGCTTCCTTAACTGGTTGGTGGCGGAGGGGGCTCTGTGAAGCCGTTTGGAATCGATTCCAACCTGTTGCGCCACTGAAGGCTGCCGCAGGTTTGGAATCGATTCCAAAAGTCTTGCAGCCGCCGTCGAGGACTGTCAACCCCTGGTGCTAGCCCTTAGTGGAATCGCGGACCACGAGCTCGTGGGGGAGGAAGGTGCGGCCTCGGCGGTGTTCGCCTGGCTCAGTCATGCGTGCGAACAGCGCTTCAAAGGCCACCCGGCCCATCTCGTAGGCGGGCTGCCTGATGGTGGTCAGTTCAGGGACGCACATTTCCGCCTGGACGGAATCGTCGAAACCTGCCACGGCGATGTCGTCCGGAACCCGCAGGCCGGCGTCGGTAATCTCGCGGACGCATCCGGCGGCCACAGTATCGCTGCCGCAGAAGACGGCATCGGGCAGCGGGTCCAGCAGCAGGAGTTCCCTGGTGAGGCGGCGCCCGGCATGGAAACCGAACTCGCCCTCAGCGAACAACAGGTGCTCCGGCTGCAGACCCGCCTCCCGGACGGCAGCGAGGAATCCTTCCTCCCGCAGCCGGCCGGAGCGTGCCGCCCTGTTGCCGATCATCGCCAGGCGCCGGCTGCCCGTTGCCAGGAGGTGCCGGGTGATGTCCACGGCGGCCCGCCGGTCGTCGATGGAAACACCGAATGCCGCCTCGGAATCGACGATCTCGCAGACCTGGACAACGCTCAGTTGCCCTGCCAGTGCCTCAACATCGGCGTCCGGCATGGTGGGCGAAAAGAGGATCAGGCCGTCCACCGAGCCGTTGCGCAGCATGTCCACCAGCTGCTGTTCCCGCTCGAGGTCCCCCGAGGTGGGTGCGATGAGGCTGACATAGCCGGACAGTGCCGCGGCGTCCCCGAAGCCACGGAAGGCTTCGCTGATGACAGGGGAGTCGAGGCTCTTGGCGAGGGCCAGCAGGCGCATGGTGCGGTCGCGGCGCAGGTCGCGGGCAGAAGCCAGCGGCCGGTAGTTGAGCTCGCGGATGGCACCCTTGACCTTTTCCTTGCTCGCAGCGCTGACTGCCGGGCTGCCGTTAAGGACCCGTGAAACTGTCCCGACCGACACTCCTGCCGTTTTGGCGACGTCCTGGACTGTCGCTCGCGCCATTCCCTCTTCCTTCCGCGACCATTGCACCGGGGTCCTCGCTGCCGTGCCCGTGCATGCAGTGCAGTGGCGGTTTTCCCCAGCTTAGCCGCAGAGCCGTCGCGGCCTGCCACCTATGATGGCCGACATGGGCGGCCAGGCCCGCAATGAGGTCGCCGGAACACTCGCACGAGTGATCGCGACCCGGTTGCGGCGCTACCGCACGTCTCCCGTGCCGCAGCAAACCGTCACGGCGGCCCTGGGGGAGGACCCTGCGCTCAGAGGGACGCCTGAAACTCGCTGGCGGATGACCGAAACGATCATTTAACACGCCGGAAACCCACCCCGAAATAGCCGCCATACAGTTGGAACCAGACGGCAACAGCCGCCCCTCCGCTGAACGTGGTCTCTCCATCCGCGTCCCTCCCCCGGAGTGCCTCCACGGAGCGGCTCTGACGGCAACTTACCGTTCTCTCTTCGCATCTTGAAAGGGGTTTCCCATGGATTCGGGAAATGTCGCTTGGATACTGGCCAGCTCGGCGCTGGTCTGCATGATGATCCCCGCCCTCGCCCTGTTCTACGGGGGCATGGTGGGGTCGCGCCGCATTCTCAACATGATGATGATGTGTTTCGGCGGCGCCAGCCTGGTGGCTGTCCTCTGGGCACTGTTCGGGTACTCGATGGCTTTCGGCAACTCGGTTGGGGGGCTGGGGCTGATCGGTGACGTCACCGAATTCCCCGGCATGGGGCAGCTGCTGGCCGCGGATGAGGAGGCGTCCATCCCGGTCATCCTGTTTGCTGCCTTCCAGCTGTTCTTCGCCTGCGTCACCACGGCGCTGGTGGCAGGCGCCGCAGCGGGCCGCATGAAGTTCGGCGCCTGGATGCTGTTTGCCGGCATCTGGGCCACGATCGTCTATTTCCCTATCGCGCACTGGGTCTTCGCCTTCACTTCGGCGGATGGCAGCGTGACCGGCGGCTGGATCGCCAGCGGGATCAAGGCCATCGACTTCGCCGGCGGCACCGCCGTGCACATGAACGCCGGCGCGGCAGCACTGGCCCTGGCCCTGGTGCTCGGCAAGAGCTCCGGCTGGCCGAAAGTGGAGCACGCCAAGCCGCACAGCCGCCCGCTGGTACTGGTTGGCGCCGGCCTCCTCTGGGTGGGCTGGTTCGGCTTCAACGCCGGCTCCGCGCTGTCCGCCGGCCAGTCGGCGTCGGTGGTTCTCCTCAACACCGCCGTAGCTGCCTCGGCCGGCCTCCTGGCCTGGTCCCTGGTGGAACGGCTCCGCCGCGGGGCAGCCACCAGCATGGGCGCAGCGTCCGGCCTGATCTCGGCGCTCGTGGCCATCACCCCCGCCTGTGGCGCGGTAAGCCCGCTGGGCGCGCTGGCCATCGGGGCGATCGCCGGGGCCGTATGCTCGCTGGCCATTGAACTGAAGTACCGCCTCGGCTACGACGACTCGCTCGACGTTGTGGGCGTCCACCTTGTGGGCGGCATCCTGGGCACGCTCCTGATCGGCCTCTTCGCCACCGATGCTGCCCCGAACGGGGTCAGCGGACTCTTCTATGGCGGCGGCGTGGAACTGCTCGGCGTCCAGGCCCTCGCCACTGTCACGGTGCTCGTTTACTCGTTCGGCATCACCTGGATCCTCGCAAAGATCCTGGACAAGACGATTGGCCTGCGGATCAATCCCGAGGACGAGATGCGCGGCATCGACCTCGCAGCACACTCCGAGCTCGCATACCTTACGGATGAGGATCCGGTGGAGCTGGGCTCTCCGCAGCGCGTGTAGGGATTCCCAGGAAGTCCGGGTGCATGCCATCCGGATCACGAGTCAGGCAGGGGGCCAACCTCCGGACCGGTGCCAGCAGCAGCTGGCTTATAGTTCCGAGGACTGGCCCTTTGTCATGCCCGGGCCGGTGTTAACCGTGTGCCTTGTCCTGTCCGCCATGGCGTGCCCGGAAGGCGTAGACCAGCAAGGCAGTGCCCGCCAGGATCATGACGGCAACCACCACGAAGTCCGCGGCGAGGAGCAGCACCGTGGACTGCAGCGCGAAGATCACCCCAAGCACTGCAAGGACGGCGGCGGGAATCAAGGGCCACTTCATCCGCCCGGCCTGGCCGGCCGCCGGGACCGGAACGAGGGACAGCACGCCAAAGGTGGCAGCCAGGCCCAGGAACAGGACGGCGGCGGTGGGCATGCCCTGCACCTGCGGCGGGAGTGCCACGACGAGTGCCAGCGTGAACATCACTCCGCCCGGGATAACGGCCCACCAGTTGTCCGGCTGGCGAAGGTAGACCGCGGCAAATCCGGCTGCCATGAACAGGAACAGGAAGGCCGCTCCCGCGCCGCCGCCGGTGAGCTGGGTGGCGGCGACAACCGCGGCCAGGCCCAGGAACACCGATCCGGGGATCGCCGCCCACCAGAACTCCCGGCCGCGAATGAAGAGCGACACGAATACAGCCCCAACAGCGGCGAAGATCACTATCGGCACATAGGCCGCGCTCTCGATCACGTCGAGGAGGTCCAGCAGCAACAGCACACCGACCGCTATCAGGATGACGCCGGTAATGATGCTTGTGTTTGCCGATTTCACTATTCGCCTCCATGAAGCCGGCAGGCGCCCCGGCCGCTCTGCCGGTTTCAGGTTACGGCGCCTCCCCGAAGCGGACGTAGGGCACAAAGCCCCGCCTTCGCCGCTACTCCTTGAACAGCCCGGCCAGGTCTTCGGCAGTGATGGCTCCGCCGGCAAGGGCGTCGCCTTCCATGACATCGGAAAACAGCTGCGACTTGCGGGCCTTCAGGGCCATGACCTTTTCCTCGATGGTGTCCTTCGCCACGAGCCGGTAGACCATCACGTTCCGGGCCTGCCCGATCCGGTGGGTCCGGTCCACGGCCTGCGCCTCCGAGGCCGGGTTCCACCAGGGGTCCAGCAGGAACACATAGTCCGCCTCCGTGAGGTTGAGCCCGAACCCGCCGGCCTTCAGCGAAATCAGGAACACCGGAGCGCTGCCGTTCTTGAACTCGTTGACCACGTCCGCGCGGTTGCGGGTGCTGCCGTCGAGGTAGCAATACTCGATCTTTTCCTCGTCCAGCCGCTCCCGCACCTTGCCCAGGAAGCCGGTGAACTGGCTGAAAATGAGGGCGCGGTGGCCTTCCGCCACCAGGTCCTCCAGCTGCTCGAACAGCACGTCCAGCTTGCTGGAGCGCACGCCCGAGAGCGACGGGTCGATCAGCGAGGCGTCCAGGCTGAGCTGGCGCAGCAGGGTCAGCGACTGGAAGATGGTGAACCGGTTCTTGTTCACGTCCTCGATCAGCCCCAGGATCTTCTGCCGCTCGCGCTGCAGGTGGGTCTGGTACACCTTCTGGTGGCGCGGGTTGAGCACCACTTCCAGGATCTGCTCCTGCTTGGGCGGCAGGTCCTTGATCACCTGGTCCTTGGTGCGGCGCATCATGAGCGGGCGGACCCGGCGGCGGAGCTTGTCCAGCTGCGCCTTGTCACCGTTCTTTTCCACCGGCTTCTGGTAGTACTCCGCGAAGCGCTTGGGGCTGGAAAAGAGCCCCGGCGCAACAATCGATGTCAGGGCCCAGAACTCCATGAGATTGTTTTCCAGGGGCGTGCCCGTGATGGCCAGCTTGAACGCCGCCGGCAGTTTGCGGGCGCACTGGTACGCCTTGGACTGGTGGTTCTTCACGAACTGCGCCTCGTCCAGCACCAGGCCGGACCATGTGCGGGAGGCATAGGACTCGTAATCGATCCGGAACAGGGCGTAGGACGTGATCACGATGTCCGCCCCGGCCAGGACCTCCGCGGCGTCCTGCCCGCTCTTTCCGAACGTCTCGCTGACGGCATGCACCTTCAGGCCGGGCGCAAAGCGCGCCGCCTCCGCGGCCCAGTTGCCCACCACGCTGGTGGGGGCAACCACCAAAAAGGGAGCGCCGGCGTCGGGCTGGCCGGCTGAAGCGATGGCGCCGGTGAGGCTGTCACCGCTGGGACGAGCGCCGGCGTCGGACACTGGACCCTCTGCCGCCGCCAGCGCCAGCTCCTTGGCGGCGCACATCAGGGCCAGCGCCTGCACGGTCTTGCCGAGGCCCATGTCATCCGCGAGGATGCCGCCCAGGCTGTGCCGGTACAGGAAGGTGAGCCAGTTGAAGCCTTCCAGCTGGTACGGGCGCAGCTCCGCGTTGAGGGTGGCGGGGAGCGGGAGGCCGTCCATGCCGCCTTCGAGCAGGCCCCCCACCGCGGACCGCCACGCGGCCGCCTGTTCGTCCACGACACCCAGCTGGGCCAGTTCATCCCACAGGCCGGCCTGGAAGCGGCTGATCTGCAGCGGCGCATCCTTGTTGTCCTGCAGCGAGCGGGCTTCCTCGATGAGCGCGCGAAGCTGGTGCAGCTCGGGCAGGTCCAGGGAGAAGTAGGCGCCGCTGGGCAGCAGCATCTTGGTCTGCCCGGCGGCCAGGGCGGAGAACACCGCGGCGAAGGACACCGGCTGGCCTTCCAGCGAGATCTGGATGCCAAGGTCGAACCAGTCGCGCTGCTCGGTGGCCTTGGTGGAGATGGACACCACCGGAGCTTCCTCGGCCTCGCGGTAGTCGGCGATGTCGCCCACGGTGTCCACCTCGACGTCCGGGGCTTCGCGCAGGCGCGGCAGGACCTCCTCGGTGAAGGCCAGGGTGTCCAGGCCCGTCAGTTCGGCGGAGGCCGCGAGCCGGGGGGTGCCCCAGCCGCCGGTGGCGGACTCGCCCAGCGCCGGCACCATGTCCCACGGCTGGCCGATGCCTTCCAGGATGCGGGCCTCGGCGGTGTCGTCGCGGTAGCCGTGGTCGCCGGGGTGGCGCCAGAGGGGCTGGGCCGTGACGAGGTTTCCGCTCTTGTAGTGCCACTCCCAGTGCAGCCGCACGCGGTGGTCCGCGCCGTAGTTTGCCAGCAGGGACAGGGTGGGGACTGCGAGCGCCGGCAGCTCGACGGATTCGTCCCTGGCAGTGACCCGGGCAGTCTGCTTCAGCTTCGGATAGAAGCCGGTCAGAAAGCGCGATTCGTCCTTGGCCGGAATGTGCAGGGTGCTGCCGGCCGTCACGAACGCGAGCAGCTCCTCGCTCAGGCCGCTTTCCAGCGGTGCAAGGGTGATGATCCCGTCGGGGTCGGGCACGCCGGGCAACGACGCTTCTCCGGCGGTGAAGAAGATCCCGTGGGCGGGCCGGCCGATGGTGCCCACGGACGCCGGATCAACCTCGGCCCCCTCCACGGTGATGGCGGGCGCCAGTTCCAGCCCGCCGTCGGCAGCTGTTGTGCCTTGGGAACCTGCCCCGGCGGCGGAGGGTCCGGTGCCGGGGGAGCCGTAGCGGCCGAGGTTAAGGCCGACGGCGGCAGGGGCTTCGGCGAGCCGCACAGGTTCAGTGCCGCGCGAGTGCACCAGGGTGAGGCCGATCTTGCGGGCGTCTGCCAGCAGGCTCCACAGGTTCTTGCCGGCGTAGGAGTTCAGGCCGAGCCAGAAGCCGGAGGGGTTGTACGTCCGGCCGGCGGCGGCGGAATGGCCGGCCAGGAACTCCTGCATCCACTCCACATGCGCCGGGTTGCACTCGCGCCGGAAGTTCAGGTAGTTCAGGGTGGTCCAGGAGACGTCGCCGCGGATCCACTTGCCCTTGGCGCCCATGATCACCGGCCGGGCCTTGAGCTGGCGCACGCTGCGGAGCGGGTCCCGCCGGCCTGTGTAGGAGAAGTGCGGGGCGGGTTCTTCGATCTCGAATTGCAGCGCCAGCGGAACACCCGTGCTGGGAGGTGCGGTTCCCTGCGAGATCAGCGGGCTGAGCGCCTGCTCCCAGTCGGACAGGGCGGGAGCGGACGGGCTGCGGGACAGCTGTGTGGACGTTGACGGCGCCAGCAGCTGCACGCGGATGGCGGGGTTGTCCTCGGCGGCGAAGAGCAGCGCGGCCACGTGCTTGCAGTCCTTGCGGACCGGGCAGCTGCACACGCCCACGGTGCAGCTCCAGCCGCCTGCCTTGCGGACCAGCTTGGCAGTGGTGGAGTAGGGCACGTCCGCCCCGCCGCGGACCTTGCCCAGCATGAGCCCGGTGGCGGCGTCGAACGAAATGCCCGAGACGCGGCTGCCCATGGCATACGCCAGCCCGGCCGCCAGGGAACGGTCGTTGATGGCGGGGGTTTGTATTGCCAGTGCCGTACTTTCGTCCGGTTGGGATGGAATGGTGCGCGCTACTTTCAGCAGGCCGCGGCGGGCCGCGGCCGGTGGGTGGTTATCTGATCCATCTTAGTTCGCCGGCCGGGCGTGGCGTGCCGCCGTTCCCGCGGCTCCCGCCCTTCGCCGGCTGTCCCGGCGCCGGAAACTTCGCCGACCCGGAAACTTCGCCCGACGTTCATTTCTTCCTCAGCAACACGTCGGCCCGCCCGACGTAGCGTGAAAACGTACCCTGCACCACCCGTCAACAGCAGTGAGGATTTCCATGATCACCAGCCAGCAGCCCGTCGTCCTGACCAGCAGCAGCATCGACTCAAGCGACGAGGACGTCGTAGAGGCCAACGTGAGCATCGTGGATGCCATGCACACCGCCCTGCTCCGGACCGAAGAGATGTCACCCGTGGCCGTCCGCAGCTACTACGTGGACTTCTACCTCACCCAGGCGCTGGAGGGCGGTTTCGCGCAGTACGTGTTCACCGCCGTCGACAGGTCCGAAACTGACACGCTGATCCGCGAAGGCATGGCGGGCATGGGCGCCGCCGCCCACCTTGACCTCTTCAACAGGGCAGTTGAGGCGTTCGACGACCTTTCCGAAGAGGACGAGGAGAACTACCTCGACGGCGGCCTGGATGACACGCAGGACACTCCCGAGGGCGTCCTCCGGATGGAGGAGCTCGACGGCGAGTTCGAGGAGCTGCTGGAGAGCGAAAACATCACCGCGCTTAACGCTGCCTGGCTGCGCGGCCAGGCGGAACTGCTGGTGCTCGACGACGAAGAGGTCGGCGCGTACATTGAGCGCCTGGCGTCAATGATCACCGACCTGCCCGAGCGCAAGGCCCAGGCCGAAGCCGAAGCGCTGGAGGAGGCTCCCGACTTTGAGCTCATCATCCGCGAGCTCTGCAGCGTTGCGGGGTATGAGCTCCTCAAGATCACCATGGGCGACCCCAACTACGTCCACGACGGCGAGCGCGTCCTGGCGTGGCACTTCTCCACCGATCACGGCGACTTCCTCATGGTCGAGGAAGAGGACGAGGCCTACATGATCAACCCGGAAACCCGGGAGATCGTGGCCGCGGTGGAGTTCGAAGAGGCCGACACCGAGATGGCCAACGCCTAGGAGCGTTAGCGGCCGGGCATTGACGGCCCGGGCCGCCGTACTCCAGGCGCGCCCGGGTCCCGTGCCCTTGGCCTGTCAGCGGTTCTGCTGCAGGGCGGTCACGAGGATGTCCAGCAGATCCTCATCCACCTGGTCCACGGATGTCAGGCGCACCTTCCGGGTGAAGGGATCGTCCGCCCGGGTCCTGGCTGCCTCGATCCTGCCTTCAGCAGGGCCGTCGAGCCGGAGGGTCACATCCACTGCCGTATTGGTGGTGCGGGTAACCTGGGCAAACTTGCGCCGCGGGCTGTGCAGTGAAACGTAGCCCTTCCGCATCTGGATCTGCACGCCTTCGGTGGCGGACGCCCAGCCCAGGATGGCGTCCGCGATGGGCCGCAGCCGGGGGTGGCCGGCGTACTGGCCGTCGAGCAGCTCATCGGCGTCCCGGAGCATGAACTCCGGGTAGCCGAACATTTCCCATGACACCGCATACCGGGCGTAACCCGTCACCCCGAAGCCGTCCCGCATCCAGGTGCGGAGCCCGTCGTCGTCCTTGATGCCGGCCGCGCGGGCCTGACCTGCCCAGTGCGCGGTGTCTTTGCCTGTCTTCCGCAGAAGCAGCGCCTTATTGTTGTCCACCATTGTTTGCCAGGTGCTGGCCTTCTTTGTGGGTTCCGGATCCGTAGGCATGGGTCGATCGTAGCGCCGCCGGTCCCGGCCGTCCGGCAGCCGGTGCGGCCTCCTGCAGCAGGGCGTGAAAAAAACTTTTGGCCCTCCGTAACCTTTCCGCCTTCCCCTGCGATGTAGGAGGTGATGGGTCCGCCCGCCGGGCCCGAACCAAACGTGTTGTCTAGTTTCTGGAGTCTCTTATGTCGTTGTTCACCGTTCTTGCCACCAGCAAAGTAGCCGCCGGAGTCCTGGCAGCAGGCACCATTGCCGTCGGCGGAACCGGCGCCGCCGCCGTTTCCGGTGTCCTCCCCGCCGAGGCGCAGCAGACCGCCCACGACCTTTTCGGCGCCCCGGCCCCGAAGCTGGCAGCAGAAGCAGCAGGCGACGCGCAGGCAACTGCCGAGGCGGCCGCTGACGCTGCTGCTGACGCCGACGCTTCCGCAGATGCAGATGCAGACGCCGACGCTGCGGCCGAAGGCGGCGCCACCGTCACCGACGAAAACGTCTCCGCCAAGGCCTCTGCCTCCGCTGGTGCCAACACGGCCGTTGATGCAGCCGGTGCCGCAGCCTTCGGCCTGTGCACCGCCTTCACCAACGGCGGCCTGAACGCTTCCTCCGAGGGCTTCTCCTCGCTGGTGATCGCCGCTGAAGGCGAGGCAAACATCGAAAGCTTCTGCGCCGACGTCGTTGCCGAGGCTGACGCCGCCGCCGAAGCCGGCGCCGCCGCCACAGGGTCTGCAGCTGTTGATGTTGAACTTCCCGAGGCGCCTGCTGTTCCGGCCGTTCCCGCCGTTCCCGGTGTCGACGGCGAACCTGCCGTTCCCGCCGTTCCGGCTGTCCCCGCCGAGGCCGGCAGCGTAGTGGACACCCCCTCCGTTTCGGTCCGCTAGCCGCCAGTCGGTAGTCTGTACTGCGGGAACGGCAGTGGCTCCGTTCCCGCAGTACGGCAGTCCGGGACTGCACGAACGCCAGCCGCACGTGCCGCAACGTGCCCCGGACCAGATGCCGAATGACGGCACGCAACACACCATGGAGACTGGCAGTCCGAACCGGAGACCGGGACAGGCGTGAGCCGCGCCCCGGGATGGAGGAGCCGCTGGTGCTAAGCACTTTGGCCCAAGAAGAGACCGACATACTCGAGAGTACGGCCGGAACAGATCCGGCGGTGCTGTTCGGTGCTGCCTACCGGTCCTTCGCCGGCCCCGTCCAGGGGTACCTCCGGGCGCGCGGGGTGGATGATCCGGAGGCGGTGACGCAGGACGTGTTCCTTGCCTTCTACCCGAAAATCGGCGCTCTCACCGGCGGGCTCCAAGGCGCCAAGTCTCTGCTCTTTTCCATTGCACACGCGCGGATGGTTGATTATTACCGCCGGCTGGAGCGCAGGCCCCAGCTGAGCCCCTACGATCCCGCGCAGGACGCCAGGACCACGCCGTCGGCGGAAGAACACGCCGTTGAACTTCAAGGCGGCGCCGCTGCAATGCTGGACGGACTCAGCGAGGAACACCAGGAAGTACTGGCCCTCCGCGTAGTGGCCGACCTGTCCATAGAACAGGTAGCGGACATCATGGGCAAAAGCACCGGAGCCGTCAAACAGCTCCAGCGCAGGGCCCTGCACAACCTCAAGGCACAGACGCTTCAAAGAAACCAGGCGAATCATGAGTGACACCGCAGCATCCCGCAGCGACGCGTTCGTAAACCAGCTGCTCCTGGAGGCAGGCATGGACGACGACGCCCGGCTCCGCCCCGCGCTGCTGGAGCTCCGTGAGCTCGCTGACGCCGCGCCCGAGCCCTCCGCCGCGGTCGCTGCGCTGATGGCGCCGGCCGGGGCAGCGGCCCTTCACCAGACCGCAACCGTGGAGGATGTCCCTCGTGCGGATGAGCTGGCGGCGCGCCGCAGGGCCAAGCGGCGCCTCGCGCTCACCGCGCTGTCCGTGGCAGTTTCGCTGAGTGCCGGCGGCGCTGTTGCCGCGGCGTCGGACCAGGGGATCCGCGAGTCTTTTACCCACTTGGGCCACAGCATCACGTCATTCGTGACCGGTTCCGGGGGAGCACCTGCCGGCAACCGGGCCGAGGAACCCGCTGCGCCCCTCCCGGCGAATCCAGAAGGCCCGGCAACAGCCCCGGCCGTACCAGCCCCCGCCCCGGATTCCGTGCCGGCCGGCGGAGTCCCGGCTGTGCCTTCCGAAGAGCCCACAGCCCCGGCAACCGCTCCCGGCCAGGCCGTGCCGGGCAAGCCCGCCGACGTCCCGGCAGCCGGCACGCTGCCCACCGCCGTTCCGGAGGACCTCGCGGACGGCCTCAGCCGTCCGCCGGTCCCCGTCCCCGGGCCGTCGGACATCCCGCTGCCCCGGACACTGCCCACCGTCCCGGTGCCCTAAAGCACGGCTCTCAATACGCTGCACCACCTGCCTTGATCATGGCGCCTGACGGGCTGGCCAGATACCAGACATTGTTGACGCCCTGGCCCAGGATGTCGCCGGGCTTGGCGTCCTTGGCGAAGTAGTACAGCGGCAGTCCCTCCAGGGTTACCTGCTTCTTCCCGTCCGGCGTCGCGATGGTGCCCAGCGTCCCGCTGACGCCGTCCGCGGACGGCCGTTCCGAGGTGGTGGTGACCGGCGGCCACGCTGCAAGGCAGGCGTCCGTGCAGGCGCTGGTGCCGGAATCCTTTGAATCCTTCGTGAAGAAGTAGACGCTCATGCCCTTGGCGTCCACAACGATGGTCCCGGCGGTTGTAGAGGCCGTCTTGAGGTCGGCGGCGGTGCTGGCGGTTGCAGTGGCTGCGGGTGATCCCGCAGTGGCCGCGGGACTGGCCGCCGGACTGGTGGTGGCCGGTGCTGTGCCGGTGCTGCCGCCGCAGGCAGCCAGCGCAGCGGAAAGGGCCAGCGCGGCGAGGCCTGCGGCTAAGGTGTGTTTCATGGTTTGCTCCTTGGCTGGGCCCGGCGTCGGATCACCGGACGCTAACCCCTACGACGCACCGGGACGGGCTTTGGTTCACCCCGCCTGCGCATTGAACCTTCCGCCGTCCCATGGCGTCTTTACGGGCGTATAAAGAACTGTGCGAAGAACCCGGCAGGAGGGACGGCATGCCGCTTGACGAGGACGTGGTGAAGTCCATCTACCGCGACCACGGCGCTGCCCTGCGCCGCTTTGTGCTGGGCATTTCCCGCGACCCGCAGCTCGCGGAGGACGTGGTCCAGGAAACCGTGTTGCGCGTCTGGCAGCAAACGCCTGAAATCACCGGGAGCCTCCGCAGCTACCTGTACCGGACGGCCCGGAACATCATTATCGACAACTACCGCAGGGCGCAGCGCCGCCCCGCCGAGATGCTGGAAGGCGACGTTACCGAGCCCGCCGTCGTCATGGAAAGAGTGGACGAGCTCCTCAACCGCGTGCTGGTCGAGGAGGCCCTGGTCCGGCTGAGCAAGGAACACCGGGACGTCCTGGTGGCCCTGCACTACCGGCGCTTCACCGTGAACGAGGCCGCGGTCCAGCTCAACATCCCCAGCGGAACGGTCAAGTCCCGCGCCTATTACGCCGTGCGGGCGCTGCGCACCATCCTGGACGAGATGGGCGTGGAACGGTGAACACCGCGGAACCGCACCAGCTGCTGGGCGCTTACCTCCTGGGCGGCCTCGACGCCAAGGACCTCGAAACGTTCGAGGCCCACCTGCAGGAGTGCGGGAAGTGCCGCGACGAACTTGCCGGCCTGGAGAAGATTCCCGTGCTGCTCGACGCCCTCCCCGTGCCGGACGCAGTGGCGCTCACGGCTGTGCCCGGGAGGCTGCCGGATCCGGTGCCGTCCCCCGATCCGGCGCCGCTGCTGCGCAAACTGGCGCACCGCCGTCGGACATTACGACGGCGGTGGACGGCGCTGGCAGCCGCCGCAGCCGCCGCCTGCCTTGCCCTGGGCCTGGCGGGCGGTCCCCTCCTGGTCCGGCCCCCGCAGCCGGACGCCACCTACTCGGTACAGTCCGGCGGCGGCCTCCAGTTCAGGGTCGACCTCGCCCGGAAGACCTGGGGAACCGAGCTTGCCGTGAACGGCAGCAGCCTCCCGGCCGAGGGGACGCTGTCCCTGTGGGTACGGGACCGTGATGGCGGTGAGGACCGGGCGTGCGCCTGGACGGCGACTCCCAGCGGCAGGGTCAAGGTCACCGGGGCCACGCCGCTTCAGCTGGGGAGCATCTCAAGCGTTGAACTGCGCGATGCCACCGAACGCGCCGTGGCCGTGATCACCGTGCCCTGAGGTGCCGGCCCGTGGGGAAGCACCACCCTTGGGGTAGCGCCAGCCCCGTGGAACCGCCAAAACAGGCTAGTGGTTCAATTTGCCCAGCTTGGCGCGCACCATCATGAACACGCCGTAACAGATCAGGCCTGCCCCCACCGCGGCCAGGAGGTAGACGCCGAAGGGCTGGTCACGGAGGGCGCGGAGCCCGCCGTCGAGCCCTGTGGAGTCCTCCGGATGGGCCTGGATGGTGGCGACTGCGATCAGCAGTCCCGTCAGCAGCAGCACCGTGCCCTTGGCCACGTACCCCGCGACGCCAAGCACCGTAACGGCAGTCCGGGCTGGCGGGGCAGCCGGCATGACCAGGTGCTTTTCGAAGGATTTCCTGAGGCCGCGGATGCCGTAGATGACTCCGGTGACGGCGATGGCGGCGCCCAGCAGGACCAGCAGGGCCACACCGCCGGGAGCCTTCATCAGGGTGAGGGTGAGGTCGGTGGCGGACTTTTGGTTGTCCGCGCCGGACCCTGTTCCCAGGGCGAAGGACATGAGCGTCAACGCGAGTCCGGTGAAGACGAGCGCCTGGGCGCCCGCCTTGGCCTTCTTTCCGGCTTTTTCCTTGGTGGGCAGGCGGTTGTAGTCAAAGATCGCATCGCTGACCTGCCACAGTGCCAGCCCCGCGCAGGCCGCGAAGCTTGCCCACAGGAGGAATGGTCCCGCGGGCTGGGTGGCGAGCTCGGCCACCGCGCCGCTGAAATCAGCGTTCCCCGTACCTCCAAACGCCAACCGGATGGCGATTGCGCCGACCAGCAGGTGCAGGATGCCGCTCGCCGCGAACCCTGCCCTCGCCAGCAGTTCCAGCGTCCGGGAGTTGGTCACGTTCTCCGCCGCGTCGACGGCCTGCTTCATTTCCTTTTTGATGGCTGTTCCTTTGTGCATCCGCTGAGCTGGCGTGCGCCCCCTGCACACAGGGCAATCGTGCCACGCGAAGGCGGTGCGGAACAGTGGCCGGGCCCTGGCGGCCGGCGGGAGTGGCGGCAGCAGCGTGGCCTGACGCCGGCTGCGGCGGCTGCAGGAAGGTCCTACAGCCGGCGGTAGCAGAGATCGAAGATCAGACGCCCGGCCTCGTGGGCCTTGGCCTCGAAGCTGGTCCGGATCCTTCCTTCGAACCGGGGCGCCCAGCCTCCGGTTTCGTCGATTCCTTCGTTGGGTCCGGTGTGCTCGGTGCTGACGGGGGCGCGGCCCTCCCGGACCGGTGCTCCGCCAACGACGGACTCGACGCCCGACTGCCACACCTGCGTGAGGGGGCTTTCGGGCCCGCGGCGCTCGCCGGTGTGCAGGTTTTCAAAGTCCTTGGAACTTGCCAGGACATCCCGGACGTGGACGGCGTAGTTGGACCAGTCGGTGGCGATCCGCCACAGGCCGCCCGGCTTCAGGGCACGGGCCGCGAGGTCCGCAAACTCCGGTTGGATGAGGCGGCGCTTGTGGTGCCGGGACTTGTGCCACGGATCGGGAAAAAAGACCCAGAGTTCGCTGACGGAGCCCGCCGGGAGCATCGTGGCCAGGACCTCGGGGGCGTTGGCCTCCACCACCCGGACATTGCTGAGGCCGCGGCTGTTGATCTTGATGATGGTGTTGGCCAGGCCCGGGGTGTAGACCTCGACTGCCAGGAAGTCGGTGTCCGGGTTCTGCTCGGCGGCGTGGCACACGGCGTCGCCCAGGCCCGAGCCGATCTCCACTATGAGGGGAGCCTTGCGGCCGAACTCGGCTTCGGCGTCGAACGTGTAGTCGGGGTGGACCGAGGTGTTTGCAATGTGGCGGGGGACGTCCACTGCCCACCGTTCCGCATGCTCCTCCCAGGCTGCCTGCCGGCGGCCCTGCAGGCGCGTGCCGCGGCGGACGAAGCTGACCGGCCGGCCGCCGTACGTGCCGAAGGAAGCCTGCGTCCCCGGCGTGACGGGCCTCGGGACATGCGGCTGCTGGGGGTTTTCTGGGGATTCGCTCATCACTTCCAGAATAGCGGCGCACGGCCAATGCGCTGCTCACAGTTTCCCCAACTGGTCCAGCGCAGGCCCGGCGGCCAAGGCAACCACTAAGCCGCCGATGCACAGTGCACCAGCAGCCCGCCGCCGCCCGGGCGATGACTGCGGTTGGCCGTACACGATGGGGACGGACAGTGCCAGGGACGGCAGCGAAAAGAGGAGGGGCAGGCTGAAGAAGACTAGAGGCACCAGCCAGGGCGTCTCTGAGGGGCCGTTGGACGGATACGTGGCAAGCATGGCAAACATGGCCAGCGGCGCCGTAATGGTCATGCTGGCAAGGGCAAGGCCGGCCAATATCAGGCTGGCGTTTGCTTTGCGGACGTTGCCGTGGACTTGGGGCGCCCTACTCTCAGCCGGGGTTTCCCCAGCCTGCGACAGCCCGTGCCCACGTGGCTCGTTCGGTGGCTGAATGCCCATCACCCTCCTGTCGTTTGCGTGATCACTGAGCAACCTGCGGCTGCTGCGGGTTCCAACGTAGGGGCCGGGGCGGAACCGCCGGAAGGTGCCGCGGTCCATATGTGGATAACCAGGCAGCCAACCCATCCTGCAAGAATGGGCGGATGAGGGAAGCGACCAACGCCGAGGCAAGGAACCGCCGGGCAATTGACCCTGCGGTGAAGGGGCAGTCAGGGACGCTGGTGGACGCAGAGGTTGACGAGACGCCCGCGCCCGGGCCCACCCAGGTTGGCAGCCGCCGGCAGCTCGTATACCTGGGGCTGTGCCTGGTCCTGATTGGACTGAACCTGCGGACAGTCTTTTCCAGCTTCTCCGCAGTCTTCCCCGAGGTAACGGCCCAGGCAGCCCTGCCCGGCTGGGCCGTGGTGGTGCTGACCACCGTGCCCGTCACGCTGCTGGGCGTGTTCGCACCCCTGGCCCCCGTACTGGCCAGGCGGTTTGGTGCCGAGCGCGTGCTCCTCGGTGCCATGGCGGTGCTTACGGCAGGGCTGTTGCTGCGTCCCGCTGAACTCGGCCTGCCGGGAACCGGGCAGGCCGCCGGCCACCTGCCCGCGCTCCTGGCCGGGACAGCGGCCTGCGGGGCGGCCATCGCCCTGTGCAACGTGCTGCTGCCCGGGCTGGTCAAGCGCGACTTCCCGCACCGGCTGGGCCTGATGGGCGGGCTCTACACCACGGCCATCTGCGCCTCGGCGGCGTTGGGGGCCGGCTTCACCTACCCGGTCTACACGGCAACGGGCGAGTGGACCCTGGCGCTGTGGTCCTGGGCGGTGCCTGCCGCCGTCGTCCTTCTGTTGTTCCTCCCGGTGGCCCTCCGCCAGCCGCGCATCCGGCACCAGGCCGTCCGGGACGGCGTGAACGTGTGGCGCTCCCCGGTGGCATGGCAGGTGACCATCTTTATGGTGCTGCAGGCCATGATGTCCTTCAGCGTCTTCGCCTGGCTGGCGCCGATCCTCCGGGAACGGGGTGTGGACGGGGCAACGGCGGGGCTGATCGTCTCGATGTCCATCGTGCTGCAGATGCTCGGCTCGTTGTTCGCGCCCGCACTTGCCGCCAGGTTGAAGGACCAGCGTGCCATCAACACCGCCGTGGCCCTCCTGACCGGGGCAGGTTTCGCGCTCAGCATCTTCGGCCCCCTGGACCTGGTCTGGGTGTGGGCGGGCCTGCTGGGGCTGGGCCAGGGGAGCCTGACCGCCGTGGCGCTGACCATGATCATGCTGCGGACCCGTGACGGGCACACCGCCGCACACCTGTCCGGAATGATGCAGGGCGTGGGCTACGGGCTGGGCTCCACCGGCACGCTGATGGTGGGCCAGCTGCACCAGGCCACAGGGTCCTTCACCGCCGCGGGTGTCCTGTTCCTGGTGGTGGGCCTGCTGGCGGGGATCTTCGGATACCGCGCCGGCCGCAACCGGTTCGTCAGTTAGGGGCCGGGCTGCCGTGCAGGATTCCGTTGTTCCAGCCACCCGTCCCGCCGCGGGCATCCTCCGGGGGCCGTACCTCTGGGTGACCGTGGGCACGTGCGCCCTGGTGTTCCTGGCGGCGTTCGAATCCCTGGCCGTCACCACCATCATGCCCCTGGTCAGCCGCGAACTCGACGGCGCAGGACTCTACGCGCTCGCGTTTGCCGGCCCGCTGGCAACAGGGGTGATCGGCATGGTTGCCGCCGGAAACTGGTCCGACCGGCGCGGCCCCACAGCCCCGCTCTACGCCTCCGCGGCCTTGTTTGTGCTGGGCCTGCTGATTGCCGGAACCGCGGTGTCCATGCCCGTGCTGGTTGCAGGCCGCCTGGTGCAGGGCCTGGGCGGGGGAGCCCTGACAGTGGCGCTGTATGTGCTGGTGGCGCGCATCTATCCCGGCGCCCTGCACCCCAAGATCTTTGCCGCGTTCTCCGCGGCGTGGGTGGTCCCGTCCCTGGTGGGGCCCTTTGCGGCCGGGATCGTTGCGCAGGTCTTCAGCTGGCACTGGGTTTTCCTGGGCGTCGTGGGGCTGGTCATCCCCGCCCTGCTGATGATCGCGCCTGTGCTCCGGGGACTGGAACCCCCTCCCGGACCGGCCGGGGAGTCGCATCCGCCGCCACCCTGGGCGCTGGGCCGTTTGGCCTGGGCAACCCTGGCGGCGTTCGCCGTGCTGGGGCTCAACCTGTCACGGGAGATCCGGGTCCCCGGCGTTCCCGCCGCTCCGGCACTCCTGGCGGCCGCCGCCGTCGTGATTGCCCTGCTGGCCGTCCGCCCGCTGGTGCCTCGGGGCACCCTCACCGCCCGCCGCGGCTTGCCCAGCGTGATCCTGGTGCGCGGGCTCGCCTCGGCCGCGTTCTTCGGGGCCGAGGTTTACCTGCCGTACCTGCTGATCGAGCAGTACGCCTTTTCGCCCACCTTCGCCGGCCTTACGCTTACCGGCGGGGCGCTGGCCTGGGCAGGAGCGGCGGCAGTGCAGGGCCGCCTGGGCACCAGGCTGTCCCATCGCCGTGCGGCGGTCATCGGCGCGCTGATGGTCCTCGGGGCGGTGATCCTCGCCCTGGCCACCACCGCGCTCCACTGGCCTGCCGCCGTCGCGATTGCCGGCTGGATTTTCGCCGGCGGAGGCATGGGGCTGCTGTATCCGCGGCTCAGTGTCATGACCCTGGCCCTGTCCAGCAAGGAAAACGAGGGCTTCAACAGCTCCGCCATGTCCATCGCGGACTCGCTGGGCGGGGCGCTGGCCCTCGCTGCGACGGGCCTCGTCTTCGCAGCGTTTACGACGACGACGGAATCCTTCGCCGGGGTCTTCGGCCTCGCCGCCGTGCTCGCCGTAGCCGCGGCCGCCGTCGCGCCCCGGGTCACCGGCCGCCCGCGCACGTAGCGCGCTCGACGGAGCTCCCGGGCAGGCCTGATTCCTGGCGCGGGGTCAGGGCAACCGGGTGGCCCGCAGGACGACGTCGGCGATCGTTGCGTGCTGGCCGTCAGGCCCCGTTACCGGCCGCTCCCGGCTGGTCTGGACCTCCAGCTGCCATTCGGGGCTGTCCAGTCCCAGCTCCCGGACGAGCTCGTCACCGGTGTAGAACATCCCCCTGTGGTCGTGCCCGCCGCCCCACGGCGGCAGCCTGTCCGGGTGGTGGCCCACCACCAGCAGCGTGCCGCCGCGCTTGACTGCCGCCGCGGCGGTGCGGAGCGGGCCCTGCCAGGTGAGCTCCTGCGAGTGCAGGAACTGCGATGTCACCAGGTCGAAGGAGTCCCCGGGATCCCACTGGTCAAGGTCAGCCTGCTGCCAGGTGATCCGGCTTCCGATGGCGCCCTCCGCGGCATGGACGCTTTCGCGGGCCAGCTCGGCCTTTTCATGGGAACGTGCCCGGTCCAGGGCCACCGCGGAGACGTCGACGGCGGTGACTGTCCACCCCTGCCGGGCAAGCCAGATGGCATCAGCTCCTTCGCCGCAGCCGAGGTCCAGCGCTTTCCCGGGACGGAGGCCGCCGGCTTCCCGCACCAGCTGGGGGTTGGGCTTGCCGCTCCACAGCCGGGGTTTGCTGCGGTAGCGGTCGTCCCAGATGGTCGCGGCATCGGCTCCGGTGTGTACTGCCACGCCCTCGGCGAACGTGCCGCCGGAGGGGCCGGCGTCGTGCATCTTCTGCTGCGGTGCAGGATGCTGCGCTTCATTCCGGTGGGCCGCGTGTTCACTCATGCCTCAAGCCTGCCCCGGCCCCGGGCCCAAGGCAACGCCCAACTAGGTAGCGCTAAGTGTCGTTTTCAGGGGTCAAAACGACACTTGGCGCTACCTAGTTGGGAGGGGCGGAAACGGGGAGCGGTCCCGGGATGCTAGACTGGTGGAACTTGATGTGCAGTGATGCCCAGGTTTTCCGGTGTGAAGGTCCTCCTTCATCCAGGGACTGGGCTTTTTTCATGTGAGAGGCACATCCTGCGTCGATGAACGCGTTCCATTTGGTCCCGGCCGCCGCTTTGCATAAGCGGCAGCAGGCTGGTTGATCACCTGAATTTTCTTCGGCGAACCCTTGAGCCAACCGGCATCGGGGGCCGATATCCGCACGGATACCGCCTGAAAGACCTTTGACTTTGACTACATTTGCTGCCCTCGGCACGCCCAAAGCCCTTGCTGACACCCTCACCGCCCAGGGAATCGAAACCCCGTTCCCCATCCAGGTGAAGACCCTCCCTGACACCCTTGCAGGACGCGACGTCCTGGGCCGCGGCCGTACCGGCTCCGGCAAGACCATTGCCTTCGCCATCCCGCTGGTGGCCCGGCTCGCCGAGCGCGAAGCCCCGTACTTCCGCAAGCCCGGCCGCCCCATGGGCCTGGTCCTTGCACCCACCCGCGAACTGGCCACCCAGATCAACGCCACCATCGAGCCGCTGGCCAAGGCCGCCGGCCTGAACACCACCGTGATCTACGGCGGCATCTCCCAGGCCAGGCAGGAAAAGGCCCTGCGTGCCGGCGTTGACATTGTCATCGCCTGCCCCGGCCGCCTGGAGGACCTGATCCGCCAGCGCATCCTCACCCTTGAGGCCGTGGAAATCACCGTGCTGGACGAAGCGGACCACATGGCCGACCTCGGCTTCCTGCCCGTGGTGAAGAAGCTCATGGACATGACCCCCAGCCAGGGCCAGCGCCTGCTCTTCTCCGCCACCCTGGACAACGGTGTGGACAAGATCGTCCAGCGCTACCTGTCCAACCCGCTGACCCATTCCGTGGATGACCCGCAGGCCGCCGTCACCACCATGGAGCACCACGTCCTGGTGGTCAACGACCAGACCGTCAAGAAGCAGCTGATCGTGGAGCTGGCCTCCGGCGCCGGCCGCCGTGTCCTCTTCATGCGGACAAAGCACCACGCCCGCAAGCTGGCCAAGACCTTGACCGACGCCGGCATCCCCGCCGTCGACCTGCACGGCAACCTGTCGCAGAACGCCCGTGACCGCAACCTCGCCGAGTTCTCCAACGGTGACGTCCGCGTCCTGGTGGCCACCGACGTCGCCGCCCGCGGTGTTCACGTGGACGACGTCGAACTGGTCATCCACGTTGATCCGCCCACCGAGCACAAGGCATACCTGCACCGTTCCGGCCGCACCGCCCGTGCCGGCTCCGACGGCACCGTGGTCACGCTGACCCTCCCGGAGCAGCAGTCCGACGTCAAGAAGCTCATGAAGGCCGCTGGCGTCGAGGTCAACTTCGAGCGCGTCACCGCCAACTCACCGCTGGTTGCAGAACTCGTGGGTGAGATGGCCGACAAGATTGATCCGCGCACCCGCGCAGCACTGCTGGCCAAAAAGGCCGCGCAGCAGGGCGGCGGTACCTCCACCGGTGCCAACGCCGAGCGCAAGCGCGCCCGCCGACAGGCCGCACCCACCACGGGCGGCCGTGGCGGACGCGGCGGACGCGGCAAGGTTTCGGCCGAGCCCGTCCGCACCGATGTTCCCCGCGCCGAGCGCCGGGCCGCAGCCTTCGAAGGCCGCACCGAAGCCCGCGCAGCATTCGACCGGGTGGCTGAGCAGAACGAGGACCGCGCCATTGCGGCGGCAGCGGCACGGCGCAACAACCGTGGCCGCGTCACCGCTTCCACGCACCGCAACGACGTCCCCGCAGCAGGTGGCCGTGCATCGGCCGGCCGCGGTTCGGACGGCCGTGCAGAATCACGCGTCACCCGCAGCGACGCCCCGCGCGGCGGCACCGTGCGCCCGGCTACCTCGGGTGGCCAGCGCAGTGGTCGCCCGGCAACCGGCCAGCGGGCCGCAGCAGGTGCCGGTGCAGGTACCCGCGGTGGCGGTTCACGCTCCGCTGGTGCAGGTGCGGCCACCGGCGGCAACAAAGCCGTCTGGTCCTCCAACACCGGCGGCACCTCCGGCGGGTCCTACGGCTCAAGCAACGGCGGCGGCTCCGGCCGTCCCGCCCGCAGCGGTCCCCGCCGCGCGTCGGCTCCGGCGTCGAACGAACGCCGCAGCCGCTAACCTTTCGGACTTTCGCGCCCGAAACGGACGGCCGCTCCCGGGATCCCGGGAGCGGCCGTCCGATTCGGTAGCGGAAAGCGGCGGGGTGCTCACCAGCCGCGGGCGCGCCACTCCTCAAGGTGCGGCCGCTCAGCACCCAGGGTCGTCGGCTTGCCGTGGCCCGGGTGGACGACGGCGGAGTCCGGGTAGGCGCCGAACAGCCGCTCGGTGACGTCGGACAGCAGTTGGCTGAAGCGCTCCGGATCCTTCTGGGTGTTGCCTACGCCGCCGGGGAACAGCGAGTCGCCGGAGAAAATGTGCGTTGGCCCCTCGGGGTCTTCATACACAAAGGCAGTCGAGCCCGGCGTGTGCCCGCGCAGGTGGACGGCCGTGAGCGAAAAGCCGTCCACGGCAACGGTGTCCCCGTGCCCAAGGGGCCGGTCCACTGCGACAGGCAACGCGCCGGCGTCGTCCGTTCCCGCAACGGTCGAAGCCCCGGTGGCGGCCACCAGCTCCTTCAGCGCCCGGACATGGTCCCAGTGCTGGTGCGTGGTGGCGACTACGGCCAGCCGGGCTGGTGCGGACGCGTCAGCGGCGCTGTCCTGCAGCAGCTGCTGGATGGCGGGAAGGTCGTCCGCGGCGTCGATCAGCACCTGCTCGCCGCTGCCTTTGGCTGTCAGCAGGTACACGTTGTTGTCCATTTCGCTGACTGAAATGCGGCGGATGGTCAGGGCGGGCAGGTCATACAGAAGTGAGTCCATGGGCCTGAGTCTATTCACGGCCCTCGGACACCCAGTTGGGGTCCGCTGAGCGGGAACCGACGACGGCGGCCGAGGCCTGGTCCAAAGCGTCCAGTTGGGCCGGGGCGAGGTCCAGGGCCAGCGCGCCCAGGTTTTCGTCGATCCGGTGCCGCTTGCGGGTGCCGGGGATGGGGACGACCGGCAGGCCCAGCCGCCTGCCTTGGGCAAACAGCCAGGCGAGTGCCACCTGCGCGGGCGTTGCGCCCAGCTGGCCTGCCACGGACCGGACGGTGTCCACCACTGCCTGGTTGGCACTTGCAGCATCCAGGGCGAAACGGGGGATCCGGCGTCGGAAGTCCTTCTCGCCCAGGCTCGAGGCGTCCACGGTGCCGGTGAGGAATCCCCGGCCCAGCGGCGAATACGGTACAAAACCCACTCCCAGGGCGGCCGCGGCAGGAACAACGTTGCGTTCCACGTCGCGGCTCCAGATGGACCATTCACTCTGGACCGCCGCAATGGGGTGGACGGCGGAGGCGTCCTCCAACTCCTGGGCCGTCACTTCAGACAGCCCCAGGTGCTTGACCTTGCCCTGCTGCACAAGCTCCGCCATGGCCTCCACGGTTTCCACAATCGGAACGCGGAGGTCACGGCGGTGCATGTAGTAGAGGTCGATCACGTCCGTGCCCAGCCGTTGCAGGCTGCGGTCCACGGCCTGGCGGATGTAGCCGGCGTCGCCGCGGATGTCCGTGTACCCGTCAGCCGGCGTACCCACCAACCCGAATTTGGTGGCCAGCTGGACCTCGTCCCGCCGCTCCTTCAGCAGCCGGGCGATCAGTTCCTCGTTGCTGCCCCCGCCATAGATGTCCGCGGTGTCAATGAAGCTGACACCGGAGTCGACGGCGTGATGCAGCGTCCGGAGCGCATCCTCCGGGTCCACCTCCCCGTAGACCGGCGTGAGCGCCATTCCGCCGAAGCCGAGGGGGCTGACGTTGAGGCCGTCGCCCAGTCCAACTGTGGAAGCCATGGGTTCTCCTGTTCGTTTGCTCTTGTTCAGGTTCAAATATTCACAATCGCGGCACGGCCTAATCCCAGGGGATCACCCGGTCCGCCGCCTGCCGGGTGGCCTGGATCAGCACGGCATTGGCTTCGTCGGGACCGGCTGCCCACGCTTCCGCCGCCTGCCGGTCCATCCCGAACGAGACATGCCTTTCCACGAGCCGGCCCAGCCGCAGCGCCGGCGGCGTGTCCACGAACCACACCTCGTCCAGCCGGGCGCGGATGTCTTTCCATGGTCCCTGCTCCATCAGCAGGTAGTTGCCCTCCGTGATGACCAGCGGCACCTCCGCCGGCACCGCAATGGAGGCTGCCACGGGTTCATCCAGGGTGCGCCGGAACTCCGGTGCGTAAACCACCGGCTCGTCGCGGCGGGCCAGGCGGTCCAGCAGCGAAAGGTACCCGCCGGCGTCGAACGTGTCCATGGCCCCCTTGCGCTGCCGGAGCGGCGTGCCGTCAATGATGGCGTTGCCCAGGTGGAAGCCGTCCATGGGGACCACCACGGCCTGCCCGGGCCCGAACTGCTGCCGGATCCATGCCGCGAAGGTGGACTTGCCCGAGCCGGGCGCTCCGGCGATGCCCAGGATGATGCGCGTCCCGGGAACCAGCCGGCGCCGGAGGGCGCCCATGGCCTGGGTGATCTCGGGGGAGTCCATGGCAAAAGCCTAGACTGCCCGGGGCCCGGACATGCGCTGAGCCTCCCCGCCTTGGGCTTCGGGACGGCAACGTTCGACGGCGTTTCGCCGGGACACGCCGTCGTCCGTCCTTGAAGGCGGGGAGGCTCAGCAGCGGGCTCTTCAGCCGGGCTTGCTTGGGGCGGGCTAGCCGGCCTGGAACACCGCTACGGTGCGGGCCGGGACGGTGAAGGTCCCGGTGGCCGGATTGTGGGTGGCCGTCCTGACCACCGGATCGATGCCCGATGCCTGGACCGGGTGCAGGCTGTAGGCGGTACCGGTTGTTCCGGCAACTGCCTGGGTCACAGCCTCATCGGCGGCGTTGAACACCACCACCAGCCCGCTCAGGTCCTTGTCCACGTCCGGACCCACTGAATCGTTGATGTGCATGACCACGACGCCTGGAGCCTGGTCCGGCCCTGCGGCAGGGAAGGAGACCTTCTGCTGCACCAGGCCGGCATCACCCAGGTGGAACAGGGGCGTGCTCTTGCGGATCTGCAGCAGCTCAGCCGCCCGGCCGCGCGCTTCAGCGATCGCGGCGGGTGCTGGCTTCAGTGCGGGGTCCGCCAGCAGCGGGCGCAGGTACTGGTACTTGTCCTCGTTGTCGGCCTTGGGCGGGAGTCCGCGGCCGAAGCCGTTGGTGCCGTCCGTGTGGTCAAGGATGTTGAACCAGTCACCCGAGTCGTAGCTGTTGCGGTCCAGGGACTTGCTGCGGAGGGATTCCCCGCCCGCGTGCCAGAAGGAGATCCCCTGGCTGAACGCCGTGGTGCTGAGTGCAAGGGTCTGCATCCGTGTCCGTTCCGCCATGGGAGTGTCCTGCGGCAGCTTCAGGGCGAGGGCATCGAACAGTGTCTCGTTGTCGTGCGCCTCCACATAGGTGACCGCCTCCTGCGGATCGCTGGTGTAGCCCGCCGGTGCCCCGTTGTAGGGCACATCGGAGCCCTTGACGGTGGCTCCGGTGCGGTCAACGAAGGAGTAGTCCTTCAGGTTGCCGGTCAGTCCCACCTTGATCAGGTCCTGGGCAAGGAGGAGCGTTGCCTTCTGCTGCTCCGGCGTGCCGTTGGCCGGGGAGCTGTTGGGGTCGGTGAACAGGCCGGACGCGAAGCCCTGGACCCGGGGGTCGGGATCAAAGGGACCGCCGCCGCGGACGGCGTCACGCAGCCGGTCGTTGAAGGTGCCGATGCCCGTTCCGGCCATGTTCTCCTGGGTGGCCTGGACGAACCTGGCATTGTTGGCCACCTCGCCGAAGTTCCAGCCTTCGCCGTAGAGGGTGATGTTCTTGCCGTCCACGCCGTCCTTGGCGAGGGTCAGCTCATCCAGCGCTGCCCGGACGTCCAGCATGTTCTGCTTCGAATGGTGGCCCATGAGGTCAAAGCGGAAGCCGTCCAGTTTGTAGGTTTTGGCAAGCGTTACCAGGGAATCGATCATGAGCTTGCCCATCATCGTGTTTTCGGTGGCCGTGTTGGCGCAGCAGGTGGAGGTCTCAAGGGATCCGGTGGCGGCGTTCAGGCGGTGGTAGTAGCCGGGGATAATCCGGTCCAGGTTGTTGGAGCCGGACTGGCCGGCGCTCGAGGTGTGGTTGTAGACCACATCCTGGATGACGCGCGCACCGGCAGCGTTGAGGCCGGCCACCATTTCGCGGAACTCGGTGATCCGGGCGGTTCCGTCCGGGCTGGTGGCGTAGGAGCCTTCAGGGGTTGTGTAGTGCAGGGGATCGTAGCCCCAGTTGAACCCGTCCCTGGCCGCCGTTTCCGCGATGCATGCCTGCTGTTCCTCCGAATCCGCGGGGAGGGCCGCGAGGTCGCATCCTGGTTCGAGCTGTTCGCCGCGCCGCTCTTCGATGGTGCCGATGTCGTTGACGGGCAACAGGTGGACGGCGTTCATGCCGGCAGCGGTCAGCTCCCGGATGCGCCGCATGCCGTCGCTGTCCGGGTCTGCGAAGGCCTTGTACGTTCCGCGGTGTGTTTCCGGGACGGAGGAATCCGTGATCGAGAAGTCGCGTACGTGCAGCTCGTAGAGGGACAGGTCCTCCGGCTTGTTGAGTGCCGGCTTCTGCAGCTTCTTCCAGCCGTCAGGGGCAAGGGACCTGTCCTCCACGTCAACAAAGAGGCTGCGCTCAGAGTTGGCTGAGAGGCCCACGCTGTAGGGATCGGTAACCAGGTTCCGCTCAACCTTGCCGGTTTCCGGTACAAAGACCTCCACCTCGTACAGGTAGTAGGCGCCCTTCCAGTCCTTGTCTCCGGTCACGGACCAGACACCGTCCCGGGACGGTTCCATGGGGCGGCTGGAGACGGGCCCGCCGCCGGAGCCCGAGGCGTAGGTGTGGACGGTGACGCTGCGGGCAGTCGGCGCCCACAGTGACAGCTCCGGGCGGTTGCCCTTCCACGCCAGCCCGAGTTCCCGTTCCGCCGCGCCGCGGTACAGGGTGTCCAGAATGCCGGGAACCTGGACTCCGGTGGCTGCCGTGACCTTCCCGTCGGCACCGACGGCAGCGACGAGCAGCTGGCCCTTGAGCAGTTCGCCGGCGCGGGCCGCGTCACCTTCCGCCATCCGCAGCGAGGCAAAGCCGGCCAAGTGGGGGTACCTGGCCGCCAGCCCTGCCTCCAGTGCGCCGGCCGTTTTTTCCAGTGCTGTGTAGCTGCCGCCGGTGACCTGCCCGTCCGCCACCGCCAGGCCGCCGTCGGGCGCGCTGTAGAGGCGGTAGGTTGTCCCCTCGGCTGCGGGGGCCTGCCAGGCGATGGTGTCCGCTGACAGCCAGTGCGCGCCGGCTTCGGCGCCGAGTGCCTCGGGGACGTCGTCGCTGAGGGTGTGGCTGGCGTGGTCGTAGGTGAAGGTGACAGGGCCGCCGGGGGCGTTGAGGACAAGGTCGCCGCCGCCGGCTGCTCCGCCTGCACCGTAGTTTTCGTCCCACGAATTGTTGAGGGCAACCTTCATGCCGTAGGTGCCGGCGGGGATATCGAAGGTGGCGCGGTAGAGCGTTGCCGAGCCCTCAACGGGCTGGAGCCGGCTGGCCGCGCAGTCCGGCTGCCAGTCCCCGGGGCAGCCGATTTCCGATTGCAGCGAGCCAACGAGTGCCACCGCCTGGGGTGCGGCCGTGTGGTCCGCGGATGCCGGGAGGGCGAAGCTCCCCAGGGCCAGAGGCGTGGCACAGGCCGCGGCCAGGGCTGCGGTGAGTTTCCTGTTGAGGGCAGCGGGCGGCCCGGATTTTGTGGAGTGATGAGTCATGGAAGACCTTCCTTGAAGACGCCCCGGCCGTCAGCGGTGAGGAGCGGGGGTATCCACGAGCCTAAGTTTCCTTTCACATAGCGTCAATGTTTTTGCTGAAAATTTCACGTCTTGTTTTCATGATCCGGGCAGCCAATTGTCCGTACACTTGAAAGCACCATGACGTCCGGACTCCTGTTCCGGTGAAGGAGCCACATGAGCATGACCGGGGGCGGGGCGGCACCCGCCGCAACCGAACGTCCAAAATTGGAAGACCTGGCGCGGAAGGTCGGCGTCAGCATCGCCACGGTGTCCCGGGTGGTCAACGGGCGCAAGGGCGTTTCACGGGAAGTCCGGCAGGCGGTCCTGGCCGCCATGGACGACCTCGGCTATGAACGTCCCGACCGGGCCCGCAGTGACGTAAAGGGCCAGGTGGGCATCATCGTCCCGGACCTGGCCAACCCGATCTTTCCCGCCATAGCCCAGGCCGTGGTCTCCCTGCTCTCCCAGGAGGACTTCCTTCCCGTCATTTGCGCCCTGCCCGGCGGAGGGCGTTCCGAGGACGAATACATCGAGATGCTCGTGGCGCAGGGTGCCGCCGGCATCATCTTCATCTGCAGTGCCCACGCCGACGGGCAGGCGAGCCTCGAGCGCTACCACCGCCTTCGCGGCCGGGGAATCCCCTTCGTGCTGGTCAACGGCCCCCGTCCGGAACTCGGAGCGGCTTCGGTGTCCAATGACGATGCAGCCGCGATCAGCACCGCTGTCCAGCACCTTGCCAGCCTTGGACACCGCAAAGTGGGATTGGCCATTGGTCCCCACCGCTTCATCCCCAGCCGGCAGAAACTCGCCGGCTTCCGCTCGGCGCTCGCCGAATTCCTGGGCGTGGACAACCCCGAGGCCCACACGGCCACGAGCATGTTCACCGTGGAAGGCGGCCAGAGCGCGGCCAACGAACTCCTCGACTCTGGCCATACGGCGATTGTGTGTGCTTCCGATGTCATGGCCCTTGGAGCCATCCGTGCCGCCCGGGCAAGGGGCCTGCGCGTGCCCGAAGACGTATCCATCGTCGGTTTCGACGACTCGACGTTGATGGCCCTCACCGATCCGCCGCTGACAACGCTCCGGCAGCCTGCCGCCGCGATTGCCCACGCTGCGGTCCATGCCCTCGCTGCCGAGCTTGCCGGTGAACAGTCCACGCACTCGCCGGTGGTCCTGGCATCCGACCTGGTGCTGCGCGGTTCTACCGGTCCTGCGGCAGAGCCTTCAGGCCGGCAACGCAGCCAACGATCCCCGCAATAAAGACCACTTTGAGCACGCTGAAGGCTTCCGCGCCGGTGGCCATTGCCCAGCCGACGGTCAGGGCGGCGCCAACCCCCACCCACACGGCGTAGGCGGTGCCCAGGGGGATGTGCCGGATGGCCCAGCCCAGTCCCAGCATGCTGAACGTTGCCGTAACGGCGAAAACTATGGTGGGGAGCGGCTTGCTGAAGCCGTAGGACAGGCCAAGGGCCGTGGCCCACACGGCTTCCAGGGCCGCCGAGGCCAGCAGGACCACCCAGGGAACCCTGCGCTGCAGCATCACGCCACCACCTTCAAGCCCGCCACGCACACGGCGATGCCGGACAGCAGGAGGAGGCGTGCCGCCGTCGGGCGCTCCACCCTGGTGGCAATCGCGTAGGCGGAGGTCAGCACCACGCCCACGCCGACCCACACGGCGTAGGCCGTGCCGGTGGGAATGGACTGCATGGCCAGGGCCAGGCCGCCGGTGCTTGCCGCGGCGGACACCAGGAAGAGTGCGGCCGGAGCGATGCGGCGGCGTCCGGAAGCCTGGAAGGCGCGGTGCAAGGCTGCCGCCCAGACGGCTTCAAGGGCGCCGGAAAGAATGAGTATCAGCCACGACATGGGGGATCCTTTGGCCAGTCTTGTCGTGTGCCGGGTACTGAACCGTCGTCCGGAGGCTCGGGTGCAGAGCCTTGGTTTCCAGCGTAGCAACGCACGACGGCGGCGGGCCACCGGTGGTGCCGAACCTCACCACCGCCTCCCCAGCCCAACTAGGTAGCGCTAAGTGTCGTTATGACCCTCCAAAACGACACTTAGCGCTACCTAGTTGGGCCGGGCGGGGGTTAGAGCGCGCCGCCCGCCGCTTCGGGAGCGGAAGCATCGCGGCCGCCGTCGCCGATGGTCTCCCGGGCGATGAAGTTCTCGATGTCGAACAGGTTGTCCGCGCGCTCGGCGATGTTCAGGAGCGTGGTCATCGAGGAGACTTCCTCCACCTGTTCCTTGAGGAACCAGAGCATGAACTGCTCGCCCAAAGCGTCATTTTCGCCACGGGCCGCCCGGAACAGGTCCTCGATGTTCTTGGTCACTTCCTTCTCCTGCTGCAGGGCCAGGGCCAGCGGCTCGGTGACGGAGGCGAAGTCGTTGCGGACGGCCGGAACGCCGGGGATGGTGAAGGTGATGTCCCGGTCCAGCATGTACTGGACCATCATCATGGCGTGGTTCCGCTCCTCCACGGACTGGCGGTAGAAGTACCTGGCCAGTTGGGGGAGGTCCTGGTTGGCGAACCAGGTGGCCACGGCAATGTACTGCTGCGAGGCAGTGAACTCATTGCCGATCTGGGTGGACAGGAGGGCATTGAAGTTTGAAGTGGTCATAGCCCGAGTCTAGGGACGGCCGAGGGGCGTGGCCAGTGTGGGAAGGCTTCACTTCTCAGCCGGCCCGCTGCACCAGCAACTGTTCAACACGCTCCGGCGCGTAGAGGCTCTCCTCCACCAATCTGCACAGTCCAATGGCCGTGGCGGTCCTGCTGTCCGCCGGCACAATCTCCAGGTCCACCAAGGAGGGTTCGAAGGCGTCGTCCAGGATCTGCCGGCGGCAGGCGCCCAGGAAGTCCGGGAGCACTCCGACGAGCCCGCCAATGGCGATGCGCCCCGGGTTCAGCGTGCCCACGGTCGCGGCGAGCGCACGTCCCAGCACCCTTCCGGCTTCCGCGACGGCGGAGCGAACGGCGGGATTGCTGTCACAGGCGTCCACAAGCTGCCGCAGCGTCCCATAGCTGGAGAGCTTCGGATCGGCGAGCAGCGCCCGCCCCGAGGCCACCGCGGCGAGGCAGCCGTCCCTGCCGCAGCGGCAGCGCCGGCCCGCGGCCTCGGGAACGCGGACGTGCCCGATGTCCCCGGCGGCGCCGTGGGCGCCACGCACCAGGGCGCCGCCGACGATGATGCCGGAGCCGACGCCGGTGCTGACTTTGACAGCCACGAGGGATTCCAACGGCTCCCGGACCTCCCCGACGGCCATCGAGCGGGCGTCATTTTCCAGCAGGACCGGGCAGTCCAGCCTTGACTCCATCACCTCCTGCAGGCGCAGGAGGTCCCAGTGGGCAAGGACAGTCCGCTCCAGCCCCAGCCGGTGGAGCGGGTCCACGGGAGCGGGCAGTCCCACTCCCGCCCCCACGGGCTGCCGCCCGTCGAGCAGCCGGAGGGATTCCTTGATGACCTGGCCGGCCACGTCCTCCTGGGACCGCGTGATGTCGATGGGCAGCCGGGCGGAGCCCACGATTTCGCGGCTCAGGGACAGGAGGTGGATCCCCGCATGGGTGTGGCCGATCTCGATGCCGAGGACCAGCTTGTTGCGGTCATCGAAGCGAAGGGCGCGCGGCGGCCTGCCGCGCTGCGCATGGATTGGGGTGGATTCGTAAACCAGGCCCGCGGCGAAAAGCGCGTCGAGCCGTTCATAGAGGGTGGACCGCGCCATGCCCGTGATGTCCAGGAGTTCCGCGCGGCTGTAACCTGCCGCGTTCGAGCGCAGCAGCTGGAGAACATGGCCGGCGCTGGTGGCCAGCCCCACCGGAGGCTGGCCAGAGCCCCCGACGAGCGTCCTCTGCTGGGTCATGCTGCTCGCTCCCTCTGAAGTGGACCAGGCTGTCCTGCAGCCGGGGCGTTGACGTGGTCTGGATCACACAATTATGATCGATCATCAGACAAAAATACTATCTGCCCTTTAAGCAGGAGGCTCCCATGTCCGATCTCGCTCACTTCGACGTCAGCCGGCGGACCTTGTTGAAAGGAGGCCTGCTGGCCCTGGCCACAGGCCCCCTCCTCGCGGCCTGCGGCGTGAATACCAGCGGAAGCGGAGGGGCTGGCTCGGTCAACTTCCTCTCCACCCAGTTCTCCCCGGTGGAGGAGCGGCAGAAGTACGAAGCCACGCTCAAGAAGTTCGCCGGGGATATCAAGGTGGCCTACAACCCCGTTGACACCGGCATCTTCAACACCACCCTGAAATCCCAGCTTGCCGCAGGGAAGGTGGAGGTGGGAATCGCAGGAGGCCTGCACGGCGACCTCGTTCCCTTCGCCTCACAGCTGGAGGACCTGAGCTCCCTGATGAAGGACCTGTCCTCGGCAGGATACTCAGACGACCTGAAGGAGCTGTCCAAGCTGGGCACGGACGTTCCCCGGTACATTCCGTGGATCCAGGCGACATATGTGCTGGCGATCAACAAGAAGGCGCTTGAGTGGCTGCCGTCGGGAGCCGACGTCAACAAGCTCACCTACGATCAGTACCTGGCATGGGCGCAGGCCGCCAAGGCAGCGAACGGCCGGCCGGTCTTCGGCCTTCCGGCCGGGCCCAAGGGCCTCCACCACCGCTTCTACCAGGGTTTCCTCCTCCCCAGCTTCACTGGCGGACAAATCACCACCTTCCGCAACCCGGATGCCGTCACGGCCTGGACCTATATGCGGGAGCTTTGGGCCAACATGAACCCGGCCTCCGCGAATTACGACTTCATGCAGGAACCGCTCGGCAACGGCGAGGTCCTGGTGGCCTGGGACCATGTGGCCCGCCTTATCACCGCGGTCAAGGACAAGCCCGACGAGTGGCTGATGGTGCCGGCGCCGTCCGGTCCGAAGGGCAAGGGCTACCTGCTGATCGTCGGCGGCATGGCAGTGCCCCAAGGTTCACCCGAGAAGGACAAGGCCTTCGAACTCATCAAGGCCCTGTCCAAGCCCGAGGCGCAGATTGAAACACTGAAATCCAATTCCTTCTTCCCCGTTGTCAAGACGGACGTCGGTGGCGACCTTCCCGGCGGCGTGGCCCTTGAGGCAAAGGCAGTCAAGGCCCAGCAGGAGGCCTCCGATGCGCTGCTCGCACTGCCGCCGGTCGGCCTGGGAGAAAAAGACCCGCAGGTTTCCCAGCTCTTCAAGAACTGCTTCCAGGAAATCTGCCTGAACAACGCCGACGTGAAGGCGACGCTGGACCGGCAGGGTGCGGAACTCGCGAAGATCATGGACAGCCTCAACGTCCCCTGCTGGGCGCCCGATCCCAAACAGACCCCATGTAAGGTCGCCTGATGGCAGCCCCCGACGCTCCGGCGGCCGCCAAGCCCCGGCCTGCAGCGCCGCGGGGCCGGCCGCGCAGGAGCGGAACGTCGGCAGCAATGCTGCTGATTGCCCCGTCCATCATCTTCATGACGCTGCTCTTCGGCTGGCCGATGGTCAGCGGCATCCTTCAGGCGTTCGGCGGCCCCGAAGGCCTTACGACCGCGAACTTCAGCCGGATGGCGCAGGACCCCTACTTCTGGTCCTCCGTGGGCAACACGCTGCTCCTTATCGTGGTGATGATTCCGATCCAGTTCGTCCTGGCGCTCTCCATGGCCCTGCTGATCCGGGCAAACCCGCGGGGCTCGTCGGTGTACTTCTACATCTGGGCCATACCCCTGGCCGTCAGCGACCTTGCCGCCGGCCTGGTGTGGTTGACCGTCTTCACGGACCGGGGATACCTCAATTCCGTGCTGGCTTCCGTAGGCCTTGAACCGGTCTCCTGGCTCGCCTACGACAACTACGCCTCGATGTTCATGGCCGTGCTGATCGCCGAGGTCTGGCGGGCCACGTCCCTCGTGTTCGTGATCGTGGTGGCAGGGCTGCAGTCCATCCCCAAGGACTACGAGGAGGCAGCCGGCGTCTTCGGCGCGGGGTTCTGGGACCGGCTCTGGCACGTGACCCTTCCGCTGCTGCGTCCCAGCCTCCAGACGGCCCTGATCCTGAGGACCATCCTCGCGTTCCAGACCTTCGCCGTGGCGCTTGCCCTCACCGGCCAGAACTTTCCGCTGGTGGTCGGTGAAACCTACCGGTGGTACACCGGCCTGCAGGACGCCAACGTGGCCTCGGCCCTGGCCCTGGTGGTCATGGCGGTATCCATGGTGACCGCCGTCGGTTACCTCAAGCTCCTGAGAGACCAATCGGAGGCCGCCCGATGAGCCACGCCACCACCAACAAGACAACGGCTCCGGGCTCGCGGCCGCAGCCGGAAGTGGACCGCAGGCCGCTGGCACGGCGGCGCAGGAACCGGGTACTGCTCCAGGTGGGCTGCATCGTCATCACGCTCTTCATGGCGCTCCCCATCTACCTCATCGCGCTGTCCGCCACCTCCAGCAGGGCGGCTCTGCAGACGTTCCCCCTGAGCTTTATTCCGAACAACTTCTCCCTCGAGACCATGCAGACGTTCCTGCAGTCCACGGGCATCCTGCCCGGGCTCATCAACTCCGTCCAGGTGGGCATCTTCACCCTCCTGCTCTCCCTGATCATCGGAGTCCCCGCCGGGTACGCGGTGGCACGTTTCGCCTTCCCCGGCCGGGACCCCTACCAGCTCTTCCTGCTCTTCACCCGTGCGTTGCCCATCGTGGTGCTGTCCGTGCCGCTGGCCCAGTTGTTCCTCCAGACGGGCCTGTACGACAGCGCCCTCGCCGTCGTCCTGCTCCACACCGCACTGGCGCTGCCCACCACCATCCTGATCACGTCCTCGGTATTCCTGGGCGTGCCGCGCGACGTCGAGGAAGCTGCCCGCATCTTCGGCTGCAGCCCCGTGCAGGCCTTCCTCAAGGTGGTCATGCCCATGGCCATCCCCGGCATCGCGGCGGCGTCCATCTTCACCTTCGTCATGTCCTGGAACGAAGTCCTCGGCGCGTCGATCCTCACCCTGAACCAGCGCACCTTGCCGGCCCAGGTCCTCAGTTCCCTCGCCGAGTCGCCGCTGGCCTACCGGTTCGCCGGCGGCTTCCTGCTGGTGATTCCGGCACTGATCTTCATCTTCTTCATGCGCCGCTACCTCACAAACATGTGGGGCTCCACGATCCGCTAGTGCTCTCCAGAGAGGCTGTCCCATGGCTGACATCTCCATCAAGGGTCTCCACAAGACCTACCCCGGCAGCACCGAGCTGGCCACGAACAACGTGTCCCTCGAGGTTGCGGAGGGTGAGTTCATGGTGCTTCTCGGGCCCTCCGGCTGCGGGAAGACCACCCTGCTGCGCATGGTGGCGGGGCTGGACTTCCCGGATGAGGGGAGCATCTCCATCGGCGGCCGGGATGTAACGTACCTGCCCCCGCAGGACAGGAACCTCTCCATGGTGTTCCAGTCCTACGCCGTGTTCCCGCACCGCAAGGTCCGCACCAACATCGGGTTCGGCCTGGTGATGAAGAAGGTGCCCAGGGATGAACTCGAGAAGAAGGTCGCCTGGGCGGCCGACCTGCTCCAGCTCACCCCCTACCTGGACCGCTACCCTGCCCAGCTCTCGGGCGGGCAGCGCCAGCGCGTCGCCGTCGCCAGGGCCATCGTCATGGACGCGGACGTGCTGCTCATGGACGAGCCCCTGTCCAACCTGGACGCCCTCCTGCGGCTCGACTTCCGGGCGGAACTGAAAAAGATCGTCCAGCAGTTGGGTTCCACCACGCTCTACGTGACCCACGACCAGGTGGAAGCGATGAGCCTTTCAGACCGGGTGGCCGTGATGAAGAAAGGGCAGATAGCCCAGCTAGGGCATCCCATCACCGTCTATGAGGAGCCGGCTGACCGCTTCGTCGGGGGATTCATCGGCTCGCCGCCAATGAACTTCCTCGAGGGCCGCGTGACGCAGCAGGGCGCCCTGGAAGTCGCCGGCCAAAGCACCGAGGCGCCTGAATTCCTGGCCCGCTCTGCGGCCCGGTCCGGCGGCCTTCCCGTGATGGTCGGGATCCGCGCGGAAAACATCTACATTGAGCAGCGGGGAGCCCCGGGGACCCTTGGCGCCACCGTGGAAGTGGTGGAACCGCTTGGCCACGCAACGCTGCTGACCGTGGACCTGGGCGGACAGACCATCAAGGTCCAGGTTGCCTCCACCGTACGGGTTTCCCCGGGGGAGAAGGTTGGCCTGAGGTTCGACCAGGCAACTATCCGGTTCTTCGACACGGAAACCCAGCTCGGGCTCACGGCATGAGCCCGGACACGTATCCGATCAGGGACCTCGAGGAGCTCGGGCGCCGTGCCAGGGACGTCCTGGCAGCCAACGACCTCGGCACCATGGTGACGGCTGCACCGAACCTGTATCCGCACATGTGGAGCTGGGACGCCGCGTTCGTCGCCGCCGGACTTTCGACCGTGAGCGTCGAACGGGCCCTCCGGGAGCTCGACTACCTGCTGGCCGCCCAGTGGAAGAGCGGGATGATCCCGCACATCGTCTTCTCGGACGTCCCCGGCTACTTCCCCGACGTCGAGCGGTGGGGGACCCGCGGGGCCTCGCCGGAGGGTGTGCAGTCCAGCGGCATCTGCCAGCCGCCGGTGCATGCCACCATGCTGCGCCGCATCGTGGAAAGGGCGACGGCGGCGGGCGGCGAGGATGCCAGGCTCGCCGATGAATTCACCCGCCGGACGCTGCCGGGATGGATCGACTGGCACGCCTGGCTGCGGAGCGCCCGCGGCGGGGACGGCTCGGGCCTGCTGACCATTTACCACGGCTGGGAGTCCGGGATGGACAACTCCCCCCGCTTCGACGGCCCGTATTCCAGGGTCAACCCGGGGGAGATGGAGCCGTTCGTCCGCACGGACACGCAGAAGGTCAAGGACCACAGCCAGCGCCCCAGCGACGAGGAGTACCGCCGCTACCTTTGGCTGGTGCAACAGATGGCAGACGTGCGGTTCGACGACGCGCAGTTGCCCCGGGTAATGGCCTTCCAGGTCAAGGACGTTTTTATGTCCGCGATCTACGCCGCGGCCAACGAGGACCTGGCCGTGCTGGCGGAACAGTTCGGACTGCCGGAGGAGGCGCCCCGGTTGCGGGAATGGGCCCGGGAATTCCGCGACGGCGTCGACGCGACGGTGGATGGCAGGACAGGACTCGCCCGCGACCGGGACGTGCTGACCGGGGAGTGGATCGGACCTCCCACCATGGCCGGATTCGCGCCCCTCATTTCCACCAATGACCAGGCCCTCCTCGACCGGCAACTGGAAGTCTTCGAAGGGCCGGACTGGACGGGCGACCCCCGCCTGGCCTTCCCGCTGCCGGCTTCCACGTCCACCACCTACGAAGGGCTGAAGCCCCGCCAGTACTGGCGCGGACCCGTATGGCCCGTGATGAACTGGTACCTGGCCCACTGCCTGCGGAGGCGCGGCGACGAGAAGCGCTACCGCCAGCTGCGGGAGGCCTCCCTCGCCCAGCTGATGGAGGGCCACTTCGGTGAGTACTACGAACCCTTCACCGGCGAACCGCTGGGCAGCATGGACCAGTCGTGGACAGCCGCCGTGGCGCTGGAATGGCTTGCCGATCCCGGGAACGGTTGATCAGTGGGCGCCGTGCCGGCGCAAGGGCACCCGGTGCGGCTCCTCATCGCAGGTGCAGGCGCGAGGGGCGCAGCCTATGCCCGGCTCGCCGTTGCCACGGGACAGGCCGTCATTGCGGGCCTGGCCGAGCCGCGCCCGCTGCTGCGCAACCGCCTGGCGGCCGAATTGAAAGTGCCGGCGGAAGGCGTATTCGAGGACTGGCAGGCAATGCTCAAGAACCGCCTGCCGGCCGACGGCATCATCATCGCCACGCCTGACCGGGAGCACGGGGGTCCGTTCGCGGCGGCCGCAGCCCACGGCTACCCCATCCTCCTGGAGAAGCCCGTCGCCGTCGACCCCGCCGGCTGCGCAGAACTGGAACGCCTGGGCCGTGAAAGCGGCGCCACCGCGACTGTCTGCCACGTGTTGCGCTACACCCCGCTGACAGCGCTCCTCAGGGAGTTGCTGTTGGGCGGGGCGGTGGGCCGGATCATCTCCGTCCAACACCTGGAGCCCGTGGGCTTCTGGCATTTCGCGCATTCGTACGTCCGCGGAAACTGGCGCCGGGAGGAAGACTCGAGCCCGTTCCTCCTTGCCAAGTGCACGCACGACGTCGACTGGCTGTCCTTCATCATCGGGAGCAGGCCACTGAAGGTGTCGTCCTTCGGAACGCTGGCCCATTTCCGCCCCGAAGGGGCGCCGGAGGGTGCGGCCCGCCGCTGCATCGACTGCCCCGCCGAGCCCCGCTGCCCCTATTCCGCGCTGAAGATCTATGGTGCGGGCCGCCCCTTGAACGGGGCTAAGGCTGACCCCGCGAGGGCATACTTCGCGGACGTGGTGGATCCGGGCGGCACGCCAGAGTCGCTGCTGCACGCCCTGGCAACCGGCCCCTATGGCCGCTGCGTCTATTTTTCGGACAACGACGTTGTGGACCACCAGGTGGTGAACATTGAATACGAAAACGGCACAACTGCCGCCTTCACGGCCACGGCCTTCACCGCCGTCGGCCCGCGGCGCACCCGGATCTTCGGCAGCCATGGGGAGATCGACGTGGAAGCCGAAGCCATCTCGGTCTTCGATTTCCTGACCGGGACAACCGCTGTCCACCCGGTCCCCGCTGCCACGCCGCGGGTCCAGGGGGAAAAGCACGAGGGCGGCGACCGCGGCCTGGTGCAGGCCTGGGTGGCTGCGCTGGCCACCGGTGACTGGTCGGCGGTGGTGTCTGGACTGGAGGAGTCCCTGGTCAGCCATGCAGCCGTTTTCGCCGCAGAGGAGGCCCGCCGGAGCAGCACTGTTGTGCAGGTCGGCTCGTTCAGTCTGAGCCAGTGACCTGGTCGATGGACACGACGGCAAGGAAGCCGCGGCCCAGGATCTCCGGGGACGCGCTGTCCGAGCCCACCACGGCGTCGTAGCGGCCCAGGGCCTCGGGTTCATGGCTTGCGTCCGAGGCTGTGGCCTGGCCCTGCAGCAGGATCCCCAACTGGCCGGCAAACAGCGGGTGGGCGCGTTTCTTCGAAATCTCAATGATGGACGTGAAACCCTTGACGCTGCCGGCCCGGGTAATGACGTTGAGGTTCCTGACATCTCCCGTGGGAAGGGCGCAGGAGGTGGCGGCCCCGCCGGGAAAACGGAACGGACGGTACCTCTCCAGGGGATGCTCAGCGCCGTCCACGGTCAGGAGCAGGAGTTCGCCCTCGACCACCGTCAGTACCCGCTCCATGCCAGGGAACGGCGAGAAGTCCCCGGCTTTGGTGACCTCGGCGATGCTGACCCGCCAGTCCCACCCGGCATCCTGGAGGGAGGCGGCGTCGGGATGGCCGGCGATCTGGCGCGTGACCCCGCCGCCGTTGCGCCAGGGCTGGGGCTTGCGGTCTGCGAAGCGGATGATCTCCATCAGCCCAGCCTAGTTGGCCTGCCTGCCGGTATCGGCAGCTCCCATCCATCCCTGCTACTCTCCTGCGGGGGGACAACACGAAAACAGCCTAAGGAGCCGGGAATGTTCGTCAAAGTGTGTGGCCTCAGCACGCCGGAATCCATCCGCGCTGCCGCGGAGGCAGGGGCCGACGCGGTGGGTTTCGTCCTCACGGCCAGTCCCCGCGTGGTCTCGCCCTCCCAGGCCTCCGCGCTGCTGGCCGAAGTGCCGGCCGGGGTTACGCCCATCGGCGTGTTCCGTGACGAGCCGGTTGCCGACGCCCTCGCCATCGCCCGTGCCGCCGGGCTGGAGTGGATCCAGCTGCACGGCCGGCGCTCGCGCGGGGACGTGGCCACGGTGCACGACGCCGGCATGAAGCTGGTCAGGGCCGTCACCATGGGTGCCGCAGCCGAGGAGCTGGAGGACTGGGGGGAAGACCTGCTCCTGATCGACGCCGCCGTCCCCGGCTCCGGCGAGGCCTGGGACTATGCGTCCGTGGCCGAAATCCCCGTGCTGCAGGAACGTAAATGGCTGCTGGCAGGCGGGCTGGACGCCGCCAATGTTGCGCAGGCCGCCACGGCGGCGCACGCTTGGGGCGTCGATGTTTCCTCCGGTGTCGAGGCGTCCCGCGGCGTCAAGGACCTGGCCAAGGTCAGCGCCTTCGTGCAGGCGGCCAAGGGAGCTGCTGCTTCGGTCTAGCCGCGGATTCAGGGGCCGGTCAGGGCAGGCCCCCATCCCGCTGCCCCGGCCCCCGGGGCACAATGGAGGGATGAAGGCACTGCTCAACATCATCTGGCTGGTTTTCGGCGGTTTCTGGCTCGCGCTGGGTTATTTCTTCGCGGGGGTCATCTGCTGCCTGCTGGTCATCACCATTCCCTGGGGCATCGCGTCGTTCCGGATCGCTGCGTACACGCTCTGGCCCTTCGGCCGGACGGTGGTGGACAAACCCGGCGGTGCGGGCGTGTTCTCGCTGCTGGGCAACGTCATCTGGCTGCTGGTGGCAGGCATCTGGATCGCCATTGGACACGTGGTCACGGCCTTTGCGATGGCAGTGACCATCATTGGCATCCCGCTGGCCATCGCAAACCTGAAGCTCATCCCGGTGTCCCTGATGCCGCTGGGCAAGCAGATTGTGCCCACCACCCAGCCCTTCGTGTCCTCCTACCGCTAGGACGCCGGGGCGGAACGGCGCGGAACACAGGCAACGTCAGCGGGGGCTGAACGCCCCGCCCGCCATGATGGCCACGGCGTCGCTGTCGTCCAGTTCCGCGGCGATATCGACGTCGGCACCGTAGCCCGCCCCGGTCAGCTCACGGCCGCTCGAGCAGCCACGCAGCATCTCCCGGAGCCGGGGCTCGGCGGCTTCAAAGACGGCCATCGCAGCCACAGCCTCCGGCGAGTATCCGTGCCTGCCGTCTTCGGCCTCGTAGCCGCCTTTGCCCGCAGCCACCAGGCCCGCGATGAATGCCCCCGCCCCGATCTGGTCCTCCACGGCCGGCCGGAGGGTGCCGTCCGGCCAGCGTTCGCCGGCCGCAACCACTGCGATCACTGCATCTTCCGGGAGGTTGGCCGCCACCCAGTCCGCGGTGGCTGCGGCATTCCGGAGGCACACGGTGGCCAGCAACGGAACTGTGCGCGCCAGTTCGTGGCAGAGCGCGGAACCGTTGGGGGACGGCAGGACCACCCGCTCCAGGGAACCGGCAGCCCTAAGGCTTGCGGGGGAGAGGCTGAGCCCGCCCCCGTCCCTGGGCCCGGCCAGCAGGGCTCGGTGGCGGGCAGCGAAATCCTCCGCGCCGGTGTCCTTCCAGGGAAAAGGAAGGACCGCGGCGCCCCGGTCCAGGGCGACGCTTACGCAGGTGCTGAAGGAGAGGACGTCAACCACCACGGCAAGGTCCGCGCCGGACGTTACGGTGCTCCCGCCGTCGAGCCCCCACTCCACCCGGACCGCGTAGGGCAGTTGCCGGTGCGCGGCACTTGCAGTGAACGTGTGGCGGGAATTCGAGGTGGGTGCGTTCACGCCAGTTCGCCCTTCAAATTGCGGTGCGCGGCAGCCAGCCACAGCTCCCTTGCCCTGCCGCTGTGGAACAGCGGCTCCAGTTCCAGCAGATGGCGCACGACGGCGGCGCGCCCGGCCGCGAAGTCGGCGTCGCCGATGTGCGCGTAATCCTTGCGGACGGCAGCAACGTACCTGGCGTATTCCTCCGGGTCCCCGCCCAGGACGGACAGGTCGGCATCGCACAGGAGGGCGCCGTCGCGGTCCCCCTCTTCCGGGCAGTGGTCGGATGTCAGCCTGACAAGCCGTGCCACCTCGGCCGCCTCCGCTTCCGGAAGGCCGGCGCCGTGCAGGCGCTCCTCGGCGAGGCGCGCGGACTCCTCCTCATCCTGGCCGGCTATGCCGCGGTAGACGGCGTCGTGGAACCAGGCCGCCAGCAGGACTGTCCGCGGCGGGTCGTCGGGATCGGTGAGAAGGTCGAGGGCTTCGAGTACCGCCAGCAGGTGCGTGCAGCCGTGATAGTGGCGGTGGTCCTCGCTCCACCGGTCCAGGAGGTCCAGGAAGAGGGCGTCATGGCCGGGCATGATCGAGTTCCAGCGGTTCAGCAGCGGCACCTTGAGCGACTTGTTCCGTTGCCGGGCAGGAATGCGCAGGCCGCTGGCAATGAGCCTGCGGACCAGGATCCGTCCTTCCACGGGAACGGCGCCGGCCGCCACGAGGTCATCGAAGCGGCGCTCCGGAACGTCGTAGTGGTCCCCGTCAAAGGCCCGTTCGGGGACACCCGCCGCAGCCGCAAACGCGTGCAGTTCCGCCAAAGATTCGTCGGAAATGAGGTGCGAAAAGTGCGTTCCGTGCGCAGGCCAGAGGGGCGGATCGATGTAGAGGACCATGGGGGAAGTCTAGTGCTGCGCAGCTGCGCGAGCCGGTTGCTCCTTCCAGGAGGACGAAATCCTGAAATGCGGCCCCCACGGGCTCTCGAATCCGCAAATGCGTATTAGAGTGGCGCTATGCCTACTATCCGCGTTTCGGAGGCCGCCCGTTTCCTGGGCGTCAGTGACGATACCGTCCGGCGATGGACCGAGAACGGGAGCCTGACGCCGCGGAAGGACGACGCGGGCCGGCTCGCCGTGGACGGCCTGGAACTGGCGCGGCACGCACAGAAGCTGGCGCAGCTTCCGGCCGATCCGCACCGCACGGGCAGTTCGGCCCGCAACCGCTTCGTGGGCCTCGTCACCGGCATCAAGGCGGACAGTGTGATGGCCCAGGTGGAGCTGCAGTGCGGGCCCTTCCGCGTGGTGTCCCTGATGAGCAGCGAGGCCGTCAAGGAACTGGGACTGGAACTCGGCTCCGTGGCCACCGCCGTGGTCAAGGCCACCACGGTCATCATCGAAACCCCGCAGGGAAAGGGAGCCGCGTGACGCCGGTTCGGCGGGCCGGAGCCCTGCTGGCGGCAATCCTGCTGGCGGCCCTGCTCGCCGGTTGTGCCGGCACCGGTGCTGCCGGCGACGGCGGCAACGCCGCCCAGGGAACCAGCCGGGAAACACTGACCGTTTTCGCCGCTGCTTCCCTTAAAGCCAGTTTTACCGAGCTCACGGCACGGTTCGAAAAGGAGAACCCCGGAACCGGCGTCACCCTCAGCTTTGCCGGTTCGTCGGACCTGTCCACCCAGATCAGCCAGGGCGCTCCCGCGGACGTGTTCGCCTCGGCGGACACCAGCAACATGGCCAGGCTGCAGGACGCCGGCCTGGTGGACGGCCAACCGCGGGACTTTGCCACCAATACCCTGGCCATCGCCGTCCCGGCAGGGAACCCGGCAGGAATCGGATCCTTCGCCGACCTGGCCAGGAGCGGAACGAAGCTTGTGATGTGCGCCCGCCAGGTGCCCTGCGGGGCCGCCGCGGCCGCCGTCGAACAGCAGACGGGGACGGACCTCAGCCCGGTCAGCGAGGAAAACTCCGTGGCCGATGTCCTGGGCAAAGTCAGCTCGGGAGAGGCTGACGCCGGACTCGTCTACGTCACCGACGTCCGGGCGGCCGGCGGCAAAGTGGACAGCGTTCCCTTTCCCGAGTCGGCCGCAGCGGTGAACACCTACCCCATCGCAACGCTTGCCGGCAGCCGCAACAAGACCGCTGCCGCAAAGTTCCTGGGGCTGGTGGCAGGCCCCGAAGGCAGGGAAGTCCTCGCAGCCGCCGGGTTTGGGCCGGCAGCGGGCAGCACGTGACCGGCAGGCAGTCCAGCCGGCAGCCGTCCGGCCAGCAGCAGGCCAACCGGCGGCAAAGGGGAGGCGGGCGCCAGGCGTATACGGGCATCCCCCGCTGGCTGTACGCGCTGGCAGTCCTGGCAGCCACGGTGGTGGTCCTGCCGCTGGCGGCCATCGTGGCGCGCGTCAACTGGGCCAACTTCGTTCCGCTGGTCACCTCCGAGTCCTCCCTTGCGGCGCTGGGCCTGAGCCTGCGGACCTCGGCGGCCAGCACTGCCCTGTGCGTCGTGCTCGGCGTGCCGCTGGCGGTGGTCCTTGCCCGCGGCGCGCTCCCGCTGCTGGGGCTCCTGCGCGCGCTGGTGCTGCTCCCGCTGGTCCTGCCGCCCGTGGTGGGCGGCATTGCCCTCCTGTACACCTTCGGCCGGCAGGGCCTCCTGGGCGGCGCGATTGAGGTGCTGGGGCTGCAGATCGCGTTTTCCACCACGGCCGTGGTCCTGGCCCAGACCTTCGTGGCACTGCCGTTCCTGGTGGTCAGCCTGGAAGGCGCGCTGCGCACCGGCGGACACAGGTACGAGGCGGTGGCAGCGACGCTCGGTGCATCGCCCGGGACCGTTTTCCGCCGCGTCACGCTGCCGCTCGTCCTGCCCGGCCTGGCCTCCGGCGCGGTCCTTGCCTTCGCCAGGAGCCTGGGCGAATTCGGTGCCACCCTCACGTTCGCCGGCAGCCTCCAGGGGGTTACCCGGACGCTGCCGCTGGAGATCTACCTGCAGCGGGAGACGGACCCCGACGCCGCCGTCGCGCTTTCCCTGGTGCTGGTGGCCGTGGCAGTCGCAGTGGTGGCACTTGCGTACCGGCGCCCGGCGGGCAGGACGCCCGCCCTCCGGTTGTCCGGAGAGCGGACGACGCCGGCTCCCGCGGCGGGCGGGGATGTTCCGTGACGTTCTCGTTCCAGGCAGCCGTGGCGGAGCGCGGTTTCGACGTCGCCTTCTCCGTGGGGCCCGCTGAAACCGTGGCGGTGATGGGACCTAACGGTGCCGGCAAGTCGACGCTGTTCTCCGTCATTGCGGGGCTGCTGCGGCCGGACAGCGGACGGGCCGAGCTGAACGGCCGGACCCTGTTCCATGTGGGGGACGGACGGAACCAGTGGACCCCGCCCCACCGCCGGGGGACGGCGCTGCTGGCGCAGGAACCGCTGCTTTTCCCGCATCTCAACGCCGCGGACAACGTGGCCTTCGGTCCACGCAGCGCGGGTGCGCCCAGGCCCGTGGCCAGGGCCAGGGCGTTGCAGTGGCTGGCACAGGTGGAAGCTGAAGGCCTTGCGGCACGCCGTCCCGGGGAGCTTTCGGGCGGGCAGGCCCAGCGCGTTGCCGTGGCCCGGGCGCTCGCCGCGGATCCCGGCCTCCTCCTCCTCGATGAACCGATGGCCGCGCTGGACATCCACTCGGCCCCGCTGCTGCGGCGGCTGCTCAAACATGTCCTCGCGGACCGGCCGGCCCTCATCATCACCCACGATGTCCTGGACGCGCTGATGCTGGCGGACCGGGTGGTGATCCTTGAAAACGGGGGCATCGCAGAGGAGGGCCCCACACGGCAGGTGCTGCAACGGCCCCGGAGCGCCTTCGCGGCCGGGCTGGCAGGGCTCAACTTTGTTCCCGGGACGCTCGCCGGTGACGGCATCCTGACCAGCCGGGGCCGGCACATAGCCGGACACAGCGAGGACCCCATCCCCCCGGGACAGGCAGCTGTGGCCGTGTTCCCGCCGTCGTCCGTTTCGGTGTTCCTCACCGATGCCCACGGAAGCCCGCGGAATTCCTTCGAGGTGGCCGTCACCGATCTTGAACCGCATGGCGACTTCATCCGGGTCAGGGCGGGAAGCCTCGCGGCGGACCTCACTCCCGCGGCCTCGGCGGACCTCGGCCTGGTTCCCGGCTTGCCGGTGCACTTCGTGGTGAAGGCGACAGCGGTTTCGGTCTACCCGTTGTAGGAGGAAACTGTGCGCCGCCCTACATGCCGGGAAGGTCCAGGGTTTCGTAGACCTGGATGCTGGCCCCGGGCATCATGAGGTGCGGATGGCCGTCCAGCAGCGCCTGGGCACCGGCAAGATCGTCGGCCTGGATGATCCCGTAACCTGCCACCCCCGCAGGGGCTTCAGCGGCCCCTGTTGCGGTGATTTCCGTTCCGGCGCCCAGCGGACTCCCCATGTCCACGATGCCGTCACCGGCGCGTCCGGCCCATTCCATCCAGGCTTTCATGCCCTCCTGCGCGGCTTCCGGCGAGCTTTCCGCCATCTGGGCCTGGGCTGACTGCTGTGCGACGTAAAGAACCACGAACTTTTTCACGGATTGTCCCCTCTTGACTGCGCCGGCGGCACGCTGCCCCCGGCCACAGGCCGATAGTAGAGTGCGCGGCGGCGGATGTGAACAGCAGCGATGGAGGCAGATAGGGTCGATTGCCCCTTCCGCCGCAGCCCTTGAGCTGTTTCGCTGTAGGCAAACAGTCCCGGAAAAGGATCCCCAAAGGAAAGTTGAGCGTAGTACACTCAACTTAGGAAAACTGCCCCCGGAAGGAGCTCTCTTTGGACGTCAAATTCACCACCAAGAGCCAGGAGGCTCTGTCGGCTGCGGCCATGAACGCCTCCACGGCCGGAAACCCCCAGGTGGAGCCCGCGCACCTGCTCAAGGCCCTGATGGACCAGCGCGAAGGAGTCGCCGTCGCTCTGCTGCGCGCCACCGGCGCCGATCCGGACTCGGTCAGCGTCCAGGCAAGCAGCGCCATCAAGGCCCTGCCGGCCACCTCCGGCGGCTCCAGCCAGCAGGCCCAGCTCTCCCGGCCCGCCCTGCAGGCCATCCAGAACGCCAAGAACGAAGCCGACCGGCTGGGCGATACGTTCGTCTCCACCGAGGTGCTCCTGCTCGGGCTCTCCGCTGGCAATGATGCCGCGGCCCGCCTGCTGCGCGACGCCGGCGCCTCCCATGAGGCGCTGCTCGCCGCCCTGCCGGGTGTCCGCGGCGACCGCAAGGTGGACAGTCCGGACCCGGAAAACACCTTCCAGGCGCTTGAGAAGTACGGCACGGACCTTACCGGAATGGCCCGGGCCGGCAAGCTGGACCCTGTGATTGGCCGGGATTCCGAAATTCGGCGGGTCATCCAGGTCCTGTCCCGGCGGACCAAGAACAATCCGGTGCTCATCGGCGAACCGGGAGTGGGCAAGACCGCCGTGGTGGAAGGGCTGGCGCAGCGGATGGTGGCGGGCGACGTGCCCGAAAGCCTGCGCGGCAAGACCCTCATCTCCCTGGACCTGGGCTCCATGGTGGCGGGCGCCAAGTACCGCGGGGAGTTCGAGGAGCGGCTGAAGGCGGTCCTTGAAGAGATCAAGGGCTCCGAGGGCCAGGTCGTGACCTTCATCGATGAAATCCACACGGTCGTGGGGGCGGGGGCCACGGGTGATTCCTCGATGGATGCCGGCAACATGCTCAAGCCCATGCTGGCCCGCGGCGAGCTGCGGCTGATCGGCGCGACCACCCTGGACGAGTACCGCGAAAACATCGAGAAGGACGCCGCCCTTGAGCGCCGCTTCCAGCAGGTGTACGTCGGCGAACCCAGCGTGGAGGACACCATCGGCATCCTCCGCGGCCTCAAGGAGCGCTACGAGGCCCACCACAAGGTGTCCATCGCCGACTCCGCCCTCGTGGCGGCAGCCACGTTGTCGAACCGGTACATTTCGGGGCGCCAGCTGCCGGACAAGGCCATCGACCTGGTGGACGAGTCCGCGTCCCGCCTCCGGATGGAGATCGATTCCGCCCCGGAGGAGATAGACAAGCTGCGGCGCCAGGTGGACCGGCTCACCATGGAGGAGCTGGCCCTGACCGGGGAATCGGACCCGGCCTCGGTGGAGCGGCTGGCGGCGCTCCGCGCCGACAAGGCTGACAAGGAAGAGGAACTCTCCGCGCTCAACGCCCGGTGGGAGGCTGAAAAGGCGGGACTCAACCGGGTGGGCGACCTGAAAGCCAAACTCGACGAGCTGCGCTCGGCCGCGGACAAGGCCCAGCGCGAGGGCGACCTGGAGACTGCTTCACGGATTCTCTACGGGGAAATCCCGGCGCTCGAACGCGAGCTGACCGCTGCTGCGGAAGCGGAAGCCGCCGTGGTGGACAAGCCAGCCCAGATGGTGGCCGAGGAAGTGACAGCTGAGGACATCGCGGAGGTCATCTCCGCCTGGACCGGCATTCCCGCCGGCCGCATGCTGCAGGGCGAGAGCCAGAAGCTGCTGCACATGGAGGCCGAGCTCGGGAAGCGGCTCATCGGCCAGTCGAAGGCCGTCGCGGCAGTCTCCGACGCCGTCCGGCGCGCGCGTGCCGGGATCAGCGATCCCAACCGCCCCACGGGTTCGTTCCTTTTCCTGGGACCCACCGGCGTGGGCAAGACCGAGCTGGCCAAGGCGCTGGCTGATTTCCTGTTCGACGACGAACGCGCCATGGTGCGGATCGACATGTCCGAGTACGGCGAGAAGCATTCCGTGGCCCGCCTTGTGGGGGCGCCTCCGGGATACGTGGGCTACGAGGAAGGCGGGCAGCTGACCGAGGCCGTCCGCCGTCGTCCCTACTCAGTGGTGCTGCTGGACGAAGTGGAGAAGGCGCACCCGGAGGTGTTCGACATCCTCCTGCAGGTGCTCGACGACGGCCGCCTCACCGACGGGCAGGGCCGCACGGTGGACTTCCGCAATGTGATCCTGGTGCTGACCTCCAACCTGGGCAGCCAGTTCCTGGTGGACCAGTCCCTGGACGCCGAAGCCAAGCGGAACGCCGTCATGGCCACCGTCAACGCATCCTTCAAGCCCGAGTTCCTGAACCGGCTGGACGAGGTTGTGCTGTTCGATGCCCTGACCGTGGAGGAGCTGGCGCGCATCGTGGAGCTGCATGTGGACGAACTCGGACGCCGGCTCCATGAGCGCCGCCTGACCCTTGAAGTCACTGATGGAGCCCGGGCCTGGCTCGCCATCTCCGGGTTCGACCCCGCCTACGGCGCCCGGCCGCTCCGCCGCCTGGTGCAGCGGGAAATCGGCGACAGGCTGGCGAAAGCCATCCTCGCCGGTGAGATCAGCGACGGCGATACGGTGCTGGTGGACACGGCGGCGGACCTTGAGGAACTCACGGCGGCCGGAACGGGCCTCCCGTCCGCGCCGTTGGGCGGCAGCGGCCTGTCCGTCCGGCGCAAGGACTGAGGCCCGCGGGGGCAAAACGCAGGCGTGCTGCCCGGGCGGTTTGGCCGCTAAGGCAGCACGCTTGCGTTGATCACATTGCCGCCCGGGGCAGTCACATAGCAGTCGACCCTGCGGTCGCCGGATTCCCAGCTGGTGGTGCTGGGGAAGCTGCGCTCGAAGTTCAGGTCGTAGTCGTTGGCGGCCGGGCCCAGCCTTGCTGCCTGGCACGCTTCCAGGGCCTTGGCCTTCAGTGCCTCGGCGCCGGGATAGGAGCCGCGCTCCGGGTAGCGGAACAATGCCACGAGCTGGGCTGAGTGCCCGGCATCGCAGGGCACCACGGTGGAGGACAGCGACTCGGGGTCGAAGTCCTTGAAGCAGTCGCCCAGCGCATAGTCGGCCGGCTGGACCCCCTCGCGGGGCAGAGGCGGCGGCGTTGCGGGTGGCGTGACCGTGGTTTCCAGCACCCCGGGAACCTGGCCCCGGGAAGTGCTGCTGTCCGGGTTGGAGTTCAGCCACAGGGCAAGCCACACCAGTGAGCCGATGACGGCCAGCAGGACGGCCACAAAGAACGCTATCCATAGGGTCCGCGGCCTCACCCGCCTGGACCTCGGCGCCGCACCGTCCTCCGGTTGCATGTGCGGGTGCAGGACCGGCCGTGCAGCAGGGGCAGGTACGCGGGGCAGCCCGGCCGTGGGCGGCGAGGAGGGCTTCGGCGGGACGTCCTGGTGGTTCACGGGGATGGATCCTCCTGCGTTCTCTCCGCGGCGGGCAGCCGGTCTGCGGCCTGTATCAGCAGTTGTCCAAGTGACTCTACCGAAGAAAAAAGCCGGAAACCTGCGGCTCGGGGCCGTGAATGGTAACGCAAACCACCTGCGGGGGCCGTTCGTGGCAAGCGGGGGCAGTCGAAAGCATGTAATCTAGGTGTACGACAAATTGACCAAACATTCCGGGGCCTCACCGATAGCCAAGGTGACCACCTCCGGTCCAAGTACAAAAGGGGGTCACGCCATGGGGCGCGGCCGTCAAAAGGCAAAAGCTACCAAGCAGGCTCGGGATATCAAGTACTACTCCCCGAACACTGACTACTCGGCACTTCAGCGTGAGCTGACGGGCCCAAGCAGTCGTGCCACGAGCCATTACGCGAATGAGCCGGTTGAACCGGACTATTCGGCTTATGTGGATAAGTACGCGGATGATTTGGAAGAAGACGACGACGAGGTAGACACCCGTCGGATCGGCTAGTTGTCGCAAGGTGCTGTTGCCGTTACCGGGCAGCCCTGTGACGCCGCAGCACTAACGGATCAGCTATGGATCCTGGTCCCAGGACCAGTGCGGCGCTTCTTTTTCGGCCCTTTGGAACCTGCTGTCCCAAGGTGCCGACTTCAGTTATTGGGCCCGCTGCCCGCACCTCAATGGTGCAGGCGGCGGGCTTTCTGCCGCCCTCCGCCAGCCAGTCCCACTGCCACTACGGACGCCAGGACCAGTGCGGAGGCGGGTGCCAGGACTGCCCACGGGGCACGCTCAACATAGCCCATGCCCTCGGCCAGGATGAGTCCCCACTCCGGCGAGGGCTGCTGCGGGCCCAGCCCCAGGAACCCGAGAGCCGCCAGCGCGAGTGCCGTTCCGGGCAGCCGGAGCATCGCATGGCGCAGGAGCGGGGCGGCCACCGCCGGGAGGATGTAGCGGAGCATGATGCGTGCCTTGCCCACCCCGAGGACGGGAAGGATGCGCACATACGGCTGCGCCCTTGCTTCCTGGGCCAAAGCCGCAGTGTGCGCCGCCAGGGGCGCCCAGCTCACGGCGGCCACGGCGAGGGCCGCGCCGTGTGCCGAAGGGCCGGTGAGCGCAGCAACAACAAGGCCGGCCAGGATGGGCGGGGCCGCGTTCGTTACCTCCAGGGGTCCCGTGGCGGCAAGAGGAAAGAGTCCGACGGCGATTCCCACGGCCAGGCAGGCCAGCACCACTGCCAGCGCTGTCCCCAGCGTTCCCACGGCCCCGTGCCCCACCCGCGCCAACAGGTCCCGGCCGCTGGCGTCGGCGCCGAACGGGAGTGTCCAGGCGGGCGGCGCCAGCCTGGCGTGCCCCGAGGCGAGGGGGTCGCGCAGCAGCCCGGCCCCGGCAACCAGGAGCAGGGCCAGGCCGGCCACTGCCGGCGCGGCCAGATGCCGGCGGTTCGCTGACCGCGGGGGCTCGGGAAGCGGAAGCGTTCCGAAGCGGACCGCGGGCCCGATCAGCAGGTGCCGCACCGCCGTCGTCAGCGTTCCCACCAGCAGGGCGAACCCCATCAGTGCCAGCATGCCGGCCTGCAGGGTGGGGACGTCCTGCGCGCTGGCCGCGCCCAGCAGCGCCCGGCCGAGCCCTGGAATGGCGAATACCTTTTCCACTGCCACTGCACCGCCGGTCAGCCCCACCAGGACCAGGCCGGCCTGCGGGAGCACGGCGGGAAGCGCCCGGCGGAGCACCGCTGCGGCCAGCAGCGCAGGCCCGCCCCCGGCCATCCGCCACGTGGCCACCCACTGTTCGGCAAACGCTGCCCGTACGGCGTCGGAGACCAGCAGCCCGATCAGACCGCCGGCCGGGATTCCGAGCGAAAGGGCGGGCAGGACCGCATGCTCCGGGCCCTGCCAGCCGAAGGGCGGAAACCACCGCAGCCAGATGGCACCCGCCACCAGCAGCACGGCGGCCAGCAGGAACTCGGGCAGGGATGTCAGCGCAGCGGACAGGGCACCCGACGCCGGCCTGCGCCGCCCCCGCAGCCCGTCCACTACCGCCGGCGTGCAGGCCAGCAGCGCCACGAGTGCCGCGGACGCGATGGCGAACGCCATCAGGGTCACCGAGACGCCCAGCGCCGCCGCGATGCCGGGTCCCACGGGTGTGCTGCTGATCCAGGACGTGCCCAGGTCGCCGGCGAAGATCCCCTGTACCCAGGACAGGAGCATGGCCGCCGGGCCCTGCTCCAGGCCGAGCTCGGCGCGGATTGCGGCGAGTGCCTCGGGCGTGGGCTCCCGGTCCGCGTACCTGGCCCGCAGGACGGTGTATTCGGCGCCGCGGCCCGAGAGCCAGGGCATCATCCCGATCAGCACCACCAGGGCAAGCAGGGCGAGGACCCGGGACACGGTGACTTTGACTGCAGCGGACATCCCGGACCTCACTGCGCGCCGCCCGTGATCCCGGTCCGGCTGGTAATCAGGGCCCGCTCCCGCGGATCCCGCTCCACCCCGGCCACCCGTGCCGATTCACCCTGGATGACGCGTTCGTGGAGCAGCGGGATGGCGGCGTCCCGGGCAAGGATGAGGCTTTCGGCGGCGGCAATGGCGGCGCGGCGGTCCGGACCGGCAGGCATGCCCGCGGCCGTGGCCAGGGCTGCGTCTACCCGGGGGTCGCAGAACTGGGAGATGTTGAAGGATCCGGTGCAGGAGAAATCGCTGTAAAGGTAGGCAACCGGGTCGCCCGAATCCAGCACTGTGGCACGCGAGAGGATGAAGGCATCGAACTTCCCTGCCAGCGCGTCAGCCTCGATGTGCTGGTACTCCCGGACATCCTGCTCCACGGAAAATCCTGCGGCCTCCAGCTGCTGCTCAAGCTGGACGGCGACCTCGGGCAGCTCGGCGCGGTCCGTGAAGGTGCCGAGCCGGATGGCGGTCCCCCTGACCGCGGTGGCGGCCGCCCGGGTGGCCAGGGCTGCTGCGTACTCATCGCTTTCCCGCTGCCCGGCTGCCCACGGGAGTGCCGGGCCCAGCAACCCGGCGGCTTTGTCTGCCCGCCCTTCATAGACCCGGTCCACGATGGTGCCGGCGTCAATTGCGGCGCGGGCTGCGGCGCGGACGGCCGGGTCCGCGAAGGGGCCCGACGCCGTGTTGAGGTACAGCGTGTTGGTCCGCGGCATGGGCACCTCGTGCACCAGCCCGGGTTCGATCCGGGCCACCTGGCCCACAGGGATGGCTTCCACAACATCCGCGTCGCCGGTCCGGAGGGCTGCTGCCCGGGCGGTGCCGTCCGGGACGAACTGGACGTCCACGCCGTCGGCCTCCGCCTGCGCGCCCCAGTACGCGTCGAAGCGGTCCAGCCGGGCCGAGGATGTGCCCTCCACCGAAACCAGCCGGTAGGGCCCGGTGCCCGCGTTCACGGGACTGACCACACCGCCGTCCTTATATGCCGAGGCCGCGAGGATGGCCAGTTGCGGGCTTGAGAGCCGCTGGGGCAGGAGCGGATCCGGTGCTGCCGTCGTAATGATGACCGCGTTTGAGCCCTCCGCCCGGGCGGTGAGTTCCACGCCGTCCAGGATCCTGGGCTTGGGGCTGCCCTGCGCCGCGGCAGTCAGCGAGGCAGCGACTTCCACCGGGGTCATGGCGGTTCCATCGTGGAACTCCACGCTGTCCCGCAGGACAAAACGCCAGGAGGTCCGGTCCGCCTGCAGCCACTCCGTTGCCAGGGCAGGTTGCGCCTCGCCCAGCCTGTCCAGTTCCACCAGGGTCTCCGCTGTCTTCCAGCGTGAAAGCTTGAAGGCGTCATCGCTGAGGGGCGACAGTCCCGAACGCGGCGGCTGGAGCATCGCCAGTTTGATGCGGCGCTCGCCGTTTCCGCTGCCTGCTGCATGCCCGCCGCCGGCGAAGCATCCGGTGAGGCTGACCGTGAGGAGGACGGCGGTAAGCGTCATGAGGTGGGTTTCCAGTCGCATTATGGGCACGTTGATACCTGTTTCGATGAGTGGTGGAGGGAACTGGCCGGGGCTGGGCCCGTGTTAGGTGCCAGGGGTTGAGCGTGTGGGTGGCAGGAGCCCGGGAAGTCCGACGGCGGGAATCACCATGAGTGCCGCCATTACCGCCCATGGCAAGGCGGCGGCGCCCGGGTGGGTGGCCGCTGAGTAGAGCGGCCCCAGGACGAGGTTGCCCAGCAGGACAGCGCACCCGCCCATGCTCGCCAGGAATCCGTAATAGATGCCGGAGCGGCGGCCGCGGGCGAAGTCGAGGACCAGCGGCATGGCCACCGGACCGGCGCACATGTGCCCAAGGCAGAGCCCCGCCACCAGCAGCAGTGCCGGCAGGAGCTGCAGTGTGCCGGCGGCAGGGGACTGGGCCAGCAGGGCCATTCCGGCGAAGGCCAGGCCCTTGAGGGTGAAGCCGGTGGTGAGCGCGCGTCCCGGACCCATCCGGACGCTCAACCGGGAGATGGGCAGCTGCAGCGCAATGGTCAGGACCGAGGCGGCGGCGAACAGGCCGGCCAGCGCGCCGGCTCCCGCCCCGGTCCTGGCCAGTTCGACGGGGAGGCCGAAATACAGCTGGTTGTAGGCCAGGAGGCTGACGCTGTACAGGGCCGCGAAAGCCACAAAGCGCCTCTCCCGCAGCATCCCGGTGATTCCATCTGCGCGCGGGACGGCTTCCCGCAGGGGGACCGCGGCCCTGAGCATGTCCGGCGCCGGTCGTGAATCTTCAGCGGGCATGCTGCGCCACAGGACCATGGTCATTACGGCAAACACCGCCGCCCCCGCCAGCGCTGCCCAGCTGAAGGAAATGCCCAGCAGCAGGGCCCCCAGCAGGGGCCCGGCCACCGCTCCGATTTCTCCGCAGATGGCGAGGAGCGCAAAAAGTCCCGCCGCCTTCCCGCCGGTGTTCCGTCGTCGTTCTTCCGCCTTCCCCAGCAGGGACTCCAGCGCCGGCGAGAACAGCGCGCCGCCCATCCCGGTGAGGACTGCCCCCAGGAGGAACAGCGCAAAGCTGCCGGCCATGGCCAGGGTGAGGTAGCCGGAAATGCGCACGAGGCAGCCCGCCACCATGGCCCGCCGCGGGCCCCACCTGTCCATGACCATTCCGCCCACCAGGAAAAGCCCCTGCTGGCAGAAGACCCTGGCGCCGAGGACCACTCCCACGGCCGTGGCGGTCATGCCGAAGTCCCGGGTCAAAACCAGGGCCAGGAACGGCACCACGGCGTAGAAGCCGATATTGAAAACAAGCTGGCTTGCCAGGAGCAGGCCGGGGGACGGGCGAGGCGCTGTGTCCGTCGGCACCGCAGTCCCAAGTGCCGTCACAGGACACCGGCCGGGGCATGGCAGGGGAACTGCAGGGCTGATGAAGCGCGCACCAGTGCAGCGGCTTCGGGGCTGCCTGGGTTTTCCAGCACCTGGTGCGTGGGAGCGTGCTCCACGATGCGGCCCTGCGAAAGGACGGCGGTGGTGGCGCACAACCTGGCAGCAGTGCCGAGGTCATGGGTGACCAGGAGCAGGCCCAGGCCTTCCTCGCGGACCAGCCGGCCCAACAGCGACAGGACGTTATCCCGCAGGGGGAGATCCAGGCCGCTGACGGGTTCATCGGCCAGCAGGTAGGCCGGCCGCACTGCCATGGCCCGGGCAATGGCCACCCTCTGGTTCTGGCCGCCGGACAACTCGCCGGGGCGGCTCTCCATCAGGCCGGCAGGCAGCTCGACCCGTTCCAGTGCGTCGGCCACGAGGCTCCGGTGGTTCCCTTCCACCCTTAGCTGCCTTAGTGGTTCCCGCAGCAGCTGCGCAACAGACATCCGGGGGTCGAGGCTACCGGCCGGGTTCTGCGGGATGTACTGCACCGTCTGCCGGTACCAGCGCAGGGACCGGACAGGTCCGGGCCTTACCGCACGGGCACCGAGGGTGACCGTGCCGGCGTCGGGCTTTGCCAGGGCCAGCAGGATCCGCACCAGGGTGGATTTCCCGGAACCGGAGCTCCCCACCAGGGCCGTGCTGGTGCCCGGTGAAAGGTGCAGGCTGATGTTGTGGAGTGTCCCTGCCGGCCTTTTCTTGCGGAAGCCGGGCCTGGGGTAGGTGAAGGAAATGTTGTCGGCAGTGAGCGGCCCCATCATGCTGCGGCCGCCGTTACCAGGCGGCGCGTGTAGGGGTGTTGCGGGTCTTGGAGCAACTCGGACATGGGTGCCTGCTCCACGATGCGGCCGGCTTCCATCACGATGGCGCGCGTGCAGAGCGCGGCGGCCGCGGTGAGGTCGTGGGTAATGAAGAGCAGGCTGCGGCCGTCGGCTCCCCAGCCGCGAAGGGTTTCAAGTACTTTCAGTTGCGTGACGGCGTCGAGGGCGGTGGTGGGTTCGTCCGCCACCAGGACGGGACTGCCGCAGGCCAGGGCGAGGGCGATGCAGACGCGCTGCAGTTGTCCGCCGGAGAGCTGGCCGGTATAGCACGGAAGGATCCGGGCGGGTTCCCCTATGCCTGCCTGTGACAACAGGCGGGCCGCTTCCGTCCTTGCTTCTGCCCGGCTGGACCCTGCGGCGAGCAGCGGAATGGCGAGCTGCCTGCCGACCGGAACGAGGGGGTTGAGGGCCGTCGCCGGGTCCTGGCTGATGAAGGCTGCCCTGGTTGGCCCTGGCGTCCCCGGCGCAAAAGTGATCGTCCCGGTGGCGGTGATCCCGTCCGGAAGCAAGCCGGCCAGCGCCGATGCCGTGAGGGACTTGCCCGATCCCGAGGCTCCCAGCAGGGCGACGCATTCACCGGTCTCTACTGAAAAGGTCAGGGGATGCACCAATCTCCGCGTGCCGAGCGAGAGGGCAAGATCTGTCACGGACAGGGCTGGTGCAGGCATGTATGGTCATTTCATGGCAGGACTTTCAAAGGGTTAAGCCACATGCTATCAAGAATCATTCGCATTTAACGTCATGTGAGTAGTTCGGGGACTGGCTGGGCACACAAAAGGAGCCCCAGCCGATGGCTGGGGCTCCTCGAGTGAAAACCCGGAAGAGGACGGTGCGCTGAAGGCGCTGAGGCTTGCCCTCTTATCCGGTCGCTGCGCTGCTAGTCATCGCTGCGCTGTTAGTTATTGACGATGCGGACCGGTCCGGTGGCGCTATCGCAGACCGTCTGCTCGGTGCCGGTGGCGTCTACTGCTTCGCCAAGAACTGCTACCGATCCGATATCGGCGACGTCGCAAAGGTTTGCTGCGACACTGGCTGCCACGTTGATGTCAACGGCATCTTCTACGGTGATGTCACCGACCGTGACGTTTACAAGGCCGTCATTCAACGTGTTGTTGTCCGCTGCCTGCGAAGGTCCGGCAACGGCGCCCAGCAAAAACAGGCTTCCAGCGGCTGCGGCGGTGGCTTTTTTCAGAACTGACATGATTTTCGCTCCCTTGATAACTGCCCTGGTGCCCCTGTCGGGCAGTCCGCAATTGGGCGTGTGGACTGCCTGATGCCGTGCTGCTGCACGGCGCAGGTACCGGACGTCTTTGTGGTTGCTTCTTTTGGTATCCGCCGGATCGGCGGGGGAAGGCGGTCAAACCGAGCGGACAATTGTCGCCGGACTCGTGCGGGGCGGGCATGACGCTCTCGGAAAACCCCGCGTTGACCTTTCTGTGCTGCACTTCCACTTACAAGCCTAAAGCTAAGTATGCTTAGCAGTCAAGGGAAGTGAGTGTTTTACTTCAGATTTCCGGTTCCTGCGGCCTTTCCCGGCGCTGGTTAAAGCAATCGAGTGCTCCGTACCTGCCGTTTTGACGGGTCAAAAGGGCCGGTACGGAGCACTCGATGGGGTTATTAGGCGTAGGCGTTGACCAAGCGAACCGCGCCGCCGTCCACGCCCTTGGCGCCCTGCACGTAGTCCGGACCGGACTTGAGGATTGCGTCCGAATCCTCGGTGACGGTGCCCATGACCCAGGACGGCAGGCCGCGGTCGTTGAGGCGGGTCACTGCAGCGTCCGCGGCTTCGGGGGACACGATGGCCACCATGCCCACACCCAGGTTCAGGGTGCGTTCCAGGTCCGCCAGCGGCACGTTGCCCAGTTCGGACACCAGCTTGAAGATGGCGGGCAGTTCCCAGGTGCTGCGGTCCACGGTGGCCACGAGGCCCTGGGGGAGCACGCGGGCCAGGTTGGCGGCGAGGCCGCCGCCGGTGACGTGGCTGAAGCCGTGCACGGCGGCCGTGCCGGTGACGGGGAAGGCGCGGGCCAGGTCCAGGCAGTCCGCGGCGTAGACGCGGGTGGGCTCAAGGAGTTCCTCGCCAAGGGTGCGGCCCAGTTCGGAGACCTGGCGGTCCAGTGCCCAGTCGGCGTGGTTGATCACGCGGCGGACCAGGGAATAACCGTTGGAGTGCAGGCCGGAGGAGGCCATGCCGATTACCACGTCACCGGCGCGCACGCGGTCCGGCCCCAGGAGTTGGTCGGCTTCAACCACGCCGGTGGCCGCGCCTGCGACGTCGTACTCGTGCTCGCCCAGCAGGCCGGGGTGTTCGGCGGTTTCGCCGCCCACCAGTGCCGTGCCAGCGACCGAGCAGGCTGCTGCGATGCCGCGGACAATGTCGGCGATGCGCTCCGGTACCACTTTGCCGCAGGCGATGTAGTCGGTCATGTACAGCGGCTCAGCGCCAACCACGACGATGTCGTCCACCACCATGCCGACGAGGTCGAACCCGATGGTGTCGTGGATGTCCATGGCCTGGGCGATGGCCACCTTGGTGCCCACGCCGTCGGTGGACGTGGCCAGCAGCGGCTTCTTGAAAGTCAGGAGCCTGGAGACGTCGTAGAGTCCGGCGAAACCGCCCACCCCGCCGATCACCGAGGAGTTGTGGGTGGCCTTGACGGCGTCCTTCATCAGCTCGACGGCGCGGTCCCCGGCTTCAACGTCAACGCCGGCGGAGGCGTAGGTGATGCCGGCTGCGTTAGCGGGGGTGTTGCCAGGGGCGGGGGCAGCGGAAGTCATACGGACTCTTTCTTGTCAGCGTCGGGGGTGGTGACCGCGTGATGAATCTCCGGCACGAGGTCGGCGTCGGTGAGCAGGTTTTCAAACTCGGAGTCCGGTCCGGGATCGCAACCGGTGGCGCCGGACTTCTCCGCGGGATCTTCCTGGGAATCAACAGAGAGGGCCGCTGTTGCGCCCGGAAGGGCCGACGGCGAGGGCTTGAGCCCGCCGAGGTCCGTCCGCTCCAGCAGGTTCTTGCCCAGCTTGTCCGCACCCGGAAGTTCGATGGGGTACTTGCCGGTGAAGCAGGCAGTGCAGAGCCGCTCCCGCGGCTGCCGGGTGGCGCCGATCATCCCGTCTTCGGAGATGTAGGCCAGCGAGTCCGCCCCGATGGCCTGCGAGATCTCGTCGATGGTGGCGCCGTTGGCAATCAGCTCGGCCCGGGAGGCGAAGTCGATGCCGTAGAAGCACGGCCACTGCACGGGCGGGGAGGAAATCTTGACGTGGACCGCGGCTGCCCCGGCCTCGCGGAGCATGCGGACGATGGCCCGCTGGGTGTTGCCGCGGACGATGGAATCGTCCACCACCACAACGCGCTTGCCGCGGATCACGGACTCGAGGGCGTTGAGCTTGAGCCGGATGCCCAGCTGGCGGAGGGTCTGCGACGGCTGGATGAACGTACGGCCCACGTAGGAGTTCTTGACGAAGCCGTGTGCAAAGGGAATGCCGGATTCCTCGGCGTAGCCCACGGCGGCCGGCGTGCCGGACTCGGGGACCGGGATGACGATGTCCGCCACCTGCGTGTTCTCGCGGGCCAGCTGGCGGCCCATCTCCACGCGGGATTCATAGACGGAGCGGCCGGCAATGGCGGCGTCCGGACGCGCCAGGTAGACGTACTCGAAAACGCAACCGGCCGGCGTCGGCTCCGCGAAACGCTGGGAACGCACGCCCTGCTCGTCAATGGCGATGAACTCGCCGGGCTCGATCTCGCGGATGAAGCTGGCGCCCACGGTGGCGAGGGCGGACTGCTCGGACGCCACCACCCAGCCGCGCTCCAGGCGGCCCAGCACCAGCGGGCGGATGCCGTAGGTGTCGCGCGCCGCGTAGAGGGTGCCTTCGTCCATGAACACGAAACAGAAGCCGCCCTTGATCTTGGGCAGCAGCTCGGTGGCGGTTTCCTCGAGGCTCTTGCCCGGCTCGCCTTCCAGCAGGGCGGTGACCAGGGCAGTGTCAGAGGTGTTGCCCTGCTTCATTTCGCCGGTGAGCTGGCCGCCGTTCCGTTCCTGGATCATGGCGTTGAGCTCGGCGGTGTTGGTCAGGTTGCCGTTGTGTGCCAGGGCGACGGTGCCGGTGCTGGTGGCGCCGAGGGTGGGCTGCGCGTTGGCCCAGTGGCTTGCGCCGGTGGTGGAGTAGCGGCAGTGTCCCACCGCCAGGTGCCCGGTCAGGGTGTTCAGCGTGGTCTCGTCGAAGACCTGGGAGACGAGTCCCATGTCCTTGTAGACGTTGATCCGCTTGCCGTCGCTGGTGGCAATACCAGCCGACTCCTGACCGCGGTGCTGCAGTGCATACAGCCCGTAATAGGTAAGTTTTGCTACTTCTTCACCTGGTGCCCAGACTCCGAAGACGCCACAAGCGTCCTGCGGGCCTTTTTCGCCAGGGAGAAGATCATGGGAAAGTTTTCCATCGCCGCGTGCCACTGGTCGATTATCTCACGACATGGGGTAGGACTTTTCCGGCCGCCCGTTTGTGACCCGGGCCCGCTGCAGCGGGCCTAAGGCTGGGGATCCGTGTCCGGCTCGGAGTCCGGCACGGCTTCCACCACGGCCCGCTGCTGCCGCCTGACACTGCGGCGGTCCAGGATCAGCGCCAGCACGGCCCCGAGGATGGCGCCGCCGCCCGCGAACAGCACCATGAAGAACCCAAAGACGGCGCCGGCGTCGAAGCTGGGGTTCTCAGGAACTGTATACGCCGCCACCGCTGCCGCCGCGATGCCCACCAGTGCGCCGAGGATGAGGAACGGCACATACTTGGGCGCGCGGCGGACGGTAACTTCGCGCCGCTCGGCAGGGGGTTGTTCAGTAGGCATGCATCAAGCCTACATTTTTCGAGGGCTTCAGCTGCCGCGGTAGGTGGAGTAAGCGAACGGGCTCAGGAGGAGCGGGACGTGGTAGTGCTCCGGGCCGGTCACCTCGAACACCAGGTCCACTTCAGGGAAGAACGTGGCAGTCTGCAGGCCCGCGTAGTAGTCGCCGGTGGCGAAGTTGAGCTTGTAGTGCCCGGCCTCCAGCCGCTCCGGACCGAGGTCCTTGGCGCGGCCGTCAGCGTCGGTGATGGAATCTGCCACGTGGCGCCAGGTGCCGCCGTCGTTCCGGTAAAGGACGACGGCGACTCCCGCCGCCGGGCGTCCGGCACCCGTGTCCAGGATGTGCGTAGTGATGTGGGAGACGCTCATTCGGTGATCAGTCCTTCAAGCCGGAGTACGGCGATTTCGCGCAGCTGCTGGGCCACGATGGTGTCTTCTTCAGCATGGGAGTTTGTGAGCCGTTCGTTCAGGGCCTGCAGGATTTGCGGGGCGGTTCGGCCGGCGGCGCGGATCAGGAAGACCCTCCCGAACTTCTCCTCGTAGTCCCTGTTGCCGCGGGCCAGGGCTTCCGCGAGGGCCGTGTCCGCAGGATCCACCCCGGCCTGCTCGGAACGGGACATGGACGCTTCGGTGGTGGCCGCCGTCGGACGTTCCCCGATGCGCGGATGGTGCGCCATGGCGGACTCCACCTCGGCGGGGGTGAAGGGGCTGGCAGCCTGCGACGCCCAGGCCAGCAGGGCATCCTTGCTGGCGAACGGGCGGCCCGCGGTGACGGCATCCACCCATCGGTTGACGTCGATGCAGGGCCTCAGGGTTTGGGCGGCCCGGGCCGGGTCCGCGCTGTTGAATTCGGCAAGCTTCATGCTGGCTCGTTCCTTGGGTAAATCTGCTGGCATCCATGGTGACGGCTATGCGGAGGCCGGACTTCCCGGCGCCGGCAACGGGCTGTCGCGCGGCTTCCGCATCATGGAACTGTTATTTCAGCATACGTAATATTGAAGAGCAGCCGGGCTGTGGTGTCAAGAGACTACAACAGAAGCGGTGTTGCCCGATCTTGCGGAAATCCTTGGACCGGCTTGCCCGGACGTTGAGGTGCGGGCGGGACACTCGAAGACAGGCAGCAGCTTCCACCGGACGAGGGTCAAAGACGACCCGCCGGGGAGGCTGAACGGCTCGGAGAAGGTGCAGCCATGGGACAAGTCAAGATCACAGACCAGGCGGGAGTCGGTTCGGCCGCCGGCGCGGCCCTGGACAAGGGCCTGGATAAGGGCCGCGCTTTGTTGCGCGTCTACTTTCACAGGCGGAAGGTGCGCGCAGCGGCCAGCGCGCTGGCTGAGGCCCTGGCGGAATCGAGGGAGGTCTGGAGCTGGCCGGGGGACAGGCTTCCGGTAGGCGCGGAGATGTCCCAGCAGGTGGAGAAGCTGACCCGCCGGCTCAAGTTGGAAACCGAAGCGCACCACAGGCTGGAAGCGCTTTTCAGGACTGCGGACGGGGGCCGTTCCGTACTGGCGTTTTAAGTGCCACACTTATGAGCAATCGAGTGGCTGGGGGTTTACCGGGTCAGGAGATTGCTATGAGTTGGTTTACAGGGTGGGCATACCTAATTGCGGGACTCATGACAGCGGACGCCCTGCTCTTGGCGCTCTGGGCGATCGACGAGGGCTGGCCCGGGAGCTGGTGGAAGAAACCCTGACGTGCCGGGGCGTGTCTAGCTCGACTGCAACTCCAGGCGCATCAGCACCCGAGGGAAGCCATTAAGAACGGACCCGGTGTCCGCCGCCTTGGTGAAACCCGCGTCCTCAAACAGTTTCCGGGTGCCCACGTAGGCCATGGTGAGGTCCACTTTCCTGCCGCCGTTGTCCACCGGATAGCCCTCGATGGCCGGGGCACCATAGCTCCGGGCCAGGTCTACGGCGCCTGCCAGCAACTGGTGCGAGATGCCCCTGCCGCGGTACCCGGGCCGCACCCTGATGCACCAGACCGACCAGACATCCGCACCGTCCACATGCGGGATCTTCCGGTTGCCGGCGAAACTGGTGTCCGCGCGGGGGTGGACCGCTGCCCACCCAACCGGCTCACCGCCGTCGTACGCCAATATCCCCGGCGGCGGATCCTCCGCCACCAGCTGCCGCACCAGGTCCCCGCGCTCGGTCCCGCGCAGTGCCTGGTTCAGTTTGGACGGGATGCGGTAGCTCAGGCACCAGCACACGTTGGCGTCCGGCCGCTTTGGCCCAACTATGGTTTTGACGTCCTCGAATTGTGTTGCGGGTCGGACCTGGATGTCCATGCGGCCATCCTGTCACCGGGCAGGGAGTCCGGCAACAGCACTCTCGAGGCTTCCCTGGGGCATTGCCGTGCCGCAGAAGGGGGACACTCCGACCGGGCAGCGATAGACTGGGCAGCCAGGTAACGGCAGAAGACATGGCGGGCACAATGAACGATAAGCTGCATCTCACTCCGGACGACCAGTTCCCCGAGGACCTGGAAAAGGTATCGGATAACGAATTGCAGGTCCTGGACAGCCGCATCCAGCGCCAGCTCGACCACGAAATGGTCGTTGATGGCGAATCGGACCGTGAAACCGAGTTCCGCCACTATGAACTGGACGTTGAGTTCAACGACCGCGACAAACGCTGACCTCTGACCCGTCCCCGGCCATGTCCATGAGTGCGGGACGTCACTACACTGGGACGCATGACCGAGCAGGAACCGGTCCGGCCGCGCGCCGCATCAGCTTCCGACGGCGGTAAGAGACCCGGCGGGGACCTGGCGGACACGTCCGTCCCGGTAGGGGTAGGGGAGGCCCTGCACCTCACTGATCCGGACGCCGTCGACACTTCCCTGCGCACTCCGGCCCAGCGCTCCCGCACCTTCACCGGGATCCTGGTGAACACCGCCCTCGCCAACGTCACCACCAGCTACCTCTGGTTTGCGCTGACGTTCTGGGTGTACCTGGAAACGCGCAACGTCATAGCAACCGGTGTGGTGGGCGGTGCCTACATGCTGCTGATCTCCCTTTCCAGCATCAGCTTCGGCACCTTCGTGGACCGCTACCGCAAGCTGGCCGTGATGCGCTTCGCCGCGGCCTTCACCCTGGTGATGTTCGTGCTGTCCGGGGTCATGTTCCTGCTGACACCCTCGTCGTTGCTGCTGGACCTGGCCCGGCCGTGGTTCTGGGTTTTCGTCATGATCATCCTGATCGGCGCCGTGGTGGAGAACATGCGGAACATCGCCCTCTCCACCACCGTCACCATCCTCATCGAGCCGGACCGGCGGGCAAACGCCAACGGGCTGGTGGGTATGGTGCAGGGACTGATGTTCATTGTCACTTCGGTGCTCTCCGGGCTCTCGGTGGGGCTGCTGGGCATGGGCTGGACCATCGGAGCCGCCCTGGTGCTTACCGCGCTTGCATTCGCGCACCTGCTCACCCTGCGCATGCCCGAGGAGGTGCGGGCGGCGGCAACGGATGCGCACGGCGGCTTCGACCTGCGCGGCTCCCTCTCCGCGGTACTGGCCATTTCGGGGCTGTTCGCGCTGATCCTCTTCTCCACATTCAACAACTTCATCGGCGGCGTCTACATGGCGTTGATGGACCCGTACGGCCTGGAGATGTTCCCCGTTGAACTGTGGGGGATCTTCTCCGCTGTCGGCTTCACCGGGATCCTGGTGGGCGGGGCGCTGATCGGAAAGTTCGGGCTCGGGGCCAATCCGCTGCGCACCCTCCTCGCCGCCGTGGTGCTGATGGGCGTCCTCGGCGCGGTGTTCACGCTGCGGGAGTGGGCCTGGCTCTACATCGCCGGCATCTGGGCGTACCTGGTCCTGGTGCCTTTTGTGGAGGCGGCGGAGCAGACGGTCATCCAGCAGGTGGTCCCTTTGCAGCGGCAGGGCCGGGTGTTCGGGTTCGCCATGGCGTTCGAGTCCGCTGCTTCGCCGGTCACGGCATTCCTCATTGCGCCGATCGCCCAGTTCTGGATCATCCCCTACGCCCGGTCCGCGGACGGTGCCGCCCGGCTGGCTCCGCTCCTGGGCGAGGGCACCTCCCGCGGCATCGCCCTGGTGTTCCTGGTTGCCGGAACCATCATGGTTGTGGCCGCGCTGCTGGCCTTCCTCACGCCGGTCTATCGTCGGATCTCTGCATCCTATGCGCAGGCGGCAGCGGCCGAGGCGAAAGCGGCGGCCAACGGCTCTTAACGCCGGACGCTCCCGCAGTTCTTGAACTGCGGGAGCGTCCGGGGAAACCCGACATTAAGTGCGGGAGCGTCGGGGGAAAACCCGCGTTAAGTGCGGGAGCGTCGGGGGAAACCCGACATTAAGTGCGGGAGCGTTAGATCCCCAGGGCTTCCTTCAGGGCCGCGACGTGGCCGTCGGCCGTCACCTGGTACTGGGCAAGGGTGACGTTGCCTTCGGGGTCCACCACCACGGTGGAGCGGACGAGGCCCTCGACGATTTCGCCGTTGACGAGCTTCTCGCCCCAGGCGCCGTAGGCCAGGGCAACGGCGTGGTCGGGATCGGAGAGGAGCGGGAAGGTCAGGGAGAAGTCGCCCGTGAAGCCGGCCAGCGCCTCCGGGGCATCGGGGGAGATGCCGATGACCTCGTAGCCCTTGCCCTGCAGGGAGGCCAGGCTGTCGCGGAAGTCGCAGGCCTCGGTGGTGCAGCCGGGGGTGGCGGCCTTGGGGTAGAAGTACACAATGACGTTCTTGCCACGGTAATCGGCCAGGGAAGTCTCGCGGCCCTGGGCGTCCTGGAGGGTGAAATCAGGGGCCTGGGTTCCGGGCTGAAGCTTGGTGGTCAGGGTGGGGCTCATGGCGTTCCTTCGGAAGACTCGTCAGTTACGGGCAAACATCAAGTGAAGCGGGTTCGCGCTTAGTCATACAACTCCGGCGTCATATGCTGTATTCCGCCGGGCCTCGGACGGTGGCGCAGGAACCGGGCACAAACTGGTATCCGCCGCCCCGGACGGTGGCCACGGCATGGCGGGCATTCCCGAGTTTCCGGCGGACCCGGCCCACATAGACATCGATGGCCCGGGCTGAGGCACCGGGGAACTGCAGCGACTCCAGGAACTCTTGTAGTTCCTCCCTGCTGACAGCCCGGGACAGGTGGGTCACCAGGTACCTGAGCACCTTGAATTCGACGCCGGTCAGCGGCACGGGGCTGCCGTCCAGCAGGACGGTGTCCGCGGCGAGGTCCACGGCGACCCGGCTCACAGGGCCGGCCGACGGCGGCAGGCAGGTGCCGGCGTCGGCCTCGTTGGGCGCCGGAGTATCGCCGGGGTCCTCCGCCGCGGAAGGAGTGCGGGAGGAGTGGTCTGCGGCTCCTTCCGTGGCGGAGACCCCGGACGTGGTGGCTCCGGCGGCAGGCCAATGGACTTCCGCCTCCGGAGCAGTTTCGAGGGCCTTGGCAAGGACAAGCCGGGCGGCGCGGGCCAGGAGTTCGGGGCTTGTGCCTTCCCCGGGAACCACCCACACGGCCAGCCCGCGGGCAGCAGCGCGCTTGGCCTGAACCAGGTGCCGGGGCACCCCGGGCTGGTGTGCTTCCACTGCCATGGCGCGTCCTAGACTCCGCCGCGGCGGATCAGCTTGCCCGTGGGGGTCTGGCCGTCCACCACGGCGCCGCGCAGGAAGGTCTTGCGGACCACGCCGGAAAGAGCCTTGCCGTCGTAGGGGGTGATGGGGTTCTTGTGCTTGAGCTTGGACACGTCCACAACGAACGCCTCGTCCGGGGCAAAGATGGCGAAATCCGCGTCATAGCCGAGCGCCAGCTGGCCCTTGTTGGACAGGCGGGCCAGGGCTGCCGGCTTCTCGCCCATCCAGCTGACCACCTGCTCCAGCGGGATGCCGCGGTGCCGTGCCTCGGTCCAGATCAGGGACAGGCCCAGCTGCAGCGACGAGACGCCGCCCCAGGCCACCGCGAAGTCGCCGTTTTCCAGGTCCTTCAGGTCAAGGGTGGAGGGGGAGTGGTCCGAGACGATGCAGTCGATGGTGCCGTCCTGCAGGCCCTGCCACAGCAGTTCCCGGTTGGAGGCCTCACGGATGGGCGGGCAGCACTTGTAGGCAGTGGCGCCGTCCGGGATTTCCTCGGCCATCAGCGTCAGGTAGTGCGGACACGTCTCCACGGTGAGCTTCACGCCGTCGCGCTTTGCGCTGGCGATCATGGGCAGGGCGTCCGACGACGAGAGGTGCAGGATGTGGGCACGCGCACCGGTCCAGCGCGCGCGTTCAATGACCTCGGCGATGGCCTTGTTCTCGGCGCCACGGGGGCGGGAGGCCAGGAACGTGGAGTAGTGGTCGCCGCCGGGGTGGGGTGCGCGGTCGATGGCGTGCGAGTCCTCGGCGTGGACGATCATGAGGGAGTCGAAGGACTTGAGCTCGGCCATGTCCTCCTCCATCTCGTCCGCGTCCAGGTGCGGGAACTCGTCCACGCCCGAGTGCAGGAGGAAGCATTTGAAGCCGAAGACGCCCTCGTCGTGCAGGGGGCGAAGGTCGGCCTTGTTGCCGGGGATGGCGCCGCCCCAGAACCCGACGTCGATGAACGCCTGGTCCTCGGCCACCTCGCGCTTGAGCTTGAGGTTCTCCACGGTGGTGGTGGGCGGGACGGAGTTCAGCGGCATGTCGATGATGGTGGTCACGCCGCCGGCTGCCGCCGCGCGGGTGGCGGAGGCGAAGCCCTCCCACTCGGTGCGGCCGGGCTCGTTGACGTGGACATGGGTGTCCACGAGGCCGGGGATCAGGGTTTCGTCGTCGGCCAGCTCAATGACCTCCGCACCGGCCAGGCCGTTGCCCAGCGGTTCGAGGGCCACGATCTTCCCGCCGCGGACTCCCACTTCGCGGGGTGCCAGCCCGGCCGTGGTGAGGATGCGCTGGCCGCGGATGACCAGGTCAAAACGTTCTTCAGACATGGAGGTCCTCCTTGGTGGTGGCGGAACGGGCCAGCGTATCGCCGGCCAGCCTTCCGCCGATCTGTGTTCCCAGTTGCTCGAGAAGCTGCGCTGCCTCTGTCATGCACCTGTTTATATTGCTTTCAAGCTCGGTCAAAGCGTAGACGTCCTCGAATCCGGCGGCGCTTGCCTGGCCGGTTTCAAGGGTGGTCCGGCCGCACACAGCGATCACCGGGACGCCTTGGGCGGCGGCTGCGCGGGCAACGCCCATGGGTGTCTTGCCCAACAGGCTTTGTTCGTCCAGGCTGCCCTCGCCGGTGATCACGAGGTCGGCGCCGGCCAGCCGGTCCACCAGCCCCGTGAATTCGAGGACGACGTCGATGCCCGGGCGGCGGGTCGCGGCGAGGACGGCGATGGCTGCGTAGCCAACGCCTCCTGCCGCTCCGGCGCCCGGGGCTTCCGCGGCTTTAATTGCGCGGTGACCGATTTCCCTGGCCAGGACTTCGACAAACCTGGCCAGGGCGGCGTCGAGCACGTCGACGTCCTGTTGCGTGGCACCCTTTTGCGGGCCGAAAATCGCCGCGGCGCCCTGGGCGCCCAGCAGGGGATTGTCGACGTCGGATGCCAGCACAAAGCGTGTGTCCTTCAGGCGGGGTTCGAAGCCGCTGAAGTCGATCCGGTCCAGGCGGGCCAGGGCGGCGCCGCCGGGCGGAAGTTCGTTGCCCTCGCTGTCGAGGAACCGGGCACCGAGCGCCTGCAGGACTCCGGCGCCGCCGTCGGTGTTGGCGCTGCCGCCAACCCCAAGGATGATGCGGTTGCAGCCGGCGTCCAGGGCGGCGGCGATGAGCTGGCCGGTGCCCAGGCTCGTGGCGGTGCGTGCCGCCGTCGAGCCTGGCCTTCCGCCAACCAATGCCTGGGCGGAGAGCAGTGCCAGGCCCGAGGCGGCCGCCATCTCGATGACTGCCTCATTGCCCCGGACCGCGAACTCGGCCGTGACCGGTTCGCCGGAGGGCCCGGCCACCACGGCGCTGCGGCGGGTGAAGCCTGAGCCGACCGCGGCGTCCAGGGTCCCTTCGCCGCCGTCGGCTACTGGAATCCGGGCCACCTCAAGGTTCCCGCCGGCCGCGGCCTGCAGCCCCTTTTCCAGGTGGCTGCAGACTTCCGGGGCGGACAGGGAGCCCTTGAATTTATCCGGGGCAATGACGATGCGCATGGCAGTGTCTGTCTTTCTCGTTCTAGCCCTGCAGAGCCAGGATGGCGGTGGGGGCGTCTGCTGCCGATTCTGCCAGTTCCTCGAACTCGTTGATGGCGTTGATTTCCAGCCCCATGGAGATATTGGTGACCTTTTCCAGGATCACTTCCACCACGACAGGAACCTGGAACTCGCCCATGAGGGCCTTGGCCTTGTCGAACGCGGCGGCGAGATCGTTGGGGTCCTCCACGCGCACGGCTTTGCAGCCCAGGCCCTCGGCCACCTTCAGGTGGTCCACGCCGTAGCCGCGGGTTTCCTCGGACAGGTGGGTGCTGTTGATGTTCTCGAAGGCCAGGGACACGTTCTGCTCCATGCTGAAGCCGCGCTGCGACTGGCGGATCAGGCCCAGGTAGGAGTTGTTCACCACCACGTGGATGTACGGCAGGTTGAACTGCGCACCCACGGCCAGTTCCTCGATCATGAACTGGAAGTCGTAGTCGCCGGACAAGGCCACCACGGTCTCATCCGGCTTGCCGCGGACCACGCCGAGGGCTGCCGGGGCGGTCCAGCCCAGGGGGCCAGCCTGGCCGGCGTTGATCCACTTGCGCGGTCCGAACACGTGCAGCATCTGCGCGCCGGCGATCTGGGACAAGCCGATGGTGGACACGTAGATGGTGTCGCGGCCGAAGGACTTGTTCATCTCCTCGTACACGCGCTGCGGCTTGATGGGGATGTTCTCGAAGTGCGTCTTGCGGTGCAGGGAGGCCTTGCGGTCCTGGCACTCGGCAACCCAGCCGCTGTAGTCCGGCAGGGACCCTGCCGCCTTGCGCTCTTTGGCGAGCTCGACCAGCCCTGCCAGCGCGGCGCCGGCGTCGGACGCGATGCCCAGGTCCGGGGAGAACACGCGGCCGATCTGCGTGGGCTCGATGTCGATGTGCACGAACTTGCGGCCCGCCGTGTAGGTGTCCAGGCCGCCCGTGTGGCGGTTGGCCCAGCGGTTGCCGATGCCGATCACGAAGTCGCTCTGCAGGTAGTTCTCGTTGCCGTAGCGGTGGGAGGTCTGCAGGCCCACCATGCCGGCCATCAGCCGGTGGTCGTCCGGGATGGTGCCCCAGCCCATCAGCGTGGGGATGACGGGGACGTCCAGGATCTCGGCCAGCTCAACCAGCTGGGCGGAGGCGCCGGCGTTGATGATGCCGCCGCCAGCGACGATCAGCGGGTGCTTGGCCGCGGTCAGCATGTCCAGGGCCTTCTCGAGCTGCTTGCGGGAGGCCTTGGGCTTTTCGACGGGCAGGGGCTCGTAGGTGTCGATGTCGAACTCGATCTCGGCCATCTGCACGTCGATCGGCAGGTCCAGCAGCACCGGGCCGGGGCGGCCGGAGCGCATCAGCTGGAAGGCCTTCTGGAAGGCGCCGGGAACCTGGCCGGGCTCCAGGATGGTCATGGCCATCTTGGTCACGGGCTTGGCGATGGACTCGATGTCCACGGCCTGGAAGTCTTCCTTGTGCAGCTTGGCCACGGGGGCCTGGCCGGTGATGCAGAGCATCGGGATGGAGTCGGCCCAGGCGGCGTACAGGCCGGTGATCATGTCGGTGCCGGCGGGGCCGGAGGTGCCGATGCAGATGCCGATGTTGCCGTCCTTGGCGCGGCTGTAACCGTCCGCCATGTGGCTTGCGCCTTCAACGTGGCGGGCCAGGGTGTGGCGGATCCCGCCGTGGGCGCGCATTGCGGAATAGAAGGGGTTGATTGCGGCGCCTGGCAGGCCGAACGCCTCGATGGCGCCTTCCTTTTCCAGGATGGCCACCGCTGCATCAACGGTACGCATCTTGCTCATGGGGTGCTCCTTGAAAGCTTGAAAAGTCTGTTTTTGGGTGTGCTGAGGGAGCCGCCGTCGTTTTCATGGACGACGGCGGGTCCCCTGCTGGTGTTTCTTAGGCGCCTGTGGCGCTGGTGCTTATTTCCTGCCGCTGAGTTGCAGGACCTGCTTGAAGAGTCCGGAGTGGTCGAGGCTCCCGTCGCCCTGGTTGACGGTGGCGGCGACGAGCTGGGCGACGACGGCGCCGAGGGGGATGGCGACGTTGGCTTCGCGGGCGGCGGAGGTGACGATGCCGAGGTCCTTGTGGTGCAGGGCGAGGCGGAAGCCGGGGTCGAAGTTGCGGTCCAGCATCTTCTGGCCCTTCTGGTCCAGGACCTTGGAGCCGGCCAGGCCGCCGCCGAGGACCTTGAGGGCGGCGTCGGTGTCCACGCCGTAGGCCTCCAGGAAGGCGATGGCCTCGCCCAGGACCTCGATGTTGACCGCGACGATCAGCTGGTTTGCAGCCTTGACGGTCTGGCCGGAGCCGGAGGGGCCCACGTGCACGATGGTTTTGCCGACGGCGTTCAGGACGTCCTGGGCGTCGTCGAAGTCTTCCTTGTCGCCGCCCACCATGATGGAGAGGACGGCGTCGATGGCGCCCTGTTCGCCGCCGGAAACCGGGGCGTCGAGGGGGCGGATGCCGGCCTCGCGGGCTTCATCGGCGAGGCGCTTGGCCACGTCCGGGCGGATGCTGGAGGCGTCGATCCACAGTGCGCCCTGCTTGGCGTTGGCGAAGACGCCGTCCTTGCCGCTGACCACGCCCTCGACATCGGGGGAGTCCGGCACCATGGTGATGACGACGTCGGCATCCTTGACGGCGTCAGCGATGCTGGTGGCGCCCTTGCCGCCTTCTGAAACCAGTTTGTCGATCTTGTCCTGGCTGCGGTTGAAGCCGGTGACGGTGTGGCCGGCCTTGACCAGGTTGATGGCCATGGGCAGGCCCATGATTCCGAGTCCGATGACTGCAACGTTGCTCATGATGGTTCTCTTTCCTGAAGTCTGTGTGGTGCCGGAGGTGCCGGTGGGGATGCCCGGCCCAACTAGGTAGCGCTAAGTGTCGTTATGAGGGCTCAAAACGACACTTGGCGCTACTCAGTTGGGTGGGGCGGGTGGACTAGCGGGAGGCGTGTTCGCGGATGGCCCAGCTGAAGGCTGTTTCCTGCGGTTCCTTGTATTCGAGTCCGATGTAGCCCGTGTAGCCGAGTTCGCGGCTGCGGGCGATCCATTGGCCCAGCGGGAGCGTGCCCGTTCCCGGGGCGCCGCGGCCGGGGTTGTCGGCGATCTGGATGTGGCCGAAGTCCTTGGCATGGTTTTCGATGACGGACTCGACGTCGTCCCCGTTGACTGCGAGGTGGTAGAAGTCGGCGAGGAGCTTGATGTTTTCGACGCCGGCCTCCGCCTTCACGCGGGCGATGACCTTGAGTGCGTCATCAGCGGTGAGGAGCGGGTATTTGGGTGCGCCGCTGACGGGCTCCAGGAGGACGGTGCCGCCGATGTGGGCGACGCCTTCTGCCGCTGCCGCCAGGTTCCTGACCGCGAGTTCGTCCTGCTCCTTGGGGGTGGAGCCGTCCTGCCGGTTCCCGTAGAGGGCGTTGAAGGCCTTGCAGCCCAGGCGCCCGCCGATGCCGGCAACAACCTCGATGTTGTCCTTGAACTCTGACTCGCGTCCCGTCCAGGACACCAGGCCGCGGTCCCCGCCCGGCATGTTGCCGGCGTTGAAGTTCAGGCCCGTGAGCTGGACGCCGGCGTCCTTGATGGCGTTCTCGAATTCGGTGACCTGGGCGTCGGAGGGAACTGAGGACTCGAAGGGCCACCAGAACTCGACAGCGTCAAAGCCGGCTGCCTTGGCTGCCGCGGGGCGCTCGAGCAGGGGCAGTTCAGTAAGGAGGATGGAGCAGTTCACTGTGTACGTCATCGTAGGTCCTTCCAGGGAGGGCTTTGATCTATCTTCCCTTGCGGCGGGCTTGCTTCAAGTTTTCGCTTTGTGGAATTTAGATTCTGCTTTATGAAAAGTCTAGGGAAGGATGGGCGCCGGAGTCAAGGCGGACCGGTTTGGGAGCGGGGAGGAAATTTCCCATTGACTTCAGGTGCTGCAGGGCTACGGTTAGAGATACATCGGCACGGTCCGGTGGAGGGGTGGGCGCCGGGGCAGGGGCGCACGCCGCTACATGGTCTCAATACAACTTCGCCGCTCGTCGGTATCCATTCCATCGCCTGGTCCGCGCCGGGCGTTCTCCACACCACTCATAGGCTGTGACCTCATGACGGCAAATTTCATCAGGGAACTGGCAGTCAAGTCCTTGGATTCACCGGACTCGAAGCGTTGCCCGGACAAGGCGGAATTCGACCTTGTCACCGTTGACGACTACTCCGTGGCGCGCCTGATCCTCGCGCCGGGCTGGCGGTGGTCGGACTCTGCAAGGCCCTCCGAGTTGACCCCCTACTGCGAGCACCACCACCTCGGCTATTGCATATCGGGGCAGCTGGAGGTGGAAACGCCCGACGGCGGACGGTCAACGATTCACGCCCATGACACTTATGCGCTGCCTCCCGGGCACGATGAATGGGTGGTGGGCGACGAGCCGTTCGTCGCCGTCGAATTCCTGGGCGCGGCCTCGTTCGGCCGCCCTCGCAGCTTCGGAATGCACGCCAGGATCTAGCACGGCACCAAAAAGTCCCCTGCCGCTCTTGCGAGCGGCAGGGGACTGGTGGTGCGCCGGGGCGGGCGGCCCCAGCTTCCTAGTGGGTCAGGTCCTTGCCCTTCGTCTCGGGAATGGTGAAGACGAACGCGGCGCTGATGGCCAGCAGGACCACCGCGTACACGTTGAACACCTGCGGGACGCCCAAGGTGGTTCCCAGCCACTGCTGCAGGTACGGGGCCGTTCCGCCGAAGGCTGCCACGCAGATGGAGTACGGGACGCCGACGCCCACGGTGCGGATCGACGTCGGGAACAGCTCGGCGTAGACGGCCGGGACAATGGCGGCGCTCGCGGCGATGAAGATCAGCATCACGGACATGCTCACCGCCAGCTGCCACGCAGAGTCCTTCAGCAGCCAGGTCATGGGGAAGTGGAGTACCCCGCCGCCGATCGCGCCGGACCACAGGACCTTCTTGCGTCCGATGCGGTCGGACAGCTTGCCCCAGAAGGGAAGTGCGGCGATGAACACGATGTTGGCGACCACGCCGGCCCACAGCGCCTCGCCGCGGTCGATTTTCAGGGCGGTGGTGGCGTAGCTCGGCGCCACGACGCCCCAGATGTAGTAGATCACCGTGAGGCCCACGGTGAGGCCGATGACCTGCAGCGCCTGCTTTCGGTGGCGGACGATCTGGGGCCAGATCGGAGCGCGCTTTTCGGCGACGGACTCGCCTTCGAAGGCATCGGTCTCGTGCAGCCGTGACCGCATGATCAGCGCGTACAGGCCCATCGCCGCGCCCAGGAGGAACGGAACCCGCCAGCCCCAGGCGTTCATGGCCTCGGTGGTCAGCGTCATGTTCAGGACGGCGCCCAGCAGTGTGCCGAACAGGATGCCCACGGTTCCGGAGGTGTAGATCAGGGTTGCCCAGAACCCGCGGTGCTCCTTGGGTGCCATTTCCGAGAGGTAGGTTTGCGACGACGGCAGCTCGCCGCCGTGCGCCAGGCCCTGGACCAGGCGGGCCACCAGCAGCATGAGCGAGGCCCAGGCGCCGACGCTGGCGAACGTCGGCGCGATGCCGATCATCAGGCTGCCCAGTGAAGCGAGTCCGACGGCGAGCGTCATGGACGTCTTTCGGCCCACCCTGTCGCCAATCCAGCCGAAGAGGAAGCCGCCGAAGGGCCGTGCGACGAAGCCGACGGCGAAGATCGCCAGCGTGGACAGCACGGCCGACGCGGGATCGGCTTTGCTGAAGAGCTGGCTGGCGATGAAGGGCGTGAACGTGGCGTAAATGGCCCAGTCGTACCATTCGACGGCATTGCCGATGCCGGTCCCGACGATGGTTTTAGCGGTGGACACGCGTCCAGTCTGCTGCTTGCTTACTGCGATGGACATGGTTACTTCCTGAGGATTGGGGAGGATGGCGGGGAGAGGGATGGGGGAGGCCGACGGCGGCTAGGACGCCGCTGCCAGCGCCGCCAGGCGCGAGGTGGCGAGTTCGGCGTAAAGCGCTGCCCCGTCAGCCAGCACGCCGTCGTCGAACGTTGCGTAAGGCGAGTGGTTGAACGGTGAGGTGGCCGGATCGCCGCCGGGGGCGACGGCGCTGAGGCCGACGAAGGTGCCCGGCACCTCGGCCAGCACGCGGGAGAAGTCCTCGGAGCCGCTCAGCGGAGTGGCCCAACGGGAGAGGCGGCGCTCCCCGAAGAGCCCTGCGATGACTTTTTCCGCCGTGTGGGTTTCGTCCTCGTTGGTGATGGTGAGGGGGTATTCCTCCTGGTAGTCGACGTGGACTTCCACCCCGTGCGCGGCAGCGATTCCTTGGAGCAGGCGCGGCACGGCTTCCTTCATCTTCAGGCGGGATTCCTCGGAGAAGGTCCGGACCGTCGCATCGATGCGCGCCGTTTCGGGAATGACGTTCCGCTTGGTGCCGGCATGGAGCACGCCCACCGAGAGCACCACGGGATCGAACATGTTGAACTGCCGGGTCACCATGACCTGGAGGGCCGTGACCATTTCGGCCGCCACGGTGACGGGATCCTTCGCGGAGTGCGGGGCCGAGCCGTGGCCGCCGGCGCCGAGTACCGTGACCTCAAGCCCGTCCGAGGAGCTGAGCATCACGCCGGACTTTGTGCAAAACGTGCCGTGGGGCTCGAGGGAGGAAAACACGTGCATCCCGTAGGCCGCCTGGACCCGGGTGCCGGCGGCGTCCAGGACGCCTTCGCGGATCATGTAGCTGGCTCCGTCGCAGCCTTCTTCGCCGGGCTGGAACATGAGGACGACGTCGCCCTGCAGCTGGTGCTGCCTCTCGGCGAGGAGCGTTGCGGCCCCGGCGAGCATCGAGGTGTGCAGGTCGTGGCCGCAGGCGTGCATGGCGCCGTCCGTCCGGGATGAGAATTCGACGCCGGTCTTTTCCTGCACCGGGAGGCCGTCCATGTCCGCGCGGAGGAGGACCGCGGGCCGGTCCGTCATGGTGCTTTCCGCTGCAGCCATGCCGCCGCCGCGAAGCACCGCGGTGACGGAGGTGGTGTCCTTGCCCAGGGTGATCTCGAAGGGAAGTCCGTCCAGGGCCTGGAGGACCTTGTCCTGGGTCCGGGGAAGGTGAAGCCCGATTTCCGGGTGCCTGTGCAGGTCCTGGCGGAGGCGGATGAGGTCCCCCTGCAGTTCCTGCGCATCTTCGATTACGGGCACTTGTCACTCCTCGCATTGGCGTTCCGGGTCTGTGGACTATTCTGGAGTGGCGCAGTTCACATCCTCCGAAACCGCTGGAAATATGCTGCAAGTACGGCCTCTCTGCAGGATTCGTGCAGAAGAAACAAGGGGTGATCCGTGGAACTCAGCGAAGACGATCTGGCGCTCATCCAGGTACTGCAGTCCTCCCCGCGGCTCGGCTGGGCGGATGCGTCAAAGGTGCTGGGCGTCCACGCCACCACGCTTGCTGCCCGGTGGGAGCGGCTGGCATCAAGCGGGGCGGCATGGGTCACCGCCCACCTGGTGGGGGATCCGCAGCAGATGCTCCTGGCGTTCGTTGCGGTGGACTGCGAGATGCATCTGCGTGACAGTGTCACGGCGCAATTGGCGGCCGTGCCGGAGATCGTCACCGTCGAGGAGGCGGCCAGCAACCGGGACCTGATGCTGACCGTCATCACGAAATCGTTGGACGAGTTCAGCAGCCGGGTTGTTTCCCGGCTGAAGACCGTTGAGGGGCTCACCAAGTACCAGACGGCGCTTTGTACACGGCTTCACACCAGCGCGGACGAGTGGCGCCTGAACGTCCTGGACCGGACCCAGCTGGCTACCCTGAGGACGCTGGGTGCTTCGGCCGGTGCGGGGACGCGGCGGCCGGACCCGCAGGGTGAACTGCCGGCGAGCCACCTGGACCTGTTGCCGTACCTCGCGCGGGACGGACGCGCCACGGCGGCTGACATCGCGCGGGGGCTGGGGCGCCACCCGGCCACAGTGCAGCGGCAGCTGAACCGCGTGCTGGCCAGCGGCATCCTGCTGTTCCGGTGCGAAATTGCGCAGGCCTACTCTTCCTACCCGGTGACCTGCCAGTGGTTCGCGAACGTTCCGGCCGGCCGCCATGAGGCTGCCGCCGCCGAAATCCGTACCATCAGCAACGTCCGGCTCAGCGCCTCCACCACAGGCCCCACCAATTTCGTGATCATCATGTGGCTGCAGTCGCTGGCGGACGTGATGAACGCCGAACTGGCACTGCAGCAGAAGGTCCCGGACATCGAACTGGTGGAGAGCGTGGTGATGCTGCGGACCGTCAAACGGGTCGGCTGGATGCTGAAGGAGGATACGACGTCGAGCGGCGCGGTGGTGGTGGAGGCCGGAGGACTGCCGGCTGCGGACTGAGCCGTGGACGTCCCGGCCCGCCTCCTGGAAGGGGGCGGGCCGGGGGCTTCCGGGGCTGCTACTGGGACAGCTCGGCCACCTCGTGCGCCTCGAGGCGGCCCCGGCCCGGTGGAACGGGCGCGGCCGCAACCTTGCCGCGGGCGCTCTTGCTGAAGGGCTTCCGGGACTTGGACGGATCAACGGAGATCGGCTCGGGGGAGTCCCCGGCAGGGTTCGCCGGGCGCCGCAGGTGCCAGTCCGTCACGGCCTGGTACGCCGCAGCCACGGCAAGGAGCCGGTCCTCGGCGAAGGGCTGGCCGCCGAGGATGGTGCCGATGGGAACGCCCGCGGAGTCGAAGCCGATGGGCAGGGCGAGTTCCGGCAGGCCGATGGCATCGAACGGGTTGGGGCTGGTCTGCAGCACCACGTCGCACTGCTCGAACAGGTCCTCCAGCACGCGTTCCAGCAGCAGGACCTTGGCACGCTGGCCCAGCACATACTCGTTCGCGCCGAGCATGGAGCCCTGCAGCCAGCCGGTTACCGACACCCCGAAGCTGCGCAGGTCCTTGCGCAGCACCGGCAGGAAGGGCTCGCTGCGTTCCGGCAGCCGGACGTTGTTGAAGGCAGTGCTGGTGAGGGTGTCCCAGTCCTCCGGCAACCGCACGTCGACCACCTGGATGCCTTCAATGCCGGCGAGCTTGTCCAGGAAGGCCCGGCGCGCGGCCGCTGTTTCCGATGAGCCTGCGGTGAAGTCCGGGATGACGCCCACGCGGGTCCCCCAGCGCATGGCCACCTTGTTGCCGCGCTTCACCGGGGTGGCGGCCTGGATCAGGTCCGGAACCGGTGGAAGCCCCAGTGTCCGCGGATCGTTGGGATCTTCGCCGGCCATGGTGCTCAACATGATTGCCGCGTCCTTGGCATCCCTGGCGAGGGGGCCAGGGTGGTCGCGGGTATAGCTCAGGGGGATGATGCCGTACAGCGAGACCCGGCCCATGGTGGGTTTGAGCCCGGTGAGGTTCTGGGCGTTGGAGGGCGCGGTGATGGAACCGCCGGTTTGGGTTCCGACGCTGGACGCCGCCATCCGTGCGGCCACAGCCGTGGCTGAGCCGGACGAGGACCCGCCGGGATTCGTCTGCGGATTCCCCGGCGTCCACGCATTGACGGTGGTGATGCGGCCGTCCGGCGTGGTGGCCCTGGTGGTGGCGAGCGGCCCCATCTGGGTCTTGCCAAGGACGATGCCGCCGGCATTCGCCAGCCTGGAGACCGCCGTTGCGTCAAAAGGGGGAACAAAGTCCTTGAAGATGTAGGAGTTCGCCGTCGTGGGATAAGCGCGGGTGTAGTAGTTGTCCTTGATGGCCAGGGGAATGCCGTGCAGGGGACCCTTGTGCGCCGCGCCGGCCAGGGCGCGGGCGCTGGCAAGGGCGTCGTCGGCGGCCACGAGGTTGAAAGCCTGGTAGCCCGCATCAAAGGCGCCGATCCGGTCGAGGTAGGCCTCCACCAGGAGTTCCGCACTGAGCCGGCCCTGCCGGATGAGGCTTGCTGCTTCCGCGATGGTCAGTTCGGTGATGTCGGCGAGGGCCTCGGGCCGGACGTCGCCGTAGGCGTCCGGGTTGATGCCCGCCGGCACTGTTGCCGAGGGCGCCGCATGGGCAACGGCGGGAAGCGCCGCCGCGCCCAACGAGGTGGCCGCAGCCAGCACGGCAAACCTGTTGACGAATGACCGGCGGTCGATGGTGCGGTCCATGGGCTGGCTGGTCGAGCTTTCCACCGGGTTCATGCCGTCCTCCGTGCAGTGTCAATCGAGGGGTACAGGGCCGGAGGGGCCGCCTGCTGGGACAAGAGCGCAGGGTCCGCATTGCCTGCCGGGCCGGCGAAAGGCACCTGGTAGGCGCTGAGTTCAGCGACTGTGGTGCGCATGAAGGAGCGCAGGCTGGCCAGGACCGACGCCTGTCCCGGGCTTCCCGTCTCCGGGTCGCTGGCGGTTCCGGCGGGAAGCTGGTTCAGGTCGATGCCGAGCGAGGCGAGGCGGGCCCGGATCATGGTGTCCAGTTCGGCGTCGGTGGGGGGAGTGAGTGGCATGATGCTCCGTTTCTTCGGGGCTGGGGTGCAGCCCGTGCAGCTGAGACAAGGGGATACTTTCACTCCCCCGTGGCGCTGTCATGTCACATAAGTTGCCGGCTCATTTCGCCCCGACGGACCCCGTCGGTTTAATAATTCCGCATTACGGATTTATCTTTCCGGAAACATGCATTCCCTAGCGTTGCTCGTGACCCTGCGGCATCCCGTGTGCCGTCCGTCCTTCAACGAACAGGCACTGGCATGAACTTCACCGCCGACGCAGCACCCTCCCTGCAACCGCCAACCGGGGCGCCCAGGCAGCCGCTCTACAAGTCCCTCTTCTTCCAGATCCTGGTTGCCGTCGTCGGCGGCGTCCTGATCGGCCACTTCTGGCCTGACACCGGCGCGGCGCTTCGCCCCCTGGGTGACGGCTTCATCCAGTTGATCAAGATGATCATCGCGCCGCTGATCTTCCTGGTGATCGTCACCGGCATCGCGGCAGTCAGCGACGTCAAGGCCGTAGGCCGCGTCGGGGTGAAGGCGCTGGCCTATTTCACGGCAGCCACGCTGTTCGCCCTGGTCTTCGGCCTCGTTGTGGGGAACCTTGTCCAGCCCGGCGCGGGACTGAACATCGATCCGGCGTCGCTCTCCCAGGACGCCCTCAACGCGAAAACCGCCACCGCCCCGCCCAAGGACGCCGGCGCCTTCATCCTGGGAATCATTCCCACGAGCGTGGTGGGCGCCTTTGCCGGCAACAGCCTGCTGCAGGTCCTGTGCTTCGCGGTGTTCTTCGGTGCGGCGATCGTCGTCGTCGGCCGTGAACGCTGCCTGCCGGTCATCACCCTGATGGAAACGGTGCTGGAACTGTTCTTCAAGATCATGGGCTGGGTGATGCGGGTGGCTCCCGTGGGAGCCTTCGGCGCCATGGCCTTCATCATCGGACAATACGGCCTGGGCTCGCTGGGCACCTATGCGCTGCTGATCGCAGCCTGCTATGGCGCGGCAATCGTGTTCATCGGGCTGCTGTTCGTGGTGGCATGGGCGTATCCGCGGGTGCCGCTGTGGCAGTTCATGAAGTACACCCGGGAGGAATTCCTCCTGGCGCTGGGCACCGCGTCCACCGAGTCCGTGATGCCACGCATCATGACCAAGCTGACCAACGCCGGCTGTTCCCGCGCCACCACCGGCCTGGTGGTCCCCACCGGCTACTCCTTCAACCTGGACGGCGCCGCGCTTTACCTTTCCATCTCGCTGCTGTTCCTGGCGCAGGCCTTTGGCTACAACCTGGACCTGGGCCAGCAACTTGCCGCCCTTGGGGTCCTCATGCTTACGTCCAAAGGAATGGCCGGCGTACCCGGTTCGGCGTTCCTGGCGCTCTCCGCCACCGCGGGTGCGCTGGGGATCTTCCCGGTGGCCGGCGTCGCGCTGCTCCTTGGCGCGGACCGGTTGATGGACTCCATGCGCGTAGTGGTGAACCTGCTGGGGAACTGCGTTGCCACTTTTGTGGTGGCAAAGTGGGAGGGCCAGTTCGACCGTGCCGCCATGCTTCGCGCCTTTGCCGGTGGCATTACGACGGCGGAGGCAGCGACGGAGCCAGCCAGCAGCAAAGTGCCGGGTGGCCCCGCAGTGGCGCCCGAAGCAGAACCGTCCCGGCCGGCGGAAACCCTGCCCGTGGAGACGTCCCCTGCGAGGGCGCGGTAGCGCCGCGTTCTGTCGTGCCCGTCCTGCACACTGTCCCTATGACCTTTGCGAATGTGGGAACCCTCGAGACCAAACCCGGCCAGCGTGACGCCGTCGTTTCCATCCTGGTCCGGCCCATGGCCGGGCTGAAGGAGGCAGGCTGCCTGCTGTATGAAGTCGGCATCAACGATGCCGCGCCGGACACGGTGTTCGTATGTGAACTGTGGGAATCGCCGGAGGCCCACCGGGCTTCGCTGGAACTGGACAGCGTGCAGGCTGCCATAACCGAGGCCATGCCCCTGCTGTCCGGCGAAATGGGCGGCCACCAGTTCACGGTGCTTGGTTCTCCACTCCGTTAGCCTTCCGCGCCCCATTGCCCTGTGCCCCGCCCGCCCCAGCAAGTAAGCTTCCGGGCAACGGCTGGACACGGAGCAAAGGGGTAAGGGAGACGCATGAAACCGCTGCCTGCATTGGAACTTGTTACCCGCCTGGAGGATGCCGAGTGGCTGGATCCTGTGGCCAAGAAGGTCCGAAAGGTGGTGAAGCGGGTTATCCGCCCGAAGTGGGCACGCGACGTCCTCCATGGCGTTCCCATAGGGCACCCCGTGCATCCGCTGGCGGTCCAGGTGCCGCTCGGGGCCTGGATATCGGCCGCTGTACTGGATGCTTTCCCCGGTAATGATCGGGCTGCCGCAGTCCTGATCGGAATGGGAACCGGCACCGCTGTGCCCTCCGCCGTCGCAGGTTTTACCGATTGGAGCCAACTGCACCCCCAGCAGCAGCGGGTGGGGCTGGTTCACGCTGCCGCCAACATCACCGCAACGGGCCTATACCTTGCCTCCTTGGTTGCACGTGCCCGGGGCGGCCGGGGAAGCGGTAAGGTGCTCGCTTACCTGGGCCTTGCCGTGGTGGGTGCGGGCGGTTTCCTGGGTGGCCACCTGACCTACCGGCAGGCGGCCGGCGTTAACCACAGCGAGGAGATCCCGCACCGCTTCCCGAGCGGCTGGCAGCCCCTGGCACCGCTGGCGGAACTGCCGGACGGCAAGCTCCACAAGGTTGTTGTTGCCGAAATCCCGTTGCTTGTCTACCGGGAGGCAGAAGATGTGCGCGTTCTGTCCGATGTCTGCAGCCACCTCTCCGGGCCGCTTCACGAAGGCAAGCTGAAGGGCGGCAGGCTTCAGGCCGGGGCGGTTCAGGCTGCCGGGGCTTCTGGCGGTGGTGATGGCAGCGGCGACCCGTGCGTCGTCTGCCCCTGGCATGGAAGCACCTTCTCGCTCCGTACGGGGGAAGTCCAGGCTGGCCCCGCAACGGCACGGCAGCCACTGTTCGAGACCCGTGTGAGCGACGGCCTCGTGGAAGTGTGCCTGCCGGGGGCTGAGTAGGCGCGCTCGCCTGAGGCTTTAGCCGGGCATGCGCCCGGCCGCAGGGGCAGGGCGGTGTCCCGCCCGCGTAGTTGGCACCGTCTATTTGGCCGGGTCTGTATTTGGCCGGGTCTGCGGCGGGCATGTGGTGCCGGCTAGGTGGTCAGCGCCGGGTCGCCGGCCCTTAAAGGGTCGCGGGCCCAAACGGCCGGCAGGGCATAGAAGTCCTCCCACAAGGGGTCGTCCGCCGGCAGATCGTCCGGGTCCAGCAGGTTGTCACCCACAGGTTCCTCGGGAGGAGGTTCCACGTAAGGGAGGTCTCCGGCAGGGCAGCCATGAGTAGTGAACATGGATGGATACGGCAGCAGGCCAGGCGTTTGCCCGGTGTGCTGCTCCTTCGGTTTTGGCCGCGCCGGCACGTCCGGCCAGTGGGGTGGTTCCCAGTCCTGGTGTTCGGTTGTGTAGTGGCGGCCGGTGGGTGAGGTCCAGCCGGGTGAGGTCCAGCCGGGTGGTGCGGTTGTGGTGGCGGGGGTGGGTGTCCAGCCGCTGGTGTGGCGGAGTTTGTGGTGTTTCGGGCAGGGCTGTCCGAGGTTCGAGATCCCTGTGGTGCCGCCGTTGTGCCAGGCGAGGAGGTGGTCGGCTTCGTTGTCGAGGGAGGGGTTGCTGCAGCCGGGGAAGGGGCATTTTCCGTCGCGTAGCCTGAGCCAGTTCCGCATGGCTTTGGTCACCCGGTAGCTGCTGCGGCCGATTTCCAGGGGCGCGCCGTCCCGCGGGTCCACCAGCACCCGGTAGAACGAATCCGCCCCGTCGGCGACGAGGTCCCGGGCCATCGAGGCGGGGATGGGTCCGTACCCGTCCAGCACCGCCGGCTCGTCCGTCAAGCCCATCAGGGAAAACACGGGCACGGTGACCAGCACCTGCGGCCGAATCGACGACGACGGGCCGGGACCTGCCACCTCCGCGCCGCAGGAACTTCCCGTCTCACCGTGCCCGGCACTGGTTGCCTCGCTGTTTGCGGTAACCCGGGAGATGTTCCCGCCGCCCAGGAGCGCCTCGGCGAGATTGTCGGCCCTGAGCTGGGTCAGGGTGCGGGCCTCGTCCGGGCCCTGCAGTCCCCGGGAAATGGCGGTCAGCCGGTTCCAGACCGCGGATGCCTGGTCCGCGGGCAGGTAGGCGGCCACCCAGGCCATCGCGTCGTTATCCGGCCAGTACTCCACGCGTCTATCCGCCAGGGACTTGGCGTGCCGCTTCGCCAGGCTCTCCGGATGGTGCCGCTCCCGCCACCCCCGCGCCTTGGCCCTGAACCGGTACGCCGGCATCTCCCCCACAGGGCACCCGCGGACCGCCCCCGGGGCGTCCGGGTCCAGGAAATGGGCCTCCAGGGCCGCCGCCGCGGCCGGGCCAAGGCCGACGGTCTGGTCCACCATGGTCCGGGCATGCGCCCAGGAAATCGTCCCGCCCTGCAGGGCGGCCAGGGTCCGGGGCAGCGACGCGGTCAAGGCATGGGCTTCAGCCAGCAAAGCACCGGCGGCCCGGTCACCGATGGCCAGCGCACACCCGACCTCCGCCACCAGGCTCCGGTCCTGCGCCGTGGCCTCATGAGGGGACCCGGGCGGAGGATTCATCGCCTTCGTCGCCCCGGCAAGGGCCGCCGCGGCCACTGCCTTCACCGCCGCCAACTTCGCTTCCGACCGCGCCACCCCACCCAGGACATCCAACGCCGCATCAGCAACCCGCTGCAACGGATCGTCATCAGCACCGCCAGCAAGACCGGAACCAGGCGTGCCGGAAACAGCGGTACCGCTGCCATTAAGCACCGCCGCAAAAGCAGCCACAGATGCGTCTACTGCCGCCTCCGCCTCCGCCACCGGGTTGCTTTCCATGAATCCATCTTGGCAGTGGGGTCTGACATTCAACGGCCGGACAACCGAACAGCGCTACCCCGGCGGTGTGACCCACTCGCCGCGCCGCAGCACTCCCTCAAGACGCAGGTCCCGGTCAACGATAACGACGTCGGCCGGCATGCCTTCGCGGAGGTCGCCTGCCTGTGCTGAGAATCCCAGGACGGACGCAGGAACCGCGGTGGCCGCAGTCGTTGCTTCCTGCAGGGTGACGCCAGCCGCCACGGCGGACCGCAGAACGTCGAGCATCGTTGCCGTACCACCGGCGATCGCGCCATTGCCATCCGTCCGGGCCACGCCTCCGTCAACCGTCACCGCAAGGGTGCCGAGCTTGTACTGGCCATCGTGCAGGCCCGTTGCCGCCATGGAGTCCGTGACCAGCGCGATGTTTTGCGCGCCCACCAGTTCGAACACCATTTTGACCGTCTCCGGGGCCAGGTGGACGCCGTCGGCAATCAGTTCCACGACGGCGTTGCCGGCATGGGCCGCACCCAGGCTGGCGGACACCGGACCGGGGGAGCGGTGGTGCAGGCTGGGCATTGCATTGAAGAGGTGCGTGACGGTGGGCCGGATCCGGCCGGTGGTATTGGCAGGCACCGCGAGCCCTTCAGCCGCCCGTTCCAGGAATGCGGAGGCCGTCTGGCTGTCCGCGGCGGTGTGGCCGAGGGAGGGGATGATTCCACGCGCCGTCAGCAGGTCGACCAGCGTGGAGGCGCCCGGCAGTTCGGCCGCCAGCGTCATGGAAACCAGGGAAGCGCCCGCCGCCTCCAACAGCCGGGCCATCAACGCTGCATCGGGTTCCAACAGCAGCCCAGGATCGTGCGCGCCGCACTGCCCGGCCGAGAGGAAGGGACCTTCCAGGTGCGTGCCCGCAACCAGCCCCTCTTCGGCCAAGGCCCGCAGCACCTTCACGTTCCGGAGCAGATCAGCGGGGGCAGCGGTGACCAGGCTGGCCAGCAGCGTGGTGGTTCCGCGGCTGTGCAGGTAGCGGGCCGCTGAACGGCCACCCGCCGCCGAACCTTCGGAGAAGTCCGAGCCGTGGGCCCCGTGGCAGTGCAGGTCCACCAGCCCGGGCAGCAGGATGCGGCGGGGCTGTGGTTCGCCCGGCCCGCCTTGCCCGGGAAATTGCGACGCCGGCCCGGCATAGGTGACCCGTCCGCCGTCGACCGCTACCAAGCCGTCCGCGACGTCCATGGTTGCGGAGACGAGGCGGCCGCGAAGTATCAGTTCACTGCCCATCATGCAGCCTTTCGAAGAGCAGCTGCCATCCCGGCAGCAAGTGAGGGATCCGCGGCACGGGCCCTGGACCCTGTGGAGGGGTCTACCCCGCGCGCCGAGGTGTGGATTGCGTGGACACCGCTGTGGACCAGCCCGGACATGTGTTCCAGCCGTACTCCGCCCCCGGCCATGATCTGTACCGACGGGGCATGGTCCCGTCCCAGCTGAACCAAATGCGCCAGCATGGGCAGCCCGGTGGCGCAGTCAGGGCTTCCGCCGCTGGTGAGGACCCGGTTGGCGCCGGCCCGTTCCAGACGGGCCAATGCATCAGCAGGGTCCAGGCCCGCAGCGAGGGCAGTATCGAATGCCCGGTGGAAGGTCATCTCTGCAGCGGGGTGGCGGCGGCGGGCCACCCCGGCAAGGCGCTGAAATGCCGGAACGTCCGGGCCGCCGTCGGCCGCCAACACTCCTACGACGACGCCCGCGGCACCGGCGTCCAGCACCGCCGCCACATCGCGCTCAAGTACGTCAAGCTCCTCAGCCGTGTACACGAAGCCGCCGGGCCGCGGCCGGACGAGCACATGGACCGGAAGGCCCACCAGGCACGCCTGCGTCACGGTGCCGATGCTTGGCGTGATGCCGTCCGTTTCCGCGAGTGCGGCGCAGAGCTCAACCCGCGCGGCGCCCACAGACGCTGCGAGCCGCACCCCCGCGGCGTCTTCCACCGCCAGCTCAAGTAGCGGCAGTCCCGCCCGGCTCAGGGACCGTGCCATTCTCAGAGACCCTGCCAGGCGGGCTTCCGCCCAAAGGTGTCCTGGTAGTACGCCCGGTGCGCCAGCATGGACGCAGCAGCCTCGTCCACCAGGACCGTGACGTGCGGATGGAGCTGGAGCGCGGACGCAGGGCATAGCGCCGCCACGGGACCCTCCACTGCTGCCGCGACGGCCCCGGCCTTGGCTTCACCCATCGCAAGAAGCAGCAGGTGCCGCGCCTCCAGGATGGTGCCCAGGCCCTGGGTCAGCACATGGTCCGGAACCGCCGCGGGATCCGTAAAGAAGCGGGCGTTGTCCTGCCGGGTCTGCTGGGTGAGGGTCTTGATCCTGGTCCGGGAGGCCAGCGAGGACATCGGTTCGTTGAAGCCCACATGGCCGTCCGAGCCGATGCCCAGGATTTGGATGTCCACTCCGCCCGATGCTGCAATGGCCGCCTCATACCGTGCGGCCTCGGCGTCGAGATCCTCCGCCACGCCATCCAGGCCGTGCACCGTCCCTGCCGGGAAGTCCACACTGTCCACGAACTCCCGCCGGATCACCGAGTGGTAGGACTGCGGGTGCGTGCCGGGCAGGCCAACATACTCATCAAGGAGGAAGGCTTGCGCCCCGGCAAAGCTCAGCCCGCCGTTCCGGTGCCGACGGGTGAGCTCGCGGTACGTGCCGAGGGGCGTTGACCCGGTGGCCAGGCCGAGCACTGACGGGCCGCTGAGGACCTGCTGCTCGATGGCGTCCGCGGCCGTGCGGGCCACGTCGGCGGGGGTGCGGAGGATAACGATTTCCATGCGGTTAGGGTGCTTTCGGTTGCTGGTGCCAAGGACAGGATGCCGGCCTACTTGGCGGCGTCGGTTTCTATGGTGATCTCGTCGTCCTCGCGGCCCGGGGTGCGGAGGTTCCAGCGTTTGATCACGAAGGAGAAGAGGAAATAGTAGATCGCCGCGTAGCCCAGGCCGATGGGGATAAGCAGCCACCCGTTTTGCGCCTTGCCGAAGTTGAGGACGAAGTCGATCAGGCCTGCCGAGAAGGTGAAGCCATGGTGGATGTCCAGCGCATTCACCAAGGCCATGGACGTGCCGGTCAGGGCCGCGTGCACGATGTAGAGCGGGAAGGCGACGAACATGAAGGAGTACTCAAGCGGTTCGGTGATGCCGGTGAAGAACGCGGTCAGGGCTGTGGAGAGCATGATGCCGCCCACCACCTTCTTCTGGCTGGGCTTTGCGTGGCGCCAGATGGCCAGGGCGGCTGCCGGCAGGCCGAACATCATGATGGGGAAGAACCCGGCCATGAAGGCGCCGGCGGCGGGGTCGCCCGCGAAGAAGCGGTTCAGGTCGCCGCGGACCAGCTGACCGGAGGCGTCGGTGTAGTCGCCAATAAGGAACCAAAGCCCGGAGTTGAGGATGTGGTGCAGGCCTGCCGGGAGGAGCATGCGGTTGGCGAAGCCATAGATGCCGCCGCCGAGCTCGGGGTTTCCGGCGACAGCCTGCCCTGCCGCTGACAGGCCGGAGTTGAAGATGGGGTACACCAGCGCCAGGCAGACGCCGGCAACCAGGCTGGCGACGGATGTCAGGATGGGCACCAGGCGGCGGCCGCTGAAGAAGCCCAGGAAGTCGGGCAGCTTGGTGCGGTAGAACCGCTGCCACAAGGTGGCGGAAAACAGGCCCACCACAATGCCGGCCAGCACACCGTAGTTGATCAGCGATTGCTTGCCGGAAGGATCAACCTGGCCGGCCAGGACCAGCGGCGACATTGCCTTGAAGACGCCGTCGATCACCATGTAGCCCACCACTGCTGCCAGCGCGGTGGATCCGTCCGCCTTCTTGGCCCAGCCGATGGCGATGCCCACAGCGAAGATGAGCGGCAGCCACGTGAAGACGGCGTTGCCGGCGGCCGAAATGACGGCGGCGCCGCCTTCGAATCCGGGAATGGCGCCGAGCAGGTCGGCCTGGCCGATGCGCAGGAGGAGGCCGGCGGCGGGGAGGACGGCGATGGGCAGCATCAGGCAGCGGCCCAGCCGCTGAAGGGTGGCGAAAGCCCTGTTCGGCTTTTTCTCTGGAGCCAGTGCGGCGGTCTCGGATGTTGGCATGATTGCACCTCTGCGGGTTCGGATGGGGGCTTGTGGAGTGGGGGTCACAGCCGGTACTGTCTGGTTATGACCAGTTCAGTGTGATTCATCCCACGGACCCTGTCAAGGCATGAGGAAAACCCCGCGGTTATCCGAATGTCCGGCGGGACAAGCCGTGACTGGTCGCACCTGGGCCGCCGGCCCGGTGCTGAAGAAGTGCCCCCGTGGGCACCGTCAGAAAGGGCAGCCATGTCCAAAGCACAACAAATCATTGAAGGCCTGGGCGGAGCCGGCAACATCGTGGAGGTCGAGGCGTGCATCACGCGCCTCCGCACGGAAGTCAAGGATTCCTCCCTGGTCAATGAGGCATCCTTGAAGGCTGCCGGAGCGCACGGGGTGCTGACCGCCGGCACGGCCGTCCAGGTCATTGTGGGACCCGAGGCCGACATGCTCGCCGAAGACATCGAGGACCTGCTCTGATGCCGTCGCTTGTTGTCCACGCGCCCATTGGCGGCACGGTTGTTCCCCTGGGCGAGGTTCCGGATCCGGTCTTCGCGGGCCAGATGGTGGGCGCGGGCGCGGCGGTCGAGCCGCCGGCCGGGGAAGCGTTCGACGTCGTGTCCCCGGTGTCGGGGAAGGTGGTAAAGCTCCTGCCCCACGCCTTTGTGGTGGTTGAGTCGTCAGGGCGCGGTGTGCTGACCCACGTGGGCATCGATACCGTCAAGCTCAAGGGCGAAGGCTTCAAGCTGCTCATAGCCCAAGGGGACACCGTCGGCGCCGGTGACCCTGTCATGCATGTGGACCCCGCCGCCGCCCTTGCTGCGGGGTATTCGCTGGTGAGTCCCGTCGTCGTGCTTGACTCCAAGCCGGACACCGCAACCCTCGTCGTGTCCGGCGGGGTGGCCGCCGGTTCCGGCCTGTTCCGGATGGACTAACAGCGCCCGAAGTGTCTGTTGGCCCCGGCCGGACGGCGGCTAGAGCCGAACTTCCATGGTGAGGGAGTAGCGGTCGGAACGGTACCAGGACCGCGAATGCTCAATGGCCAGGTGGCCTGAATACGAGACGCGGTCGAATGCCAGTACCGGCGCCCCGGTTCCCGTGCCGAGGAGCGCCCCGACGTCCGCCGGGGCGCCCTCGGACCGCACGCTTTGCCGTGCCCTGTCGATTTGGTGGCCGAACTGCGCTGCCAGCGCCTTGTAGACGGACCCCGTCAGGTCGATATCCAGCAGCCCCGCCGCGTGCTCCGGGTTGTACCAGGCGTCATCAACGCTTACTGGCCGGCCATCCGCCAACCGGAGGCGCCGGAGGTGGATCGCTTCCGACCCTGGCTCCAAGCTCAGCGCTTCCGCGGTGTCATCCGGGGCTGCGGCGGCCTCGGCCACGAGCACGACGGTGCTGGGAACGTGACCCATGGCTTCCATCTCCTGTGTGAAGGAGGCCAGGTGCAGGGTGGACTGCACGGGAGAGTCCGCCACATAGGTGCCCTTCGCCGGGACCCGGACCAGGTGCCCTTCGTTGACCAGGCGGCCGATGGCGGCCCGGACGGTAATCCTGCTGACGCCGTAGGTGTCCATGAGGGTACGCTCGCTGGGCAGGCGGGCGCCCGGTTCCAGTTCGTCCTTGGCCAGCTTCAGGATGATCAGGCGCAGCTGCTCATGCTTGGGGACCTGGGAGTTGTTGATGCCCGGGCTGGCTGGCGCAGCGCTGCCCGCTGGTGGTGCTGTGGCTGGCACGTGTGCCCCCTCCGATCCGTGGAGCGGTCCGGTAAGGACCACTGAAACGGATTATTCCACATGGACGCCTGGCCGGCGGATCCTTTGGCCCGGCGACCTGCCGGACTTGTGCCGGATATTTCCCGCGGAGGTTCGAATCCCTTAGGCTAGGAACACTAAGCATGCTTCCTATTTCTTGTAAGGGGTTGTACCTGATGCGAAAAGTACCTGCGCTTGGAGTGTTGACAGCAGCGATGATTGCGTTGGCCGGCTGTACGGGCGGTGGCGGTGGTGCTGCCAGCCCTTCGGCTTCGGAGACGGCTTCGGCGTCCGCTACGGCTGAGGCGAAGGTTTACAGCGAGGATGAGCTCCGCGACCTGATCTCCGGCTTGACTGATGACGACGGCAATGAGCTGAAGCTGTATTCCAAGGAACAGGTGGACCAGGGCGGAAACATCGCCAGCCTGCTCCTGAGCACCGCAAACGTGGATCCTGCAGACTGCAAGGACATCGCCACGGCCGGGCTGCTGGACAAGGTGGAAAGCGGCGACGTGGCCGTGGCGCTTTCTGAGGGGGACCAGCCCCGCAGCCTGTCCGCCCAGTCAGGCAGCGAGGGGCCGGACGCCGTGAAGGTGCTCGGTGACATCAGCGGCAAGATGGACAAGTGTGCCAAGTTCTCCGTAGAGGCGCTGGGGCAAAAGTACGAGGTCACCAGCGAGGAGGTGAAGGCAGAGACTGACGCCGAGAAGACCTTCGCCACGATGAGCACCCGCAGCGGCGAAAACCAGCAGAAGCTGATGCAGGTCTCCGCTGCCCAGGGGCGGCTGCTGGTGGTTGCCACCAAGGGCGGCGCCAACCTCGGCGACCCGGACCGGAAGGAGCTGGAGGACCTCATCAACCAGGTGCTGAAGAAGGCCGACGGCGGCAGCGGGACTTCCAGCCCGACGTCCACCAGCACGTCCCGTTCCACCAGTACGTCCTCGCCGGGCGGTTCCGCCTCACCTACGGCAACGGAGAGCGAGTCGACGGGCAGCGCGACCTCCTCGGCGTCGCCGACTTCATCGCGCTAAGGCGTTGTCGCGCCAGGGCTGCCTCTTGGGGAGGGCGGGCGGACTGTGGGTCCGCCCGCCCTTTGTCCGTGCGGCGCCAGACACCGTGGAGCGCTAGTCACCGTGGAGCGCCGGCTGGGCTGCCGCCGTCGAGGGCGTCAGTTGGCGGATGGCGCCCGCCAGACGCTGCGCCAGCTCCGGGGCGGGCACCGACGCGTCAACCTTCAGGAAGCCGCTGAATTCCGGCAGCTGGCGGTACCCGCGGTCGAAGGCCACCAGGTCGTCCAGCGTCTCCGCGTCGGTACCGCGGGAGACGATGCGGCGGTGCGCCAGGAGCGGGTCCACCTCAAGATGCACGACAGCCTCGGGAGCGGGAAGCTTATCCAGCAGCCAGGGGAGTAGGCGGCCGCGTCCCAGTCCTTTCGTTTCCCGGAGGGCCAGCTGGCAATACAGGTGCCGGTCCATCACCACCAGGCCGTCAAAGCGGCTGGCACGCAGGTGGTTCACCAACACGTTCCACACCCTGAACGTGGTTTCCACGGCGTCCGCCACACGGCTGGGCGGGCGGATCCCAAGCTTCGCGGCCAGGACGGACATGCTGCGCCGGCCTGCGTGGTTGTTGAGCAGCAGTACGCGGCCGCCTTCAGCCGCAACGGCTGACACCAGGGCTTGGGCGGCCGTGGACTTTCCCGAACCGTCAATCCCGGTCAGGACAATGATCATGTGGCCTCCTTTCGCCATCGTGTTAACGCAGGGTACGCTCCGGAAGTCCCGGCGGAGTCGCAATTCACAGGATATGGGCGCCATCTCACAGCTTCCGGCGGCCCGAAGAGGCCAGCCCGTAGGGTGGAGAGCGGTACGGGTACATCCCCGCCAAACACCGCAGTTCCCAAGCGAAAGGCAGAACCATGACTGCTAGCAACGACGAGCCGCAGAACACCGCAGACCTTCGGGGCCCGGGAGATCCGGACGAAGCCGGGGAAGCCAGCGCAGCCAAGCAGGCCCCGCAGGGCGGCCAGCACCCGGAACTGCCCGGTGCCGGCAATATCCGGGAAGAGCAGCAGGCACATGCTGCAGGAACCGTGCCGGCGTCCTACACGGGCAGCGGCGAACCGCCCCGGGAACACAAGCCCGAGGACGCCCTGCAGGAGCCGGGAACCTGGGACGACGAGGTCTAAGCGCAGCAATGATTACCCGTGCCGACGTGGAACAGGCAGCACGAAGGATCTCCGGCCTCACCCGCATAACGCCTGTCCTCGAAAGCGACCCTAAAGTCTTCCCCGGCCCGGTGTGGTTCAAATGCGAATATATGCAGCACACCGGAACGTTCAAGGCCCGTGGCGCCCTCAACAGGGTCTTGGCTGCCAGGGAACGCGGCGAGCTTAAGCCGGATGTCGGCATCGTGGTGGCCTCCGGCGGCAACGCCGGACTGGCCAACGCCTACGCAGCCGCACAGCTGGGCGTCCCCGCTGCCGTGTTCGTCCCCGCCGCCGCGCCCGCAGTGAAGGTCCGCAAACTCAAGGCCATCGGCGCGGCAGTGGTGCAGGGCGGGGCGGAGTACGCGGAGGCGTACCAGGCGGCCGTCAAGCACGCCAGGGAAACCGGGGCGGTTTACTGCCATGCCTATGACCAGCCCGAAATAGCCGCCGGAGCCGGAACGGTAGGGCTCGAGCTCCTGGAGCAGGTGGGCGGGCTGGATACCGTCCTGGTTGCCGTGGGAGGCGGCGGCCTGATGGCGGGAATCGCGGCGGCAGTCGAGGGCCGGGCCAAAGTGGTGGCGGTGGAGCCGGAGACGGCACCGACGCTGCACTCAGCGTTGGCCGCCGGAGCGCCTGTTGACGTCCCGGTATCAGGCGTGGCGGCGGATTCCCTCGGTGCCCGCCGCATCGGCGACATCGGCTTCTCCGTGGCGGTCCGCGCCGGCGTCGAAAGCGTCCTGGTGTCCGACGCCGACATCATCGAAGCCCGCCAAAAGCTGTGGGAGGACTACCGGATCATCGTGGAACACGGCGCCGCTGCCGCTTATGCCGCGCTGACGTCCGGCGCCTACCTCCCGGGCGTGGGCGAACGCGTGGCGGTTATCCTGTGTGGCGCCAACACGGATCCGGCCACCCTCACGTGACCGGACCCGGCGGAAAGCGCGCGGCAAGCCAGCCGGAATCGGCCGGGAATCAGCTGCAGAACTGGCTGTAGGTGGCGCCGGCTTCCTCGTAGCCGGACTGGAGCTCGCCAAGCTTTGCCTCGTCCGGCGTTTCCTTGGCCTGCTCATCCGTGTACGCGAGGATGGATGCAAGGGCACCCTTGAGGTCGTCCGAGGCGACGGCGTGGATCGGACGGATCTGGTTGGCCAGGCGGTTCATGCCGGTCTTGCCGGCGTTGTTGGCCGGGTTCGACACAACGGACTGGATCCGCTCGCAGGTTTCCGCGGTGGTGAGCTGGTTCGAGGCGGTGCAGGCCGTTGCGGAGACAACGAGGCCGGCGGCGATCAGGGCTGTGGCGAGTTTCTTCATCGGTCCCTCAGTAGTTGATTGAGGTTTCGATTGTAAGCAGAACGGGGGCCCCGATGTCTTGGCGGGTTCCCTGCAGGTGCCTAGACTGGCAACACCATCGTGCGGAGCTGCCGCAGATCGGCCCCGCGCAAGAGCCCAAAACCAAGGAAGCATCATGCGCCGAACCGTACAACGCCGTGCCGCCGTCGGAGTTTTTGCATTGGTAGCCCTGATCGTTCCCGCCGCAGTACCGGCAACTGCCTCACCGCCCTCCGGGGACGGCGTAATTGTGTTGGAGGGGGCGACAGGCACCGAAGGCATAGCGGCCGGTGAGGGCACCACCTTCTATGCCGGTGACCGCCTCAATGGAGACATCTACCGCGGCGACATCCGCGACGACACTGCCGGACTGTTTATCGACGCGCCGGACGGCAGGGCGGCAATCGGCATGAAGGCGGACGTCACGCACGACCTCCTCTTTGTTGCCGGCGGCGGTACCGGTGACGCCTACGTTTACAGCACGGACACAGGCGACATGGTCGGCGTGGTCCACCTGGCTGCCGGGCAGGACGCGTTCATCAACGACGTCACCCTGACCAAGGACGGCGCATGGTTCACCAACTCCTTCGCGGCGGAGCTGTACTTCCTGCCGGTGGACAAGGACGGCGGGCTGGGGGAGGTGGAAACGGTCACCTTGACGGGACCTGCGGCGGACCCTTGGACCGGCTTCGGACCCAACGGCATCGCCGCCGTCAACGGCGGCAAAACCCTGATCCTGGCGCACTCGGCATTTGGGGCGCTGTTCACCGTGGACCCTGACGGCGTGGATTCAGGGACCGCCGCTACAGCCCGGATTGGGGGCTTTGATGTGCCCAACGTGGACGGCATCCTGGTCCAAGGCCGCCAGCTGTGGGCAGTCCAGAACCAGAAGAACCGGATCAGCAGGATCAAGCTCGCCAGTGACCTTTCGTCCGGGGTTGTAGGGGACGTCATCACCAGCCCCGCCTTCAACGTCCCCACCACGATTGCCAAGTTCGGCGACACCCTCGCCGCCGTGAACGCGAAGTTCGGCCAGCCCGCAACCGAGTTCGAGGTAGTCCTCGTCCCCGCGCGGGACTAGCTTCCCGACTGGCTGGCAGTTAACGTCGCCAAAACACGATTTCGCGACGTTTGCTGCCAGCCAGTTTGCGGGTCTTGCGTGCCGTCAGGGGGTCCGGGTCGCCTTACCCAGGTTTTCCTTCAGCTCGGCGGCGTCCTGCCGGACAACGTACGCGGGGCGGTCCCGCTCCACGCGCCAGCTGTCCTCCAGGAGGCCGATGTTCACGGTATCGAAGCCGAACTCGTCATAAAGGCGGGTGACCAGTTCGGCGGCCTCCGGATGGTCGCTGGCCGTTGCCAGGGCGCGCCGGTCCTCGGCTGCGGAAGGCTTCCCGTCCGTGGTGATCTCGGCGGCCATAATGTGGTTGAAGCCCTTGGCCACCTTCGAGTCGCGCAGGTGTTCCTGGAGCAGCCCGGACGTGGTGGCCTCGCCGTTGTCCAGGGCCGGGATGCGTCCGTCCCGTTCCCAGTAGTAGTTGTTGGCGTCGATCACGATCTTGCCGGCCAGCGGTTCAGCCGGGACGTCCCTGTAGTTCTTCAGCGGAACGGCGACGACGGCGAAATCGCCGGCCGCCGCTGCCTCCGCAGGCGTTGCGGCCCGGGCGTTCGGGCCGAGTTCCGCCACCAGTCCGGCCAGCGTTTCAGGGCCGCGGGAGTTGCTGATGACTACGTCGTAGCCCAGCTCCACCGCCTTCCGGGCAATCTGGCTTCCAATAAGTCCTGCACCGATGATTCCGCTTGTTGTCATGTCCCGGGCAACAGCGGCTTGCGCGAAGATATTTCAGGGCTGGTCCGGGAATAAATCGGCGGACCGGCGGTCACTTTCCCAGATAGCGTCCCGGGCGGTGGTTCAGGGCGAGGATGAAGTTCAGGAGGACGGCTCCGGCGGCGGAGAGCAGCACCATCAGGGGAGCCACCACGGCCAGCGCGGCCAGGACGATTGCCACGTCCAGCACCATTTGGACGTACCCGGCGCGCCACTTCAGCTTTTCCTGCAGCAGCAGGGCCAGGATGCTGAAGCCGCCCAGGCTGGACTGGTGCCGGAACAGGATCAGCAGGCCGACGCCGGCCAGCAGATTGCCGCCCAGCACCCCGTACACCGGGTCGATATGCAGGGCACCGAGGGCCCACGGGTGCAGGCCGGACATGGCCGAGACCAGCCCAATGGCGGCCCCGGTCCGGAGGGCAAAGTTCCAGCCCTTCTTCCAGACCGCCAGGGCAAAGAACGGCGCGTTCACCGCCATGAAGATTACGCCGAAAGAAACCGGGAGGGAGTAGCTGAGCAGCAGGGCCAGGCCCGCCGTGCCGCCCGTGACGGCCTCGCTGGACTTGAGCAGGAACAGTCCCAGCGAGGCGGCGAAGGCGCCCGTGAGGATGCCCAGGACATCTTCGATGGCGGAATGGCGGACGGCCGACGGCGGCACGGGGCTGGGTGCCGCCGGCCCCGCGTCCGGTGTGGTTGGGGCGGTGGTGGTTTCGGGTGCCGCGGTTGGCGTGCTCACTGGACGGCAAACCGCCCGCGGTCCGCGAGCACGGCGAGCACCCGGTTGTTCGTTTCCCTGTCCGCCAAGGTGACCCGGGCGCCGTCGCCCGCGTATCCCCGTGCAAGGATGTCGGCGTCGGAAAGCGCTGCAAGGATCTGTTCCCGCAGCCCGTCAGATGCCCGCAGCCAGTAGAAATTGGCCTGGCTGTCCGGGACAGTCCAGCCGGACTGGCGCAAGGAGGAAACAACCCGGGTGCTCTCCTCCGCCACCGCATCGGTCCTTTCCCGGATCTCAACCTGCGCCTCCAGCGACGCCACCGCGGCGGCCTGCGCCATGCGGTTGACGCCGAATGGAATGGCGGTGCGCCGCAGCCCCTCAGCCAGGGCCGGGCGGGCGATGGCGTAGCCAATCCGCAGCCCGGCCAGCCCGTAGGCTTTCGAGAAGGTCCGCAGGACACACAGGTTCGGGTGCCGGCGGTAGAGTTCCAGGGAATCCAAACCGGGGCCCCGTTGGAATTCGATGTAGGCCTCGTCCAGCACCACCAGGACGTGCGGCGGCACGGCTCCGAGGAATTCCTCCAGCGCGTCCGCCGGGATGGACACGCCGGTGGGGTTGTTGGGGGAACAGAGGATGACCAGACGCGTCCGCGCGGTGACGGCAGCGGCCATGGCGGGAAGGTCGTGGTGCTCGTCGTCGCGGAGGGGGACGGGGACAGGCACGGCCCCGGCCACCGTCACCAGGATGGGGTAGGCCTCAAAGGAACGCCACGCGAAAACCACCTCGTCGCCGTGGCCACATAGCGCGGAAATGATCTGCTGCAGCACCCCGGAACTTCCCGGCCCGGCAGCAACCTCATCCGCGGACACGGAGAGGTGGCGCGCGATCGCGTCACGGACGTCCACGGCGCCCATGCTGGGGTACCGGTGGATCCTGCCCGCCTCGGCAGAGATCACCTCGACGACCGAGGGCAGGGGATCGAAGTGGCTCTCGTTCGAAGCGAGGGCGGCAGTCAGGGCCGTTTCTGCACTCCTCCCGGCAACGTACGCGGGGAGGTTTGCGACGGCGGAACGCACCTCTGGTGCCGGTGCCTGGGGAAGGATGGTGGCCATGAAGGCATCGTGGGGCAGTAGGGAGCATCTGCGCAACACAGGCTAACCAGGCAGGACAGAAACGGGCGATGAAGGAGGGGCAACATGACAAAATGCTCACTATGCACCTCATCGATGCCTTGGACGCCGAAATCCTCCTGGCCATGGACGCAGACCCGCAGGCGACGGTCCTGTCCCTGTCGCGGACGTTGGGCGTGGCCCGCAACACGGTGCACGCGCGGCTCCGGCGCCTGGTCAACGACGGCAGCCTGGCCCCGTTCAGCCAGCGCGTCCGCACCGGCGCCCTCGGGCTGCCGCTGATCGCCTTCATCTCGATCTCCATCAGCCAGTCCGCCAGCGATGAGGCCATGGCCGCACTGCGCACCATCCCGGAAATCATCGAGATGCACGCCACCACCGGCGATGCCGACCTGCTCGCGAAAGTCGCCGCGAAGGACCCGGCCGACCTCCATAGGGTCACCCGCAGCATGCTGGCGATTGCCGGCGTCGTACGCACCAGCACGGCCATGTCCCTGGTGGAGGTCATGCCCGCCAGGACGCTGCCGCTCCTGCAGGCGGCAGCGGGCCGGCCGCGCGGGGACGCCGGCGCGAACTGAACTCAACGGAACAATATCTCCCATTTGCTCCCGTCGAGGCCTTGACCGGGCTTGTAAAGCGCTGATAGAAGTTAAGGGCAGAAAACGCTTTCTACAGGATCCCAAACCTCACCCTCCCTTCGTGAATGGTGGATTTTGGATTGTAATGAAACGTTCCAAACTGTCGTGCGGCAGACTCAGCTGCCGTCGCATCAAAGGAGATGTACTTTTGGCTTATCCCTCGAAACGTTCCCCTTCAACCCGTGCGGGCCGCGCCTGGAAAGCGGCCCCCAAAGCCGCGGCGGCATCGCTCACGGCCGCCGCCCTGGCGCTCACCGGCGTGCCGCTGGCGCAGGCCAACCCCAATACCGCGCCCGGTCAGTCCGGAAAGACTGAACTGAAGCGCCAGGTGGAGAACCTGAACCGGGCGCCCGTCGCCGTGCTCACGGACCAGGGCGTCACGCTGGGCTGGCGCATGCTTGGCCTGGACCAGGACAGAGTGGGCTTCCATGTGATCCGCGACGGCGTCCAGCTCACCGATGAGCCCATCCGCAACACCACCACCTATGTTGATCCGGCCGGCACGGCGGCTTCCAGGTACGTCATCATGACGGTGGGCAACGGCAGCGGGCAGGACAAGCTCAGCGCCGAAGTCATGCCGCTGGCCGAAAACTACCTGGCCATCAAGCTGGACAAGCCCGCCGACGGCGTCAGCAAGGACGGCAAGCCGTACACCTACTCGGCCAACGATTCGAGCGTTGCGGACCTGGACGGCGACGGCACTTACGAAATCATCCAGCTCTGGAACCCGTCCAACGCCCAGGACAACTCCAAGTCCGGCTTCACCGGGAATGTGTACGTGGACGCCTACAAGATGGACGGCACCAGGATGTGGCGCATCGACCTGGGCCGCAACATCCGCGCCGGCGCCCACTACACCCAGATGCTGGCCTACGACTTCGACGGCGACGGCAAAGGCGAAGTGGCCTTCAAGACTGCGGACGGCACCACGGACGCGGCCGGAACCGTGATCGGGGACCCCGCAGCGGACCACCGGAACAGCGCCGGCTATGTCCTGTCCGGGCCGGAATTCCTCACCGTGTTCAACGGCGCCACCGGCACCATCATGGACACCGTTGCCTACGATCCGCCGCGCGGCAGCGTCTCCGCCTGGGGCGACGGCTACGGCAACCGCGTGGACCGCTTCCTGGCCGGCGTCGCCTACCTCGACGGCGAAAAGCCGTCCCTGATGTTCAGCCGCGGCTACTACACGCGCACGGTCCTGGTCACCTACGACCTCGTGGACGGCAAGCTGGTCAAGCGCTGGACCTTCGACTCGGACATTGCCGGAGCCCAGTACAGGGGCCAGGGCAACCACAACCTCTCCGTGGCTGACGTGGACCAGGACGGCAAGGACGAATTCGTCTTCGGCTCCATGACCATTGACGACGACGGCACGCCCCTCTACAACACCAGGCTGGGCCATGGCGACGCCATCCACACGGGGGACCTTGACCCCTCGCGGCCGGGACTGGAAACCTTCGCCGTGCACGAGAGCATGTCAGCCAGCGGCAACCGCGGCGCCACCTTCCGCGACGCGGGCACCGGTGAAGTGCTCTGGAGCATTCCCGCCGTCAAGGACACCGGCCGCGGCGCCACCGGCGACATCGACCCCCGGTTCCGCGGCTCGGAAAGCTGGGCCGTTGGCGGCGATGCGTCCTGGAACTCGCCGCGCGGCCAGCTCATGTCAGCGAAGGGCGAACTGATCGCCGAGAAGATCCCGGCAGCCAACTTCATGGCCTGGTGGGACGGGGACCTCCTCCGCGAGATCGTGGACCACGACTTTGACGCCACCGCCGGCGTGGGCGTGCCCACCATTTCGAAGTGGAACTGGGAGGCCGGGTCCAGCGACAGGCTGCTCACGGCCACCGGCGCCCGGACCAACAACCACACGAAGGGCAACCCGTCGCTCCAGGCGGACCTCCTGGGTGACTGGCGCGAGGAACTGGCCTTCCCGTCGTCGGACAGCACTGAGCTGCGGATCTACACCACCACCTCGCCCACCGGGGTCCGGCTCCGCACCCTGATGCACGATCCGATGTACCGGACCGGGGTGGCCCGCGAGACGGTCGGCTACAACCAGCCGCCGCACCCGAGCTTCTTCATCGGCGAGGGCATGGAGGCTCCGGCAGCGCCCGCCGTGATGTACGCGGGCACGGAGAAGTAGTACCCGGCACCGGCAGGGCAAAAGCGCCGCCCGCCTCCGGACGGAGGCGGGCGGCGCTTTCTGTTGCGCTGCGGCTACACCCGGTTAGTGCTGGCCGAGGTTGCCGCCAACGGGCGGCAGGCCGCCGTCGGGCCGGCGCTCGTCCCCGCGCCGTTCGCCCGCGCTCAGGTTCTCGCCCTCAACCGTCTCGTCCGACTCCCCGGTGGTGTCCACGAGGCCGTTGGTCTGGTCGAAGGCGTGGCCGATCCTGTCATCGCCCAGGTCGGCGACCGAACCGGTGGAGCCTGCGGCCGCCGTCGTGCCCGAAACCGTGCCGGCGGTGGTTGGCGCCTCCGTGGTTGTTGTGTCCGTCGGAATCGGCGTGACGGTGACCGGCTCCCCGGAGTCCACCGGGGTGACCGTTACGTCCGCGCCCTCGGCCGTGTCCTTCTTTGAACCGGCCATTGCGGCTGCTGCGCCCGCTGCCGCTGCGACGCCCACGCCCGCGGCCACCTTGCCGGACACTCCGGCCCTGCCGGAATCGCCCAGCGATCCCGCGGCGTCTTCCACGCCGGGAGTGCCGACTGGCGCCCCGGAGCTGACGCGGCCGCGCCAGGCTCCGCTGGCGTAGCCCTCATCCTCGATGAATTCCTTGAACCGCTTGAGGTCCGCCTCGGCCTGGCGGTCCACAACGTTGAGCTTGTCGCCCACCTTTTCGATGATTCCTTCGGGCTCGTATTCGAGCGTCAGCTGCAGGGAGGTCTGGCCGCCCCCGACGTCCTCGAACTCGACTGCCCCGGCGTTCGTGGCACCGTCGGTAGCTGCCCAGGCCACCTTGCGGTCCGGGACCTGCTCCAGGATCCTGGCTTCCCACTGCCGGCGGACGCCGGCGATCTCGGCCACCCACTCGAGCCGGTCGTCACTGAGCTGCTTCACGCTCTTGACGCCGCCCATGAAGTGCGGGAACTCCTCGAACTGGGTCCACTGGTTGTAAGCGGTGCTTACCGGTACGTTCACCAGAATGCGTTTTTCCACCTTCGTGCTCATAACGTCTCCTTCGCTGTGTCACCGGAAGCTGACAAGTCCGTAAAAATCATCAGCATGCTTACCAACATACCTTTTGGGCGGCCCGGTTTCCAGAGCAACTCCCCCAACTAGGTAGCGCTAAGTGTCGTTTTGAGGCCCCAAAACGACACTTAGAGCTACTTAGTTGGGAAGGGACGGGTTCAGTGCTGGCCCATGCTCCCATCGATCGGCGGGAGGTTACCCCCGCTGCGGCGGGCCCGGCGTTCAGCGGAACTGTGGCTTTCACCCTCGGCCGTCTCATCCGACTCGCCCTCGAGGTCCACCAGGCCGCCGGTCTGGTCGAACGGGTGGGCGAAGCGGTTGTAGGGCGGCTGCTCGGCCGCCGCCTTGGCGTCGGCCTGCGTGGTCGTTCCGGCCGGCGCGGTGGTTCCGGTCTGGGCGGCACGGCCCCGGTGTTCGATGTATTCCTTGAAATCCTTCAGGTCGTGTTCCGCCTGGCGGCCCACGACATGCAGCAGGCTACCCACCCTTTCCACTACCCCGGCCGGCTTGTACTCCAGGGTCAGCCTGAGCTCGGTCCGGTTATTGCCGGCGTCCCTGAAATCGACGGCGCCCGAGTTGGTTACGCCTTCAGTCGCAGCCCAGGCCACCCGCCGGCCGGGAAGTTGCTCAAGGATCTTGGCTTCCCAGTGCCGCCGTACCCCGCCGATGTGGGCCACCCACTTGAGTCGGTCATTGCCGAGGCGGGTCACGCTGTCCACGCCACCCATGAAGCGGGGAAACTCCTCGAACTGGGTCCACTGGTTGTAGGCGGTGCTGACCGGTACATCGACCACAATCCGTTTCTCCACTTTCGTGCTCATCACGTCTCCTTCGACTGAACCGAATTCCATGAAGTAACTGAGGTCATCAGTAGCTATAAGTCTGCTCCGCCTGCAGGCTCCCCACCACCCCTCCCAGACCCCCAACTAGGTAGCGCCAAGTGTCGTTTTGGAGCTTCAAAACGACACTTGGCGCTACCTAGTTGGGATGGGTGGTGGGGCGGTTGTGCGTGGGGGCGGGGGTCAGCCGGGGAGGTGCCTGCCGATCAGCGAAAGGTTCTGGATCACCGCCAGGCCGAACTGGGAGGCATCGTTGGTGGAGACTGTGGGTGCCTCGTCCACGGGCACAAGCACATGCGGCGGCTCGATCTTCCGAAGCGTGAACGCCGACCCATGGTTGAGGTGTTCGCCTCCTTCGGCAAAGCTCGCCCAGGCCCGGGCAGCGAGCTCGGGGTCGTTCAGCCGGGCTGCAGCATAGGCGGTCAGCCGACTGTGCGCCTGGGTAAGGTAGATGCCCTCAAGCGGCTGGCCCACGGCTTCCACCTGTTCCTCCTTCGTGGCCAGGAAGAGCCGGCAGTACTGCAGCCACGCCCGCTCGAAGTCCGGATCGGGGACCAGGTCCACCAGTTCGCTGCAGATCTCCACCAGGCCGAACACGGCACTGAGGTGGGAGACCTGGATCAGCTCGCGGCCGGTGTCGAACCGGCCCTTGTCCAGGTCATACAGCGCCTCGCCGGTGAGGAAGCCGTACTTGAGGGCGCCGATGTCCGCCATGGTGCCCAAGAGGCGGTCCCGGGAACGGGGGTTGCCCGTGCGTTCCCAGTCCGTAAGCCACGTGGCGGCGAGCGAGCCCCAGTCCGTGCCGAGCCCCACCCCCAGGGCGCCGCGGTCCGGCCGGTAGCTGTCGGCGTCGGGCCGGACTTTGCGCACGGGATCCAGGCCCAGGAAGTTCCGGTCGCTGTCCACCAGTTCGGTGAGCAGGTCCCCGGTGCGTTCGTCCGCGGTCAGGTAGTAGTAGAAACGGCGGTAGGCAGGCGTGCTGATGCGGAGCTGCTTGGCGCTGCAGCCCCAGTGCTGGACGTTGTGCCGGGAGCCGAGGCCGCGCCACGGCCCCAGGTGGTAGACGTCCACCTCCCCGGTGTGCCGGGTCATGGCCTCGGCGAACCGGAAGATGTCCGCCCGGCCGGAGCGCAGGTAGGAGTACCAGAGCCAGAGGTCGGGGGAGAGCTCGGAGTTGTCCCATGCGTAGCCGCCCACGTCATACCGCCATACGTGCCGGTCAAAGTCGTAGGTGTGCATCACATCGCCGTAGTTCCAGAACCCGTACCAGCGGCGCTGCTCCACCTGGCCGGCGTAGAAATCGAAGAGGAAGTCCAGATGGGCCTCAAGCTCCGCGCGGGCAGGAGTGCTGCGGTCCACCGGAGCCCAGTCGCCGAAGACGCCCGCGGAGTGCAGGTACTCCGGAGTGGCCTGGAGCAGGGCCGGGGTGGAGGCGGCCAGGGCATCGGCCGCCAGGCTTTCCGTTGACGGCGTGCCCTCGTACGCAAACAGGGTCAACTCATACGTGCGGGCAATTCCCGTGGGATTGCCGAATCCCGGCTCGTAGTCCTCGTACGTGATTTCGAGCCCCTCGAGCTGTTCCTCGAAGGTGTCCTGGCCCAGGCCGTCGTGGTAAAAGCGCAGGTCCATCGGCCGGGCCTCGGGGGAGTACAGCCACGCGGTCAGCGTGGCTTCATCAGTGGTGGCGTCCCGGATGTCCAGCTGGCCGGGGTGCGACTGCCAGAAGTCCTTGATGCCCACACCGAAACCGCCCCGTGAGTCGCTCAGCGAGCAGAAACCGGCCGACCTTGTTCCGCCGGAGATGTCCACCCAGGCGTGGCCGGTCCCAGTGCGCTTGCGCAGCTCGAAGCCGTCGGCGCTGAGCTGGCTGAGCGTAAAGTCGTTCCACGCCGGGATCAAATGCAGCCGGTCCGACACCTCCGGGTTCCATGCCGCGGGCGGCGGGGTGGGCCTGCCCTCCACCTGCGCCCGGCGGACGTCCTCGCCGGGGTCCCGCCGCAGACCGGTCAGGCCGCGGACCCCTTCGGTGAGGAAGCCGCCGTCGGCCCCTGCCATCCGGACATGGCGGTCATGGAGTCCGGACTCCAGCGGCACGCTGAACCGGACGCCAAGCCCGGCGAGGAAATCCCGCTCCGCGTCGCCGTCCCAGGTAAAGGAGTGGACCATCCGAACGCTGCGGGCGTTGGCATGGAAGTAGAACCGGACCACGAACGGGAGCCACTCCCGGCGGCTGCTTCCGGGAGCGTCAGGCCGGTGGTGCCCCTCCAGCCGCACCACGGCGCGGACGGGTCCGCTTTGTTCAAGCGTGACTTCGGTGACCTCGCCGGTGAAGGCTTCCCGGCTGAAGGTGCCGGCACCCTCGGATAGGGCGTCCTGCACGAGGCTGGCCAGGCGGGCGTCCCGTGCCACGTCGGCGCCGTTGCGGGTGAGGCTGCTGAACAGGGTGGAGCCGCTGCGGTTGAGCACCATCCGGAGGGTGCCGGTGTCCACAGTGAGGGTGTCAGCGGTTTCCGTGACGGTGACGTTGGTGCCGCTAGCGACGTTGGTGACGTCCGACGGCGGGAGGTTGCCTTCGCGGGGTGACGCGCCGCCGTCGGACCTAACGAGGTAAGCCGCCGACGGCGAGTCCGTGGCGGGAAGCGCGATGCCGGCCCACTTGAGGGAACCGTCCGGCCATGTGGCCAGGGGCCATGCCTGGGCGGCGACCGCGTCCCCACTGGCGTCCGTGACCGAAAGGGCCGCTGCGGCGGGGACGGAGCCGCGGGCAAACGGCATTCCCCAGGTGGTTCCGCCGCTGAGCTGTGCAGGGGCCTCGCCGTCGAGCCATCTGATGGGGGTGCTGTCCGTCATGTCATCCAATTCGTCGTGTGATGGTGCCGTGGGAAACCGTTTTCTGATTCGTTTCAAAAATAGCTCCGGAGCAGGCGGACCGCAAGGGGCACCCACCAGTCGAAAGGGCGTGCTTCCCGCTCTGGAAGCTCCCGGACTTCTGTGCTGGACTGGTGGGGCAGTGGGCATCACGCGCCGTCCAGCCGCGGCGGCACCTTTTCCAAAAAAACATGGACGGCCGGCGCTGACCGGCCCTTGGAAGGAACACTCATGGCACCGTTCAAAATCGGATATTTCGTGGGGAGCCTCGCCACCGGCTCCATCAACCGGGTCCTCTCCCAGGCTTTGATCAAACTGGCTCCGGAGGAGCTGGAGTTCACCGAGATTCCCATCAGGGACCTACCCCTGTACAGCTACGACTACGACGCCGACTTTCCGCCCGAAGGCCGCGCCCTCAAGGAGGCCATCGAAGCCTCGGACGGAATCCTTTTTGTGTCCCCCGAATACAACCGTTCCATCCCCGGGGCCCTCAAGAACGCCATCGACTGGGGCTCCCGGCCCTGGGGGACCAACTCATTCGCCCGCAAGCCCACCGGCATCATCGGAGCATCCGTGGGCAGCATCGGCACTGCGGTGATGCAGTCCTCGTTCCGCAGCGTCCTCAGCTTCCTGGACGCCCCGCAGCTGAACGCCCCGGAAGCCTACATCCACTACAGCGCTGCCGTGTTCGGTGAGGGCGGCGAGGTCAAGGATGAGGGGACCGCCAAGTTCCTGCGCCACTACATGGAGGAGTACAGCGCCTTCGTTGCCCGCGTCCTGGCCGCGAACGCGCCCGGCCACATCGGCGACCTTGAACTGGATGAGGAGAAGCTCACCAGGTAGGCGGCCCCGAGCCAGTGACGCGCCAATGATTACGGATGCCCGCTGTCCCAGTACGGCGGGCATCCGAGTCTTTAATCGAGCGGCAGCGTCACCGTGACGCTGGTGCCGTGCCCCGGACTGGAGCGGATATCCAACGAGCCGCCCGCTTCGTGCACGGCCACCGCCATGAGCCGCAGTCCGTAGCCGTGGTGCCGCCCGCAGGTGGCGAGCTCGCTGTCAAAGCCCGTGCCGTCGTCGGACACCACCAGGCGGATCCCGTGGTCCACGGCGGCGAGCTGGACGGTCAGGCGGGACGCGTCCGAGTATTTATAGGCGTTGCTCAGGGCCTCGCGGGCCGACTGGTAGAGGAGGGACGCGCAGTCCGCCGGAATCTCGATGCCCCAGTGCGGAGTATCCCAGCGGACCGCGGTCCCGTGCTGGCGGAGGGGGCCGGTGAGCCGGTCAATGCAGCCGGCAAGCCCCAGTGTGCGGAAGTCCACCGGATGCTGATCCGTGAGGACGCCTCCTACGGCAATGACGTCGCCGTCAAAAGCTGTTTGGTCTCCCATGGCTTCCTGCTCTCCCCACAAGCTGGTTGATGCTATGGCTCCAGCGTGGACCCCAAACGTCAACGGCCAGCAAGGTTTAACTCAAGATCCCATCAATTCTTGGTGCCGCGGCCGGTTCCACTACTCTGGCTGTCTCAGCAAGCACGGCTTCCGGACCCGGAACCGGCTTCACTGGGTCGGACGGCTCCCGCGGGGGGAGCGGGAAGTGGTGCACATGCTGCTGTGGTTGCAGGCTTTGTTATGGGGCACGGCCGCCGGAGGGGCGCTGGTCCTGGGGGCGGCGTTGTCCTGGCGCTGGAACCTGCCGGCCAAGCTGGTCTCCTCCGTCATGTCCTTCGGGGCAGGCGTGCTCATATCGGCCCTGGCCTTCGAACTGGTGGACGAGGCCGTGCAGGGTGGCGGGCTGTGGCCCACGGTGGCCGGCTTCCTGGCAGGCTCCGTGGTGTATGTCGCAGCCAACATGACGCTGTCCCGGGCCGGAGCCAAGCATCGGAAACGCTCCGGGAACCAGCAGCCGTCCGAGGCGGAAAATCCCGGCAGCGGCACCGCCATTGCCTTCGGTGCCCTCCTGGACGGCGTCCCGGAATCCGTGGTCCTGGGCGTGGGCATGCTGGCAGGCGGAGCCGTCAGCCCGGCCATGATGGCCGCCGTCTTCATCTCCAACGTCCCCGAGGGCCTCTCCGGAAGTGCCGGCATGAAGAAGGCCGGCCGCAGTGCCCGCTATGTCTTCGGACTGTGGGGCGGCATCGCCGTGCTGTGCGGGGTGGCCTCGCTTATTGGCTACGTCGCGCTGGAAAACGCTCCCGGCGCAGTGGTGGCGTTCATCACCGCGGTGGCCGCCGGCGGCATCCTGGCCATGCTGGCGGACACCATGATCCCGGAGGCCTTCGAGGAGCACCACAACCTCACCGGATTAACAGCCTCCCTGGGGTTCCTCGCCGCCTTCACGATCCACCACCTCGGTGAATAGGGCGACGGCGGGACGCGGCTGCCGGGGTTCGCGCCCCTGCATGTTTTCAGGCGCCCGTCAGGACCGGGGCCGTGAGGACGCCGTCCCGCATGGTGGCCACAACGTCGGTCAGCGGCACGAATTCGGTGTCGTGGGTGACCATCACCGTGGCCACGTTGAATTCCGAGGTGACCTCGCGCAGGAGTCGGATGATCGATGTGCTGCGTTCGTGGTCCAGGGCTGCCGTCGGCTCGTCCACCAGCAGGACTTTCGGGTTCCCCATCAGTGCCCGGGCGATGTTCACCCGCTGGCGCTGGCCGCCGGAAAGCTGGTGCGGCAGTTTGCCGGCGCTCGCGGACAGTCCGACCACGTCCAGGAGTTCGGCGGCTTTCCTGCCGGCCGCTTTGGCGGGCTTTCCCCGCAAATGGTCGCTGATGATGAGCTGTTCGGCGGCCGTCAGGGAGGGGAGCAGGTTGGGCTGCTGGAAGATGATGCCCACCTTGCCGCGCCGCAGGGCGGTAAGGTCCCTGTCCCTGAGCCCGGCGGTATCGGTGCCGTCGATGGTCACCTGTCCCCGGGTGGGCCGGACCAGGGTGGCGGCGGTGGCCAGCAGGCTTGATTTGCCGGACCCCGACGGCCCCACCAGGGAGACCAGCTGCCCCGCCTGCACGGTGAGGCTGACCCGGTCCAGGGCCGTTGTTGTTCCGCCCCCGTCCGGGTATTCGAGGGTGACGTCGGCCAGGCTCAGGGGAGCGGGCCCGGAGGCAGGAAACTGCATGGTGTTCATGGTTTGTCCTTTCTAGTTCCCGCCGAGGGCGAGGAGGGGATCGATTGTGGTGACGCGCCGCACCGCGAGGGCCGCGCCGGCGAGTCCCAGGGCAATAATTCCGACGACGGGCACCAGCGTGGTGGCTGCCGTGAGCAGGAACGGGGCAGCCTGGGCGGCAAGGAGCCCGGCGGCAACACCCAGGATCCCGCCGGCGCCCGCCCCCGCCACCAGGACAAGTGCGGCCTGGGTGATGGCGTCCCGAAGGATGTAGGAGCCGGGGGCGCCCATGGCCTTCAGGACGGCAATGTCCCGGGTCCGCTGGATGGTCCATACCGTCAGGAACGCCACGATCACCAGGGACGAGATGCCGTACAGGAAAGCCTGCATCAGGGTCAGGGAGCCGTTCTCGCTCTTGAACGAGCCCAGCGCCTGAAACGAGCCGGTCCGTGAGGCGCTCACTGTGTTGGCCGCGGCGTTGGCTGCGGCTTCATCGGGGGCGGCACCGTCCGCATGGGTGACGGCGACGACGGTGGCCAGCTGCCCGCCGTCGGACACGTGTGCCAGCGCGGTCCACGCTGGAAGCGCCGTCCACACAACACTCGTGTGGGCGTACCACTGGTCCTCGACGACGGCGCTGACGGAAAGTTCCACGCCGCCGATGTCCAGCGCGTCGCCCTGCCTGAGGGACAGCGCCTCCGCCACCGAAGCGCCCACCACCGCAGTGCCGGCTGACACGTCGGACGGCGCCAGCCCGCTTCCGGGAGCGACACCAAAGACGGCCACATTGGCCGTGCCCGAGCCGGCGGCAGCACCCTGGGCGCGGGTTTGGGTGATGCCCAGCGGTTCGGCCGAGCCAACACCCGGCTGGTGCTTCCAGGTGTCCACCTGGGCGGCGGTGACTGAGCTGTCAGTGTAGGAGGCCGTGGGAACACTGGAACCGGGTGCGCCGAACACCACCGTGTCCACCGGCGAACCGGCAGCAGCACCCAGCTTGCCAATCGCGGAAGTGGACTGCTCGGCCAGCCCGGCAGTCAGGCCGGACAGCATGACCAGCAGCAGGGTGATCAGGGCCACCACGCCGCCCATCATGGCGAACCGGCCCTTGGCGAAACGGATGTCGCGGAGTGCGAGGAACACGTTGTTCTTCTCTCGGTAGGGAGTTGCAGGGAGGGATCTGTGGAAGGAGGTCCCAATCCACTGTTCCGCGCGGCGGCGCCCGGGCAATCGTGCAGCCAGTTGAGCCGCGGAGGAGGAATGGTGGACCCGGGCGTCAACCTTTTGATTGACGCGTCGCCGGCCAGCCCGGCATAAGCTGGTGAAATGCCCGCCGCGCCGCCACTGCCCCCTTTCAGCGCACCCGGGGAGGGTGTGTCGCGGGATCCGCTGAGCGCCGTCGAATCGGCGTCATCCGAAGCGATCCTGCGGGTGCTGAGGGTGGCGCTGCACACCGGGTTCGCAACCTTGCTGGTGGTGGGCGTGGTCCGGCTGCTTGCACCGGGATCCGCGGGATCCTTCCCGCTTCTGTGGGCCGGAGTTGCCCTTCTCCTGGCCGGCGTTTACCTCACCGGGACTGTCCTGGAACACCGCTTTGCCGCAGGCCGGACCACCTTCGACCCCCGGCGTCACGGCATCCAGTGGCTGGCCGCGGTGACGGCACTGTGGGCCCTCCTGCTGATGGGAAGCGCCGAGTTCGCCTGGCTGGCTTTCCCGCTGTTTTTCCTGCACGTCCACCTGCTGCCCCGGCCCGCCGCGCTGCTGACCATTGCGCTGATGACAGCGGCGGTCATTGCCTCCCAGTGGTCCGCCAGCGGTGAGCCGGTTCCGCACGTGGCAGCCGTCGTCGGGCCGCTGTTTGGCGCCGTCTTCGCCGTCATCACCGGCCTTGCCTACGTCGCCCTCTACCGTGAGGCCGAGAACCAGCGGCGGGCCGCGGACGAGCTGCGCCGGACCCGGCAGGAACTGGCAGCATCCCAGCACGAGGCCGGGGTGCTGGCGGAGCGGGAGCGGCTGGCCCGGGAGATCCATGACACGCTGGCGCAGGGCCTTTCCAGCATCGTCCTGCTTGCCCGCGCGGCGGAGAAGTCGCTGGCTGACGGGGACCGGGGCACTGCCGCATCCCGGGTGGCCCTCATGCAGCAGACGGCTGCCGACAACCTGGCCGAAGCGCGCAGCTTTGTCCGCGGCCTGTCCTCGCCGCAAACTGCACGAAACAACACTGGTGGAGGCCCTGCGCCGGCTGTGCGAGAACACTGAATCGGGTGCCGCCGCCCGCGGGATGCCTCTCCGCTGCCGGCTGGAAGTGGACGGCGACCCCGTCGAACTGCCGCAGCCGTACCGGGTCACCCTGCTCCGTGCCGCACAGGCCAGCCTCGCCAACGTCCGCGACCACGCCCGCGCCAGCACCGCCGTCGTCACCCTCACCTTCCTGGGCACTGAGGTGACCATGGACATTTACGACGACGGCATCGGCTTTGACCCGTCCCTTGCTGTCCGTGCAGCGCACGACGGCGGTGCGGACGGCAGCGGCTTCGGCCTGCGCTCGCTGCAGCAACGGGTTAATTCACTCCACGGGTCGCTGGAACTGGAGGCGGTGCCGGGGGAAGGGGCGGTGGTGGCCATCCGGCTGCCGCTCGATGACACCTCCCTGGGAGGCGCCGATGAGTAGCGTGCGGGTCCTGCTGGTCGATGACCATCCGGTGGTCCGGGCCGGCCTGAGGGCCATGCTCACAGAGTTTGAGGGCATCTCCGTCGCTGCGGAAGCGGCCGACGGCACGGCTGCGCTGAAGGAACTGGCGCGGCTCACGGTCCTGGGCGAAGGAGTGGACCTTGTCCTCATGGACCTGCAGATGGGGGCCGGCATGGACGGGGTAGCGGCCACCGCCGAAATCCGGAGGCTGGCGGTGCCGCCGCCCGTCCTGATCCTCACCACCTACGACACGGACGCGGACATCCTGGCCGCCGTGGAGGCAGGGGCCAGCGGTTACATGCTCAAGGACGCGCCGCCGGAACAGATCCGGCAGGCCGTGTTCGCGGCCGCAGCGGGGGAAACCGTCCTTGCACCGCGGGCGGCGGCCCTGCTCATGAAGCGGATCACCAACCCGGCCACCTCCCTCACCCCGCGAGAAGTCCAGCTGCTGGAGCTGTTGGCCACCGGGCTTTCCAACCGCGCCATTGCCAAACAGGTGTTCATTTCGGAGGCGACGGTCAAGACGCACCTGGTCCACATCTACGGGAAACTCGGCGTGGACAACCGGACGGCGGCCATCGCGGCTGCCACCCGGCGCCGGATCATCCGCCCGCCGGGGCAGGGCACGTAACCGCCCGCGGAGCCGAGGGGGGCCACCGCCGCCGTAAACTCGATGTCATCACCGCCCGGACCCGTTCCCCGCCGTCGCTGAACGAAAGGCATCCCATGACGTTCTACCGCCATGACCCGCGGCTCATACTTCCCGCCGCCGTGGAAGTCCGAAAAGCACCATGAGCAGCGGCGATCTCCGTCCCGTCTACTTCCTCTCGGACAGCACCGGCATCACTGCGGAAACGCTCGGCAATACCCTGCTGACGCAGTTTCCCGTGAACAATTTCGACCGCGTAACAATCCCGTTCATCACCAACGCGGGGCAGGCGCGTTCCGTCGTCGAGACCATCGACGGCCTCGCTGCCAAGGGCCTGCAGCCCATTGTCTTTTCCACGGCGGTCAACGGCGAAATACGGCAGATCCTTGGCACCTGCCAGGGCATCGTCGTGGACCTCATCGGGACCCATATTGGAGTCCTGGAACAGGGGCTCGGCACGCCGGCCAGCGGGGAACCGGGCAGGGCGCACGGGCTGGGGAACGCTGCCCGATACCAGTCAAGGATGGCCGCGGTGGAGTACGCCATGGAGCACGACGACGGCCAGAGCCTGCGCGCATTGGAGAAGGCACAGGTCATCCTGGTGGCCCCCTCCCGGTGCGGCAAGACCCCCACCACCATGTACCTGGCCCTGCAGCACGGGATCTTCGCCGCCAACTTTCCCCTGGTGGACGAGGACTTTGAGCGGGAAGGACTGCCGAAACCGCTGAGGCCCTTTGTTTCGAAGTGTTTCGGCCTGACCACGAATCCGCTGCGGCTCAGCCAGGTCCGCACCGAACGGCGGCGCGGCTCCCCCTACGCTTCCCTGCGCCAGTGCGGGTTCGAGCTGCGCAGCGCGGAGCGCCTGTACGAGTCCTACGGGATTCCGTACCTGAATTCGGCCAGCGTGTCCATTGAGGAAATGGCGGCGACCATCCTCCAGAAGATGAACCTCAAGCATTAGGGAAAAGTTTCACAAGTCCAGTGTGGCGCACGTCATGTGGCAGGACTTTTGGAGACCTGACACTGTGGACAGGAACTGTGCGCACCTACGCGCGTCCGCCGTGCGCGGATGCGGGTAGGTGCGCGACCCTCTGCAAAGGAGCAGCAACTATGACAACAGACATCCTGTGGTTCTCCGAACTCGGGCTCAAGGACCTGGACCGGGTGGGCGGCAAGAATGCCTCCCTCGGCGAAATGGTGCAGAACCTGACCTCCGCCGGCGTACAGGTGCCGGACGGTTTCGCCACCACCGCTGACGCCTACCGCCGCTTCCTGGCAGACTCCGGCCTGGACCAGAAGATCGCCGACCGGCTGGTGGGCCTGGATACTGATGATGTGACGGCCTTGGCCGCAGCAGGCCAGGAGATCCGGTCCCTGGTGCGCGGGACGCCTTTCCTCCCGGACTTCGAAGAACAGATCCGGAACTCCTACCAGCAGCTGGTCGAGAAGCACGGCGGCTCCGCGGACCTCTCCTGGGCGGTGCGGTCCAGTGCGACCGCCGAAGATCTGCCCGACGCCTCCTTCGCCGGGCAGCAGGAAACCTTCCTGAACGTCCGCGGCATCGAGAACATCCTGCAGGCCATCAAGGACGTCTTCGCGTCCCTGTACAACGACCGGGCCATCGCCTACCGCGTCCACCACAAGTTCGAGCACGCCGACGTGGCACTTTCGGCCGGCGTCCAGCGGATGGTGCGCTCCGACGTCGGGTCCTCCGGTGTCATGTTCACCATGGACACCGAATCAGGCTTCCAGGACGCCGTTTTTGTCACCTCCTCCTACGGCCTGGGCGAAGCCGTCGTCCAGGGTGCCGTGAACCCGGACGAGTTCTACGTGTACAAGCCGGCCCTGGCGGCCGGCCGCCCCGCCATCCTTAAGCGCGGCCTGGGCGAGAAAGCCCTCCAGATGACGTACACGAACAGCCAGGAAGTGGGCCGCACCATCGACTTCGTGCCGGTGGAGGCTTCCCTGCGCTCGCGCTTCAGCCTCAGCGACGACGACGTCGAGCAGCTCGCCCGGCACGCCGTCGCCATCGAGAAGCACTACGGCCGGCCCATGGACATTGAGTGGGGCAAGGACGGCATTGACGGCGGCCTGTACATCCTGCAGGCACGCCCGGAAACCGTGCAGTCCCGCCGTGCCCCCGGCAGCCAGACCCGCTTCCGCCTCAACGAAACCGGCCCGGTCCTGGCGGAAGGCCGTGCCATTGGCCAGCGCATCGGCGCCGGCAGCGTCCGCATCCTCACCGCACTCGACCAGATGGCGGCATTCCAGACGGGCGACGTCCTCGTCGCGGACATGACCGATCCCGACTGGGAACCGATCATGAAGCGCGCCTCCGCCATCGTCACAAACCGCGGCGGGCGGACCTGCCATGCCGCCATCATCGCCCGCGAGCTGGGGATCCCCGCGGTTGTGGGAACCGGCCACGCAACTGATGCGCTGTCCGACGGCGTCGAGGTCACTGTTTCCTGCGCCGACGGCGAGACCGGGGTCATCTACAAGGGGCTGCTGGACTTCACGGTCGAGGAAACCGGGATCACCCAACTGCCCGAGGCGCCGGTGAAAGTGATGATGAACGTGGGAACGCCGGAACAGGCGTTTACCTTTGCCCAGCTGCCCAACCACGGCGTGGGCCTTGCCCGCCTCGAGTTCATCATCAACCGCCAGATCGGCATCCACCCCAAAGCCTTGCTGAACCTTGAGGACCAGGCGCCGGACGTGGCTGATGAAATCCGGGAACGGATCGCCGCCTATGACAGCCCGCGCGACTACTACATCAAGCGCCTGGCCGAGGGTGTGGCCACCATCGCCGCCGCCTTCGCGCCTGAGCCGGTCATCGTGCGCATGTCCGATTTCAAGTCCAACGAGTATGCCAACCTCATCGGCGGGCCCGCCTACGAACCGCACGAAGAAAACCCGATGCTCGGTTTCCGCGGCGCCTCACGCTACCTCGATCCCTCGTTCCGGGACTGCTTCGACCTCGAGTGCGAGGCGCTGTCCTTCGTCCGCAACGAGATGGGCCTGACCAACGTCAAGCTCATGATCCCCTTCGTGCGGACCCTGGACGAGGCCCGCGGCGTTATCGACCTCCTCGCGGAGAACGGGCTGCGGCGCGGCGAAAATGGCCTCGAGGTCATCATGATGTGCGAACTGCCGTCCAACGCGCTGCTGGCGGACGAGTTCCTGGACTACTTCGACGGTTTCTCCATCGGCTCCAACGACATGACCCAGCTGACCCTGGGCCTTGACCGGGATTCGGCGGTGGTGGCCGGGGGCTTCGATGAGCGCGATCCTGCCGTGAAGAAGCTGTTGGCAATGGCAATTCGGGCCTGCAGGGAGCGCGGCAAGTACGTCGGTATCTGTGGCCAGGGCCCCAGCGACCACCCCGACCTGGCGGAGTGGCTGGTTGACCAGGGCATCGAGTCCGTCTCCCTCAACCCGGACACCGTGGTGGACACCTGGATCAGGCTTGCTGAAAGCAGGCAGCTGGCCCCCCAGGGCTGAGGGACCTTCGGCACTTCCGCTCCTGCCAGGTTGAGTCAAAGCTGTTCGCAGGGCCCGTGCCGCGGGTCCTGCGGACGGCGGCGTTGGAGGGAACGATGAAGCCGATCATCGGAGAAATAGTGATCGCCGCCCCGATCGAGGCAGTCTTCGATTTCGTGGCGGACGAAACCAACGAGCCCCTCTACAACCCACGCATGATGCAGGTGGAGAAGCTCACGCCCGGGCCCGTTGGGCTCGGGACCCGGTACGCCGCCGTCATGAAGGGGCGGCGCCGCTCCCGCGTGACCATCGAATGCACGGGGTTCAACCGTCCCCGTTCGCTGAAATCGCACAGCCGGACTGCCGGCCTGGACATCACCGGCGGACTGACTTTCGCCCCGCAAGGAAACCACTGCAGGCTCCGCTGGGTCTGGAGGCTGGAGCCGCACGGCCCGCTGCGGCTTCTCGGACCCCTGGTGAGGGCCGTGGGCAACCGCCGGGAACAGGCCACCTGGATGGCGCTGAAGGAATACCTGGAGCTGCGCCAGCCTGCCGGGCAAGTCTAGGATCATGGCCATGGGCATGACACAGCCGGGATCGAACACCGAGGTCCTCACTGAAGCGGAGTGCTGGAAGTACCTGCGCTCCTCGTACATCGGCAGGCTGGCGGTCATCAACGGGACCGCCCCCGAGATTTTTCCGGTGAACATCGTGGCGGCAGAGGAGGCACTCTATTTTCGGACTGCCCCTGGCACCAAGTTGCGTTCCTTGCTCGCAGGGGCCGCTGTGGCGCTGGAGACGGACGGGCTGAACGCGTACAGCACCGAGGTGTGGAGCGTGGTGGTCAAAGGCATTCCCGAGCCCGTGGAAGACGGCGTCTTGCCCCTGGAGCTTGCGGACCCGGACCGTGAACCTTGGGAACCAGGCCTCAAGGAGCACCTGGTTCGGATCAACCCCACCGAGGTCACCGGACGCAGGTTCGCTGTCCACACGCGGACGCGGTGGTGGCCGCCGCTGGATTTCTCGTCGGACTGGACGTAGGGCATCAGAGGCAGTTCGATCCAAGGGCACTCTCAGGTTCTGCTCAAGGTTCGATCAATATTCGCGGTGATCTGCCGAATTGGACTTTGGCGGAAGCTATCACCGGATAGATTGCTGTCTGTTTCCACGTTCCCCAACACGGAAGCAAGGGAGCCCCCGCGCTGGAGCTAGACTCGCGCGGGGGTTCCGCCATTCTGCGAGGCGCCCGGACCGCTCACACGATGCCCATCGGTACCAGCAAGGCCCAGGCCAGCAGCGGGCCGGCCAGCACCACCGCGCCGGCGTAGGCCATCAGTTGGCGGTATACGCGCTGCCGGTCATCCTCCCGTGCGTTGGCAACGATCAGCGCACCGTCCGTGGAGAAGGGGGACACATCAACCACTGTGGCGGCGATGGCCAGGGCGGCGACCGTACCGGAGGCGCTCAGGGAACTGGTGGCCAGCAGCGGGCCCGCCAACGGGATGAAGGCAGTCAGCAAAGCTGTTGAGGAGGCAAAGGCCGAGCCAACGCCGATGACATAACAAAGGACGAGGGCAATGACCAGCGGCGCGCCCAATGCCAGGGCATGCCCGGCGAGGGTATCAATCACTCCCACGTGCTGGAGCAGGGAGACATAGGTGATCATGCCCGCCACCAGCAGGACAGTGGACCACGAGATGCCGCCGATGAAGGTCTGGTGTTCCTTGATGTTGATCAGTGCCAGGAGGAGGCCGGCGGAAAGGGCAACAAAACCGATGGGCATGCGGAAGCCCAGCGTGCACACCAGCATCACCACAATCAAGGCCAGAGTGACGATCTGCTGGCCATGCGGGCGCCCGGAAGGTGACGTATCAACATCCGCGTGCTGGCCACCCTTACTGTCGCGAAGCCTGCCTGTAAGGGCGAACAGCACGATGGTCAGGACTGACAGGATGAGGTTGACGGCAAAGCTCGCGGCGAAAAGCGAGCCTTGGGAAATGGGAAAGCCGTTTTCCGCTGCAATCCCGTGCACCAGGACGCCGGCCACGGACAACGGGGAAAAGCCCCCCGCATGGGCGCCATTGATGATGAAGGCGCCCATCAGCACGGGATGGATGCGGGATTCGTAGGCAAAGCCGATGGCGGCCGGGGCCAGCAGGGCGACGGCGGCGGGGGAAAAGGTTCCCAGTGCCGTCAGTGCAGCGGCCATGAGAAAGAACACCCAGGGAAGCAGCAGGGTCCTTCCCCTCACGAGGCGCACGCACGTCTGGACAATGATGTCGATCGTGCCGTTCCGCTGGGCCATGCTGAAGAAGTAGGTGACCCCAATGATGGTCAGGACGATGCTGGCGGGGAACTCCGCCAGGATCTCCCTATCTGTCATTCCAAGCATGAAGTAGCCGACGCCGAAGGACGCCACCAGCCCCATCACCCCGATGTTCAGCGGCCACTTCGTGGCGACGATAAACATCACCACGAGGATGGCGAGTGGGATGATCTGAACAGCTGTCATGGCAGGCTCCGGTTCCGTGGCGGCTGCCGGGCTGAAGATGGTGTTGCCCGGCGGGAGGGCGCCCAGGATTGTGGTTGCGGCCGCCACCAGCAGGATACGGCTGCGGCGGGCGGTGCCCGGGATAAGCCGTCCCGGGTGTCGGCTTTCACCGGGTCTGCGGTTGGCTGCGCAGCCTCATGGTGGCTGTCCTGATGTTGTTACCGGGCTCAGTTCCGCGGCCGTTGTAGGGTCGTGGCTACCCAGGGGAGGCGGGTATGGCTTTGGTTGCTGTGCCTGGTGATCTGGTAACGGCTGCTCCTGCGGCGGCCTGACGGGCGTGCGTCGGTGAAAGATCGCCGTTATTGCCTTGAGCGAATCTCCCGCGCTGAGGCGACAAGGTCCAGATGGCGCCGCTGATGGCGCCCTAGGAGACGTGGGGAACGGGTGGTGCGGAGTGTCGGGGTGGGCCGCTCGATTGGCGGGGTATGAGTGTTGGCATGGATTTCCGGATCCTGGGTTCTTTTCCGGGGTTCACGATGAGGTCTATCGCGTTGCCTGCGATCTGATCCAGGGGCACTCGCACGGAAGAGAGCGGGATTGAGAGGCGGGACGAGAGTGGTATGTCGTTGTAGCCGACCAGGGCAAGGTCGTCTCCCACGGTGATGCCCAGGCGGTGGGCGGCCGCGATGACCCCCATTGCCAGGTTGTCATTGGCAGCGAACACCGCAGTCGGGCGTTGCCCCGTATCGCTGGCCAGCAATGATTCCGCGGCGGCAACCCCGCTTTCGATGCCGTAACCAGCGGCCATCAGCCATTCTTCACGCGCCTTAAGGCCGGCTCCTTCCAAGGCTTTGCGCGCGCCGGCGAGGCGGCCAATCCCGGTGGAGGTGAATGACGGCCCGGTCACAACGGCTATGTCACGGTGCCCGAGATCAATGAGGTGCCTGACCGCCAGGTATCCGCCCACCTCATCGTCGCCGAGGGCCGAGGGGCTAACCCCATCGGTACGCAGCACCAGCGCATGCGCCACGCCCCGTTCACGCAGATGCCGGGGCAGGTCGTCGTCAAGTCTGGCCGTGGCAAGGATCAGCCCGTCGACATTGCGGTCAAGGAGTGTTTCGGCAGCCCTGCGTTCGTCGTCGGGATCATCGCCGCTGGTAGCAACCATGGCAAAGTACCCGCGGTCCGAGGCTGCCCGCTCGAGTTGCTCAAACATGAGGGCCATGACGGTATCACTGAGCCTCGGCACGAGCACTCCGAGGGTCCGGGTCTCACCCCTACGCAGGTTGGACGCAAAAGAGTTGCGACGATAGCCAAGCTCCTCGGCTATTTTCCTGACGTGGGCTGCAGAAGCGGAACGCGACGTCATACGTTCATCCAGGGCGCGGCTGGCAGTGGAGATGCTCACGCCGCTGGCCGCAGCAACGTCCTTAAGCGTGACGATCGTGCCGGGGGCGGCCGGTTCCATGGCGGTTCTCCTCTTCAAAAGGGGCGTACCAGACACTCTATTCCTCCTTTTTGCAAACCTTCTCTTGACAGTGAGGTGGAACACGTTGCAATATTGAAAACGTTCCCGCAAACGTTCTCATCATAGCGGGACTGCCGACCATCAAAGAAGACAGAGGTAGCTCAAATGACCATCGATCTCCGTGGGCTGGTCCCCGCACCCGTAACCCCGTTCAACCGCGACGGCAGCGTCGACGTCGACGCGATCCACCGGCTCGGCGGCTGGCTGGCCAGCATCGAGGGCGTCAAGGGCCTGGTGGTCCTGGGCCACGCGGGGGAAGGAACGTTCCTCACCCAGGACGAGCAGGCGCTCGTCATCCGTGAGTTCAAGAGCGCCGTGAATGGCGAAATCCCGATCATCGCCGGCATTACCGGTGAAGGTAACACCGTCGCTGCCCTGGAAGCCAAGCGTGCCGTTGAAGCCGGCGCCGAGGCCGGCCTCGTCTATCCGTCCCACGGATGGCTCCGCTTCGGCTACCAGAAGGGCGCCCCGCAGACCCGCTACAAGGAAATCTACGAAACCTCCGGCCTGCCACTGATCCTCTTCCAGTACCCGGATGCCACCAAGGCCACCTATGACCTGGAAACCCAGCTCGAGATCGCCGGCCAGGAAGGCGTGTTTGCCACCAAGAACGGCGTCCGCAACATGAAGCGCTGGGACACCGAGATCCCCGTCCTGCGCGCGAACTATCCAGACCTGCAGATCCTCACCTGCCATGATGAATACCTGCTCCACACCATGTTCGACGTCGACGGGGCACTGGTCGGCTACGGCGGACTCGCCCCGGAGCCGCTGGTGGAACTCATCGCCGCCGGTAAGGCCAAGGACTATGCTGCAGCCCGCGCGATCCATGACCGCCTGCTGCCCGTGACTAAGAACGTCTACCACCGAGGCTCCCACATGGAAGGCACCGTCGCCCTCAAGGAGGGCCTCGTCGCCCGCGGCATCCTCGAGCACGCAACCGTCCGCCCGCCGCTGCTTCCCTTGGCCGAAGGCGCAGGCGACGAAATCGCACTGGCCCTCAAATCCGCGAACCTGGGCAGTGTCACCGCGAGCGTCTGATCCACTCGCCCCGGATCCTTCCGGGTGGCGGGCCTGCGGGCCCGCCACCCGTTCCAAGCCTCAAACTCTCCATCCCGGTCGATGACGACCCCCAGCAACGTCGCTGTAAAAGGAGGACTCGCCGATGCGCGAGCAGAATAAGACCATCACCAGCCCCATAACCAGGGAAGAAAAGATGGCAACCAAGCAAGGAAACCCGGCCCAAGGCACCACAAAGAAGCCCCGTACATTCCTGGGCTACCTCGCCCTTATGGGCCCCGCCTTCGTCGTCGGAGCCTGGCAATTCGGCCCCGGCAACCTCACCACCGCCGTCCAGGCAGGCAGCCGCTTCGACTACAGTCTCGTGTGGGTCATCGCCGTCTCCACCATCCTGATGATCTTCTTCACCGACATGAGCGTACGGCTCGGCATCGCAACACCCACGTCCCTGATTACCTCCATCAAAGAACACCTGGGCAAATGGGTTGGAATCCTTGCGGGCTTCGGCGTTTTTGGCATCACGCTGATGTTCTCCGTCGGCAACGCCGTCGGATCCGGCCTCGGCCTGTCCCTGGTCTTCGGCGGGTCCCCGGTCCTCTGGACCATTGTCTGCACCGTTGCCGTCGGCCTCGTCCTGGCCCTCAAAAACGTTTACGGCATCGTCGAAAAGGCCCTGCTGGTCATCGTTGTCCTCATGGGCCTGGCCTTCATCGCCAGCACCGTCGTCGCCCAACCCGACTGGTACCGCTCCATGGAAGGCATGGTCCCGACACTTCCGCCCGGAAGCGAAATCCTCATCGTCGCCCTCGTCGGAACCAACTTCTCCATCAACGCCGCCTTCTACACCTCCTACGGCATCAAGGAACACCGCCGCACCCGCGCCGACTACCGCGACATCACCCTCGTTGACACCATCCCCGGCATCGTCGCACCCGGCATCATGACCGCCCTGGTTATCATGGTCGCCGCAGCCGTCCTGGGAAAGACCGGAGCCGAAGCCGGAACCATCAACGCCCTCGCCTCCGTCTTCGCACCCTTGGCGGGCCCCGTTGGAGCCAAGATCTTCGCCCTCGGCCTCTCCGGAGCCGCTTTCTCATCCATGATCGCCAACGCCACCGCGGGCGGCACCATGCTCTCCGACGGCCTGGGCCGCGGGGCCAAAGCAGGATCACCCACAGCCCGCATCATCACAGGCATCATCCTTGCCTTCGGCCTGATCATCACCCTGACCTTCCAGTCCTCACCGGTGGCCCTGATCGTCATCGCCCAATCCCTCACCGTACTCATCGCCCCCATGCTCGGCGTGCTGATCGTCATCATGGCCAACAGGCGCTCCATCATGGGAGAACTCCGCAACAAATGGTGGCAAAACCTCTTCGGCGCTATCGGCCTCATCGCCATCATCGCCTCCTCCATGCGACTCATCGCCACCCTGCTCGGCTAAAGTAGCCGGCGTAAGCCGCAAACCAGCCCATAAGAAGCGCCCCCTGCACACTGAACTGCTCCCCGGAGTTTGGACTGAGGAATTCAGTTCTGACTTCCGGGGAGCAGTTTCTTGCGTGTAGATAGTTCGTTGTCCGAGGCTCCGCGTGAGGCGGCTGCAGCGTGGTTTGAGAAAGGTCTTGCAGTTAAGGCGACGGCTGACTGTTGGGCGTGTCTATTAGGCGCCGAAACTACAGCGGGAACCGGGGCCTCCGGACGGGATTCCTCGTTGACAACATCATTGAGATTCCTTCGTCCGGCGTATCGGAAAAGATGGCCACATAAGGGGAGGCAGGGCCCGGAGATGGCCCTGCCTCCTGTGCGTGCGCGCCGTCCTCCGCGCCCGTCTCTCGGGCTTCCTGTTGCGATGGAGTGCGTGGACGGCGGCACGCGCGCCGGACGGGGGTCCGGCAGGTCGTGCCTGTACCTACAGCCTGTCGGCCCGCACGGCGAGCACGGGGCAAGTGGCGTCCAGGAGGATCCGCTGAACGGTGCTTCCCAAAATGAGCTTGCCCACCATGGAGCGGTGCCGCAGGCCGATGACTACCATTTCGACGTCGCGGTCCTGCGCAATCTGGATCACTGCATCTCCCGGGTCGGCCAAAACGGAGGATTCGACAGTGAGGGCAAGCCCGGCATCGGACAGCTTGCCTTCCAGTTCCGCAATCTCGTGATCGTCGAGGTCATGGTGTCCCCGGCCCACATTGACAATCAGCAGATCCGACTTTCGCAGGTGCGCTTCCTTGATGCCCTCCGTGAGTGCTTCCCGTCCTTCGGGGGCGGGCGCATAGGCCACGAGTACCGTCATTTGTCTTTCTCCAATGGTTTAGGGGGTAGGGACTGCTAGACAAGGGTGTTGAGCCAGCCTTGCGGCAGGTCGATCGGCAGCAGGGAGGGGAGCGCCAGGAGCACGACATACAGCACCCCTGTATAGATGACCGCGACCTTGAGGCGGGCCCTTGCGACCACCAGCAGGAACGCGGGAATGAAAACCGTCACGGCCACGAGGTATCCGAATACTGCGGTGAGTGCCAGGAAACCGGTCATCCATGCGAAGGTTTTCAATGCGAAGCCTGCATCGAGCGTCCAGCCGGCCCGATCGGCCCTCGTGCGGACCCTTGCCCGAATTTCGGTGAAGAGGAGGATCCCGGAGAAGGCCAGTCCGCCGATGCTCACCAGCTGGGGGACGAGCCTGGCCTCGGGTGAGAAGGACGCCGATGATATGAGGGCTGCGGCAAACGCGACGGCGAAGATGCCGGATGCTGCCAGGGACCAGGTCGAGTTCTTCAGGGGCGCTTCGTCGTCCTCGGGCTGCTCATCCCTGTGCCCGTCGTCGAGGTTGGTCTGGCGGCGGGCGCGGATGAACTTGACGAAGGCCCACATCATCGGAAGGACCAGGATCGCCAGGAAGACCAGGACACCGGGCCGGGCCATCCAGTCGAAGCCTTCGTACAGGCTGTCTGTGAGGAAGTAATAGCGTTCCAGCGGGATTGCCAACACGAAGCCGATGAGGAAGGGCGCCCGCGGGAACCCGGTGGACTTCAGCAGCCAGCCAAAGACGCCCAAAATGATCATCACCCAGAGGTCGCCCAGCTGGCCGCCCTCCTGGAATGAGCCGAGGAGCATAACGGCCACGAGTCCCGCGGCCAGGACGGCGAAGGGGACCTTAGTCAGCTTTGCCAGCTGCTTGACGCTGAGGAAGCAGAAGAGCGCTCCGAGAATGGATGCGATGGCGAAGGACCAGACGATCAGGTACATCAGGTCCAGGTGCTCGGTGATGATCGAAGGACCGGGCTGGATGCCGTATGTGAGGAGCATTCCGAGGAGCATCGCGGAGGGTACGCCGCCGGGGATGCCGAAGAGAAGGGTGGGGATCAGGTCGCCGGCCTCCACGGAGTTGTTGGCGCTTTCGGGGCCGACGATTCCGCGCGGATCGCCCTTGCCGAACTGGCGCTTGTCCTTGGCGGTGGCAACGGCCTGTCCGTAGGCCAGCCAGGTTCCTGCGGTGGCACCGACGCCGGGGAGGACGCCGGCCCAGATGCCGATGAGCGCTCCGCGGATGACCTGGGTCCAGTGGCTGAGCCATTCCCGGATGCCTTGGCCCCAGCCGCCGCCGAGGGTTATTGTTTCCCTTTGTCCGCGCCGCTGGCTTGCACGTGATGCGATTTCGGCCAGGCCGAAGATTCCCAGGGCAACGGCCACGAGCGACAGGCCGTCGCCGAGGAACAGGCTGCCGAACGTGAAGCGTTCCTCGGCCGTGGTGGGTGAGGTTCCCACCATGCCGAGGACCAGGCCAAGGAGTCCGGCGGAGACACCCTTGATGATGTTTCCCCGCGAAAGGACTGCGGCCAGGGCTACGCCCAGGACGGTCAGCATGAACAGTTCCGGGCTGGCGAAGGAGAGCACGAGAGGCCGGGCAAGCGGTATCGCCAGGGTCAGGCCGATTGCGCCGATGATGCCTCCGGCCATTGACGAGAGGAACGCCAGCGTCAGGGCACGGGCTGCCTGTCCTTTCTTGGCCATGGAGTAACCGTCCAGCATGGTCACGCTCGCAGACGCGGATCCGGGTGCGCCGAGCAGCACGGCGGAAACGGTGTCTGAAGTATGGACGACGGCGAGGGCTCCAATCAGGAGGGCCAGCGCCTGGGGCGGTTCCATGCCGAAAGTGATGGGCAGGAGGATTGCGACGGCGCCGGTGCCGCCCAGCCCCGGGATGAGGCCCATGATGAGGCCGGCTACGGTGCCGATCAGGAGCATGATGAGGAGGGAGGGATCAGCGAGGGATGCCAGCGCTGCCATTGCGGAGTCAAGCATGATGGTCCTTATTCAACGTGGATGTTGTATTTGTCCGCGAGCAGCCCTGTGACATAGGACCGGACGGAGTTGCTGACGGAGTAGGCGTCCCGGACGCGGTCTGCCACGCCGGTGTCCGCGACGAGGGGGTAGCCGCCGAGGACTTTGGCGGCCTTTTCCTGGAAGCCTTTGTCGGTCCCGAGCTTTTCGCTGGAACTGCGGAGCAGCTCATAGGCTTTTTCGGGTGTCTCCTGCGGAACCCACAGTCCTTTTTGGTAGGTGTAGGTCAGTCCCAGCAGGGTCTTGTACGCTTCGAACTTCTCGCCCGCGGGTTTCTTTCCGTGGAGCGTTTCGTAGGCCTCGGCGACTGTGGGTACATCAGGGAAATTGGGGTCCCGGACAACGTTGCCTGCTCCGTCCAGCTGGCCAAAGGACATGAGCACAACGGCTTTGCCCTCCTTGGCGATGCCGGCAACGGCTGAGCCGTAGGCCGAGGTGGTCTGGTAGTCCAGGTCGATTTCCCCGCGCTGGAGCGCCAGGTTGACCGGTCCCCGGCCTTCAAAGCCGAAGGTGCTTGTCACGTCCGCTTCGAGCAGGTCGAAGGCAACAAGCGTGGTGATGTCCAGGCCCGTGGCGCTGATGCCGCCGAATTCCAGGGGCGTATCCCGGTTTATCAGGTCCTGAAGACCGGACACCCCGGCCTCGGCGCGGGCATAGATGACCCCGCCGGTGCCGTTGACGACGACGGGCTTGAGGTCTTCGAAGGAATACTTCACGGCCGAGCGGCCCAGGACCCAGGGGACAACGGTCGATGCCGTGCCCACCAGGATTTCCGTGCCGTCTGTCTTTGCCGAGCGGGCAAACCTGTTGGTGCCCAGGATGCCTTCGCCGCCGGCCTCGTTCACGGGCGCAAAACCGGGGCGGCCCGCAACATAGTTGGTTAGTTCGGTGCCGATGAAACGTGCCCAGGTATCGGTTCCGCCGCCTGACGCGAGGGGGATCAGGAACTCCAGGGTTTCGCCGCTGAAGTCCCCGTCCTCGGTGCTGGAGGGCGGGTTCAGCAGGCTTCCGCCGAGGACCGTGGTGGCGGTGCCCAGCAACGCGAAGGCGCCGACGGCTGAAAGGATGGTCCGCCGGGAATGCTTGGGCGGCTCTGGCAGGTCCGCTTCTTCGTACTGCCCGGCAAGTGCCTCTTGCGGAGCGGTTCCGGGTGGTTCCAAGGATGACTTGTTGCTCGTCATTGAGATGATCCTTTTGATCGGGTGCCTATCTCGGCGCAGCGCCTTCCAGGAGCGCGCGAGGGGCAGATTGTTGTGGTTGCGCGCTTACCAGGTCTCTGGCAGCAACAGTTCTGCATCGGCCAAGCGGCGGGCACTTCGGAGGGTGCCCACAACCGGGACACCGTCGCGGGTCTCGGCCCAGGTTTGGACGAGGCCCGCAGGAGTCCGCATGGCGAGCCCGGAAGAAGCGTCGGTGGAGATCAGGTCCCGCACCACGGTGCCTTCATGCTGTGCAGCCATAGTCAGGGCGACGCTTCCGGTGATCGCCAGCGCCGGGTGGAGCTTGCCCATTGACAGCATCCGGACCACCAGGTCGGCTCCCTCATCCGAGGACGGCCGGGCCACCAGCGCGAGCTTCGGAATCGCACGCTCGGCTTCGGCCCTCGTGGCGGCCAGGCCCATTCGAACCGCTGCGTCCCGCCGCACGTCGTCCAGGTGCACGAGGAGTTCAGCCTGGCCATCGATCTCCCCGGCTGTCTCATTCCCGGTGAGTCCCACGGAAGCAGCCTCCAGGATGATCAGCGGCGCACCGGCATCAATCAGGGTGGCAGGGATTTCCCGCCCGTCGAACGTCACCTTCTCCACCGGCTCTCCGGTCGGGAAGAGCTTCCCGGTTGTCCGTCCTGCAGGATCGAAGAAACCCATGCCCACGGACAGCCCCGGGAACGGAACGCCCGGAATCATGAGGGTACCGGTCTCCTGGAGCCTGCCGTCCGGGGTGGAAACCTTCTGCAGGATGAGCTGGTCGGTGTTCGTGTTCAGCGTCCGCACGGATGTCGTTTCCTGGCCGGCATCAACCCAGCCCCGATCGATTGCGTACGGTGCCACCACCGCTGAGCAGTTGCCGCAGTTGCTTCCCCAGTCAACCCTGTGCTCCTCGACGGCCACCTGGGCGAAGGTGTAGTCAACGTCTGCCTCGGCGCTGGCTGAGCGGGAAAGGATCACAGCCTTGCTGGTCGTGGAGGTTCCCCCGCCCACGCCGTCAATCTGGCGGTTGTCCGGGCTGCCGAACAGCCGAAGGAGGACTTCGTCAACGCTCTTTCCGGGGACTTGGAGGTTGTCCCATTCGAACACCCAGCACTTACTGGTTCCGCCCCGCATCCACGCTGCTGGGATTCTAAACATGATTGCTTTCACACCTTCCTGGGCCCTGCTGTGGGCCGTTCCGCCTTTCGGCTAGGACCTAGTGTGATCCGCCCCATCATTGAATTACAAACGCTATTTTTTGCAGGGTCTTGCACTTTTACTTCAATCAAATGGCGGCTGGACGGGCATTTCGAAGGTCATGGCAGCCCTTTCCTTGACTCCGACGGCGTGCGGCCCGTCCCCGTTCGGCTGTGGATGAAGGTGCAGGCTAAAATCCTTAAGGGGATGTAAGCAACACTTCAAAGGAGTCCGTGCCGATGCTCAATGTTCGAAGGCTGGAACTGCTGCTGGACGTGGTGGAGCTCGGATCCATCACGGCAGCGGCCGAGAAGCACGTGTACTCGCCGTCAGGCGTGTCCCAGCAGCTGCGGCGACTGGAATCGGAGATCGGCCAGCCGCTTCTTCAGCGACAGACCCGCGGAATGGTACCGACGGATGCCGGCCACGTCCTGGCGGCGCACACGCGCCGCATCCTCAGGCAGATGGCGGCTGCCGAAGCGGACCTCGCCGAAATCGCCGGGCTGAACAGGGGCAGCCTCACCATGGGAACCTTCCCCACGCTGGGAGGTTCGTTTCTTCCCTTGGTCATCAGCAAGTTCAAACGCCAGTACCCTGCCATTGAGCTGCATGTGCGCAGCAGCCGCTTTGAGGACTTGGTCGAGATGCTGGAGAACGGGCAGGTGGGCATGTCCCTCCTCTGGGACTACGAATGGAGCAGGATCAACGCCGAGGACTTTGCCCTCACCACGGTTTTCGAGGACGCAACCGCCCTCGTTGTGGGAAAGGACCACCGGCTGGCCCGGCGCAAGCAGGTTGACATGGCGGACCTTGCCGATGAGGAGTGGATTGTCCGCGAGGAAGCGCACCCGGTGGTGGAGGTGCTCCAACGAAGCGCCCGTGCCGCGGGTTTCACCCCCCGGATCGCCTTCCACGCCAATGACTACCAGGAAGCCCAGGCGATGGTCAGCGTGGGGCTCGGCATCGCCTTGGCGCCTCGAACCGCCGTCGTCAACAAACACCCGGGGGTCAGCATCGTCTCCCTGGGCACTACCGCACCCTCAAGGCGGGTCCTGCTCGCGCACCGTCACGACAGGGTGCGGGCCGCAGCCGAGATTGCCTTCCAAACCACGCTTCTGGAAGTGGCGAAGGAATCAACGGCCGACTTCCGGTGACGGCCCTTAGTGCCCCGCCTGCCGGCGCACCATTTCGTTGATCCACGCGGGGGCGAACGGTGAGGTGCAGCCCGGGGGAGTGGGGTAGTCCTTGAGCACCTCCAGGCGCTCGCCGATCTCCAGCGCGCGGGCCCTGAGCCCGGGGTGCACAATGCCGATCTGGGCCAGGCAGGTGTTCATGGCCCACTGCAGCCGGTCCGGGGAGTCCTTCATCTCCGCCTCGATGACGTCCAGCAGCCCCTCAAGGTCCAGGCCGTCAGGCGCCTTCACCACGCGCTCGCTTGTCAAAGCCCAGCCGGCACTTGCTACTACCGGATCAGGATCGGACAGCCAGGCCACCCGCAGCTCCTCGGCGTGCGGGTTCTTCTTCACCACGTAGTTCACCAGCCAGTCCTGCACCTTGGGCGCCCGCGCCTCCCGCAGCATCGCATCCAGTTCGCCACGCCCGAACGCCTTCGGCCGGCAAACCAGGAGCGCCAGCAGCCGCGCCGCGGTATCGCCCGTGGCCCAGAGGTCACGGGCAAGTTCCTGTTGGGTTTTGAGCCGCTTGGCGATGGCACGCAGTTTGCTGAGGTTCACGCCGTGGTCATCCCCGTGCCTCTCGTTCACCTCGCGCGCCCTCGGGTCCTCGAGCCCGGCCAGTTCGGCCATCAGCTCCGCCACGCCCGCCTTGGCTAACGTCGTCTCAGCCACCGCAGCCTCCTGTCCAGTGTGTCCGAAGTCCAGCCTAGGGCGGGAAGCGCTCCGGCGCAGGCGCCCGGCAGGCGACCAGAGCCTAGTCCTGCCACCAAGCAGCTGCAACCAGTCGAAAGACCCTACTGGACCAGCCGCGCCGCACCTACGGTGGCAGCATGGCTGAGGAGCGTTTTGTCGCGGGGGTGGACGGGCCGGCATCGGATGCAATGCTGAAGCTGGGCAGGTTCTTTACGAAGTGGGACCAGACCGACGACGGCAGGGCAGTTTTCCGGGAGGGTGGCCGCAAGGGGGATATCTTCTACCGCGACCGGTGGAGCCACGACAAGGTGGTCCGCTCCACCCACGGGGTGAACTGCACCGGCTCCTGCTCCTGGAAGGTGTACGTCAAGGACGGCATCATCACCTGGGAATCGCAGCAGACCGACTACCCTTCCGTGGGCCCCGACAGTCCCGAATATGAACCGCGGGGCTGCCCCCGCGGGGCTGCCTTTTCCTGGTACACGTACTCGCCCACCCGGGTCCGTTTCCCCTACGCCCGCGGCGTGCTGGTGGAGATGTACCGCGAGGCCAAGGCCCGGCTGGGAGACCCGGTGCTGGCGTTCGCCGACATCGCCGCCGACCCGGAGAAGCGCCGCCGCTACCAGCAGGCCCGGGGCAAGGGCGGGCTGGTCCGGGTGTCCTGGCAGGAAGCCATCGAAATCGCGGCCGCGGCGCACGTGAACACCATCAAGATCTACGGCCCGGACCGCTGCGCCGGCTTCTCGCCCATCCCCGCGATGTCCATGGTCTCGCACGCGGTGGGAACCCGCTTCATCCAGCTCATCGGCGGGGTGATGACCTCCTTCTACGACTGGTACGCGGACCTTCCCGTGGCCAGCCCGCAGGTGTTCGGAGACCAGACCGACGTCCCCGAATCCGGCGACTGGTGGGACGCCCGCTACCTCATGATGTGGGGCTCCAACGTTCCGGTCACCCGCACCCCGGACGCGCACTGGATGGCCGAGGTGCGGTACCGCGGCACCAAGGTGGTCACCGTCAGCCCGGACTACGCGGACAACACCAAGTTCGCGGACGAGTGGCTCCCCGCCCAGGCTGGAACCGACGCCGCGCTGGCCATGGCCATGGGGCACGTGATGCTCAAGGAATTCTTCGTGGACCGGCAGGTTCCCTTCTTCACGGACTACGTCAAGCAGTACACGGACCTGCCGTTCCTGGTCAGGCTGGAAAAGCGCGACGACGGCGCGTTGACGCCGTCGAAATTCCTCACCGCGCGTGACATCCCGGCGGAGTCAGGGGCTGAGGACGCGGCGTTCCGCACCGTCCTGTTCGACAAGAAGGCCGGCCGTCCGGCCGTCCCCAACGGCTCCATGGGATTCCGCTACTCCGGCAGCGGAGAGGGCAGATGGAACCTGGACCTTGAAGGGATGGACCCCGCACTGTCCCTGCGGGAGGTCTCGGGTGAAAGCGCCGAGATCCTGCTGCCGTGCTTCGAGCAGGCGGACGGCACCGGCAGCGTGCTCCGGCGCGGGGTGCCCGTGATCGAGGTGGAGGGCCAGCTGGCCACCACGGTGTTCGACCTGATGCTCGCCCAGTACGGCGTGGGCCGCGAAGGGCTGCCCGGAGAGTGGGCCGCGGGGTATGACGACGCCGCCACCCCGTACACCCCGGCCTGGCAGGAGGAGATCACGTCCGTCCCCGCGCAGGCCTGCATCCGGGTGGCCCGCGAGTTCGCCCGGAACGCCGAGCAGTCCAGGGGCCGGTCGATGATCATCATGGGCGCCGGGATCTGCCAGTGGTTCCACGGCGACACCACCTACCGGGCGGTGCTGGCCCTCGTGATGCTGACCGGCTGCATGGGCCGGAACGGGGGCGGCTGGGCGCACTACGTGGGGCAGGAAAAGACCCGCCCCATCACCGGCTGGGTGTCGCTGGCCAACGCCCTGGACTGGTCCCGGCCGCCGCGCACCATGATCGGCACCGGGTACTGGTACATGCACACGGACCAGTGGCGCCAGGACGGCTACTCCGCGGACGCGCTGAAGTCCCCGCTGTCCACCGGCGCCCTGGACGGCCTGCACACCGCGGACGCCATAGCCCAGTCCGCAAGGCTTGGCTGGATGCCGTTCTACCCGCAGTTCGACCGCAATCCCCTGGACCTCGCCGACGAGGCGGAGGCCGCCGTCGCCGCCGGCACTGCGAAGGACACCCCCGGCTACATCGCGGACGCACTGAAGAACCGGACCCTGAACCCGGCCATCGAGGACGTGGATGCCCCGGAGAACTGGCCGCGCACCCTGGTCCTCTGGCGCTCCAACCTCTTCGGGTCCTCGGCGAAGGGCAACGAGTACTTCCTCCGGAACCTGCTGGGCACCCACAACAACGTCCTGGGCGAGGACCACGCGGAGGGGCTGAAACCCACGCACGTGAAATGGCACGAGAAGGCGCCCGAAGGGAAGCTGGACCTGCTGGTCTCCGCCGACTTCCGGATGACCTCCACCACGCTGCTGTCCGACGTCGTGTTTCCCGCCGCCACCTGGTACGAAAAGCACGACCTCTCCTCCACGGACATGCACCCGTTCGTCCACGCGTTCACCCCGGCGATCGACCCGCCCTGGGAAACCAAGACCGACTTTGACACCTTCCACCTGCTGGCCCGCGAGTTCTCCCGGCTGGCCAGGACCCATCTGGGCGTCCGGCGCGACCTGGTGAGCGTGCCGCTGCAGCACGATACCCCTGGCCAGCTGGCCCAGCCCGGCGGGACGGTCCGCGACTGGCGGAAGCCGGACATCCCCGCCGTCCCCGGGCAGAACATGCCCGTCTTTTCCGTGGTGGAGCGGGACTATACGGCCATCGCGGACAAGCTCGCCGCCGTCGGGCCCCTGGCGGACAAGCTGGGCTTCACCGTCAAGAACGTCACCTACAAACTGGACGGCCCGCTGAGCCGGCTCAGCCACTCGAACGGCGTGATGCTCGGCGGCGCCGCGGACGGCCGGCCGGCCCTGGACACCGATGCCAAAATGGCGGAGGCCATCCTGGCGTTCTCCGGCACCACCAACGGCATGCTTTCCGTGCAGGGCTTCAAGGACCTGGAAGTCCGGACCGGAAGGAAGCTGGCGGACCTCGCCGAGGGCTCGGAGGAAAAGTTCATCACCTTCGCCCAGACCCAGGCCGCCCCGGTGCCCGTGATCACCTCGCCGGAATGGTCCGGCTCGGAAACCGGCGGACGCCGCTACGCCCCGTTCACCATCAACATCGAACGGCTCAAGCCCTTCCACACCCTCACCGGCCGGATGCACTTCTTCCTGGACCACGACTGGCTCACGGACATCGGCGAAGCCCTTCCCATCTACCGGCCGCCGCTGGACATGCACCGGCTCTTCGGCGAACCCAAACTCGGCCGGAACGGGCAGCTGGAGGTGGTGGTCCGGTACCTGACGCCGCACTCCAAGTGGTCCATCCACTCCGAATACCAGGACAACCTGCTGATGCTCTCGCTGTCCCGCGGCGGGCCCACGGTGTGGATGAGCCCGGCGGACGCCGATTCCATCCAGGTCAGGGACAACGACTGGGTGGAATGCCTGAACATCAACGGAGTCCTGGTGGCCCGGGCGATCGTCAGCCACCGGATGCCCGCCGGTGTGGTGTACGTGCACCATGCCCAGGAGCGCACCATCGACGTGCCGAAGTCGGAGGCCACCGGGCGGCGCGGCGGCATCCACAATTCGGTCACCCGGCTGCTGGTGAAACCTTCGCACCTGATCGGGGGCTACGCGCAACTGGCGTACGCGTTCAACTACCTCGGCCCCACCGGAAACCAGCGCGACATGGTGGCCACGGTCCGCCGCCGCTCACAGGAGGTGCAGTACTGATGCGGGTCATGGCTCAAATGGGCATGGTGATGAACCTGGACAAGTGCATCGGCTGCCACACGTGTTCGGTGACCTGCAAGCAGGCCTGGACCAACCGGGCAGGCACCGAGTACGTCTGGTTCAACAACGTGGAAACCCGCCCCGGGCAGGGGTATCCCCGAAGGTACGAGGACCAGGACAAGTGGCGCGGCGGCTGGGCGCTGAACAAGCGGGGCAGGCTGGTGCTCAAGGCCGGCGGCCGGGTGAAGAAAATGTTCGGCATCTTTGCCAGCCCGGTCCAGCCCGAGCTCAAGGACTACTACGAGCCCTGGACCTACGACTATAAAACCCTGGTGGACGCGCCCCTGGGCGACGACTTTCCGGTGGCCCGGCCCAAATCCCTGATCACCGGGGAGGACACCAAGGTCACCTGGTCCGCCAACTGGGACGACAACCTGGGCGGCTCCGCGGAGAACGGGCACCTGGACCCGCTGGTGGAGAAGGTCCGGCGGGAGTCCGAGGACAAGATCAAGTTCGCGTACGAGCAGACGTTCATGTTCTACCTGCCGCGGATCTGCGAGCACTGCCTGAACCCGTCCTGCATGGCCTCCTGCCCCTCCGGCGCCATCTACAAGCGGGTGGAGGACGGGATTGTGCTGGTGGACCAGGACAAGTGCCGCGGCTGGCGGCAGTGCGTCACCGGCTGCCCGTACAAGAAGATCTACTTCAACCACAAGACCGGCAAGGCCGAGAAGTGCACCTTCTGCTACCCCCGGGTGGAGGTGGGGATCCCCACGGTGTGCTCGGAGACCTGCGTGGGCCGGCTGCGGTACCTGGGGCTGTTTTTGTACGACGCCGATGCGGTCACCGCGGCGGCGTCCGTCACCGACCCGAAGGATCTCTACGACGCCCAGATGGACGTCCTGCTGGACCCTAACGATCCCGCCGTCCAGGCCGAAGCCCGGGCGCAGGACATCCCGGAGGACTGGATCGACGCCGCCCGGCGCTCGCCGGTGTACGCCCTCGCCAAGGTCTACAAGGTGGCGCTGCCGCTGCACCCGGAGTACCGGACCATGCCGATGGTCTGGTACGTGCCGCCGCTGTCCCCGGTGGTGGACCTGCTGCGGGACCAGGGGCACGACGGCGAGGACCACGGCAACCTGTTCGGCGCCATTGATGCGCTGCGGATCCCGGTGGAGTACCTCGCCGAGCTCTTCACCGCCGGGGACGCGGACCGGGTCACCGCGGTGCTGAAGAAGCTTGCGGCCATGCGTGCGTTCATGCGAGGCATCAGCCTGGGCAACGATCCGGACGAGTCCATCGCCGAGGCCGTGGGCATGGACGGGCAGGCCATGTACGAGATGTACCGGCTGATGGCCATCGCCAAGTACGACGAGCGGTACGTCATCCCCAAGGCGCACGTGGAGCAGGCGCACGACCTGGAGGAGATGGGCTGCTCGCTGGATTTCGACGGCGGCCCGGGCATGCAGGATTCCTCGCCGTTCGGTGAGGCGAGCGGCAGGCCGGTGCCGGTTGCGGTGGACACGTTCAACGCCCTGCGCGACCGGCAGACCAGCGGTGAGGTATCAGCGGGAACCAGCCTGAAGGGCAGGGTGAACCTGCTGAACTGGGACGGCCGGGGGGCACCGCCGGGCCTTTTCCCGGACAAGGGGCCGGAGCCGGGCACGTTGGCCGCGGCGGAGGACCAGCCGTGAGCCGCCGCGACCAGGTGGCGTACATGGCCGGTGCGTGGTGCCTGTCCTACCCGGACGAGGACCTCCTGGCCAAGGTCCCGCTCATGCGCGCCGCACTCGCGGAGTTCCCGGCCGCCGTCGAACCCTTCCAGGAGGTGCTGGACGCACTGGAATCCACGCCGCTGATGGAGAGCCAGGCACACTACGTGCGGGAGTTCGACCTCAGCCGTCGCCACGCCCTGCACCTGAGCTACTGGACGGACGGGGACACCCGGCGCCGCGGCGAAGTGCTGGGCAGCTTCAAGAAGGCCTACCGGCAAAGCGACATTTTGGTGGACACCCAGGGAGAGCTGCCGGACTACCTGCCCATGGTGCTGGAATACACGGCGCTGGTGGACTTCTCCGCGGGGCGGGAGCTGCTGATCCGGTACCGGCCCAGCCTGGAGATGCTGAAGTTCGGCTTGCTGCGGGACAAGCTGCCGCACGCCAGGATCCTGGCGGCCATCTGCGCCATGCTCCCCGGAAAGTCGCCGGCCGACGAACAGGCCGTGATGCGGATGGCGGGCTACGGGCCACCCACCGAGGCGGTTGGCCTTGACCCCTACGATCCGCGCCTGCTGCCCGTGAAGGGGGCCTGACCATGGTGAACTTTGAAACGCTGCCTTTTGAAACACAGCCCGGAGCCGCCGTCGAACTCTCTGCCCTGGACACTGTGCTGTGGGGTGTCCTGCCCTACGTGATGGTGGTGGTCCTGGCGGGCGGGCTGGTCTGGCGGTACAAGTACGACCAGTTCGGCTGGACCACCCGGTCCTCCCAGCTCTACGAATCCAGGCTGTTGCGGATCGCCTCGCCGCTGTTCCACTTCGGCCTGCTCGCCGTGATCGCCGGGCACTTCTTCGGTCTGGTTATCCCGATGTCCTGGACGGAGGCGGTGGGGATGAGCCAGGACTTCTACCACTTCAACGCCCTGTTCGTGGGCGGGATCGCGGGCGTGGGAACCCTGGGCGGGATCGTCCTGCTGATCTACCGGCGCCGCACCACCGGGCCCGTGTTCATGGCCACCACCAAGAACGATAAAACCATGTACGTGGTCCTCACTGCCGCCATCGTGTTCGGCCTGTGGACCACGCTGGTCAGCGTGTTCGAGGGCGAGCACGCGCACAACTACCGTGAAACCGTGGCTCCGTGGTTCCGTTCGCTGTTCATCTTCCAGCCGGACATCGCAGCCATGGCCGCCGCGCCGTTCTCCTTCCACCTGCACACGCTGGTGGGGATGGCGCTGTTCATCATCTGGCCGTTCACCCGGCTGGTCCACGCCTTCACTGCACCGTTCCACTACCTCTTCCGCCCGTACATCGTGTACCGCTCGCGGGACCGGGTGAAGGCAGGTGCTGCGGCCGGTGGACGCCCGGGCCGGAGGGCCGGAACCGGGGCGGGCGGCAAGGCCGCGCAGAATCCCAACGCCCCCAGCGCCCGGCGCGGCTGGTCCGCCGTCGGGACCCAGGACCGGGACACCCGGAACCGGTGAGAGGAGAAGACAATGGCCGCAGCCGCCCAGCCCACTGAAACCTCCCACCCGGGCAAGGGACGGAACCTGGCCCTGGCCACTGCCGCCTCGGTCACCGCCTTCTGGGCGTGGAACATCGTGGCGCCGCTGGGCGCGCGCTACACCCAGGGGATGGGGCTGGACCCAACCTCCACAGCGGTGCTGGTGGCCATGCCCATTTTTGTGGGCGCGCTGGGCCGGATCGTGATGGGCGCCCTCACGGACCGCTACGGCGGCCGGGTCATGTTCACGGTTGTCCTGCTTGGCAGTGTCCCGCCCGTCCTGCTGGTGGCCCTCGGCGGCACCCTCGGTTCCTACGCCGTGGTGCTGGGCGCCGGCCTCTTGCTGGGCATTGCAGGTACCGTGTTCGCCGTCGGAATCCCCTTCGTTTCCGCCTGGTACGAACCCTCACGGCGCGGCTTCGCGACGGGCGTTTTCGGCGCCGGGATGGGCGGGACCGCGCTGGCGGCCTTCCTGACCCCGCGTCTGGTGACCTGGATCGGCTACCTGCCCACGCACCTGCTGATTGCCGGGCTGCTGGTGGTGATGGGGGCCGTGATCTGGTTCAACCTGAAGGAGTCCCCGGACTGGAAGCGGAACACCGCGCCGGTGATCCCGAAACTCAAGGACGCGGCCGGGCTCGCCGTCACCTGGAAGCTGTGTTTCCTCTACGCCATCGTCTTTGGCGGGTTCGTCTCCTTCGCCACGTACCTGCCCACGTACCTCCGGGATATCTACCAGTTCGATCCCACTGCTGCAGGCACCCGAACTGCGGGTTTCGCCCTGGCGGCGGTCCTGTTCCGGCCCATCGGGGGAGCGGTCGCGGACAAAATCGGGTCCAAGCCAGTGGTCCTCACGTCGCTGGCGGGCATCGCGGTCCTGGCTTTCATCGTGAACCTGCGGCCCGACGGCGAGATCCCGGCAGGCCTCACCTTCGTGGCCATGGCGGCATCGCTCGGCCTGGGCGCCGGTGGCGTGTTTGCCTGGGTGGGCAGGCTCGCGCCACAGGGGAAGGTGGGCAGCATCAGCGGCATTGTCAGCGCGGCCGGTGGAATGGGCGGCTACTTCCCGCCGCTGGTCATGGGAGCCACCTACAACGCAGCGGACAACAGCTACTTCATCGGCCTCATGCTGCTGGTGGTCACGGCAGTCATCGCCTTCGTGTTCACCATCGTTGCGGTCCGGTCGCCGAAGCAGCCCGCACCGCAGGGTGCATTGAAGGGGACGTAGATGTCATGAAACGGTCAGCGTGGCCCGGCGCGGCACTACTTCTTTCGCTTTCGCTGCTCACCGCGTGCGGCGGGCAAGCCGGCCAACCGCAGGGGACGTCGTCGGGCGTTACCGCAACGGCAAGCGCCACCCGCACGCAAACGACGACGGCGGCACCCTCGCCGAGTGCCTCCGGTGGCCCCTCTGTTGCCTCGCCGTCGGCTTCCTGGACCACCTACACCACGGCGGCCGGCGACCTGGCGTTCGACCTGCCCTCCACATGGAACATCAAGGACCCGGCGGGGGAGCTGGCCGAGGGCGGCGGGGCATTCGCCGAGGTGACCAGCGAGGATGGGCGGCTGCTGGCGACGCTGCGCACCAACATGGCCACCGGCTCCACGTGCACCGAAAAGTACCCCTACTCGGTCCTCGAATCGCAGGAGATGCCGCAGCTGGCGCAATACGGCACCGTTCCGCGGTACACCTTCGAAACCCGCGGCAACGACATCGCAGCAGGCCCGCCGGATACCCCGGCGGCGGCCTACGGCATCACCACCGCGCCCCTTCCCGAAGGTGACTCGGCCTGCTACATGTTCCACTTCTTCAACTGGCCGCCCAACGCCGCCACGTTCGGGGCGTTCTACAACCCCGAGCTGAACCTGACGCCGGGCGACCCGTCGCTGCCGTACCTGGAGAAGGCGAAGCTGTATGCGGGGACGCCGGAGTATGCGGACATCAAGCGGATGATCACGTCGCTGCGGCCGGCGGGTTAGGAACGGAACGTTCGGCGGAAATGCTCTGCAACCGCGACACATCCAGGGAATTGAATAATTCTTTTGGGTTCCAGGTGCGCCCTCAAGGGCCTGGGATTGGCGCGGGAGCCCGCCCTGACCAGCCACGATGGGGACTAGGGACCGCGTCGTCCGTTCCCAGGTTCCTCTGGGGTCTTCCCGCAGTTTGCGGAGACCGTAGGCGGACCACCGTTTGAAGCGTAGAGTCCGCAGGTATCGCTCCCTCACAATTTGTAAGGCAGTGCTTTGGGGCGTTTGCCCGCTGGGGGAAGGAACTGCCATGCAACACTGCTCTGCGCAACGACGCGGGTCACAACGACACACCTCGGGGGCATCCCGGCGCCGGCAAACAGCAATGGCAGGGGGTGCAGCCGGAGCCGTTATCCTGGCGGTCGCCTTGGTTTGGCAGCAGTCACCCGCCTTCGCTGCCACGCCGGTGGGTTTGGGCACTGCCACCTCCTACTCCGTGCTCGCCGGCTCCGCCGTGACCAACACCGGCCCATCCACCCTCCAGGGGGACCTGGGCGTCAGCCCCGGGACTGCAATCACAGGCTTTCCGCCAGGGATTACGGCGGGGGCCATCCACGCGGCAGATGCGGTTGCGGTGCAAGCGCAGTCGGACCTGACCACTGCCTATAACGCCGCAGCAGGGCAGCCGTTGACCACCAGCGTTGCAGGGGACCTTGTGGGCATGACGTTGACTGAAGGTGTCTACAGGTCCACCAGTTCGCTGGCCCTCAGCGGACAGCTCACCCTGGACGGGCAGGGCAACCCCAACTCCGTCTTCGTGTTCCAGGCGGCGTCGACTTTGATCACCGCGTCAGCCAGCAGCGTCATCCTCACCAACGGCGCCCAGGCCTGCAATGTGTTTTGGCAGGTAGGCAGTTCGGCCACCCTGGGTACCGCATCGAGTTTCAAAGGTTCCATTCTTGCCCTCACCTCCATAACAGCGGAGACCAACGCCGTTGTGGAGGGCCGGGTTCTCGCCCGTAACGGTCAGGTCTCCCTGGACACAAACGTGATCACCAACCCGGCTTGCACGCCAGCCGCAACCACACCGCCCATTTCGGGCACACCGACGGCCACGGCAACGCCCACGGAGACGGCCTCCCCGACTGAGACTGCGACTGCGACGGCGACTGCAACCAGCACACCAACTGCTACGGAGACAGCATCAGGGTCCGCCACAGCGACGCCGACTGCAACAACCGTCGACAGCCCGACGGCGACAGCCGCAGGTGGAGCAGGTGGAGCAGCGGGCAATGGGCCAGGTGCCAACGGCGCCAGTTCCTCCGCCCCTGCAGCAGCTGTCCCGCTGGCCGGTACTGGTGCGGGGGGACGGAACCAGGGCACGAACATTGATACGGCCGCGGGCCTCCCAGTTGGAGGTCAGGAGGCACTCGGAATAGTCATGGCGGCCCTTGCCGTGACCGCGGCCATCGTCTTTGCAGCCAGGCTGGTGCTCGGAAGGCGTCGGAGTAGTTAGGACCAAGGGCTTGCGGCGGAAAGCCGTCCTCTCCCTCGTGGGGGCGGCAGGCTTAGCGGCGGCAATCCTGGGCGGCGGGTCCGCGCAGACCCTGAGTCGAGAGGCCCTGCCGCAATCGTCTCTGTCGGCTGCCGCAGAGCCGCCGTCCCCCTCGGTGGAACATCGTCCACTGCAGGAAGCTGCCGCCTCGCCGCCCGTGCACATCGATTACCCCGCGGTGGAGATGGACCAAGCCGTCCTGCCGCTCTCTCTTACGGAGCAGGAGGCGAGCCTTGGCTCCCTTGTTCCTCCCCCTACTCCGGACGCTTACTGGCTGACCCCGTACGGCACACCTGGTCCAGGCTCCACCAACACGACGTACATCGTCGGGCACAGCTGGGAGGGGCGTCCTTCCCCCTTCAACGGGATCAGTTCACGCGCGCAGCCGGGCGATCGGCTGACCGTATCCACGGCGCAAGGGCCGCTGGTCTTCACCGTCGATGAGATCACCACGGAGTACAAGGACACCCTGAGGGACAGCGCGATCTGGGACAGGGTCCCGGGCAGGTTTGTCCTGATCACCTGCTTTACCGAGGATCTGTGGGGGACCAACATCATCATCCAGGCCAGCCCCCTGCCCTCGGATTAGCGCAGACCAACGCCTGGAGCATGAACGCGCATCGCGACTTCCAACCGCAGCCCTGTCCTCCGCGGACCGGTTACGCCGTGTCGATCCAGTAGCGGCGTTTGCCGTTGCGGGTGTCCTCGTGAACGCCGCCGTTCTTTTCGATGGTGGCCCGGGAGCCTGCGTTTTCCTCATCGCAGGTAAGGAGGACCCGCTGGATTCCAAGTTCCCGGGCGATCGGCAGGGCATCAGCCAGCGCCCTGGCTGCATGGCCGCGGCGCCGTGCAGAGGGCCTGACACTGTAGCCGATGTGCCCGCCCTCGTTGAGGAGGAAGTCGGTCAGCTCGTGCCTGATGGCGAGTGAGCCAAGGAACGTGCTGCCTTCAACGATCCACAGGTAGGTGCAGGGCACATGCCCCGGCTTGCGCGGGGTCTCCGGCAGTGCGTCTCTAAGTAGCGCGTCCACGAAGCGGCCGAAAGTTTGGGGATTTTTGAGTTGCTCCAGGGGCCAGTCCTCGGCGCCTCCGCCGTCACGCCGGGCGCCGTCGAACTCAACGGCTCCTTCCAGCCAGGAGGAGTGGTAAGTAACGTCCGGAGCGATGAGGCGGGCCATCACAAGATCGTATTCGAAAGGGTGGGCTCGACGCCGGGCCTGCACCAGTGGGCCCAGCGCCGTTGCCAGTCCATTTCAGCTCACCGGAAGATGCCTGTCCCCGGGGAGAGTCGGTTCAGGGCCAGTGCGCCGACCAGGAGCCCGAAGTCCCTCAAGGCCACGTCGTAAAAGCCGCCGAGAACCAGGAGGTTGACGATGATGCCGAGAAGCCAGACCGCCACGAGCAGTGAACCGAACCGCGGCCGCACAGCCACGGCAATGCCGGCTATCACCTCGACGACGCCCACCACATACATGATGGTCTGGGCGGGCAGGGGCACGATGGACGTGGCCACCGGGGCGAGGTAGATCGTCCAGTCGACCAGCAGGTTGGTGAACTTGTCCAGCCCAAAAACGATAGGTGCAACCGTGAAGACCGTGCGGAGCAAAAGGAAGGCCTGGTGTCCCCCTCTTAGGTCCTGTGCCTGCGCCGGCGTGTGGGCTGCTTTTGTTGTCATGATGGACTCCTTCTAAAAGTAGATATCTTGATTTTAGAAAGTGCCGTAGATTTAAACAAGAGGAATCTTTTTAGAAAGAGGTGCGGGCATGACCAGGCTTCCGTGGGCACGCCGGGTGGTGGCGCTGTCCTCCCTCGGGGACGAAAAGCGGCGGCAGTTGTACGAGCTGGTGCTCGCTGCTCCTGCCGCGCTGAGCCGGGACGAGGCCGCTGACGCCACGGACCTTCCCCGGAGTACCGTGTCATTCCACCTGGACAGACTGGTGGCCGACGGACTGCTTGCCGTGGAGTTCCACAAGCCCGCCGGAAAGTCCGGGCCGGGGTCAGGGCGCCCCTCGAAGGTGTACCGGGCCGTTGCCCGTGAAGTGGGCGTTTCCGTGCCGGACAGGAACTACGACCTCGCCGGGGAGCTGATGGCAGCGGCCATCGACGAGGCGGCGGCAAACAACCAGCCGGTGCGTGACGTTCTCCTCGCCACCGCCTATGCCAAGGGGAAGTCGCTGGCCGCGGACAGCCAGGGCCTGGAGGACTTCCTCGTCGCTTTCGGCTACCGTCCCAATCCCGACGGCAGCGGCGGGTTCACGCTGCCCAACTGCCCCTTCCACCGCCTCTCGGAGGGGCACCCCGGTGTCGTCTGTGCCATGAACGGGGCCTTTCTCAGCGGGGCGGCGGCCGGCAGCGGCGAGCCGGAAGAACGGGTTGCGGCCAACAACAGCCCGGGGCAGTGCTGCGCCAGGATCACTCCGCGAGGAGCCTGAAGAACGTCCGTCGGCGGGCGGACAGTCCCTGCGGCGGACGGTCCCTGGGTGCCGCAGGAGTGCCGCGGCAGCCGCCCTAAGGGCAGAGCCGGTCGAGGGTCTCCTGCGGGAAGATTGTCCAGTCTGCTCGGGGCGCGGCTGACTGCATTCACGTGCTGGGTTCCGGGTTTGCCTGACATGCCAACGGCGCCCGTTGCGTTCCGGGCCCATCTCAGGCCAGGGCAGCAGCCAACTTGTCCAGCGCCGGCACGGTATAGTCCGGAGCCTGGAAATACTTGGGGTACTGGACGCCGGACCGGTTGATCCATGCGGTTCCGAGGCCGGCCTTCGCGGCCCCGTGGATGTCCCAGGGATGAACGGCCACCAGCAGCAGCTCATCGGGCGCTGCGCCGCACGTGGATGCGGCGTACCCGTAGGCTGCCCGTGCCGGTTTCCAAGCCGGCGCGTCCTCTACGGAGAGCAGCAGTTCAAAGCTGTCCCTGATCCCGGCGTCGTTGAACAGTTTCTCGGCAACCCCGGTAGCGCCGTTGGACAAGGTGGCCAGCCGGAACCCCGCAGCTTTGAGTGCCTTCACTCCTTCCGGGACGTCCTGGTGCAGGCCAAGCCCTGCCAGTCCTGCCATCACATGCTCCACCGCAGCGTCAGGATCCCTGTCAAGGTCCATGCCGGCGAACAGGCCGCGCAGGGCCTCTGCACCGATCTCGGCGAAAGACCCGTTGCCGCCGGCTGCGGTGAGGGCAAAGCCGTCGCGCAGCAGCGTGGCAAACCACAGCTTGGCCAGGGACGCCGGTGCACCTACCTCTTCGAACCTGCCTGCCAGGGGGGACATGTCCGAGAGGGTTTCATTGACGTCGAAAACAATGGTGGAAGGTTTCACGGGCGCAGCTCTCCTTCAGTTACAGTTTCAGGTGCCCGCCGGGTGTGCCCCGGGTCGAGGCCGAACAGCGGCAGCACCACTTCGTCCACAATCCCCACCAGGAAGTCATCCTCGATGGGGCCGGAGCCGAAGATGAACCGTTGCCGCAGCAGGGCGGGACCGGCCTCGAGCCTGAAGCCAGTCACGAGGTCCGGATCGCATTCGCCCCGTCTTACGGCGCTGGCAAGGATCTCATGCATCATCCTGCTGGCGTTTCCATGCGTGAACTCACGGACTTCTGCGGCAACTTCGGGGTTCTGCAAGGCCTCACCCAACACTCCGCGAACGGCCTGTCCAACGGTCCCTTCCAGCAGCCGGGCAGCCTGCCGCATGGCGGTCAAGGTATCCAGCCGCAGGCTGCCGGTGTCCGGGACGGTGTCCGGGCCATGCATAGAGGCGTAGGCGGCGTCCAGTACCAGGGCGGCGCGGCCGGGCCAGCGCCGGTAGAGCGAGGCTTTGCTTGCGCGCGCGCGTTCGGCTACCCGGTCCATAGTCAGCGCAGAGTATCCGGATTCGGCGATCTCTGCCAGGACGGCATCGAAGATCGCGTTGTTCAGGACCGCGCCGCGCCGGCGCGGCAGCTTTCGATGGTCCTGGCCCGTTCCAGCGGTCACGACGACGGCTCCGCAACAGCCGCCGTGACCTGTCCGCGGGTGCCGTCCACCAGGACCAGCTGGCCGGTCTGCAGGTCACGGGTCCCCGACCCGGTGGCCATGACGGCGGGGATCCCGTATTCCCGGGCGACGATGGCAGCATGGGAGGCGATCCCGCCGGCGTCAACCACGACGGCGGCCGCGCGCTGGAACAGGGGAGTCCAGGATGGGTTGGTGTAGGGGCAGACCAGGACCTCGCCGCTGCGGAGCAGTCCGAATTCGTCCGGCCCGCGAATGATCCTCACCGTCCCGGTGGCCTGGCCGCGGCTGGCGGGCATGCCGGACGCCAGAGTCCCGGGCGCCGGACGCATGTGAGCGAACAGCGTTGCCGTGTCCAGCAGCGGAATGCCTTCCAGTTCCCGGCGTTTCGCGGCCCTGGCCAGCACCAGCCGGCGGTAGCGTTCCCTCTCGGCGGCAGGCAGCGCGCCGCCGTCGTCCATTCCCGCCAGTTCTTCAAAGCGCAGGTGCTGGACATCGGCCGCATCAGCCAGCACCCCGGCATCGCACAACCGCCGGCCCAGTTCGGACAGCGCGCGCCGGAGCGGCGGCAGCACCATGGTGGCGTAGAAGTGGCTGTCTTCGCGGAAGGCGGTCCCGGCTTTTGCGGCGTCGACGGCGGACAGCAGGTGCCGCCGCAGGGCCGCGATCCGCAGGGCGGGATGACGTTTCAGTTCCGCAAGGGCCTGGCCGGTTTGGTCTGCGGCCGGCCGCCGCTCTCCCATCATGGAGGTGACCAGGCCTAGAACCACCTCGGGGGCATCGGACCAGGTTGGTGAACTGGACAAGAGCACGCTGACGGTTTCACGGTGGCCGTATTCTGCCAGGAATGCCTGGAATTGTGTGTGGAATTCCTTGAATTCAGGATCGTGCTCCAGCCGGGAAAGCAGTTCGCCCGGTTCAAGTTCCGTGAAGGCCCGGGCGAGCGTGCCATGCGACCGGACCTGGTCGGCCAGGGCCTCCAGCGCACGGTTTGCCTGGCTGGTGCGGGTTTCCGCGCCGGCGATGAGTGCCGGGCCAAGGTGCCTCTTGCCCAGCAGCATGAGCATCAGGCGCAGCTTGGCCTGCGGAAGGAAAGCTCCCGGCAGGTACGAGATCCGCAGCTCGGTGATCCCCCGCATCGTGGCGAAGGCGTCCTCCGCGAGCCCGATCACCCCTCGCCAGGCCAAGGTCCGGGGGTCTTGGGCGTTGAGCCGCCGGAGGTTCTCCAGGAATGTGGCGAACCTGCTGTCCCGGGTCCACCGGGTTGGATTGAACCGGCGGGCCCGGCGCACCACGGAAACGGGTGCGCCGAGCGTGCGAAGTGTAGGGTGCGGCACCGGAGGAACCAGCCGGACCACCACGCCGTCCTCCTCCGGCAGCAAGTCGTTCACCGACGGGAAGACGACGCCGACGCTTCCGGCCATGCCGTGCAGCATGGCCAGAATGCCGCGCTGCATCCAGCCGGACACGTCCAGGGGATACGGACGTTCCTGGAACATCTCCAGGAAGAACGGACCCATCAGGCGCTGGAACGGGTTCAGGTGTAGTGGCTGCGGCGGCAGGGCGGTCATCGGCCGCGACTGGAGCACGTACAGGCGCCCGCCGGTGATGGCCCATTCCATGTCCTGCGGCCGGCCGAAATGATCCTGGGCACTATTGCCAGCCGCGCCAGTTCCGCCAACTGCCCTGTGCCGAGGGCAGCCTGCCGGCTGCCCGTGCCGGCGCTCTCCCGGGTGCCCCCGCCGGCAAGGGCCCGGATCACAACCTCATGGGCGCCCGGGATGAACGATTTTGTCCGGCCCGAACGGTCCAGCACGTAGTGTTCCGGCGTGACGCGTCCGGAAACCACGGCCTCGCCCAGGCCGGGGCTGGCATCGACCACGATTTCACCGCGCTCGCCGGTTACCGGGTTCGCGCTGAACAGGACTCCCGCGGTGTCCGCCGGCACCATGTCCTGCACGACGACGGCAATCGACACTTCCCGCGGGTTGATCTCCTGGCGCTGCCGGTAGGCGATGGCGCGGTCCGTCCACAGCGAAGCCCAACATTCCACCACGGCACGGGTCACTGCCTGCTCGCCGACAACGTTCAGGAAAGTGTCCTGTTGCCCGGCAAAGGCGGCTCCTGGCAGGTCTTCGGCGGTGGCACTGGAACGCACGGCCACCGGACCGCCGCCCAGCGCGGCGTAAGCCGCCGCAATATCAGCGGTGACGCACGCCGGCACGTGGGATTCGGCGAACAGCGCGCGGATCCGTGCTCCGGCGTTTTCGGCTTCGAGCAACCCTTCCAGTTCGGCGCCCAGGCCGGTTTCTGCCAGCAGGGTGGCGTAGGCGGCGGTTGTGACCACAAAGCCCGCTGGAACAGGGAAGCCGTGGCGCACGAGCTCACCGAGATTGGCTCCCTTTCCGCCAGCCAACGCCAGGTCCGCGGCGCCGAAGTCGGCGAGCATCCCGGTAAATTTTTCAGTCATCCGGGACTCCCTGGGGACAGAGGGGGGCGGAGCGGCCGTTGGTCCAATGCCCCAGAAGCATCACAGGCAGGATTCCCGGAAGTGCCGCACGAATGGCTGTTGGAAACTGCGGGATTGCGGCGCTGCTTGCGGTCCATTGGGCCCCGGTTTAGAGAACTAATGGTTCTCTATAAGAGTACGTTCGTTGTGCCAAGGCCGACAAGGCTTTGACTCGGCCTCGGCATGAAAGTGGACGTCGAGGCGCCGTCAGGGCCCCGGAACCGGTCGGCCCTGCCCCACAACGCGATGGGTGGCTGGGCCGCCGGTATCCGGGCACTTCCCTCGCCGTAGAAGGGCGGCCGGAGCATCCGATCGCCCTTCTACGTGCTGACTGCTATTTGGTGTTCAGCATGTTCCAGAGAATCAAGTCATGTGCGTGCTTGGCTTTGTCATCGCCGCGGAAGTCCGCTTCCTTGATGCTGCCACCCGTGTCGATTCCGATGCTGGAGGTTGACGCGAACCTGCCCATCATCGACTTGTTGGACAGCATCGAGACGGAGCGGATGTTCTTGTAGGGCACGGACACGACGGCAAGTTTGTTTCCGACGAAGCTCTTGTCCTGGAGGATTACGCGCATGTTGGTGATGCCCACGAAGCCGGTACCGACCCCGATGCAGTCGTAAACGGCGTAGACGATTTCTCCCTGCAGGAGCCCGGCCCTGATTTGCTCGAGCTGTTCATACTTGTCGTGAATGATCTCAGTCAAAGTGCAGTCTCCTTCGGCCTAGTTGCGGAGCGGAACGCCGTGGGCGTCCCGCTGGAAGTAGACGGCGCCCGCGAGGATCATGATGCCCTCGATAAGGCCCCACAAGGCGAGGAATCCCAAGCCCAGCACACTCAGGACGATCGCGAGCACGAGCTGGATGATGCCGATCTTTGTATATCCAAGGTAAAAGCGGTGGATACCCAGGCCACCCAGGAATATGCCCAACAGGCCTGCCGCGATCTTCGACTTGGACTGCGGGTAACCGTAACCCGGCTGGGGCATGGGCGGCTGGCTTGAGTACTGCGGCGGCTGGGGCATGGGCGGCTGGCCTGAGTACTGCGGCGGCTGCGGCATAGGCGGTTGTGCAGAGTACTGCGGGCCGGGGAAGGGCGGCGGGGTTGGAGCTTGGGCGCCGTTGTAAGGAGGGGGCACAGGCGGGCCGTAATTTTCCTGCGGGGCCGAGTTCGCGTCGGGGTGTTGCTGGGTCATGGTTGATGCCTTCCGGAGAATGATGATGCGGCCCCAGGTGACCGGGCGGCGGCAGTCAACGACGGCATCCCCCAGAATCCATAGCCTTCCTAAGTGTGACGGACTGCTGGGCAAATTTCCCTGTAAGCCGCAGTGTTTCCTCCTGAAGACGTCGAGGACGTTCTTAACGAAAGCGGTCGACGGCGGGGAGTCCCGCCGTCGACCGCTTGGCCTTGGGTGCCACTTGCGGTAGCCCGTCCCGCGGCCGCATCCGTTACCCCGCCGCCACGCTTTCACGGGCAGGAGCGGGCTCTGGCGCCTCAATTTTGCCCTTGCGGGTCTCGAGGTCGCCGAGCGACTTGCCCTTGGTGTCGGGGGACAGGAGGGTAGCGAGCGCTGCGACGGCGCAGATACCCAGCGTGGTCAGCCCGATGACCAGGGGGACGTTGGCGGATCCCGGGGGAGCGACGGCGGTGAAGATGCTTGGGAAGAACGATGCGATCATGAGGCCCACGTTCTGCGACACGGCGAACCCTGTGACGCGGATCCGCATGGGGAACTGCTCCTGGAAGAACGTGGCAAAGGTGGCGTTCCACATCTGGAAGAAGATGCCCTGGACGATCACGATGCAGACGAAGACCAGTGCCAGGCTTCCCTGCTCGATGGCCCACAGGTATCCGCCGGCCAGCACGCCACCGCCGACGCCGCCGGCCACCATCAGCATCCGCCGGCCGATCTTGTCCGAGAGAGCGCCGAACAGCGGAATGGTGACGACGGCGGCGATGTTGGCCACGAGCGTGACCCACAGGAAGTCGCTGCTGGAAAAGCCGTTGCCGTAGCCCTTCTGCGTGGCGTAGGAGACACCGAAGATGAGCGTAGCCATACCGATCACGTTGGTGAAGGTCATCAGGATGCAGCGGACCAGGACCCACGGGTAGCCGCGGACCAGGTCAACGAGGGGGAACCGCTGCTTGGCCTTGCCCGTTTCGGTCTGGGCTACGTACGCCGGCGGCTCCTGCACCCGGCGGCGGATAACGTAGCCCGCCAGGATCACAAAGGCGCTGAGCAGGAACGGGATCCGCCAGCCCCAGGCCTGGAACTGGTCGGCGGGCAGGATGGCTGCAAGGGGAAGCAGGACGGCGGTGGCCAGGATGGAGCCCACCTGGGTGCCCTGCAGGCTGAAGCTTGCGAAGAAGCCGCGCCTGGCGTCGGGGGAGTGCTCCACGATCATCGCGCTGGCGCCGCCCAGTTCTCCTGCGACGGCGAAGCCCTGGATGAGGCGGAGGATCACCAGCATTATTGGCGCCAGGATGCCCACCTGTCCGTACGTGGGCAATAGTCCGACGGCGAAGGTGGCGAAGCCCATCAGCAGCATGGCGAAGACGAGCACCTGCTTGCGGCCGTGCCGGTCACCGTATGCTCCCAGTACGACGGCGCCTACCGGGCGGGAGACGTAGCCCACCGCATAGGTGGCCAGCGAGGCGATGATCCCCACGGTCGGGTTTTCGGTGGGGAAGAAGATGGCGGGGAAGATGAGCGTCGCTGCCAGCGAGTACAGTGCGAAGTCGTAGTATTCGAGTGCGCTTCCGATCCAGCCGCTCATCGCCGCTTTCTTCGGGTCCCGCTGGCCAGCGCCGGCTTCCGGGATAGGACGGGTTTCCCCGGGGGTGGTGCTCATTCTGGTGAATTCCTTCGTCGTCTTTGGCAAGGAACCGGAGCTGTTGTGTTCCGGACGGTCGACGTGGACCTTGAAGGGTGCCGGACTTTGGAAAGCCCTTTCCCTTGAATCGTTTCATCAAGAATAGGATAGTGATGCCGGTTACGTCAACGCGGTAACCGAACAGCATTTGCAGAGGGCCTGACCAGGCCGCTTTCCGCCATCAGGATCGCGTAGGCGGCGGTTGTGACCACAAAGCCCGCAGTAACAGGGAAGCTAGGAGCACATCCTGCGGGACCACGAGCCCTGGACGCCTTTTCTAGGGGTGGACAACGGATTGGACGACCTCAGTCAAGCGACTCCTGCTTCTCGGCCCAGATGGACGCCCTGCCGGCAGGCGCTGGATCTTTCAAAACCGGAAAAGCGGTTCGATCTGCACGCGCAGTCGCTCGCGGAGTTTCTCCCAGAGATCCTCCGGGCGGAATCCGCGCGCCGGGGTGCGAAGGATCTCGTGGATATAGGTTCCGTTGCAGTTCTGCGCAACGATCAGTGAGTCGACGTCGGCGCTGAGATATCCGGCTTTCCTGGCGTCGTCGAGGATGGCGGCGATCAGGGCGATAACCCTGTCGCCCTGGGAGATGCTCTGGGCCCCGAGCTGGCTTCCGGCCTTGAAGCCGTGGTGCAGGTAGCTCGTGACGTTCTCCGGGTCGGTTGCGTAGAACCGGGCGCGTGCACGGAAGATGGCGTAGATCCGCTCCACATAGTCCCGCGCGGTGGAAGTATTGGCGGCCAGTTCCTTGTCCGCGTCTTCGATGGCCTGGAGCGTCGTATCCATGCGCTCGCCGATAACCAGCAGCAGCAGTTCGTGCTTGTTGCTGACGTAACGGAAGAGGGTGGCCTCCCCGACCCCGGCAAGCTCGGCCACCTCCTTGGTGGTGGTGTGCTCGTAGCCCCGCTCGTTGAAGAGCTGTTCTGCTGCAGCGCGGATGTTCTGGTAACGCTCGATCCGGGCCTTCTCGCGCAGCCCGACGGGAGCACCACTTGCGGAGGCCTCCGAAGTCATCGTCTTCATCCTTTATTAACGTTCCTATCAGCGGTGGGGTACCGGGCGGCCGTTCGCAGCTGCCGGGGTTCAGTTCTGGTGCCGATAACTCTCAATTGAACATCACGATCTGGCGGATGGCATTTCCATCGGCGAGTTCATCCATCGCCTCGTTGATGTTGTCCAGGGTGATCACCGACGAAGCCAGTTTTTCGACCGGCAGCCTTCCTTCGCGCCACATCTGGGCGTAGACCGGGATGTCGCGGGCGGGTACTGCGGAGCCCAGGTAGGAACCGACGATGGTGCGGGCCTCGGCTGTGATCCCCAACGGTTCAATGGATGACAGCACTCCCGCAGCCGGCAGTCCGGCAGTCACCGTGGTGCCGCCGGGCGCCGTGGCCTGCACCGCGGTTTCGAAGGCGCGGGGGTGGCCGGCCGCCTCGATGACGATGTGGGCCCGGATGCCCAGGTCCGCGGCCTCGGCAGGCGAGTACGTTTCTGTTGCCCCCAGTTCCCGCGCTGTGATCAGTTTGTCCGGGTTCGCATCGACGCCGATGATCCGGGCGGGTTCGGCCCACGCTGAGGAGATTGCGACGGCGGTCAGCAGAGCAGCCATGCCGACTCCTCCGAGGCCGACGATCATGATGTCCTGCCCCTCCTGGGGATTCCCCGCGTTGATGACGGCCCCGCCTCCAGTCAGCACCGCACACCCAAGAAGTGCAGCGACCGACGGCGGCACGTCGCTTCCGACCGGGACAACCGAGCGGCGGCTGAGCACGGCATGGGTCGCGAACCCGGAGACTCCGAGGTGGTGACGGACAGGCTGGCCGGCACGCGTCAGTCGGGTGGACCCCCCTGGCAGCGTTCCGGCCCCGTTCGATTCTGTACCGACGCTGCACGGCAGCTTGCCCCCGGTGCGGCAGTTGGGGCACTCCTCGCAGCGCGGCAGGAAAACCGTGACCACCCGCTGGCCCGGTTCAAGGTCATCGACATCCGCGCCGACAGCGACGACCGTCCCGGCGGCCTCGTGGCCGAGCAGCATGGGCAGCGGACGGGGGCGGTCGCCGTTGACCACGGAGAGGTCCGAGTGGCAGATACCCGCAGCCTCCATCCGTATCAGGACTTCCTGCGGTCCCGGCCCGGCGAGGTCAAGCTCCGCAACGGAAAGCGGGCGGGACCGGGCGTACGGACGGGGGGAGCCGACGGTCTCCAGGACCGCGCCGGTAATCTTCATGGTTTCCCTTCCAACGATTGTGCTTCGTATCACTCTTATGCTTTTATGAGAGTGTAATCCGCACGGAGTGCACTTTCAATATCGCGTGACTGCGCGTTGCCTGCACCCGATCGGATCCCCTCATCGTTATCAGCACCGGCCAGTCAAATTCGAAGGGATTGGAATTGAAGATTCATCCAGATGCAAACGAGGGTGCCGTCCACGTCGGGGGCCTTTCGGTTCCTTTCCATGACACGCTTGCACCGGAAGACTCCCGGGACACCGTGGTCCTGGTCCACGGAACGGGCGGAAGCGCCAAGACTCATTTCCGCACCCTCTTTCCCATGCTTGCCGCCCGGTACCGTGTCCTGGCCGTTGACCTGCAGAGCCCTGCCGGGGAACCGACCCTCGACGGATTGTCAGGGCAGGTTGCGGCCGTCATCGACCACCGCGCTCCTGCTCAGCCGGTCCATGTGGTCGGCTACTCACTGGGCGCACTGGTGGCGGCCGACCTCGCCGCTTCCCGCCCCGAAAGCGTGTCAAGCCTGACCCTGGTGGCCGGTTGGGTCAGGGCCGACGCCCAGCAGCGGCTTCGCAACCGGATCTGGAAGCGGCTCTTCGAGTCGGATCAGGACCTCCTGCGCGAGTTCGTCACCTGGACAGCCTATGGACACCCTTTCCTTGCCGGCCGGGGCGACGCTGACATCCAGGCCCTGATTGATGCCCGGACCTTCCCGGAGGGGATTGCCGGGCAGATGCGGCTCAACGCCGTCGCCGATCTGACCGGCAGGCTTACAGCGATCACCGCTCCGTCCCTGGTCATTGCCGGCGCCCACGACCAGATGGTGCCCGCCCGGCAGACCCAGCTCCTTTTCGGAGGCCTTCCGAACGCCCGCTACGCGGTCATCGACAGTGGTCACGCCGTCCCGCAGGAGCGCCCGGCCCAGCTGTTCCAGCTCATCAACGAATTTGTGACGGACCCCGCCGCTTCTCCTGCGGGCCGGATCCGGGAAGCACTCTTTGTCTAGCCCGTCGGGACCAGCACGCAACAACACACACATTGGAGGAACAGTGGAAAGTACCCCTATGGGTTATCCGGCGTCCGGTTCGCCGGTCGACGTCATCATCGTCGGCACAGGCTTTGGCGGCCTTGGCATGGGCGCAAAACTGGCCCGCGAGGGCGAACGCTCATTCATCATTCTCGAACGGGCGGAAGACGTGGGCGGAACCTGGCGCGACAACCACTATCCCGGCGCGGCCTGCGATGTGCCGTCGCTGCTGTACTCGTTTTCCTTCCGCCCCAACCCTGAATGGTCCCGGATGTTCGCCCCCCAGGAGGAAATCCTCGGCTACCTGCGCAGCGTTGCCCGGGAAGAGAACCTCCTTGAACGGATCGTGTTCGGCGCCGAACTGACCGATGCCCGCTGGGATGAGGCGGAAGCGCTGTGGAAAGTCAGCACCCCTAAGGGTGAGTTTGCAGCCAAAACCCTGGTGACCGCCGTCGGGCATTTGTCCGAGCCGAAGATGCCCGATATCGAGGGACTGAGCGACTTCTCCGGCGAAGTGTTCCACTCAGCGCAGTGGAATGACGGGATTGACCTGGCGGGCAAGCGGGTGGGCATCGTCGGCTCGGGAGCCACGGCCATCCAGGTCTTGCCCGAGGTGGCAAAGATCGCCGGGGAGGTCGTTGTGTTCCAGCGCTCGGCCCCGTACGTGACGCCGCGACCGGACCGGGCCTACACCGAGGAGGAAAAGGGTCTTTTCCGCAAGATGCCCGAGGTGATGCAGGAACTGCGGGAGGAGATGTTCTGGTCCAACGAGGAGCGCTACGCCCAGCGCCGGGGCACCCCGACGCTGGTCTCCGCTGCAGCGCAGGTCGCCCTGGACCATCTCCACCGGCAGATTGAGGATCCGGAACTGCGCCGGAAGCTAACCCCGGACTACACGTTCGGCTGCAAGAGGGTCCTGAAATCCAGCGACTACTACCCGACGTTCACGCAGGAGCACGTCCACCTGGAAACCGGCGGCGTCACGCGTGTGGAGGGCAACCGTGTTATCGGCGGGGACGGAGGCAGCCACGAACTGGATGTCATCATCGCCTGCACGGGTTTTGAAGCGACAGACCTGCCCATTGCCTACCGCATCTACGGCCGCGACGGCCAGCCGCTCAGTGAACGCTGGGCCAACGGCATGCAGGCCTACGCCACCACGGCCGTGCATGGGTTCCCGAACCTGTGGATCATCAACGGGCCCAACACCGGGCTGGGCCACAACTCCGCCGTCTACATCGCCGAGGCCCAGATCGACTACATCATGGGCGCGGTGAACTTCCGCGACCAGGCCGCTGTGCCGGCGCTGGAGGTGAGCAGGGAAGCGGAGGATGCCTTCATAGGCCGTGTGGACCAGTTGGCCCAGGGCACTGTGTGGCTCGACGGCGGCTGCAGCAGCTGGTACGTTGACCACCGCAACGGGCGGCTGACCACACTATGGCCGGAACCGGCCTATACCTTCCGCCAAGTCAACGCGCCCTTTGACCCTGAACCCTATCTGGCCGGATCCACGGACCAAGCCAGGGAAGAAGCCCTGGCCGGAGTGCGCTAACGGCCCCACGGGGAGACTGCCGAGAAGAAGGCCGCCTCCCGTTCAACGAGGAACGGAGAAAGCATGAGTAACAACCAGCAGCACCACCGAACAGTCGTCGTCACCGGCGCGGCCGGGGGCATCGGCCGCGGCATCGTGGAGTCATTCCTGGCCAGCGGGGACCGGGTGATCGCCGTGGATGCATCAGACTCCGCACTGGCCGGCCTCCGGGCGGACCTGGATCCGCAGGGCGGATCCCTGCAGGCAATGCAGTGTGACGTCACTGAGCCCGGCGACTGGCAGCGGATCGCAGAGACGGTGGAGGCCAGCCCGGAAACCCCTGCGGTGCTGGTCAACAACGCCGGCATCTCCCCGAAACGGGACGGACAAAAGATCCCGGGTGACGAAGTCCCCTTGGAGGAGTGGACGAGTGTCCTGGCGGTAAACCTCACGGGCCCGTTCCTGGGTATCCAGGCCCTGGTACCGCACATGAAGAACACCGGATTCGGCAGGATCGTCAACATGTCCTCCCTGGCAGGACGCGACGGCGGCAGGCTGGGCGGCGTCCACTACGCCGCGACCAAGACGGGCCTGCTGGGCCTGACCCGTTCCTTCGCGCGGGAACTGGCACCGTTCGGTATCACCGTCAACGCCATCGCCCCGGGGCGGATCGACGCCGGCATGGCCGCCGGCGTCTCCGACGAAGTCAACCGGAACTATCTCAGCCGCATCCCGGTGGGCCGGCTGGGCAGCGCCGATGACGTTGCCCAGGCCGTCCAGTACCTGGCCGCCGTTGAAAACGGCTTCGTCACGGGCGTCACGGTTGACGTCAACGGAGGGTCGTACATGGGATGAGATTCCAATCCTTGAATCCTCCGGAGGCGGGCGGGAGCGGGACGGACCGATTGCGGGGGCCGGACAGGCTGCGGGGCAAGGTGGTACTGGTTACCGGCGGTGCCGGCGGTATCGCCGCGGCCACGGCCCGGCGCCTGGCCGCCGCGGGAGCACACGTATCCCTCGTCGACCGCGACCAGCCAGCCCTGGACCAGCTGGTCTCCACGCTGGGAGAGGGCCATCTGGCCACGGCAGCGGATGTGACGGACCAAATGTCCCTGCAGGCCGCAGCCCGGCGGACAGTTGAGCACTTCGGCCGGCTGGACATCGTCTTTGCCTGCGCCGGGATCGGCAGTGCCTCCACGGTGGCCGTTTCCAGCACCGAGGACCTGCTGCGGATCGTCGACGTCAATCTTGGCGGTGTGATCAGGACCGTCAAGGCCACCTTGGAGGAGATCACCGCGAACCGGGGCTACTACCTGCTCATGAGTTCGGCCGCCGCGTTGAAGAATGTTCCGCGGGCCAACGCGTATGCCGCCTCCAAGGCGGGCGTGGAGGCCTTCGGCGGGGCGCTGCGGCTGGAACTGGCCCATAAGGGCGTTGACGTGGGCGTCGCGCATCCGGCATGGGTGAGCACCGGCATGATTTCCGGGGCGGGAAGCCGGGCCGGGGAGAGCCGCTCCCTTCCGTGGCCGTTTAGCGTGGTGTCCAGCACGGACACCTGCGCCGACCTTCTCGTTGGCGCGATCGCCGCGCGCCGGCGCAAGGTATTCGTCCCGCGCAGCCTGGCCCTGATGGATCCGCTGCGGTGGATCTCAACCGGGCCGCTGTGGGACGCCTTCATGAAACCCCGGGCGGCGCTGAGCGTCTCCCGGCTTGAATCAGCAGCACCCAACGAATGATTTATTTCACCGGAGGCGGTTGTGCCGCCGGTCACAATCCTGTATTACTGAGAGGGCACTCCTTGCGGAGTGCACTCTCAACTTCAGACCGAAACCACCAGAGGTTACCTTGAACAAGACTCGCGTGTTCTTCGCTGCCGTCACTGTCGCCGGCCTTTCGCTTTCCGTCACGGCCTGCTCCGGTGCCTCCAAGGCATCATCCGAAAGCTACCCGACCAAGTCCATTACGTTCGTCATGCCCTATGCCGCCGGAGGGCCTTCGGATACAACGGCGCGTGCCTACGGGGCCTGCCTCGGAAAGATGCTGGGCGGCACCTTCGTGGTGGAGAACCTTGACAGCGGAGCAGGTGCAGTGGCCATGCAAAAGCTGGCCGGCGCCAAACCCGACGGCTACACCGTAGGGCTCAGCACCAACGGGCCTATGGTCCTGAACCCGATGAGCAACGACCTGGCCTACTCCCAGGACGATTTCCAGGCCCTGGGCACCATGGCAGCCATCCCCACCCTTTTCGCCGTGCCAAAGGACTCCCCGTACAAGAGCCTGCAGGAGTTGTTCGACGCCGCCAAGGCCAACCCCGGGAAGATCTCCATCGGTGTTCCCGGAGCCACCAGCTCGCTGGCCACTGAACTCAAGCGCCTGCAGAAGGAGAGCGGCATCGAGTTCGCGCTGGTTCCCACCTCCGGCAGCGCCGAACTGATCACCAACCTGCTGGGCGGCCACATCGACGCCGGATTCGTCAACGACTACCTCGACGTTGAGGCCCAGGTGAAAGACGGCGCCCTCGTCCCGCTCGCTGCTGCCGGTGAAGCACGCTCGGAGGCCTTCCCCGACGCTCCCACGGCCAAGGAGGCCGGCTTCGACGTCAAGACCACCTCGGTCTACGGGCTCTTCGCCCCCAAGGGCCTGCCGCAGCAGGTTTCGGAGAAACTCGAAAGCGGCGTCGAAACCTGCAGCAAGGACACCGAAGTCATCGGCCAGATCGGCGACCGGTTCGTGCCGAACAGCTTCTCAAATGGGGAAGCGACCCAGCAGGTTTTTGCCGACATGCGCACCCGCTACGAGCCCCTCCTGGCGAAGTAACTAACAACGACTCAACCGCCGGCCAATGACGGCCGGCACGAAGAAGGGTGAACCCATGGTTTCTACTCCCGTGGAAGCGGCCGCCGAAATCCGGGAACCGGAAAGGCCCCGCACCGGCGTCCTGCGCTGGCAGCGCAGAATCGCTCCGCTCGTCCTGCTCGCACTGGGCCTTGGGGCTGCGGCCGGGTCATGGCAGTTGAAGCTGGGCACCCTGCACAATCCTGCCCCTGGCCTCTGGCCGTTCGCCATCTCGCTGGCCATCGTCTTCAGCGCCGCGGCACTGATCGTGTGGCCGGGACATGAGCCGCTGGAGGCTTGGGGCCGCCGGAGCGTGTCGGTAATGGCCGGCATCGCGAGCCTTGCCGCGTTCATAGTGCTCTTCGAACTGGTGGGCTTCTTCATCCCGGCCGTGCTGATGCTCCTGTTGTGGCTTCGGGTGTTCGGCCGGGAGTCGTGGCGCTGGACGGCTGTCTTCGCCGCGGCTGGCCCGGCAGTGCTTTATGTCATCTTCGACCGGCTCCTCGGCGTACCCTTCCCCGCCGACCTGGCGCTTGACGCCTTCGTCTAGAACGGACCCTCACATGGATATCCTGAGCAACCTCGGTGAAGGCTTCTCGGTGGCCTTAGACCCGGTGAACCTGCTGTTCGTCCTGATCGGCGTGGTGGTGGGAACCGCCATCGGCGTCCTGCCCGGCCTGGGCCCCACGGCGACAATTGCGCTGCTGCTGCCCATCACCTACACCATGGATCCGACCGCTTCGATCATCATGCTGGCCGGCATCTATTACGGATCGATGTACGGGGGCACCATCACTTCCGTGCTGCTGCGCCTGCCGGGCGAGGCAGCCTCGGTGGTGACCACCTTCGACGGCTACCAGATGACCAAGCAGGGCCGTGCCGGCGCGGCCCTGGGCATCTCCGCCATAGGTTCTTTCATCGGCGGCACCGTGGCCGTCATCGGCCTGACGTTCATGGCGCCCGCGCTGGGCAAGATCGCCCTGTCGATGGGTCCGGCCGGCTTTGTTGCCCTCATGGTCATGGGCCTGTTCCTGGTCACGTCCCTGGGCACCGGATCCACCATCAAAAGCGTATGCACGGCCGCCGTCGGCCTGCTCCTGTCCACGGTCGGACAGGATCCCGTCAACGGGTCGGCGCGTTTCACATTCGGCCAGGCGCCGCTGCTGGGCGGCCTGGACTTCGTGGCCGTGGCAATGGGCCTGTTCGGCGTCGCTGAACTGCTGCGATCCCTCGAACAGACAGAAAAAGCCCAGGCCATCAAGGCCAAGATCAAAAACATCTGGCCTTCGCGGAAGGACATGAAGGACTCTGCCGGTGCCATCGGCCGAGGATCGGTCCTCGGATTCTTCATCGGCATCCTTCCCGGCGGCGGCGGAGTCATCTCCTCCCTGGCCTCCTACGCGCTGGAGAAGCGCCGGGCGAAGGATCCCAGCCGGTTCGGAAAGGGTGCCATCGAAGGTGTCGCAGGACCGGAAACGGCGAACAACGCGTCCTCGACCACGGCGTTTATTCCGCTGCTGGTGCTTGGCATTCCCTCCAACGTGGTGTTGGCAATGATCTTCGGCGCCCTGCTGATGCACGGCATCACCCCGGGTCCGCGGCTGATGACCGATCACTCCGGCCTCTTCTGGGGCGTTATCGCTTCGATGTACATCGGCAACCTGATGCTGCTCATCCTCAACATTCCGCTCGTGGGCATCTTCATCCAGATGCTGCGCGTGCGCCAAGGCATCCTCGTCGCTTTTTCGCTGCTGATCGTGTTGATCGGCGTTTACTCGATCAACAACAGTTCCTTCGACATGTGGGTTGTGCTGGCCTTCGGCGTCCTCGGGTGGATCATGTCCAAGACAGGTTTCGACGCCGGCCCGCTGGTCCTGGCCTTCGTCCTCGGACCTATCCTGGAAAAATCCTTCCGACAGTCCATGCTGATTTCCGGCGGCAGCCTCGACATCTTTGTCACCGACCCGGCCGCCGCAATCATTTTCAGCCTTATTCTCGCCGTCATTGCCATCAAGGCCGTCAGCGGCTTCCGGCGCCGCTTTGCCGGAGCCAAGGCCTCCCCTCACGTGCCGGTGGCGGAGGAGCAAGCTCCGCAGGCCACGTCCGACGGCGGTGACCCAGCAGTACTCCCCGCCGCCTCTTCAGGACCGGGTGCGGGGGCGCCGGCAGCCCAGCATGCCGACAAGCAACACAGCCCCACCGCCCGCTGATCGCCAAGGGAATGTCTCTACGCGGGAAAGGCAGAGCATCGAAGCCCAGGGCTGCCGGCAGGCTCCTTGTACCGGTGCTGTGCCTGTGCGGAACGACCGTCACGCTTCAGCAGGCTACGGTGGTTCCCCTGCTGCCCGACCTGCCGCGCTTGCTCGGGATCTCCGTTGAGGACGCCTCCTGGGTCCTCACCGCCACACTGCTTGCAAGTGCAGTGGCCACCCCGGTGCTGAGCCGTCTGGCAGACATGTTCGGCAAACGCCGGATCATGCTCGTCTGCCTGGTCATGATGACCATCGGCTCAGCGCTGGTGGCGCTGAATCTGGGTTTTCCGGCCATGATCGCCGGCCGCGCGCTCCAAGGATCCGCCGCAGCCCTCGTGCCCGTGGGCATCAGCGTCCTGCGCGAGGAGATCCCCGCCATGAAGCTGGGTCCTGCCGTCGCGATGATCAGCGCCACCTTGGGTTTCGGGAGCGCGCTGGGTCTTCCGCTGGCCGGTGTGCTGTATGAGTTCCTCGGCTGGCAGTCAATTTTTTGGAGCGCCGCTGCGGTCGGAATCGTCCTGGTCGCGCTAGTGCCGCTGGTCATGCCGGCATCCCGGGTCCGCACGCCGGGCACGTTCGACTACGGAGGGGCCATCCTGCTCTCGACGGCCCTGACCGCCGCACTTCTTGCCTTGTCCAAGGGCGGTACCTGGGGCTGGACCAGTGCACCAACGCTGATAACGGCACTAACCGCGGTCGCTGCCCTGGCCCTGTGGGTCCCGCTCGAACTGAAGATCAGTCAACCAATGCTGGACCTGCGGACATCGGCCCGGAGACCCGTGCTGATCACGAACCTGGTGGCGGTCCTCGTGGGCTACTCCATGTACTCCAACCTGCTCTCCACCACCCAGCAGTTGCAGATGCCTGGCGCGGCTGGATACGGCTTCGGCCTGAGCGTGATGGCTGCCGGCCTTTGCATGGTTCCCATCGGCTTGGCAATGGTGCTCTTCACTCCCGTATCCGCCCTCAGCAGCCGCCGTTACGGCGCCAAAACCGCCCTCATTATGGGCTCCCTCGTTTCTGCCGCCGGCTACGTTGGCCGCCTCTTCCTGACCGAAGAAGTCTGGATGGTGATGCTGGGAGCTGTTGTCATAGGCATCGGCAACGCCATCGCCTATGCAGCGATGCCCATCCTCATCATGGGATCTGTCCCCGTAACCGTCACTGCCGCTGCCAATGGGCTGAACACCGTGCTGCGCGTCATCGGAACCACCATCGGCAGCGCCGCCGTGGCCGTGCTGCTGGCCTCAACCACACTGACGCTTGACGGAACAGAGCACCCATCCTTCCGAGCCTTCGAACACGTCTTCTGGATTGCCGCGGCAGCAGCCCTTACTGCTGCGGTACTGGCGAGCTTCCTGCCCCGGCAACGCCCCTCATTAACTAAAAAGGTCGGCCGAATCGATCAGGGCATCAGGAACACGGCACCGGCAATCTGATGGCAGAGCGTCACACTGCCAGCGTGGGGGAGTGGCCAAGCCGGTGATTCCTGTCAATCCCGAAGGGATACCGGACCCGGACTCATCGCAGGTATACCCGCTCCGGATCCAACACGTCCCGCAGCAGTGCCAGTTCCCGGCCGGTCGGCGGCACCGTGGTGACCAGGTTCTTCGAGACCTCCAGGTCCCACCCTGTGGCTGCCCTGACGTCGTCCACCTCGACGCCGGGATGTACAGCGGTAAGGACAAGCTCTTCGTCGATGCCCCGGCGTGTCATGATGCCCAGATCCGTAATGACGGTGGTCACGCCCAGGCCCGCGGGCATCATGCCGCCGCGGGCCGCCGCCGCCCGGCGCGGTCCGGGCGTGGTGCAGAAATCGAGGTCTGCCACGAGGGACCGGGGATTGTGCCGGCGCATCACGACGAAGATTTCGCCGGCCCCGGCCATCGCCTCGATGGCGCCCCCGGAGCCTGGGAGCTTATTGGCCGGCGCCCGCCAGTCCTTACCGATCAGGCTGGAGTTCAGGCTGCCGTATCTGTCCACCTGGGCGGCACCGAGGAATCCGACGTCCACGCGCTGTCCCTGCAGCACGAAGTTGAACAGCTGCGCCATGGGGAGGACCCCCGCCGCGCCGGTGACGAGGACCGAATCCGAAATACTGCGCGGCAGGTCTGCCGGCTGCGCCCCGGTCACGCCTGACTCATAGATTATTTCGACGCCGGGAGAAACCGTCCGCTGCGCCAAGGACACTGCCAGGGTGGGAAGTCCGTGTCCGGCGAACACCACATGCTTTCCTTCCAGCGCACGGGCGGACAGGGTGGTGAGAAGCTCGCTGCTGGTCACTTCCGGCTGTGCAGGTTCCGTTTGGCGGCAGGATACGCGTGTCGATGATTTTTCCGATCGTTCCGTGATGCTCATTTGCGGCCTCCGTAGTTGACCGGAACGGAGAATGCCGCCTCGACCTGCAGGCGGTCCCAGTAGTCCGGGCCGAGACGGGCAATATACTCCGCATGGTCCCGGGTGCCGTGGATGTTTTCCTGCAGCCAGTCGCGAAGCCGCCGCGGATCGCGGGCGAGCTCGGACCAGCGGCGGCTGAACCCGTCGTCGCGGTCATAGTAGCCCTGGACCGAATGAGGATGCGCTCCGCGCGGGCAGTGGACCACTGCGTCGACTACGTGGGATGGAACGATGGTGCGGTTCGGGTCGGAGCGGATGACGGCGTCGTCCACTATTTCCTCGACCGTAACGATGACCTTCCTCCCGGCGAAGGCAGCTTCGGCCTGCACGCCAAGAATGCCCCACGCCTGGATGTTGCCGGCCCGGTCGGCCCGCTGCGCGTGAATGATCGTCACGTCGGGATTCAGCGCCGGGACCACGTGGATTTCCTCCCCGCCGTACGGGTCCTTGACGGACCGGATCTTTCCGTTCAGTGCCACCAGATCGCTGCCCCGGTAGGAGTTGATGGGATAAAACGGAAGCTTCGAGGCACCCGCAAGGTACCGGCAAACCATGCCCCCGTGGCTGTATTCCTCAAGATCCAACGGAACGGGGTCCGAGTTCTCCACCCGCCGGCGCAGCTCGTGGAGCGAGCCTGCCGAACTGTTTCCGACAAAGGAGCCGATGACTCCCTTCAGGCAACCGGCCGCCAGCAGTTGGTCAATCAGCACGTCGCCGGTCATCCGGGCCAGCGTCAGGTCACGGAGTCCCTGCCGGATTATTTCGTGGGCAGCCGCCACCGGAACCAGGTGCCCGAATCCTTCAAGGGCAACAAGCTGGCCGTCCCGGATGTGCTCCGCCACAGCCTCGCTGAGGGATGTTCTCTTGTCCACCGGCCTGCCGAGGCCCCTCAGCCGACCATCAAGGAGACTGTTTCAGCCACGCAGGCCGGCCGGGCCCCGCCCTCGAGTTGAATCTCATGGCGGATCACCACCTGGCTGCCTTGGGCAGCCGGGGTGACGGAGACGAGGGTGAGGCGGCTCCGGACCCGGGAACCCACCGGGACCGGGCTCGGAAACCGGACCTTGTTCAGCCCGTAGTTCACGATCATCTTCAATCCATTGACCCGGTACACCTCTTGTGCCAAGAACGGGATCATCGACAGGGTCAGGTAGCCGTGGGCAACCGGACGCCCAAACGGGCCGCCGGCCGCCCTCTCCGGATCGACGTGGATCCACTGCTGGTCGCCGGTGGCATCGGCAAAGTCCTGAATCCGGTCCTGTTGGACACTGTGCCAGCCGCTCACACCAAGTTCTGAGCCAATCAGCGGCACAAGCTCCGCCAGGCCATTCAGTTCCCTCACCATGAAAATCTCCCGTTGACTAGGACGACGATTGTTACCCGGCTCACCGGCCGAGGATCGGTTCGTAGAGTGCCTTGATCCGGGCAAAGTTGGCGCCCAGCTCCTCGGCACCAATGAATTCCTTCGGCACAAAGTTCTTTCCGATCTGCTCAACGACCTTGGGGTCACTAAGGCAGGTTTCGAGTTCGCGTTCGAGGGTGGACACAACAGCGTCCGGCATGCCCTGGGGACCGAACAGGCCGTAGATTGACGTGGCATTCACCAGGTCCGGGAACCCCGATTCGGCCAGCGTCGGTACGTCGGGGAGCCAGCCGAGCCGTTCAGGCGTGGTGGCGGCAACGGGAAGGAAAGACCCCTCGGTAATCCGTGCCTGGACATCAGGATGATCGTTGATGAAAAGTGCATCCACATGCCCGCCCAGCAGATTGGTGGTCATCTCCGCGTTACCCGAGGCCGGCACGGCGGTGATCTCAACCCCGTAGTCGTTCTTCAGCCGCTGCAGTTCAATGGCCGCGGGACTCGTAGCACCAGGAACACCCATCGAGATTGCTCCAGGATCCGCCCTGGCCGCTTCGAAGAGCTCTGCTGCGTCCTTGTAGGGGGAGTTTGTTCCCACAACGATCAGGGTCGGATTGTCGGCCATGACACCTATGGGTTCAACGTCCGCAAGACTGTAGCTCAGCGAGTTGATCATAGGGGCCATGACCAGCGTGCCGGTGGTACCGAGCGCCAGCGTCTGGCCGTCGGGTTTGGAACCCACCAGCTCCTGCATTGCGACGGCTCCGCTGCCGCCGGGTTTGTTTTCGACGACGAAGGCCTCGCCGAGGCTGTTCCCCAAACAGGCGGCAACCGAACGGGCGGTAAGATCCGAGGGGCCGCCGGCGGCATAGGGCATAAGGATGGTGACCGGCTTCGCGGGATAGTCGGATCCGGCATTCCCGGGGCCGGCGGAACCGGCCACACCGCACGCTGCTACGGTCAGGGATGCCAGCGATGCCAAGGCAAGCCCGGCGGTCGTTTGAAGGCGTAAGACGTTCTTCAAGGTGCTCCCTTGTCTTTCTGTCGAATTGTCTTTCGGTTGACTCGCAACCGATGGCGCTCACGGATGGACGTGGCGGCGCGGAATCATTCTTCGGTGCCGGGATCCGGAGTCCCCTCGCGCCTGGCCGAGGCGTGGACGAGCGTATTGCCCTCTTCCGGGCCTGCAGCGGCTGCGCGGCGCGTCCTGCGCTGCCGCCGTCTGCGGCTGATGAAGCCGTAGACGATGAACAGCCCGATCAGGATGAAGATGGTCGCGGACACCGGGTCCGAGGCGAAAATACCGAAGCTTCCTTCGGAGATCAGCATCGTCTGGCGGAAGGATTTCTCCAGGATCGGGCCCAGGATGAAAGCCAGCACCAGGGGGCCTGGGTCAAAGTGGGCCTTGATCATGATCCAGCCGAGAACCCCGAACGCGAGCACCACCCACATGTCGAACGGGTTGTTGTTGATGGAGAACACGCCGACCATGACCACCAGCAGGGCGAAGGTCGAAAGGATCCCCGTCCGTACCCGGAGCATCTGGATGAAGACTCCAACCAGCGGGATATTGAGGATGATGAGCATCAGGTTGCCGATGTACATTGACGCGACGACGCCCCAGAAAACGTTGGGATGCTCGTTGATCAGCTGCGGCCCCGGTGTGATCCCGTGCAGCAGGAGCGCTCCGTAGATCATGGCCAGGACAACGTTGGACGGGATGCCCAGGACGAGCAGCGGAATGAAGGCCGACGTTGATGAGGCGTTATTCGCTGTCTCGGGACCGGCGACGCCTTCGATGGCACCCTTTCCGAACCGGCTGGGATCCTTCGCGCGGCGTTTCTCCATGGCGTAGGATGCCAGCGATGAGATGACGCCGCCGCCGCCGGGCAGGACGCCGATGAAGAAGCCCAGCACCGAGCCCCGGGCTATCGCACCGGAGGAGTCACGGAAATCCTTGCGCGAGGGCCAGATGTTCTTGATTTTGGCGGTGACGGCCTGGCCCTTTTCGCTCCGCTCGAGGCTATGGAGCAGTTCTCCCACACCGAAAAGCCCCATGGCGATAGCGACGAAATCCAACCCGCCCAGCAGCGACGTCTGGCCGAACGTGAAGCGTGCGGTTCCGGTGACCGGGTCCTGGCCCACGGTGGAGAGCAGAAGGCCGACTCCTGCCATGAACAGGCTCTTGACCGTTGAACCGGTGCCGAGGGAGGTCACCAGGAACAGGCCCAGGATCATGATGGCGACGTAGCCCGCCGGGCCCACCGCCACGGCCACCTTGGCAAGCAACGGAGCCAGGAAGGTAAGGCCGATGATGGCTACCGTGCCACCGATGAAGGAACCGACCGCGGAAATGCCGAGAGCCGTTCCGGCCCTGCCCTGCTTGGTCATCTGATAACCATCAAAGGTGGTGACCACTGATGCGGCCTCGCCGGGAAGACGCAGGAGTACCGAGGTGATCGTGCCGCCATACATCGAGCCGTAGTAGATACCGGCCAGCATGATCACCGCGCCGACCGGATCCATCGTGTAGGTGATCGGCAGCAGGAGCGCGATGGTGGCGGTCGGGCCCAGCCCCGGCAGGACGCCGATGGCAGTTCCGATGACCACACCGACGAATACGAACAGCAGGTTCATCGGGTCAAAGGCTACAGAGAAGCCCTGGCCCAGGTTGTTCAGGGCGTCCATATCAGAATCCGATCATCGGGGAGAGGCTGGTGACTACGATGTCGTCGGGAAACGGCACCCCAAGCAGGCCTGCGAAAACAACGTGCAGCACAACGGCACCTCCGAGGGCCAAAGGGACGGTCCAGCGCCACGGCTCGCGGCCGAAAACCCGGAGCCAGAGCAGAAGCATCAGAAACGCCGGAACCAGGAAGCCTATGGCTTCAAAAAGCACCACGAACACGCACAGGCTGCCCACTCCGCCCGCAATAGCGGCCGTCCGCCGGGTCCAGGACTCGGGAACCGCCGCGTCCGGGAACAGCACGAGGGCCACCGCTGCGATGGTCACCGCGACGGAGACGATAAAGGGCCAGAGCCCGGGACCGGGGCTGTTCAGCTCTCCCAGCGAGAGCTGCCAGGACCCGATCACGGCCGATACTCCGGCGGCGACCAGGAGAAGGGGGACCAGGCGGCGGAGCCGATGCCGGGGCCTGTCGGGGTGTCCGGCCGCCGGACGGGCATCGTCCACCTCTGCGGGGCCAAGAGCGGGTTTCGTCATATCCATGCCTTTGCTGATTTACTTCCCCAGGAGGGGTTGGTAGAGGTCCTGCATGGCAGTGAATGCGGTGTGCAGCTCTTTGGAACCGGCGAATTCGTCAGGCACAAACCGTTCGCCGACCTGTTCGGCCACGCCCGGATCAGCGGCGCAAGTCTTGAGTTCGCCTTCGAGCTTGGAGACGACGTTCTCCGGCATGCCTTTCGGGCCGACGACGCCGAACACCGAAACTGCGTTGACCAGATCCTTGAAGCCGACTTCGGCCAGCGTCGGAACCTCGGAGTACCAGGCGGCGCGTTCCGGGCTGCTGATGGCAAGCGGCTTGAAGGATCCGTCCGCGATCCGTGCTGCAACGTCGGAATGGTCGGTTATGAACAGTGCGTCGACATGGCCGCCGAGCAGATTCGTGGTCATTTCCGCGTTGCCGGCGGTCGGAACCGCCGTGACCTCGATGCCGTAGTCGGACTTCAACCGCGTCAGCTCGATCGCTGCGGAGGTGGTAGCCCCGGGAACCGCGACGCTGAGCTTCCCGGGACTTGCCTTGGCCGCCGCGAAAAATTCCTTCGCATCGGCAAACGGCGAGTCGGCGCCGACCACGAGCACGGTGGGCATCTCGGCCATGACTCCGACCGAGGTGAAGTCAGCCAGGCTGTAGCCTAATTTGTTCACGATGGGGTTCATGACCAGCGGGCCGTTGGTGCCGAGCCCGAGCGTGTGGCCGTCCGGCTTGGCGCCGGCCAACTCCTGCATGGCTATGCCGCCGCTGCCGCCGGGCTTGTTTTCAACCACGACGGGCTTTCCCAGGCTGCGTTCGAGGCAGGATGCGTAGGCGAGTGCTGTCATGGAGGAGGGGCCACCCGCGGCGAAAGGGACCAGGAACCGCACCGGCTTCTTCGGGTAGTCGGATCCGTCATTGGCACGGGGCGCTCCACCGGCGCCGCAGCCCACCAGTGCCAGCGAGATCCCCACAAGCCCTGCAGAGACTTTCAAATGCATTGCGCTTCGCTTCTTCAAAACGGACCTCATTGTCGTTCGGGTTGGTGGTTGGTCTTGCACATTGTGTTGATCGCCTTTGTGTTAGCTAGATCACTCTCGCAGAGTGTTCAATTCGAATCCAATACCAAATTGAGCACCGATTGATGTGCTTAAGGCATCAATAATCAGTCGGGCATTCGCGGCGGGGAGCGGCGCTGTGAAGTCACCCCTCGCCGTCGTTATTCAGCGGTTTTCAGCAAGGAAACAAGGGGTCAGGCTCGTTCGAGGAGCATCGCGGTACCTTGCCCGAGCCCCACGCACATGGTGGCCAGGCCCCTGGCCGCACCTTCACGCTCCATCCTGCCCAGCAGCGTAACGGCGATCCGGGCACCGGAGGATCCAAGGGGGTGGCCGAGCGCGATTGCGCCGCCGTCCCGGTTCACGATCTCCTCGTTCATTCCCAGCCTGCGCATGCAGGCCAGTGCCTGCACCGCGAAGGCCTCGTTGAGCTCGATCGCCCCCACGTCATCGAGTGACCAGCCGGCCCGCCCAAGCACCTTGAGTGTGGCCGGCACCGGGCCGATGCCCATGATCTCCGGCGGCACGCCCGCGGAGGCGCCGTCGACGATTCGTGCCCGCGCGCGAAGGTTCAGCCGCTCGACGGCATTTTTACTGGCAACAACGACGGCGGAGGCGCCGTCATTGAGTGAACTGGAGTTTCCCGCGGTCACCACGCCGCCGGGGTGCACCACCGAGCGCAGGCCCGCCAGCGCTTCGAGGGTCGTTTCACGTCGGGGACCCTCGTCCTCCTTGACAGCTCCCCGCTTAGTCTCCACCGGAACGATCTCCGCCAGGAAACGGCCTTCATCCACAGCCGCAAGGGCCCGTTGATGTGAACGGAGCGCGAAGGCATCCGCGTCCTCGCGGGAAATACCGTCCACGCGCGCCAGCTCCTCTGCCGTCTCCGGCATCGAAAAGGTGGATTTGGGGCGTTCGTGGAACTTCGGATTCAGGAAGCGCGAACCAATGGAGGTATCGGCGATTTCTCCCGGGCGTCCGAATGCCTTCTCAGGCTTTGCCAGCACCCAGGGGGCCCGGGACATGGATTCCACTCCGCCGGCCACTACGATATCCGCCGCACCTGACTTGATCATCTGCGATGCGATGATGATGGCGCTGAGCCCGGAGGCGCAAAGCCGGTTCACGGTCATCCCCGGGACACTGTCCGGGAAGCCTGCGAGCAGGGATGCCATCCGCGCCACATTGCGGTTGTCCTCTCCCGCCTGGTTGGTGTTGCCCAGGATCACCTCATCGACGTCGGCAGCCTCGATTCCTGCCCGCCGAACAGCTTCGCCGAGAACGAGTGCCGCCAGGTCATCCGGACGGACCCCGGACAGTGAGCCGCCGTAGCGCCCCACCGGGGTGCGCACCCCGCCCACCAGGAATGCTTCGGGCATCAACGCGCCCCTCCGTTGATGTATAGCGTCTGCCCGGAGACATATGAGGAGTCATCGCTGGCGAAGAAGGCAATGGCGGCGGCCACTTCCTCCGGTTCCCCGACCCGGCCCAACGGGGTGCGCTCGGCCACGGATTTCTGGTGCTCCTCCGGCGTGCTGCCGACCCGTCCAGCTGTCGCAGCGGTCATGGCGGTGGCGATGTAGCCCGGCGCCACCGCGTTGACGTTGATGTTGAACGGACCCAGTTCCAGTGCCAGTGTGGCGGTGAGTCCCTGGATCCCTGCCTTGGCGGCAGCATAGTTAGCCTGCCCGCGGTTGCCCAGCGCGGAGCGGCTGCTCAGGCTGACAATCTTTCCGTACCGGGCCTGCACCATGAACTTCTGCGCTGCCTTGGCGCAAAGGTAGGCGCTGGTCAGGTTGGTGGCCAGGACAGAATCCCAGTCCGGACGGTCCATTTTGAAGAGCATGTTGTCCCGGGTGATGCCGGCGTTGTTGACCAGGATGTCGATGCGTCCGTGGTCGGCGAAGATCTGCCCGAAGACCTCGGCAACCTGTTCCTCGCTCGTGACATCACAGGCGGCACTGACTGCCGAACCTCCGGCCGCCCCGACGGCGGCGTCTGAGCTGATCCCGGCGGCCGTGGCCGCCGCCCGCTCGGCGTTCAGGTCCAGGATGGCAACCGTCGCGCCCTCCGCGGCCAGCCGGAGCGCGGTGGCAGCGCCGATCCCCTGTGCCCCGCCTGTGACGATGGCGGTCTTGTTCTTCAGCCTGTTCATTGGCTCTCCCTCTTGGCTTGTTCTTCGTTTGGTTTGGCTTGTTCCTGGCAAGAAGGACGTCATCCTGAGAATGCGGAGATGCCGGTGATATCGCGGCCGATCAGCAGCGACTGGATGGAGTCCGTTCCCTCGTACGTGTGGACGACTTCCATATCAGTCATATGGCGCGCCACATGGTTTTCCAGCAGCAGCCCGTTGCCGCCCAGGATGTCGCGGGCTTCCTGGCAGATCCAGCGCGCCTTCTGGGCCGTGTGCATCTTGGCCAATGACGCCATGGGGCCGGTCATTTTCCCTTGGTCGGCGAGTGCGGCCAGGCGAAAGCAAATCAGCTGCATGGCGGTCAACTCGGCCAGCATGTTGGCGAGCTTGTTCTGCACCAGCTGATAACTGGCAATGGGCTTGCCGAACTGCACGCGTTCCTTCGCGTATTTCACTGCGGCCTCGTACGCGGCGATCCCGTGGCCCACTGATTCCCAGGAGGCACCGCCGCGGGTCGCGGTGAGCACACGGGTGACATCGCGGAAGGAATTCGCCTCGGCGAGCTTGTTCTCCGCCGGAATCCGCAGATTTTCAATGGTGATGTCGGGCTGCAGAATCGCCCTTTTGCCGATCTTGCCGGTGATCACCTCGGCCCGGTAGCCCTCCGGGTAGCTGCCGTCGCCGTTCTTTTCCAGAATGAACGCCTTGACCTTGCCGTCCGCTTCATCCCGGGCCCAGAGAACGACGACGTCGGCGAAGCTCGCGTTGCCGATCCAGCGTTTGCGGCCGTTCAGGATGTAGTGGTCACCGTCCCGGCGCGCGCTCGTTTCCAGCCCCACGGAGTCCGAGCCATGGTCCGGCTCGGTGAGTCCGAAGGCCCCGATCTTTTCCAGCCTGGCCATCCCGGGAAGCCACCGCTGCTTCTGCTCCTCGCTGCCGAGCGTATTGATGGTGCCCATCGCCAGGCCGGACTGGACCCCGATGAAGGTGTTGATGGAACCGTCGCCCCGTGCCATCTCCATGGCCACCATTCCGGCCGCCAGGCGGCTCATGCCGGGGCAGCCGTAGCCTTCGATGGTTGTGCCGACGATGCCGAGCGCCGCGATCTTGGGGACGAGGGCGAACGGAAATTCCGCCCGGTCCCAATAGTCGTTGATGACCGGCAGAAGGTCGGTTTCGACAAAATTACGGACCTTCTTCCGGATGATCCGTTCGTCTTCGGAGAGGAAGTCATCGACCATGAAGTAGTCGCTGTTGATCTCTTCTGTAACCACAGTTTTTCCTTTGTCTCTGGACAGCCGGGGTTGCCCGCAGTGTTTGTCCGGTTGTTGTTTGGGTGCCGCTCAGACCGGCACTTCAGCGCGCAGATAGCGCTCCAGGTAGTCTCTTTCCCTGGCGTCGAGCGCCCGGGCCCTCCCGGTCGCGTCGTCGAGGGAAACCATGACTGTTGAGGCGTCCAGGACCAGGTTCCCGTCCTGGTATCCGGCGTAGGCCATGGTGTAGGACCTGTCCCCGATGCGTGCCACCCAGATGTCCACGTCAACGTCCTGGCCGAACTCGATGGGCCGGCGGTAATGCAGCGTCAGGGACGCCACCAGGGTGGTTGTTTCGGCGGCAGCGGCTGCGGAGGCCGCGTGGCGCCGCCACTGAATCCGGGCCTCTTCCAGCAGGGTTGCCACGCGCGCATTGTTTACATGGCCGTTGACGTCCTGGTCGGACCAGCGGACGTACACCTGTGCGCGGAATTCCTCAGCCAACGAGCCGCACCTCCTTGGCGGCCAGCCAGGTGCGGACCAGATCGGAGCTGGCATTGAGTTCCGGCGGGGCCAGTTCATAACTGACCGGGGTTTGCGAGAAGGCAACCGGGTGGCGCACGGAGGGAATCCGGCGTTCGCCGTTTCCGGCCATAACGACCGGTTCCAGTCCCAGTTTCCGGGCGAGTTCAATGCCGCCCTTGACGTCCTGGATGGGCGCGCAGGGCAGGCCTAGTCCGGAAAGGTGCTCAAACCACTCAGCCGCGGAACGCTCGGCCAGACGCCCCTGGAGGATGGGCCGCAGCTCCTCACGGTTGGCGTTGCGCTCCTGCGGGTTGCCGAAGCGCGGGTCTGCGGCAACTTCGGGGATGCCCAGAGCATCACAGAGTTTGGTGAACTGGCCGTTGTTTCCTGCCACGACGATCAGCATCCCGTCGCCTGTAGGCATCGGTTCATAGGGGTACAGGCTGGGGTGCTCGTTGCCCATGCGGGTGGGTACCAGCCCGCCGGTGACATAGGCCGCCGACTGGTTGACCATTCCGGACAGGGCGGACGAGAGCAGGTTCAGCTCAACAAGCTGCCCCTGGCCGGTGTTGTCCTTGTGGTGGAGTGCCCCAAGAATGCCGATGCTGGCGTGCAGGCCGGTGATCACGTCGAATATGGCCAGTCCGGCACGGTATGGTTCGGTGTCCTGGCCGCCGGTGAGGCTCATCATCCCGGACACCGCCTGGACCAACAGATCGTAGCCCGGCAAGCCCGCGCCCCCGGCGGTGCCGAAACCGGTAATGGACGCGTAGATGACATCCGGGTTCAGTGCGGAAACGCTGTCGTAGTCCAGCTTGAACTGCTCCAGCCCGCCAGGCTTGAAGTTCTCCACGAGGACATCTGCCCTTGCGGCGAGTTCGCGGGCAACTTCGAGGTCTGACTCGTCCCTGAAGTCGAGCACAATCGAATGCTTGTTGCGGTTGACGGACAGATAGAACGTGGCTTCATCGTCACGGACGGGCGGCTTCCAGCCGCGGGTGTCGTCTCCCTGCGGGCTCTCGACCTTAATCACCGTCGCTCCCATGTCCGCCAACAGCATGGTGCAATACGGTCCGGCGAGGACGCGGGTGAAGTCCGCAACAACCACGCCGTTCAGCGGCCCGCTGCCGGAGCGGCCGAAAGCCTGGTTCAGCCTTGATGCAGCGTCAGTTTGATTCATGTCATGCCTTCCGGTTTGTGCTCCACATCACCCACTGTGGCAAACCCATTACTTCGCGTCCAATACGTATTCCGGCCTCCTTTGATGCGCAAAGCGCAACAAAAGCCCTGCTCTTGCCGCCGCGCAGCCCCTTGGTGGAAAAACAGCATTGATGCGGAAGCCGCACCGACGTTTGACGCTTCTATGTGCCTGACGCATAATTGCCCGCTATGGAGATCCAGCAGATCCGCGCGTTCCTGGCCGTTGCCCAAGAGCTGCATTTCGGGCGGGCCGCCCAGCAGCTGCACATGGCCCAGCCCCCGGTCAGCCGTGCAGTCCAGAACCTGGAACGGGAGCTCGGCGCCCCACTCTTTGAGCGCAGCACCCGCTCTGTGCGGCTCACCCCGGCGGGCGAGGCCCTGGTCCAGCCGGCGACGGATATTCTCGATGCCTGCCGGCGGGCCAGGACCATGGTGGCCAACGCCGGCAAGGGCGAGACCGGGCGCGTGAGGGTTGCTTTCGCCGGAGCGTCGTCGCACGTCATGGTCGGAAAGCTGGCAAAACTGGTCCGCAAAACACACCCGGGCATCGACTTCGAGCTGTACAGCTCGAATTTCGCCATCCCGGCCCTGGACAAAGTCGCCAACGGTGCCATGGAAATCGGGCTGGGACGGTGGAACTTCATCCCGGCAGCCCTTGACTCCCGGGTCATTGCCAACGAAAAACTCGTCATCGCCGTGCACGCCGGCCACCCACTGGCCGGGCGGGCTTCCGTGCGGATGGCTGACCTGGACGGCGAGCCATTCGTTACCCTGCCCGCGGATCCCGGCGCGGTCCTGCGCGACCATCTCCTCAGGCTTGCCAGCGATGCCGGGTTCCTGCCGTCAATTGTGCAGGTAGCCCCGGATTCACTGACGCTGGTCTCACTGGTGGCCGCTGAAATCGGGGTGGCGATGACGGTCTCTTCCGTTGCGGAGAATCTCCACTATCCGGGCGTGTTGTTCCTGCCCCTGGAGGACCCCGCGGACCCTGTCCTGCTGCGAATGATTTGGCGCAAGGACAACACCAGCCCCGCCCTCCGAGAGGTTCTGAGGCTTTCTGAAATTGCGCTGCCGACACCGGAACTTGACTGAGCGTCTAATGCTCCGAGCGAATCAATAGTGCTGTTATTTGGTATTGGATCGGAACATAAATTGCTGTCACAGTGAACGGGGCGAACGCAAACCAACGCCGTTAGGCCGTCACAGTCGGAGGATCAAAGATGAGCGTCACACCAGAAACCCTGTCCGAACCGGAACTGCAGGCCGCTTCCGCCGTTGCCGGCGAGGTCCGCTCGGACGTGCTGGACCTGCAGGGGCTGCTCAGCAGTGACGAACTGAAGCTGCGGGACACCGTCCGCCGGTTCGTGCACGAGCGCATCAAGCCGAACATCAAGGACTGGTATGAAGCTGCGCACTTTCCGGTGGAAATTTCCCAAGAGATGGGTGCCCTGGGGCTGTTGGGAATGCACCTGAAGGGCTACGGCTGCCCGGGCCGTTCCGCCGTCGAATACGGTTTGGCGGCGATGGAACTGGAAGCCGGAGACTCCGGGCTGCGGACGTTCGTCTCGGTCCAGGGCTCATTGGCGATGACTGCCATCCACAAATGGGGTTCGGAGGACCAGAAGAACCGCTACCTGCCCGGCATGGCGAAGGGTGAGATCATCGGCTGCTTTGGCCTCACCGAACCCACGGCAGGCTCGGATCCCTCCAGCATGCAGACCTTCGCCCGCCGCGACGGCAACCAATGGATCATCAGCGGCGCGAAGCGGTGGATCGGGTTGGCCTCCGTGGCGCAGATCGCCGTCATTTGGGCCGCTACGGAGGACGGCGTCCGGGGTTTCCTGGTCCCCACCGACACTCCCGGCTTCACCGCTACACCCATAGAGCCAAAGCTCTCCATGCGGGCATCGATCCAGTGCGATATCACCCTTGAGAACGTCACAGTGGACGACACTGCCAGACTGCCGGGGGCCGCGGGCCTCCGCGGCCCGTTCTCCTGCCTGAATGAAGCCCGATACGGCATCATCTGGGGTGCCATGGGGGCGGCCCGGGACAGTTACGAGCAGGCCCTGGCCTACTCGCTGGAGCGGATGCAGTTCGATAAACCGCTGGCTGCGTACCAGATCACGCAGCAGAAGTTGGTGGACATGCTGCTGGAAATCCAGAAGGGCACCCTGCTGGCGATCCACACGGGCCGGCTCAAGGATGCCGGCACCCTTGCACCCGTCCAGATCTCCGTAGGCAAACTCAACAACGTCCGGGAAGCCATCAAGATCTGCCGCGACGCCCGCGCCATCCTGGGCGGCAACGGCATCACCCTGGACTATTCGCCCCTGCGCCACGCCAACAACCTGGAGTCTGTCCGGACCTACGAAGGCACCGACGAGGTCCACACCCTGATCCTGGGTAACCACATCACCGGGATTCCCGCTTTCCGCTGAGCTAGGCGCCGGAAGTCACGTTGCGCACCAGGAGAAGAGAATCATGCAGGTCAACAGGATTTTGGTGGTCGGGGCCGGAGCCATGGGCTCACAGATCGGCATGGTGTGCGCCCTGGCCGGCTACCAGGTCACCATCCAGGATGTCGGGGCAGACATGCTGGCAGCCGCCCGGAGCCAGCTCACCGACCGGATGGAGAGCAGCGTGGCCAAGGGGCGCCGGAGTCGACAGGATGCCGAGGCCGCCCTGGCGCGGCTCACCTTCACCAGCTCGCTGGAGGCCGGCGCCGCGGATGCCGACTTCGTGATCGAGGCCGCCACCGAGAAACTCGAAGTGAAGCGCAGCATCTTCGCGGCGCTGGGACGGGCAGCCCCCACGCACGCCATCCTGGCCACGAATTCCTCCACGCTGGGCTCCTCGAAAGTGGCCGAGGAGACAGGGCGGCCGGAACAGGTCTGCAACATGCATTTCTTCAACCCGGCCCTGGTCATGAAATGTGTTGAGGTGGTCCGCCACGCCAAGACATCTCCGGACACGGTGGACACCACCATGAATCTGGCGCGCTCATTGGGCAAATCGCCCGTCCTTATCAACCGCGAGATCCCCGGATTTGTGGCCAACAGACTCATGGGCGCCATCCGGGACGAGGCACTCCGGCTTTACGCGGACGGCATCGCCAGTGTCAGCGACATCGACACTGCAGCCAGGACTGCGCTGGGCCACCCCATGGGGCCGTTTGAGCTGATGGACCTGGTGGGCCTTGACGTGAGCTACCTGATCCGGCAAGCGACCTTCGAGGAAACGCAGGACCCGGCAGACCTGCCCCACCCCGCCTTGGCGGAGCTCTACGAACAAGGTAATTACGGCCGGAAAACCGGGCAGGGCTGGTATCGGTATGACCAGTCTGCATGACTCGACCTGCCTTCTATTCGCTCCGGGCCAGCGACTGCCGGCAGGACGCCAGAAGGACATCCACGGCGCGTTCCATCGCACCGCCGTCGAACGTCATGTCCGGGTGGTGGAGTCCGGGTTGGACGTTTGCCCCGACGGCCAGCATGGCCGCCTGAAGCGCAGGGTTCTGCCGGGTGTAGAAGTGGAAGTCGTCCGAGCCGGACGTGACGATCCTGGGACGCAGGTACTCCCTGCCCAATGTCGCCGTGACCGACGAAGCCAGGACGGCCTCGGCCTTGTGCCCTATCACTGCAGCAGGCACCTCATCCCGGAAGTCGAGGCGGATCTCCGCCCCGCTGTTCGCCGCCACCGATCGGCACACCTCCACCAGCCCCGTCCGCAGCGTGTCCATGGCTTCGTTGGTTTGGGCGCGCAGGTCCACCCCGAAGCATCCGCTGCCGGGGATGACGTTGAGGTTGCTTCCGCCGGCGTGCAGCATTGTCATTTTCGCGGAACTCGGGATTTGCGGATCGACCTTGATGCGCTGCAGCCCTGCCGAGATTTCAAGCGCAAGTTCGACGGCGTTCGCTCCGAGGTGGGGCCGTGCCCCATGGTGGTCCTCACCTGTGATGGTGCCGCTGGCGAAGAGGCAGGCCCCGTGGGAGATGGCGGGCGCCAGGCAGGGAGCGGGGAGTTCCTGCTGCGGGCGCAGGTGCACGCCAAAGAGATACTCAAGCCCGTCCGCGACACCAAGTGACGCCACCAGTTCCGCCCCGTTGCCCGCCTCCTCCGCGGGTTGGAAGATGGCACGGACGGCTCCGTTGAGCGGCTCCGGCTGCTCCGCAAGTTCGAGCATGACGGAAGCGACTATCGCCATGTTGGCATCATGGCCGCACGAATGCACAGCAATCCGTTTCCCGTCCACCTCCTGCACCAAGGCATCCATATCCGCCCTGAGCCCTATCCTGGGAACTCCCTCCCCGGCATCCACGGTGAAACCGGGAAAGTCGGAAAATTTCCGTGGTTCGAGGCCCGCTTCCGCGAGCAGGCCGGCAAGGTACGCGGAGGTGGCAAACTCCTCCATGCTCGGTTCCGGGTGATCGTGCAGGTGGTTCCAGATGTCGTGCAGACGGCGGCGCGCTGCCTCATTGATCACGCAGTGACCCCGCACTCGCTGACCGTTAGGTCGGCCAGGACATCGAGGTCCACGTCCACCCCCAGCCCCGGGCCCTCGCCGATCTGGACTTCGGGCAGGACGTACTGAAGGTTTCCGGGTTCCCGGGCGAACTTGACGGGTCCCGAGAGTTCGGTGGAGACAATGTTTGGATGGGACAGGGCCAGATGGAAGCCGGCGGCCGAGGCGATGCTGGTTTCCAGCATGGAACCGATTTGGACTTTGAGGCCGCCGAGTTCGGCTTGGGTGGCCAGCCGGTGGCAGGGCGTGATTCCGCCGCTCTTCATGAGCTTGAGGTTGACCATGTCCACTGAACGGTCCCTGACGAACCGGCCCAGGTCGTCGGCGTCCACCACTGATTCGTCGGCCATGAGGCGGGCGCCGGTGGCCTGGCGCAGCAGCTTGAAACCGTCGATATCATCCGCGTGGAGCGGCTGTTCCACCCAGTCGATTCCGTAGGGTTCCAAGGCAGCAATCATCTCTCTTGCCGTTGCAGGATCGGCCCACCCCTGGTTGGCGTCCACCCGGATCGCGAGGTCTGAGCCAATGGCTTCCCTGACAGCCCGCACGCGTTCGATGTCCAGGCCATCACCGCCGCCGAGTTTCATCTTGAGGTGGCGGTAGCCCTGGCCCCGGGCCTGGACTGCCTGTTCGGCCAGGGTCTCCGGGGCAAGGATGCTCATGACCCTCGCGATCGTGGGCTGCTCCGGACGCCGCCCGCCGAGCAGGCTGTAAATGGGGCGGTTGGCTGCTTTGCCGGCCAGGTCCCAACAGGCAATGTCGACGGCGGCCTTTGCGGCTCCGCAGCCCTTGAGCGCCCTGTTGAGCTGCTGGTGGACGGCTGTGATGTCGCGGGGATCCAGCCCCAGGACTGCGGGAATCAACTCCGTCTTAAGCGCTTCGACGGTTCCCGTGGGCGTTTCCCCGGTGATGTGCCCGTCCGGGACACTCTCGCCGTAGCCGATCAGGCCGTCGTCTGTTTCGAGGGTGAGGATGACGCTGGGCATTGACGAGTAGCTGTCGTAGGACACCACGAACGGTTCCAGCAAGGGGACATCGATCAGGGTGATGGTGGCGCGGGATATCTTCAATTCAGGCTCACTGTTCAAAGAGGAAGGACGGAAGCGTGCCGTCCTGGCGGTGGGAAGCGGGACTACATCACGCTCTTGAGGAAGGAAATGGTCCTTGGGTTTTGCGGGTTGTCCAGCACGTCTTCGGGGGCGCCGGACTCCACCACCACGCCGCCGTCCATGAACACCACGCTGTCGCCCGCGCCGCGTGCGAAGCCGATCTCGTGCGTGACAACGATCATGGTCATGCCGTCCGCTGCCAGGGTCCGCATGACGTCCAGGACATCGCCCACCAGTTCCGGGTCAAGGGCGCTGGTTGGCTCATCGAACAGGAGCAGCTGGGGATCCATGGCAAGTGCGCGGGCGATGGCGACCCGCTGCTGCTGCCCGCCTGAAAGCTGGGACGGATAGGCCTTGGACAGGTGGGCCAGTCCCACCCTGTCCAGGAGTTCCATCCCGCGCTTGACGGCCTCCGCCTTGGGCACCCTTTTGACGCCGACCGGGGCGGCCCAGATGTTCTCCAGTGCGGTCATGTGGGGAAAGAGGTTGAAGCGCTGGAAGACCATGCCGATGCCCCGGCGCTGTTTGGCAACCTCGCGGGGTCTCATCTCGAAAATTTTGTCCTGGCGTTGCGCGTAGCCAATCAGGTCGCCCGCAACGGAGATCCGGCCGCCGTCGATCCGTTCGAGGTGGTTGATGCAGCGGAGGAAGGTGGATTTACCTGAACCGGACGGACCCAGGAGGCACATGACCTCGCCGGTGTTGACCGTCAGGGAGATGCCTTTCAGCACCTCGACGCCGCCATAGTGCTTCCGTACGTTGCTGGCCACGAGGAGCGGCTGTGCGGCCGGCCGATGGCCGGGATGCCTGGGGGAGGCCAGTGCCTCGGTCATGACGGTTGTCCTTTCGACGCTTTCGGGGGTGTCGCCCCACCGAGGGGCGGCCGCTTACCTAGCACTGCCCTGATCCTGGCCAGGGGAGTGGGAGCCTGCTGGCGGGCGTTGCCCCTTCCGTAGTGGCGTTCCAGGTAGTACTGGGGAACGGACAGCGCCGAGGTGAGGAAGAGGTACCAACAACTGACAACGATGAGGAGTTCCACCTGGCGCAGGTTCTGGGAAGAGATCTGCGTGGCCACGGTGTAGAGCTCCAGCACCGCGATAACGGAGAGCAAAGACGTGTTTTTGAGCATCGAGATCGTCTCATTGCCCATTGGCGGGATGATGACCCGCATGGCCTGGGGCAGGACCACACGGAACAGGGTGAAGGCCGGGGACATGCCCAGGGAAGATGCAGCTTCGTGCTGGCCGGTGTCGACGGACAGCATCCCGCCGCGAATGATTTCCGCTGAATAGGCGGCCTGGTTCAGGGTCATGGCGAGCAGTCCGGCAGTGAAGGCCGGGACCAGGGTGTTGGTGTCCACGGAGAAGACAGTGAAGTCCGTGAAGGGAATGCCCAGCGAGATCTGTGAATACAGCAGTCCCAGGTAGCCCCAAAAGACCACTTGGATCAGCAGGGGAGTGCCCCGGAAGACCCAGACGTAGAACCAGGCGAAGGCGTTCATGACGGGATTCGTGGACAGCCGCATCACGGCGAGGAATACGCCAAAAACCGTGGACACCACCATGGACACAACGGTGAGGACAATCGTCAGGCCCACGCCCCCGAGGATCCGAGGATGGAACACATAGGTGCCAATGGTGCCGTGGTCGATGTTCGGGTTGGTCCACAGTGATGCCGCCAGTGCGGCAGCGCCCAGGGCAAGGAGGGAAGCTCCCACCCAGCGCCAGGGGTGCCGGAGGGGAACGGCTACGACGTCGTCCTGGCTGCTTCCATGGGCAGGCACGGTTCCGGGGCCGGCAGGTTTCTGGCGAGGGGTGGTGACGGCGGTGTTCATGGCTTGGTACCGCCCAGGTTCAGCCCGGTCTCCTTGACCGTGTAGTCGGAGAGGCTGTATTTGGCCAGGATCCGATCGTAGGTGCCGTCTGCGATGACCGACTGGAGGGCGGCCAGCAGCGCCTTCGAAAGCTCAGCGTCCTTCTTGAGAACACCTATACCGGTGTAGACGGGGTTGTATCCGGCCGGGTTGGCAGGGTCTTTTACGAGGTCGAAGATCTTCCCGCCGCCGGCGGTCGTGGCGGCATAGGCTGCCACCGCCGAATCAACGACGTCGGCTGCGGCCTTTCCGGACCGGACGGCTGTTTGGACGTCCGTCTCCAGCGGGAGTTCGGAGATCCTGATGGGCCGGGATCCTTTGTCCAGGCACTGCTGATCATAGGTGCGGAGGATTTCGGCTTGGACGGTGGCCTTCTGCACGGCGACGTCTTTGTCGCACAGGTCCAGGACGGTGGTGATGTTTCCGGGGTTCCCTTCGGGCACCAGGATCGAGAATCCTGCGTGGAAGTAGTCCACGAAATCCAGGGTTTCCTGGCGCTCCGGGGTATCGTTCATCCCCGACATGATGATGTCGTTCTTGCCCGATTGCAGCGAGGGAATGATGCTGTCGAACGCCTGGGTCCGGAGCTCCAGCCGCACCCCGAGCTTGGCTCCGAGGGCCTGGGCGAGATCGTAGTCCAGGCCCGTGAGCTGCTGGTTTTCGTCGAACATCTCCATGGGTGGATAGGGAATGTCGGAGGCGACGTTGATGACGCCCGCGCTCTTGAAGCGTTCGGGAAGAGCGGCGGCTGCCGCGGCGTCCACGGCGCCTCCCGAAAAGGCGTTCGCATTGCTGGCAGGTGTTGTCTCTGCCGAGCAGGCTGCCAGGCCTGTCGCCAGCGCGAGGCCGGCGGCAAGGACGGCCGTCCGGGCCGTTACTGCACGGGATGTGATGCGCATGGGTTCTCCTCTTGGGGGTGGGTTTAGGCCTGGTCGGGCGCGGTCAGTTTGTACCAGCCGTCTCGCGTGACGCCGGATGCTTGACGCCCCGAAGCGAAAGCGGGTTCGAAGATCTCCCGCACGAGTACACGCCACCGGGCTGCGGCGTCGGGGTTCGAGCCGCGGAGTGCCACGATGTCCCGCGGCGCGCGGCACCACAGCGTTCCGCCCGATTCCAGGAGGACAGGCAGCGAGTCGGGGCCGTATTCGAGGACGGCAGCCGAGTGGTCAGGTGGAAGTTCGATCTCCGCATGGATTCCGCGCCCGGCATCCATGCTCCGCTGGGAGGCCAGCGGCCATACCGCCACGAGGCGGTCGCTTTCGTCGTTGGCGTTGATCTCGTCCTGCATCTGGCCATAGAAGTTGCAGGCATACTCTGATGCGTACGCTCCCAGCTTGGTGAGGTTGAAGCGGGCATTCCGGCTGACCAGCGGGTCAAAGGTCCAGGTCATGGTGTCGATGCCCCGGGCCAGTGACCAAGCCCGCTGGTGTTGTTTGAGGGCGAAGCCAACGCCCTTGTCGCCGCTGCCGGGAAGCACGCCGGCAATCAGCGAGTAAGTGGATCGCCCTCCGGGGGAGACGATCCCCACCGCCGCTCCGCACAGTTGCCCGGCGTGGTCGTAAGCGGCGGACACATTGCAGCCGGCATGCGCAATGCTGCGCAGGAGGTCGAAGGGGATAGGTGCGCCGTGCGGTGACATGCCCCAGATGGCAATGAGCAGTGCTTCCACGTCCCGGAGGCGGTCGCGGTCGTGTTCGTCCACCACCAGGACACCGGCCCTGGACGCTGCTGCGGTTGCTGATTCTGCGGCTTGAAGTGCGGCCGGACCGGCATCAAGAGTAAGTGACATGCGTCAACTATCTGCTGTGCCAGCACGCGGCGGCTTCAGTGCAGGCAACGAAGGTTATCGATTCTTCTTGTGTTCCAGCACCATAGGTGTGAAGCTTTAGCCCTATGACCGAGGCCACCCATCGCAATGACAGCATCCACCTGCCCCACCTGCTGAAGATGCTTGAGGACACCGGACTGGTGCTCGGTTCAGGAGCGGTGCCGCCCAGGTTGTCCCTGATGAGTCCGTCGCTCTATGACCCCTTCGTGCCGCTTGAAGGGCTGCGTGGGGGCATTTTGCTCGGGATCGGGCTGCACCCCGCGGACCCGGGCACTGCAGGCGTGGTCCGGGATGCGGCGGAAGCCGGCTTTGCCGCAGTGGTGGTCAAGAAGCTCCACCAGGACATCGGACACCTCGCAGCGGTGGCGGACGAAGCCGGCATCGCCCTCCTGGTGGTGGACGACGACGTGAGGTGGAGGCATCTCAATGCACTCCTGGACTCAGCCCTCAACGCCTCGGCAGATGCCGGCAGCACGATCTCACCGCTGGGGGTGGGGGACCTTTTCGCGTTGGCAAACGCCATTGCGGCGATGGTCGGAGGGGCTACCACCATCGAGAACCTGCAGGAACAGGTGTTGGCGTACTCCACGCTTGAGGACCAGCCGATCGATGAGGACCGGCGCAGGGGAATCCTTGGCCGGCAGGTGCCCTACCTGCCCGAGAACGCGGGCCAGTACGCGGCGGTGTTCCGGTCCTCCGGGGCAGTCCGGATCGAGGGCGTCCGGCCCGCCATGGACAGGATGGCGATAGCAGTCCGGGCGGGCAAGGAGCCCCTGGGATCGATCTGGGTTGTTGATGTCCATGGCGATCTGGATGGCGAAGCAGAACAGGCCCTGGAACGCGCCGCGGACATTGCAGCGCTCCACATGCTCCGCGCCCGCAGCAGCCATGATCTCGCACGCCAGCAACGCGAGGAGCTGCTGCGCCGGCTCCTCGAAGGAGGCGACGACGCCATCCTGGTTGCCGAACAGCTGGGGCTGCGGAATTCGGGTCCCTTTGCGGTCGTCGCTTTTCAGGCTGAACCCGGGCAGGCAGCCGAGACTACGTTGGTGAGGATTGCGGACTTGGTGACCACGCAGTGCGAGGCCCACGGCCAAGGCGCTCAATGCGTGCAGGCGGGCTCTACCATTTATGCAATATTCCCGGCGGCGGCTGCGTCGTCCCTGGGGTCAATCGAAGCCCTTGCCCGGAGGCTCAACGATCGTTCCCGGGCATCGCTGGGAGTTGAGCTGCGGGCGGCGGCGGGTCCCGCCGTCGACGCCGTCTCGGACATCAGCCGTTCACGGCATGACGCCGATCTTGTCCTGCTGATGCTCGCCTCGGACGGCTTCCCGGGCACGTACGCCAGCGCAGGGGAGGTCCGCAGCCGCCTCACCCTCCTGGAGCTGGCCGCGGCGTTCCGGGCGGCACCGCACCTTCTGTCCGCTGCCGCCCGGAGAATCCAAGAGTACGACGCCGATTTTGGCACCGGATATGCCCTGACGCTGAGAACCTACCTTGACTGCTCCCGCGATTCCGCAAGGACAGCGGCAGCCTTGTCCCTGCACCAGAACACTCTCCGGTACCGCCTCAAGCGCCTGCGTGACCTCTTCGGCGTGGATTTGGACCAGCCTGAGGACACGCTGGTGCTGTGGCTAAGCTTGCACGTGCTCGAGCTGAACTAGCCGGGCTAGCCGACCGGGGAGAGCGCGCCCACCAGGCCGAAGAGGTCTTTGGGATCCTCCGGGTTTGCGACCAGGTCGATCTCTTCGAAGAAGTCGGATCCCTGGACCGCATCCCGCACATAGCGGAGGGCGGAGAAGTCCTCGATGGCGAAGCCGACAGAGTCGAAGATGGTGACCTGCTCAGGCGTTGACCGCCCTGCAGCCCCTCCGGCCAGGACCTGCCAGAACTCGGTCACGGCAAAGTCCGCCGGCATCTGCTGGATCTCGCCTTCGATTCGGGTCTGCGGCGTGTACTCCACGAACACCTCGCCGAGTTCCAGGATGGCGGCGTCAAGTTCGGTCTTTCCCGGGCAGTCCCCGCCGATGGCGTTGATGTGGACGCCGGGGCAGATCATGTCTGCGCTGAGGACAGTGGCGTTGGCCTTGTCCGCGGTACACGTGGTGATGACGTCCGCACCCTGGACGGCGTCGGCCGCAGAGGACGCAATGTGGACATCGAAACCCAGCGGTGCCGCATTGCGCAGCAGCTTCGCCATGGCGGCCTGGTCAGTATCCCAGACCCGGAGGGTGGTGATCCCGAGGGCGGCCTTGAACGCCAAAGCCTGGAACTCCGACTGGCTTCCCGTGCCGATCATGGCCATCACAGAGGAGCCGGGGCGGGCAAGCCTTCTGCCAACCATGCCGGAAGTGGCTGCAGTCCGCAGGGCTGTCAGCAGCGTCATCTCCGTCAGGAACGTGGGGTATCCGTTGTGGACATCTGCCAGCACTCCGAATGCGGTTACGGTCTGGAAGCCTCGGGCGGGGTTCGAGGGGTGACCATTGACGTATTTGAAACCATAGGTCTCGTGGTCGCTGGTGGGCATTAGCTCGATGACGCCGAACGGGGTGTGGCTGGCCACCCGGGGAGTCTTATCGAAGGATTCCCAGCGGCGGAAGTCGTCCTCAAGGTAGTCCATCATTTCCGAGATGATGGTTTGCGTTCCCGTGCGGGCCACCCAGCGAACCATGTTGTGAACATCCACAAAACGCGTCATTGCGCTCCTTCTTCCGTGTGAACCATTAGTGTCCTCACGGTATTCGGCGCCGATAAGCGGCCACAATGAGCAAAGCGCGTACCTTTCGTCAAATGCCTATGCATTTTGCCAGGTCATTTCTGGCATTGTGCAAGATCATGCGCTCGGGGCCCCTACCTGAGCACCGAACTGAGCAGCAGGCTTGTTTCACTGTTGAGCACGCCATTGACCGCACGGATCCTGCCAAGGACATCGTCGAAGCCGCTGAGGTTTTCGGTGGCCAGTTCCGCTACGAGGTCCCAGCCGCCGTTGGTGGTGTGCAAGGCGCGGATTTCCGGAAAACCGCGTAACTCCCGTATGACGTTGTTGGCAGACCTGCCCTCGACCGCGATCAGCGTGATGGCGCGAATTGTCAGCGGATCTACTTCGTCACGGACCCGTGCCGTAAAGCCCACGATGGTTCCAGAGGCGAGCAGGCGTTCAAGGCGGCTATTCACGGTAGCCCTCGCCACTCCAAGCCTGCGCGACAGGCTGGCCACAGACTCCCGGCCGTCCTCGCGGAGGGCAGACAGCAGCCTGCGATCAAGATCAGTGAGGTCAGTCATGTACAGAACGTATAACGATGGTTTGCAATACGCGCATTCTGGGAGGCAAGACGCAAGCCCTGATGTTCCCTGCAGGATCAGCAAAATACGCCCTCCGAGAACCAGCCCGGATTCTCCAGTGAGACCCAGCCCTGTTCCCAGCCTCCGGACGTAAACTGACCTTCGCACCACCTCTTGTGGACACTGTGTCAGGAGCCGCCCATGCTCTGGAAGCTGCTTGTTGAATACCTGCGGCCGCACCGGCCGCTGCTCGCCGCCGTCGTGGTTTTCCAGCTGGCGCAGTCCATCGCGTCCCTATACCTGCCCACCCTGAACGCGGACATCATCGACGAGGGCGTGGCCAAGGCGAACATCGGCTACATCCTGAGCCTGGGCGGCGTGATGCTGGCGATCACCCTGCTGCAGATCGTGTGCGCGGTGATCGCGGTGTACTTCGCGGCGAAGGCGGCCATGGGCGTGGGCCGGGACCTTCGGGGCGCGATCTTCAAACGGGTGGGGGAGTTCTCCGAGCAGGAAGTCACCAAGTTCGGCGCGCCAAGCCTGATCACGCGATCCACGAACGACGTCCAGCAGGTCCAGCAGCTGGTGCTCATGTCCGCCACCATGCTGGTCACTGCGCCCATGCTCAGCATTGGCGGCGTGATCATGGCCATCAGGCAGGACGTGCAGCTGTCCTGGCTGATCGCCGTCGCCGTCCCGGTGCTGCTCATCGCCGTCGGCCTGCTTACCGCCCGGATGGTGCCGCTGTTCCGCAAGATGCAGAAGCGGATCGACACCGTGAACCGCGTCCTCCGCGAGCAGCTCACCGGCATCCGCGTGGTCCGCGCGTTCGTCCGCGAGGACATCGAGACCGCGCGCTTCGCCCAGGCCAACGACGACGTCACGGACACCGCCCTCCGTGCCGGCCGGCTGATGGCGCTCGCGTTTCCGGTGGTGATGCTGGTGCTGAACGTCTCCAGCGTGGCCGTGATCTGGTTCGGCTCGTTCCGCATCCAGGACGGCTCCATGCAGGTGGGCACGCTCATCGCGTTCCTGAGTTACCTGATCCAGATCCTGATGTCGGTCATGATGGCCACCTTCATGGCCGTGATGATCCCGCGAGCCGCCGTCTCCGCGGACCGGATCGGCGAGGTGCTGCGCACTGAATCCAGCGTCCGCCCGCCACGGAACCCCCTCAGCAGCGAGGTGCGCCGCGGCGAGCTGGAAATGCGCGACGTCGGATTCGCCTACCCGGGTGCCGACCAGCCCGTCCTCTCCGGCATCAGCTTCACCGCCCGGGCGGGGCAGACGACGGCGATCATCGGCAGCACCGGGTCCGGCAAGACCACCCTGGTGAACCTCATGCCCCGGCTGTTCGACGCCACCAGCGGCTCGGTCCGGATGGACGGCGTGGACGTGCGGGAGCTGCACCCGGACCTGCTCTGGGGGCACATCGGCCTGGTCCCGCAGCGGCCCTACCTGTTCAGCGGCACCGTGCGCAGCAACCTGCTCTACGGCAAGCCGGACGCCACCGAGGACGAGCTCTGGACCGCCCTGGAAATCGCCCAGGCGCGGGACTTCGTGGAACGGATGGACGGCGGCCTGGACGCGCCCATCAGCCAGGGCGGCACCAACGTCTCCGGCGGGCAGCGGCAGCGGCTGGCCATCGCCCGGGCCCTGGTGAAGCGGCCCGAGCTGTACATCTTCGACGATTCGTTCTCCTCGCTGGACACCGGCACCGACGCCCGCCTCCGCCAGGCCCTCAAGCGCAGCACCGCCGGCGCCACGCTGGTGATCATCGCCCAGCGCGTCTCCAGCATCGTGGACGCGGACCAGATTTTAGTGCTCGACGGCGGCAGGATCGTGGGGCGGGGAACGCACAGTGAGCTGCTGGAGACGTCGGAGACGTACCGCGAGATCGTTTCGTCCCAGCTGGCGGCGGAGGAGACGGTATGAGCCGCCAGCCCTCTCCCGCAGCCGGCACCAAAGCCGCACCCGCCTCCGCACCCGGCGGCGCCGCCGTCGTACGCATTCCCCGTCCCATGGGCGGGCCGGGACGCGGCGGGCCGTTCGCGGGGATGAACGTCCCGGCGGAGAAGGCGATGAACTTCTGGCCGTCGGCCAAGCGGCTGCTGGGGAAGCTGCGGCCGGAGCGGGCGTGGCTGCTGCTGGTGTTCGTGACGGCGGTGGCCGGGGTGGCGCTCTCGGTGACCGGGCCGCGGCTGCTGGGGGAGGGCACCAACCTGATTTTTGCCGGGGTGGTGTCCCGGGAGCTGCCCGCCGGGGTGAGCAAGGAGCAGCTGATCGCGCAGCTGCGGGCGTCCGGGGAGGGGCAGCGCGCGGACATGCTCAGCGCCATGGACCTGGTGCCGGGGCAGGGGATCGACTTCGCCGCGCTGGGGAATGTGCTGACGTGGGCGCTGGTGCTGTATGTGCTGTCCTCGGCGTTTATGTGGGTGCAGGCGTATGTGCTGAACGGGGTGGTGCAGCGGACGGTGTTCGGGCTGCGCGGGGAGATCGAGGCGAAGATCCATCGGCTGCCGCTGCGGTATTTCGATTCGATCCAGCGCGGTGAGCTGCTGAGCCGGGTGACGAACGACGTGGACAACATTTCCCAGAGCCTGCAGCAGACCATCAGCCAGGCGGTCACGTCGGTGCTGACGGTGGTGGGTGTGCTGGTGATGATGGTGATCCTTTCGCCCACGCTGGCGCTGATCGCGCTGGTGACCATTCCGCTGACGCTGGGGATCACGGCGCTGATTGCCAAGCGCTCGCAGAAGCTGTTTGTGGCGCAGTGGAAGAACACAGGTGAGTTAAATGGGCAGATCGAGGAGACGTACACCGGGCATGCGCTGGTGAAGGTGTTCGGCCGGCAGCGCGAGGTGGAGGAGCGGTTCCGGCAGAAGAACGCGGAGCTGTACGAGGCGAGCTTCGGGGCGCAGTTCATTTCCGGGTTGATCATGCCGGCCATGACGTTCATCGGGAACCTGGTGTACGTGGGGATCGCGGTGGTGGGCGGGCTGCAGGTGGCGTCCGGGGCGATGCAGCTGGGCGATGTGCAGGCGTTCATCCAGTACTCGCGGCAGTTCACCATGCCGCTGGCGCAGCTGGGGTCCATGGCGAATGTGCTGCAGTCGGGGGTTGCCTCGGCGGAGCGGGTGTTCTCGTTGTTGGATGAGGACGAGGAGTCTGAGGAGCCGGCCCCTTCTGCCGGGCCGGTGTTCGGGCGGGGGCGGCTGGTGTTCGAGGATGTGTCCTTTTCGTATTCGCCGGACAAGCCGCTGATTTCCGGTTTGTCTTTGGTGGCGGAGCCGGGGCAGACGGTGGCGATTGTGGGGCCCACCGGGGCGGGCAAGACCACGCTGGTGAACCTGATGATGCGGTTCTACGAGCTGGATGCGGGGCGGATAACGCTCGACGGCGTGGACGTCACCTCGGTGCCGCGGCGCGAGCTGCGCTCGCGGCTGGGGATGGTGCTGCAGGATACGTGGCTGTTCGGCGGGACCATCCGGGACAACATTGCGTACGGGCGGCCTGGCGCTACTGAAGACGAGATTCTGGAAGCCGCGCGGGCGACATATGTGGACCGGTTCGTGCGGTCCCTGCCTGACGGGTATGACACCGTGCTTGAGGACGAGGGCGGCAACGTGTCCGCGGGGGAGAAGCAGCTGCTGACGATTGCACGGGCATTCCTGGCCCGGCCTTCGGTGCTGATTTTGGATGAGGCGACGTCGTCCGTGGACACCCGGACCGAGGTGCTGGTGCAGAAGGCGATGAGCGCGTTGAGGTCGGACCGGACTTCTTTTGTGATCGCGCACCGCCTGTCCACCATCCGCGATGCCGACCTCATCCTGGTGATGGAGGCCGGCCAGATCGTGGAGCAGGGGACGCACGCTTCGCTGCTGGCTGCCGGCGGGGCATACGCGCGGCTGTACGAGGCGCAGTTCGCGGCCCCGGTGGCGGAGGTTTGAGTGGCCTGCCGCTCAGGAATCCTCACGGCAGCAGCGCGAATCCGGACTCGTAGCGTGTCTTCCCGATTGCTGCCAATACGATCTGGAGAAAGCCCATTGCCTCAAGTTCCCTCGCACGCGAAAGAGGACCAGCGTCGACCGCCCGGAGTCCTGCCGCTTCGAGGAGGGCCGCGACTGCTATTTTCGCCTCTGCATCGTCTCCGGCGAACAGGACAGTCGTGCGCGTTGTGCCATTGGTGCCGGTGCTGAGCGTGTCGCCGAGATTGACGTTGAACGCTTTCACGACTGTAACGCCCACCGGGAGGGCCTTGGAAAGTTCAACCGCAGTCGAGGAGTCTGATGGGACCAGCAACTCATCGTACGTGGTGAAATCAATGGGGTTGCTGATGTCGATGACGACCTTGCCGCTGAGTCGATCCCGATAGTGCTCAAGTATGTTCGGGTACGCTTCATACGGAACTGCGAGGACGACGAGGTCACCTGTGAGTTCATCGCCGATAAGCCCATAATCCGCATCCGGACGCTCGGCGGACGAGCCAGCCCCCGCCCTGCGCCGGATGATTTGGATACTCGCTCCGGCTCGCGCTGATACTTCGGCAATTGCTGAGCCCATCTTGCCGGTGCCAATGATGCTGATCGATGTCATGCGAACTAGATCCTCCTGAATCGTTTGAGTGCTTTTTCGGCGGCTGCCACCGCGTCGAAGTCGAAGAGCACACTTCGGCGAAAATCGCGTCCTGCGCGCAAATCAGCGTCACGCTTCTTGATGTCCTCAAATTCATTCTGCGCGTCGAATTGTGAGCCGCTTCTGCGAGAGCTGTTCTGCAGGATCGCCGTGCGTTGCATTCGAACGGCGGTGTAGCGCTTGAAGGCTTCGGCAATCTCATCGGCGTCTTCGGCCTCCCTGAGGAAGAAGGCAAGAGTAATGCTGTCCTCGATTGCCTGGTTCACTCCCTGGCCCGCGTGCGGCAGCATGGTGTGTGCTGCGTCCCCAAGCAACGTGACGCGCCCTCGCGACCAATTAGTGAGTGGCTCGTGGTCGTAGAGGCCCCACCAGAAGGTCTGGTCGATGAGCTGGATGAAGTGGCGAAGCTTCGGGTCCCATTTCTCACCCGCAAACTCGGCGGCGAGTTCGCTCACGTCCCCCGGTGCCGACCAGGTTTCCTTGAGCGGCCTGTCACTGGGTACGAACCCGACATAGTTGAACAACTTGCGCTGCTGCAGCGGGTAGCACATGAAGTGCTTTCCCTCACCCATCCATACCTGGCTGATCATGGGCCAGTCATCGGGAAGGAGGGCCGCGTCAAGTACTCCGCGAAACGCTATGAATCCGGAGTAGACGGGGTCGGGGGTTTGCATCAGAGAATCCCGCACCACCGAGTGGATGCCGTCCGCGCCCACCACTGCATCAAACTCATCGTGTACGCCGTTCTCGAATTCGAGGCGGACGCCTGTGTCTAGCGTCTGAATCGACGTCAGACGATGGCCGAGACGGATCGTGTCGGGCGCGACCTCTCGAGACAAAACGTCGACCAGGTCGGGCCTGTACATGCCGACATTTTGATACCGCTTTGCTGAGTCTTCCCAAGCTGCTTCGGCTACAACGTTGCCCATGGCGTCCTGGTAGACGCCATGGCCGTCCGGAGTGGCGCCTGCGCGCTTGACCTGTTCAAGGACACCGAGTTTGTCGAGAACGCGCTGGCCATTCGGAGCGACAGTGACGCCTGCGCCCACGTCGCCCAGCCCCCTCGCTTGCTCGAACACCGTGACGTGGGCACCGGCGATCCGCGTGAGGGCAATCGCAGCAGTAAGCCCGCCCAGCCCCCCTCCAATAACCGCGACTCTGGTGGTGTGATTTACCATCGGTTCTCCTCGACTGCATTACGTAATCCTTGAATTTGCCGAACGTAAGGGGCCACGACGGCATGGTGAATAGTTCCGTGGACGCCACGGTGGAAGGGGAACGGGGTCGCTACGGCTTCGCCGCAAGCTCCCTGTGGGCCACGTTGGGGGCGAACATCGTTGCGCCGCTGGCCTGCTCGGCCTCGTGGTCCGGGCCGAGCGGGATGCCGCGCCGGTCGCGCAGGCACAGCGTCGCCGCGGCCCCGACGAGGGTGGCCACGAGGATATACCAGGAGACCGCAGTCGTGGTGCCGGTGGCCTGCAGCAGTGCTTGGGCGATGGTGGGAGCGAACGCCCCGCCGAGGATTGACCCAATGGCGTAGGGGATGGCCACTCCAGAGAAACGAACGGATGCCGGGAAGATCTCGGCGTACCAGGCTGCCAGAGGCCCGTATGTGAGGCCGAGGCCGATCGAGAGCAGGACCAGGCCGGCGTAGAGGCCGGGTAGCGTCGCGGTGTTGACGAGCCAGAATAGCGGGAAGGCCATCAGTGCCTGTACGGCGAAGCCGATGAGGTGGGTGTTTCGCCGGCCAATCGAATCGGCGAGGCGCCCTGCAATGAGCGTCGCGAAGAACCACACCGCCGAGGCGACCGTGGACGCGATGAGCATCGCCGTGGTGTCTATCTTAAGCTTGCCGGTGGCGTAGCTCTGGAGGAAGCCGCCGGTGGTCATGTAGCCCACGGCGTTATTGCCCACGAACACAAGCGCGGCGAGGATCACAAGGTGCCAGTGACGTTTGAAGAGGACCACAACCGGGGCCTTGGTCTGCTGGCCGCGCTCGGCGATCTCGGTGAACACGGGGCTCTCCTCAACGGAGCGGCGGACAAAGTAGCCGACGACGATGAGCACGATGCTCAGCAGGAACGGCACGCGCCAGCCCCACTCGAGGAAGGCCTGGCCGGGGGAGACGACTCCGGTCATGAGGGCCATCAAGCCCGAAGCGAGAAGAAAGCCCAGCGGGACGCCGACCTGCGGCAAGGCGCCAGCGCGACCGCGGCGGTCAGCAGGAGCGTGCTCGACGACCATGAGGACTGCGCCGCCCCACTCGCCGCCGGCGGAGACGCCTTGGAGAATGCGGAGGAGGAGCAGGAGGATCGGCGCCGCGATGCCGATCTGGGCGAAGGTGGGCAGGACGCCGATGAGTGTCGTTGCTACACCCATGAGGATGAGCGTGATGACAAGCATGGCACGGCGGCCGATTCTATCGCCGTAGTGCCCCGCGAGGAACGCACCGAGCGGGCGGAAGAGGAAGGAGATGCCGACGGTAGCGAAGGAGAGCAAGAGCCCGATTTCCTCCCCGGCAGGCTTGAAGAAGAGCTGGCTGAACACGAGCCCAGCGCCCAGCGCGTAGATGAAGAAGTCGTACCACTCGATCGTGGTGCCGATGATCGTTGCGAACGCGACGCGACGTTGAGTGGCGGGATTGCTAACGGCATTGGAAGAGGTCATTGCTGTCCTTGTGAAGGGTGCGGACGTTGCTGTTCCTCTATGGTGAGCGAACTCACATCTGCATGTAAATCACAGAGATTTGCAGATAAAGTTCTGTTGTACTTAAGAAGCCCGATCTACGGTGAGGTGGCCATGGCCGATGTGAGCCTGAGGCAACTCGAGCTGTTCGCTGCCCTGCCGGACTTCACCACATCCAGTGCGGCGGCAGCCCATCTTCACATCTCAGAGTCGGCGCTGTCCCAGGCCATCACGGGGCTCGAGAGGACTGTGGGGGAGCAGCTATGCGTGCGCCGCAAGGCGCGGGGCCTCGCACTGACTCCCGCGGGCCAGCACTTCGCAATGCAGGCGCGCAGGATCCTCGCGGACACGCGGGAGCTCGTCCAGGGCGACCGCCGGGGAGAAGAGCTGCGGGGCAGTGTCAAGTTTGGCTGCTACGCGAGCTTCGCCGCGAGCGTGGTGCCGGAGCTCCTCGAAGGCTTCCCGCGGAGGCACCCCGGGGTGGACCTCGAGACCACGGTGGGCACCAACGAGGACCTGTTCCCCGCCCTCCAGTCAGGACGCCTCGACGTGGCCATCACATACGAAAGGTTCCTGCCAGCCGGCTACCGTCACCGCAAGGTCTACGCGACCGAGCTTGAGGCCCACCTGCATCCGGACCACCCGCTCGCGGCGGGCAGCACAGTGGATCTCGCCGATCTCGCCGGCGAGCCACTCATCCTCTACGACGTGAGCCCGAGCACCATCAATATAGTCGAGGCGTTCGCCGCGCGCGGGCTCGAGCCCAGGATCGCGGCCCGGGTCACCCAGATCATCCTCGTCGAGGCGCTCGTGGGCCGCGGCATGGGGTATGGCCTGCTCATGTCCCGGCCCAACGCGCTCCCCATGAGCGTCGAGGGGCGGCCGGTCGCCATCCGCCCATTCGACCCGCCCGTAACCCTCTCCAACGTCGTGGGGATCTGGCCCGAGGACATGACCCTCACGCGACGAGCCTCGGCCCTGCTCGACTTTGCGGTCGAGAAGCTCGGCTGCTACGACCGCGCAGACGTAGTTCAGAGCGCAGCCCCCCACGACGTCGCCGCCCCGCCTCATGCGGGCAGCGACTTCTTTCAGAAGTAGGCCTTCAGATCGAACGAGGGATCGGCCAAGACCCCCGTTTCGGCCTTTAAGCCCTCCTGACCCGCTCTATCAGGCTGAACTGTGGGCTGCGAGAGGCTGAGTCATTGGCCCCCGTGGCGGCAGCGAGTTTCGGGCGCAGTTCATTTCCGGGCTGATCATGCCGGCCATGACGTTCATCGGGAATCTGGTGTACGTGGGGATTGCGGTGGTGGGCGGGCTGCAGGTGGCGTCCGGGGCGATGCAGCTGGGCGATGTGCAGGCGTTCATCCAGTACTCGCGGCAGTTCACCATGCCGCTGGCGCAGCTGGGGTCCATGGCGAATGTGCTGCAGTCGGGGGTTGCGTCGGCGGAGCGGGTGTTCGAGCTGCTGGATGAATCTGAGGAGTCTGTGGAGCCTGCGCCTTCCGCCGGGCCGGTGTTCGGGCGGGGGCGGCTGGTGTTCGAGGACGTGTCGTTCTCGTATTCGCCGGACAAGCCGCTGATCTCTTCGCTGTCCCTGGTGGCGGAGCCGGGGCAGACGGTGGCGATTGTGGGGCCCACCGGGGCGGGCAAGACCACGCTGGTGAACCTGATGATGCGGTTCTACGAGCTGGACGCGGGGCGGATAACGCTCGACGGCGTGGATGTCACCTCGGTGCCTCGCCGCGAGCTGCGCTCGCGGCTGGGGATGGTGCTGCAGGATACGTGGCTGTTCGGCGGGACGATCCGGGACAACATTGCGTATGGGCGGCCTTCGGCTACGGAGGCTGAGATTTTGGAGGCGGCGCGGGCGACGTATGTGGACCGGTTCGTGCGGTCGCTGCCCGAGGGGTACGACACCGTGCTGGACGACGAGGGCGCCAACGTGTCAGCGGGGGAGAAACAGCTGCTCACGATCGCCCGGGCATTCCTGGCACGGCCCTCGGTGCTGATCCTGGATGAGGCGACGTCTTCAGTGGACACCCGGACCGAGGTGCTGGTGCAGAAGGCCATGAGTGCACTGCGGTCCGACCGGACGTCCTTTGTGATTGCCCACCGCCTGTCCACGATCCGCGACGCCGACCTCATCCTGGTGATGGAAGCCGGGCAGATCGTGGAGCAGGGCACGCACGCTTCACTGCTGGCTGCCGGCGGGGCGTACGCACGGCTGTATGAAGCGCAGTTCGCGGCCCCGGCGGCGGACCTCTAGACGATTCGTCGCTGCCAAGTTGATTGCAAGGTGGGGAGGCAAAGGCCGGCCAAGAACGACGCCGGAAAGGACCCTTACTTTGCCGCCGCTCGCTTCGGGCAGATCGCCGTTCAGTTCGGCTCCGCGCCGAAACTAGGGGCGGAGCCGAACATTCAAAAGCGTGCCGTGCACCTGGTGAACATGTGCTGACTCTGGCGTATCCAGTACTCCCAACGCGAATCCCTTTAGTGCATCAAAAGCCACTTTCTCTTTTGTTGAGAACAGGTCCTGTGAGACACATTGTTGAGACGGTCTTGTTTCTTGGAACTGTTGCGAGCTTGGGGGCATCGAGTACATCAGCACGTCTGCTTGTACTGTTTTACGAAAGGATCCTTTTCGGAGACGACGAGGAGTGGGCGAACGTGGGCAGCAGCGGCGTTACGTGGTCGTGCGAAGTGCGGTGCGCTTGTCTCGCACCATTACTCGTAGATTCTCTCGTTGAAGCTCGAACAAACCGATTCCCTCGATGAGGTCACTTAGCTTTCGGTATCCGTAGTTGCGCGGGTCCAAAGACGCCTGATTGCTGATGTGGCCTCCCACTGAGGACAGGTGCGCCCATCCATCATCCCCACTGGCTGCTTCGACAGCGTTCCGCACTAGCAGTACAAGGCGGGTATCGCTTCGGAGCTTCTTCGGGTCGACCGCATCTCCCCGTGAGGCATCCGAGCTTACCGGCGGTTGCCCTAGTCCCTCGACGTAGGTGAACAGTGAACAAGCATTGACGAACGGTTCCGGCGTTTTCCTCTCCCCGAACCCATACACCTTCAACCCGTCCGACAGGATCCGCATGACCAGTGGAGTGAAGTCCGCGTCACTGGACACCAGGGCGAACCCGTCAACCGAACCCGCCTGAAGCAGATCCATCGCATCAATCACCATCGCCATATCGGATGCGTTCTTACCAGTGCTGTAGGCGAACTGCTGCATAGGACGAATCGCGTAGGGGTGAAGCGAGGCTTCCCACTGCTTAAGATGAGCGCTCTTCCAGTCTCCGTAAGCACGCCGCACGTTAGCGACACCATGCTTGGCGACCTCAGCGAGGACGACGTCGACCTTAGACGCCGGCGCGTTATCAGCATCGATGAGCAGAGCAATGCGCTTTTCGTCAGAGTTCACTCGTTGAGGATGTCGGCAGAAGCCAATACAAGTCAATCTCGTGACTGAGGGACTGCTGCACGTATAGGGCACCCCTACGTGCATCTTCAGCGCGCGCGGTAAACGTACAGCAGCCCTAGGCGTCCGCCTGAGTTGAATTTGCGACCTGGGGTGTACGCTGGGCGACCCGCTTACGGGCGCTTGTCCGGGCAGGACGCCGCCGGCCTGAGTGCGCGCATTTTCCATGACTTACCTCGACTGAACGTTATGCAATACCACTGAGATCAGCGACTATGAGGTGTATGAACCTGCCGACTCAGTGCCCAAGCCGTATGACGACACGCGAGCAAGAGATGAGCGTCCTCTGATGGTCTGGAAGTTCCTTCGCGGGCTCGCAGACGCAGTGACAAGCTCCGACAGTGGCCGACCCATTGACGACGACAATCCCCACCGTGCCAAACCGGGAATTTATTGGCACTGGCGGTGCGAGTGCGGCGGCAACTCTCGAGGCGGGGATTCGTTTAAGGCAGATGCAGAGCAGAACGCGCAGCGGCATCAGTGGAATAAAGGCCTGCCTCATCCTATGCCTGACGTGTACTCGACCGATTCCGCCTGATCGTCCCAGTGGTTTGCTGCCAATGCCCATTGATCATTGGGGCTACTGTCAGCTCCCCTGCCCCAGTGCAGGATCCCCTTGGAGATCGACCCGTGCGCCAAATAGTGCTGTGAAAACGCGGCCATTCATGGTTGAAAGTCACAGGCCTGGCCCTTCGAAGGCGTGGTGGAGGTGAACTTCCCCGTCATGGAAGGATATGGCAGAGGTCATGAGGCGAGGAGCGGTTGTGAGCAGCACACACGAAAAAGCCGAGGCCGACCACGAGGCGCGAAAACAACGTGAGCCGCTCGCGCTTGCTGATCCGCAAAGCCACCGTGACGACGGTTCACCTGTCGCTGGTGACGGTCAGGTATATGTAACGCGAACAGGGAAAAGGTTCCACCCTCAATGGTGTTCCATCATGGCCGCCCACTGGCGGGACAACCATGGAGGCATCTACGTGACCATGATGGCTGATGTAGGCATGCGACAACGCTGTCCACAATGCGACAGGGCCCCCAAGATGAAAGCCGGCCAGGCTGCGCGAAAGCAGCCACTTGTTCGTGTTGACCCACTAAGCCACCGTGACGACGGTGCACCTGTGGCAGGTGAAGGGCAGGCGTACGTCACGCGAACAGGGAAACTGTTCCACACTCAGTGGTGCCCGATCATGGCCGCCCACTGGCGAGACTCCAAGGGAGGCGTCTACGTGACCATGATGGCTGATGTGGACCCGCGGGGACGCTGTACACAATGCGACACTGACCCCGAAGTGATGGAGCACTTCAAATTCGAGCGGGGGGAGTGGGTGCGACTCAACGAAGAGTTGGATCGGCTGGGCCGGATCATAGCGCGCACCCTCGTGGCGAAAGGACCGGAAGGGGTCAACCAACTGGGGCCACACGTGATCCGATTCAGGGAAACTGAGGCGGACCTAAAAAGCTGTCCCGCCGTGTCGCAGGCGTCTTCCCGGACTCGTACAAAGCTCCGAACTGGTAGATTCTGGGAACAGCAATTAGGACTCTTCGCCCAGCATTCCCACGTACGCCCGGGGTGACTTATCCGGGCGGGGTAACTCATCGCCTGGCCGGAGCTCTGCAGCTGAAAGTGCATACGCCACATGGATGCCCTCATGTTTGAGGCCCAAGAGGAATTTTCCGCCCGGTTTTGCCGTGCCCTCGTTAAGCACGAACACGACTGTCAGGGCACCGCTGTCGTTCGTGATGCTGTCGAACTTCCCAATGGGCTTTCCCTGCAGGTCCTTCACATCGACATACTTGCGCGCAATGAACTTGTCACTCAGTCGGGTCCTCGCCTTTCCGGCTAGGGTGACTTTTCGGCCGTCCTGGTGCGTCGTGTGCACTGGGACCCACTTGAGTTTCTGGGGCTTCCTCGGCATTGCCTTCTCCTTATCCTCCCGATCATATGAGCACATTCAGCTCTCAAGTATTTGAGCAACGCCTTCGCAGCCTTTGTCGCCGGGCGGCGGGACTTCTCATGGCGATAAGGGTTACTTCATTAAAATCGGCCTGTTTTGGTGCCGTGTGGCACTCTCACAAATGCCTCAAGGTAGCCTGCATGCATGCCACTATCTGAACGCACCGAAGCGATCATTAGCACACGCGCTGCCGCATACGGCCACGGAGCACTTACGCGCCTGCTGAAGTATGCAAACCTAGGCAAGAACGACCCTGGCAAGGACAAACCCGGCGGGAGCTGGAACAACCTAGACACCCGAGTCAGCACGGCCCTCGGCAAGAATCCAAGCGCGGAGTCGCTCATTGCCCTGGGGACGAAAATATTAAACGACACGGCAAAGGGCGAGGACGAACCCGAATGGGTAGCTGAGCTCCGCTCAAGTTTCCTAGAAGACGGCTACAGCCTCAGTTTCGACGAGGGCAAATGGTCGATCAGCCCGGTAGGAGCTGAAGAGATTCCTTTACCGCCGCAGGTCTCAGACTTGGAAGCAGCACTAATAGCTAGTGGGTTTGCCATATCGGCGAATCACTACCAGCAGGCATTTTCGGCGTTCAAGCGACAGGACTGGGAGGCCTGCAACTCGGCCACGCGCTCAACCGTGGAGGGTTTCTTTGTCGAAGTCGCAAAGACTAAGGCAGGCTTCATCCCCAGACCAGGACATGGCGAAGGAGGCAATGCCATACAAGCGCTAGCTAACTCTGGGTTGTTCGAGCCCGGCGAAAATGACTACATTAAGGGTTTCTGGAAAATGAGCCACACGAACGGTTCACATCCAGGTCTCAGCAGCCAGCAAGAGGCCCTGTTCAGATTCAGCGCTGCTACCTCAGCACTGACATTCTTCCTTCATCGCTGGAAGCCATAGCTCCCAGAAACGGCATCGACTTAGGGCAGTAATGCTTTCTCCTTCTCGAGTACCCCGTCGATAGAGGAGGATGCAGCCGCTCTCTGATTCCCCATCTACTCGTAGCCGTACCAAAAGTTGCAGCTGTGACGGTTGATTGCGCCGCAAGTTTTGGGACAACATCCGGGACGGTTGGATTACGCAGGATCTAACCGGTCCGGTCCGCAGGGGACTGTTTGACCAGGGTGTCCCAGTTCCAATGAAGTGGGACACCTATAGCGGCCGTAAAAGACTTGCCGCGCACGGTCTCGTTTACCGGGCGCTGGTCCGAGGCAGGGAGGCTAGTCTGAGGGCAGTCGAGATTGCAATGGGGGTCACTGTGTCCGGAGAAGAGTCGGAGTTCGCTTCCTCGTCGTATGAGCCGGAAACGGAAACGGAGTACGCGCAAGCCAGGGTGCCTGGTCGCTTGTACACGTCCAAGACATTCGCTAATCGCAACCCAAACTCGGCCGACTACGGTCAACCGAGCCGCTTTGTCTATCAAGTCCTCGACGACGATGGCCGGTCCTCATCACTGCAACGCCAAGGTGAAGAGTGGGTGGTCACCCCAATTAATGGCACCCGCTCCCAGATCAAGGTCCTGATATCTAGAGAAAAGGGCTCCCTTGTGGACCTCTGGATCCAACGTGTGCCGGCGGCCGGGTCCGGAACGGTGGTCAAGGAGGTCCTCCGAGTCCGGCGGGAAGATGCCATTCGGTTGGCTGAGTTCTTTCGCCGACTGATGCTCATTGAACCCGACGGCGCCGACACTGGTATCAAACTCGACGAAGAGACTCTCTCCGCGTTACTGAACAACCCCGAATCAGCCAGCCGTATGTACGAGTCGCAGGCGCCAGCACTTCGGGCTTTGATTGCCGATGATGAACAGGCACAGGATGTCGTTGCCCTTGCTGGTCGGCGTGCCGCCCTCGAACGCTTTCGAAAGATGCTTGACGACGACGGTTTCTTCGATTCTCAGGTTGAGGAGAACAAGGGCAAAGAAGCGGTGTGGCAGAGGTTCTTCGAGACAAACCCCTGGATCCTGGGCGTTGGTCTCGGTACACAGCTCTTCACGTCGTGGTCAGAAGAAAAGCTTGAGCAAATTGTGAAAGGTCATTCCATCGCAGGGGACGGAAAGCGCGCAGATGCCGTGCTCCGCACCAGTGGACTTATCCAATCCATGGTGTTCGCGGAGATAAAGCACCACCGGACGGCCCTTTTGAAGGACGAATATCGCCCGAGCGTTTGGTCTATGTCAAAGGAACTCGCGGGCGGTATCAGCCAAGCACAAGTGACAGTCCACCAGGCTGTCGCAAATGTCGGAGAAAGAGTGGCTCGGCGTGGTGATGATGGCTTCGAAACGGCCGACCTGACTTACTTGATACGGCCACGTTCCTTCTTAATTATCGGAAAGCTATCCGAGTTCAAGAACGATCAGGGTCAACACCATCCTGAGAAGATCCGTTCGTTTGAACTAGCACGGCGTCACCTTCAAGAACCTGAAGTCGTGACATTCGATGAGCTTTTGGCAAGGGCGGAATGGATAGTGAGTAATTCTGCCTGAACTAGATCTTCTTTTCAGACGTGAAACCTGAGCAGCCGAAATAACCAGGTCAGCGAACAGAGCCAACGCGACAGAGACAGACTCCGGACGATGAACAGTCCTTTGCGACGGCTGGAATGAACCGGAACTGGCTTGATGGACTCAATACTCATGGTTCCCCCTCTGCGTCGACCGGCGCGTCCGCACTTAAAAACAAGAGGGGACATGATCCGGGGAAACCGGACAGCGTGAACCGTCAGTTTTTCAAACGCCGGATAGCGTCACGGGTCTTGATCTGCGGGCCGCGGTCCTCCTGCCACCGTTGGCAGCGACGGGCGAGAGACTGCCTGCTTCCCGTTCGCCTTGACAGGGTGTTCGACCTGTTCGTGGCAGATCACCCATAGGATTCCTTGCATGGAGGAAACTAATCTGCAGGCAAGGCGTGATCCCCCCGGAACGGAACCTCCTGCCCGTCCCGAAACGGCGGACGGTTCTGGAGAGGGTGACGCCCTTGCGGCACAGGAAGAGCAAACCCTGGTTGGGCTGATTCCTTTGGTCCCGCTGCTTCTCGATGACCCACACAGCGTTTATGTGCGGCATCTGAAGAACGCGCTTACGGGGCCCGACCGCGATCTCTACCGCAACATCGCCCTGACCGGAAGCTACGGTTCTGGTAAGAGCAGTGTCCTGCAGTCCCTCGACGGACCGAAGGTCCTCAACCTGTCGCTGTCGACGCTGGGCGATGAGCCCCCGGCGGGTCAGAACGGGGCGCCTCCGGTTTCGAAGACCAACAGAATTCAGAAGGAACTCGTCAAGCAGTTGCTCTACCGTGAGGATCCTTCGGATGTCCCGGACTCCAGGTACCGGAGAATCGGGTCCTTCAAATGGGTTCGGGAAGCTGGTTTGGCCGGGTTTGTCGCGGCTGGCCTGGTGCTGCTTGGGTATCTCACACGCTTCACGGATCGTCTGGTGAACTTCGCGGGCAGCAACCCGGTCGGGCGGGTTGGCATGCACGTGGCATTGGTGGTCTTCCTGGCTCTGGTGGTCTTCTCGGCACGGAGGATTTTCCATAACAGGTTTTGGATCGAGAAGTTCGTCGCGGGCCCGGCAACGGTCACCTTGGCGAATTCCGGCAGCTACTTTGATGAGTACCTGGACGAAATCGTCTACTTTTTCGAGGCGACAGACTACGACGTCGTGGTGTTTGAGGACATCGACAGGTTCGAGGACCCACACATCTTCGAGACACTGCGCGAGTTGAACACCCTGCTGAACAACTCCAAGCAGCTGCGCCGAAAGATCCGTTTTGTTTATGCCATCAAGGACAGCATTTTCGAACAGCTTGGCGCCATGGAGCAGGATGCATCGCCGGCTGGGCCTCTCCAGGACACCGACACTTCCCATACCGTCGACCAGTCCCCTGACGTTGCCCGGGCTGAGCTTGAACGGGCCAACCGGACGAAGTTCTTCGACCTGGTCATTCCTATCGTGCCGTTCATCACCCACCGCAGCGCACGTGACCACATGACAGAGGTCCTGATGGCGTCAGACCTGGATATGGACCGGCGCCTCGTCACCCTGGTCGCTAGACACACGGCTGACATGAGGCTGATCAAGAACATCCGTAACGAGTACGTGGTCTTCCGCGAACAGCTTCTCCTGGCTGAAGGGCACTTGCCGGGTTTGAATCCGGAGGCAGTGTTCTCAATGGTCGTCTACAAGAACATTCACCTGTCCGACTTCGAGGAGATCCGCACGGGCACCAGCCAGCTGGACAGGCTCTACGGGTACAGCCGGGATCTGGTCACCGAGAACGTCAGGCTAATCGATGAGGAAACCCTCAGGCTCGAACGGAGGCTCAGCCACTTGAACGCCGCAGCGGAGGCGGCCAAAGCCTTGGGTGATCGCCTGGATCAATACATCCGCCGCGTACTGCGTCACTCAGGCATCGGTACCCCGACCGGGTTCCAGGTAAACAAGGGCACGGACACTTTCAAACCGGAGGAGCTGAGGACCACTGGCTTCTGGGAGTCCTTTACGACACAGCAGCAGCTGCTGGTCCCCATCAACTCGCAACAGCGCAAGGTATTCACCTACGAGGACGTGGTGGAGGAGCTGGGTGCGGACTTCTCACCCGAACGCTGGGAGAAGCACGAGCGTGTCAAGACTAACGCCAGGCTGGCCGCGATCCGCAAGACGAGGGCCATACTGCTGGGGGCCGACATGGCCGATCTGATGGACAGGCCGGAAACCCTGGCGGTCGATGGGCAGGCCCTGACGTTCGCGGAGCTCGCGGCCAGGAACCTGGGGTCGCCGTTGGCGCGCGAGCTCGTCGGCGCCGGGTACATTGACCGAAACTTCTCCCTGTACGCTGCCCAGTTCCTCGGGGTGTACATCAGCCTCCAGGCGATGAACTTCCTCCTGCACAACGTCCAGCCGAATCGGATGGACGTCAACTTCAGGTTCTCATCGCCGAAGGACATCGAAACGGTTCTGGACGAGGCCGGTGAATCGGTCCTCCACGACCGAAGCATCTACAACATCGCGATCATGGATTACCTGCTGTCCGGCGATGATCCTCGCTGTGAACAGGCGGTCCGGAAACTCTCCGCTCCGGGAACCGACGAGCAGATGTTCCTGAACGCCTACCTTGCCCGGGGGAACCAGCGTGAAGCCCTCTACCGACGAATGGCCAAGTATTCAGCCAGCATCTTCGACACTATCGCCAACGGCGACAGCATCTCGGATGACCTGCGCGTGCCCCTGTTCAGCGCCGCCATGTCAGGCTCCCGGCGCGATCTCTACTACACGGTGGGCGAGACGCTAGCGGCCTTCGTTGAGGATAACTACGAAGCCATGAACGTCCTGACCGTCACGCAGGACGAACCGGAACGGGCCGCCGCGGCCATCACGGTCCTGTCACTACTGGAAGTGCGGCTGAGTTCATTGGTCCCGCTGAGCCCTGAGATTCAACGCGCGGCCGTGGCCGGCGGCCTCTACGACCTCACAGTAGGAAACCTCACTACCGCTCTCGGCGGCCAGGAGGACCTCTCCCTGGACGCCATCAAAGACAAGGTCCCCAACGTCTACGGCTACGTCCTGGACCAAGCAGAACGGTATGTGCCCCTTGTCACCAACCAGCCTGCGGCCTCGCCTACAGTTGGGTCCCCGTCCCGGTTCATCGAAATCCTCCAGGACGTCGCGGAAAGCAACCGCCCCGCGGTGTGTCTGGTCGCCAGGCACGCCTCACCTAACTGCGTTGTCCAGAACATCGCGGAGATCGACAGCGGCCTCTGGCCGGTCCTGGCACAGGAGAACAGGATCACACCGACTTTCGCTAATCTCGATGCCTACGTGGAGGGGAACGGCGGCATCATTGATGAAGCCCTCGCCGTCGTTCTGCGGGCTGCGGGCAAGGTCCACGGCCACGAGGACGTGGAGGAGGAGCAGAAGGCGAAACTCGCCGTTCTCATCCTTAACTCGGGTGTAGTGCTGCCGGAGCCGGAATTGCGGGTCCGCCTGGCTGACAGCCTGGCGCTAACGAAGTACCTCAACGTCGCCCGTATCACCGCCGAGCCGGGAAAGTTCATTGGCCTCCTGATCGGCGAAGAGATCATCAACGACACGGAGCTGTCGTTCGAACCCGCCATCGCCTTTGACTGGCCCACCCGCGAGTTCGCGATCGGACAGTCCACAGCTTTCCCGGAGTACCTGGCGCCCCGGCACGTGCCGTCCGAAGATCTCGGACTGCTGCTAACCAGCAAAACTGTTCCTGCGGAGGTGAAGACCGCCGTGGTCAAGAGGCTCGCCGAATTCGGTCCAGGAGCGTCCCGCTCGGCCCTTTCAGAGGCAGCCAGCTACGCGAGGACGACGGGAATCACCTTGGATGAAGCAGCGTTCCGTGTCCTGGCTGAAGGAAAGGCAGACCCTGCGACCGTTGTGGCCTTGCTCGAACCCTGCCTTGAAACATTTGGCTATGACGCCGTCAAAGAAATCGTGGTGTTGATGGGACGGCCGTATTCGAGTCTTGCCCTCCGTGTCGGCCAACATGTGGTGCTCCCCAGGAACCAGGAGCATCTGGCCCTCGCAAGGTTCTTCGAAGCCCACGGGCAAGCAGCATCAGACAACTGGGACAAGGAAAAGCCTGAACTGAGGGTCTACATGAAGAGAAACTGACTGGCGCAGGACCGCCTGGGACCCTCAGGCAACGGTCAGCCATCGGATTTCGTTTTGTGAGAAAGCGCCCAGTTTTGAACTGTGCGGAGGGGTCTCTCTGGCAGCGCTGGGCGCTTCCATCACTGCCTACCGCGCCATCTCCAAGGTCCGGAAGGACGAGGAAACCTAGTAGACCCGGCGCAGGCCGGGCCGCCCGCCTAACAGGGCCGGACCGGCCCTACCCGGCCGGTTCGATGCCGGGTGCTGTGTCCTCATCCCGTACGTGGCGCAGCAAGGCCGCCATACTGCGCACGGCCGCGGGGTCTTTGCCGGGGCTTGCCGGCGGGTACAGGCGTGAAGGCCTGTTCACGCCGGAACCTTTAGCCGCTTCGGCATGTTCTGCCCAAGCCTGCTGGAGTTCCGCCGGCTCTCCAAGCGTCAGCGGTACCTCCGCCTGCGGCTCAACGACGGCTGTTGAACCAGCCGTGTCACCCGCCGCTGTCTTTCTCCTGAAAAGGCTTCTTAGTCCCATACCCCTGCCCTCCGAAACGGAAGTTCGCGGAAAAGTCTACAAAGTCCACAATGTGCTACTCTTTTGGTATGAAAAGTGAAGGTGAAAGCAGTCCATTTCTAAATGTGCGGGAAACCGCCGCCTTGCTCGGTGTGCATGAGAACACCGTCAGGAACTGGGTGAGAGGGGGCACGTTGATTTCAGCCCGTCTGCCGGACTCATCGCAGCATCGTTTCGCCCGAACAGAGGTCGAGCGTCTTCTCAAGAAACGCGGCGAAAGCACGTCATCAGTAGCCCCTGCCCTTCGGGCCGACGGGCCAGAGCTGATCAGCGCTAATGAACTAGAAAGTTGGGCAGCACGGGATGATGCCAAAGGAGCCTTTCCTGAATTGATCCGTCGCCTTTTAGCTGTGACCCCTGGCATCACCAACGTCGACGTGCGGTCGCACGAAGGTGGTGCCGCGCCCGGATGGGATGGAACCGCGACATCCACCGGAAGCACATATCTCCCCTCCGGTGAGCTGCGTTTCGAGTTCGGAACTGAAGCCAACCCGAAGGGCAAGGCGCAGAGGGACTACGACAAGCGCATAGAGTCACTCCCTAACGACGCGGACTCAGTATTCGTGTTCGCGACCCCCCGCAACTGGGCAGGAGCGAAGAAGTGGGCAAGCGATCGAGTAGCCGAATCTAAGTTCGCCGGCGTTGTGGCCCTCGATGCACACCGCCTTGAGGGATGGCTGGAAGCATCTCCTTCGGTGCACTACTGGATTTCCGAGCGCCTCGGGTACCGGCCTCGCGACGCGCAGACCATCGAACGGTGGTGGAACTCGTTTCAGGGGCGCATCCAGATCGCGCTTTCGCCGGAGTTCTTCGTCGCCGGGCGTTCAGCCGCAGCCGATGAGTTGCGTGCCGCGCTGACGGGAGCAGCGCAGGCCGATGCGATCGTGACGCTGGCCGCTCACTGGCAGGACGACGCTCTGGCCTTCCTCTTCTCAGCATTGGCGTCGCATGAAGAGCTTCTTTACCGCACCGTCGTAGTGACTGATAAAGCCGCGTGGCAGCGGTTGGTCGAGTCGCGGGTTCCCTTGATCCTTGTGCCGTTATTCGAGGGCGAGCCAGACCTTGCGGCGACGGTGAATGGCGGACACCGTGTCGTCCTACTCGCCGAGGCTGACGACGTCGTTCGCAGTGGTAAAAGAATCGAGCTCCGAAAGATCGATCGAGTTTCCGCTCGCGAGGCTCTGAAGGCAGTAGTTTCCGATTTAGACAATGCGGAAGCCATGGTGGCCCTAGCCCGTCGGAGTATGGCCGCGTTCATCCGTTCTATTTCAGTTGAGCCACGCTTCCGCAAGCCAGACTGGGCAGTTAAGCCTGAGTCCGCTGGCGTTCTGGCGCCCCTGGTATTGGCCGGATCGTGGTCAGGCTACGAAAAGGACCTCCTCGCCCTGGAGAAGTTGACTGGGCGGGCACGGGACGAGATAGAGCGACTCCTCACGAGCCTGGCCGGCCGTAGTGATGCCCCTTTTGTCCGCTCGGGAGGTACGTGGAGGTTGACATCGCCAGTAGAGGCGGCCTTGCTCCTCTTGCCTTCGTTGACGACCGGCGACATGGCCCGCTGGGCTGAAGTGGTTGCGCAGGTCCTGCTGGAACCCGATCCCTTTCAAGGCATGGACACTGTTAGCCGAATGACAGCGAGTGCGCAGGGCACGAAGCCGGGATATTCGGAGATCTTGAAGAAGGGGCTCGCGAACGGTATGGCGCTTTCGGCTGCGAGCGAGGGCGAACTTCCACCGCACCTGGGAATGCAAAGTCGGGTGGATAAGATCGTCCGCGGGTTGCTTACAGCCGCAAACGACGATGCCACCGGCGAGACCTGGGCGCGGCTGGCAGATTCCTTGCCTGCGTTGGCCGAAGCGTCGCCGGAGGTGTTCCTGGACGCCGTCGAGCTCGGCCTTGAGCAACCGCAGCCTGTCCTCCGCACAATGTTCAGGGATCAAGCGCAGGACGTCCTTTTCGGCCCGTCATCGCCTCACCCGAGTCTTTTGTGGGCAATTGAAACGCTTTGCTGGTCGCCCTCGTATTTTGGCCGCGCGGCGCTTCTGCTCGGTCAGCTTTCCTTGATCGACCCGGGAGGCCGGCTCAGCAACCGTCCGATCGTGAGTCTTCAGACCGTTGTAACTGGCTGGCTTCCTCAGAGCGGGGCTACGGTTGATGACAAACTCGCGGTAGTCCAGCGGATTCTTCAGCGCGAGCCAAACGTTGGCTGGAAGCTCCTCATGGGGGTGTGGCCTGAGAACCACGCGACCGCATTTCCCCCTCACGCGCCTGCCTTCCGCGATTGGAATCCAGTCAAGCAAACAGTGACCTACGCAGACTGGGGTCATTTCGTCCACAGGCTTGTTGTCATGGCCATGGGTGTCATCGGAACTGACACGGAACGGTGGCTGGAGTTGCTTCCCAAGATCGCTATGCTGCCCATCGATGAACGGGGTGTTGTTATCCAAAAGCTTCGTGAGGCTGTTGGTGCCGACACTTGGAAGGAGGAAGAACGGTATGCGATGTGGGAAGCATTGAACAGCGAGGCAGACAAACACGAGGAGTATGCCGAGGCCGAGTGGGCAATGTCCACCGACGATGTCGCACTTCTTCGTGCCGTTGCTGATGACCTGACACCTGATCATGACGCCCGCCGTTTCTCGAATCTCTTTGACTGGCGCCCGCGTATCCCTAACTACAAGTGGGGAGAAGAAGGATACGACGTCGAACTCGCCCGCTTACAAAATCAGGCCCTCGAGGAGGTCCTCACACTCGGCCCGGAAGCGTTGGCTACGTTGACACTTGATGTGAAAACGCCGCACATCATTGGTCGCTTTCTCGCGGCAAGGCGTGACGTCCCCGAGCAGGCGATCCTCGGTTGGATCAGCCGTCAGGAAGAAAACCTACGACATGCGGCTTTGACCTTCGCCGGCGACAAAATCCACGTTGAAGGCTTCTCCTGGGTCAAGGCTGCGCTTGCCAGCACTGCTTTGAAAGAGCCGGAATCACAGGAAAGACTCATGGCTGCCGTCCCGTTCGCGAAACAATACTGGACTGAGATTGCCACCCTCGGAATGGAACTCGAGGCAGCATATTGGAGCCGAGCGCAACATCGTTACGCCGCCCCCGAGGAACGCGCAGAAGCGATTGATCTGCTCGTCAAGCACGGTCGTCTATGGGAAGCAGTAGCGCTCCTCAGCGACATGCTCCACGCCAACGGCGAACCGAGCGCTGGCCTCGTCAAGGCTGTCCTCAACGCGCTCCTCAACGGACCCGGTCCCGTCCACGACACGACCATGAACAGCTACTACCTCGGCAATGTCCTGAAATACATGGAGCAGCACTTTCCCGACGACACGGAGCTCCCAGTCTACGAGTTCACCTTTTTTGAACTGTTACATGATCACCATCCGTCAGCTGCGCTCTACCGCGCGCTGGGAACGGACCCAAGCGACTTCGTAAGAATGATCAGCGCTCTATACCGTGGCGATGATGAACCAAAACGGTCCCTGACCGCTCAGGAGAAAGCGTTCGCCCATCGGTCCTTCACCGTTCTTCAGCATTGGCATACCCTTCCAGGTCTCGCCGAGGATGGCACCATTGACAGTTCCCAGTTGACTGCTTGGGTGAGGGGCGCCCGCCTCGCCTTCTCTGACAGTCAGCGCGTAGCAATCGGCGATGAACAGATCGGTCAGATCCTCGCGTCAAGTCCTGTCGGCACTGACGGCGTTTGGCCTGCGGAACCGGTCCGAGAGATCATCGAGAACATTGGTAACGCCCGGCTCGACGCGGGAGTGCACATGGGCAAGATCAACAAGCGTGGCGCTACCACTCGAGGGGTTTTTGATGGGGGAGATCAGGAACGCGAACTCGAAAAGCAGTACCGAGAGATGGCGGTAAAGATTTCTACCAGATGGCCGCGCACTGCCCGGGTGCTACGCGGCATCGCGGAGAGCTATCAGCAGGATGCTCGTCACCATGATTCCCAGGCCGAGAGAATGAGTGACGACGGATAAACAGATGAAGTGGTGGCCGGCGCCGCTGTGGCAGGGTCTAACAGTCAGGACAGAGCACAAAAGGCACAGGACGAAACCGCCCTACGATTCAGCCCAACGGCGCCAGCAGCTCTCCGAAAGCCTCGGAGGAAACGGCGACCGCGAAGCGGTGAACTCCCGCCTCTTAGCAGACAAGCACCAGGGCACGCCGGCGACGGCCGCTATGGCGCAGCCTTGTAGAAGAGACGGATTGTGCGGGCATTCGCATGGAGGCCCTCACTTGCCAGCGTCCAAAAATGGTCGGGCAGGGCGGCAATGGTAAAACTCTCGAACGAGGGGGACTTGAGCGCTCACGGAGAGATCGACGGAGAGGTACCTAAGAGGAGATATGAACGAATTCCACACTCTGCTGGCCCAAGTCATCCCGGTTCTTCTGCTCGCGGCTGCCTTTGAATCGAAATGGCTGCAGCGGATACCAAGTCGGTATGGCGGAGGACTCGATCAGGATAGTCCAGGACAGCGTGTGCATTCTGATACCAATCCATTTCAACCGGTAGGGCAGTTCCTGCTGGTGGCGTATATCGGAGTCGGGGAGGCCCTCGCGCTGTTTGCCGTATTCACTGGTTCTAGTCAAACCTGGCAGAACGCTTGGGTTCTGTTGGCTGGCATCCTCTCCTTGCTCCTGGTCATCGCACCGCTTATGGCGCTGCACTGGCGGGACACTATTGCCGCGTTCCGTCAGGGTTTTGACTGGTCGTTAGTAGTCACCCACGTAGTTGTCGTTGCGGGATTAGTCACCATCACGGCGTTCATCATGGTTGCTCTTGCTTCTATAGGGGGAGTGGATGATGCGGCCAAGGTTCGAGTCCAGCTCTAGTTGTTTCAAGGATCAGGAGAGCAAGATTGAAGCCGTCGCCGAAGAGGAAAATTTAGTTCTTGCGGGCCCCTCAAGGTGATTGGGCCCCTTGCCGCGGCCTGCCCTGGAGTCCTCGACGGCCAAGGTCATTACGCCCACGGCCCCTGGGGGCTAGAAGCTTTCGTGCGCGGTTGGCGTGCGCGCTAAGCTCAAAGTTGTGATTAGCCAGCCGAGGCAAGCCGTGGGAACCGGCGCCAGCCGTGTGCAGTATGGGCCAAAGCGCGCCGCGCGGTTCCTCCTTAACTCTGGAAGCAAGACGCGCCAAAAAGCCGCGCTCGAAAGACCTTTGGGTAGACCGGTGCTGTCTAGAGGACAATGTCTTGCTGCGCTGTTCCTAGACTCCAAGAGCTGGGTACACAGGCGCGTGGACGCCCTGACGCTGGGTTCAGAGGGCACAACCCGTCGAGCAATTTCCTTCGATGTCGAAGTTCCGGTCGAGTACAGGATTGACGGGTCTGAGGAGCGCGTCCTCGTACCTTTGGCCCTAATTGAAAAAGGCACCCTCCGCAAGGTGAGTACAGAGGATCCAGCTGGCCACCCGCTGCCGGTTTTCGGCGCTTGGAAAAATACGAGATTGGCAGTGGAGATGTTGGAGGCATTGGTCCCCGACTTTTCCCAGGATTCCACCTCCTCTCGTATACAGCAAGACGTTCTCCAGGACATCGTTTTCGCCCCTGCCCCAGAAACAGGTGAGGATAATGAGGAAAAGCGCAGAGCTGCGAGTGAAAACTTTATCAAGTGGTTACAGGCACTTCAGCAAGCACCGGAAAATTCGGGTAGAACCGCCTATCTAGAAACTTTCGGCCGGCTTGCCCTAAGCTTTCTTGACCACTTCCTCCTCGTAGTGGAGGTTAAAGAGGATTTTGTTGGGACGCGCTGCGTGCTTAAATTCGCGTACGACAGTGATCTCCCCATCCTCGATGAGGGTAACTACGTCGCCGCGACCAGGATGATAATTCCGGACATTGGATTTGCTCGCAGCCAGCACATAGAGGTCACGGTCCCCACAGGCTTGTGTGCCCGCGAGTTGCGAGTCGTCGACTTAGTCGACGATGGAGCGCTTGATACAAAGGTTGATACGCCCGAAGGAGAGCGGTCCACTGCACACGTCGCGTTGGCTGCGGCCGAACGAACGTCAGTGGGAGAGGTTCTCATCGAGATGATTCCCGCCGGTCCCGGTATCCATAGCTTCACGCGGCTGGGGCTAGCAGTTGTCAGTGGATTGGTTGCCGTAGGACTTGCCGAAAAATGGGACTGGGTCGCTGTTGTGACCCAAGAGTTCAAGGTCCCCTCGCAATCGGCATCTGTGCTCCTAATAGGGCCAGCGCTCTTCCTATCCTGGATGGCTAGGTCTCCGGAGCATGACGCAGTGGCCCTGCTGCTCAAGCCCCTAAGACTTGTCCTTATGTACTGCACGATAGTGCTGCTAGTGCTCGCCACAGCCGCTGCTGTCCCGCTTACTCCTGAGGCTTGGGAGATCGCATGGGAAGCAGCTTTTGGTGGGACGCTGCTTGCGGTCGTCAGCTACTTCGCCTATTTGTGGAATGCCCCGAGAGCTATAGCTCGTGGCGCAACATTGGTCATAGCCGGGTTCAAGGCAGCGTCGTCATGCCTGAAAAACGGTGCCAACCAGATAAAACGCTTCCTAAAGCGTAAGAAGCAGAAAGGCCGTAGACTGGCCAAACGAAGGCTAAGGAGGCAGTTGTGAGCACGTCGTTGTGGCGCAAGAGATTGCGGAAAGCGCGCGTTAACGAGAGCCCTGAGGATGCACTCAAAAGAATTCGCCGAGCCGAGAACTTTGTGGATTTGGGCGGCGGCGCTTTGCTGGTTCCTGTTAGTAAGAAGATAAGCCGGGAAGAGACGCGAGACGCCCTTGGCGAGATGGTCCTCGTGGCGACCGGACGAGCGGCGCAAGGTCAATCCCAAGTCACCGGTCGTGCAGGAACTTAAACCCAGCAGTTAGACCGAACGTCGGACGCCGACATCGCGATATCTGTAGTCTCAGTTTCTGAGGGATTTCTAGCACTACTCATCGAATCCCGAGTGGGACATACGACGAGGTTTGGAACTAAGCGAGGGCGCTGACTTTCATGTATAGCCTCGGGCACCCGTTGCGCAACGCAGCGCCTCGGCCAGCCAAGAAGAACCGGACGGGGGCAGCCAGGGCGCCGGTAGCCTTGAGGAGTCCCCTCTTGGCCGCAGCTTTACACACAAGGTCCATTCTCGGTCTTCCGCCAAGACATCAACCGGAGGCAGGGCTTGAGTGAAGGATCTTAGGAGAAAGGTCCCCACCCCCTCGTAGTACACGGACACACAGCGCAACGTTCCGGCCCCCACACGTAACCTGTTTAGATGCCTCGTTTTGCGCTTGATATTGAGTCCGTGCCCCGCCCTGCCCGTTCGCAGGAACTCCTGGACGCCGTGAACCACCGGGTGGTCATTGCCGACGGCGCCATGGGCACCATGCTGCAGGGCCGGGACCTGTCGCTGGAGAAGGACTTCCTGGGCCTCGAGGGCTGCAACGAGATCCTCAATGACACGCGCCCGGATGTCCTCGCGGACATCCACGACGCGTACTTCGCCACAGGCATCGACGCCGTCGAGACCAACACCTTCGGCGCCAACTGGTCCAACCTCTCCGACTACGGCATCGACGACCGCATCGCAGAACTCGCCCTTAAAGGCGCGAAGATCGCCCGCGAACGCGCGGAAGCAGCCGAAGAAACAGACGGCCGGATGCGCTGGGTCCTCGGCTCCATGGGCCCCGGCACCAAGCTCCCCAGCCTCGGCCACACCAGCTACGACTACCTCAAGCAGACCTTCGCCCTGCAGGCCGAGGGCCTCATCGACGGCGGCGCGGACGCCTTCCTCATCGAAACCAGCCAGGACCTCCTGCAGACCAAAGCCGCGGTCAACGGCTGCAAGCAGGCCATCGTCACCCGCGGCATCCGGCTCCCCATCTTCGTTGAGGTGACGGTCGAAACCACCGGAACCATGCTCATGGGTTCCGAAATCGGCGCCGCGCTCACCGCCCTGGAACCGCTCGGCGTCGACGCCATCGGCCTGAACTGCGCCACCGGACCGGACGAGATGAGCGAGCACCTCCGCCACCTCTCCAAGCAGTCCTCCGTGGCCATCGCCTGCATGCCCAATGCCGGCCTGCCCATCCTCGGCGCCAACGGCGCGCACTACCCGCTCACGCCCACCGAACTCGCCACCGCACACGAGCAGTTCGTCCGCGAATTCGGCCTGGGCCTCGTGGGCGGCTGCTGCGGTACGACGCCGGAACACATGGCCGCCGTCGTCGAACGCCTTGCGCCCTTCCGCAACGCCGCCAGAGGCACCAACACGGCCGCCACCGGGGACGGCAAGGCACAGCCCGCCCGCGTCCCCACCGAACGCGAAGCCGGCGTCGCCTCCCTCTACCAGCACGTCAACTTCGACCAGGACGCCTCCTACCTCGCCATCGGCGAACGCACCAATGCGAACGGCTCCAAGGCGTTCCGCCAGGCCATGCTCGAAGAGCGCTGGGACGACTGCGTGGACATCGCCCGCGAGCAGATCCGCGTCGGCGCGCACCTGCTGGACGTCTGCATCGATTACGTGGGGCGCGACGGCGTGGCGGACATCAAGGAGGTCGTCTCGCGTTTCGCGTCGGCCTCCACCCTCCCGCTGGTCATCGACTCCACCGAACCGCCCGTGCTGCAGGCCGGCCTGGAACACATCGGCGGCCGCCCTGTGGTCAACTCCGTCAACTACGAGGACGGCGACGGCCCGGACAGCCGCTTCGCGCGGATCATGCCGCTCGTGAAGGAACACGGCACCGCCGTGATCGCCCTGACCATCGACGAACAGGGCCAGGCCCGCACCACCGAGGGCAAGGTGGCCATCGCCTCACGCCTCGTCGACGCCCTGGTCGGCGAATGGGGGATGCGCGTCGAGGACATCATCGTCGACGCCCTGACCTTCCCGGTCGCCACCGGCCAGGAAGAGACCCGCCGGGACGGCATCGAAACCATCGAGGCCATCCGCCAGATCACCGCCAAGTACCCCGGCATCAACACCACGCTCGGCGTCTCCAACGTCTCCTTCGGCCTGAACCCCGCAGCGCGCATCGTCCTGAACTCCGTGTTCCTGCACGAGGCCGTGCAGGCGGGCCTGACCAGCGGCATCATCGACGCCGCCAAGATCGTCCCGCTCGCCTCCCTGCCGGAGGAACAGCGCAAGGTGGCCCTGGACCTCGTCTGGGACAAGCGCGAATACGACGCCGAGGGCAACACCACCTACGACCCCCTCGCCATCATGCTGGACATGTTCGCCGGCGTCGACACCGCGGCGCTCAAGGACCAGCGCGCGGCCGAACTCGCCGCGCTGCCCACGGGCGCGCGCCTGGAACGGCGCATCATCGACGGCGAAGGTAAGGGCCTCGAAGAAGACCTGGACCTGGCGCGCAGCGAGGGCATGACCCCGCTCGGCATCATCAATGACCACCTGCTCGAGGGCATGAAGGTGGTGGGCGAGCGCTTCGGCGCCGGCGAGATGCAGCTGCCGTTCGTGCTGCAGTCCGCCGAGGTGATGAAGAACGCCGTCGCCCTGCTCGAGCCGCACATGGAGAAGTCGGATTCCTCCGGCAAGGGCACCATGGTGATCGCCACCGTCCGCGGCGACGTGCACGACATCGGCAAGAACCTGGTGGACATCATCCTCACCAACAACGGCTACAAAGTGGTCAACATCGGCATCAAGCAGGGCATCGCCGAGATCATCGCCGCAGCCGAGCAGCACAACGCCGACGTGATCGGCATGTCCGGGCTGCTGGTGAAGTCCACCGTGGTGATGAAGGAAAACCTTGCGGAGCTGCAGTCCCGCGGCCTGGCCAAGAAGTGGCCTGTGATCCTCGGCGGTGCAGCACTGACCCGCGCCTACGTGGAGCAGGACCTGGCGGAGCAGTTCGACGGCGTGGTCCGGTACGCCAAGGACGCCTTCGAGGGCCTGTCCCTCATGGAGCCGCTGGTCCGCCTGGCCCGCGGCGAATCGCCGGACGACGTCGGCCTGCCGCCGCTGAAGAAGCGCATCCACAAGGGAGGCGCGAAGTTCACTGTGACGGAGCCGGAGGCAATGCCCGGCCGGTCCGACGTCGCCTCCGACAACCCAGTGCCCGCGCCGCCGTTCTGGGGCACGCGCATTGTCCGCGGCGTTTCGCTGCACGACTACTCGGCGTTCCTCGACGAGCGCGCCACCTTCATGGGGCAGTGGGGCCTCAAGCCCGGCCGCGGCGAGGACGGCGCCTCCTACGAGGAACTGGTGGAACGCGAGGGCCGGCCGCGCCTGCGCTACTGGCTGGACCGCATCCTCGGCGAGGGCATGCTGGACGCGTCCGTCGCCTACGGCTACTTCCCGGTGGTTTCCGAGGGGGAGCAGGTGGTGGTGCTGCACCACGGGGAGGATCGCGACGGCGTCCTGGGCACAGCGGGGCTCCTCGCCCCCGACGGCGGTTCAGGCGGCCCGATCGGCAGCGACCGGCTGCGCTTCAACTTTCCGCGCCAGCGCCGCGACCGGCACCTGTGCCTGGCTGACTTTGTGAAGTCCCGCGAATCCGGCCAGATTGACGTGCTGCCGGTGCAGCTGGTCACCGCCGGCTCGAGGATCGAGGAGTTCACCGCCAAGATGTTCGCCGCCAACCAGTACCGCGACTACTACGAGCTCAACGGCCTGGTCATGCAGCTCACCGAGGCGCTGGCGGAGTTCTGGCATGCCCGCATCCGCAAGGAGCTGGGCTTCGCCGCCGAGGAGCCCAAGGACACAGCGGGGTATTTCAAGCTCGACTACCGCGGTGCGCGGTTCTCGCTCGGCTACCCCGCGTGCCCGGACATGGAGGACCGCCGCAAGGTGACGGAGCTGCTGAAGCCCGAGCGCATGGGCGTGGTCCTCAGCGACGAGCTGATGCTGCACCCCGAACAGTCCACCGACGCGTTTGTGTTCCACCACCCGGAGGCGAAGTACTTCAAGGTGTGATTTGGAGCCGGTCCCTGGCGGGGGCGGATCGGGCACTGTCGAGGAGTCTGTTACACCTGAAAAGCTGAAGGGACTGGGCCCGGTGTATTACCGAACCCAGTCCCTTCAGCTCCAGCTCGCAGGTGAGCTGGTCAAGCGTGTGTGCTATTTCTTCTCGGGGAGGAACATTGCCTTTTCCAGCGGTGTCACGGTGAGTGATTTGAGCTGGGCGGTACCGCCTTCGGCAAAGAGGGCCATCTTGTCGGCTCCCGGGTTGGGGAATACCTGGTCGGTAATGGTCTTCAGCCCGTTCTGGGCGAATACCTCCACAGATGAGCGGTCAAGGTAGATCCGCATGGTGATGTTGCCGTTCTTATCTACCGTGACGGGGGCGTCCTCGATGGATGCGAAGGCCGGGTGGAATGTGGTGTTGCCGGAGTTTGTGCGGTCAACGAACATCTTGCCGGTCGTGGCGTCGTAGCCGATGACGGTGGAGGAGGTTCCGTCGCCTAGGACGGTGATACCGGATTTTGTTGCGGTCCCGGGGGCGAAGGTGATGTCCACCTGCTGCACCTGGCCTGCCGACTGTGCAGGCAGCGGGTGCGTGCCTGCGGAAATCGGGCCGCCCTTCTTATCGCTGTAGGTGACCTTCGTTCCCAGCTGTTCCACTTGCTTTACGGCGCTTTGGGCGAGGCGGGGGCCGTCAGGGGTCTGGGTGAGTTTCACTTCGCGGGGGAGGGCCATGGCGCTGCGCCAAGGGTTGGTTGGGGTGTTGTTTGCGTAGTCCCAGTTGCTCATCCAGCCCAGCATGATCCGCTTGTCGTCGGGCATGTTGGCGAAGGATACGGTGGCGTAGTAGTCCCGTCCGTAATCCAGCCAATCGTAGGACTCCAGGCGGGACGCCGCTGGCGCGGGGCTAGCTGTGAACTCATCCGCGAGTATGTGCCCCCAGCCGAACCGGTTGTTGTCCACGACCTTGATTTGTGCCTGCTGGCCAACGAATTCCTTGACATCCCATGATGCCCAGTCCAGGTTCTCACTGTCGTTGCCTGTGGCCGTACGGACCACCTGTCCGCTTACTACCAGGTTCACTGTTTCTTCATCGGACCTGGGAACAGCGGCAGTGTCGGTGAGCATGACGTGGTCAAGGGTCAGGTGTCCCCACCCGCCGGTAGCCTGGTCAACGATACGCAGTTGGGCGTTCTGCCCGGCGAATTCGGAGACGTCCCAGCCTTTCCAGTTCAGCAACCCGGAGTTGTTGCCGGCGAGGGAGCGGACCACGTTGCCATTGATGAGCAGTTCAACTGCGAGGGTCTGTCCGGAGTCCGCGGAGCGGTTGCCGCCTCCTACCAACATGCTCATGAAATTTTTCGTGATGGGGAACTCGGGTGATGTCAGGGTACCTTGGCGGTCATCGCCGGGCACCGTACCTGTTTCGAACGTGTTGATCCGTTTGGCGCCGATGTAATAGTCCCCGCCGCTGGTGGCTGGCTGGAAATTGGGGGTCAGGTCTCCTGTGCCGGCCCAGCCGGCATCGGCCAGCGTAGTTCCCTCGGGAACCTCAAAGCCTTCAAACTTGAGCTCTCCCTCGGGCGGGTTATTGTCCAGCTTGTCGGAGACATGGGGGTGTTTGCCTCCGCCCACGAGGAAGTTCAGGTAGTCGTCGGTGACGGTGAATGTGGGTGACTGCATGGAACCGAGGGGCCAGTCCCCGTCATTGAAGGAGTTAATCAGTCCGCTGCCGCCGAATCCGGTTACGGGGCTTTGGCCGGGCAAGGAACCGGTCGCTGGGGCATCACCGAAGGGGCCATTCTTCCAGTTGCCCGGTTCGTTGTTCGTTGTCCAGCCGTTGTAGGTTCCGTCGTTGAATCCGGCCAGGACTGTTCCGGCGGGTGGGGCAGCGGCTGGTTTGGTGGTTTCGGAGGTGAACGTGGTGCCGTCGAAGTTGCCCACGAAGTATTGGACCGCAGAGCCGCCAGCGACACCGCCGGGGTTGATGCTGACAATCATGACCCATTTGACGTTGTTCGGGTCACCGTCAACAGCTAAGGGGAACAGATCGGGGCATTCCCACTGCCCGCCGGTGGCGTTGGCGGGCCCGAAGTCGCTCAGTGCGGTCCAGTCCTTGAGGTTGTCGGACTTGTAGAGGACAACCTTGTGCTCCTGCGATTCCACCGCGGTCATGACCCAGTAGCCTCCGCCGGCCGGGTTGTCGTACCAGAAGACCTTCGGGTCGCGGAAGTTGGGTGAGTTCCGGTTCAGGACGGGGTTGCCGTCGTACTTGGTCCATGTCTGGCCGTCGTCCAGGCTGTAGGCCAGGGACTGGGCCTGCAGGCCGCGGTACGGGGACGGTTCCTTGTAGGCACTTGTGTAGATCGCGATCAGGGGCGGGTTTTCCGCGGTGCCGAGTCCGGACGTGTTGTTTTTGTCCACGACCACGCTGCCGGAGAAGACATCCTCCTGCGCGTCAAATGAAATTGCGAGGGGCTGCTCCTCCCAGTGGACGAGGTCCTTGGACGTGGCGTGGCCCCAGGACATGTTCCCCCAAGTGTTCCCGGAGGGGTTGTGCTGGTAGTACATGTGGTAGACGCCCTTGTGGAATACGAGCCCGTTGGGGTCGTTCATCCAGTTCTTTTCCGGCGTGTAGTGGATAGCCGGCCGGTGCTGCTCATCCCCGAGTTCGGCGGCGGACGCGGGCATGGCGCCGGCCAGTGCTGCGGCGAGCGAGAGGCTGGCCAGTGTCAGTGCTGAGACGCTGCGCGTGCTCCGCATTGTGGATTGTTTCATTTTGCTTGTGTCGCCCTTCATTGCGCGTGTCTAGCCAGTAGACAACGTTGTCAGCCAATGCGTTGGACTGTAAAGAATGTCTATCGGACAAGTCAACGGTCATTTTGAGGCCGATTTTCTTGAGTCTGATGGCGGCGCGGGGCATGGGACGACGATCAGCCCCGCGTCCGCAGGACGGGGGCTGAGGCGTATGAATCGGCGGCTTTGAGGAAACCCTAGGTGGTGCCTACCCTATGGCCGCTGTTCTAGCTGGGCTATACGACCGGGTTGAGCCAGGTCAGCTCCGACGCGTCACCTTCGATGTGACGGGTCAGTTCCTCGTTGAACCTGGCTCCGTAGTCGGCGTTGATGTGCTCCTGGAACGCGGCTTCATCCCGGTAGACCTCGAAGACGAAGTATTCCCGGGGATTCTCTTCGCGGGTGTACGGAAGAAACAGTTCGTTGCCTGGTTCCTTCCGGACGTGCTGGGTCAATTCGACCATCATTTCGGCAACGCGGGCCTCACTGCCGGCTTTGACGGTGAACTCGGCATACAGGGTTTTGGCCATGATCTCTCTTCAGGTTGGTTTTGCAGAGGTGAAGTTTTTCAGAAGGGGTTATGCCGGCGGGCGAATTTCGCCGGATCCCCTTTGGATGAGCTCGGAGGGGACAATGTAGGTCCGCGGAGGTTGATCGTCGCCATCGATTCTGGCCAGAAGTCGTTCGGCCGACATAACGCCGATCCGGTCAGGGTGTTGAGCGATGACCGTAACCCCGGGGTCCATCATGTCGGCAAGCGTGAAGTCGTCAAAACCGACAAGGGCAACGCGCTTGTGTACGCCAAGCTCCCTCAGCGCACGCATCGTTCCGAAGGTGACGAGGTTCTGGCTGGAGAAAATTGCCGTCGGAGGATCCTCGGAACTCAACAGTCCAAGGGCTGCATGCCTCGCTGCTTCCTCATCATGAAGATCATCGATGACGGGTAGTGCGGAGGTTGGAATTCCTGCCCTGCCGACCTCCTCAAGGAAGCCTCGCCGGCGCTCCCGCGCGGTCTGAATGTCTGTGCGGTCGCCCAGGTAGGCCAACTTGGTGTGTCCGTGCGTCAGCAGATGTGCGGCCGCTTTGGCCGCGCCCACTGCGTTGTCAGTGACCACAGCATCTGCCTCAACCCCTGCCGGCTCGCGGTCAATAAAGACCATTGGCAGGTTTCTGGAGTGCTCAGGGATCATATATGCCTGGTTTTTAGCGATCGGTGTCAGGACAAGGCCGTCGACCCGCCTGCCCAGGAAAGCTGCGATGATGGCTTGCTCCCGCCGAGGGTCATCGTCGAGACTGGCGGCGAATACGGCTATTCCCCGGGCACCAAGCGCATCCTCCATGGCCCGGTGTATCTCGCCACTGAACGGGTTGGAGACACTGGGCAGCAGGAGGCCAACCGAGAGTGTCCTTCTGCCCGCTCGGCGGAGGCTGCCGGCTGTGACATCCAGCTGGTAGTTGAGCTGCGCGATGGCATCGAGCACCTTTTGCCGGGTGGCCTCGGATACCCCAGCCTCGTCGTTGATCACTCGTGAAACGGTTTTGATTCCCACACCCGCGAGTGCCGCCACGTGACGCATCGTGGGCCGCGTCGGGGACAGAGGTGGCTGGTAACGATCAGACATCGTTGTCAAGAAAGTAACTCCTTCTCGTTCTTTTCCTATTGACTCTAACGTGTGATCCTGCTTACCTCGGTATGACATCGTTGTCGAGGCCATGGAGGCCTCAAACACCAGGAGATTCAATGTTGAGTTCCAAGTCCCCCCTTGCAACGTCCACCCGCATCTTTGCGGCAGGAGCGGCCCTTACCTTGGGAACGCTCAGCCTTTCGGCTTGTGGAGGAAGTTCCACCGCGCCAGGTGCCGGCGAAGGGACGTCAGATGAAAAAGTCGGCGTCTCCCTGATCGTCAAGACCACGACAAACCCGTTCTTTGTTTCGATGCAGGAGGGTGCGAAGAAGGCCGCGGAGGCCGGCGGTGTAGACCTCAAACTCGCGGCGGGCAAGGCTGACGGCGATGAGGATACGCAGATCCAGGCCATCGAAAACGCCATCTCCAAGGGCGACAAGGGCATCCTGATCACACCCAACGGCCCCTCGGTGGTCGACGCGCTGAAGAAGGCGAAGGACGCCGGCCTCTTCGTCATCGCATTGGATACCCCGCCGGACCCTGCGGACGCTGCCGACATCACGTTCGCCACCGACAACTTCGCCGCGGGCGAGCTGATCGGCAAGTGGACCGCCGCTCAGCTGGGCGGGAAGAAGGCCACGATCGCGCTCGTTGACCTCTTCGACGACAAGATTGTCTCGGTTGACTACAACCGCGACCAGGGCTTCCTGACGGGCCTGGGCATCGACACTGCGGATAAGAAGAAGAACGGCGATGAGGCCAAAACCGGAAAGTACACCGGCGGCAAGGGCGGCGACTACGAAATCGTCGGCAACCAGGCCTCGCAGGGCAACGAGGACGGCGGCCGCACGGCCATGGAAACCCTCCTGTCAAGCAATCCTGACATCAACGTCATTTACACCATCAACGAACCCGCCGCTGCGGGCGCCTTTGAGGCCCTGAAGTCAGCCGGCAAGGAAAAGGACGTGCTGGTCGTATCGATCGACGGCGGCTGCGCTGGCGTGAACAACGTCAAGTCCGGCGTCATCGGCGCCACGGCACAGCAGTACCCGGTCAAGATGGCCGAGCTCGGTGTCAAAGCAATTGTGGACCTGGCCAAGACCGGTGAAAAGCCGGCCAACTCACCGGGCCTGGACTTCTACAACACCGGTGTGGAACTCGTCACCGACAAGCCGGCCGACGGCGTCAAGAGCATCACCACCACCGAAGCCTCCGGAATCTGCTGGGGTAAGTAGAACCCCGGCCATGCACCCGGGGAGGCCGCACCGCTGTGGCCTCCCCGGGGCACAACCCCCGCGTTAGCTACACGCCAGCAACTATCACCAAAGATCAGGACCAACCGTGACCCAGCAACAGACCGCCGGCCCCCCCAGCGCAGGGCATGCCGACCTGGCGGAGGAATTCCTTGACCGCCAGACACCGCTTAGCCGCATCCGAAACATCCTCCACCGTTACCCCGCCGTCAGCCCCGCCTTGGTCCTGCTCATCGCCGTGGTCGTGTTCGGCCTCCTCAATGACAGGTTCCTGCGGGTCGAAAACCTCTCGCTGATTACCCAGCAGGTCTCCGTCGTCGGCACCCTTGCCATCGCCCAGACACTCATCATCCTCACAGCCGGCATCGACCTGTCCGTCGGAGCCGTCATGATCCTCTCCTCCATGGTCGTAGCCCAGCTCGCCGTCAACAACGGACTGCCCGGCCCTGTAGCACTGCTCGCAGGCCTCATCGTGGGACTCGCCGCCGGAGCCCTGAACGGATTCCTGGTCACCAGGTTCCGGCTCCCACCCTTCATCGTCACCCTGGGCACGCTGAACATCTTCATCGCCCTGACATTGCTCTACTCCAACGGAGCGACCGTGCGCGGCTCGGCCATGCCGGACCTGCTGACCTGGACCGGCAGCACCTTCCCCGTAGGGCCGGTGCGTATCTCAACAGGCGTCGTCGTGATGCTCCTGCTCTACATCGCCATCGCCTTCATCCTGGGCAAAACCGCCTGGGGCCGGCACGTCTACGCTGTGGGCGATGACAAGGAAGCCGCCCGCCTGGCCGGCATCGCGGTGAACAAAGTCCTCATGAGCGTCTACCTCGCCGCCGGCGCAGTCCTGGCCATCGGCGCCTGGATCCAGATCGGCCGCACCAACGCCGCCAGCCCCAACGCCGGTGTTGACCTGAACCTGGACTCCATCACCGCCGTCGTCATCGGCGGAACCAGCCTCTTCGGCGGCCGCGGCTCCGTTTGGGGAACACTCCTCGGCGCCCTGATCGTCGGGGTGTTCCGCAACGGACTCTCCCTCGCCGGCCTGGACGTTCTGTACCAGACCCTCGCCGTCGGCGTCCTGATCATCCTCGCTGTGTCCATCGACCAGTGGATCCGAAAGGTCAAGTCATGACCATGACAGAACCAGCAGCCCCGCACACCGCCACCCGTGAGCCCATCCTGAAAGCCAGGAACCTCGTCAAGACCTTCGGCCGGGTCGTCGGCCTTGACGGCGTCAGCCTCGACCTGTACCCGGGCGAGGTCCTGGCGATCATCGGCGACAACGGTGCAGGCAAATCAACCCTGATCAAATGCCTCACCGGAGCAGAAGTCCCGGATTCCGGGGAACTCTTCGTCTCAGGACAGCCAGTGCACTTCAAGCGGCCGCAGGACGCCCGCGCCCACGGCATCGAGACGGTGTACCAGAACCTCGCGGTGTCGCCGGCACTCGACGTGGCCTCAAACCTGTTCCTCGGGCGGGAAGAGCGGGTCCCCGGCCTGTTGGGCAGTGTCTTCCGTGTCCTGGACACCAAAGGCATGCGCCGCAAAGCCAAGGACGAGCTCACCCGGCTCGGTATCTCCACACTCCAGGACGTGACCGTCCCGGTGGAGAACCTCTCCGGCGGCCAGCGCCAGGCTGTCGCCGTTGCCCGTGCGGCTGCTTTCGGCTCAAAGGTCGTTGTGCTGGACGAGCCCACGGCGGCCCTGGGCGTACGCGAATCCAACCAGGTCCTACAGCTTGTCCGCGACCTCCGGGACCGCGGCCTGCCGGTCATCCTGATCAGCCACAACATGCCCCACGTGTTCGACGTGGCGGACCGAATCCACATCCAGCGCCTCGGCAAATGCGCGGCCACCATCACACCACAATCCCACAACATGACCGATGCGGTTGCGATCATGACCGGTGCAGCCACCGCCTGAACAATTGCTTGCCCCGACGTCAGTCCGCGCACCGGGTTCCCGGTCCGCGGACTGACGTCGCTTGAACAGCCCCCACACGATTAGCTCCTCACGAGAGACAGACCATGGATTACCTCACAACAGCCCGGCAAGACGCTCACCGGACGCTTGACGTCACTGTCGTAGGCGAAGCGCTGACCGACGTGGTCACCACCTCCCACGGCCAGGTGGAACACCCGGGCGGCTCGCCGGCCAACGTTGCCTACGGACTCGGCCGCCTCGGCGTCACCACAGGTCTGCTCACGGCCATCGCCCCTGATGCCCGCGGAACCGCGATCGAAAACCATCTCCACAGCGCAGGCGTCACACTTCTGCCCGGTTCCAAGTTCCTCACCCGGACACCGTCGGCAACAGCAACCCTCGCACCGGACGGCTCCGCCACGTATGAGTTCGACATCTCATGGGATCTTGGGCCCACGCCGCCCGCGTACTTCCCGAAAATCCTGCACACGGGATCCATCGCCACGTTCCTTAGCCCTGGTGCCAGCGCCGTAAAAGCCCTGATCGAACAGGCCCACCGACACTGCATGATCACCTACGACCCCAACATCCGGCCGGCCCTGCTCGGCAGCCACACGGAAGCGAAAGCCATTTTCGAAGACCTCGTGGCCCTCACGGACGTGGTCAAACTCAGCGATGAGGACGCGCAGTGGCTTTACCCCCGGAAAAGCTTGGACGAAACCGCAGCACATATCCTCGGACTGGGCGCCCGGTTGACCGTCATTACCAAGGGCGCCGAAGGCTCACAATTCACCTCCGCCGACTCTAACATCAGCATCCCTGCCGTGAAGACGACAGTTGCAGACACCATCGGCGCTGGGGACTCCTACATGTCAGCACTGATCTTGGGCTTCCTCACCCGAGGAACCGAAGGCTTCGCCCCGGCTGTCCTGGAGCAGCTTGGACACACCGCAGCTGCAGCCGCGGCCATCACCGTGCAGCGCCCGGGAGCGAACCCACCGACCCTTCAGGAACTAAACGCTGCAGTTGAAGCCAACGTCCCTGCTCAATACGCAGGTGCCTGAAGCACATCCATCAACGAAGGCTCTTCACGGTGGCGGCAACCTAGTCGCTCTGACGGGGGCTGGTCCTGCCACTACTTCCTGCGTTAGATGCGTGATTCTTTTGTCTATTGGGAGTCCTACTCAAGAGCCAAGAATGGTATTCCCTCAATCTGCCGCGGCGGGGCAAACCCGTGCTGACTGATCACGGGGTCGGAACTGGTGGGGACCTCATTCTGCGGACCAAGGCAAGGAGCCGTGTGTCAGCTTGGAGTTGCCGCTGTGAAAGGCTGCAGTTATGGACACCTCATCTCGGGAACATGACCTCGTTCTCTACGGGGCGACGGGTTTCGTTGGCAGACTGATCGCCGCCTACCTCGCCGAGCATGCACCGGCCGGTATGCGAGTCGGACTCGCGGGCCGGTCCTCGTCCCGGCTCGAGGCGGTTCGGTCGCAGTTGCCGGCCGCGGCGCACGGGTGGGCCCTCATCGAAGCCGACTCGGGGGATGCAGACTCAATCCCCGCCCTGGCTGCGAACACCCGCGTGCTCTTCACCACCGTCGGTCCATACGCAAAACACGGACTGCCCGTCGTCGAGGCCTGTGCCCGGGCCGGTACCCACTACGCCGACCTCGCCGGTGAGGTGTCCTTCATCCGGGAGGCGATCGATCGCTACGACGCTCTGGCCAGGACGACCGGGGCACGGATCGTGCACTCCTGCGGCTACGACTCCGTGCCGTCCGACCTCGCCGTACTGCTGCTTCACCAGGCCGCAGAAGCCGATGGCGCTGGCGGTTTAGCCGAGGTCCAACTCGTTGCTAAGGCCAAGGGCGGCCTCAGCGGAGGCACGCTCGAATCGATGCGCGGGCAGCTCGACGCGGTGCGATCGAGCACCGCCCTGAGGTCACTAGCCGCGGACCCCTACGCTCTGAGCCCCGACCGCACCCGGGAGCCGACAACACCACAGCCACCCGACGCCGGTCCTGCGCGCCGTTCGGCTGACGGCACCTGGACCGCGCCGTTCATCATGGCCCCCGTCAACACCCGGATAGTGCGCCGCAGCAACGCATTGCAGGGTTGGGCCTACGGCCGCTCCCTTCAGTACGGCGAGGTGATGGGGGTGGCCCCCGGACCGGCAGGAGCGGTCCTCGCCGGGGCAATGGCACTCGGGCTTCGGGCATTCACGGGCGCGATGGCCTTCCCGCCCACCCGGAAGGTCCTCGACCGCTTTCTTCCGGCACCGGGTACGGGTCCGAGCATCAGCACGCAGCGCGCGGGCTGGTTCCACTCCCAGGTGACCGCCCGCACCGAGGACGGCCAGCGTTACCAGGCGATTGCTGCTGGCCCCGGTGATCCCGGCTATGCCGCCACCGCCGTGATGGCAGGGGAGACTGCACTCGCTCTTGCCCTCGACGGTGACCGGCTGCCAACCGCTAAAGGGTCGCTGACACCGGCCACCGCACTCGGCAACGTGCTCATACAGCGACTCCGCGCGGCCGGCCACACCTACCAGGTAACCAAACTCGCCTGAACCCGGATCCTGCAGCTCGCCTGAAATGGGCAATCATTGACTGAACCTGCCTCGACCGGGCAAAACCGGGCGGGGGAGGGGCCAGCGGCGCCTGTCAGGAACGGGTATCGAGGTAGTGGAGAATCTCCCGGGCCGTTTCCTCCGGGGCGCTGACGTGGGGGCAGTGCCCGGTGGCCTGGAGCTGCACCAGGGTGCTGTGTTCCAGATTCTTGTGCAGGTAGGCGCCCACTTCCGGCGGGGCAAGCCGATCGTCGGAGCACTGCAGAATCAGGCAGCTGGTGCGCACCTTCTTCAGTTCAGGGCGGGTGTCGGAGAAAAAGGTTACCCCGGCGAAGTGCCGGGCGATGGTCGGATCTGTCCTGCAGAAGCTGCCACGCAGATCCTCCGCCAGCTCCGGCTCTTGCGGGTTGCCCATCACCATGGGCGCCAAGGCCGCGGCCCAGGCGAAATAGTTGCTGTCCAGGGATGCCAGCAGGCCCTCGATGTCTTCCCGCGAAAACCCGCCCACGTAGCCGTCGTACGGGTCATCCGTATGGCGGGGTGAAGGAGCAAGCAGGACCAGGTGGGAGAAAGGGTTGGGGTCCTGCACTGCGGCGATCACGGCGATCATCGTGCTGACACTGTGGCCCACCAGGATGACGTCATCGAGTTCAAGGGCGGCGCAAATCTCCAGCAGGTCCGACGCGTACCCATTCAGGGACCCGTACTTGTCCCAGTCATAGGCGCTGATGTCGGAGTGTCCTGCACCAACATGATCAAAAAGCACCAGCCGGTAATCATCAACAAAATAGGGCAGCAGCTTCCGCCATATAGCCTGATCGCAGCCAAAACCGTGGGCGAACATCATCACAGGCCCATCATCCCGGCCGGATATGGTGACATTGTTCCGGCCGATTACCGCAGCAGCTGCTTCGATCACATTCTCCCTGACCCTCCGTAGAGTGGCATCCTGTCCCAGACTATCCACGGGGAATTGCGAATCCTAGGGATCCTCCCACTATGACCTTCACAGCGACATTGATCCATCCCGCTGCAAAAGCCTGCGCCCCCTTGACCGCCCGCGCTGGAGACCGGCTTCACCCCTATTTACAGGATTTGCGGTTGATGCTCGCTGCGCCACCGTTGGCGCCATGACAGTCAATACCTACCCTTGACCGTTTCGGTCAACCATATCTACTGTGGAGTAACATCGCTCCCTGACGTTGTCACGTTTGAACTGAGCGTCGATCTCGCAGCAAGGGCACACGGCGCCGAAGCCTGTGTTCCGGAGCGCGCCGGGCAGTGCAGCCCGGATCCGAGAAGGAGCATCGATGAACACCCGTGCCCGAGCATCCATCCTGCTGACGCTGTCCCTCGCCTTTGCGGGCCTCAGCGCGTCAGCCGTTCCAGCCAACGCAGAGGCTCCCGCTCCGCCCGGGCAGGGCGCAGAGTCTGCCGGGGCGACGCCGGTACCCACTGTGCAGGGTCCCTTGGCGGCTACCGCCGAGTCGTACCCGTTCGGTGCGGCCAGCCATCAAGAGGTTTCCCAGGATCTATCGAAGCTCGGTTATGACGAGGAGGAGTATCTGGTCAGCGGCACCTCGAATGTCTACAGCTGGCCCACCGCGGGTCCCGCCCAGATCCGAACCTCCGACGCCCCTTACACCACCCGCGTCCTGGTCCGTAAGCCGGCCGAGGGCCAGAAGTTCAGCGGCAACGTGGTAGTTGAGATGCTCAACCCCAGTAATCTGTTCGACCTCAACATCGGCTGGGCAATGGCCCATGAGCAGATCGTCGCCAACGGAGACGCCTGGGTAGGCATCACCGCCAAGCCGATTGCCGTTGAGGCGCTCAAGAACTTCGATTCGGCGCGGTACGAGGCCTTGTCCTTCGCCAATCCGCTGCCGCTGACCGATCCCCGCAACTGCGCAACGGTGGCCGCTGACTCGTCCCGGACGACGGAGAACGGCCTGATCTGGGACATCTACTCGCAAGTCGGCGCTTGGCTCAAGAGCAATGATCCTGCCAACCCGCTGCGCTACGGATCGCCGACCACCCGCGTGGAGCACGCCTACGGCTTCGGCTATTCCCAGACCGGAGGCTTCCTGGTCAACTACATCAACGGCGTCCACCCGCTCGTCGTCGAATCCGACGGCGAGCCGGTCTATGACGCATACATGGTCGCTGTGGCGGGTGGCGCGTTCGCTGGCGCGTACCCCATGAACCAGTGCGAGACTGCCCCGCCCGCCAACGACGTCCGCCGCCAGTTCAAGGACGTCGGGGTGCCCATCATGCGGATCATGTCCCAGTCTGACTACCTCCGGGGCATCGGATCCCGGCGCGCCGACAGCGACGCTCCAGGGGACCGGTACCGGCACTACGAGATGGCGGGCGCCGGCCACGCCACACCGGACGAGCTCACCTTCTCGGCCTCATCCGAAGACATCATCGCCGCGGGCCGGTCTGTCCCGCCCGCGTCCTGCAACGAGGGGCCGCGCAGCAGGTTCCCCAGCTCCATCTTCTTCAACTCCGCCCTGCAAAACCTCGACCTCTGGGTCCGGGAGGGCATCGCGCCGCCGCGCGCTGAACCGATCCTCGTCCGCGACGGCGCGCCGGTGCTGGACGAGTTCGGCAACGTGCAGGGCGGCCTGCGCTCGCCGTTCCTCGACGCTCCGACGAGCACCTGGTACGGCACTGCCACCGGCGCGTCGTTCTGCTTCATCGCCGGCTACGAGCGGCCCCTTGGGCAGGACGTGCTCGATGGCTTGTACGGGAACCACGGCGACTACGTGGCGGCCGTGAAGAGCAGCGTTCGAGCCCTCGAGGACCAGGCATTCCTGACGGACTACGATGCCCGCCGTCTCCTTACTGAGGCCGCGCAAAGTACGACACCCTGACGAGCCATCGGGTCGGCGCGTTCCATCAGTAGCCTCAAACCCCGATGTGAAGCCGGTCTTTGGCCTGGGCGGAATGAGCCTTTTCGGCTTGACCGCCTGCGCTGGAGACCGGCTTTACCCGCCGGAGCGCGGCAAGGATGGCCCGCCCCACCACCGCGATGCCGATCACCGTCGTGACGGCGCGCAGGGTGTCCCAGCCCGCCGTCGACGTCACCAGCGAGTACAGCAGGAAGCTGCTCAGGTTGGTGCCCAGCGGCGCGCCGGGCACATACGAGATGCCGGTGCCGGCGCCCACCGCGAAGGGCCAGAACCACAGGTTGGTCAGCAGGCCGAACAGGTAGGACGCCACCACACCATAGCCGGCCAGCATCCACAGTTCGGCCCTGCCGCGCACCCGCCGGGGGAGCAGCCCCGCCCCCGCACCCACCCACGCACAGGCGAAGATCTGGAACGGAGTCCACGGCCCGATCCCGCCCCACAGGGCACTTGAGAGGGCGATGGTGGCGGCGCCGAGCAGCATGCCGAACCGCGCGCCGAACGCCCGGCCGGCAAGGATCAGCAGGATGAACACTGCTTCGACGCCCCCGACGCCGGTGCTCGCCACCCGGACAGCCGTGCCGACGGCGGCCAGGACGCCGAGCAGCGCGACCGTGTGTGCGGAGCGGACTGAGCCGTCCAGGGACACCACGATGGCGACGGCGGCGAGCGGCGCGATTGCCAGCGCTGCATAGGGGAGGGCGGCGGCTGCGTCCTGCGGGAGGGCCGCGGCGAGCAGCGGCCAGCAGAACGCTGCGAGGGCTACGAGGTTTGCGGTTCCGAGGACGGCGAGTTCGACGCCGCGCGGCAGCCGGATGCGGGGCTTTGTTGCTGCGCCGGTGTCCGGTTCGGTGATTGGCTTTGGCCGGGCGCCCGCCTGCCGGGGAAGCAGGGCAAGCGGTTCCGGCGCGTCAGTCACCGGCGGGGAAGGCGCGACGCCGTCACGCATCGGGAGGATCCGGGCGCCGAGACCGTGGGCAAAGTCGTGGTCGTGCGTGGCAATCAGGACAGCGGTACCGGAATCCGCCGCGGACCGGAGCGCGGCCGAGACCGCCTTGCGCGCAGCCGGATCGAGCCCGCGGGTGGGCTCGTCGATCAAGAGCACCGGGGGACTGTCCATGGTCTGCAGCGCGATGGCCAGGACCCTGCGCTCGCCAGCGGACAGGTCCCGAGGATGCTCGTGTCCAATGGGCATAGTGACGTCGCCCCGCAGCCGGGCCAGGCGTGACGCCGCAGAGCCGGGCGCGGGCTGTTGGCCGTTCTTTCGGCGCGCAAGGCGCCGCTCGGCCGCACGGAGCTCTCCCTCGACCGTATCCCTGGTGAAGAGGTCGTCCGAGGCGTCCGGCACCAGGGCGACGCGACCGCCGTCGGCCGTTTCGCCGTCGTTGGTTTTTACTCCGCCCTCCCCCTCACCCAAGGCAAGCGCCACGAGCAGGGACGACTTCCCGGCCCCGTTCGGCCCCACCAGGGCCACCACTTCGCCGCGGTACAGGGCCAGGGACGCGTCGCGCACCAGCGGCGTGCCCTTGCGGTGCACCGCGAGGTTGGTCGCTGTCAGCACGGGCGTGTCGCCCGCAGGCTGTGCCGGCGCTGGATGAGAAGCATCGCGGTGCGAAGGCGGCGACGGCGCGGCGCCCGGCACCAGGGCGCCGTCGGCGATAGTCCACCAGGAGTCGGCAACCGGGACGAGCGCTGCCGCCCGGTGCTCCGCCACGATGATGCAGACGCCGTCACCGGCGAGGGCATTGAGCACGGCGATTACGTGCCTGCGGGCCGTGGTGTCGAGGTCTGCCAGCGGCTCGTCCACCAGGAGCAGGGGAGGCTGCTCCACCACCGCGGCGGCGATGGCCACGAGCGTTGCCTCCCCCGCCGAGAGGGTACTGATGTTCCGGTCCAGCAGCGCCGAGACCCCGATGCGCTCGGCGACCTCCAGCACCCGGGCCTTGGCCGCGGCTGATGGCATGCCGCGCAGCTCAAGGGCAAGGGAGATCTCGTCCCGCACCCGGGTGCTGGCGAAGGCGGCGCGGGGATTCTGCAGGACGACGCCGATGAGCCGGGCGGTATCGCGGGGCGGCGTGGCGGCGCGGTCCGTTCCGGCGATGCGCACGGTGCCGGAGATCTCGCCGCCGTCAACGTGGGAGAGCAGGCCGGCAATGCCCCGCAGGATGGTGGACTTGCCGGAGCCCGTGGGCCCCGTAATGACAGTGATGGACCCGCTCGGCGGCGTGAACCCGGCAACGCGGACCTGTGCGTCGCCGATGCGGAACCGGGCGTCGCGCACCAGGAGCGGGCCGCCGTCGTCGTTCCCTGGTTGGTGTGCGGCGCGGCTCCCGAAGCCGCGCAGCTCCAGGGCGGCGGCAACCCGGGCCGCGTGTTCAAGGGTGCGCTCGAGTACGGGCACCAGGGCGCGGGGCCCGAAGCGTTCGCCCCGCAACCGGAACGCCAGGCGGACGGAGGTCACGGCGTCGGCCAGTGCGGGGAGTGCCGCCCACGCCACGACCAGGGTGCGGGCCAAGCCCTGCATGGGGCCGCGGCGGGCCAGATGCACGAAGCCGCGGGCCACGTCCACGAATGCGTTTAGCAGGCCGAACCCGATGAACAGCCCGGCAATCGGCAGGGCGGACAGGACCGCCGCCCACAGCCCGGGCCCGGTGACCGGACCGAGGAACACCACGTGGGCGTACGGGGCCGGCAGCCGCATGGCTGGCAGGTCGAGCAGGATGGGCGAGCCAAGGCCCGCGCCGTTGAAAAGGACGCGGTAGATGACCCGCGCCGCGATGAACACGACGGCGAGAGCAATGCCGGCGCGCAGCGGCGCGGGTCGGAAGGTCATGCCGCGGGGGCGGCCGGTTCGCCGTCGACGGTGAAGAGCAGTTCCAGGCTCTCGCCGGGGCTGAGCTTGAGGCTGTCCAGGCCTTCCTGCGCGTATTCCCAGGCGCCGGCGTCCTTCTTTAGCCAGAGGGACCAGTAGGCGAAGGCGGCGGGCATGCCGGTGCACTCTTCCTTGTACGTGCCGGCCTTGTGCTTGATGTCGAAGTCCGCGGCGGGTACACCGTTCACCCGGCACACCAGCTCGTTGGGGTACTGGGTGGTGCCAACGGTCTTTACATTGGCTTCCTCGAGCACCTTGGATGCAGCGGTGGGACCGTCCACGGGCACGCACACGGACTTGTCAGCCGCAGCCTGCTTCAGGGCGCCGGAATCGACGATGACCTTCACGCCGTCGCAAGGGCCGGCCGTGCCGGATGCTGTGCTGGGTGCGGCGCTCGACGAAGCGGCTGCGGAGGAGGCCGGCGCGGAAGTGGTGGGCTGGCTGGCGGCCGGCGCGGAACAGGCGGCGAGGGTAAACAGGAGACCGGCGGCGGCGAGGGAGCTCGCGGCGGCGGTGCGCATCTTAGTCAAAGTCACTTGTTAAGGGTAGGGCGTTGCCTGTCCTTATCTGGATGCGGTGGCGTTGTGTGACGTTAGGGGCTGCAGTGATTTCCTGTCCGCCCACGCGCTGACAAGCCGGTGTTTCGCAGTTACTGTCAAGGCATGCACCCGGCGACGCAAAAGCTGGCCCCTGCTGATGAGGCGAACCTGGTGCTCGACCACGCCGGGCAGGTCAACGTGTTCCTGGCCGCCTGCCTGCTCGGGCCCGGCGGTTTCCTGGCTCCGGACGGCACACCGGACATGGCGCGGCTTAGGGCGACACTCAGCGAGCGGATTGCGGATTTGCCGGCGCTCCGCAAGAGCGTAACCCTAGTGGGCCGCCGACATCACTGGATTGAATCCGTGCCCGACGTCGAGCACCACATCCGCCTCGTGGAGCCCGTCGATGGTCTTGGGGGACTTCAGGACAAATGTGCCGAGCTGACGGGGGAGCCACTGGCATGGGACCGCCCGATGTGGGAGGTCCTGGTGGTACCGGGCGCCTCAGCGACGGGCGTGGGTGTTGTGCTGCGGATCCATCATGCGGTGGCCGACGGGATGACAGCGGCGGTGATCGTGCAGCAGCTCTTTGATCCCGGGGAACCGGGGGAGCAGCCGGCGGGTGAGGCGCATCTGCGCCGGCCTGCAGTGGCGCCGCAGTCCCAGCCCGGGAACAATGTACGCCGCACCCTGCGTCGTGTTACGACCGGCCTGTTTCGTATCCTCAAGACCCTGTGGGGCTCTGGCGTGGGTGGCACGGTGCTGCTCGGTGAGCGCAGTTCGCACCGCGGCGTCGCTTTTCTGCAGACAGATATCGAAGCCCTGGAGACGGCGGTGCGTCCGCGGGGTGCCACGGTAAATGACGCACTCCTCGCCGCGGCCGCGGCCGGCTTCCGGGCGGTCCTGGCGGCTGCCGGCGAGCCGATCGCCGCCCGGTTGCCGGTGTCAGTGCCGGTGGCGCTGCGGCGCCGCGGGGCTGCAGCCAACCAAGTGGGAGTCATGCTTGTGCAGCTGCCGCTCGGCGAGCCCGACCCCGACGTGCGCCTGCGGCTCATCGCCGCCCAGACCCGTGAGGAGAAGGTGCGGGCAAGGGATCAAGGCACCTTGGAGTTTATGCGCGGGCCCATTGGTGCGCGCATCCTGGACCGCTTCTCCCGGACGCAGCGTGTTGTTGCCGGGTTCGTCAGCAACGTGCCGGGTCCGAAAGGAACTTACCGCCTCGCCGGAGCCCCGGTTATCGCCCTCTGGCCCCTTGGGATTCTTCCGGGAAACGTACGGCTCGGTGTCGCGGCTGTCTCGTACGGCGGCAATCTGTGTTGTGGTGTCCACTTCGACGCGTTGAACGTGCCGGGCGACGTCTTTGCGTCTGCGATGGGCGAGGAGATGGCGCGCCTGGGCGGGTAAGCGCAGGGCTGGGACGCAGCCTAAAGTGGGCGGTCGACGGCGGGAGGTCACCGCCGTCGTCGTTGTCAGACCCTCCTGCCATGCTGTGGTTATGGAAGCCGGTGTGGTTGTCGATGCGGAAGTCAGGGCCCAGCTGGTGGCTGCCGTTGGCTCGGTGGCCGGGCTGGTTGATGAGCTTGCGGGTGTTGTGGCCAGCCCGTCGGCCGCCGCGGATGGGCCCTACCGGCTTCCCGATGCTGATGCTGATCCGCTGCAGGAGCTTTCCGAGGCCTGCCTGGACGGGTTAGGGGTGCTGGCGCGGGTTGAGGCCGCGACGGCGGCGTTGAAAGTCCAGCTGGTGGCTGCCTACACGGAGGCTACAGCGGTGCTGGAGGGCCCGCCGGCCAGCGCCTATGAAGCGTCGGCGCGGGAGGTGAGCCGAGTGGCAGAAGTCGCCTGCGTGCTGACGATCGGTGAACGGGCCGCGTCCGCCCTGCTGGGGGAGGCCCACGCGCTAACCACGTCGTTGCCGGCGGCACTCGATGCGCTGCAAACCGGCACCATCGGCTGGCAGCACGCCCGCATCGTGGTCGACGAAACAACCGGCCTCAGCCCCGCAGCCGCCTCTGCCCTGGAGGCGCACTTCTTCGACCCGGACGCGCCCCGACCGGCCCGCGGTGCCGCACCCGGAGAGCTGGCGCCTGCCCGGTTCCGGCGTAAGGTCCGGGCGTGGCGGGAACGCCACCACCCCGAGTCGCTTGAGGCACGCCACGCAAAGAGCGTGGGGGACCGGCGGATGGAGTTCAGCCCGGACCGGGACGGCATGGCCTGGTTGTCGTTGTACCTTCCCGGAGATACGGCCTTGGCTATCTGGAACAAGTCGACGGCACTGGCCCGCGGCCTTCAAAGCCCGGGCGAACCGCGCAACCTGAGCCAGTTGCGCGCGGACATCGCCGCTGGGCTGCTGCTGGGCAGTGCGAACCAGGACGTCGGAGACGTGCCTTCCCCTAAGGCTGATGTACTGGTTACCGTTCCGGTCTTCTCCCTCCTGGGCCTTACGGACGAACCCGCCGAGGTCGATGGGCTGGGGCCGGTCCCGCCGTCGATTGCACGCAGGCTCGTTGCCGACGGTGCCAACTCGTTCTACCGCGTCCTGGTCGACCCGAGGGATGGAGCGCCGCTGGAAATCGGGCGCACCAGCTACCGGCTCCCGGAAGCGTTGAAGCGGTGGCTCAAGATGAGGGACGGCACGTGCACCTTCCCGGGCTGCAGCAACAACAGCCTGGACAATGAGGCGGACCATCTCACCGCCTGGCAGCGCGGCGGCACCACCGGAATCAGCAACCTTGGGCAGGCATGCCCGAAGCACCACCGGCTCAAACACGGGTCGGGTTGGACACCGATGCAGGCAGGAAAGGATCGGCCGCCCGGCTGGATTTCGCCGACCGGCCGATGCTATCCCGCCGAGCACCCGGACCGGGAACCACCACTCTGGCCGCCGGGCTGCCTGCCAGCAACCGATAGCCCACTGGAACAGGCCATACTGGCGCGCCTCGCCGCCTGACGCCTCGCCGCCTGACGCCCCGGGCTGTGTTTCCGGTGTCCGCTGGAGCGGGTCCTAGAGTCGGAGCTCCATGAAGACGCTGTTGGGGTCCAGGACGTAGCCGGCGAAAGGCGGGCACTCGGAAAAGCCGTTCCGGGCATACAGGCGCCGGGCGGGGGCGAAGTAGTCCTCGGTACCGGTCTCAAGGTAGAGGCGCTCGAGGTTCCGGGTGCGGGCGTCGTCGAGGATATGGCGGAGCATCAAGGTGGCTACGCCCCGTCCCCGAGCGCCTGCCGCAGTGCGCATGGACTTGATCTCGCCGTGCCTGGGCGGGCCGGCAGGGGCCGCCAGGAGCTTGAGTGCGCCGCACCCCAGCAGGTCGCCGTCCTCACGGGCGGTCCAGAACGTGATTGACGGCGCCGAGAGGGCGGAATGGTCCAGGGCATGGACGCTTTCGGCCGGCGAGGTGGCGAACATGTCCGCCAGGTGTTCGCTGAGGAGTTGATGGACGTCGCCGCGGGCGGGGTCGTCCCGGTCAATGGAAATCATCGGCTCAAATGTACCGGCTGGCGCGGTGGATCCTGCCTAGAACTTGGTTGTGCCGCGGATTTTGCGGGGGCGGCCGTCCGGGTCCACCAGAAGGCGGTAGACAGGATCCGCCCAGAGCCGCTGAAGGCGCGGCACGGGTTCTGTGGTGTGGTGCCGTGCATGTCCCCTGGGACGGGGCCCGAGGCGGCCGGTTTCGTGCCAATGGTCCAGAGCGTCCGCGGTTGCCTTCCACAGGGCGAGGCCGCCCTCCGGAGCGAGCAGCCGGGGGTCATCCTGGTCCAGGCCCAGGTGTTCGGCCCAGAGCTGGAGCCGGAGCCCCTGGGCCAAAGGCCGGGACGCCCCGGAACCAGTATCTGCACTGGGCGCCTCCCCCTGGCCAGCGGAGGTGTCGATGACCGCGCAGGTGAGCTCGCTGTCCGTGGTCCAGGACCGGCGGTTGAAGTTGTCCGATCCGCACGTGAACCAGGTGTCGTCGATGATGCAGACCTTGGCATGGACATAGATCGGCGTCCCGGCCCTGTTCTCCAGGTTGAATACGCCGAATCTGTCGGGGGCAACGCGGCGCATCTTTTCAATGGCGCGCAGCTGGCCGAGCCGCTTGGGCGGCCCTCCCAGCGGGCCGTCGGAGTCCGGGTAGCGGGGCACCACGGCGATCACGTTCAACCCAGGGTTCTCTTCGAGGGCAGCCGCGATTCCGGCCGCCACCTCGGCAGACCACAGGTACTGGTCCTCGATGTAGATCAAGGAGCGGGCCAGGCCGAAGGCTTTTGTGTAGGCCCGGGCAACGCTCCGCTCACCATCGGGTGCGAACGGGAACGGAGGATGCTTCACGCCGTAGGTGCGCAGCAGCTGCACTGCGTGCGGGCCCGCAGGCGGCGGTGGCGGCGCAGTTTCCGGCAGGGGCTCGGGGTGCCGGGGCATATCGGCCATGCGCTGCAGCAGCATCCGGTAAGGAGTGCGCCGGTCCAGGGGATGGGGGTCATCCCACCGTTCCGCGAACAGTTTCAGCACATCTGCCACAACCGGGCCGCGCAGTTCCAGGGCGGCATCGTGCCAGGGAGGCTGTTTCCCGTACCGGGGATCCATCTCCACCGCCTGCGGGTCTCCCATGTGATCGGCGTCGTCCCGGCGGCTGTGGGAGAGGTCGATCCCGCCGACGAATGCGACGTCCCGGGAAGGGTCATTACGGTTGCGGATGACGAACAGTTTCTGGTGATGGCAGCCGAAGAGGCGTACCCGCTGGTCCAGCAGAACCTCGCCGCCGGCGTCGTTGATCTGGCGGCTGAGGTGCTCGTTGGACAGGTTGCTCATGGGTGCAGACACGCGCTCTCCGTGCGATCTCCACACCAGGCCGCGCACTTCCACCCCGTCCCGGGCCAGCCGCGCCAGCAACTCCCCGATGGCCGGCCCGTCCGCCGTAAGCTTTTCGTCGCCGTCGCCTCGCCAGTCGGTGAACCACACGCGGTCTCCCGCTTGCAGGGCGGACAGCTCCTCGTGGAGCCGGGCGAAATAGGTGGCACCGTGAACCAGGGGCCGCACCAGGTTGCCCTCCGACCAGGACGGCGATCCCGCATTGCCCGCATGCACGTCGGCGGCCGCGTTGCCCCACTCGGCGGCACTCAAGAACCAGTAACCAGCACTACTGTCCACTCGTCGTTCCCTTCGGGACCCGGGGCCCGTCATTAGGCGTCCGGCCTACCAGTAGCCTACGACTGGGGCGGCCAATGTCATCCGATGGTGCCGTCATTCTGGCAATTCCAAGGGTCTGGACACCGGTGCCCGCCGGACTTATCGTGCAAAAGTGGCGGCCGCCTGACTGGCAGGATGGCAAACTCTGCCGGTCCGCTGTTGCGGCCGTCCCTCATGAGGAGGAAGCAATGGAACACGTTGAAGAGACCGTTGAAGTAGCAGTGCCGCTGCGGACCGCGTACAACCAGTGGACCCAGTTCGAATCCTTTCCGCAGTTCATGTCCGGTGTCGAATCCGTGACCCAACTGACTGACACCACCAACCATTGGGTTACCAAGGTGGGCGGTGTGCAGCGGGAATTCGATACTGAAATAGTCGACCAGGAGCCTGACGACCGGATCGCCTGGCGCAGCACCGACGGCAAGTCCCATGCCGGCATCATCAGGTTTACGCCCCTGGATGCCAACCACACGAAGGTTAGGGTCCATTTCGAATGGGCACCGGAAACCCTCACTGAAAAAGCAGGTGCGGCACTGAAGATGGACCAGATGCAGGTGAAATCTGACATGCGCAAGTTCAAGGACTTCATCGAATCGCGCGGTACCGAAACCGGCGGCTGGCGCGGGGAAGTCGGGGACACCGGCCCCACCGGGCAGCTCTAGAAGTGCCGGGCGGGGCCGGCTGAGGAAGCGGCGCCTCCCAAACGGAAAGCGGACGACGGCGGGACCTCCCGCCGTCGTCCGCTCTTTTCAGGCGTTGGCACGTAAAAGTTCGGCTGTTCAGGTGGCGCTCAGCGCCCGACGTAGCGCATGTGCGTATCGTTGTAGCGGTTGCCCTGCACGCCAATCCGGCTGGCGACGGCGTTCAGGTCCGCCACATCATCGGCGGACAGCGCAACGGCTGTCGCGCCGGTGTTCTCCTCGAGGCGCTCCCGGCGGCGTGTGCCGGGGATGGGCACGATCCAGGGATGCTGTGCCAGCAGCCATGCCAGCGCGATCTGTCCGGGGGTGGCGTTCTTGGCGGCAGCGAGTTCCGCGACATGCTTCACCAGCGCCTGGTTGGCGGCGCGGTTCTCCGGGGTGAAACGGGGGATGGTGCCGCGGACGTCGCCTTCCGCGAACTGCGTGGACGTATCCACAGTCCCGGTGAGGAAGCCCTTGCCGAGCGGGCTGAAGGGCACGAACCCGATCCCAAGTTCGGCCAGGGCGGGCAGCACTTCCGGCTCCGGATCCCGGGTCCACAGCGAGTACTCGCTCTGGACGGCCGTCACCGGAAAGACGGCGTGGGCGGCGCGGATGGTCGCGGCCGAGGCCTCGGAGAGCCCGAAGTGGCGGACCTTGCCGGCCTGGACGAGCTCGCCCACGGCGCCGGCCACCTCTTCAATGGGCACATTGGGGTCCACGCGGTGCTGGTAGAACAGGTCAAGCGTGTCCAAGCGCAGCCGGCGCAGCGACTCGTCCGCGACGCGTTTGATCTGCTCGGGTGAGCTGTCCAGCCCCACGGATTTGCCGCCCTCGATCCGCCACCCGAACTTCGTTGCGATCACTACTTCGTCCCGCACCGGCGCGAGTGCTTCCCCGACGATTTCCTCGTTGACGTAGGGGCCGTACACCTCGGCGGTGTCAAAGAAGGTGACTCCCAGGCCGACCGCGTCACGGATCACCCCGATCATCGCCTGGCGGTCCCCGGGGTTGGGGCCGTAGCCCTGCGACATGCCCATGCAGCCGAGGCCGATCGCCGAAACCTGCAGTCCCTGTCCGAGTGTTCGTGTATGCATGATGACTCCTTTGCCCCTGGCAGTCCGTGCCGGCACGCTCGTGCGCGGCCTTCCTCCAGTCAACGGCTTATCGGGCGCGTTAGGGAGTGTCTGCTGAAACAGGTAACGGCAGGGCCCCCTTAGCTGGCTTCAGATCCGCGGGACGCACTTCCCCCTGCCCAGCAGCGCAAGGCCGGCACGGTCCCCTTCCCCGAAGTCCAGTCGCCCGCTGTTCTCCGCATACATCAGCTGGGTGGGGTCGTTCACGTGGTCCAGCCCCACCACATGCGCCAGTTCGTGCATGATGACCGCCCTGACCAAAGCGGGCCCGTCGGGGAAAGCCAGCGTTTCAGCCAGTGCCGGTGCGTCAAGCTGGACCTGGCCGGTGACGTACACGTACGGCTCGCCTGTTACCTGGAGCGAGGAGCTTCCACCGGTTCCCGCAACCCTTCCGGCAAGGTCCGGTGCCTCCTCCGGTGTGGACCACGCAATCAGGATGGGCGCCCACTTCTTGCCGTAACGGTCAGGCTGGTACGCCGCCCGGTCCGTCGACGGGGCCTCCGTGGTAGGTCCGTCATACACAAACTGCAGGCCCGTGGCCGCGGACACGGCAGCGACGGAATGCTGGATGAGCTGGTCCGTGCCCGGGGGCGCAAGGTCCGGCCGCACCACGTAGTGGATCGGACGGCACGGGTCGTAGGCAACAAACTGCTGGTCCGGGTCGGGTGGCTCCTGGAGAACGTACGCGGTGGATCCTGTTGTGGCGGCCGGAACGCCGAGGGGAGACGAGGCCGCCTCAAACCCCGGGGGAGGGACATCGGCGCCGGGCAGGTGGGGCAGGGCTGCTGGCAGGACGAACCGGTCGAACAGAGTGGGCGTGAAGTAGAGCCCCGCAACGAGCGCCAGGCCCAGGACGGTGGCTGACACCGATTTCCACCTCAGGGTGCGCCCGGGCCTTGTCCCGCGGTAGCGCCGCCTCTTTGATGCAACCGGGGTGGGAGCGGCGCGCCAAGGTTCAGGGTCCTGCAGCTTCCCGAGCGCCTCATCTATGGCCCACTGCGGTATGCGCCCGCTCGGCGAACGGCGGACGCCCGGGATATTCAGCCCGTTGCCAGGCACGTCCGAAGAATCCCTTTTGCCAAAACCTGATACCACCGGCGCCCCCTGTGCCCCCAACCCATCCTCCAGGATGGTCCGCTCAGCATAATAGCTGCCGGAGGCAGTGGCCGTGACGGCGGGCGCCTACGTGCTGGGGTTCCAATGCGGCTGGATGGATCTCCCCATGTTGGAAGCGGCGTTCTGCTTGTAGTCTGTTCCTGCTGCGCCGGACAGCAGCCGGCAGCACTCGGTAGTTCCGTCCCTTATGGAGAGTGGAGTAGGACATGCAGCTCGGCGCTTTTTCGGTCAGCCTGGCGGTCAAGGACATCGCGGCCTCCGCTGCCTTCTACGAGAAACTCGGCTTCAGCAGGTTCGGCGGCGACATCACGCAGAACTGGCTGATCCTGAAAAATGGTGACACGGTCATCGGCCTCTTCCAGGGCATGTTCGAGAAGAACATGCTCACGTTCAACCCGGGCTGGAACCAGGACGCCGAGGCGGTGGACCCGTTCACCGACGTGCGTGATATCCAACGGCAACTGAAGGCCAAGGGCCTGGAGTTCGTCTCCGAAGCGGACGAGGGAACCAAGGGCCCGGCGAGCTTTATGGTGCTGGATCCGGACGGCAACCCGGTGCTTTTCGACCAGCACGTCTAGGCATCCAGCAGCCCGCCGCTGGCCCACCGGCGCACCGCCAGCTTTTCAGCGGCATCGAACTCCAGCAGCGCCACCCGGCAGAGTTCTTCCACATTCGCCGTCCACGCTGCTGCCAGTTCCGCGGCCGTCGCCTGGTCGCTGAGCTGGAAGTTGGCGTACGCGAGGCCCTGCAGGACGAAACTGACCGCGTTGCGTGAGACCGGCTGGCCGGCACTAACGCAGTCGTCCCGCACCTGGCGGCTCAGCTCGGTGCGGTTGACCGGATGTTCATGAAGCCGGGCCGCCAAGGACTGGAAAATCTGCCGGAACTGGGACGCTGAAAGAGCCGGCACATCCGTCACGCGGGTGACCTGCTCTTCGACGCCCGGCTGCTGCTCCGCCGGCACGGGAAGATCCTCGACCGAGAACCGTTTCCCGTCCCAGACCCAGCCGCCCTGGGCTGCCGAATACTCCACGTCCTTGCCGATCTGCGAGACCCAGGTCCCGAACTTTCCGAAGCCGCCCCAGTCCGTCTTCAGGGAAGGGTCTGCCGTGAGCGCCCGGTGGGCCACCATCGCGCCGACAACCGGTCCCGGCGCGGAGCGCACGAACTCCAGGACCTCACGGATTGCCGGCGAGCTTACTTTCGTCTTGGCCTTGGCTGCGGGAGGAACCTGCGGTTGCTTCACAGACGTCATCGCATGAATGGGCTCAACCGTCGTTCCGTTGAGGATCGCAACGAAATCGTGGGACTCCACAACGTGGTCCGCCATCTCCCGGTAAGCGAACGCCACCGCGCCGGCAGCGATGACCGTCGTCATCCGGTCAGCCGCACGGAACCGCTGGATCAGGGACGTGAAGTCGGCGTCGGCCGAGGCGATGAAGAACTCTTCGATCCCGCCGCTTCCGGAGAGCGCGTCCATGGCATCGAGCACCAGGTTGATGTCCGTGCTGCTCTTCCCCCGCTGCGTGAGCGACGGGCAGTCGATCACGCGGAAACCGGCCCGGGTCCAATATGTCCGGTACTTCGAGTACACCATCGGGTTCAGGTAGCAGTTGCGGATCAGGAAGCGGCGGGGCCCCTCCCCGGAACCGCCGGCTGACAATGCGTCAGCCCAATGCTTCGGGTCTTCGGCGAACCGCTTCGCCGCCAGCGGATCGAGTGCCTGCAGGCCGGTAAAGACGTTGTCGAAATCCACAAACATCGCTGCCCGGATGCCAGGCCTGCGGGAGGGGGAGAGTGCCTCGTTCATGGGGCCAGTGTGCCAGCAACGCCGCCCACCGGCGACCCCTCCGGATGCGACACGCAAGCGGACGACGGCGGGACGTCCCGCCGTCGTCCGTTTCCTTCTGCCCGTGGTTCAGGTGGAGAGGTTCCAGTGGACCCGGATGGCCTCGGCAATGGGACCGTCCTTGACGTCGACCCGGAAGGCAACGGGCGCAGTCCCTGTTTCTTCGATGACTGCGTCACGGTAGACGCGGCCGCAGGAGGGACAGAGCGTGTAGAGGTCCTCATCGGCGGGCCATTCCGCCAATTCCGGCGGGACAGGGGGTTCTCCTGAATGCACGGGGACGCCGCGTGAGTTGGCCTGTATCAATCCGTCCTTGCTGACGGTGTTGCCGCACACGCAGGTGATTGTGGTGACATCATGGTCAACCACTTCGGCAGTTTCGGTGTCCACGGCGACCTCCCCGGCGCTGGAAGAGACGTTACGGTATCAGCTTATGCCTGCCGATCCGCCGGGAAACTAGGTACTTCGGCCGTAGTAGCCGCTGCCAGGCAGGCGCACCATGGTGCTATGGACGCTGAAACACCGAAAGCGATGGAACTGAGCCTTCCCCAGGCGTTCCTGCTGCTGGCCACAAATGACACCACCGGAAAACCCGAAATTCCGGTCTTCGCACTGCGGACCACGCTGGCAGGTGCTGTGCTGGCCGAGCTGGACCTGCTCGGTGCTATCGAGCTGCAGGGCAAGCACGTCAGGGTTGCCGGCACTGCTCCGGACACCCATCTGCAGCACGAGCTGGAGCTCCTCCGCGGCAAGTCACGGCCGCACACTCCACGATGGTGGGTCTCGGCGCTTGAGAGCCGCGCCGAAGTGCAGCGCGTCTACGAGGGGATGGCCTCCCTGGGCATCGTGGAACACGTCGGCGAAAGGCACCTGGGCCTTTTCCGCGCCGTGCGCTACCCGGAAAAGGACCATGCTCCGGAGGCCGCACTCCTGAAAAAGATCGAAGCGGCACTCAGCGGTGCACCGTCCAACCTCGAGCCACCGGACACAGGGGCCGCCGACGCAACGGCCACCGATGCCGGCACCGCGGGGGCCCAGGTACAGGATTCCGCGTCCGCCAAGACCGGTACCAAGGCCCCCGAACCCAGGACCATAGCGCTGATCGCCCTGCTCCAGGCGGGCGGGCTGCTCGGCAAGCTCATCCCGGAAGCGGACAGGGTCCGGGCCAGTGAGCTGGCCAAGGACTACTGGCCGTCCCGCGCCGTGGAGGACGAACTCCGCATGATCAGGCTGGCGGAGGAAGAGGCCGCGAACCTCTGACACGGCAGGCACCGTTTCACGCCGGCGGAGCCCTCATGCCAGGGCGAGGCCGGCCTTCCTCGCGTCACGGAATTTGGCATCGATGTGCACCACGTCGCGGCCTGCGCGCTGCAGCAGGCTTGCCGCCACCGCAGAGCGGTACCCGGACCCGCAGTGCACCCACAGCCGCCCGGCGGGCACCTCGTCCATGCGGCGCAGCAGCTCGTGGACCGGGATGTTTGTTGCCTCGCGGATGTGCGACTCTTCGAACTCGTCGGTGCGGCGGACGTCCAGGAGGGGCTCGTCGGTGGGCCTCTGCAGCACTTCCTGCCAGCCAACGCTGCGGTAGGAGGAGGTGGGTGCCCCGGGCGCGAGTTCCCCGGGTCCGCTGCCGATTGCGGCGTCCGGGTTGTCGATCCCGATGCGGGAAAGGTCCCGGATGGCGTTCTCCACGTCCCGGTGCTCACCCACCAGGGTCAGTTGTTCGTCCCAGGGCAGGACCCAGCCCAGGAAGGCGGTGAACTTGGTGCCGTCGCCGTATTCGAAGCTGACGCTGCCGCTGAGGTGGCTGTTGGCAAAGGCAATGCGGTTCCGCAGGTCCACCACCCACTCTCCCCGCTGGAGGCGGGCCGCCAGCTCATCCTGGTCCAGGGAGTCGGGCAGTTCCAGGTCCGGCGCCGTGGGTCCTGCCAGGTTGATCGGGGCCATATGGGCGTAATAGGACGGATAAGCCGTGAGGTTGTGGATGAGCTCCTGGACGAAGTGGTCCTCGTCCGGATCCGTCAGGGCATGGTTTTCCTTCAGCTGCTCGCCGATGGTGGAGGACTCCGCCCCGCTGGCCGGGCCTGAGGAACAGAAGGAGCCGAAGCCATGGGTGGGGTAGAGCCCGGCGTCCTTGCCCGCCTCGTCCACCAGGCGCCGCACCGAGGCGTATTGGTGGTGGGTGAGCGGCACGGTGTCTTCGTCGCTGACCAGGTCGGTGCGGCCCACGGAGCCGTAGAGCAGGCTCCCTCCGGAGAAAACGGCCTGGCGCTCGCCGTCCGTGACGATGTAGGAGAGATGGTGGTGGGTGTGCCCTGGCGTGGCCACCGCCTTGAGGACCATCCTTCCCACCTGCACCGTGTCTCCGTCCGAGATCGGCTGGCGGCGGTACGGGACGTCGTCCGCGGCGTTGACCAGGTAGGCGGCATTGTGGTCCTTGGCGAGTTGCAGGCCGCCCGTGACGTAGTCGTTGTGGATGTGCGTTTCCGCAACGTGCGTGATCCTCACCCCGGCGTCCGCGACGGCCTTGTCCACCCGGTCGGTGTCCCGCTGGGGATCGATGACGATGCCCACCGCGCCGTCGTGGACCAGGTAGGTGCGGTCGCCAAGCTGGGGCGTTTCGATAGTGACGACTTCCATGCCGGGTTCCTCCTTGAACGGGTATCAGCCTGATCGCCACGTTACCCCCGGCAATGCCGGGCTGGTAGCCCCGCCTGCACCCCTCACGCAGGAGGCGGACGACGGCGGGAGGTTCCGCCGTCGTCCGTCCCGACTGGCGGTAAAATCGTCAGCAGGCCCGCCGTCGGAAGGCGGCCACTCGCTGCCGGCTCTTGCCCGGAAAGTTTGGAAGGGGAGCATTGCGCGCAACGGTCAAGGATGTCGCCCGCCGTGCCGGGGTCTCACCCAAGACTGTCTCGAACGTGATGAACGGCATCGTTCCGGTGAGCGGGGCCACCCGGTCCAAGGTGGAGCAGGCCATCCTCGAACTGGATTACGTCCCCAACCTCTCCGCCCGCGGGCTGCGTAACGGGAGGTCCGGCGTGATTGCGCTGGCCCTGCCTGACCTGGGCACGCCGTACTCGGCAGAAATTGCCCACAATATTGTCGAAGTGGCACACGAGCAGGGCTGGATCGTGCAGATCGAGGAGACCGGCTCGGATCCCCAGCGCGAACACGAACTCATGGTGCGCGCCCGCTCCAACCTGATCGACGGGCTCATCCTTAATCCCGTAGTGCTGGACGAGAGTGCCGTGCAGGTGGGCGTTGCCCTGCCGCCGGTGGTCCTGCTCGGTGAGGTCAAGCAAAAGCTCGCCGACCGTGTGCACGTGGACAGCGTCGGCGCCGCGCGGGACATGACCCTCGCCCTGGCCGCGTCCGGGCGACGCCGGATCGCCATCCTGGGAACCACCGAGGGCAGGGGATCCGCCGCGGCGATCCAGAGGACGCAAGGTTATGAAGAGGCCCTGGGGATCCTGGGCATTGACCGGGACGAGTCGCTGCTGATCCCCTGCGAAAAATGGACGCCGCAGACCGCCGCCGATGCGCTTACGGCCTACCTGGACACGCATCCTGTTCCGGAAGCGTTGTTCTGCTTCACCGATTCCATGGCAATCGGCGCCCTGAGCGTGCTCTGGAAGAGGGGCCTGCGGATACCGGACGACATTGCCGTGGCGGGCTTCGATGACATTGCCGACGGCCGCTACGCCGTGCCTTCCTTGACCACTGTCTCCTTCGACAAGCGCGGCATTGCCAGCGAAGCCCTACGCCTCCTGACGGAGCGGATGGCGGACCGCGGCCAGGAACAGCGCGTGGTCTCCATCGACTACACGATCGTGGAGCGGGACAGCAGCCGCGGCTGAAACGAGAGCATTCCACCAAGTTGTTGGCGCTAACAGTTTTTCCTTGCGGCAGCCATTACATCGATGTAACGTGAGACCTGCGTCACTTCCCCCAAGGCATCTGCCGGGGACGGAGCGCGCCGGAACCGGAACTTTAGGCAACAGTAGGAACCTTTCAGCGGACCCATCCAAAGGAGTGATTGGTGAAGCAGTTTGAATTTTTGCCCGGGAAACAGTTGTCCCGCCGGCAGTTACTGACAGGAACGGCCGCCCTGGGCAGCGTCCTGGCAACAGGCGCACTGACGGGCTGCGGCGGAAACGCCCAGGCTGCCGGCGTGCGGGACATCGGGTTCTGGCATTTGCTGTCCGGGGGCGACGGCATCAAGATGCAGGCGATGATCAACGGCGCCAACCAGGCCAACCCTGCGTTCAAGGTGCATCCCACCGTGCTGGCGTGGGGGCCGCCGTACTACACCAAACTGGCCATGGCCTCTGCGGGCGGACGTCCGCCGGAGCTGGCGATCATGCATGCCAGCCGGGTGCCGGGCTACGCCCCCGGCGGCCTGATCGACCCCTGGGACCTCTCCCTGCTGGCAGAGCACGGCGTCACGGGCGACAACTTCGCCCCGCGCATTTGGGAGAAGAGCCAGCAGAACGGCAAGGTGTTCTCCATCGCCCTGGATTCGCATCCGTTCGTCATGTTCTACAACACGGACGTCGCCGGGAAGGCCGGAGTCCTGGCCGGAAACGGACAACTGCAGGAAGTGGCCTCCCCGCAGGAGTTCCTGGCCATGGCCAGGGAGATGCAGAAGGTCACCCAGGCCCACGGATTGTCCTTTGGCTACCTTGGCAGCGGATCCCAGATGTGGCGGCTTTTCTACACGCTCTACAAACAGCACGGCGCGGACATGACCCTGACGCCGGGCCAGCCGATGAAGGTCGACCGTGACGCAGCCATTGAGTCGCTGGACTTCATGGCATCGCTTTTCGACGACACCATCGCGGCCAAGAGCGGCGACATCAGCACGGGCATCGCGGAATTCGCCCGCGGCGGCTCGGGAATGCTGTTCAGCGGCGTCTGGGAGCTGCCGACGCTCAAGAAGGCGGGCCTGCCGGTGGACGCGGCCACCATTCCCACGCTCTACGGCACCCCGGCTGCCTACGCAGACTCGCATTCCTTCGTCCTTCCGCGGCAGCTGAACGTGGACGACACGAAGCGCCGCGACGTCTACAAGTTCGTCAGCGACGTCCTCAAGGGATCACTGTCCTGGGCAGAAGCGGGCCACATTCCCGCGTACCAGCCGGTGGTCCAGTCCCAGGCCTACAAGGACCTCACGCCGCAGGCGCACTACGCCAATGCGGCCGACGTCATCGCCTACGACCCCGAAGCCTGGTTCAGCGGCTCGGGATCTGACTGGCAGACCTACTTCGCGGAGAACGTCCAGAACGTCCTCCTTGGCCGCGACAAAGCGGCCGCAGGCTGGGACGCCTTCGAAGAGCGCACCAACCACCTGCTTTCCCGGCCCAACCCCGTCTAAACCCACCGAGCGACAAAGGAGTCCTTCATGAGTTCTTCACTAGCAGCACGGCGGAGCCCCGGGAGCCTCACCAGGAGCAACCTCAGCGGCTGGGGGTTCGCCGCGCCCTTCCTGGTTTTCTTCCTCGTTTTCCTTGTGTGGCCCCTTCTCTACGGCGTCTACATGAGCCTCACCGGCAAGTCCCTGACCGGAGCCAATGACAGCCTGATCGGCTTTGCGAACTACGCCGAAGCCTTGTCCGACGCCGGCATGTGGCGCTCACTCGGCAACACCCTGTACTTCACCGTGATCAGCACGGTCCCGCTGGTGCTGGTGGCCCTGGTGATGGCGGCACTGCTCAACGTCGGTTTGCCGGCCCAATGGCTGTGGCGGCTCTCCTACTTTGCCCCGTACCTGCTCGCGTCCACCGTGGTTTCACTGTTCTTCACGTGGATGTACAACCCGCAGCTTGGCCTCATCAACGATTCCCTGTCCAAGATCGGAATCCCCAAGGTCGCCTGGCTCAACGACCCCAACGTGGCCATGTGGGCGATCGTCATTGCCACCCTCTGGTGGACGGTGGGGTTCAACTTCCTGCTCTACCTGGCGGCGATGCAGAACATCCCGCACCAGCATTATGAGGCAGCATCCCTCGACGGTGCCGGGGCCTGGCGCCAGTTCTTCTCCATCACCCTGCCGCAGCTGACCCCCACCACCGTGATGATCGTGCTCCTCCAGATCCTCGCCTCGCTCAAGATCTTCGACCAGGTGTACCAGATGACCGCCGGAGGGCCCGGAGGATCAACCCGGCCCGTGGTGCAGTACATCTTTGAAACCGGGTTCACCGGCTACCGGCTGGGCTATTCCGCAGCCATCTCCTACATCTTCTTCGGACTGATAGTGCTCGTCTCGGTCATGCAGTTCGTCATCACCCGCCGCAGGAGTGCATAACCATGGCAATTCAGACCCTCGACCGCCCCGAGTCAGGCACGCGTACCAGCCAGGACCTCCGCCAGCCACGCAAGAAGATGACGGCAGGCAAGATGGCCGCCGTCGCGGTCGCGGCGCTGATCGCAGTCCTCTGGCTGGTCCCCTTCGCCTGGGCAACCGCCACCGCCTTCAAGACCGAGACGGATGCCGCGGCTCCGAAGATCAGCTGGGTCCCGCCGTCGGGCTTTACGCCCGAAGCGTTCGTGAAAGTGTTCCAGGACGGCAACATCCCGCTGTGGACATGGAACTCCCTGTACACCTCGGCGGCCATCACGGCCATCACCCTGGTGATCTCTGCGCTCGTGGCCTACGCGCTGTCCCGGATCGACTTCAAGGGCAAGAAGGTGCTGATGACGGTGATCATCGCCTCCATCATCGTCCCGCCGCCGGTCCTGATCATCCCGCTCTTCTACCAGATGCTCGCCCTGCACATGATCGACACCTCCTGGGCCATCATCCTGCCGCAGGTCATCCACCCGGCGATGGTGTTCGTGCTCAAGAAGTTCTTCGACCAGATTCCCCGCGAACTTGAAGAAGCGGCAGTGATGGACGGCGCCAGCCGCATGCGGATCTTCACCCAAATCGTCCTGCCGCTGTCCCGGCCCATCCTGGCCGCCGTCGCCATCTTCGTGTTCATCGGCGCCTGGAACAACTTCCTGTGGCCCTTCATCGCCACCAACGACGGCGCACTCCTCACCCTGCCGGTGGGGCTGCAGACCATCAAGAGCGCCTACGGCATCCAGTACGCGCAGAACATGGCGTCCGCCCTGCTCGCTGCGCTGCCGCTCATCCTCGTCTTCCTCTTCTTCCAGCGCCAGATCATCAAGGGCGTCGCGACGACCGGCCTCGCCGGAACCTGAACCGCCACCTTCCGCCTGCAAACCAACGCCACGAAACAGACCTGAACAACGACCAAGGAGTGCTGTACATGTCCCGCGCACGGATCACCCTCGACCGCGACTTCACCATCGGCGAAGTTCCCCGCCGCCTCTTTGGCTCCTTCGTGGAGCACATGGGCCGCTGCGTCTACACCGGCATCTACGAACCGGGCCACCCGGAAGCCGATGACAAAGGCTTCCGGCAAGACGTCCTCAAGCTCGTCAAGGAACTCGGGGCCACCGTCATCCGGTATCCGGGCGGCAACTTCGTCTCCGGTTACAACTGGGAGGACGGCATCGGCCCGCGCGAGAACCGTCCGCGCCGGCTGGACGGCGCCTGGCACACCGTGGAGACCAACGCGTTCGGCCTGCACGAATTCGTCGACTGGTCCCGCCAGGCCGGCACGGAAATCATGGAAGCCATCAACCTGGGCACCAAGGGAGTGGAAGCGGCCCGCGAGATCGTGGAATACGCCAACCACCCCGGCGGCAGCTACTGGTCCGACCTCCGCGCGAAGAACGGCCACAAGGATCCGTTCAACATCAAGCTCTGGTGCCTCGGCAACGAGATGGACGGGCCGTGGCAGATCGGCCACAAGACTGCCGAGGAATACGGCCGCCTGGCGCAGGAGGCCGCCAAGGCCATGCGCTTCGTAGACCCGGACATCGAACTGGTGGCCTGCGGAAGTTCCAACTCGGGCATGCCCACCTTCGGCGCCTGGGAACAGACTGTCCTGACGCATGCGTACGACGAGGTGGACTACGTGTCCCTCCACGCCTACTACCAGGAGCACGACGGCGATGCCGGCAGCTTCCTGGCCAGCGCAGTGGATACGGACTACTTCATCGAATCAGTCATCGCGACTGCCGACGCCGTCCGGGCGAAGGGCAAGCACAAGAAGCACATCAACCTGTCCTTCGACGAGTGGAACGTCTGGTACCAGCGCGGCCGGGACACCGAGGACCAGCTGCGCAACGTCGCCAAGGCCGGCTGGCGCGAGCACCCCCGGCTCATCGAGGACAAGTACAACGTGACGGATGCCGTGGTGGTGGGAACCCTGCTGAACTCGCTGCTCCGCCACGGCGACCGCGTCAAGATCGCCAACCAGGCGCAGCTGGTCAATGTCATCGCCCCGATCCTCAGCGAGGAAAACGGCCCGGCCTGGCGCCAGACCATCTTCCACCCGTTCGCCCGCATGGCCGAGCTGGCCACGGGACAGATCCTGCGCCTGTCCGTTGACTCGGACAAGTACGAAAACGCGCGCTTCGGCGGCACCGACCTGGTGGATGTCAGCGCGACGTGGAACGAGGAGACGGGCCGCGTGGCGCTCTTCCTGGCAAACCGCGGCCTGGAGGAAGCGGCGGACATCGACGTCTCACTGCGCGGGTTTGATGCCCGCCAGGTGGTCCGCGCGGAGGTCCTGGAGATCCCTGAGGGCGGGGACCGTTTCACCGCCAACAGCCAGGACCGCCCGGACCAGGTGGGACTCAAGCCGCTGCAAGGGGCGAAGGCCAGCGGCTCCGAGCTCCGGGCAACGCTTCCGGCGCTGTCCTGGGCCGTGATTGAGCTGGACGTCGCCAAGAACTGACCGGGGCGGCCCACAAGGGAGCGGACGACGGCGGGAACCTCCCGGCGTCGTCCGCTCTGCTAGTGCTCGATGGTCACGCCCCGCCAGAAGGCGATGCGGTCCTCGATCTGCTTGGCGCGCGGCTTCGGCTCCGGATAGAACCAGGCCGCGTCCACGTTCAGTTTCCCGTCCACTTCCAGCGTGTGGTAGCTGGCCCTGCCTTTCCATGGGCAGACCGAATAGAGGTCGCTGTCCCGCAGGTAGCCGGCGTTGACGGCGTCGCGCGGGAAGTAGTGGTTGCCCTCCACCACCACGGTGTCCGCGGATTCGGCGATGACTTTTCCGTTCCAGATAGCCCTGACCATGTGGTTCCGTTCTGTTGGGTGCCGGCTGGACGCAGGCGGCATGCTCGTAGCGATGCCAACGGAATAAGGGGCGCAGTTGTTCCCGGCGGTCTCTGGGAATCCTTGGACCGCTAGTCTGGAAACGGGGCCCGAACACGCTAGGGGATGACCACATGACGCCTGAGCAGAAGCTCGCCGGTGCTGGATTGGTGCTGCCGCCACCGCACCCGCTGGTTGGAACCTTTGCCCTCATCACCCGGCATGCGGATGTCCTCCATGTTTCCGGGCACGGGGCCTTCGCGGACGGAGAGCCGATCCACCGCGGCAAGCTGGGAGCGGACCTTACAACGGCGGAGGGAAAGGAGGCGGCCCGGGCCGTCATGCTTTCCCTGCTCAGCACTGTGCGCGACCACCTCGGCGGGCTGGACCGGGTGGCCCGCGTCCTGAAGGCCGTCATTTTTGTGAACAGCACGCCCGGGTTCACCGAGCACCATCTTGTTGCCAACGGCGCCACCGAGGTGCTGGCCCTAGCGTTCGGCACGGAGCGGCTGCCGGCCCGGACGGCTATCGGGGTCAGCTCCCTTCCGCTGGGCTTCGCGGTGGAAATAGAGGCAACTGTCCAAATCGCCGATTAAAGAAGCGGACGTCTTAAAGAAGCGGACGACGGCGGGAACCTCCCGCCGTCGTCCGCTTCCGGCCGCCTACCGCACCTGGGCAGCAGACTCCTGAAGGGCCCGCTGGTGGTGCAGGTACTCGAACAGCTGCCGCAGCCCGAACGACCATTCCGGCAATTCCTCGGCGCGGCCCACCGGGTTGATCAGCGCACCGAGGTGCCGGCTGCGGATGGTCACGGTGTCGCCCATCTTGTGCGTGAAGCCCTGCCCCGGCTGGTCGCGGTCCTGCGTCGGGGCGAACAGGGTGCCGGTGAACAGTGCGAAGCCGTCCGGGTACTGGTGGTGGCGCCCCCGGGTCGCGGCCACCAGTTCTTCGAACGGCCGGCTGATCCGGGCCACCGAGTTGCGGCCCTCAAGGCAGTAGCCGTCCGTGCCATCGACCCGCAGCAGGATCTCCTCCTCGCGGAGCGTGTCCAGGGTGAAGCCGCCGTCGAACAGCCGGATGAACGGACCCAGCGCGCAGGAGGCGTTGTTGTCCTTCGCCTTGCCCAGGAGCAGGGCGCTGCGGCCCTCCACGTCCCGAAGGTTGACGTCGTTGCCGAGCGTGGCGCCCACAACGGAACCCCCCGAGGTGGCGATCAGCACCAGCTCCGGCTCGGGGTTGTTCCAGTGGGAAAACGACGGGATCCCTACCTGCGCGCCAAGGCCCACCGACGCAAGCACCGGGGCCTTGGTGAACACCTCGGGGTCCGGCCCGATGCCCACCTCCAGGTACTGCGACCACAGCCCTTCCGCGATCAGCACCTTCTTGGCCTCGGCGGCTTCGGGCGAGCCGGGCCGGACCGCGGCGATGCTGCCGCCCAGCGCCTTCGCCACCAGCTCCCGGGTCTGCCTGGCGCGGCTGGCGTCGCCGCCGCAGCGCTCCTCAATCACCCGCTCGATCATGCTGTCCACGAACGTCACGCCGCAGGCCTTGACGACCTGGAGGTCCAACGGGGCCAGGAGATGCGGCCGGGTTGTATCGCGGGCCAGGGACGCCTCGATGAGCTCCGACGCCGACCATCGGGGCACGGTCATGGCGCCCCGGACGGCTGCCACGAGGTCCGGGCGTTCTAGGAGTGCGGAGACCGTTTCGGCCAGGGGCTGGAGGTCATAGACGTCACCGTCCTGGACCGCCACGACGCGCGGGCCGGACGCTTCGACGTCCCAGATCCGGCCGATCAGTAGCGCTCCGGCCGCATCCACCGGAAGGACCGACGACGGTCCAATGGGCCTGGGCGCGTTCACTGGCCGCCGCCCGCCGTCGCCGGCGCAGCTTCCGGCCGCTGCCACTCGCCGTCGATGCGCTGCGGCACCCGCCAGGGGTTGGCATCCTGCACCGGTTCCGGCAGCCGGTCCGCCGGGAAGGACTGGAAGGCCACGGGCCGGAGGAAACGCCGGATGGCAGCCGTCCCCACTGACGTGGTGTTGGACGACGTCGCCGGGTAAGGCCCGCCGTGGTGCTGCGCGTAGCTGACGGTGACGCCCGTGGGCCAGCCGTTCCACAGCACCCTGCCGCTGAGATCGGTGAGCCGGGCGGCAAGGTCGGAGACGTCGTCGTCGGCTTCCGCCTGCAGGGTGGTGGTGAGCTGCCCCTCGAGGAGTCCGGCCAGTGCCGGGAGCTCGGACTCGTCCCCGTACTCCACGATGAGGCTTGCCGGCCCGAACATCTCCTGGCGGAGGATGGACGGATCCTTGCGCACCGCGGACGCCGAGGTGTGCAGCACGGTGGGGGACGGCGCCTCGGCAAAGTCGCCTTCCACCAGCACCTCCACGCCCTGCGTTCCACGGAGACCGCCGACGGCGCCCGCGAACCCCTCATGCAGACGCTCGCTGAGCAGCGGCGCGGCAATGAAATCCTTGAGCGCTTCGTTCAGCGCCGCGCGGACGGCGTCGGTGTGCCCGCGGGGAATGAACAGCAGGCCCGGTTTGGTGCAGAACTGGCCCATGCCCAGGGTGAAGGAGCCCGCGTAGCCGGCGACGATCCCGTCGCGGCGTGCGGCCCAGGCGTTCTCCGTCACGAAGACGGCGTTGATCCCGCCGAGCTCGCCGAAGAAGGGGATGGGCTCGGCACGCGCCGCGGCACGGTTGAACAAGGCGCGGCCGCCCGCCGTCGAGCCCGTGAAGCCGATGGCCTTTGTCAGAGGGTGGTCCACGAGGGCCTCCGCGGCGGACCTTCCGGTCACCAGGGCAAAGAGGCCCGACGGCGCGCCGGCGGCGTCGAGTGCGGCCACCGCAACCTCTGCGGTGCGCAGGGCAAGCTGCAGGTGCCCGTCGTGCGCCTTGTGCACCACGGCGCAGCCGGCGGCAAGCGCCGAGGCACTGTCGCCGCCCATCACGCTGAAGGCAAACGGGAAGTTGGAGGCGCCGAAGACGCCCACCACCCCGAGCGGCACGTTGTAGCGGCGCAGGTCGGGCCGCGGCCCCATGCCCCATTCCGGATCCGCGTGGTCGATCGTGGCATCGAAGTGCTCGCCGCGCCGGATCTCGTCCGCGAAGAGCCGGAGCTGGAAGGTGCTGCGCTTCAGTTCGCCGCGGAGACGCGCCTCCGCCAGGTGGGTTTCCTGTTCCCCGAGGGCCACCAGCACGTCAGCGTCTGCGTCCAGCGCTGTTGCCACCGCCTCCAGCCATGACGCCCGGGTGAAGGGATCCGCCGTCCGGGCCTTTTCGAAGGCGGCGTGGGCCGCTTCGACGACGGCGTCCAGCTCTTCCACGCTGGTGGTCATCGGACGCCTCCCGCCGGGGCGAGCCGGGCCCCGGTGACGGCGGCGCGGTTGCCTACTTCGGCCCAGCCGGCACCGCCCGGGAATTCCCAGCGGGACCGCGAGGCGCTGAGCATTTCGGCGCCGGTGCCGGGCAGCTGCGGGGCAGCGTAGCGGCCGTTAACGATCCGGACCGGCTCGGCGAAGTGCTCGTGCAGGTGGTCCACATACTCGATCATGCGCCCGTCCTGGCTGCCGGTGATTGCCGCATAGTCGAAGAAGGAGAAATGCTGGACGAGCTCGCAGAGCCCCACGCCGCCGGCGTGCGGACAGACCGGGACGCCGAACTTGGCGGCGAGCAGCAGGTTGGCGATGTTCTCGTTGACGCCGGCCACGCGGGTGGAGTCAAGCTGGAGGACGTCGATGGAGCCTGCCTGCAGCAGCTGCTTGAACACAATGCGGCTGGCAACGGCCTCACCGGTGGCAACGCGGACCGGGGCCACGCCCCTGCGGATGTCCGCGTGGCCCAGGATGTCATCGGTGCTGGTGGGCTCTTCAATCCAGTACGGGTTGAACTCTGCAAGCTGGTTCACCCATTCGATGGCTTCGGAGACCTCCCAGCGCTGGTTGGCGTCGATGGCGATGGGAAGTTCACCCACGGCCTGCCGCGCCAGGGCCATGCGGCGGCGGTCATCGTTGATGTCCCCGCCCACTTTGAGCTTGATCATGGAGAAGCCGTCCGCTGCCGCCTGCTTGCTGAGCCGGACCAGCTTTTCGTCGCTGTAGCCCAGCCAGCCGGGGGAGGTGGTGTAGGCGGGGTAGCCGTCCACCTTGAGGGCGGCGATCCGTGCGGCCTTCCCGTCCTCGCCGGCGCGCAGGATGTCCAGGGCCTGCTGGGGGTTGAGGGCATCCCGGATGTGGGTGAAGTCGACGACGTCGACGATCTCCTCGGCGGGCATTTCGCTGAGCAGGAGCCACAGCGGCTTGTTTTCGCGCCGGGCCCGGATGTCCCAGAGCGCACTGACCAGGGCGCCGGCCGCCATCTGGGTCACGCCCTTTTCCGGGCCGAGCCAGCGCAGCTGGGAATCGTGGATGAGCCGCTTGGAGGCGTTGCCAAGGTCGTAGATGAGCTCGTCGATGTCCCGGCCCACCAGGAGGGCTGCATAGGAATCGATGGCGTGGGTGATGACCTCGTTGCCGCGGCCGCAGCTGAACACAAAACCGTGGCCTTCGTCGCCCGCGTCGGTGCGGATGACCACGTACGCGGCGGAGTAGTCGGGGTCGACGTTGACTGCGTCGGAGCCGTCAAGTTCCAGGGACGTCGGGAAGCGGACGTCCTGGGTACGGATGGAAGAAATGGAAGGCATGCTGGTCTTCTCTCTGCACTGGGAGGAGTTCGTGGGCTATTCCTATATGAAGTTTGATAATCATATAGGAAGTGTGAGGCAGGTCAAGTTTTCCGGCGGCCCTGGCGCACAAAAAAAGAAGCCCGGCAGGTTGCCGGGCTTCCCTGTGATTGCTGGCCTGGAGTCACACGATGCGGGTCCTGGGCGGGCCGCCTTCCTCAAGGGGCTCGAGCTCCACTGTTCCCTCGAACGCCTGGGCGAAGCGGGTGAAGGAATTCCTGATGTGCTGTGCCATCGCCGCCTCCGCCTCCTCCGGCCGGCAGGCCTGGATGGCTTCCCGGACGGCGGAATGCTCGGCCATGGTGCTGGCCCCGTCAACGTCTGCCGGGTAGAGGCGGAAGGTATGCAGGTGGCAGTGCGTCTGGGCGAAGGCGTGCCGGACCACAGGGTTCCCGGCTGCGGCAAGGATGGTGTCGTGGAAGCGCGTGTCATGCGCAACGAGGTCCTGCCGCAGGTCACCTCCGCCCCTCATCACGCCCTGGAAGGCGGCCAGTTCTTTCTCCAGCGCCCTGGCGGGGTTGGCGAGCCGGTCCACTGCTGCCGCGCGGGCGGCCCACGGCTCCACCAGCAGCCGGAATTCAAACAGTGACCGCAGTTCGTCCAGGCCCAGCAGGGGAGTGGTGCTGTAGCCGCGCCCGGGGGTGTAGACCACCAGGTTGTCGCCCTCGAGCCGCTGGAGCACTTCCCGGACCGGCGTCTGGGATACGCCCATGGTGCGGGAAACGGCGTCGATGTTGATCCGGGTGCCCGGCTCGATTTCCCCGTTGAGGATTGACGCGCGCATCGCGGAGTAGACGTCGGTGACGGCTGCTTTGATGCGGGAAGTCTCGGACGGTTGACGTGGTGGCACGCGTTTACCTCTTTGCAGTGTGTTGCCGGAGTCGCTGTGGGAATCATAAGCCACCGGCCGGTTCCGGGCGCTCGCGGAAGTTTTTTTTTTGGGGGGGGGGACTTGTCTTGGATCACTTTCTATATATGATTAACCGCATTCCTATATGATCGTTTCCCCAACAAGCGCGCCCCGGCCCTCCTTGTGCCGTGTCGCCCGAAGCCCATGTTTACGTCAAAGGAGACCGCATGACTGCTCTAGGCAGTAGGCTTGCCCCCAAAACTTCCCCCAAGGCTCCCCGCACCATGACCCGAAAACGCTGGATGATCATCTGGCTCGCCTTCATTGGCCTGAGCATCAACTACCTTGACCGCTCCAGCCTTAGTGTCGCGCTGCCGTTCATGGGCAAGGACTTCGAGCTCTCGGCAACCCAGCAGGGCCTGATCTTCGCGGCCTTCTTCTGGGCCTACGACTTCTGCCAGCTGGCCGCCGGCTGGTACGTGGACAAAGTGGGTCCGCGCAGGTCGTTCTCCCTCGCGGCCGTATGGTGGTCCATCTTCACCATGGTCACCGCTGCGGCGACGAACTTCTGGTCCCTTTTCGCCGCCCGGTTCCTGCTGGGCGTTGGCGAAAGCCCCGCCCCCAGCACCGCGGCCAAGGTGGTGGCCACCTGGTTCCCGGTCCGGGAGCGTGCGTTTGCCACGAGCATCTGGGACTCCGGCTCCCGTGTCGGCGCGGTGATCGCCCTGCCGATCGTGACCCTGATTGTTGCCTTCACGTCATGGCACGCCGTGTTCATCATCATCGGCATTGCCGGGATCATCTGGGCCGCGGTCTGGTGGAAGGTGTACCGCAGCCCTGAAGAGCACCCGACGGCGGACGCCGCCGAGATTGCCTACATCCAGGAAGGCGGTGCGCGCAGCGCCGCAAGCGATGACGAGGGCGCCGCCAAGCTTCCGTGGCGCTCGCTGTTCAAGTACCGGACCGTCCTGAGCATGATGTTCGGCTTCTTCTGCCTCAACAGCGCCATCTACTTCTTCATCACCTTCTTCCCGAGCTACCTGGTGAAGGAGCGCGGCTTCGACCTGCTCAAGCTCGGCTTCTTCGGAGCCATCCCCGGAATCTGCGCCGTGCTGTTCGGCTGGCTGGCGGGGTACGTTGCAGACCGCGCCGTCCAGCGCGGCGTCTCGGTGACCCGGGTCCGCAAGACCGCCATCGCCGGCGGCTTGACCGGCGGCTCGGTCATCATGTTCGCTGCGCTGGTGCCCGAGGCCTGGATGGCGCTGGCCCTGCTGTCGGTGGCGTATTCCAGCCTGACGGTCGCAGCAACCGGCATCTGGTCGCTTCCGGCAGATGTTGCCCCCAGCTCACGCCACGTGGGCTCCATCGGCGGCCTCCAGAACTTCGCCTCCAACCTGGCCGGCATCTTCACCCCGATCCTGATCGGCGTCCTGGTGGACCAGACAGGCTCCTTCGTGGCCCCGCTTGCCGTCATCGGTGGGGTGGCCCTGGTCGGCGCCGCCAACTACCTCTTCGTGATGGGCAAGATCGAGCCCCTGAAGGTGGCTGAACCCGCAAAGGTCTAGCGGGAGGATCGCAAAACATCAGCGGACGACGGTGGGAGGTTCCCGCCGTCGTCCGCTTTGCTTTCTCCGTCCGGAAAGCACCAGGGACAGCGCGTGGGTCAGGCGGCCGGTTCCGCAAGGACAACCAAACCGTCGGCGACGAGCCTGCCGGCGTGGATGACGGTACGGTCCGTGCCGCGGTCCATGACGGTGCTGGTGACGGTTTCGCCGTCCACAATAACGATGTCTGCCGTATCTCCAACAGCGAGGCCCGGCCGGTCATCCGGGCCGGTGAGGCGTTGAACCGTCCGGTCCATGATGGCGGCGCCGCCAATGGTGGCGATCGCCGCGCAGTGCTCAATCAGGCGGTCCTGGCGCAGCCGGTGGGTGAAGGCCAGTTGCCAGGTGCGGTCCAGCATGTCGCAGTTGCCGTAGGGGCTCCAGTAGTCCCGTTGGCCATCCTCGCCAAGACCCACGCGGATCCCGGCCGCGGTCATCTGGACCAGGTCGAACTGGGTGCCGCCGCTTGCCGGGGCCACCGTTGCCCAGGCTACGTCCAGTTCGGCCATCTGCTCCATGAGGCGGGCAGTCACATCCGGATGGACGTTGGCCAGATCGTACGCGTGGGAAAGCGACACGCGTCCCTGCATGCCCAGCGCCCGGGTGCGTTCGAAGACAAGTTCGGCGCTGAAGACGCCAAGGTGCCCGGGTTCGTGAAGGTGAATATCGACGTCGGCCCCGTACTTCTCCGCCAGGCCGAACACGATGTCCAGATGGCGGGCGGGATCGCGGTCCAGTTGGCAGGGGTCGATGCCCCCTATCGTCGTGGCCCCCGCACGCAGTGCCTCCTCGAGCAGCGGGACAGTGCCTTCCTCCAGCAGGAGGCCGGCCTGGGGAAACGCCATGATCTCCACGTCTGCAGCACGGGCAAAGCGCTCCTTCGCGGCCATGACTGCCTCGAAGCGCTCAAGCTTGCAGTCCACATCGATCTGGGCATAGGAACGGACGCGCGTGGTGCCGCGTGCAATCATCCGTTCCAGCGTCCCCGCCACCACATCGGGGTAGGGGATGGGGGTGTCGCGCCAGTTCTTCCGGTCATTGCACATCATGTTCCACACCCCCGGCGAACCGGTGTGCTCCCGGAACGGCAGCCCGATCCGGGTCGAGTCAAGGTGGACGTGCACATCCGTGAATGCAGGGAGGGCAATCCGGCCGCGCCCGTCCAGCTTCCGGCCGGAAGCGTCACCAGTTACGGCGCCGGTCCCCACCGTACGGATGGCCGCGATCCGTCCCGCGCTAATTTCCAGGTCTACGGCGTCCCCGCCCCACGGGCGGACATTGGTGATGAACATGGTTGGATCCTTTTGCAGTGCTGTCCCGGTTAAGGGTCTGTGGTGTTAACGGCGGGGGGAAGGCACCAGGCCCGGAGGCCCGCCGCCTTCCCCGCAGTATGGACTAGAAATGGAAGGCGACCTGCGCGATCACTGCGGCGGCAACGAAGCTCGCGGTGAAGGTCATCAGGGCAACGATGATGATCTTCCAGCTCAGTGAGCGGAGTGCCTTCACATCACGGCCCAGTGACATGCCGATCAGGGCGATCATTGGCAGGCCTGCGAAGAGGACGTTGATGTTCTGCGTGGTGGAGGCGATGAAGGGGCCGATGGGCAGGAACGTCGCAGACGCAATCGTTGCAAGGGCAAGGACCCAGATGCTGGACGGAACCGCCGGAACGAGCTTGGCGAGGACCAGGGCGATGGCAGTAAGGACCAGCAGGATGGTCACGCCGACCACATCCAGCGGTCGCATTGAACCCGTGCCCAGCGTGTTCAGCAGGATGCCTGCCACTCCCGTCGCGGCGAAGGCGGTGAGCCACGTCCTGGGGGAACGGAGAACAGTGGGGTCCGCTTCGATGCCGTTGACGTCCACGGTGTCAGTGACGGCCGGCTCATCCGCTTCCACAGCGGCCGCGCCGGAGTGCGCGTGCGCGGATCCGCCTGTTTTGCTACCGGCTGCGGAGCCAAGGAGAGCGCCGCCGCGGACACGGCGGCCCAGATCGTCCCGCCCGAAAATGCGGGACCACATCGTGTAAAGCTTCTGGCACATAGGCAGCGCGATGAAAACGCCGGCGTAGAAGCCGACGATGTTGGTCACCAGATTGGACAGGGCAGCAAGGGCCATGATCTCGCCCGCCATCTCCGGATACAGGATGGACAGGGCACCCACGCCGCCGAGCATCATGGAGGCGGACCCGAGTCCAAGACCCAGCGCGAGGGCCCGCGGGTCAAAGAAGTCCAGTCCACCCAGAAGGCCCGCCAACAGCGAGATGAACACGGCACCGAATACACTGCCCAAAACCCACACCGCGAATACGCCGCGGTACTCGGGCGAACGGACGCCAAAGCGCTGGATCGCGAAAGCAAGGTAGGACTCGCGGTCAATCGACCACGTCGCACCGATGGCTGTGCGGCCCAGGCCAAGCGCAACCGCGACCGGCAGTGCCAGGATCACTGTGCCCACCACATGGCCCACCTCCTGCAGCAGGATCGCGGGACCGATGTTCGTGAACTTCGTCAAGGACGGCCCGATCTGCGTGCCGAGGCCCGCGAGGAAGAACACGATGGAGACATCCATGAGGTGGGTGGACACCGCACGGGCACGCCCGCCGATTGGTTTCCATCTCTGGACTCCCAGGAAGCCGCCGATGAGCACGGTCCACAGGATTGGCATCAGGACAATCGCGGCGGGGCCGAGGTGGAATTTATGGGTTCCGATCATGATGGCCGCGGCACAAACGGCGGTGGAGAGCGCGATCATTGCGAACCACAGGGCGGGGCGGGCACGGAAAGTATGCGACGGTACCGCGTCCACTAGGACGGATGCGGTGCCGCCTGTGGTCTTCGCTTCATTGCGCATGACGCAGGCCTTTCGAGGGGGAACGGGGAGGAGCGAGCGATATACAGCCCAGGTTTCGGGAATGTCGCTCTGGTATACCAAAAGACTGTATACTCGTACCCAGTGAGAGGCAAGTCACATTTTTGTAGGCGCCCGGAACCCATGCCCGGCGCCCAGGTGCAAGGAGTCACGATGTACACGAAAATCTCCGCCCGGTACGTTCTGGGTTTTGATGGAAAACAGCACACCCTCATTGAGCACGGCGAAGTCGTGTTCGAAGGTGCTGTCATCGTCTTTGTCGGCCGCGGCTATGACGGTCCCGTCGATGAGGAACGCGACTACGGCAAGAGCCTGGTCATCCCCGGACTGATTGACCTGGATGCGCTCGCCGACATCGACCACCTCATCCTCGACTCGTGGCCTTCGCCTGAAGTTGCCGCCGGCCACTTGTGGTCCGAGAACTACTTCGCCAACAACCGCCGGGATGTGTTCAGCCCGGCTGAACGCGCCAAGGTGCGGGAGTTCGCGCTGGCGCAACTGGCACTGCACGGCATTACCACCTATATGCCGATTGCCTCGGAGATCCACAGCTCCTGGGCCGAAGGGCTCGATGAACTGGTGGACATGGCGCGGACCAGCCGTCGGATCGGACTCCGGGGCTACCTCGGGCCGGCCTACCGGTCGGGGGTCCACGTCACCACTGCGGCGGGGGACCGCGAAGTCCACTTCGATGAGGCCCGCGGGGTTGCCGGGCTGCAGGACGCACAGGATTTCCTGGACTTTGCGGCTGACCTCGCGGACCCGCTTATCACGGGCGTCCTGCTCCCGTGCCGGATTGAGACCTTGTCCGAAAACCTCATGCGGGAGACTGCCCGGATTGCCCGTGAGCGGGACGCCCTCGTGCGGCTGCACTGTCTGCAATCTCCCCTGGAAGACGGGCTGTTGCTGCGCTCTGCCGGGCGCAGCGTGCTGGAACTTCTGGAATCCACGGGCCTTTTCGGCACCCGCCTCCTCATTCCTCACGGCGTGGTGATTGACGCCAGGAATCCTGCTGCGGCGGCCGCCGGAGGCCCGTTGGACCTGCTGGCCAGGCACGGCGTCAGCATTGTCCACTGCCCCTTGACGTCCTTCCGCTACCAGAAGCAGCTTGTGTCATTCGACCGTTTCCGCGAGGCCGGCGTCAATCTCTGCCTGGGCACCGATTCCTTCCCTCCGGACCTGATTCGGGGCATCGACGTGGGGATGCACCTGACCCGGCTGGTCGAGGAAAGGCCCGACGCAGGCGCCCTGGCTGACTACTTCGACGCCGCCACCCTCGGCGGGGCCACGGCCCTTGGGCGGCCGGACCTGGGAAGGCTTGCGCCCGGTATGCAGGCGGACATTACGGTAGTCTCGCTGGCCAGCTTCGCAGATGGTGTCGTCGAGGACCCGCTGCGCACACTCGTGCTGAACGGCACGGCCCGCCAGGTGACCGATACCTTCGTGGCCGGGCGTGCCGTCGTCGTCGACGGCGCCCTGCCCGGCCTGGACCTCGAGTCCCTGCGGGCCGAGGGGCAGCAACTGTTCGACCGGATGCGGGCAGCCTACTCCGAGCGGGACAGCCGGCGCCGGGACCCTGATGAGCTGTTTCCGCCCGCGTATCCGCCAGCGGACATCGTCGCTCCGGCAGGCGTTTCCTAACCTGGCTCCGGCAATTCGCGTTCACGACCACGCTAGTCCTTGGTATACCAGTGGGGCTATTGTGAACGCATTCGGGGCCACCAGTACGTAGGGGGCGAAGCTCGACCGCCCCCGCCAATCGCTTGACATTGACCCGTCCACGGACCCCGCGCTTCCGCCGCAGGGCTCATCCCTTTGGAGAAACCATGTGCTTGCACGACCACACCCCCGCCGCCCTCCCTTCCCCGGCCGTTCCGCGCCGTGGGATCCTCGCCGGAGCAGCCGCCCTCGCCGGGATCTCGGTGGCCAGCCTTGCCGCCCAGCTGGGAAATGCCCCGGCGGCGAAAGCGGAGGGCAACACGGCAGGCCCCGGCCGCCGTGGGCGTCCCGCTTCGCCGCCGCCGATGATCATCGAAGGGGGCACCATCGTGGATCCCCAGACCGGCGACGCTGTCTATGACGGAGTCCTGGTGCTGGAAGGAGGAAAGGTCAGTGCGGTCGGTACCCGGGAGGAAACGCGACGTGCAGTGGCCGCGCTTGCCGGGCGGGCACACGTGGTGGACGCCTCCGGCCGCTGGGTCATTCCAGGACTCATCGACGTGCATGTCCATGCGAACGCGCTGTCGGATGCGCGCGCCATTCTGCAGGGCGGAGCAACCAGCGTCAGGAGCGGCTCGAGCAGCTTTTACCAGGACGTCGCCTTGGCCGCCCTGCCTGCCTGGGCCGCCGGAGCCTCGCCCCGGATGAGCCCTGCCGGGCTGTTCGTCTCACCCGAGCTGGGGGACTCGCTCCTCGCCGACCCTGACCTTGCACCCCTTGCCTCCCTGGCTGGCGGTGTCAGGGAAACGGGCGATCTCGCCTACCTCACGCGCGTGAACCTGAACCGCGGCGCGCAGGTGATTAAGACAAGGGCCAACCCCCGGGCGGGCCTGCCGGAGCAGGATCCCCGTGAGCTGGTCTACAACTACGATCAGCTCTCCGCCGTGGTCAAGGCGGCAGGCAAAGCGGGGGTGCTGTGCCATGCCTACAGTGCCGAAGGGATAGACGGCGCGGTCCGGGCAGGGGTGCGCAGCATCGAGCACGGAGTCTTCGTCACCGAAGAGACCATCTCCCGGATGTCCAGGCAGGGGACGTACTTCACGCCCACCATGGATGCCATCACCAGCATGGCGGGTTCGTCCAACCCAATCCTTGCCGCCCGGGGCAAGGAGTACACACCCATCATCAAAGCAGCCGTGAAAGCCGCCCATGATGCCGGCGTGACCGTCGTTGCGGGGACGGACTCGTTCGGATCCGACGTGACTCCGATCGGCACGGAAGTCCGCCTGTTGAGTGAGGCCGGGCTTTCCCCCCTGGAAGCCCTGAGGGCCGCCACGGTCAATGCCGCCGCGCTGCTGGGCTGGAGTGAAAACGCCGGCCGGCTGGTGCCCGGTTCCTTCGCGGACGCCGTCATTGTGGACTCTGATCCCCTGTCCAGCGGCTCTGCCTTGGAAGGAATCCGGGCCGTGGTGGCGCAGGGAGTCCTTGTCAGGAACAGCCTCTGAGCCACCGTGCCTCTCAGGGCGGGGTTTCCCCGCCAACCCTGACCGCCCAAGCTAACGCCCCCTTCCATTCCGAAAGCGACCCCATGACCCTGATCCTTAAAGCCTCCGAGCTCGAAACCCTGGCCGATATGCCCGGAACCATTGCCGCCGTCGAACGCGTCTTTGCCGGCCTGAGCCGAGGTACCGCTGTCCAGCCCGCGCCGGATTCGCTCCTCCTGCCGTCGTCGGATGCCCGGTTCCTGCCGATGGCGGCGCTGTCCGGGCCGGAGGAGCTGGCATCCGTGAAACTACTGGCGGACATCCCGTCCAACGGTGGGGCCGGCCTGCCCTCGCAGCGGTCCACCATCATGCTCGTAAGCCAGCTGACCGGTGAAACACTGGCCATCCTGGACGGTAAAGTCCCCACCCGGGTCCGTACGGCCGCTGCCAGCGCGGTGGCGACGAAGCTGCTTGCCAGGCCCGGGAGTGCCACCTTGGGGTTGGTGGGGGCGGGGGCCCTGGCGGTGGCACATGTGGAAGCCATGCTGGCCGTCCTGCCGATAAAAAATGTCGTGGTGTGGTCCCGTTCCACTGAGACGGTCGCTGCGTTCTGTGACCGGATTTCCTCATACGGGCTGCACATCACGCGGGCCGCCAGTGTGCAGGAAGTTGTTGAGAACTCGGACGTGCTGTGCACCCTCACGCCAGCGGTTGAGCCGCTGGTCAAGGGGGAGTGGTTCCAGCCCGGACTGCACGTCAACGCCGTCGGATCCCGTCCGCGGCCTGACCACCGGGAGATTGACTCAGCGGGTATGGCGCGGGCGCGGGTCTTCGTGGACAGCCTGGCCACGGCCCAAGCGAAGTCAGGGGGACTGATCGTCCCTGTGGCTGAAGGCGTCATGGGCTTTGACGATGTGGAAGCCGAACTTGGTGACGTGGCGGCCGGGACAAAAGCAGGCCGTCTGGGGGATGAGGACATAACCTTGTTCAATTCGGTGGGTATCGGCCTGCAGGACCTTGCCATCGGGAGGCTCCTGTATGACGCTGCCCTCAACCAGGGGGTCGGCACCCGCGTGGAGCTGAATAACTGAGGCAGCCCGGAAGCAGGGCACTGGAACCAACAGGAGGCATCTTTGAGTACCCAGGCGGACGCACCCGCGTCTTCGGCTGATGCTACCCGTGCACGGATCCGGGAGTTGATCATCTCGGGTGACTTCGCGCCCGGTTCACGGCTCAGGGAACGCGAGCTGTCACAGGCCCTGGACGTTTCCCGGGTCCCCGTCCGCGAAGCCCTCCAGCAGCTGGAAGCCGAAGGTTTCATTGACACCTCGCCACGGCGCGGGGCCACCGTCAAGCAGATCACCCTGAGGGACGTCAATGAACTCTTTGATGTCCGGCTCAGCCTCGAGGTCCTCGCCGCGCGGCTCGCCGCCCAGGCCGCCGCCCGGGGTGAGTCCACAGCGCGCCTGCAGCACATGATGGACAAGGCCGAAGAAGCAACCCTGCGCCACGACCACACGGAGATCCCGCTCATCAACACGGCCCTGCACGCGGAGATCGTCTCGATGGGAGGCAACTCGCTGCTCGAGTACTCCATGAAGCCTCTGCTGGGCAGGATGCAGTGGCTCTTCACCCTGACCGGGCACCGTGATCCCCAGGTCCAGTGCGCGGAGCACCTGAGCCTGTGCCGGGCCATCTATGACGGCAAGGCCGAACTTGCGGCAGCGCTGGCGTTCGCCCATGTGGAGCTGGGCCGGGAACCATCACTGCAGGGGCTGGCCGGGCAACTGCCTGAAAACTGACCCGGCCGGAAGTTCAAGGTTCGACGGCGGGGCTACCGCGGACTTTTGTCAACGACGCAGAACCTGTTGCCGTCGGGGTCGGCGAGGACCACGAAATCGGGGTTCTCCGGGTACAGGTCCCAGTCGACGCGCTGGGCGCCGAGTGAAACCAGCCGTTGCACCTCGGCGCCCTGATCGTCCGCATACAGGTCCAGGTGAATGCGCGGGTGCTCCTGGACCGGCGTTTCGCTGAGCATGAGGGCGAGCTGCGCTCCCGGGCCCGAAGCCGGCACCAGGATCACCCAGGTTTCGTCCCCGGGCTCCTGCGGGACGTAGCCGAGGGCGGCGTGCCAAAAGGCGGTTGCGCGGGCGACGTCGTTGACGCCGAGGACGGTGCTGCCGATGGTCAACATCCGCCCAGCCTAAACCCGCTGCCCGGAGCCTGTCTTGCCCCTGAGCCGGACGCCGGGGGCGGCCCGGCTAGACTCGCCTGCATGGGGGACAACAACGCACCTGAAGACCGCAAAACTCCGCCGCCTGCCCGGGCTCTTGCCGCCGTCGTTCCCATCGCTGGCCTTGTGACGGTAGTGGCGGGGTGCCTCGTCGCATGGAGCAACGCGGACGCCAGCTTCGGCTGGTTCGCCTACGCGCCGCTGAGCAACCAGCTTTTCAGCGGCAGCGGCATCGCCTTGGTTACCCAAGGTACACAGATCGGCCTGGCCGTCGCCGTCGTCGGACTGCTCGTCCTGGCGTTCTGGGCGGGGTACCGGCTGGGCAGGGAAGCCTCCCGCTAGAACTTCCGGAAGCTTCCTAATTGCACTGTCTCCGTGCACCTGATGCCTTCGAGCACGTCCGGCGCGTCCCGCCGTCGTAAGCCTGCCTTGGAAAGACGCGGATTTTGCATCCAGCCCCATAACCCGGTAAGGTGTGAGCCGTGTCACCGACCAGTGGCACGTGCTTATGATCTGCGGCGGGAGAGTCCTGCCGGTACGTTCTGCAGGCGCCGTAGGAGCAAATCCTCCCCAGGAATCTCTCAGGCCCACGTACCGCCGCGGCAAGGCAACTCTGGAAAGCAGTCCGGGCAACCGGGCTCACCGACGGTGCAAGTGGCGCCCCGCTGAACGGCAGGGCAACGCAAAACTCTCAGGTCCAATACAGAGCGGGGAGGAACCCGAATCAAAGTGGCACCGGTTGCCACCTGAATTATGGAGTTCCTCTCATGACGGTTCAATCGTCCCCAACCACCTTCGCAGACCGCCATATCGGCGCGCGCCGCCAGTCCGACATCGACACCATGCTCAAGGCCGTCGGCTACGACACCCTTGACGGCCTCGTGGACAGCGCAGTTCCGGATTCCATCCGCCAGGACAAGCCGCTCACCCTTGAGGGCGCCCTCAGCGAAGTGCAGGTCCTCGCCGAGCTCCGCAAGCTGGCTGGCAAGAACAAGATGGCCGTGCAGATGATCGGCCAGGGCTACTACGACACCGTGACCCCGCCGGTGATCCGCCGCAACATCCTTGAAGCCCCCGCCTGGTACACCGCCTACACCCCGTACCAGCCCGAGATTTCCCAGGGCCGGCTCGAGGCGCTGCTGAACTTCCAGACCATGGTCCAGGACCTCACCGCGCTCCCGGTGGCCAACGCCTCCCTCCTCGACGAAGCCACCGCCGTCGCCGAAGCCGTGCTGCTGATGCGCCGCGCCAACAAGTCCAAGACTGCGAAGGACGGCAAGACCGTCCTCGACGCCGACCTCCTGCCGCAGACCATCGCCATCGTGCTGGGCCGCGCCGAAGCCCTGGGCTTCGAGGTGGAAATCGCAGACCTCACCAACGGACTTCCCGACGGCGACATCAACGGCGTCGTCCTGCAGCAGCCCGGCGTCTCCGGCCGCGTCTGGGACCAGTCCGCCGTCATCGCCGAAGCCAAGGAGCGCGGCGCGCTGGTCACCGTCGCTGCCGACCTCCTGGCCCTCACCCTCATCACCCCGCCGGGCGAGCAGGGCGCGGACATCGCCGTCGGCTCCACCCAGCGCTTTGGCGTGCCGTTGTTCTTTGGCGGACCGCACGCCGCCTACATGGCCGTCCGCGACGGCATGGAACGCACCCTCCCCGGCCGCATCGTGGGCGTTTCCAAGGACAACGCCGGCGTCCCCGCCTACCGCCTGGCACTGCAGACCCGCGAGCAGCACATCCGCCGCGAGAAGGCCACGTCCAACATCTGCACCGCCCAGGCGCTGCTGGCCATCGTCTCCTCCTTCTACGCCGTCTACCACGGCCCCGACGGCCTGAAGGCGATCGCCGAGACTGTCCACAACAACGCCCGCGCCCTGGCCGCCACGCTGAAGACCGCCGGCCGCGAACTGGTGTCCGACACCTTCTTCGACACCCTCACGGTCAGTGTTCCCGGCAAGGCCGCCAAGGTGATCACCGCCGCCGAAGCCCGCGGCATCAACCTGCGCCTCATCGACGCGGACACCGTTGGCGTGTCCGTTGATGAAACCACGACGCCGGAGGTCCTCGCCGCGGTTGCCGTCGCCTTTGGCGCCGGTCCGGTTGTGTCCGGTGAGGGCTTCGAGCTGCCCGAATCGGTGCTGCGCACCTCCAGCTACCTGCAGCACCCGGTGTTCAACACGCACCGTTCCGAGACCCAGCTGCTGCGCTACATCCGCCGCCTCTCCGACCGGGACCTGGCACTGGACCGCACCATGATCCCGCTGGGCTCCTGCACCATGAAGCTGAACGCCACCGCCGAGATGGAAGCCATCTCCTGGCCGGAGTTCGCCTCCATCCATCCGTTCGCCCCCGACTCCCAGACCGAGGGCTGGCGCGAACTGATTGCGGGCCTGGAAGCCGACCTCGCCGAAATCACCGGCTACGACCAGGTATCCATCCAGCCCAACGCCGGCTCCCAGGGCGAGCTCGCCGGCCTGCTGGCGATCCGCGGCTACCACCACTCCCGCGGGGACCAGCAGCGCAACGTCTGCCTGATCCCGGCATCGGCGCACGGCACCAACGCCGCCTCCGCCGTGCTCGCGGGCATGAAGGTTGTGGTTGTTGCCACCGCTGCAGACGGCACCATCGACCACGCCGACCTGCAGGCCAAGATCGAGGCCCACAAGGACGTCCTCTCGGCCATCATGATCACGTACCCGTCCACGCACGGCGTGTACGACTCCGATGTCCGCGAGGTGTGCGACGCGATCCACGCCGCCGGCGGCCAGGTGTACGTTGACGGCGCCAACCTGAACGCACTTGTAGGCCTCGCCCAGCCGGGCAAGTTCGGCGGCGACGTCTCGCACCTGAACCTGCACAAGACCTTCTGCATCCCGCACGGCGGCGGCGGACCCGGCGTCGGCCCGGTTGCTGCCAAGGCACACCTGGCACCGTTCATGCCGGGCGACGCGAACAAGGCCGCCCATGAAGCCGGGCATGGCGTCGCGATTTCCGCTTCGCGCTTCGGCTCCGCCGGTGTGCTCCCGATCTCCTGGGCCTACGTGAAGCTGATGGGCGGGCAGGGCCTGACCGAGGCCACCAAGTCCGCGCTCCTGGCTGCGAACTACGTCGCAGCCCGCCTGGACGAGCACTTCCCGGTCCTCTACACCGGTGAAAGCGGCCTCGTTGCGCACGAGTGCATCCTTGACCTGCGCGAGCTGACCGCCCGCACGGGTGTTACGGCCGAGGACGTGGCCAAGCGGCTCATCGACTTCGGCTTCCACGCCCCCACGCTGTCCTTCCCGGTGGCGGGCACCCTGATGGTGGAGCCCACCGAGTCCGAGGACCTCGCGGAGATCGACCGCTTCATCGAAGCCATGATCACCATCCGCAAGGAAATCGACCAGGTGGCCGCCGGCGACTTCACCGTTGAGAAGTCCCCGCTGCGCAACGCACCCCACACGGCCGCCGCCGTCGTCTCCTCTGAATGGGACCGGACGTACCCGCGCGAACAGGCCGCCTTCCCGGTGGCATCGCTCCGGCAGGACAAGTACTTCCCGCCCGTCGGCCGCATCGACGGCGCGGCAGGGGACCGCAACCTGGTCTGCTCCTGCCCGCCTCTTTCCGAGTTTGAGAACTAAGGATTCCGTGATGACTGAGAACTACACCGCGCTCTATGAGCAGCACAAGATTGCCGGCGCATCCTTCACCGACTTCGGCGGCTGGCAGATGCCCCTGAAGTACAACTCCGAGCTGGCCGAACACCACGCTGTCCGCAACGCCGCCGGACTGTTCGACCTCTCCCACATGGGCGAAGTGTGGGTTACCGGCCCGGACGCCGCAGCCTTCCTGGACTACGCCCTGGCCGGCAAGCTGTCCGCGGTTGCCGTGGGCAAGGCCAAGTACTCGCTTATCTGCCAGGAAGACGGCGGCATCATCGACGACCTCATTTCCTACCGGCGGAGTGAAGACAAGTACCTTGTGGTGCCCAACGCCGGCAACGCTGCGGTGGTTGCCGCAGCGCTGGCCGAGCGGGCTGCCGGCTTCGACGTCACCGTAAACGACGTTTCCGCCGAGACCTCCCTCATCGCGGTGCAGGGACCGAACGCCGAGGCCATCCTGCTGACGCTCGTTCCTGCGGATCAACACTCCCTGGTGACGGAGCTGAAGTATTACGCGGCCGTCGAGGTGGAAATTAACGGGCAGGACCTGCTGCTGGCCCGCACCGGGTACACCGGCGAGGACGGCTTCGAGATCTACATCCCCAATGAGGACGCCGCCGGCCTGTGGGACGCGCTGCTGGAAGTTGGCGCCGGCCACGGGCTCATCCCCGCAGGCCTGGCCTGCCGCGACTCGCTCCGCCTCGAAGCGGGCATGCCGCTCTACGGCAACGAGCTCTCCCGCGAAGGCAACCCCTACGCAGCCGGCCTGGGCCCCGTGGTTTCGCTGGCCAAGGAATCCGACTTCGTGGGCAAGGCCGTGCTCGCCGAACTCAAAGCACTCGGCGCAGGCTCCACGTCCGGCCGCAAGCTCGTGGGACTCAAGGGCCTGGGCCGCCGCGCCGGCCGCAGCCACTACCCGGTCCTCAAGGACGGCAACGTGGTGGGCGAGGTGACCTCCGGCCAGCCTTCACCCACCCTCGGGTACCCGATCGCGATGGCCTACGTCGACGTCGAACACTCAGAACCCGGCACTGCCCTGGACATCGACCTCCGCGGCAAGCCGGAGCCCTTCGAAGTAGTAGCACTCCCGTTCTACAAGCGCGCCAAGTAACTCCGGGTTCCGGCGGGGCTGACATCCTCTGCATGCTGCTCCTTCGTCGCTTTGACGCATGCTGCCGGATGCCAGCCTCGCCGACCCTCGACGCTCTCTCACTTAATGCGGGTTTTGGGCCAACGCTCTCTCACCTAATGCGGGTTTTGGGCCGACGCTCTCTCACTTTCTCAAACACGAACCTAAGGAAAAACACATGGCAAAAGTTGCTGCTGAACTGAAGTACTCCGCCGAGCACGAATGGGTTGCTGCTGACGGATCCGGGCCCACCGGCGTCGGAATCTCGGCTGTGGCTGCCGAAGCCCTCGGCGACATCGTGTACGTGGACCTCCCCGAGGTTGGCTCCACCGTGACCGCGGGGGAGACCTGCGGCGAGGTGGAGTCCACCAAGTCCGTCTCCGACCTCTACGCTCCCGTCACCGGCGAAGTTGTCGAGATCAACGACGAAGTGGTCTCCGACCCCGCCCTGATCAACAACGATCCCTACGGCGCCGGCTGGCTCTTCAAGGTGGCCGTCACCGAAGAAGGCCCGCTGATGTCCGCTGAGGAATACGCGGCAGCCAACGGCGGCGAACTGTGAGCAGCGCGGCAGCAGGCACCGGTACAGTGACGGCCTTCGAGCAGGTGGTTTCGCCGAGTCTCGACGCGGACCTCTCCACCCTGGACCCGGAGATCGCCGCGAAGATCGACGACGAACTCACCCGCCAGCGCGACGGCCTGGAGATGATCGCCTCCGAGAACCACACCGCCGTGGCCGTCATGCAGGCGCAGGGCTCGGTGCTGACCAACAAGTACGCCGAGGGCTACCCGGGCAAGCGCTACTACGGCGGCTGCGAACACGTGGACGTCATCGAACAGCTCGCCATCGACCGGATCAAGGCGCTCTTCGGCGCGGGGTTCGCCAACGTGCAGCCGCACTCCGGCGCCCAGGCCAATGCCTCGGTGATGCACGCGCTGATCAAGCCGGGCGACACCATCATGGGCCTGAACCTTGCCCACGGCGGGCACCTCACCCACGGCATGAAGATCAACTTCTCCGGCAAGCTCTACAACGTGGTCCCCTACGGCGTCCGCGAGGACACCCACACAGTGGACATGGCCGAGGTGGAGCGCCTGGCCCAGGAGACCAGGCCGGCGCTGATCGTGGCCGGCTGGTCCGCCTACGCCCGGCAGCTGGACTTCGCCGAGTTCCGCCGCATCGCTGATTCCGTGGGCGCCTACCTCATGGTGGACATGGCGCACTTCGCCGGGCTCGTGGCCGCCGGCCTGCACCCGTCGCCGGTGCCCCACGCGCACGTGACCACGTCCACCACGCACAAGACCCTCGCCGGTCCGCGCGGCGGCATCATCCTGACGAACGACGCCGACACCGCCAAGAAGATCAACTCGGCTGTGTTCCCCGGACAGCAGGGCGGACCGCTGGAGCACGTGATTGCGGGCAAGGCCGTGGCGTTCAAGATCGCCGCGTCCGCCGAGTTCAAGGAGCGCCAGCAGCGCGTCCTTGCCGGCGCCCGGATCCTCGCCGAGCGCCTGGTCCAGCCGGACGTCACGGCCAAGGGCATCAGCGTGGTCTCCGGCGGCACCGATGTGCACCTGGTCCTGGTCGACCTGCGCAACTGCGAGCTCGACGGGCAGCAGGCCGAGGACCGCCTCGCGGCCATCGACATCACGGTCAACCGCAACGCCGTCCCCTTCGACCCGCGGCCACCGATGGTGACCTCCGGCCTCCGGATCGGCACGCCTGCGCTGGCAACGCGCGGGTTCGGCGAGGACGCCTTCCGCGAGGTCGCGGACATCATCGCCGAGGCATTGACGGCCGACGCCGACGCCGACCTTTCGGGGCTGCGTCACCGCGTCGACGTCCTGGCTTCGGCGCACCCGCTCTACCCGGGCGTCGCACCACTGTCCTGACCTCGGTTGCGTCCGCGACGGCGGACCGGACTTTTCACGCGTGCTGGCTCGTTCCTCGCCTCTGACGCACGCTTCCGAAAAGCCCGGCTCCGCCGGCCCCTCCTGCCCACGTCGCCTTAGCGACGCTCCACCCACCCATTACACGTCTCGTTAGGAATCCCACCATGGCTGTTGGCGTTTTTGATCTGTTTTCGATTGGGATCGGACCTTCGAGTTCTCATACTGTGGGGCCGATGCGGGCTGCTGCTGTTTTTGCTGAGGAGCTGAAGGCTTCGGGGGTGCTGGCGGGGGTGGCGTCGTTGCGGGTGGATTTGTATGGGTCGTTGGCGGCGACGGGCCATGGGCATGGGACGATGACGGCCATTTTGTTGGGTTTGGAGGGGTTCCATCCGGAGCTGATTTTGCCGGAGGAGGTGGAGGAGCGGCTGGCGGCGATCGCGGAGACGGGGTTGCTGCAGCTGGCCGGTGCGGTGGCGTTGCCGTATGGGGTGAAGGATATGGTGCTGCGGCCGTTGACTGTCCTGCCGCGGCACACGAACGGGATGACGTTCACGGTCTCCGACGCGTCGGGCGAGGTTTTGCATGCGGCGACGTTCTTTTCGGTGGGCGGCGGGTTCATTGTCCGTGAGGGCGAGGAGGACGCGGCCCAGCTGGAGCTGGAGGAGTCGAAGAAGGAGCTGCCGTTGCCGTTCCGGACCGCGGCGGAGTTGCTGGAGCATTGCCGGGAGACCGGGCTGGGCATCAGTGATGTGATGCGGGTGAACGAGGAGGACAGCCGCACGCCGGGGGAGATCCGGGCGGGCCTGCTGCATATCTATTCGGTGATGGAGGGGTGTGTGGCCGCGTCCTTGAAGCGTGAGGGGGTGCTGCCGGGCGGGTTGAAGGTCCGCCGCCGGGCCCCGGACTGGTATGACCGGCTGCGGAAGGAAAGCTCCCGGCCGGCCGGGTCCGAGGACGAAGGCGACGGGGCCGGGGAGTTTCATGATCCGAAGTATTGGCAGGAGTGGGTTAATTTGATCGCCCTGGCGGTCAATGAGGAGAACGCGTCGGGCGGGCGGGTGGTCACGGCGCCGACGAACGGGGCGGCGGGGATCATCCCGGCGGTGCTGTATTACGCGCTGCATTTCGCGCCGGGGATGGAGAACGCGTCCCGGGTGGACCGGGAGGATGTGGTGGTGAAGTTCCTGCTCGCCGCGGGTGCGGTGGGGGTTCTGTACAAGGAGCAGGCGTCGATTTCGGGGGCTGAGGTGGGCTGCCAGGGCGAGGTGGGGTCGGCGTCGTCGATGGCCGCCGCCGGTCTGGCGGAGGTGATGGGCGGGACTCCGGCGCAGGTGGAGAACGCGGCGGAGATCGCGATGGAGCACAACCTGGGCCTGACCTGTGATCCGATCGGGGGCCTGGTGCAGGTGCCCTGCATTGAACGGAACGCGATCGCGGCGGCGAAGGCGATCAACGCGGCGAAGATGGCGCTCTGGGGCGACGGTTCGCACCGGGTTTCGCTGGACGAGGTCATCGTGACCATGCGGGAGACCGGCAAGGACATGAGCTCCAAATACAAGGAAACGGCCATGGGCGGCCTCGCCGTCAACGTCGTCGAATGCTAGTCGAATGCAAAAGGAAGAACACTAATGACATTGGCACCTGAAGGCCGGAAGCTTTTGCGCGTTGAACAGCGCAACTCGGCTGTCCCGGTGGAGCGGAAGCCGGACTGGATCAAGGCCAAGGTCCAGATGGGCCCGGAGTTCGTCCAGCTCAAGAACCTGGTCAAGAAGGAAGGCCTGCACACGGTGTGTGAGGAGGCCGGCTGCCCCAACATCTTTGAGTGCTGGGAGGACAAGGAAGCCACGTTCCTGATCGGCGGGTCCGAGTGCACCCGGCGGTGTGACTTCTGCCAGATCGATACCGGCAAGCCCTCCCCGGTGGACAGGTTCGAACCCACCAAGGTGGCCCGCTCCGTGCAGGCCATGCAGCTGCGCTACGCCACCGTCACCGGGGTGGCCCGTGACGACCTCGAGGACGAGGGCGTGTGGCTGTACGCCGAGACGGTCCGCAAGATCCACGAACTGAACCCCGGCACCGGGGTGGAGCTGCTGATCCCGGACTTCTCCGGCAAACCCGAACACATCGAAGCGATCTGCGACTCCAGGCCCGAGGTCTTCGCGCACAACGTGGAGACGGTGCCGAGGATTTTCAAGCGGATCCGGCCCGCGTTCCGTTATGAGCGGTCCCTGGACGTGATCACGCAGGGCCGGAACCTGGGCATGGTGACCAAGTCCAACCTGATCCTGGGCATGGGCGAAACCCGGGAAGAGATCTCCGAGGCGCTGCGGGACCTGCACGAGGCCGGCTGCGACCTGATCACCATCACCCAGTACCTGCGCCCGTCCGAGCGGCACCTGCCGGTGGACCGCTGGGTCAAGCCGCAGGAATTCGTGGACCTCCAGGACGAGGCCAACGAGATCGGCTTCCTGGGCGTCATGTCCGGGCCGCTGGTCCGTTCCTCCTACCGCGCCGGCCGGCTCTGGGCCACCGCGATGCGGAAGAAGGGCCGGGACATCCCCGCCGAACTCGCCCACATCGCCGACGGCATCCAGGACTCCGGCACCACCCGCCAGGAAGCCAGCTCACTGCTCGCCGCCACGGCCTGATGCGGGACCTGCCCAAGGCTGAAGCTTTCCATAACTGATGACCAGACAGGACCAATGATGTTCCCCATCAGAATCGAAATCATCCCTTCCGAAGGAATCGTTGAGCAGGTCCAGGCCCTGGTGCCCCGGAGCACCACGCTCAGCGTCACCTGCCTGCCGCACCACGGCATCGAACGGACCATGCGCACCGCGGTGGAGGCGGCCGACCTCGGTTATACCGTGGTCCCGCACCTGGCTGCGCGGAGCATCCGCAGCCGCGCCGAGCTCACCGAGATCATCCGGGGCTGCAACGCCGCCGGCATCGGCGAGGTGTTCGTCATCGGCGGCGACCGGAAACAGCCGGCAGGCACGTACGACTCCGCCCTTCCGGTACTGGAAGACATCGCCCAGTACACCGGCGGGACCATGCGGGCCGGAGTTGCCGGCTATCCCGAGGGCCATCCGGTGGCCAGCCCCCTGGACCTACTGGACGGCTTGCTGGCCAAGCAGGACCTGGCCTCGCACGTGGTCACCCAAATGTGCTTCGACCCGGAAAGAATCCATGACTACGCGGCACTTTTGCGCCGCGAAGGCGTACGCCTGCCCGTCTGGGCGGGCGTGGCGGGGTCCGTCCCGCGGACGAAACTGGTGGCACTCGCCACGCAGATCGGCGTCGGAAGTTCCCTGAAATTCCTCAGCCGCAAGGGCCCGCTGGCCCGCAAACTCCTGAGCGGGGACCGCTACTCGCCGGACAGCCTGATCACCGGGCTGGCAACACAGCCGGGCAACATTGCCGGCATCCACCTTTACAGCTTCAACAGCCTTGCTTCGGCGCCGGACTATGGCGTCCACCCAACGCCGGAACAGGCATCCCCTTCCGCAGCACTCCACCCAGTATTGATTCGAGGAGCAGCACGTGACCACTAAATCCACTACTTCCCACCAGGAGCCGCATCTCGAGCGGCAACTCACCAACAGGCACATCCAGCTGATCGCCATTGGCGGCGCCATCGGCACCGGCCTGTTCATGGGCTCCGGCAAGACCATCTCCGCGGCCGGGCCGTCCGTCATCTTCGTCTACATGATCATCGGCTTCATGCTGTTCTTCGTCATGCGGGCCATGGGCGAACTGCTGCTGAGCAACCTGAACTACAAATCCTTCAGCGACTTCGCCGCGGACCTCCTCGGCCCCTGGGCGGGTTTTTTCACCGGCTGGACCTACTGGTTCTGCTGGGTGATCACCGGAATCGCGGACGTCATCGCGATCGCCGGCTACTCCAAGGAGCTCTGGCCGGGGCTGCCGCTCTGGATCCCGGGCCTGGCCACCGTGGCCATCCTGCTGCTCCTGAACCTCGTCACCGTGAAGGCGTTCGGCGAGACCGAGTTCTGGTTTGCCCTGATCAAGATCATCGCCATCGCGGCGCTGATCATCGTGGGCATGTTCATGATCTTCACGGGCTTCCAGTCCGACGCCGGCCCTGCCACCTTCACGAACCTGTGGAGCCACGGCGGCATGTTCCCGAACGAGTTCATGGGTTTCGTGGCCGGCTTCCAGATTGCGGTGTTCGCGTTTGTGGGCATTGAACTGGTGGGCACCACGGCAGCCGAGGCCAAGGACCCGGAGAAGAACCTGCCCAAGGCCATCAACTCCATCCCCATCCGCGTGCTGCTCTTCTACGTTGGCGCCCTCATCGTCCTGATGTCCGTCACCCCGTGGACCCAGTTCCAGGCAGGCCAGAGCCCGTTCATCGCCATGTTCTCCCTGGCCGGCCTCGGCGCTGCAGCCACCGTGGTGAACCTGGTGGTGCTCAGCTCCGCCATGTCCTCCGCCAACTCCGGCATCTACTCCACCTCCCGCATGGTGTACGGGCTGGCCCAGGAGGGCGACGCGCCCTCGGCGTTCGGTGCCCTGTCACGCCGCAAGGTCCCGCAGAACGCGCTGTTCCTCTCCTGCGTCCTGCTGCTCTCCGGGGTGGTGCTGATGTACGCAGGCCAGGACATCGGCAAGGCCTTCGACATGGTGACCACCGTGTCCGCCGTCTGCTTCGTGTTCGTCTGGTCCATCATCCTGGCCAGCTACCTGGCGTTCCGCCGCCGCCGCCCGCACCTGCATGAGGCATCGAAGTACCGGATGCCCGGCGGCGTGCCGATGGTCTGGGTGGTCTTCGCGTTCTTCGCCTTTGTCCTGTGGGCCCTGACCACGCAGCCGGACACGCTCCTGGCGCTGCTGGCCACACCGCTGTGGTTCGTCATCCTCGGCGTTGCCTGGCTGGCCATCCGCCGCCGCCCGGCCCACTTGGCCAGGTACGCGGAGTTCCAGGCAGATCTTGCCCGGGAAGCGGAAACGTCCAAGGCCCGGGAACTCGAGAAGGTGCAGAAATGAGCACGGCCACCACGCTCACCCCCAACATTCCCGCAGCCGCCCCTGCACACGATGCCGCGGACCCGGCCGCCGCCGTCGAACATGTCCTGACGGTTGACTGCGTTGAATCACCCGGGATTGTCCACGCGATCTCCGCGTTCCTGCTGGAGCAGGGGTGCGACATCATCGACATCAAGCAGTACGGTGACAAGGCACAGGGGCACTTCTTCATGCGCGTGCACTTCTCCTCCGGGTCTTCGGCCGCCCGGCAGCCCGCCGGCACTGAAGAGCTTCGCAGCGGCTTCGCCCAGGTTGCGGAGAAGTGGCAGATGAACTGGCAGCTCGAACCGCACGGCCGGAAACGCCGGGTGCTGGTGATGGTGTCCAAGATGGGGCACTGCCTCAACGACCTGCTGTTCCGGGCGCGGACGGGCGATATCCCGGTGGAGATCGTGGCCGTCGTCTCCAACCACCGCGACCAGGAGGGCCTGGTCCAGTGGCACGGCATCCCGTTCTTCCACGTACCGGTCACCAAGGACACCAAGGCCGACGCCGAGGCCCGGCTCCTGGAGCTCGTGGACGCGTTAGACGTGGAACTGGTGGTCCTGGCCCGCTACATGCAGGTCCTGAGCGACGACCTTTCAGCCAAGCTGGCGGGGAAAACCATCAACATCCACCACTCGTTCCTGCCCAGCTTCAAAGGCGCGAAGCCCTACCACCAGGCGTATGAGCGCGGCGTCAAGACCGTGGGCGCCACCGCCCACTACGTCAATGCAGAACTGGACGAGGGCCCGATCATCTCGCAGCAGGTCATCGAGGTGGACCACACGTACACTGCCGATGACCTGGTGGCCGTGGGCCGGGACGCCGAGTGCGTGGCGCTGCGGAACGCCGTTCGCTGGCACTGCGAGGGCCGGATCCTGCTGCTGGGCAACCGCACCGTCGTCCTGCGGTAGGGGAGTTCCTCCGCCGAAACAGGCCAAGGCGGAAGGCTGACGGAAGCGGACGACGGCGGGACCTCCCGCCGTCGTCCGCTTTCCTTTGGCAGGGGGATCGGTGGTTGACCTGCCCGCCCGCAAACGGCAACGATGGGTATGGCGGACTTCGGTGCGGGCCGGAAACGGCGGATAACAACCTGGATTAGTGCGCTGGCCGTGTTGGGCGCATGGCTTTCGAAGTCATACCGGTGATTCAGGTGGCCCGCACTTTTCGAGCTGTGGGGCCCGGGTCCTGCTGGAGGTTGCTAGGGCCAGTCGGCAAGGCGGAACTGTAGGGGCTGCCTGATTCCGATCAGGAGTTCGCCCGTCCATTCGGCCACACTGCGCTGGCGGTCATCGGGCGGGTCTGGAATCAGGGGCTGCCGGGGGTCCTCAAACGCGTTGTCCCCTGGAGTGTCATTTGAGCTTTTCATGGTTTCCCTTTGGTGTGCCTGTGAAGCAACCCTAGGCAGGCAGCCATACCAGGGGAAGGGGGTTTATCTAGCGACAAGATAAACTTCGCAAATCTTGAGGAAAGCTCCCTTAAAGCAAACGGGCGACGGGCGGGAGGTCCCGTCGTCGCCCGTTTGCTGGCCGCTGGTCCCGGTACCTTGGCTGGCCCCGGCGGTGTTGCCTAGTCTTCGTACGTGTTGGCGATGTAGACATCGCAGGGGGCGTTGTGCGCCACACTGTTGGCCACGCTGCCCAGGAGACGGCCGATGCCGCGCATCCTCCGGTTGCCCACCACGATCAGCCGGGCGTCCAGGCGCATGGCTTCCTTGATGAGGGAATCGGCGGGTTTTCCGCGGGCGGCGAAGTGGGTGACCTCCACCCCCGGCCGCGTGTCGGCCAGTGACTTCGCGACGTTTTCGGAGGCATCGGAGTTCCAGACCCTCACCTCGTCCGAGCCGACGCCGAAGGTCTCGGAACGGTCGACGTCGAATGCGGTCACCACGTGAAGCGAAGCTCCCAACGCCTTTGCAAGGTCCAGCGCCTTCTCGGCGGCCTTCAATGCCGAGGGGCTGCCGTCCACCCCTACTACCACTACTCCACTCATGCTTGGCTCCTTTGCTCGTGTACTTCCAGCGTTCACTGCCCAGTCTAGGGAAGTTCGGGCTGACGCCCCCATGCCAATTTGCGGATGGCACGCGCGACTTGTTGGTTCAGGGGACGCTAGGGCCCGGCACAGCCGAACACTTTGCCAAAGAACGCCCCCGGCACGTCCGCGGCCGCTTGGGTTTCCGCTTCGGACGCAGGCCGCTGCAGGGCAGGTCTCCGCCCGGCGGCAGGTCAGGGACGGGCATGCAAGAACTTGTCTATTGCATCTTCCGCTGGGGACTGGCCGATGTAAGCAATTTCCGGAGGGCAACAAGGTGGGCCACCGCGCACAGCCTGCAGTTGAGCCGGGTTCCCTGGCCACTGTGGTGGTTCCCAGTCGTGGTGTTCGGGCTTGTAGTGGCGGCCGGTGGGTGAGGTCCAGCCGGGTGGCTGGGTTTTGGTGCCGGGGGTGGGTTTCCAGCGGCTGTTGTGTTTGAGGCGGTGGTGTTTGGGGCAGAGTTGGGCCAGGTTGCTGATTCCGGTGGTTCCGCCGTGGTGCCAGGCCTGGAGGTGGTCTGCCTCGTTGTCCGAAGTCCGGTTGTTGCAGCCGGGGAAGGTGCATTTTCCGTCGCGGAGGCGGAGTGCTTGTTTCATGGCTTTGGTGAGGCGGTAGCTGGTGCGGCCGATTTCCAGTGGTGCACCGTCGCGCGGGTCCACCAGGACGCGGTGGAACGAGGTGGCGCCGTCGGCGATGAGTTTGCGGGCCGTGGAGGCGGGGATGGGCCCGTAGCCGTCCAGCATTGCGGGTTCATCGGTGAGACCGAGGAGTGAGAACACCGGGACGGTGACCAGGACGTCCGCCTTGGGCGCCGGGACCTTGCCCAGGCGCGCAGCGTCCCCTTCTGCCGGGGCCGCGTTTGCGTGCGCAGCGTCCTCGTGTGCTGTGTCCCTGGTGCTGCGCGTGTCCGATGTGCTGAGAAGCAGGGCTGCGGCGGTGTCGGGGCGGAGTTGGGTGAGGGTGCGGGATTCGTTGGGGCCCTGGAGTCCGCGGGCGAGGGCGGTGGTGCGGTTCCAGATGGCGGATGCGGTGTCACCGCGGAGGTACAGCGAGAGCCAGGCCATGCCGTCGCGGTCCGGGGAATATTCCATCCGCCGGTCCGCTGCTGCCTTGGCGTGGCGCTTTTCGAGGGATTCGGGGTGGTGGCGTTCGCGCCAGGCCCGCACCTTTGCCCGGAACCGGGACGGGACCAGGTCACCGGGTGCGGCTCCGCGGGCCGGGTGGGGCGCGTCCGCGTCCAGGAAATGGGCGGCCATGGCGGCGGCGCCCGCGGGGCCGAGGCTGTGGGTTTCGTCGGCGAGGATTTTGGCGTGCTGCCAGGAGATGGTCCCGGCGGACAGGGCGTCCAGGGCCAGCGGGAGGGAGCGCAGCTGCCGGGCCTGGGTGATGAGTGCCCCGGCGGCCGGGGAGCTTACGGTCAGGACGCCGGCGATTTCCTCGATAATGGACATTTCCTGGAAGGACCTGTCCTGCAGGGAGGCGTTCGGCGGGATCATGGCGTGCTGGAGTTCGAGGATCTCCGCCGCGTCCCGGGCCTTGGCCGCGGCCAGTTGTGCTTCCAGCCGCGCTACAACCGCCAGGCGCTCCAGCCGGTTATCGATCTTCCGCTGCAGGACATCCACAACAGGGTCCGGGGCAGCAGGAACAGCAGGACCAAAATCAGCAGCAGGACTGGAACCAGCAGGACCAACATCCAGCCGGGCTTCCTCGAGGAACAGGGCGTCAAGGGCGCCAACAGAGGCACGAATGCCTTCCATCACCACTGCAGCCCCCGCGTTAGTCCCCGCGCCGTTTCCCATACCTATATCGTCGCGGGAGGGTCTGACATTTTTCTGCGCGTGCGTTGTTAAGCAGGCGCCAACGTGGGCAGCCGCTCTCAGAACAGCTAGCGCCGGGAACCCGCATTGGCCAGCGGGATGACCTCCAGCCGCGCCGCGGGGCCCAGGATTACCAGGACGTGCCGGGACGCGACGCCTTCCAACGCCGCAGCGATGCGCGGAATGACGTCGCTGGCCGGAGTCGAAGTTTCAGCCGCAGCAGAATCACCCGCAGCAATGTCACCCGCCGCGGTACCAGCCCCGCCGGAGGCCGGACCTGACGCCGGAAGGGCGGAGCCGCCGTCGTCCGCCCGCAGCCATAAGGTGACCCTGGCGCCGCCGGTGGCTTCAGCGATGCCCGCTGCCAAAGCCTCCGCGTCCGCCTGGGGCGCAGTGACAACCGTGACTGCGTCGACGGTGCGTTTCCTGGCGGGCCGCGCGGCGGCGAGGAGGGCACGGTCGTGCCGCCACAGCGCGAAGTGATAACCCGCTACCAGTCCGGCGGCCACCAGGAGCCCGAACGGTGCACGGATGCGGTCAAGGAGGCTGCCGCCGGTGACGTCCCCGAGCAGGAATTCGAAGAGCCGGTAGCCGATCACCAGGAGCGTGATGAGTGCAACCACCGCGCTGACTCCAAAGAATGCGATGAGGTAGACGCGGCGTCCGGGCGGAATGTCCTCGGCAGCCCGCGGCTGCTTCAGGGGCTTCCACGCCAGCCACCAGACAGGCCCGCCCACCACGAGGGAACTGAGACCGCCAAGCAGCAGGGTCCGCGTGGCCCCTCCCGCCAGCGGCGACACTGCCGCAGCCAGCAGCGCGTTGACCACAACGCCCACCCCGGACGCGGCGGCAGCGAGGGCCACGGCCGACGTGACCAGCAGGCTTGCCCGCATGGTGCCGGGGGAACGGCGGATCGAGGCCGTGCGGTGATACCGCCACACCAGCGCCCCCACGAGCGCCGCGGCAATGGCCGGGGCCAATGGCTCAAGCAGTTCGTTCATGGGATTGTTCCGGTCGAACGCCAGGCGCAGGAGCACAAACAGGACCACGCCCGCGCCGCCAAGGGCCGTGATGCCGGCAGCAAAGATCCCGACGGCGATCATGATGACGTCAACGAGGCCCGTCTGGAAGCGGCGCCCGCCCTCCCTGAACCAGTGCCACCACCACACGATGGCTCCGCCGGCCGCCCACACCAGCGAACGGAGCACGGAGTACCACCAGGGTTCAACGGTGACGGTCAGCGGGAAGCCGCGGATTGCGACGTCCAGGAGCCCGCCGAGGGCTGCGATCCCGGCGCCGGCACCGAGCAGCAGGCCGAACACGGACCCGACGACGGCACGCACGTCCTCGAGGTGCACCGTGGGTTTCTTCGGGTGCTTCCACATCCAGCGGTGCCAGGCCCAGATGGCCGCCCAAACAATGGTGTTGGCCAGCGTGGGCGCCCAGTCGTTGCCCCGCTGTCCGATGAATGACGTGGCCAGCCCCAGGAAGGAGGTGGTGAAGATGATGAGCGAGACGCCGTACATGGCGGTGATGTAGAGGCCCCACCCGGCTGAGGTGCGTTCCGCCTCGTCGTCGAGCCGCCGCCAGACAAACCACCACAGAAGCAGGGCGAGCGGGCCGCCAATCAGGGTGAATGCAAGCGACCGGGCAAGCCCGGCCACGTCCGTGGAGGCCAGGACTGCCCCCGATGTGAACAGGCGTTCCAGCAGTCCGCTGAGGCCGGACGCCGCGATCAGCACCAAGGCGAAGAGCAGGGCGTACTGGATCAGACGGCGCAGGGTGGTCTGGGCGTGTCCCGCCGTCGGGGCCGTCAGCTGCGCGGGGGAAGTCATGGCTTCACCGGCGTTCCCGAGCAGGCCATCAGCATGTAGGGGGCCTGGCTGATCTTCCAGTTCCCGTCCTCCTTGACCAGGGTGAAGATGTCCTCCATCTCGTACTCGGAGGGGCCGAAGGGGCCGTCCTGGTACGAGTTGACCATGGAGACCTTCACGGTGGCGGACTGGTCCCGCTCCGTCGTCGACACCAGGACAACCCGCGCGGGGCGGGGCTCGCCGGAGAAGGAGCCTCGGCAAACCGTCCGGGCAGAATCGGTGAGGTAGGTCTCTGCGGTGGCGATATCGCCGTCGATCACCGCCGTGCTGTACCGCTGGACAACGCCGGCCGGGCTGGCTTCATCCAGCGGCGCGGGGTCGCCGCGGGAAAACACCACGGCAAGGGCCACCACCACCAGCACGCCGATGATGCCAAGCAGCACGAGGATGATCCGGTCCGGTTTTCGCGCTGCATCGGTCATGGCGCCAGTATGCCGTTTTTGGGCTGGTTCCGCTGGTGTCTTTAGGCCCGACTCTTCCTGTTCACTTTTCCGCAACCGTGGGGTCCTCGGGTGTTATTGCGCGCCAACAATCCTTGTCACGCACACACTGCCCCATCCCAACAGCCGGGCAGTGAATCCCCGCAGCTGTATCAAGGAGAACTCCGTGTTCGTGAAAAGCGCCGTCACCGCCCTCGTTGCCCTGGCTTCCCTGACAGGGACTGCCGCAGCCCCCGCGGCCATTGCCCAGTCTTCCAGCCCTTCACCGGTCCTGGGTCAGCCGCTGGCCGCCGCCCATGCCCACAATGACTATGAGCATGAGCGGCCGCTGTTCGATGCGCTGGAGCACGGCTTCACCAGTGTTGAAGCCGACGTCTGGCTGGTGGACGGTGAACTGCTGGTGGCGCACGACCTCGAGGATGTGAAGGCCGGCGTCACGCTCGAAAGCCTCTACCTTGACCCGCTGGAAGACCTGGTCCGCGGCCAGGAGGGCCACAGCGTGTACCCGGGGTGGGACGGCAGCCTGCAGCTCCTCATCGACATCAAGAGCGAAGGCGAAGCCACCTACGCCGCCGTCGAACAGGAGCTCGCCGAGCACCGCGACATCATGAGCCGCTACAGCGAGGGCAAAACCAAGACCGGCCCGGTCACCGCAGTGATCAGCGGAAACCGTCCCCTGGCCACCATGCAGGCGCAGGACCAGAGGTTCGGATTCTATGACGGCCGCGCCGCCGACCTCACCTCCGGCATGCCGGCCGAGCTCATGCCCCTGGTCAGCAACAACTGGACCAAGCTCTTCACCTGGCAGGGCGTGGGACCCATGCCGGAGGCCGAACGCGCCAAGCTGCACGCCTACGTTGCCGAAGCCCACTCCAACGGCTACCGCGTCCGCTTCTGGGCCACCCCGGACCAGGCCGGCCCGGCCCGGGACGCCATGTGGAACGAGCTTGTCGACGCCGGAGTGGACCACATCAACACGGACGACCTCGCGGGGCTGCAGCAGTTCCTGACGGCCCGCACGCAGTAACCACCCCGAGCCAGCAGACAGGAAACACCGTGGCTATGAAGACCCTTGCTACAACCGCGACGACGGCGGCCCTCCTTGCGTTCGGCCTCCTTGCCTCCCAGCCGGCATACGCCGCCGACAACACTCCCAAAGATGCGGACGGGCAGGACGCCTTCAGCTTCGGCGTCATCGGCGACATTCCCTACGGCGAACAGGAAATCGCGAAATTCCCTGCCCGCATCCAGGACCTCAACGCGGACCGCAGCCTTGATTTCGTGGCCCACGTCGGTGACATCAAGAACGGATCGTCCGTCTGCTCGGACGGGTATTTTGCCTTCATCCGGGAACAGTTCGACACATTCGAGCTCCCGTTGGTGTTCACCCCGGGCGACAACGAGTGGGTGGACTGCCACCGCGCCAACAACGGCGCCTACAACCCGCTCGAACGGCTGGCCAAGCTGAGGGAAGTGTTCTTCAACGAACCCGGCAAGACCCTCGGTGCCACCATGCCGGTCAAATCCCAGGAGGCCCTCGGTCTTCCGGAGAATGTCCGCTTCACCGAGAACCGGGTTGCCTTTTCGGTGGTGAACGTCCAGGGCAGCAACAACTCGCTCCAGCCGTGGAGCGGCCTCGGCGAAACCGCAGTGACGCCCGAACAGCAGGCCGAAGTGGAGTACCGCACCGAGGCTGTCCTGGACCAGATCCGTGCCACCTTCAGTGACGCCGCCCGGCGCAACGACAGGGCAGTGGTGCTGATGGCCCAGGCCGACATGTTCGACCCCTCGCTGCTCGCTGCCGCGTCCGCCAACCCGGCGGTCGTCTCCGGCTTCCGCGAGATCGTGGACACCATCGTTGAGGAAACCAACCGGTTCGACGCCCCGGTTTACCTCATCAACGGCGACAGCCACGTGTTCGCCGAGAACCAGCCGCTGGCGCCCGGCTCGCCGTGGCTGGACATCTACGGCCAGGAGGCAGCGGCTGACGATCTCCAGCGCATCACTGTGGACGGCTCTGCCAATGCCACCAACTATGTCCGGTTCACCGCGTCAGGGAACAGCGCGGGCGGCCCGGTCCTGTCATGGGAAAAGGTGCCCTTCACCCGGTAGCCCCACGCCTTCCAAACGGACGACGGCGGGAGGTCCCGCCGTCGTCCGCTTGCTTTGTGGAGGCATTCAGTGAGGGAGCAGGGCGCCCTATCCTGGCGCCCCGTTCAATGCCCTTGTTTCAGGTGGTTCTGCAGGACATAGACGGTCCGCTGGGCGCACTGCTTGATCCGCCGGAGGTGGTCCGCCGCGATGAGGGGCAGGGTGACGGCCGGGTCCCCGCTCCCGGCCTGGCGGCGCAGCGCCTGTTCGAGTTCGGCGGCATAGGCTGCCAGCCGTTCGGCACCCACCATCTGGCTTGACGTTTTCAGGCTCAGCACGGCGTCCATGGAGCCGGCCACGTCGCCGGTGGTGAGCGAAAGCCGTACTTTTTGCAGCCGCTGGGGCATGTGCGCGATGAAGTTCTCCACGAAAACCTTCCACACGCCCTCGTCATCCTCGAGATCGTCGCGCAGCCGTTCGAGCACTGCGGGGTCCAGGAGCGGCCGGGCATAGGCGTCCGGCTGAGTCATGGCAGGGCCTCCGTGCCATTCATGACCGCCCCCTTCACAGTCGGAACACCCGCGGGGTTTGTGCGCAGGGCTTTTGAAGGACGGTACGTGCAGAGCGGGTGGAGGGCACGAGTGGTGGGTACTCGATTTTTTTCGCGGGTACTGCTCGCGCCCGCCGCCATCGTCCGACCTTGCATCCCTCCGGTAGCCTGTTGCAATGGTGAGTGGAATTGCCGATCTGGGCGCGGAGGCGATCCTGCTTGCCGGAGCAGGGCGGGCCATCCTGCTGCAGCTTGCCGAGCCGGGGGTGGGGCGGGGCGTCGCCGAGCACAGCACGTTCACGGACCGGCCCATCAACAGGCTCAAGGGCACCCTGACCTACGTCTACGCCGTGGTTTACGGCACCGACGAGCAGGTGAAGGAGGTCCGCCGCAGGGTCAACCGCGCCCACGCGCCTGTGCGCCGGGCTGCCGATGACGAGTCGCCGGGGTACAACGCCTACGACGCCGGGCTGCAGCTGTGGGTGGCAGCGACGCTCTACGACACCGCGCTGACCATCATCGAGAAAATCTACGGTCCACTCGACGACGAGTCCGCCGACGCCATGTACCGCGATTACGCGAAGCTGGGCACGGCCCTGCAACTGCCAGCGCATATGTGGCCGGAGGACAGGGCCGCGTTTGGACGCTACTGGGATGGGAAGATGCGTGCCCTGCGGGCTGATGAGAATGCCGTGCGCTTTGGCCGGGGACTCCTGTATCCGAAGCGGGCGGCGCTGTGGTACCTCGCCATCATGCCGTTCGCCAGGTTCCTCACCGCAGGCCTCCTGCCGGACCAGTTGCGCCGGGACTTCGGCCTGGCCTGGAGCCACCGCCATGAGCGCCGCTTCAACCGCACCTTCAAGATCCTGGCGGTGACCTACCCGAAGCTGCCCCAGGGCATCCGGCACTGGTTCAAGGACTACTGCCTGAACCAGCTCGACATCAGCTCCCGCCGGGCTGTGACCGCGTAGTTCCAACCTGCTGACGCGCCGGCAGAACAAGGTAAGGTTGCTTACTAACTTGATCTCCGGCAGCGAAGGGCCAAAAGACATGGTTGCAGGCAACAATCCGCCCCACCCGGCGGCGGCCCAAACCGGGGTCAAAGGCGAAGTCCACCAGGACCGCTTTGTTGGCGGGCAGGACCTCACCAGGTGGGATACCAGGCCGGGCCGGCTCCTGGCGTCCGTCGCCAAACGCATCAGCGGCCTTTTCGGGTCCCACGCGGTATTGATCATCACCTTGGCCGTCGGGGCAGCGCTGGCGGTTTCGCTGGCTGCGGTTTTCGCGCAGGTCTACGAATCCGTCGTCGAAGCCGATGGAGTTGCCGGACTTGACCATCCCGTCCTGGACGGCGCAAAAACGCTCAGGTCCCCGGGACTGGACATCCTCGTCACCACCTATACGGACGTGGGCGGGACCGTCGGGATGCCGGTGCTGGCTTTGGCCGTCATGGCCGGCCTGGCGTTCAAGCGCCGGTCCGTGACCCCTGTCATCCTCATGCTCGTTGCCGGGCTCGGTTCGCTGCTGATGACCATCGCGGGCAAGGAGCTGGTGGGCAGGACCAGGCCGGACCTGGCCGATGCCGTGCCGCCCTACGAGTACTCAGCTTCATTCCCAGTGGCCACTCCCTGAATTCCGTGGTGATCGCGGGCATCGTGGCCTACCTGGTCATCCTCCGCCTCACCACGGCCCGCGCCCGGATACTCACGGGAGTGGCGGCGGCGGTTTTTGCGGCAACCATGGGGCTAAGCCGGGTCTACCTCGGCCACCACTGGCTTACGGACGTGCTGGGCGCCTGGGCACTCGGAGCGGCCTGGCTGGCTCTGGTCATCACTGCCCACCGGCTCTACCTCACCACGCGGGTGCACCCGCCTGCGCCGGTGTCCGGGCCCGCCAGGCCCTGACCCGCAGCGTGCCCCGGACATACGCCGTCAGCTGATGAGGACCTGCCGTGCGCAACCAGCCCCAGCGTGTAGTACTCCTCCGGTCATCCAGCTGGAAAAACCGGTCCCCGGCGGCACCGGAGCCACGTGTGCCCGACGCTACGGCGGCCGCCACCGCATCACAAGAGCCCGGACCACCAGCGAAGAACACCGCACCAGGCTTGGCCGCCTCAGCGCGCTGGGCCGGCCCATCAGAATGCCGGGCCGATCGAGGCCAGCTCCGGCGCAACAGTGCCGGCGAAGCGGTTGGCCGGGCGGTCCAGGCCGTAGTGCTCCCGCAGGGTGGTGCCTGCGTAGCCGGTCCGGAACAGGCCGCGCTCCTGCAGGATGGGCACCACCTGGTCCACGAACGCTTCCAGGCCGGAGGGGAGCACCGGCGGCATGATGTTGAAGCCGTCCGCCGCGCCGCCGTCGAACCATTCCTGGATGGCGTCCGCCACCTGCACCGGGGTGCCCGTGAAGGTGCGGTGCCCGCGGCCGCCGCCCAGGCGGCCGATCAGCTGGCGCACCGTGAGCTGCTCCCGCCGGGCGAGCTGGACGATCAGGGTGTAGCGGCTCTTGGCGCCCTCGATTTCGTCCTCGCCGGGCAGGTCCTCGGGGAGCTGGCGGTCCAGGGCCAGGTCCTCCGGCGCCACCCGGAGCGTCTTGGCCAGCTGGATCCTGGCGTACTCGGGCTTGATCAGCCGGTCCAGTTCCCGTTCCAGCTCCAGGGCCTCTTCCTCCGTGGCGCCGATGACCGGCACGATGCCCGGCAGGATCTTGATGGTCTCCGGGGCGCGGCCGGCGGCGGCGGTTCGGGCCTTCAAATCCCGGTAGAACTCCTGCGCATCGGCAAGGGTCTGGTGCGCGGTGAAGACGGCGTCCGCGTACCGGGCGGCGAGATCCTTGCCGTCCTCGGAGGATCCCGCCTGCACAATCAGCGGATGCCCCTGCGGCGAGCGGGGGACGTTGAGGGGACCGCGGACCCTGAAGTGTTTGCCCTCGTGGTCGATCACGCGGATCTTTTCGGCGTCGCCCCAGACGCCCTCGGCCTTGTCCGCGAGCACGGCGTCATCCTGCCAGCTGTCCCACAGCTTCCGGGCCACCTCGATGAACTCGGCGGCCCGCTCGTACCGGACAGCATGGGCGGGCTGGTCATCCACGCCGAAGTTGCGGGCGGCGTCCGGGCCGGCGGTGGTGACCACATTCCAGCCGGCGCGGCCGCCGCTCACCCAGTCCACGGAGGCGAAGCGGCGGGCCAGGTTGAAGGGATCGTTGTAGGTGGTGGAAGCCGTGGCGATCAGCCCGATGCGTTCCGTGGCGCCGGCGATGGCGGTCAGCAGCACGGTGGGCTCGAGCTTGCCGGCCGGGCGGCGGCCCACCTCGCCGAAAAGGACGGGGGAGTCGGCGAAGAAGATGGAGTCCAGCTTGCCGCGCTCGGCGGTGCGGGCCAGCTGCTTGTAATGCTCCACGTTGGTGCTGGAGTGCGGGTCGCTTTCGGGCAGCCGCCACGAGGCCTCGTGGTGGCCGGTGCTCATGAGGAAGGCGTTGAGGTGGAGTTGGCGGTTGGGACGATTGGTGGCAGTCATGGGGTAATCCTTCGGGTCTGGAGGTTCAGTGGGTGGCGCCGACGACGCCAAGATCGGTGAGGAGGTCGCGGCGGAGGGCTTCGTGGCCGCCTGCGTCCTTTGCCGTTCCGACGTCGGGCGCAACAGTGCGGACGGTGGCAACGCGGCCGCTGTCGAGGACAACGATCCGGTCCGCGAGTGCGATGGCCTCGTCCACGTCGTGCGTTACGAGCAGGACAGCCGGCCGGTGGGCGGCCACCAGGTCCCGGAGGAGTCCGTGCATCCTGATCCGGGTCAGCGCGTCCAGCGCGCCGAACGGTTCGTCTGCCAGGAGCAGCTGCGGCTCACGGACCAGCGAGCGGGCCAGCGCCACGCGCTGCTGTTCGCCGCCGGACAGCTCGTGCGGCCAGGACTTCTCACGGCCGGCGAGCCCCACCTCGGCGAGGGCCTTGCGTGCCCGGGCCTCGGCGTCGTGCTCCCGCAGCCCCAGGGTGACGTTGCCCAGCACGCTGTCCCACGGCAGCAGCCGGGAGTCCTGGAAGACCACGGACACGCGCTCGGGGACAGTGATCACACCGCTGCCGCGCACGTCGTGGTCCAGCCCGGCGAGTGCCCGCAGCAGGGTGCTCTTGCCGCAGCCGCTGGGACCGAGCAGGGCCACGAACTCGCCGGGGGCGATGTCCAGGTCCACGCCGTTCAGGACGCCTTTGGGGCCAAAGCTGCGGATCAGGCCGCGGACCGAAACTGCGTTGATTGTTCCGGGAGGGGCGACTGCGGAAGGGGCGACGGCGGTCAGCCCGCCAGTGTGCGCTGCCATGAGAGGGCCTTTCGTTCGAAGAAGCGGACGGCGCCGTCGGACAGCAGGCCGAGAAGGCCGTAGACGGCCAGTCCGAGGACGATGATGTTGGTTTGGCCATAGGTGCGGGCGAGCTCCATCATGTAGCCGATGCCGCTGGTGGCGTTGATCTGTTCCACCACCACCAGCGACACCCAGGCGCCCGTGACCGCGAAGCGCAGGCCCAGGAAGAAGCCGGGGAGGGCGCCGGGGAGGACCACCTTGCGGATGAAGGCGGCGCGGCCCAGGCCCACGGTCTGGGCGAGCTCCACGTAGCGCAGGTCGATCCCGCGCAGCCCGGCGTGGGTCTGCAGGTAGATCGGGACAAAGACACCGAGGGTGATGGTGAGGACCTTCATGGTCTCGTCGATTCCGAACCACAGGATGAGCAGCGGGATCAGGGCCAGGCCGGGGATGGCCCGCTTGATCTGCACCGGGCCGTCGATGAGCGCCTCACCCGCGCGGCTCAGCCCGGACAGCAGGGCCAGCAGGGCGCCCACGACGATGCCGAAGAAGAGCCCCAGGCCAGCCCGCTGGGCGGAGATGGCGAGGTTCTCCTGGAGCCGGCCGTCGGCGAGGAGTTCCCCGGCGGTGGCCACTACCGTCCAGGGCTCGGAGAGGATGCGCGGATCCAGCAGCCCGGTGGCCGAGGAGGCGGCCCACAACAACAGCAGCACCGAGGGGCCCAGCAGCCAAGCCAGCTGCCGCCGCTTTCCCGGTCCCAGCCGGCGGCCGGTGGGCCGCACGTCCTCGCGCGCGGCGAGCGCCGGGTCCAGGTGCGGTTCGACGGCGGGACGTTCCAGTACGGCGCTCATGCGGTGCCTCCCTTGCCCGCCGCGGCGAAGGCGGTGCCCGCGATGGCCTCGAAACGGGTGTCGTAGAGGTCGTCCGCTTTCAACTGCGGCTTCTTCTGTTCCCGGGCCAGCAGGTCGATGGTCTGCTGGTGGCGTCCGATGGCCTCGGTCCAGGACGTGGGAACGTCCCGCTTGCCCGCGGCGTCGATCAGGTACTGCCCGTCCTCGGCGGAAAGCCCCTGATCCTTGACGTAGTAGCCTTCCAGCCATTCCTTGGGGTGGTCCTCGATCCAGCGCTGCGCTTTGCCCCAGGCCTCAACGTACTTGGCCAGGGCGGCGGCCTTGGCGGGATCTGCCAGGACCTTGGCGGGGGAGTAGAGGTGTCCCGGATCATCCCGCAGGCCGTGCCGGAGGGTGGTGGCGCCGTCGGCCCTGTACTTGGCGAGGTAGCGCTTGATCTGCACCCCGCCCAGCGGCGCCGCATCCACCTGCTTGCCGGACAGCGCCGAAGAGTAGGCGTCACCGGTGCTGGGCAGCTCCACCAGCTTGACGTCCTCCTGCTTGAGCCCGGCCTTCTCAAGGATCCGCAGGACCAGGGCGCCCTGTGCCTGTCCGGGGCTGTACGCCACTTTTTTGCCGCGCAGGTCTTCCAGCCTGCTGATGCCGGCGCCGGGAGCGACGCCCAGTTCGTACAGCGGGTGGTTCACGGCGTCCTGGCGGTAGGCGCTCGCGATGATCCGCACGTCCAGGCCGGTCCAGGTTGCGTGGATGGGCGGAATGTCCGCCACGGAGCCGACGTCCAGGGCGTTGGCCCTGAAGGCCTCCGTGGTCTGCGGACCGCCCGAGATGTTGGCGAATTCCACGTTGATGCCGTCCAGGTCCTTGACCAGGCCGGACAGCTCAAGCGCCACGCGGATGCTGGGATCGCCCACCTTGATGGTGGTCCCCGCGGGGACTGGGGTGGCGAGCGGGGCAAACGACGCCTGGCTGGCCGGGTTGCCGGCTGTGGCGGTGCCGCCGCAGGCGGTCAGGAGGCCGACGGCGGGAATCGCCAGGAGTGCGCCCAGCGCCTTGCGGCGGGTGAACGGCCGGACGGAGGGCGGCCGGGGCGGGGAAAATGCGGGGAAGGTCATGGGATGCCTTTCGAAGGGTGGAGTGGCGGGTATCCGGGCGCGACGAATCGCCCGGTGACGGGGAAGACGAAACGGGATGTAGGAGTGTGCCGGCGTCGGACGAATGCGCCCGACGCGCCGGAACTCAGCGCTGGGGACCTGTGGAACTGCTGCCGAAGCTAGCGCCGGTGTGCTGCCATTCGGCGGGACGGAATCATTCGGAAGCTGCAACAGCACGGACCCCACGTGGCGGCGCTGTCCGCGCGGCTGGAGATGTCAGGCATCGGGTCCTCCTTCTCGTAGCAGGTGCTGTTTTTACGGGCTTGGCCGGTGCCGTTGAAACACCTAAGCACGCCTGGCGAGGCCTTGGCCAGCGGCCCGAAACGGAAGCTCAACAGGACGAAACGGCGCTACTTATTCCGCCATTCCCGGGTCAAAACGGGCAACGCGGCGCCATGATCCGCAATGCGGGTTAATGTGACTGGAAGGGTTGTGGGATGCGGTTGACGGGAGAAACACATGGATCGCCGGGTCCTCGCCGCGGCAGCCGCGGGAACAAGCATCCTGCTGGCAGGCTGCACCGCCGCCCCGTCACCCGCGCCGGCAACCACGTCCCCTGCACCGGCGACCTCCTCCACGCCTCCATCCGCTCCGGCGTCCTCCGTCCCCGCAACTGATCCCGCGCCCGCCGCTGCAGCCGCCATCGCCGGCACGCCCCAGCCGGTGGCCACGGGCCTCAACGCTCCGTGGTCGGTGGTCTTCCGCGACGGGACGCCGCTGGTCAGCGAGCGGAACAGCGGGCAGGTCCTGGAACTTTCCCCTGAGGGCTCGGCGCGGTCCATCGGAACCGTCCTGGGTGTAGCTGCACGGGGAGAATCAGGGCTGTTGGGACTTGCCGTTGGCAGCCAGGGCGACCTGTACGTGTATTCGACGGCGGCGGACGGCAACCGGGTCCAACGTTTCCCGGTCAACGGCGAACCGGGCTCACTGTCGCTGGGGCAGCCGGACACGCTCCTCGAACGCATCCCGTCCGCGAGCATCCACGACGGCGGCCGGATCGCTTTCGGTCCCGACGGCATGCTCTACGTGACGGCCGGTGATGCGAGCCGGCGCGACAGCGCCCAGGACCGGGATTCGCTCGCCGGAAAGATCCTGCGGATGACTCCCGACGGCGGTGTCCCGGCGGACAACCCCTTCCCGGGATCGCTGGTCTACAGCTACGGGCACCGCAACCCGCAGGGCCTGGCGTGGGCGGACGACGGAACCATGTTCGCCACCGAGTTCGGCCAGAACACGTGGGACGAGCTGAACATCATCACGCCCGGAGCCAACTACGGCTGGCCAACGGTGGAGGGCATCGCGGGCAGGCCGGGCTTCGTGGACCCGGTGCAGCAGTGGCAGCCAGGAGCCGCAAGCCCCAGCGGCATGGCCCACGCGGGCGGAACACTGTTCCTGGCCAACCTGCGCGGACAGGTCCTGCGGTCCGTCCCCGTCTCCGACCCCGCCACATCCACGGAGCATTTCAGCCGCGAGTACGGCCGGATCCGGGACGTGGCGCTGGCCCCGGACGGCCGGCTGTGGTTCCTGACCAACAACACCGACGGCCGCGGCGACCCCCGCCCCGGGGACGACCGGATCCTCGCCGTCCACCTCGAAAGATGAGCGGGCGCGTCGTCAGCCCCGTGCGCCGGCCTGGGCCAGTTCCACGATGTTCTCGGTGGCGGCCCAGGAGGCGAGGAGCTTGAGGGCCTCATCGGAGGGGCTGCCGGGTGTGGCCGGGTAGACGGTCAGGGAATGCCCCGGGTCCTCCTCCAGCCCCAGCACCTGGTAGTTCAGTTCCAGGAGCCCCACCACGGGATGCTGGAAGAGTTTCGTTCCCGCGTAGTGGCGGCGAACGTTGTGCGCAGCCCAGCGCGTCCGGAACTCGTCGCTGCGCATGGACAGCTCCCCAATGAGTTCGGCAATCCCCTTGTCGTGCGGATTCCGGCCCGCCTCGCGCCGCAGGATGGCAACGTTGGTGTTCGCTGCCCGCTCCCAGTCGATATAGAAGTTGTGGGCCCGGGGATCCAGGAAAATGAACCGCGAGTGGTTCGCGGGCCTGGCGGTGCTGCGGTACATGTCGGAGTACAGCGCGTAGCCCAGGGTGTTGGCGGCCACGATGTCCATCCGGTTGTTCCCGATGAATGCCGGCGCGCCGGTGATGGTGTCCAGCAGGAACTGCAGCTCCGGCCGGACCCCTGACGGCACCGGGGGCGCCGCCCGCTTGCGTCCCGATGTGTTGGCTGTCCGGGCGAGGTCGTAAAGATGGTCGTGCTCGGCGCGGTCCAGCTCCAGGGCGCGGGCGATGGCGTCAAGGACACTGTCCGAGACACCCGTGAGGTTTCCGCGCTCCAGCCGCGTGTAGTAGTCAACGCTGACGCCGGCAAGCCTGGCCACTTCTTCCCTGCGGAGCCCGGGGACGCGGCGGCGCCCGCCGTAGGGTGCAATTCCTGCCTGCTCCGGCGTGATGCGTCCACGGCGGGTGGACAGGAACTGTCGTACCTCGGCTCGGTTATCCATAAAGGACACGTTACGACGAATCGGGAAACCGTAAGGAGGGTCTGCCAAAACCCGTTTCAGCAGGGCCCTCGCTACGCCTGCGGGCGGCCGGTTTGATGGAGAAGACCCCTCAGCCAGCAACCGGATGGAGCATCAAACCATGCTGCCTACTACCATGCGTGCGCCGGCGGTGAGCGCCGTCCCGGCGACGCTGGTGGCCACGGTCATCTTCCTGACGGCCGTGGCGCCGCTGGCAACGGACATGTATGTTCCGGCCTTTCCCCGCGTTTCGGCGGAGTTCAGCACCACGGCGTCCGCCGTGCAGCTGACCCTGACCACGTTCTTCGCCGGGATGGGGCTGGGACAGCTGGTGGGCGGGCCGTTCAGCGACCAGCGCGGGCGGCGGTTGCCGCTGGTGGCCGGCACCCTCCTGATGACGGCGGCGTCGGTTGCGTGTGCCGTGTCGCCGGACGTCGGAATCCTGATGCTGGCCCGGTTCCTGCAGGGCTTTGGCGGCGGCTGGGCCATGGTCATCGGCCGCGCCGTCATTGTGGACCTGGCCCACGGTCCACAGCTGGTCCGGGTACTCAACATAGTCATGGGGATTGGCGGTGTTGCGCCCATTATCAGCCCGCTGCTCGGTGCGGTCATCCTGCAGCTGACCGGGTGGCGGGTGACGTTCTGGACGCTCGCAGCCCTTGGCATCCTCATGACGCTCTGTGCCCTGTTCGTCGTTCCGGAATCGCTCCCGCCGGAGAAGCGCCACCCGGGCGGGCTGGCTGAATTCGGCCGCGCGGCCAAGTCCGTGCTCTCAAACCGCCGTTTTGTTGGCTACGTCATGGTGGCGTCGTCGGCCTTCATTGCCTTGTTCGCGTATGTGGCGACGTCCGCGTTCATCCTGCAGGGCATGAATGGCCTGTCTCCGGTCATGTATTCGATCGTGTTCGCCGCGAACGCCGGCGGCATGACCATCGCCGCCCTGCTGTCTGCCCGCCTGGCAGGCCGTGTGTCGACGAGGAAAGTCATCTTTGCGGGCCAGCTCCTCGCCCTTGCCGCGGGGGTGGCCATGCTGGCCGGGGCGCTGTGGTGGGCCACTCCGCTGCTGGTGGCCATGGGCAGCTTCTTTGCCCTCATGGTGGCCCAGGGCCTGATCAACACCAACGGCGGCGCCCTCGCCTCGGCGGAGGTACCCGGGCACCCGGGGACCAGTTCGGCGGTCCTGGGGCTCGTGCAGTGGACCACCGCCGGAATTGTGGCGCCCCTAGCGGGCCTGGGCGGCGAGGACACAGCCGTTCCCATGGCGCTGCTGATGATTGGCGGGGCACTGCTTTCCATGGCGGGGCTCCTTGTCCTGGCCCGCCCGCACAACCGCCAAGGGTAGGACTGCCAGAACCAGTTACAACAGGGCCACCTCTACGGGCCTCGGAACCCGGTGTGACGGCATTGCACGCCTGTAGCATTTCAATATCCCCCAAACAGACCTCAGGAGACCCATGACCACCGTCAAGGCTTACGCATCCCCGTCCTCGACTGAGGACCTCATTCCCACCACCATCGAACGCCGCGAAGTCGGCCCCAACGACGTCCTGATCGAGATCAAGTTCGCCGGCATCTGCCACTCGGACATCCACACGGTCCGCGGCGACTGGGGCCCGCAGCAGTACCCGCTGGTTCCCGGCCACGAGATCGCGGGCGTCGTCACCCAGGTAGGGCCCGCCGTCACCCGGCACGCCGTGGGCGACCGCGTCGGCGTCGGCTGCATGGTCAACTCCTGCAAGGAGTGCGCCAACTGCCTGAAGGGCGAGGAACAGTACTGCCTCAAGGGCAACGTCGGCACCTATGGCGCCGTGGACCGCGACGGCACCGTCACCCAGGGCGGCTACTCCACCCATGTCGTGGTGACCGAAGACTTCGTGGTCCGGATTCCCGAGGGAATCGAACTCGACGCCGCCGCGCCGCTGCTCTGCGCGGGCATCACCACCTACTCACCGCTGCGCCACTGGGGTGCGGGACCCGGCAAGAAGGTTGCCGTCGTCGGGCTCGGCGGGCTCGGCCACATGGCCGTCAAGCTTGCCCACGCGATGGGCGCCGAGGTGACCGTGCTGTCCCAGTCGCTCAAGAAGCAGGAGGACGGCCTCAAGCTGGGCGCCGACCACTACTTCGCCACCAGCGATGAAAACACCTTCGCCGACCTGGCCGGCAGCTTCGACCTGATCATCAACACCGTCAGCGCCTCGATCGACATCAGCTCCTACCTGCAGCTGCTCACCCTCGACGGCGCGCTGGTGAACGTCGGCGCCCCCGCGGAGCCGCTCCCGGTCAACGCGTTCGCGCTCATCATGGGCCGCCGCTCCTTTGCCGGTTCCATGATCGGCGGCATCCGCGAAACGCAGGAGATGCTGGACTTCTGCGCCGAGCACGGCCTCGGCGCGGAGATCGAGGTCATCCCCGCGGAGAAGATCAACGAGGCCTACGAGCGCGTCCTCGCCTCGGACGTCCGCTACCGCTTCGTGATCGACACCGCCACCCTCTAACAGCACAACGCGTTCGACGGCGGCCGGTCCCGGAAAGGGGGCGGCCGCCGTCGTGCGTGCGGGAGCCTTCTCCTGCAATCCCCTGCCGGGGACGCAACGAATAACCGGCATGAACTACTACACCCCGGCGGCGCAGGACCGGGCCCGGGACGCCGCATCCGATGCCATCGAGAAAGTGCTCAACGGCATGTCCGAACCGTTGAGCAGGCACGCCCTGAACGCCCGCTGGAAAAGGGCGTGCGAAGCCATGGACAGATACCTGGAAGCGCAGGACACGGGCGAGGAATAGGCCCGCTCCGGTCAGGGCCGCAGGACTGCGAGGATTTTTGCCGCGGGGCCTTCGACCGTGTGCCTAAAACCCGTTCCCGCCCACAGGCTCATGGAATCCGGATCCCCGGCAGCAGCGGCCGCGGCGCGCAGGGGAGCGGTGAGGTGGTGGATCTCCGGATATCCGTAGGGGGCCTCGCCATCGTGGCGGCGCATGAATTCGTTGTAGAGTCCGCGGGCGTTCCGCCCCGAGAAGGATCGGGTGACCGAGGTGGTGGTGAAGCGCCCGGAGGCCAGGGCCGTCCGGTGGGCCGCCTTGGTGCCGGCCTCGTCGGCGCGCAGGAAGGCTGTTCCGGCCTGGACCGCCACAGCTCCGCGGGCGAGTGCGGCCCGGGCGTCGTCTCCCGTGGCGATTCCGCCGGCCGCTATCAGCGGCACCTGGAGATCCGCCAATTCCTCAAGCAGGCCGTGCAGGGATTCATCCTCAGGCCGCCTGGCGGTGTCAAAGGTGCCGCGGTGTCCGCCGGCTTCGGGCCCCTGCACGCAGAGTGCATCAATGCCTGCATCAACTGCCCGGAGTGCCTCAGGCCGTGAGGTCACTGTGCCGATGACGCAGACGCCCCGCTCCTGCAGGGCGGCGACCACGGCTGGGTCCGGAAGATCGAAAGTGAAGGAGACGACGGCGGGCGCCTCCTCCAGCAGGACGTCCAACTTGGCGTCCCAATCGTCGTCGTCGTGACGCGGATCGCCGAGGGCGGCGCCCAGGCGTTCCGCCTCCGGCGCCAGGGACAGTGCGTACCGGTCCAGTGCCTGGGGACTGATCATCGAGGGCTGCGGGACGAACACGTTGACGCCGAAGGGCCCGTCGGTCAGCTGACGGGTGGTCCCGATCTCCGCCTTCACGGCTGCGGCGGTTTTGTAGCCTGCCGCAAGGAAGCCAAGTCCTCCTGCCGTACTTACCGCCGCGGCCAGTTCCGGGGTGGACGGCCCGCCTGCCATCGGCGCCTGGACCACGGGCAACAGCAGGGAAGCGACACTGAAACGGGGTGTGCTGGGGATGGAGGAATCCAAGATGTCAGGCCGCTTTCTGGCTGGGGAGTTCAGTACAGGAAAATGCTGATCCACTCGCGGTTGTGCGCGTGGATCAGCACCAGGAACAGGACAAAGTCGAACAGCAGGTGGACGCTCACAATGTAGGACAGCGACTTGGTGACCGTGAACAGCCGGGCCTGCAGCAGGGCAAACGGGAAGATGAAGAAGGGTGCCCAGGCGTGGAAGCCCAGTTCCCAGAGGAAGGACGTGAACAGCACCGCCTGCAGCAGGTTTGCCTGCCAGTCCGGGAGGTGCCGGCGCAGCAGGGTGAACGCGGTGCAGATGAAGAAGAGCTCGTCCCAGATGCCCAGCACGTTCGTCCCCAGGAAGAGCCGGATAATGCCGTCCGGGTCGCTCACTGCGGGCCAGTTGTTGTAGACGCCGGTGCGGATCATGTACACGGGCATCAGGGCATAGCCGATCACCAGGACAGCCGGCAGGTACCATTTTTCGGCGCGCGTCCACGGCGTTCCGGTCCTGATCGGGAACCGGATGGCGTGGTCCTTCGTGACGAACCTCGAGACAGAATAGGGGATGCCGACGGCCAGGATCATGGCCGTTCCCATCACCGCCATGTGCTCGGTGCTGATGTCCGTGGTGATGGGGACCAGGCTCATGGCCGTCAGTCCAACTCCGATCAGGGCAAGGTCAACCAGGAGGCGGCGGCTGATGAAGCCGGCCACGGCCAGCGCGGCCGCCAAAAGCAGGAATCCGGAAAGGCGGTCCTGCCATGCGAAGAGCAGGAAGCCCGATGCCGACACAAGGGCCGCCGGGAGCAAGGAAAGTGACGCCGCGGCCGGCTGTCCAGCGCCCGCCACAGCGGCGTCCGCTTGCGCTTGTGGTTGCTGCCTCATGGTTACCTTTGTTGCTCGGGCGGCGCTTCGGCCTGGATGCCACACAGTCTACTTGCCGCCTACCAGAGCAGGGAAAGGCCAGCGTCAACCCCTCCCGGGCGGGCGGTTAACGCAAGCGGACGACGGCGGGAGGTCCCGGCGTCGTCCGCTTGCGTCTTGGTGTGGCCGCCTAGGCGGAGGCCAGCGCCTTGCCCTCGCCGCGCAGGCTCAGGGTGAAGGTGTTGGGGCCGCTGCAGGTGACGGCGACGCGGCAGGTGGTGGTGTTGTGCCGCGCGGAAAGGTCGCTGACCGCGGAGTCAAGGGTGTGGTGGAGCGTGGACCGGTCCCAGATTTTGAGGGTCACGGAGTCATTGGCATCGAACGTCATTATTCAACTTCCATTTCTTGCGGTTGGCGGCCTGGAATCTTCATTGCCCGGGCCGTGTCCTCGTCTATGAGGACGGACTGCAGGTGGGAAAGCGCATTCCCGTACTTCAATAGTGGCGGCTGCCGAAAGGGTTGGCAACCGAATCCGGGCCGATGTGACCAAGCACACCGGCCGCCGGCGGGCTGCGGTCTTCTTTGGGTGCAGGCCCGGCCGACACCTTCCATAGTGCCCAGCCGGCAGCATCGCCCTCAACATTGTTGCGAGTGAATCTCATCACGTCCGCCGGCACAGGCCGATGCCCGCGCCGGGGTGTTAGGCGTCGAAGTAGGTCTTGATTTCCTTCTCGCCGGAGATGGAGGCGATGACCGCCGCCGCCACCTCGCGGAGCTTGATGTTGCGCGTGCTGGAGGCCTTGGTGAGGATTTCGAACGCCGTTTCCCGGCTGCACCGGTTCTCGGCCATGACGGCTCCGACGGCCATGTCGATGATGGTGCGCGACTGCAGGGCGGTGGAGAGGTCGGCTTTCGCCTCGCTGAGCTGTGTGATGCGAAGGACCAGCCTCAGTGATCCGGCTGCCTGGCGGGCGAAGGATTCCACGGTGGAGATGTCTTCAGCCGAAAAACCGTGGCTGCGGTTGGAGTAGAGGTTCAGGACGGCCTCTGCATCGCCGGCCAAATCCAGCGGCACGGCAAGGATGGAGGCAACGCCTTGCGCCTGGGCCACTTTCATGTACGGCGCCCAGCGGTGCTCGCCAGCCAGGTCGGGGACCAGCAGCGGACTTTTCGTGCGCAGGGCAGTAAGGCACGGGCCTTCACCGAATCCGTTCTGCAGTTCGTCCAGGGCCCGCGCTTCGGCGTCACTGCTTGCCACGGCCTTGGGCCTTTTGTGGCGGATCACGGTGACGCCGGCGTGGACCGTGCTGCCTGGCGTGGACAGCCGGTCAGCGGCAACCACGGCAAGGTCGGTGAGGAAGCCGGCGATGTCCTGGCTGTCCAGGACCAGTTCCTGCAGCCTCGTGTCCATACCGGGGGGTTCGTGGCTTCCCGTGCCGGAGCTGCCGGTGAAGTGTTCCGGGTTTGTCATGGCGGCTCCTCCTCGTCCATCATCTCCATCATTGCTGTGTCAATCAGGTGTACTTGCGCGGCCGGTATGTCCAGGGCGTCGTGGAGGTAGGCGTCAAGCGACACTTCATCGAGGTCGCCGCCGATGCCGTAATAGTAAATCCAGAGCTTTTCCAAGGGCAGGTCTGTGGTCCGGTAACGCCGGGCAGCCCCCTTGCGTTCCTGGGCTGCCCGATCCGGCAGTTCGGGCCCGTCGGCCCCGAAGGGATACATCCCTACACTCGGTCATTGGGGAGTGCAGGGAGCTCGGCTCCTCGCACGATGTTCTGGGCGATCACGTGGATTTTGCGGTTGCTGGATTTCGCCGCCAGGCGGAGGATCTCCAGGGCGCCGTCCCGCCCGCCCCTGTGCTGGAGCATGATGAGGGACACGGCCGCATCCACAGTTGCCCTGGATTTGAGGGCCGCCCTGAGGTGCTCAGGGTGGACGTCCGCCCCATGAAGGCGCAGCGCGATGCGGAGGACCCTGGACATGGATGCTGCATGCTGCTCCAGGAGGACCACGGTGCCCTCATTGAATGCACTGGTCGTCCCTGCGTAGCAGTTAAGGCTCGCCCGTGATGACGCGTCTGTGGAAATGGGGACAGCAAGGACGGACCGGACGCCCTCCTGGGCTGCCGCCTCGGCATAGGCGCTCCAGCGCTCGTCGCCCGCCAGGTCCGGAACCCACACGAGGCGCTGGAGCCGGGCTGCGGTGAGGCAGGGGCCCTCGCCGAACGAATACTGGGTTTCGTCCAGCCGCCGGCCCTCTTCGCTGCTGCTGGCAACTGTTGACAATCCGCCGTCCCGCTCCAGTGTGATGGTGCACGTGACTTGACCGTCGGCACCCGCCATGGATGCGGAAAGGGTGGCCAGTCCCAGGAGGAATTCAGGGAAACCCGGACTTTCGAGCAGCAGGTCCTGCATCTGGTCTGAAGCGGTGAGCGTGCTTTCCTTGGCCATCAGGCCTCGATCCCTGGGTGCACCAGAAGCCCGTCCTCTGGTTGGCGGCCGCTGCTCTCTACGCTGGCTGGCCCGAGTGTTCAACCTCCGGAGCGTTTCTGTCCCGAAGATCTCCTACTACTGACATTACGCCCCTGCGGGAGCTATTGATACGCGGCGGCCGATGGGGCTACTCGTCCCGGTCCGGTTGCCGGCTGGTGCTGTCTTCGGTGCCTGGCTGCCCCTCGCCTGCCGAGTCGGGAACGCCGGAAGCGGGGCCGCTGTCGAAGTCGTCAGAGTAGGGCGCCCGTGGCCGCGGGAGATCGTCAATCAGTTCGTTTGCCGCCAGCGCCAACAGGTCGCGCTGGACCGGGGGCAGGGAAAGGAGCCCCTGAAGATAGGCTTCCACCTCATATTCCCCTGCGTCTCCCGACAGGCTGAAGTATTTCAGCCACAGCTCTGACACCGGGATATCCGCTGCCTTCATGGCTGCCCGGAGCCGGCGCCGCTGTTCCGGTTCGTTGGGATCAAAGCCCATTTGCAGGTCCTAGGCTCCGGGAGGCAGCGTCCCGGCGAGGACGCGTTCGCTGACGTGCTGCAATGCTGTGTTCTCGCTGCGGGCCAATTTCATCAGCTGCTGCAGGGCAGCTTCATTGGTCAGGCCGGATCGCTCCATCAGCACTCCGCAGGCGCGGTTCACCAGGTCCCGCGTGTAGAGGGATGCCTGCAGGCCCTCGGTCATTCGGTGCGGGGCCTCGCTGGCCTGGATGTGGGCAAGCAACGTGGCCGCGGGGGCCGCGAAGAGCTGGAGCAGGGCCGCGCTGGATGCGTCATAGACGCCGGGGGCGGCGGCGTACAACTTCAATGCGCCGAGGGATTCACGGCCGGCGATCAGGGGAGCGCTGACCACTGACGCTATGGGCAGCCCCCTGACGGCTTTCCGCCACTCGGGCCATCGGGACTCACCTTCCAGGTCCCTGACCAGCACGGGTTCCTCTGCCGCCCACGCGGTCAGGCAGGGTCCTTCCCCGCACTCGTACTGGATGGCATCCGCCTGGCTCACAATCCCGTCGGTATAGCCGCTGCTGGTGCGGCGCCCGCGGGCGTCCATGAGCGAGACGCCGGCCCCTATGGTGCCGGCAACCGACTCCTTGGCGGCCTGGGCCAGGAGCCGGACAGCCGTAGTGGCCTTTTCCTCCGTCAGCAGCAGCCCTTGAATCCGAGCAACGACAGTGCTGAGCTCGTCAAGGGGAAGTCGCTGCGCCATACTCTCAGCATAGAGCCAAGCCCCGGAGGTCTTCCCTTCCCGTATCAGGCATGTCCCGTGGCCGGGCGAGCCCCACCTTCAGCTGTGGTCCGCGGCCTGGGGTTTCCGAGGGGAGGACAGGCGGAATGCCCGCTGCCCGACAGCAGGCGGGACAGTAAGATGGGCCCATGTCGAGTTCACCGGATAGAGAACAGATCGAAGAGCTTCAGAGCATCCTGGTGGGCGCAGAAAACGTTGTTGAGTTCCTCACCGGACTCGCCGGCCTGGCTGCAGCATCTGTCTCTGACGTTGCGGGGGACCACGTTGAATGTGCAGTCACCCTCAAACTGCGGCGAAAGCCCACTACCGTGGCCGGCAGCAGCCAGCGCGCAGTCGAACTGGACCAGGTTGAGCAGGCCGTGGGGGACGGTCCGTGCATCAAAGCGCTGCGGGAGATGTCCCCGGTGATCGTGGACGATGTTGCCACGGACTCCCGGTGGCCGGAGCTGACCCGACAGCTGGCGGAAGCAAACGTCCGCAGTTCCCTGGGCGTGCCGCTGGAGATCAGCGACGAGGCCAGCGTTGCCTTGAATTTCTTTGCGTCGAAGCCGGGCATGTTCACGGCCAATGTCTACGAAAAGGCCCTGGGCTTCGCTGCAGCGGCGCACAACACGCTCCACCTCTCGGTCCGCCTCGATACTGCGCAAAGCCGGGCGGACAACCTGGAAGCGGCCATGCAAAGCAGGACCGCGATCAATCTGGCTTGCGGAGTCATCATGGCCCAGAACCGGTGTTCCCAGGCAGAAGCGATGGACATCCTCACCAAAGTCTCCAGCAACCGCAACAGGAAGCTGCGGGACGTCGCAGCGGAACTCATTGAACAACTAAGCGGCGACAGCGTCCAGACGCACTTCGACGCTTAAGGGCTGCCCGGCAGCCTGCCGTCCCGCTACTCAGCCGCACGCAGGACGGAGACGCTGCAGCCTGTCCCGGACCTGCGGACGTCCCAGCAGGTGCCCCTGCCCAGCACCTCAAAGCCGTCATTCTCCGGTGCCGCCAGGACCAGGGCGGTGTCCTCATCGATCGCTACAGCCCTGTCCACCAGGCCTCCGGCCACGGCACCCACGGCCCGGCTGAGCGTGCCCGCCTGGGCCGCATGCACATCCACGGCGAACGGGGCCAGGCCCAGTCCGTCCCGGATCTCGACTTCCGCCAGGCCCTCCGAGCATTCCCCGCCGCAGACTTCGATGCCGTGAATCAGATGACCCCCTATCAGTGCCCTGCGGGGCGCCACCATGGCCCCCGCGGAAAAGCCGAGGTACGGCGTACCGGCGCCAACCACCCGTGAGATGGCGGCCGCCGCGGCGCTGAGCCCATCCCAGTAGGCCGGCGTCAGCCCGCCGCCCACCACCACGCCGTGGACGCCGTCGAATACGGCCGGATCCGCCGGATACGCCGAACTGAGCAGGACCGGCACCAGCTCAACCGGTGCGCGGGCGAGGAGTGGTTCCGCGTACTCCGGCAGGGCTTCCCCAGGGTTCCCGCTGCGGTGGTGTAGCGCCAGGGCAATCCGGACGGGACCTTCCCCGCCGCTGTGTTCCCGGACGTCACGGACGAAGCGGTCGAACAACTCGGGGAAGGCTGCAGGGTCGGGACCGGCGCCCGCCAGGAGGATGCTCATGGCCTTCAAGATACCCGGATGCAGGGGCTTTGCGGTGCAAAGTGAACGGGGTCCCGGCTTCCATTGACACCGGGGTCCCGCGGGGTTATCGTACAACCAAATGGTTGTAGATCAGCTCAGTGATGCGGACGTCGATCGCCTGTTCCAGGCGCTGGCGGACGCCACCCGGCGGGACATTGTCCGCCGCGTAACAGCCGGGGAGTATTCCGTCTCCGGCCTTGCTGCCCTCTACGACATGAGCTTCGCCGCCGTCCAGAAGCATGTGGCGGTGCTGGAGCGCGCGTCCCTGGTCACCAAGGAAAAGCGCGGAAGGGAGCAGATTGTGCGGGGTAACCATGAAGGCCTGCAAAAAGCCCGGCGGCTGCTCGATGAGTACGAGGCGATCTGGCGGCAGCGCGTCGACCGGATCGCGGACATTCTGGCTGAAGGATAGGAAGGTTGCGCAATGCCTGTTATCAGTTCCACTAAGAATCTCGAGGCCCTCAGCCTCACGCTCGTGGCGGAGTTCGACGCCGGCGTCGAGCGCGTCTGGCAGATCTGGGAAGACCCGCGCCAGCTGGAGCGCTGGTGGGGTCCGCCCAACTATCCGGCCACGTTTGACCGGTTCGACTTCCAGCCCGGCGGGAAGGCCGGGTATTACATGACCACCCCGGAAGGCGAGAAGCCCCGAGGCTGGTGGAAATTCAGGACCATCGAGCCGCCGCGGAAGCTCGAATTCGATGACGGCTTCGCTGACGAAACCGGAGCGCCCTTGGATGCCATGGGCAGTGCCCATGCCGCTGTTGACCTGGAGGACATCGGCGGCCGCACCCGCATGACCATCATGTCTATCTTCGATTCCGAAGAACAGATGGAAGAGATGGTCAAGATGGGCATGGAGGAGGGCATGAAGGAGGCTTTGGGCCAGATCGACGCGATCCTGGCCGAGCATGCCAACGCCGGCTAAGCCTCGCGGCACTCGGGAGAGCGTACGACGGCGGGACGTTCCGGCGTCGTACGCTTTCCTTTGTCCACGGGCTGGCTGCGCCCGGCAGGCGTTGAACAGGGCGAAAAGCTTCTGAATACTGGAAGGAAGCAGCATTCCCAGGCGAGGCGGTGGCAGCGGTGAGCGGCGGTGCAAAGGATATCCGGAGGCGCCTGGAGCGCGCCGCTGAGGTCCGGTCCTACCGCGGAGCCGGAATCAGCGCCGAGGAAGAAGCCGCGCTCGACGCCCTCGAAGCGCAGGAACGCGAGAAGCGCAAGAAAGTGAGCGACGCCGCCCGGGCGGAATACCTGGTCCGCGATGCCATGGCCCAGGGCAAATTCGACAACCTCAAATACGCGGGCAAACCGATTCCGGGGCTGGGGGAGCGGTACGATCCCGACTGGTGGGTCAAAGGGCTCATCCAGCGGGAGAACCTCAGCGGGCTCGGCCCCGCCGCGATCCTGCTCCGTACCGAGGATGCGGAGCTTGATGCCCGGCTGGATGCCCAGTACACCGAGCAGCAGGTACGGGACATCCTGCAGGACTTCAACCGGCGGGTCATCGATGCCCGGCGCCAGCTCCAGGGTGGCCCGCCGGTGGTCACTAAGACCCGTGACGTGGACGAAGCGGTGGCGCGGTGGCGCGAACGCCGTGCCGCCCGTTCCGTAGAGGCGCCGCCGGAACCGGAACCGCGGCACTCGTGGTGGCAGCGGCTGTGGAAGGGGACCGGCTAGCGGCTTGCTTCTTCCCGGTCCGCCGCGCCGCCGCTGCCGGGCACAGCATGGCGCATTCCGGACGGCGGGAGGCGCCGTCGTCGTAATTCCCACGCGAATAGCCCGGTGCTTACGGCCGCGGGCTCGGCGAGGGGCTCGGGCCAATCATCGATGGCGGAGGAGGCGGGAACGGGCCGGCGGGATAGAGCGGCACCACGTTAAGCATGTAGTAGGCCCATTGGGGTCCGGCGATCATGTAGCCGTCAAGGCGGGGGTAGAAGGTTCCGTTGATGGTGACGTTCTGCCCGGCTCGCTTCTGCCCCTCAAGTGCGTCACCGAAGAAGGACGCGGTGGCCAGGCCGGTGGTGTAGCCGACGATCCACGTGGACCCGTTGGTGTTCGAGGTGCCCGTCTTGGCCGCCACAGGGAACTTGTCATGGGTTTTGGGGTTAATCCAGACGCCCGAGCCCTTCTTAAGCACGTCCTGCAACACACTGTTGACGCCGCGGGCCACGTCCGGCTTCACTGCGTCCCGGCACTCGACCGTTTGGGCAGGCAGGTTACCGCCGGTTGCGTCCTTGACGTCCGCCAGCGCAATCGGTGTGCAATAGCGGCCGTCGTTGGCAAAAGTGGCAAAGGCATTGGCCAAATGAAGGGGAGCAACTCCGATCGCGCCCAGGAGGTTGCCCAGCTGGTGCATGTTGATCGGGGTCCCGTCGAGTCCGCTGTGGAGGCCCACAGCGTCCACCATCTTCTGGATGCCACAGAAATCCAGCTGTGCGGCTGTCGCAAACGTGGCAGTGTTGATCGAGTTGTAGAGCCCGTAATTGATGGGCATCTTCCGGTAGAAGCCCTCCTCGGCGTTCTGCAAGTCATCAGCGGCGCCCAGCTCCGGGTTATTCTGGGCGGTGCTGTAGGCGCCCAGCACCTTTCCGCAACTGGACCTCCAAGGGAATCCCAGCGGATACACGCGCCGGGACGCGTCCACTTCCGCTGTCAGCGATTTGCCCTCGTTGAGCCACTCGGCAAAGGTGAACGGCTTCATGGTGGACCCGGGCTGGAAACCGCCGGCTCCGTTCAGGTCGTTCCCCTGCGGATCCTTGGCGTCCACGTTGAAGTTCAGTTGCGTGTCGAACTTGCCCGGTTCGGGAAGGAACACGGTGTTCTGGGCCATGGCCAGGATCTTGCCGGTACCGGGCTGTACCGTCACCAGTGCCGCACCCCACCGGTCCAGATTGGGCCCGGCCGTACCGTCCACCTGCGCCTGGGCGGCAGCCTGGAGCCTGCTGTCCAGGGTAGTGACGATGGTGAGGCCCCCACGGTACAGCTTCCTCTGCCGTTCCATCAGGCTCGCCCCGTAGGCAGGGTTGTTCAGGATGAGATGCGAGATGTAGTCGCAGAAATAGGGCGCCATCGAGGCGTTGGCGCAACCTTGCCGTTCCGGACTGATTTTAAGTTCAATGGGCGTAGCCACGGCTTCGTCGTGCTGGGCCTGGGTGATCATGCCTTGGCGGAGCATCTCCGAGAGCACCTGGTTCCGGCGCACAATCGACTTGTCAGGGTTGACCGCCGGGTTGTAGAACGTCGGGCTGTTGACCAGTCCGGCCAGCAGGGCTGCCTGCGGAAGGCTGAGGTCCTTGGCGGTGGTGCTGAAGAAGTAGTGCGAGGCTGCCTCGATGCCGTAGGCGTCGCTGTTGAAGAACACAATGTTCAGGTATCCCTCGAGGATCTGCTCCTTGGTGAACTTCTTCTCCAGCGCAATGGCCAGTTTCATCTCGCGCAGCTTGTCGCCGACGTTCTTTTGCCCGCTCAGGATTACTTCATCCGGCCTGTCCTCCGAGAGGCGGGCCTCATTTATCACGTTGGTGACATATTGCTGCGTGATGGTGGAGGCGCCCTGCTGGCTGCCTTTGGTCAGGTTCGATACCAAGGCCCGCACGATCCCTTGGGGATCAATGCCGGCATGCTCGTAGAACCTGCTGTCCTCAATTGCGACGATGGCACCCCTGATGTAGGGCGACATCTGGTCCAGGGGGATCCTGACGCGGTTCTCCGCATAGAAGATGGCGATCGGCTGGCCGTCGGAGGTGAGGACCTTGGTGGATTGCGACGGCGGCTGGACTGTCAGTTCTTCCGGCAGGCTGTCGAAAAAGCCAATGGAGTTGCTGACGCCGAGGCCAGCGGCCGCCACGGCCGGAACCACCAGGCTGGCGGCCAGGACGCCGCACAGGGCACTCGTTGCCAGGAACCCGAGGAACCTCCCCAAGGCAAGGCTGAAACCGCGCCCGCGCTTCCTCTTCGTCGCCATTCTTCAGCCCTCAAGCCTAGGGGGTGCCAAAAGACTACGCCGGTGGGAGGGGGCGATCCACACCTCGGAGATCAGGATTTGGTCACACTTGAACCCTTGACCGGTCGATAGATAGCGACATATCGTTAACTATCGCTGATAAATCCAGCGAAGACTACGGAAGCAAGAGGAGGATGGCATGAAAGGCATTCCTGAAGGAAGGTTTCCAGGGCCGGAATTCGGCAGGGGACGGTTTGAGCGCGGGCTGGGCCGGAGGGGGCCGCACGGGCACCGGGGTGGCGGGTTTGGCCCCGGCTTTGGACCAGGCTTCGGCCCGGGATTCGGGCCGGGATTTGGCTCTGGCTTCGGTCCGGGGCTGGGCCGAAGCCCGCGAAGGGCCAGCAGGGGCGATGTCCGTGCCGCCATCCTCTCGCTCCTGGCGGAAGCGCCCTCGAACGGTTACGGATTGATCAAGACGATCGCCGAAAAGACGGGGGGAGCGTGGCGGCCCAGCCCCGGGTCCATTTATCCAACCCTTCAGCAACTCGTTGACGAGGACCTGATCTCAGCGCTCAGTGAGGGCCGCGGGACGGAGTTCACCCTAACCGACGCGGGCCGGGCCTACGTAGCCGAGCATGCAGAGGACATGGAAAACGCCTGGAACGCCGGGCAGGACAGTCCGGATCGGGACTTCCACCAGAGCATCGGGAAGCTGATGGGCGCCATTCACCAGTTCCGCAGCGGGGTTACCGAGGAACAGCGCGCCGCCGCTATGGAAAAGATGGATGAGACCCGCCGGGCGCTGTACAAGATCCTGGCTGACTGATCAGGCGAAAGAGTCTTCCTTGCGGTGCTGTGCAGCCGCGCCGGACTCCGCGTCGGCGGACATGCCAGCGGCGGACGCTGCGGCAGGGAAAGGGGATGCGGTGTGCGGCAGCGGATTGAAGCCCGCTCCTATCTCCCCGAACGCATAGGCGCTCTCGGCATGTTCGGCCAGGTCCACACCCGCAGTTTCCGCCTCGTGGCTGACCCGGAAGCCGATGGCCTTGTTGATGGCACGGCCAATGACAAGGGTTCCGACGCCGGAAAGCAGCAGGGTGATCACGACGGCCGCGGTCTGCGCGATGAGCTGCTGGACGCCGCCGCCGTAGAAGAGGCCGCCGCCAAGGCCGTCTGCCGGGAGGGCGATGAAGCCCAGCGCGAGGGTTCCGATGAGCCCGGCGCCGAGGTGGACGCCCACCACGTCCAGGGAGTCATCCAGGCCGAACCGGTACTTGAGGTCCACGAAGACCGCGCAGGCAGCTCCCGCCACCAGGCCCAGGCCCACGGCAGCCAGCGGGCTGATGTTGGCGCAGGACGGCGTGATGGCCACAAGCCCGGCCACCACGCCGGACGCCGCGCCGAGGGAGGTGGGGTGGCCGTGGCGGAGCTTCTCCGTCACCAGCCAGCTCAGCATGGCCGCGGCGGGAGCAACCAGCGTGTTCACCCAGATGAGGCCGGCCTGTTCCGCCGTTGTTGCGGCGCCGCCGTTGAAGCCGAACCAGCCAAACCACAGGATGGCGGCGCCCAGCATGATGAAGGGGACGTTGTGCGGGCGGTGGTTGGGGTCTTTCGCGAACCCGTGGCGCTGTCCCACGATCAGGGCCAGGACCAAGGCGGCCGTTCCGGAGCTGATCTCCACCACGGCGCCGCCGGCGAAGTCGATGACCTGGCCGAACACGGCGGTGACTGCGCCGCCGGAGCTCATCAGCCCGCCGCCCCACACCATGTAGGCGAGCGGGCAGTACACAACTGTGATCCATACGGGGACGAACAGGGCCCAGGCGCCGAACTTGGCGCGGTCCGCAATGGCGCCACTGATCAGGGCAACAGTGATGATGGCGAAGGTGGCGCTGTATCCGGCCTTGATCAGGTCGGGGGAACCCATGAGGTTCTGCAGGCCGAAGTTGGCGAACGGGTTGCCGAAGAGGCCCAGCACGCCGTCGCCCGTTGTCATGGAGTAGCCCCACAGGACCCAGACAACCCCGACGATCCCGGCGGAGATGAAGCTCATCATGATCATGTTCAGCGCGGCCTTGGCCCGCGTCATGCCGCCATAGAAAAGGCCAAGCCCGGGCGTCATCAGCAGTACCATCGCGGCTGAAATCATCAGCCAGACATGTTGGGCAGAAATCTCCACCTGCGGGTCCCTTCGCGTTGCGCCTCGAAGCGGGGCACTCTTCCAGGCCCTCGCATTTCCCCCGCAGTCCATCTTTCGCGTTTTGTGTTTCGGGAAATGCGCCTCAAAGTTGCGTCCGCGTTACAGAAACGGCCGGTGTGTGAAGTCCCCGTGTCCGTAATGTTTCGGCTGTGTAAACAGCCGCCATCCGGAAGGGGACGGGGCCGCCGGGTTTTGCTCCGAAGGCCGCGCGGTAAAAGGGCGGGCCGGATGCGGAAGGTGAGAAGCGCCGTCGCACGCTGGAAATGGGGAGATTACGGCGCGGTGAACGGAACCTCACCGCACCGGCGCGCTGAAAAGCCCCGCTTAGAACTGACGGGCGTTGGCCAACACCGGAAGCTTGCTGCGCACATCGTCCACCAGGGACGGGTCGATATCGACGACGGCGAGTTCCGGCTTTCCGCCCAGAGTTGCCACGGCGGTGCCAAAGGGAGTGATTACGGCGCTGTGGCCGATGCCCGTGGGGGCTGTGCCTGCAGGGCCGGCGCCTATGGTTTCGGGATCGCCCTGGCCGCAGGCAACCACGAAGGTGGTGCTGTCCAAGGCGCGTGCCCGCACCAGGAGGTCCCACTGCTCGGCCTTGCCCTCGCCGGCGCCCCACGACGCGCACACGATGTTGACCTGTGCTCCCCGGCGGGCGTTGGCGGTGAAAAGGGCGGGAAAGCGCACGTCGTAGCAGGTGGCAAGTCCGAACACCGTGCCATTAAGTTCAAAGGTCACCGGAGCCTGGCCCGCGTCCACTGTCCTGGATTCGGCGAAACCGAAGGCGTCGAAGAGGTGCACCTTGTCGTATGAAGTGTCCAGCCCGGGGCCGGTGACCAGGAGGGTGTTGCGGACCCGGCCGTCCTTTCCGGGGGTGAACATCCCGGCCACGATCGCTATGCCCAGTTCCCTGGAAATGGCCCGGACTTCCCCGGCCCACGGGCCGTCCAGCGGTTCAGCGACATCTCGGAGGGAATGGCCAAAGGCGCGCATGGCGGCCTCGGGGAACACCACCAGCTCGGCGCCGGCGGCCTTGGCCTGTGCAGCGTAGTCCCGGATCAGCTCCAGGTTGGCTGCGGGGTCAGCGCTGCTGATGATCTGCGCGACTGCAAGGCGCATGGAACTCCAATCTCTTCACGGCGGGGAGCGGCACGGGTGCAACGATGCCGTGCAGCTACTGCTTGTAGCCCTCGACTTCGTTGACCGGACGGACTTCGGCGTCATTGGGGTCCTCGCCGGAACCGGCTTTGGCCCTGCGCTGGCGCAACAGGTCCCAGCATTGGTCCAGGCTTTCTTCCACCTGCTTCAGCCGCGCCTTGTCCGGCATCTGGCCGTCTCCGGAGGCCTCGCGGAGGGAGTGCTCCTCTTCCACAAGGGACCGGATGCGCGTGAGGAGATCTTCATCGTTCATGTCTACCCCTTAGGCCGGAACGGTTTTCCCCCAGCGTACGCCTGTACCATCGGAATCATGCCCACTGTGCTTGATATGGCAGGTCCAATCCTCGAGATGCTCACCTGGTTGTGCCTGCCCGCAGGGCTCGGATTGCTCTTCTATACCGGGTTCCTCCGCCGCTTCGTTCATCCCTGGGCAGTAGCCGAGGCCGTGGTGTATTCCGACACCACGGGGGTGGGCTTTCGGTGGTTCGACCGCAAATACCAGGTGCACCACGCGCCCATGTCGCCCCATGACATCAGGGACCTGGCGGTGGGCGACACCCTCCCCATCTACTATCACCCCAAGCGCCCCACCCAGTGGCAGACCACGGCGCCGGAAGAAGCAGGGAGGACAGCATCCGTGCTGGGCCGCTGCCTCACCGCCATCGGCGCTGTGGCCTTGCTTGCCGGCTTTGTCCTGCCGATGTTCTAGGGGTCTGCGCCGCAGCTTCAGCCGGCAAGGACAACGCCAATGCCCAGGCAGCCCAAGGCGACCCCTGCGAAAGCCGTCCAAAGCACCGCGGTTATGTCGGCGTCGAGCCTTTCCCTGGAGAGTCCCCGGGACCGGACACGGTACCGGCGGCGTTGGGTCAGGTAGATGGCCAGCGCTGCGGCGGATGAGACGGCGAACAGCATCAGGATGGGGAGCCCGTGCTGCGGGAGCCAGCGCAGGAAGATGGCGCTGACCGTCACCAGGGCCAGCATGGTCCGGCCCCAGGCGAGCGAGGTCCGCTCCGGCTGCAGGCCCGGGTCGCCATGGCCGCCGGCGGTGCGGGACGCCGCCACCTGGTCAGCGCCAGAGGACAAAGATGAGGACGACGGCGGCCGCCAGCGCGCCTGCCCCGGCCAACAGCGGGACAACGAGCGGCAACGGAAGCGGCGCGTTGTTCCGCATGCTGCGCTCCACCCGGAGCCATCGCACGGCTGATCCCGCACTCAGCAGCATTCCCAGCAGGAGCAGCAGCACCGCCAAACCCTTGCGGACCGGTTCCAGGAAGAGGCCGGCGGTGAATGCCTCGATGGCGATCCCTCCGGCCAGCAGTGCGAGCGACGTGCGGATCCATGCAAGGAAGGTGCGTTCGTTGGCGAGGGTGAACCGCGGGTCAGGTTCTTCTCCGCCCGGCAACAGGCGCTCGGCGATTTTCCCGCGCGACGGCGGGACGGAAGCGCTGGCGGGCTGGTCGCTGTTGGTCACGCTGCCAGTCTAGCCACGCCGCCGGGCTTCACTGGGCGGCAGCACGGAATAGGCCCAGGGCAGTCCGGACCGTCGGGAATGCCCGCGGTGTCCGTGCAGTTGGGGCAGGTATGGAGCGCATCGGATTTCTTTCCTTCGGCCACTGGGGTCCCGGACAGGGCTCCCGCACCAGGACCGCCGGCGACGCCCTCCTCCAGGCCATTGACCTTTCGGTGGCCGCGGAAGAGCTTGGGCTGGACGGGGCGTTCTTCCGCGTGCACCACTTCGCCCGGCAGCAGGCCTCGCCGTTCCCGCTGCTTTCCGCGATAGCCGCCCGGACCAGCAGGATCGAGATCGGTACCGGCGTCATTGACATGCGGTACGAAACCCCCCTCTACATGGCCGAAGAGGCCGCAGCCACAGACCTGATCAGCGGCGGCAGGCTGCAGCTCGGCATCAGCCGTGGTTCACCCGAGCCCGCCCGCCAGGGTGCGGCAGCTTTCGGGCACGTGCCCGAGGCGGGGGAGACCGACGCCGACATGGCCCGCCGGCACACCGCCCTCTTCCGTAAGGCAATCACCGGCGCCGGGGTGGCGGAAGCGGACCCGCGGTATGCAGGCGGAACCAGGGGACTGCTGCCCGTCCAGCCCCAGTCGCCCGGGCTCGCGGAGCGCATTTGGTGGGGAGCCGGAACCAGGAAGACGGCGGTCTGGGCCGCGGATCTCGGCATGAACCTGATGAGTTCCACCCTGCTCACTGAAGATACCGGTGTTCCCTTCCACGAACTGCAGGCCGAGCAGATCCAGCTGTTCAGGGATGCCTGGGCCGCAGCAGGCCATGCCCGCCGGCCGCGGGTTTCGGTGAGCCGCAGTGTCCTCCCCATCGTGGACGCCGAGGACAACATGTACTTTGCCGGCAGCGCCCTGCGCGACAGCCGGGACCAGGTGGGAATCATCGACGGGCTTACTGCCAGGTTCGGGAAAAGCTATGCAGGCGCACCGGACGTCCTGGCGGAGCAGTTGGCTGCCGACACCGCGGTGCAGGCCGCGGACACCCTCCTGCTCACTGTCCCCAACCAGCTGGGCGTGGATTTCAACGCCAAGCTTTTGGGCAACGTCGCCCGGTATATCGCACCGGCACTTGGCTGGCAGGCGGCACGCCCCTGACCCGTAGCTGCCGGCCGTAACCTTGCCGTCTTCCCCGTAAATATCCGCCTGCCCACGCGCGGTGAGGGTAAACTAAGTATGCTTAGTGAAGACTGGGGAACCTTCTGCACACCGCAGCCGTTAGACTTATAGTGCGGCTTTGGGGGCTTAGCGCCCTCATTATTACAGCGTGACTGCGGAACGGTCATATAACGAAGAGAGAGAAATATGGCCCGCGCCGTTTTAGGCTTTACCCTATGATCCGGCTACGTCAGCTGGCCCAGGCGGCCTCTGTCCTCACCACGCCCTTGGCGCCGGAGGATATCCTCGCGCTGTTCAACCCCGTCTATTCTGCCCGGCAGCTTCGCGGCGTGGTTACGCGCGTGGTCCAGGAGACCGCGCAGTCCGCCACGATCTTTTTCCGGCCCGGCCGCGGTTGGCACTCCCACCTGGCAGGCCAGTGGGCGCGCATCGGCGTCGAACTCGATGGCGTCCGCCACTGGCGGTCCTACTCCCTGAGCGCCCCGGCAGGCAAGGACCCGGCTATCACCGTCACGGACGTCGGCGCAGTCTCCGGCACGCTGGTGCGCACCACCCGGCCGGGCGACGTCCTGTTCCTTGCCCCGCCGCAGGGCGACTTCGTGCTTCCCGAGCACCCCCGGCCCCTGCTGATGGTCACGGCGGGCAGCGGCATCACTCCGGTGATGTCCATGATCCGCACCCTTGTTCCCCGGCGTCCGGATGCCGACGTCGTGCTGGTCCATTCGGCCCGCACGCCCGGGGACAGCCTGTTCCGCGAGGAACTTGCCGAGCTCGCGGACCAGTTCCCCAACTTCCGGCTGGCCCACTGGTACACCGGCGAACAAGGCCGGATGGACCTCACCAACACCGACCAGCTGGACGAGATCTGCCCGGACTGGAAGGAACGCGCGGCGTATGCCTGCGGTCCGGACAGCTTCCTGGACGACGCCGAAGCCCTCTGGAAGCGGGCGGCGCTGACTACCGCAGCTCCGGGCTCGGACGTCGCGGTGGCCGGTGACCCCGGGAACCTCATGATTGAACGGTTCAACACCACGTTCAATGCCGGCGTGGGGCACGACGGCGGCCTGGTCACCTTTGAAGCGTCTGATCGGGAAGTGGAAGCCGACGGCGACACCCCCATTCTGGACGTCGGTGAGGACGCCGGCGTGCTGATGCCCAGCGGTTGCCGGATGGGCATTTGCCACAGCTGCCTCACACCCCTCCTGGCCGGACAGGTCCGCGACCTCCGCACCGGGGAAATCCATGGCGAGCCCGGCCAATTGATCCAAACGTGTGTCTCGGCAGCCGCCGGACCCGTCAACCTCGAAATCTGAGGAGCACAACGGTATGTCTGTAGTTACACCCAGCAAAACCACCGCCGGAGATGCCTCCAACCAGGAGAAACCTGCGGCGGGAAGCAGGACGCGCCCCGGGAAGCTGGCCGAATCCGGCAGCCCCACGGTGCGGCCGCCGGCCGCCGCCCACCTGAGTGATGAACAAGTGGCGGAACTCGGGCGCGAACTGGACGCCATTCGTGACGAGATCCTGGCCAAGCGCGGGGCGTCGGACGCCGCCTACATCCGCCGCGTGATCAAGATCCAGCGCGGCCTGGAGATTTCGGGCCGTGCCGCGCTGCTGGTCAGCAAGAACAAGGCAGCCTGGGTCACCGGCACCACGCTGCTGAGCCTGGCCAAGATCCTGGAAAACATGGAGATCGGGCACAACGTCCTGCACGGCCAGTGGGACTGGATGCGGGACCCGGACATCCACTCCACCACCTGGGAATGGGACTTCGTCACGCCGTCGCGCTCCTGGCAGCACACCCACAACGACCTCCACCACCGCTGGACCAACGTGGTGGGCAAGGACAACGACGTCGGATACAACCTCCTGCGGATGGATGAAAACCAGCCGTGGAAGCCCTTCAACCTGGGCAACCCGCTGTACAACGCGATCCTGGCTCCCCTTTTCGAATGGGGCATCGCCATCTATGACCTCGAGCTGACCGAGTACCAGGAAGGCAAGAAGTCCAAGGAAGCGCTGCTCAAGGACCTCAAGGCCCTTGGCAAGAAGGTTGTCACCCAGTTCACCAAGGACTATGCCGCAACCCCCGCGGTGGCCATGCTGACCGGCTCCGGCAAGCAGGCGCTCTACGGAACCCTGACAGCCAATGCCGTCCGCAACGTCTGGGCCCACGCGGTCATCTTCTGCGGCCACTTCCCCGAAGGCACTGACACCTTCACGGAGGAAATGGCCGAAGGCGAAACCCGCGGCGACTGGTACATCCGCCAGATGATCGGCTCCGCCAACATCTCCGGGTCAAAGTTCATGCACATCATGACCGGTAACCTCTCGCACCAGATCGAGCACCACCTCTTCCCGGACCTGCCTTCCAACCGGTACGCCGAGGTGGCGCCCAAGGTCCGTGAAATCTGCCAGCGCTACGGTCTGAACTACACCACCGGACCGCTGCTGAAGCAGGTTGGCTCAACCTGGGGCAAGATCTTCAGGCTGGCCCTGCCCGGCAAGGCCGCCAAGGCCTGACCCGACACCTTTGCAATGCATCGACATGCACCTCCGGTTCCGGATCATCCTGGAACCGGGGGTGCATTTGTGTTTCCCCGTGCTCTCGCATTTTTCGAGGTCAACGGCGCATAATTGACCCACACCCGCCGCCGTGGCCAATGGAGGACTCATGCGGATTGTCGGAGCACTGATTGTCATCTGGCTGATCATCGGCGGCGTTGCTGCCTGGCAGCGGGGCTACTTCGGGGGAGCGCCCGGAAACTGCGCAGAGGCGGGCACCATTGCCATCACCATTGCCGCCGGCCCGTTGAACTACATGGGAGCCAACCCCCAGATCAACTGCGAGCTTCCGCAACCTTCCCAGTAAGCGGTAGCGTAACGGGACCTGGCACCAGCCGGGCCTCACGGTTGGGCTGTACTGGATGGCGGACCGTCCTAGAGTGGGTATTGCGCGGGCATTGCACTGCGGCCCGCTCCGCATCGATCCCACAGTCTCGAAAGGACCCGCCGCGATGGCTTTCATCACCGTTGGAACCGAAAACAGCACTGACATCGAGCTTCACTACGAAGACCACGGCTCCGGCCAGCCCGTCGTGCTGATCCACGGCTACCCCCTGGACGGCTCCTCCTGGGAGAAGCAGGCCGCTGCCCTGCTGGGCGCCGGGTACCGTGTCATCACCTATGACCGCCGCGGCTTTGGGAAATCGAGCAAGACCACCGAGGGCTACGACTACGACACGTTCGCGGCGGACCTCAACACCGTACTGACAACCCTGGACCTGAATGACGCCGTCCTGGTGGGCTTCTCCATGGGCACCGGCGAGGTGGCCCGCTACCTGGGCACCTACGGCTCCGCCCGGGTGGCACGGGCAGCCTTCCTTGGTTCCCTTCAGCCCTTCCTGCTCAAGACCGGGGACAACCCCGACGGCGTTCCACAGGAGGTCTTCGACGGGCTGAAAGAATCCGTCACGGCTGACCGGTACGCCTTCTTCACCGGCTTCTTCAAGAACTTCTACAACAGTGACACGTTCCTCGGTACGCCCCGACTAAGCCAGGAAGCCGTCAATGCCAGCTGGAACCTGGCGGCCAGCGCCGGAGCAACGGCATCTGTCGCTGCCCAGCCCACCTGGCTCACCGATTTCCGCGCGGACATCCCGAAGATCGACGTTCCGGCACTCATCCTCCACGGCACGGCGGACAACATCCTGCCCATCGACTCCACCGGCCGGCTGTTCGCCAAGGCCCTGCCCAGCGCTGAATACGTGGAGATTGAAGGTGCCCCGCACGGCCTTCTGTGGACACACGCCGCCGAAGTCAACGAAGCGCTGCTGCGTTTCCTCGCCAAGTAAGGCGCACACGGGAAACTTCCGGCGACGGCGGGAGTCCGCCGTCGCCAGAAGTGCGAGACCGTTGGGTGAAAAGCCGCGTTAAGTGAGAGAGCGTCGGGCCAGGGAGCGTCGCCGAGCCAGGCGCTGACTGTTGCCGTGCCGCCTGTGAAAGCTATCCGTCGTAGTGGGTCCGTGCAGGCCCCTGCCCCAGCGAATTGACCACAACGGCGGCCACGTCATGCAGCTTTGAATTGCGGGTGCTCGACGCCGTCTTCAGGATCTCGAAGGCGTCGTGCTGGCTGCACCGGTTCTGCGCCATGATGATGCCCACGGCCATGTCGATGACGGTGCGGGATTCCAGGGTGGCGCGGAGGTTCGCCGCGGTCTCGCTGTAATGGGCAAAGCGGACCGCAAGCCGCAGGGCAAGGGACGTCTGGCCCACGAAGTCCTCGGCGAACTCAAGGATGCGTGACTCAAAGCGGCGCGGCCGGGGCGAGTACAGCAGCAGCGCCGCCTTTGTTTCGCCCTCCAGCCGGAAGGGCAGCGCAAGGACGGAACGGACGCCCTGGGCCAGGACGGCAGAAGAATATTCAGGCCAGCGGCCGTCATGCTGCGCGTCCGGAACGCTGATGGTCGCCCGGGTGGTGGAAGCTGCCAGGCTGGGCGTCTCGCTGAACTCGAACTCAAGCTCCGCGATGGCCTTCGCCTCCGGGCTGCTGCTGGCTACCGTTGCGGCCTTGCGCCGCCGCTGCAGGGTGATGGCGCACATGATTTCGTCGCCGGGTTCGGAAAGGTTGCGTGCGGACACCTGTGCCAGTTCATTAAGGAAGTCCTCAACGTCAGGGCTGCTGAGGACCAGTTCATGCAGGTGCTCGGTTATGGATGTATCGGGTTTTGCTGTTGACTCGCTGGCCACGGTTTTTTGGTGCCATTCGCTCAGGACAACCCGGCGCCTTCGAGCATCCCGCCGCAATGCAGGCAAGTTATGAAGGTCGCTGGATCGAAGAACTCTCCAACGGCCTGCTGCTAAACCGATATCCAGAAGTATATACATCCTCCGGCTGGGGGCGGCGTCACTTTGACACGCGTGAAGGCGGGGTTCTCTGGCGCCTGCCGGGAAGTTACCGCAGAATGAAGCAGGCGCCGGTGCCCCGGCGGCAGGGCCCCGAAGCGGCGGCCGGCACGCCCCGACGGGGCAGGAAGTGGGACAGGAACATGACCAGGCTGCTCATCATCGGCCCGCCGGGTTCCGGCAAAGGCACACAGGCGGAACAGTTGGCACGGCACTTCGGCGTCCCGGCAGTCTCCACCGGAGAAATCTTCCGAAGCAACGTCAGCCAGGAGACGGAGCTGGGAAACCAGGCTGCCAGCTACCTCGACGGCGGCGATTTTGTCCCGGACCACCTCACCAACGCGCTGGTCAAGGACCGCCTCCTGGAGAGCGACCTGCAGGCGGGGTTCCTGCTGGACGGCTATCCGCGTACAGCCCCCCAGGTGACGGAGCTGGACAACATGCTCGCCTCGCAGGGGTACGCCCTGGACGCGGTCATCGAATTGTCCGCCCCGGACGCCGTGCTGGAAGAACGGATGCGGCGGCGCGCGGCGGACCAGGGGCGCACGGACGACACCGTGGAGGTGTTCCGGCGCCGCCTGGACCTCTATCACCGCGAGACGCATGAAGTAGTCTCGGTCTACGCCGGTCGCGGAATCCTCGTGTCCGTGAACGGCAGCGGGGATCCCGGTGAGATTACCGGACTGGCGATCGCCGCCGTCGAGAAGTTCCTTGGAACGCCGCGCCGCGGCAACTGACCCCCGACCGACCTGGCGGCTAACCTGGCGCAAAGCCACAAACATGAAGGAAACCTGATGAGAATTGCGGTAACCGGCGGTAGCGGAAAACTCGGGCGGCACGTGGTCCGCAGGCTCACGGAGGACGGCCACCAGGTCCTCAACCTGGACCGTGAGGGCAGCCGCAGCCCCGGCCTGGTGGTGGTGGACCTGAGGAACTACGGCCAGGTCCTGGATGTCCTGCTGGGGCTGGATGACAGGCACGAAGGTTTCGACGCCGTGGTGCACCTTGGCGCCATCCCTGCCCCGGGCATCATTCCTGACGCCGCCACGTTCGAGAACAACATGCTTTCCACCTACAACGTGTTCCAGGCGGCACGCAGGGCCGGCATCAAGAAGGTGGTGTACGCCTCCAGCGAGACCGTGCTGGGACTGCCGTTCGACGTCGACCCGCCGTACATTCCGGTGGATGAGGAATACCCCGCCCGGCCTGAAAGCACCTACTCCCTGGTGAAGCACCTGGAGGAGCAGATGGCGGTGGAGCTGACCCGCTGGGATCCGGAGCTGAGCATTGTGGGGCTGCGGTTTTCCAACGTCATGGACGTGGCGGACTACGAGAGGTTTCCGTCCTTCGACTCGGACGCGACACTCCGGAAATGGAACCTCTGGGGATACATCGACGGCCGGGACGGCGCCCAGGCGGTGGCCCGGGCACTGGAGAACGGGAAGCCGGGATTCGAGGCCTTCATCATCGCCAACGCGGACACTGTCATGAGCCGCTCAAGTGCAAGCCTTGCCGCGGAAGTTTTCCCGGGGGTCAGGGTGGTCAAGGACCTGGGCGAACACGAGACCATGCTGTCCATCGACAAGGCGCGGCGGCTGCTGGGATTCGAGCCGGAACACACGTGGCGGACGCACGTTTCCCCCAGTGTCGGCGGTGCCAAAACCGGCTGAACCGGCCCGGGCTCAGGAATCGCCAAGGGTTGCCGAAGGATCCCGCAAGGACCACGTCGCGGTGCGTTGCGGGCTCCTATTCTTTTGGTAGGGCGGGGACACAAACCCCTGTCCACGCAGCCCGAAAACGCCGAACGAGGACCCCAAAATTCGCACTCCATTCTTTGCGCTGCCCGCCGCCGCAGTGCTGGTCTCAGCAGTCCTGTCCGCCGCCGCCCTTCCCGCCGCTGCCGTTGCGCCGGCTGATCCCGGAGCTACCGGGCGCTACATCGTCCAGTACGCGCCCGGTACCGACGTAGCCGCCGAGGCGGCCGGGCTGCGGGCCCAGGGCCTCGCCGTCGGCCGGACCTTCACCCACGCCATCCGCGGCGCCCTGGTCACCGCCAGCCCTGCCCAGGCGGCGGCGCTCGCGAAGTCCGGCCGGGTGGTGTCCGTTGAAGCCGACGCCCTGGTGGGCATCTCCGATACCCAGCAGCCCGCGCCGTGGGGCCTGGACCGGGTGGACCAGAGGCCGCTGCCGCTTTCCGGCTCCTACTCCTGGGCGTCCTCGGGAACGGGCGTGACCGCATACGTGGTGGACACCGGCGTCCTGGCCTCGCACACCGAGTTCGCCGGGCGGATCACCTCCGGCTGGACCGCCGTGGCTGACGGAAGGGGCTCCAGCGACTGCAACGGCCACGGCACGCATGTTGCCGGAACCGTTGCCGGGACCACCTACGGAGTGGCCAAGAGCGCCACGATCGTTCCCGTCCGGGTGCTGGACTGCAACGGATCCGGCTACAACTCGGATGTAGTGGCAGGCCTGGACTGGGTGGCAGCGAACCACGCAGCAGGGGCTCCGGCGGTGGTGAACCTCAGCCTGGGCGGCGCCGCCAGTTCAGCCGTGGACACTGCCATCCAGTCCGTGGTGAACGACGGCGTTACCGCCGTGGTTGCCGCCGGCAACTCCGCCGTGGACGCGTGCGGCAGTTCGCCGGCACGGGTCCCGGCGGCGGTGACAGTGGCTGCCAGCGACTCCGCCGACCGGCAGGCATCCTTCTCCAACTTCGGTTCCTGCGTGGACCTCTACGCACCGGGCGTGGGCATCAGCTCGGCGTACCACACGTCTTCCACCGCCACCGCGTCAATGTCCGGCACCTCAATGGCCGCACCGCACGTGGCCGGGGCAGCAGCCGTCCTGCTCTCCCAGAACCCGGCACTAACCCCTGCCCAGGTCTCCGGCGCGCTCACCTCCAACGCCACGGCAGGGGTGGTGGCGGGGGCCACCAGCGGCACGCCCAACCGCCTGCTGTACTCTGCTGCGGCCGCTCCTGCTCCCGCACCTGCTCCGGCCCCTGCCCCCGCTCCCACGGTGACAGCCGTGACGCCTGCCGCGAATGCCACTGCCGTCGCGGCAGGAACCAACGTCACTGCCCCCTTCAGCACCGCCGTCCAGGGCGTCACCGGCGGGACTTTCGTGCTCAGGAACTCCGCCGGCGCCACCATCCCCGCCGCCGTCTCCTACAACGCGACCACCCGTACGGCAACCCTGGACCCCGCGGCCGGACTTGCCGCCGACACCACATTCACGGCCACGCTGGTGGGCGGTACGTCCGCCATTCGGGACAGCGCCGGCACCCCGCTTGCCTCCGTCAGCTGGAGCTTCCTCACCGGCCCCGCGCCCGCCATCACCGGGTACACGCCCGGCAGCAACGCCTTGCTGGTGCGCCGTGGCAACAACGTCAGCGTCACTTTCAGCGAAGCGGTCCAGGGCGTCAACGGAACCACGTTTACCGTGAAGAATGCCGCCACCGGCGCCCAGGTTCCGGCCAACGTGTTCCGGAACGGCACCACCAACCAGTGGATCCTGGATCCCTCGCAGCCGCTGGCCGCCAAAACCAAGTACACCGTGACGGTCACCGGCGGCGGAACGGCGGTCCGGGACCTTGCTGGCAACCAGCTCACCGGCCGCACCTGGCAGTTCACCACCGGTTCCTACTAAGCGGTTTCGAGCACGAACTCCGCGTGCCCGTGCACGGCGCCGTTGACTTGGAGTTCCAGGGCGTGCATGCCGGGATGGTGCACCCTGGTGGTCATCTGCCGGAAGGCGTGGCGTTTGGACAGGCTCCTGCACTCGCCTGGTGCAAGGGTGAGGGTTGAGGCCTTGAAAACCTTGGCCGACTGGCTGCCGTTCGCCTTGCGGTAGTGGATGAGGTAGTCCACCGCCAGGGCCACATCCGCCCTGCCTGTGTTGGTGATGTCGAATGAAAACGTCAGTTCGCCGGGCACCCTCAGGATCTTCCGGTCAAGGCGGGGCCCGGCCACCGCTACCTGCGCCGGCGTGAAGCCCAGGAGCGCCAGGGCGCCAGGATGCCCCTTCTTGACGAGCGTGCGGAGGCCGTGGCGGACCACCCGTCCCGTGTTGGCATCAGCCGCGGAGAGCCACTCCCGGGCGGTGGCCACCACGGCCGAAGGCGCGTGCCGGGCAAGATCGTTCAGGTGGTTGGCAACGGACCGCCGCACGTATTCGGACGGGTCGCGGTACAGGGAACTGAGGATGGGAAGGGTGGCTTCCGGCCGCTGGACGAGGGCGGGGATCCGAACTGCCCACGGCAAATAAGGGCGGGTTCCCTCGCTGGCCAGGCGGCGGACATGCTCATCCGGATGGGAGGTCCACGCCTGGATGATGGCCAGCGCCCGGTCCGGGTCCTGGCGGAGGAGGCGGCGAATGGCGAACTCACCGGTAAGCCTGGGCGTCAGTTCCGCCAGCAGGGCCATGGCGTCGTCGAAGTCCCTGCCGGAGCCGGAAGCGACGGCAAGTGCGGCGGCAGCTTCCGAAACCGGCCACAAGATCCAGCCCGTGAACTCCTCGAACCCAAGTGCGGCGCGGAAGCTGCCCGCCGCCGTCGGATATCCCGCCCCCGGGACTTTTCCAATGTCAGCCTGCAATGCCTGGGCCACCAGGTCAGTCCTGGCGCGCAGGTTGAGGTCGCTCAGCAGGTGGGCGGCGGCTGCCGTGCTGTCCCACTGCACATTCGGAGCGGATTCCGCCAGGATGGCGGCAACGGAATTCACGGCAGGCGCGTCAATCAGTTCGTTCATGGCACCCATGCAGACAGGCTACCCCGGGTCTGGCGGTGGATGGCCGGCAGGGCGTCACTGCATGGAAAATGCGGGCAAACGGCGCCAACGCGGCCCGTGCGGGATAATCTTCACCCTAGGTTAAACTTCACGGCGCAGGGACGGGTATGACAGTGGGACAACAGGGATCAGCAGGCTCGGGAACCAAGCATCGTACCGGCAAGTGGCGTGCCTTCCACGACAAGTTCGTGGTTGAGGAACGCTACCTGGATCCGGCCGACCGGCGCGGGCTGTACCGGGCAGCCATTATCCTGGCGACGGCGGGAACCCTTCTGTTCATTGCCACCCTGGTCAGCGTGCTGCAGGCCGATGGCCTGTCCGCAGCCGACGTGCCCGTCCGCGATTGGCTGCTCGGGCTGAGGTCACAGACGCTGACAGTCATCATGATTTTCCTGGCTGTGGTCTTCGGCCCGATTGCCCTGCCCATCATCGTCCTGGTGGTGATCCTGGCGTGGGGGTTCGCGGCGAAGCATGCCTGGCGCCCCATCCTGCTGGCGTCCGCGATGATCACCGGGGTGATCGTTTCCCAGATCATCCTCCAGATCGTGCGGCGCTCGCGGCCGCCCGTGGAGCAGATGCTGTTCGGGATCGACCACACCTTCTCGTTCCCCTCAGGGCATGTCCTGGGAGCCTGCGACTTCCTCCTGGTGGGGGCCTTCCTGATCTTCTCCCGGCGCCGCAATCCCCGCGCCGCCGTCCTGGGTTTCGTGGGGGCGGGGATTGGTATCTTCCTTGCGGCGGTAAGCCGGCTGTACCTGGGGTACCACTGGCTCAGCGACGCCCTCGCGTCGTTGTCCCTTTCACTGATCATCCTCGGCGGGGTCATAGCCCTGGACACCTGGCGCACGGCCCGGATCCCGGGGGAGCGGATCACCGGGGAACTGTCCAAGGCCGATTCGCCCAAGGACTAAGCCGGAACCGCCCTAGCCCGGCGGCCGCGACCGGGCACGCTTCAGCGCCCGGTGCAGCTTGACGTTGGCGGCCTCAAGTTCCAGTACTTTGGCCACGCCTGCGAGGTTAAGGCCCTGTTCAAGCAGTTCGCCGATCCGCAGCAGGACGGCGATGTCGTCGTCACTGTACTGCCGTGTTCCGCCGGACGTCCGCGACGGGGTCAGCAGGCCCTTGGTCTCGTAGAGCCGGATGTTCTGCTGGCCGGTTCCCGCCAGCTTGGCCGCAACGGAGATGGCGTACAGCGCGCGGTTGCTGCCATTGGGGCCGGGCGGCCGCCCGGTTTCCTGCGATGCCATAAGTTCTCCAAAATCCGTCCGGTAGCCTTGCCTCAGTTTCCCACGAGTGCTATAAAAAATCTATATCCATCACCATAGATTACGGAGGATGGATATGACACGGATAAACACCTACAGAGCTGAAGGAGTGGGAAATGATGTTGATGCGCACGGACCCGTTCCGTGAGTTGGACCGGCTCACGCAGCAGGTCTTTGGGACCGCCGCCCGCCCGGCTGCCATGCCGATGGACGCCTGGCAGGAGGACGGCGAGTTTGTGGTGGCGTTCGACCTTCCCGGCGTGAAGATTGATTCACTGGACCTGAACGTTGAACGCAACGTCCTCACGGTCCGGGCGGAGCGCAAGGACCCCACGCAGCCCAATGTGGAATTGGTGGCTTCCGAGCGCCCCCGCGGTGTCTTCAGCCGGCAGTTGATCCTCGGCGACACCCTGGACACTGACAACATCAAGGCCAGCTACGACCAGGGCGTCCTGACCCTGCGGATCCCGGTGGCAGAGCAAGCGAAGCCGCGCAAGATCGAGATCCAGACACAGCATAGCGAGAAGCACGAGATCGGAACCTAGCCACGGGCGGCGGGCACGGGCAACCCTTGGCGTTGCCCGTGCCCGGAACAGGGCAGCACATGACGAACACCCCCGACTACTACGCAATCCTGCGGGTCCAGCCACACGCCACCCAACAGGAGATTTCCCGCGCCTACCGGGCACTCATGCGCAGCCACCATCCGGACGTCGACGGCGGGGCCACCCCGCAGGGGGAGCTCCTGGAGATCATGCAGGCGTTCAATGTACTGCGCGATCCGCAACGGCGTGCCGCCTATGACCAGCAACGGGCAGCAGCCGCTGCCCAGGCCATCCCCGTCCGCAAGGTGCGCAGCCAGGCCGGTTCTTCCGGACCCGCCATCAGGGTCACCCCGGTGCGGTGGGAGAGCGGGCCCTGGGCCTGACGCAGGGCTGATGGAGTACAACGACAACCGCGAGGAGGCGGAGAACCGAATGAGCGAATGGCGCCGCTACGACTCACCCCTGATCCCGGCGTTCCACGAGCGCTTCGAACAGCGATGGGGTCCCGGCACTGCCCCCTTCCTGGACCCCGAGGCGCATGAGCAGCCGCTGCCCCGTGCCCAGTGGATCAATCCGGCCACCGGCGCTGCCCTGGCCGTTGTGCCGGTCTGGACCGCCGATGAAAAGCAGCAGCGGTCCTTCGGGGTTTTCTACCTTCCGCCCGCGGGGGACATCTGGGTATTGCGCCCCGGCTACACCGGTTACCTGGAACCTGCCGACGGTGAATCGGAGCATCTGGTGACCCTCCGGAATGACGCGTTCCGCAAGGCCGTGGCGCATGCCAAGGAGTTTCTGTTCGGTTCCCAGTAGCGGCCGCTGGTTCCGCTCGTCAGTTGCCCCCAGCTGTGCCATCCTGAGACGTACTCACACGCTCCGTCACAAAAGGCCCGCCGATGCACATCACCGCCAAAGACCTCGCCGCACTCATCCCGCCCGGGTTTACGCTTGGCGTTGCCACCGCAGCCTTCCAGATCGAGGGCGCGCTGGACGAGGATGGCCGCGGGCCGGCAGGCTGGGATGTCTTTGCGGCCAAGGACGGCGCCATCGTCGAAAACCACAGCCCGGTGACGGCCTGCGACCATTACCACCGCATGCCCCAGGACGTTGCCCTGATGAAGCAGCTGGGCGTGGACTCCTACCGGTTCTCCTTCGCCTGGCCGCGGATCCAGCCCACCGGGCGCGGGCCGGCCAACCAGGCGGGCCTGGACTTCTACGACCGGCTCCTGGACGAGCTGCTGGCCAACGGCATTTCCCCCATGGCCACCATCTACCACTGGGACACGCCGCTGGCCCTGGACGAAGCCGGCGGCTGGCTGAACCGCGACACCGCCTACCGGCTGGGGGAGTACGCAGGCATCCTGGCAGAGGCATTCGGTGACAGGGTGGCCAGATGGGTGACCATCAACGAACCCGCGACTGTCAGCACCAACGGCTACTCCCTCGGCCTGCATTCGCCCGGCAAGGAACTGCTCCTGGCCGCCTTTCCCACCGTCCACCACCAGTTGCTGGGGCACGGACTGGCGGTGCAGGCACTGCGCGCCGCCAAGGTGCCTGGCGAAATCGGCATGACCAACGTCTACTCGCCCATGGTCCCGAATTCCATCAACCCGCTGGACTACGTCAGCGCCGGGCTGATGGACCTGGCCCAGAACCGGCTCTACGCCGATCCCGTGCTGACCGGAAAATATCCGGACCTCATCCGGGCCGCCAAGTTCTTCAGCTCGTTCGAGCACCCGGGGGAGGACATGGAGCTCATCTCCCAGCCCCTGGACTTCTACGGGCTCAACTACTACATGCCCACCAAGGTGGCTGTTGGCCCGGGCGGCGGTGCAGTGCCGGCGAGCATGGCCGAGGCCATGGGCAGCGACCTCAGTGCGGCCGGCAACGGCGGAACACCCTTCCATGTGGAGACCTGGCCGGAAGCGGACATCACCTCCTACGGCTGGCCCGTGAAGCCGGAATACATGGCAGTGGCCCTGAAGGAGATGGGCGAGCGGTACCCCAACCTCCCGCCGGTCATCCTCACCGAGGGCGGCGCCAGCTTCGAGGACATCATCGTGCGGGACAAGTCCACCAACACCAGGTTCATCCCGGATGAGCGCAGGCTGAAGTACCTCTCCGACCACCTTGAGGCCGCCCTCAGGGCAACAGCCCCGGGCGGAGTGGCGGAAAAGGTGGACCTGCGCGGCTATTACGTCTGGTCGCTCATGGACAACTTCGAATGGTCCGCCGGCTACAACCAGCCCTTCGGGCTCCTGCACGTGGACTTCGAAACCCTGGAGCGGACGCCCAAAGCCTCCTACTTCTGGCTCCAGGAACTCGTCGAGGAGCGCGACCTCGCCGCGGCGGCGGGTACCGCAATCGCGGAGGCCATGGCTTCCGACGCTTTTGACGTTGAGGTCATAGGCACCGACGTTGTTGGTGCTGATGCGCCGGACGGCGACGACGTCACGGCTTTGGGTGCCAGCGCCTAGGACAGGTTCAGAGCAGGTCCAGGGCGGCGAGCTGCTTGGCTATCCCCGCCCCGTCGGGTGAGTAGATCCACGGAACCCGGGATGCCGTGTGGTCCCCGTCCTCCGAATGGCCGCCTGCGAACACCGATTCGCTGATGGACAGCTGGCGGATGGCGATTGCGGCTACCTTGTCCGGGTTCTCCTGCGCGAATTCGGAATAGATGGCTTCGTCATGCTGGCCGTTATCGCCGATCAGGAGCCAGCGCATGTCAGGGAATTCCTTGGCGAGCCGTTCCAGGTTGCGGTGCTTGTGGTCCTGGCCGCTGCGGAACCACCGGTCCTGGGTCAGGCCCCAGTCGGTCAGGAGCAGGGCACCGGACGGGTACATGTTCCGGGTCAGGAAGCGGGCCAGGGTGGGGGCGGCGTTCCACGGCCCCGTGGACAGGTAGATCACCGGCGCGTCCGGGTGTTCGACGGTCAGCCGGTCCAGCAGGACCGCCATGCCGGGCGTGGCCATGCGGGCCCGCTCGCTCAGGACGAACGTGTTCCACAGCGCCAGGAAAGGCCGGGGCAGGGCCGTCACCATCACGGTGTCATCAATGTCGGAAACGATGCCGAACTTTACGTCCGGGGCAATGACCCGGATCTTCGCCTCAACAGGTTCGGTGCCTTCGCCCCGCAGGACGGCAGTGTGCCAGCCGGGCGTGAGCTGAACATCCACTTCGGTGTCAATCAGCCCGCCCCGGTCAGCCCGGACGTGGGTGACAACATCGCCGATGGTGATTTCGACGTCGGTGAACTGCAACGGCACGCTGGTGAAGGCGCGCCAGCCGCGGACGTTCTGGTTGCCGTTCCGGGCTGCATGTTCTGCCTTGCTGCCCGGCGACGGCTTCTGGGTCAGGAGGACCCGTCCCAGCACGCGCACCATGCTGGTTGAGCCATAGCCCTGGTAGGCGATCGTCTGGGGAACGAACTTCCAGCGTTTGGCCAACTGGATGCGAACGGTGTTAACGGCATCCGAAATCCGGTGCGCAAACCTGAACACCTGGTTTCCGTAGAGCTGGGTGTGGTCCGTCCCGCCGTGGTCTGTGGGTGTTGCTGCATGCTCTGGCGGGGTCTGGGGAGCCGTGTCCATGGAACCACTCTGCCACAGGCTGCACCGCGCGGGGCCACTTCCGGCTGCTTGCCCTCACTCCGTGACGTCACCCTTCCCCCAGGATCCAGCGCAGGGTCTCGGCGTTCCGCACGGCGTTGCCGCCGCCGTCGTTATTGAAATAGGCATACACGTCCAGGCCGTTGCCGGACCACTCGCGGATGCGGTCCGCCCACCAGTGCAGGTCGGTGTCCGAGTAGGAGCCAGCGTAGAGGTGCTCGTGGTCCGGGCCGTGCAGCCGGACATACGTGAACGGGGCGGTGGTCCGCAGGATGCAGGGAAGGTTGGCCCCGCTCATGATGCAGTAGGCGGCCTGGTGCCGTTCCAGCAGGGCGTACACCTCCGGGCTGTCCCAGCTCGCATGCCGGAACTCGACGGACACCCGGATCCACTCCGGAACCATGGCCAGGAAGTACTCCAGCCGGGCGTCATCGCGTTCCATGCCGGGTGGCAACTGGACCAGGAGGACTGCCCGTTTGTCACCGAGTTCGTGCCAGCACCGCTCGATCCGCTCCAGCCACACCTCCGGCTGGTACAGCTTCCGGGCGTGGGTCAGGCCGCGGGGAGCCTTGACGGACATGGTGAAGCCGTGCGGCAGCCGCCGGTTCCAGCCCGCGAAGGTGGTGTCCCGGGGCCAGCGGTAGAAGCTGGCATTGAGCTCAACGGTGCTGAAGCGGGAGACATAGTGGGCAAGCCTGTCCCTCACCGGCAATTTGGGCGGGTAGAGGACGTTTTCCCAGTGGTCGTAGCTCCAGCCGGAGGTTCCGATGTGGATTGCCATAGTTCCTTCCCGCCGGCCGGCATTCCTTCAGGCTACACCGGCGGATGCCCTTCCTTTTCGGGGCGGCTGTGGCAGGGTAAGGACATGGCGCGAATTGAAGATTACGCGGTGGTCGGCGACCTTCAAACCGGGGCCCTGATCAGCAAGGACGGCTCCATCGACTGGCTGTGCCTTCCCCGGTTCGATTCCCCGGCCTGCTTCAACTCGCTGCTGGATACGCCGGAGGCCGGCCGTTGGCTGCTGGCGCCCAAGAGCGGCGGGCCGTGCACCCGGAGGGCCTACCGGGACGGCACGCTGGTGCTGGAGACGGAGTGGGAAACCCCCGACGGCACCGTGCGGGTCATCGACTTCATGCCGCCCCGCGACTCCGTGGCGGACATCGTTCGCATCGTTGAGGGGGTGAGCGGCAGCGTGCCGATGCACAGTGAGCTTGTCCTCCGCTTTGATTACGGCCACATCATCCCGTGGGTCCGTCGGGACAAGCTGGGGCTCCACGCCATCGCAGGCCCGGATGCTGTCTATTTCGTCACGCCCGCGCCGCTTCAGAGCGAGAACATGCACACCGTCAGCGACTTCACGGTCAACGCCGGGGACCGCGTCCCGTTCGTGCTCACCTGGGCGCCAAGCCATGTGGCCCGGCCGCACACGGTGGACGCGGAGGAAGTCCTGCGCACCACGTCCGCCTTCTGGCGCGGCTGGGCTTCCCAGTGCACCGTCAAGGGGAAGTACCAGGACGCGGTTGTGCGCTCGCTTGTGACGCTGAAGGCGCTGACCTACGCCCCCACCGGCGGCATCGTGGCGGCCGTGACCACGTCCCTGCCGGAGCAGCTGGGCGGCCCCCGCAACTGGGACTACCGCTACTGCTGGCTGCGGGACGCCACCATGACGCTCCAGGCCCTCCTGGCAGCCGGCTACACGGCGGAGGCGGCCGCCTGGCGGGACTGGCTGCTCCGGGCGGTGGCCGGAGACCCCGCGGACCTGCAGATCATGTACGGCATCCACGGCGAGCGCCGCCTGCCGGAGATGGAGCTGCCCTGGCTGAAGGGCTACGAGAATTCGTCTCCGGTGCGCATCGGCAACGGAGCGGCGGAGCAGCTGCAGCTGGACGTCTGGGGCGAAGTGCTGGACTGCCTCGCGCTGACCCGGAATTCGCTGCTGACGCATCCGGACGAGGCCTGGGACGTCCAGCTGGCCCTCATGGAACACCTGGAGACGATCTGGGACCAGCCGGACAACGGCCTCTGGGAAATGCGGGGCCCGCGCCGCCACTTCACCCACTCTAAGGTGATGGCCTGGGTGGCGGCGGACCGGATGGTGAAAGGCGTCCGGGAGTCCGGGCTACCGGGTCCGGCCGAGCGGTGGGAAAGGCTGCGGGAGACCATCCGCCAGGACGTCATGGCCAATGGCTTTGACGCTGCCCGCAATACTTTCGTGCAGTCCTACGGCCGGTCCGAGCTGGACGCCAGCCTCCTCCTGATTCCGCGCGTAGGGTTCCTGCCGCCCGATGATCCCCGGGTGATTGGAACCATCGAGGCGATCCAGCGTGACCTTACGCAGGACGGGTTCGTCCTGCGGTACCGCCCTGAAGAGAGCGACGACGGCCTGCCGGGGGACGAGGGCGTCTTCCTTGCGTGCTCCTTCTGGCTGGTGGAGGCACTGCTGGGCGCGGGACGGCACGAGGAATCGCGGGAGCTTTTCGAGCGGCTGCTGGACCTGCGGAACGACGTCGGCCTGCTGAGCGAGGAGTGGGCCGTGAAAGCCGGCCGGCAGTTGGGCAATACGCCGCAGGCCTTCAGTCACTTCGCGCTTGTGACTAGCGCTTTGGAGCTCCATCAGGATACGGTTCGGCGGAGTGACACCCCCATTCCGCCGGAGGCGGCGGAACCGTGCTGAGGCGGCGCGGCCCGGGGTCTCTTCTCCTTCGCGCAATAGATAAGTATACTTACTAACACCTCATGGAGTGCTCCAACAAAGCACAACGCGGTGACTGACGGAGGAGTGATTTGCATGGCCGGGTATTTTGAGCTCGTGGATGCGCCTGACGGCGGCTACAGGATCCGGATGCTGGACGGAGCAGGGAGCCTGATGGCCATCTCGGTCACCTTTCCCACCAAAAGGGCCGCGGTTGCCGGCGTGGCACTGGCGCGGGAGATTGCCGGTACCGGCCTGATCCGGGATAAGAGCCACGACGGCGCCGGTACGGTTCTCCGGGAACGCGTCCGCCCCGTGAACTCCGCCAAGGAGGAAGCAGCCCGCCGAAAGAAGGCCCCTGCGGCCAAACGGGCAGCGGTAGGCTGATGGCACCCCAAGGCACCACACCCCCTGGCGGGCGACGCCGGGGGGTTCTTTTTGACGTTGACGGGACCCTGATCGACTCGTCCTACATCCACACCATTGCCTGGTGGGGCGCCTTCCGAGAGCACGGCTATGACATCCCCATGGCCTCCATCCACCACTATGTGGGCATGGGCGGCGACCGGTTGGTGGACAGCCTCCTGCCCGAGGGGCGGGACCGGTCCGCGGACCCGGAGGTGATGGCCAGCCATGGTGCGCTCTATGCATCCCACTGGCCCGCGCTCCGCGCCTTCAAGGGGGCAAAGGACCTGCTGGCCCAATGCCATGCCGGCGGCCTGGCCGTTGCGCTGGCCTCATCCGCCCGCAAGAAGGACCTTGCGGTCATGGGGTCCGTCCTCGACGCCGATGCCTTCATTGACAGCGCCACCAGCGCCAACGACGCCAAGGAGAGCAAGCCCGCCCCGGACATCCTGGTGGCGGCACTCGACGCGATCGGCGTGGAGGCCGCGGACGCCGTCTTCATTGGAGACGCCGTTTGGGACATGCTGGCCGCGGGGGCATTGGGGATTCCCGCCATCGGTGTTACCTGCGGCGGAGTCAGCGCCGCCGAACTCCGGGAGGCGGGGGCGGTGGAAGTCTATGAAGGGCCGCAGGACCTGCTGCAAAACCTGACGTCAAGTGCCATCGGCCGGCTGCTCGCGCGGCCCTGAAACCGCATTGCACAGGCTTGGTACCACGCCGGGTCAAGGCGCCTGCCCGCCCGCAACGGCGTCCTCGTCGCCTGCATTCGCGGCCTTGTTCCATACCACCGCAACCTTGACCGATCCGTCGTCGTTCCGCTCAATGTCCGTGAGCACTTCCGCCATGTTGGCTCCCATCTCCATGATGCGGGTCCGGTAGCTGTTGACGAGCGCCTCCAGGCTTTCCTCGCTCCACTCGCCGGGCCGCATGCGCGTGGAGATCTCAACGGGTTCCGGCTGGTAGAGCGACATGGCGTTCCTCTTTCATACGTAGCTGCGGAGCTGGCCCTTCCCACGCTAGGAGCCCGGGGCCGGGACGGCAAGTATTTAGTCAGCCTACTTATCTTTTCTGTTGGAAGCCGATAGCGTCGAATGACGGGCTGCGGCCCGGACTGAAGGCAGAACCTCCAGAAAGGCGAATCGTGAAAGCACTGACCTGGCAAGGAAAACGCTCGGTAAGCGTGGAAGAAGTACCTGATCCCGTGATCCAGGAACCCACCGATGCCATTGTCCGCATCACCTCTACGGCAATCTGCGGCTCGGACCTGCACCTGTACGAGGTCCTGGGACCGTACATGCACAAGGGCGACGTGATCGGCCATGAACCGATGGGCATCGTAGAGGAGGTGGGCAGCGCCGTCACCAACCTCCGCAAGGATGACAGGGTGGTGGTTCCCTTCAACATCTCCTGCGGCCACTGCTTCATGTGCAGCCAGGGCCTCCAGTCCCAGTGCGAAACCACCCAGGTCAAAAGTAAGGGTTCCGGCGCTGCGCTCTTTGGCTTCTCGGAGCTGTACGGTTCTGTTCCCGGCGGCCAGGCCGAGTATCTGCGGGTGCCGCATGCCGATTACGGTCCGGTGAAAGTGGGAACCGAGCTCCCGGACGAGCGCTACCTGTTCCTCTCCGACATCCTGCCCACTGCCTGGCAGGGGGTGGAGTACGCGGACGTTCCACCGGGAGGCACCCTGGCAGTGTTCGGGCTAGGGCCCGTGGGCCAGTTCGCCGGCCGGATCGGCGTCCAGCGGGGCCTGCGGGTCATCGGCGTGGACCCTGTTCCCGAACGCCGCGCCATGGCGGCGCGGCACGGCGTCGAAACGCTCGACTACGGCGAGGACGTGGCGGACCAGCTGCGGGAGATGACAGCCGGAAGGGGTCCGGACGCGGTGATTGACGCCGTCGGCATGGAAGCCCACGGTTCCCCGGTTGCCGGCTTTGCGCACCAGGCGCTTGGACTGCTGCCCGACAAACTCGCCCGGAAGGCGATGGAGACCGCCGGGGTGGACCGCCTCGCCGCACTGCACACCTCCATCGATGCCGTGCGGCGCGGCGGGACGCTGTCCCTGAGCGGCGTGTACGGCGGCCAGGCGAGCCCCATGCCGCTGCTGGCCATGTTCGACAAGCAGCTCCAGGTGCGGATGGGGCAATGCAATGTCCGGCGCTGGACCGAGGACATCCTGCCGCTGGTGGAGGACGACGCCGATCCGCTGGGTGTGATGGACCTGGTCACCCACCGTTCGGGGCTGGAGGGGGCGCCGGCCCTGTATGAGAAGTTCCAGAAGAAAGAGGACGGCTGCATCAAGGTGGTCCTCAACCCCGGCGCCTGAACCCGGCGTGAAACCCCGGCACGAAGCCCTCAGCACAGCGTGTTGAGGGCTTCCTGGGCCACGTCCTGCATCTCAAGGATCAGCGGGTTGAGCTCGAGGGTGGGCGGTGCGGGAGGGTAGGCGACCGCCAGCGCCAGCTGGCTGCGGCCGTCCTCGCTGGTCATGGCAACCGTGCCGTAGCCGTCGGTATCACCGGGAAGGCCATAGTAGAACCGGTTGTTGCAGGTGTTGTTCCAGCGGCGCAGGGCAAAACCGTAGTACTGCGAGTAGCCGCCCTTCATGGCCGTCACGCTGTCCGGAGGAAGCAGCCTGCCCTCCAGCAGCGCGGCGTAGAAACTGTTCACTTCCTCCACGGTGGACACGGCCCCGGTTGAAGGGGATTCCGCCTGCCAGGCCGGCATGCTGACGTCCGTGCGCCTGCCTTCAAGGGCGACGTAGCCGTGGATCATTCCCATGGGCGGGGAGCCGCCAAGCCGGGTTTTCGCCAGGCCCAGGGGCCTGGCCGTGTCATCGGCGAGGACCTGCTCGATCCCTTCGCCGCGGAGCCGCTCGACAATCAGTGCCAGGGCTGCATAGTTCGAGCGGGAATAGTCGAAGATCCGTGCCAGCCGGCCGTCCCACGGCAAGGTGGCGGCCAGGGCCAGTTGCTGTTCAAGGCTGAGCGGCCGGTTCATCGTTTCCGCCCAATTGCCGGACGCCAGGAGGGGGACCGAGAAGTCGGGAAGTCCTGATTCGTGCGTCAAAAGCTGGCGGACAGTCACAGGGCCGGGTGGATGGAGGACGCTGCCGAACTCGGGCAGGTATTGGTCTACCCCGGCGTCCAGGTCAAGCTTCCCCTCCGCCGCCAGCTTCATCACCGAAACCGCGATGAAGGATTCAGTGATGCCACCTACGCGGACAGGATCGGAAACCGTGGCCGGCTCGCCCGTTTCCAGGCTCCGCACGCCGGCGGCATGCGTCCAGGTGGTGCCCCGGGTCCGGACGGAGACCAGGACTGCGGGAGCGCCTTCCGCGAGCATCCGGGCACTGAAGTCCTCCAGGAGGGCGAAAGCGGCAGGCTTGTCCGGCTCAGGCTCCGGAGGTTGCGGCTCCCCGGTACAGCCGGGCAGGGACGCTGCCAGCAGGGTTGCGCACAGGACAGCCGCGACCCGCTTCGACCCGCGGCCCCAGTTTGTGCCCATGCCACCAATTTTCCCCCAACTAAGTAGCGCCAAGTGTCGTTTTGGAGCCTCAAAACGACACTTGGCGCTACCTAGTTGGGAGGGGATCAGGTGAGGCGCACCTGGCGGTTCATGTCCTTGTAGAGCAGGTAGCGGAACTCGCCCGGGCCGCCGGCGTAGCAGGCCTGGGGGCAGAACGCGCGCAGCCACATGAAGTCCCCGGCCTCCACCTCCACCCAGTCATTGTTCAACAGGTACATGGCCTTGCCCTCGAGGACGTACAGGCCGTGCTCCATGACGTGGGTTTCAGGGAACGGGATGACGCCGCCGGGCTGGAACGTCACGATGTTCACCTGCATGTCATGGGCAAGGTCGTTGGAGTCCGTGAAACGGGTGGTCTTCCAGACGTCGTTGGTGTCCGGCATGGACGTGGGCTCCACGTCCTTTTCGTTGGTGACGAAGGACTTGGCTTCGTAGCCCTCAAGGCGTTCGTAGGCCTTGCGGATCCAGTGGAAGGACACGACGTCGTCCGAAACGTTCTCCAGGCCCCACTCAGCACCGGCGGCCAGGTAGGCGTAGCCGCCTTCCTCCATTTGGTGCAGTTCGCCGTTGAGCCTGAGGTTGAGCCTGCCGCGGGTCACGAAAATGACGCCTTCGACGCCGGCCTCGAACTCTGCCTTGGGAGCACCGCCGCCCGGGGCGATTTCCACGATCAGCTGCGAGAAAGTGGTGGCGAAGCCGGAAATGGGCCGCGCGATGATCCAGGAGCGGGTGTTGGAAAAGCCCGGGAGGTTGGACGTGACGATGTCCGTCATCACGCCCTTGGGGATCACCGTATAGGCCTCGGTGACGATAGCCCGTTCGGTGGTCAGGTGGGTCTGCGGCGGCAGTCCGCCGGCGGGGGAGTAGTACTTGCCCATGAAGAGAAGGTCCTTACCTAGGAGTTGGAAGTGGTGGCGAGACGCGGGTGGGCCAGGGCAGTGAGCTGCGGAAGTCCGACGCCGGCAAGCGCCTGGACTTCATCCGCACCGACTGCGCCGCACTGGACGCCGCGGAGGACGAAGGCGGCCAGTGCCCGGGCGGTGGCGGGTTCATCCATGACGCCGCCTGCGGTCTGCTCAACGTAGTTCCGCAGCCGGGCTGCGGCTGCGGGCAGTCCCTGCCGGTAGAAGGCATAGGTGGCGGCGAAGCGGCTGGGGAGCTGTGCCGGGTGCAGGTCCCAGCCCTGGTAGTAGCCGCGTTCAAGTGAACGCCTGACCAGCCTGCCGTGCAGCTGCCAGGCGTTTTCCACGTTGTCGCCCACCGGGATGATGTTCGTGGATCCGTCGGAGAGCCGGATGCCGGTGCCGGCCACCGCCAGCTGCATGACCTCCTTGGCGAAGTCCGCCACGGGGTGCTCCATGGACTGGTATTCGGCGGAGATCTGCAGTGACGCCGAGTAGTCGTACGTGCCGTAGTGCAGGCCGCTGATCCGGCCCGGGACAGCATGCGGGAGCTGCGCTACCGGCGACGTTCCGTCCGGCCCCAGGATGAGCTGCGGTGTTTCCACCTGCACCTCGAAACGGAGCCGTCCGGCCGGGAGGGAGTGCACGTCCTCCAGCCGGGAGACGGCGTAGTCCATAGCCTTGACCTGGGCCACGGTGGTCACCTTGGGCAGGGTCAGGACCAGCCCTTCGGGGAGTTCCCCGGCGGAGGCCAGGGCGGAGACAAACAGGTCCAGGGTCCGCAGCCCGCGGGAGCGGGTGGCCGCCTCGAAGCACTTGAACCGGATGCCGATGAACGGCGGAGCAGACCCGGCCGCGACTGCGGCGGCCACGGCGGAAGCCGCGGCAACAGCGGCGGTGTCCTCGGCGTCGTCGCCCCTGTCCCCGAAGCCGTCCTCAAAATCGAGGCGCAGGTCCTCGATGGGCTCGCTGGAGAGCTTGGCTTGAACGCGCGGGGCAACGGCCTCCGCTAGTGCGGTGTCCTGGCCCAGGAGCGACCCCAGCCTTTCGAAGCCGCCGTGGGCCTTGGCCGCAGCCAGTGCTTCGGCGCCCCACTCGGCAGCGAACGACGGCGTGAACCGGTCCGCAGGGACGTACACCGTGTGGACGGGCTGGCGTGAGCCGTCGTCGCCCGGGTAGTTCTGCTCCAGCAGCCGGTCCGTGGCGGCCAGTTGCCGGTCAATGTCGGCCAGGTCTCCGGCGGACAGCGACGGCACGGGTGATGCTGCCATGCCTCAGCCCACCAGTTCGTAGGCCGGGATGGTGAGGAAGTCCGTGTAGTCCTCAGAGAGGCAGATTTCCCCGATCAGTTCGCTGGCCGGCTTGTAGTAGCGGCGGAAGGCTTCGTCGCCGAATTCGATACGCAGCCGCTCGGTTTCCTCGCCCAGGATCCGCTCCACGAGTTCGCGGGTGACGGTGTTGCCGGTGTCCGCGAGGACCGACTTGTTGCGGATCTGCTGCCACACCTGGGAACGGGAGATTTCCGCGGTGGCGGCGTCCTCCATCAGGTTATGGATGGCCACGGCGCCGTTCCCGGACAGCCATACCGCCGTGTAGGCGATGGCCACGTACAGGTTCAGTCGGAGCCCGGCTTCGGTGACCTGCCCGTCGGCGGAGGAAACGTCCAGCAGCTGCCCGGCCGTGACGTTGACCTCCGGGCGCTGCTTGTCCAGCTGGTTGGGCCTGTCACCGAGCACGGAGTCGAAGACTTCCCGGCAGGTGGGAACAAGGTCCGGGTGCGCCACCCAGGAGCCGTCGAAGCCGTCGTTCGCCTCGCGGGTCTTGTCCGCCCGGACCTTTGCAAACGCAGCCTCCGTGACCTCCGGGTGGCGGCGGTTGGGGATGACTGCCGCCATGCCGCCCATGGCGAAGGCGCCGCGCTTGTGGCAGGTCTTGACCAGCAGTTCGGTGTAGGCGCGCATGAACGGCGCGGTCATGGCAACGCTGGCGCGGTCCGGGAGTACAAACTCCTCGCCGGCGTCCCTGAAGTACTTGATGATGCTGAACAGGTAGTCCCAGCGGCCGGCGTTCAGGCCGGACGCGTGGTCCTTCAGTTCATACAGGATCTCGTCCATCTCGAAGGCGGCCGGGATGGTCTCGATCAGCACGGTGGCGCGGACGGTGCCCTGGGGCAGCCCCAGGTAGTCCTGGGCGAAGACAAAAACGTCGTTCCACAGCCGGGCCTCGAGGTGGCTTTCCATCTTGGGCAGGTAGTAGTACGGTCCCTGACCGTTGAGCACCAGCTGCTTGGCGATGTGGAAGAAGTGCAGGCCGAAGTCCACCAGGGCGCCCACGGCGGGTTCGCCGTCGAGCAGCAGGTGCTTTTCCTGCATGTGCCAGCCGCGGGGGCGGGCCACCACGACGGCGAGGGGCGCGTCCGTACGGAGCCTGTACTCCTTGCCTTCCTCCGAGGTGTAGCTGAGGGTGCCCTGGGCGGCGTCGCGGAGGTTCAGGATGGCATCGATGACGTTGCCCCACGTGGGGGTGCTGGCATCTTCGAGGTCCGCAAGCCATACCTTCGCGCCCGAGTTAAGGGCATTAATGGCCATCTTTGCCGGCGAGGCGGGCCCGGTCATCTCAACCCGGCGGTCCTGCAAAGCTGCCGGTGCCGGCGCAACCTTCCAGTCGCCGTCGCGCACGTCCTTGGTTTCCGGCAGGAAGTCCAGTTTGCCGGTTTCGGCCACGCGCTGCCGCTTGGCGGCACGGGCTTGCAGGAGTTCGTTGCGGGTGCCGGCGAAACGGTTGTGGAGCTCCTCCACGAAGGCCAGTGCCTTGGGGGTGAGGATTTCCTCCGCGCGGTTGATGGGCCGGGGGTCCGTGACAGTGATGGCCATTTCTGGTCCTTTCCTTGTGCTGAAGTCGGGCGGTGAATCAGGCGCCGGCCAGGGCGGCAACGGGAGCCGCGGTTTCCGGAACAGCTGCGTTTGCCACGTTGGCGGCGTGGGCTGCGGCGGCAACGGCTGTTGCGACATCAGCGGCGACATGGGGATCGAAGACGCTGGGGATAATGTAGCTGGCATTCAGCTCGTCGTCAGCAACCCGGTTGGCGATGGCCTCCGCGGCCGCCACCAGCATCTCCGGGGTGATGTCCGAGGCTCCGGCGTCGAGCAGGCCCCGGAAGAAGCCCGGGAAGGCCAGGACGTTGTTGATCTGGTTGGGGAAGTCGCTGCGGCCGGTGGCTACGACGGCGGCGTGCTTCGAAGCAACGACAGGGTCGATTTCCGGCGTCGGGTTGGCCATGGCAAACACGATGGCCTTCTCCGCCATGGCGGCCACCTGTTCCTCGCCGATCACGTGCGGGGCGCTGACGCCGATGAACACGTCCGCGCCCACGAGGGCTTCGTGCAGGGTTCCGGCGAAGCCTTCTTCGTTGGTGTTCGAGGCGATCCAGCTGCGGTGCTCGTCCCCGTACGTTTCACCCGAGTGGATGGCACCGGAGCGGCCGGCGGCGACGATGTGCTGCGCGCCCTGTGCCTTGAGGAGCTGGATGATTGCCGAGCCCGCGGCGCCCACACCCGAGACCACGATCTTCACCTCGTCCAGCTTCTTGCCCACCACGCGCAGTGCGTTGACCAGGGCGGCGAGCGTGACGATGGCGGTGCCGTGCTGGTCGTCGTGGAACACCGGGATGTCCAGTTCCTCGCGGAGCCGGTTCTCGATTTCGAAGCAGCGCGGGGCGGCGATGTCCTCCAGGTTGATGCCGCCGTAGACCGGGGCCATTGCCTTGGCGATCATGATGATTTCCTCGGTGTCCTGGGTGTCCAGGCAGACGGGCCAGGCGTCCACGTTGGCGAACTGCTTGAAAAGCGCGGCCTTGCCTTCCATCACCGGAAGGGCGGCGGCCGGGCCGATGTTGCCGAGGCCCAGGACGGCCGAACCGTCGGTAAGGACGGCGATGGTGTTCCGCTTGACAGTGAGGTTGCGGGCCGCTGCGGGGTCCTCGGCGATGGCGAGGCAGACGCGGGCGACGCCGGGAGTGTAGGCGCGGGAGAGGTCGTCGCGGTTGCGGAGGGCTACCTTGGGGACGACTTCGAGCTTGCCGCCCAGGTGCATGAGGAAGGTGCGGTCCGAGACGTGCTGGACCCTGACGCCGTCGAGCGCGTTGAGGGCATCCTTGACGCGGGCTGCGTGTTCGTCGTCGGTGGTGTTGCAGGTGACGTCCACGACCAGGGTCTCATGGTGGGATTCGCTGACGTCCAAGGCGGTGATGGCGGCGCCTGCCGCGCCGACGGCTGCTGCGAGCTCGCTGGTGGCGCTGAAGCTGGACGGCGCTTCCACGCGCAGGGTGATCGAATTTCCGGGGCTGGGGTTCGCCATTGAATGTCCTCCTGTTGGGCCCGGGAACGGGCATCTACTCAATCAAATGTTTTCGTATTATGGATATTATTATCTGCAAGATGGAAATACAAGCTCCGCATATATGACCGGCCCAGGCTCATCGCGGAGTGAACCGGCGTGCTGTATGTTGGGTGTTCCAAGCAACTCTTTTCACGATGCGGATAAGAGTTGTCGGATTCCGAACCGTAGGAGACAACGGAATGGCAGAAAAAGCGTCGGGCGGCGTGCAGTCAGTGGAGCGTGTCTTCGAACTGCTCGAGCTCATCACGGACGCCGGCGGCGACGTCACGCTCAGCGAACTGTCCGCGTCAACGGACCTTCCCCTGCCCACCATCCACCGCCTGCTGCGGACGCTGGTGTCCCTTGGCTACATCCGGCAGCTGCCGAACCGGCGCTACGCGCTGGGGCCCCGGCTGATCCGCCTGGGCGAGGGGGCCAACAAGCAGTTGGGCGCAGTGGCGCGTCCGCAGCTGAAAACGCTGGTGGACCGGCTGGGGGAGACCTCCAATATGGCGGTACTGGACTCGGACATGGTGATCTACGTGGCACAGGTTCCCTCGCTGCATTCGATGCGCATGTTCACGGAAGTGGGCCGGCGCGCCCATACCCACGCCACCGGCGTCGGGAAGGCGATCCTTGCCCAGCTGGATGACGAGGTGGTCCGCGGCATCGTGACCCGCGCCGGCATGCCCACCCCAACCCCCAAGAGCATCGGTGACGTGGACGAACTCCTGGCCGACCTCAAGCTCATCCGGGAGCGTGGCTACTCCATTGACGAGGAGGAGCAGGAACTGGGTGTACGGTGCTTCGCCATGGCGGTACCGAATGCGCCCACTCCAGCGGCAATCTCTGTTTCCGGCCCGGTATCCCGCGTGGACGAGCACTTCGCCGACAAGGCCGTGCCCGTCCTCCGGGAGGCGGCCGAGGCAATCTCCCGTGAGCTGAACCGCACCTGAGGCACCAAAGCGGCAAGCCGCCGTCGTGCTTAACCGCCGGAATGGCAGTTCGCAGCAATGTTCCTGGGGAACACTGCCGTGAACTGCCATTTCGCGTTTGCTCCTAGTGCTCCGACGCTTTCTCGGACGACTCGACCTTCACTTCCTTGCCTTCACAGTCGATGAGCTTGCCGCCCTCGAAACGGTCGCCTTCCGCCAGGCACCTGAGGTCTTCCTCCCGCACCACGCGGCCCGTCCCCGCCACGAACACCGACTGGTTCTCCGAGTTGCCGGCTTTGAGGTGGTTGAAGAGGAGGTTCAGCAGGATCGCCATGACCGCTGCCGAGCTGATGCCGGAGTGGAAGATGGTCCCGAACCAGGAAGGGAACTTGTCATAGAACGTCGGCGCGGCGATCGGAATCATGCCGAACCCGATGGACGCGGCCACGATGATCAGGTTCATGTTGTTCTTGTATTCGACCTTCGCAAGGGTCCTGATGCCGCTGGCGGCGACCGTGCCGAAGAGTACGATTCCCGCGCCGCCCAGGACGGCGGTGGGGACGGCGGCCACGACGCGGCCCATGACCGGGAGCAGGCCGAGCAGGACCAGGATCACGCCTCCGGCTGCCACGACATAACGGCTCTTGATCTTTGTGACTGCCACGAGGCCCACGTTTTGGGCGAAGGCGCTCTGCGTAAAGGAACCAAACACCGGTGCGATGAGGCTGGAGCCCATGTCGGCCCGCAGTCCTGCGGCGATGCGCTTGGAGTCGGTCCGGGTTCCCACGATTTCGCCAACGGCAAGGATGTCAGCCATGGTTTCGGTCAGGATCACCAGCACAACAATGAGCATGGAGATGATCGCCGCAATCTCGAACGTGGGGGCGCCGAGGTGGAAGGGAGTCGGAAAGGCGACAATCGGCCCCTGGCCCACCTTGGAGAAGTCCGCCATCCCGGTGGCCGCGGCGATGGCCGTGCCCACGACCATCGCCAGAAGGATCGACAGGCGTGAAATAGTGGCGCTGCCGACCTTGCTCAGGAGCAGCACCAGGGCCAAAGTGGCGGCGGCGAGGCCGATGTTCGCCATGCTGCCGTAGTTTTCGGCCTTTCGGTTGCCGCCCATGGCCCAGTTTGCAGCGACGGGCATCAGGGTCAGGCCGATGGTGGTGATGACGGTGCCGGTCACCACCGGGGGGAAGAACCTGACGATCTTGGAAAAGATCGGGGCGATCAAGAGGCCGATGGCCGCCGAGACCATGACCGCGCCGAAGACGGCGGGCAGCCCGCCTCCACCGCTGACGATCGCGACCATGGTGGCCACGCTCGCAAAGGAAACGCCCTGCACCAGGGGAAGCTGGGATCCGAAGAAAGGGATGCCGATGGTCTGCAGGAGGGTGGCCAGGCCGCCCATGAATAGGGCCGCTGCGATCAGGATGCCGATATCGGCAGGAGATAGGCCTGCGGCCTGGCCGACAATCAGGGGAACGGCAATGATGCCGCCATACATGGTCAGGACATGCTGGAAACCGTAGGCGAAGCTGCTCCCGATTGAGAGCCGTTCATCCTCGGGCCTGGTGGAGGTGGCGCGTTTCAGGCGCTGTTTGGCGTCGGCTTTGAGGGGGTTCTTGATGTTCATGGCAGACTTTCTGGTTCATGGCAGACGTCTTCGTCTGGCTAACGTTGTCTGGCTAACGGTGTGGCTGAAAGGCCAGGGGCGTGGGCCCGGAGCTGCCGCCCAGGTCACGGGCACTTCGCAGCGCCATGGGATGACCAATGGAAAGAAACCCCGGGCCCGGATGGGTTGACGGCGCTGCGGTTCAGCAGAACCCGGCGATGCCCGACCAGGCGATGTCCGCAGGGGTGGCGTCCTCGCGCTGGACCGTGGCCTCGATCAGGCCGTAGGGACGGTCGGCCGCGAAGAAGACCTCGTTGGGGTTGTCCAGGCCGAACGGCGAGAGGTCCACCAGGAAGTGGTGCTTGTTCGGCATGGAGAACTTGATCTCGTCGATCTCGCTGTGTGCTTCCAGCACTTTGGTGCCCATGTCGAAGAGTGTCTGCTGCAGGGCGTGGGAGTACTTTTCCGTGAAGCCTTCGAGCAGGAGGCCCTTGACGTCGTCGTAGCTCTTGTTGAAGTCCAGCGTGCTGAAATCGGTGCCGGTCTTGAAGCGCCAGCGGGCAGAGACATCGGTCGCCAGGATGCGGTCGGTGGTCTCCTGCAGGGTGGTGTACTTGTCCTTCGGGTAGCCCACGAAGCCGGATTCGGTCGACTTGAGGACGGTCAGGTCCTTGAGCCCGGAAATCAGGTGCGTGGTGGCGCCATCGCGCACCACGACGGCAGTGCGGACTTCCTGGCCATTGCGCACGAAGGAATGGTCGTGTTCGGTGCCGTGGGCCTGGATCCGGTTCCAGCTGTAGGACTCGGCCTCCCAGCGGCCTCCGGCCACCCAGTCGAAACTGGAGGTGAAGTGCTCACCGAGGCGAAGCAGGAACGCTTCGGGGGAGCCGATGCCTTCACGGGCGAAGGCGTACACGGTGTTCTTCTGGGTGTCAGTGGGCACCACGCGGGCGTTGTCGCCTTCGAGGTGGGCGGCCGTGAAATCCCCCCGCAGCTGCGAGGTGACGTTGAGGTCTTCGATTTCGTGGCGGTCGGTATCGCGGGTGATCTTGACGACCCGGACCTCGGCCTTTCCGTACTGGTTGTCGCCGAGGATGATCTTGCTGCTCATGGTCTGTTCCCAACTTCCGGTAAGTGGAACCTAGGTTCCGTCACTGAAATTAAGCGCGCATTTCAAGCGCGTTTCCGGTGGTGCCGACCCAACAAAAAAGAGCCGGCATCCATTGATGCCAGCTCATTAACAACCCTGCCTGCTGCTCCCAGGTTACGTGACATGCGCCACGAATTAACATCCAGCGTACCCGTGGAAGCCGGTGGTGTACATCACAAGCCGAAAATTCATTTTGTGACCGGGTCACCTCCGGACCATTGACGAAGCTGCCGACGGCATCCTAAGCTATTCCACATAGCAAAAGTTGTTTTCCATTTTGTGGAACTAATCCAAGCCCTCGAAGGAGGATCAGATGTACCAGCAGGACAGCACGCCGGTCTCACCGGCACCCACGGCGGCACCCTCAGTCCAGGAGTTCTACCTCCCCCTCGGCGGCGGCACCGACCCGGACTTCTACCTCCCGCCTGACCGGGAGCACGTTCCCGGGCCTATCTCACGCTGGATCCATGCGCTCCCGGGGTTCGGACGGCGCGCTTAGCGGGCCCGGGCCGGGCTACCCGTTCACCAGCCGGCGGGCAGCAGCGGAGTGCTCCGCAATAAGGCCGGCAATATCGAGGTCCGGGATCTGCCCGTCCACCACGCGCCACTGTCCGCCCACCATGACCCGGTCCGCCCGGTCTGCACCGCACAGCAGCAAGGCGGCCACTGGATCGTGGCTGCCGGAGAAGCGCAGGCTGTCCAGCCGGAAAAGTGCCAGGTCCGCCTGCATTCCCGGAGCCAGCTGGCCTAATCCGGTCCGGCCCAGGACGGCTGCCGAACCGCGCGTGGCCCAGCCGAGCGCGCGCTCCACCGGGACATGCGCCCCGTACCGCAGCCGCTGCAAATAAAGCGCCTGCCGCGCTTCCAGGATCATGTTGGAGGCATCGTTCGACGCCGAGCCGTCCACTCCCAGCCCCACGGGAACTCCCGCATCCTCCAGTTCCAGGACCCTCGCGGTCCCCGATGCCAGGCGCATGTTCGACGTGGGGCAGTGTGCGACGGCGGTGCCCGCGGCACCCAGCCTGGCGATCTCCCCGTCGCTGAAGTGGATGCCGTGCCCCAGCCAGGTGCGGTCCGTCAGCCAGCCGACGCTTTCCAGGTAGTCAACGGTCCGGAGTCCGAACGTTTCCCGGCAGAAGTCCTCCTCGTCCAGGGTCTCCGCCAGGTGGGTGTGCAGCCGGACATCCAGCCGTTCGGCGAGCGCGGAGCTTTCGGCCATGAGCTCTTTCGTGACCGAAAACGGCGAGCAGGGCGCCAGGCAATCTGGATCACCGCGTCCTCGCCGCGCTCGTGGTACGAGCCAACCAGGCGCTCGCTGTCGGCCAGGACCACCTCAGCCGCCTGCACTGTCGCCTGCGGCGGCAGGCCGCCGTCGTCCGATCCCAAGGTCATGGACCCGCGCGTGAGGGTTGCGCGCATTCCCAGCCGGCGTACCGCGTCCACCTGGATATCGATGGCATCCTCAAGGCCCGCGGTGAAGAGGTAGTGGTGGTCGGCCGCCGTGGTGCAGCCGGAAAGCAGCAGCTCCGCCAACGCCGCCGTGGTGGCGAGCTCAAGGTCCCGCGGGGTGAGCCTGGCCCATGCCGGGTACAGGTTCTGCAGCCAGGGAAAGAGGGGGGCGTTCGCCGCAGGGCCCCAGGCGCGCGTGAGGTTCTGGTAGAAGTGGTGGTGCGTGTTGACCAGGCCTGGAAGCAGTACGTGGTTCCGCGCGTCGAAGATTGCGGAGCACGGTTCGGCGGGCTCTTGCCCCGCCGTGAGAACCTCCTCGATCTTCGCGCCGCCTACCACCACTCCGCCTGAGGCGTCGAGCTGGTTGGCGGTAAACGCCGCTTGCGGGTTCCGGATCCAGAGGCGGGCGGGTGCGGTGGCTGGCGTCATGGCTGACCTTCCTGAGCGCGGTCGATATGCCAGCTCAGTGGGGCCCTGTCTGCTGATCCAGGCGGCCGCGCCCGCGAAGGCGGGCGGTGCCCGGCCGGGGCTCGGCTGGGACCTAGGCTAGAGGCGGCCGGGCGGTGCGTCAACGCCGGCGGATTGTGACCGGAGAACGTGAAACCTCCGAAACATGGATTTCACATTGCGAAATTAAATTTCCAGAAAACTATGGCGCGGACCACAATCCGGTGCTAATCTCGATTCTGCCAAAGGCGGGCACCCGGTCCCCGGGAAGCTATCTACCAGGCGCAACTTAACCTTCACAGCACATGCTGAAGCCTGGTAACCGTCGCACCTGGTTCTACTGGTCCTGCAAGCGGCATCAGGCTTCCCGGCAAAAGGAAGTCGCATCATGAGTACTACCGTCACGGCCGAACAGTTCCTGGCCAGATCCATCAGGTTGGCTACGGCCAACGTCCTGAACAGCGGGGGCCCCTTCGGAGCCATGATCGTCACGGCGGACGGCCGCACGTTCGACGGCGTCAACCGGGTCACCGCGGACAACGATCCCACCGCCCACGCCGAGGTCACCGCGATCCGCACGGCCTGCCGCGAACTGGGCACCTTCGACCTTAGCGGCGCCGCCCTTTACACCAGCTGCGAGCCATGCCCCATGTGCCTGGCCTCCGCGCTCTGGGCCCGGGTGGACCGGGTCATCTTCGCCGCCGACCGGCATGACGCCGCGTCCGTCGGCTTCGACGACGCCGTTTTCTACGAGTACTTCGACAACAAGGACCGGAACTCCCTGATGCCGGTCTCGAAGCTGGTGCTGGACGATCCGGAGGCCCCGGCCCCGCTGGAACCGTTCAACACCTGGAACGCACTCGAAACCAGGATCGACTACTAGGCGGCCGGGATGACCATCCTGGACAATTCCCACGAGGAGCATTCGGCTCCAAGCACCCGCATCCCACGTCCGGCGAACAGCACTCCCAAGCCCCCGGCGCCGGGCTCCTTCCTTGACCGGTTCTTCCAGATCACCCGGCGCGGCTCCACGCTTGCGCGGGAATTCCGCGGCGGCCTGGTCACCTTCTTCACCATGGCGTACATCGTCATCCTCAACCCGCTGATCCTGGGAGGATTCAGCGCGGACAATGCACCTACCGACGTCGCCGGGGGCTGGCTGTCCGCAGCGCAGGTGGGCGCCGTCACCGGGCTCACCGCCGGCGTCATGACCATCCTCTTCGGGCTGGTCGCCAACCTGCCCTTCGGCCTTGCCGCCGGGCTGGGCATCAATTCGTTCCTGGCCGTTTCCGTCATCCAGGAAGTCACGTGGGCCGAGGCCATGGGCCTGGTGGTGATCAACGGCATCCTGATCGTCCTGTTCGGAATCACCGGTGCCCGCACCGCCATCTTCCGGGCCGTGCCCAAGGAACTGAAAGCCGCCATCACGGTGGGCATCGGCCTGTTCATCGCCTTCATCGGGTTTGTGGACTCCGGCTTTGTCAAGGCGTCGGCCGGCGGACCCCCCGTCCAGCTGGGCAACGGCGGCTCCATCACGTCGGTTCCCACCCTGGTGTTCATCATCGGCCTGCTGGCCATGGGCATCCTGGTGGCACGCAAGGTCCAGGGCGGGCTGCTGATCGGCATCGTGGGCACCACTTTCCTGGCCGCCGTCGTCGAGGCAGTCATGAAGATCGGCCCGGCCACCGAAACCAACCCCGGCGGGTGGCACTTGAACACCCCGGTCCTCTCCGGCCAGCTGGTCTCGGCACCGGATCTTGGCCTGGTGGGACACTTTGACCTGTTCGGCGCCTTCGGCCGGATCGGAGCCCTGGCCGCCACCATGCTGGTGTTCACCCTGGTGTTCACCAACTTTTTCGACGCCATGGGCACCATGACCGGCCTGGCCAAGAGCGCCGGCGTCGCGCACAAGGACGGAACGTTCCCGCGGCTGAAATCCGCCTTCATCGTGGAAGGCTTCGGCGCCGTGGCCGGCGGGGCAACCTCGGGCTCGTCCAACACGGTGTACATCGACTCCGCCGCCGGCATCGGTGAAGGCGCCCGCACAGGCCTGGCGTCCGTGGTGACCGGCGTCCTGTTCCTGGGCTCGATGTTCCTGACCCCGCTCACCAGCGTGGTTCCGCTCGAAGTGGCCGCCGCCGCACTGGTGGTGGTGGGCGCAATGATGATGGCGCAGATCCGCGAGATCAAGTTCAGCAAGTTCAGCGTGGCCCTGCCTGCCTTCCTCACCATTGTCACCATGCCGCTGAGCTACTCGATCGCCAATGGCATCGGCGTGGGCTTCATCAGCTGGGCCGTTATCGGGGCCGCGTCCGGCAAGGCCTGGAAGGTCCATCCGCTCATGTGGGTGGTCAGCGCAGGGTTCCTCGTGTACTTCGCCCGCGGACCCATCAACCTGCTGCTCGGCGCCTGAGCGCACCGGTTCCGGACATCCGCCCCCGCGACCCGGGGAGCGGATGTCCGGAACGGCAGCGCATTTTCCGACCCACACGCTTCCAGGACCACATGCTTTCCGAACCAGCCCGCAGCAACGACAATATGGACACCACCGCAGCGCGGAAGAAGGAGTGCCGCCATGCTTGACCTGATCCCGTCACTGGGCACCTGGGCGCCGGCCCTGGCCGGACAGCCCTTCGCAGTGGCCACCATCGTGCGCGCCAGCGGTTCCGTCCCCCGGCCCGTGGGCACCTCCATGCTGGTGTCCGCGGACGGCGCGGTCCTGGGCAGCCTCTCCGGAGGCTGCGTCGAAGGCGCCGTCGTGGCGGCGGCGCTGGACGTCCTGGACGACGGCGTCGCCCGGCTTGAGACCTTCGGCTTCAGCGCCGCCGATGCCTTCGCCGCCGGGCTCACCTGCGGCGGAGAGCTGGATGTGTACATCGAGCCGGCCAACAGGAACCGCGGGTGCGCGCTGGGGGAAGCCGTCCGGCAGTTGGCGGGGTACGGGCCGGACGAACCCGTGGCCCTTGTCCGCAGGCTGGACGTCCGCCCTGATGCCGGCGGCAGCGGCGCCGTCGTTCTTCCGGACCCCGGCGCCATCGAGGCAGCCGGACAGCGCGGACTGGCCACGCTGCTGGAAAGCCGCGACTGTACCGGCGGCAGCGAACCAATCTGGCGGGCCAGCGCCGCGCAGCTCGAGTCGATGCTCCGTGCCGGCACCACCGCTGTGCTGGATTTGGGCTCAGCAGGGCTGTGCACCAGTAACGCCGCCGTCCTGGTGGAAACCAGGCTCGCACCGCCGCGCCTGCTGGTCTTCGGTGCCAATGACTTCAGCGCAGCGCTGCTGCCGGCCGCCAAACCGCTCGGCTACCTGGTCACCCTGGTGGATGCCCGCCCGGCCTTTGCCTCCCAGTCACGGTTCGCGGCGGCGGACCAGGTGGTCACAGCCTGGCCGCACCAGTACCTGGCAGCAGAAGCGGCTGCGGGGCGGGTGGATTCCCGGACCGTGGTCTGCGTCCTGACCCACGACCCCAAGTTCGACATTCCGCTGCTGGAAGCCGCGCTGGCACTGGATGTCGCGTTCATCGGAGCACTCGGCTCACGGCGCAGCCACGTCCAACGGGTCGATTCCCTCCTGGACCGGGGAGTGCGCCCGGAGCGGATCGCCCAGCTCCACTCACCGCTCGGCCTGGACATCGGAGCAGTGACCCCCGCCGAAGTGGCGGTCTCCGTCCTCGCCGAAATCATCGCCGCCCGCAACCCGGCGGCATCACATCAGCCGTTGAGGGAGACCTCCGGCCCTATCCACCGGACCGCCGCGCCGTCAGCACCCGCACCAGCCAAGGCGCCGGCCCCTACAAACCTTTTGCAGCAGGAGATCGCATGGACATGAACACCATCGAGGCCGTGGTCGCCACCACCGACCCCGCAGAATGGCGCGACGGCGACGCGTGGCTGGCCGGCGGCACCGTGCTGTTCTCCTACGGCAGCCTGGCGTTCGGCCCCCGGCCGCTGACGCGCCTCCTGGACCTGGGAAGCTCCGGCTGGGCCCCGGTGACCGTCACTGACGGAGGCATCGAGCTAGCTGCCACCTGCACCATCGCCGAACTGTATGAACTTCCGGCCGCACCCGCAGCGATCGGCCGGACTTGGCCCGCCCTGGACCTGGTCCGGCCCTGCTGCGACTCCTTCGTGGCGTCCTTCAAGGTCTGGAACATGTCCACCGTGGGCGGCAACCTGTGCACGTCCCTGCCCGCCGGTCCGGTTATTTCGCTCTGCGCCGGTTTGGACGGAACAGCCACAGTCCTTGCGCCCGGCGGGACCAGCCGCAGCGTGCCGGTGGCGGACTTCGTCACCGGCGACGCCCGGAACTGCCTGGCACCCGGCGAGCTTCTCCGCAGCGTCTTCCTCCCGGCGTCGGCCCTTGAATCCAGGGTGGCATTCCGCCGCCTGTCCCTCACTAACCTGGGCAGGTCGGGGGTGCTGCTGGTTGGAAGGCTCGACGGCGGACACCGCCTGGTGCTCACCGTCACCGCGGCCACCAAGCGGCCTGTGCAGCTGCGCTTCGACGAGGTCCCGGAGACCGGGGACCTGGCCGCGGCCATCCGGGAGGCCATCCCTGACGACCTCTACCACAACGACATCCACGGCCTGCCAGCCTGGCGCCGGGACATGACCTACCGCCTGGCGGAAGAGATCCGCGCAGAACTCGCTGCCCCCGAAGGGGCCCCCGGACTCCGGGCATCGGGCGACTTCTGGCCGCCGAACCACCGCAGGCTTGACGCACAGCAGGAAGGGGCCTGAAACGTGGCCATCGAAATCAACGGAAAAGAGGCGGACGCCGCACCCCGCCCGGGGCAATGCCTGCGCACCTTCCTGCGGGAGCAGGGCAGCCTCGGTGTGAAGAAGGGCTGCGACGGCGGAGACTGCGGTGCCTGCACCGTGCACGTGGACGGCACCCCGGTGCACAGCTGCATCTACCCGGCCGTGAGGGCCGAAGGTCACGCCGTCACCACCATCGAGGGACTGGCGTCCACCGCCGGCGACGGGGCAGACCTCCACCCCGTCCAGCAGCAGTTCATGGAGCGCCAGGGTTTCCAGTGCGGGTTCTGCACGGCCGGCATGGTGATGACGGCCGCTGCGTTCAACGACGAACAGAAGGACAACCTGCCCCGCAACCTCAAGGGCAACCTCTGCCGCTGCACCGGATACCGGGCCATTTCCGACGCTGTCTACGGACACGCCGGCCACCCCGATCCCAAGGGACAGGGCTCCGGAATTGCGGGGGAGGGGCAGCCGGATCCCGAGCCGGGACAGCTGGGTGACGACGTTCCGGCACCCGCCAGCCGCGCCGTGGTGACCGGCACCGCCCGCTACACACTGGACGTTCCCACCGACCAGTTGCAGGGACTGCTCCACCTCAAGCTCCTGCGCTCGCCGCACGCGCATGCCCGGGTGCGCTCCATCAACACTGGACAGGCGTTGAAGGTACCGGGCGTGGTGGCCGTCTTCACCCACAAGGACGCACCGGAACAGCTGTTCTCCACTGCCCAGCACGAACTGTTCACCGATGACCCGGACGATACCCGCGTGCTGGATGACGTGCTGCGCTTCAGGGGCCAGCGGGTTGCCGCGGTGGTGGCCGAAACGGTGGCCGCCGCAGAGGCCGGGGTCCGCGCACTGGAGGTGGAGTACCAGGAACTCCCTGCAGTCTTCTCACCCCGGGATGCACTGCAGCCGGGTGCGCCCCTGGTGCACGGGGACAAGGATGGAACTGTGGCGCGCATTTCCCGGCCCGACCGCAATGTGGTGGCCGAGCTGCACTCCGAACTGGGGAGCGTGGCCGAGGGCTTCGCCGCCGCGGACTTCATCCATGAACAGACCTACCGCACCCAGCGGGTCCAGCACGTGGCCCTGGAAACCCATGCGGCCATCGCATCAGTGGACGGCGACGGGAGGCTGCAGGTCCGCACGTCCAGCCAGGTCCCGTTCCTGGTCCGGCGGACGCTGTGCCGGGTCTTCGGGCTCCCGGAGGAGCAGGTGCACGTGGTGGCCGGCCGCGTAGGCGGCGGGTTCGGCGGAAAACAGGAAGTCCTCACCGAGGACATCGTGGCCCTCGCAGCCCTGAAACTGGGCAGGCCGGTCCAGCTGGAACTGACCAGGACCGAGCAGTTCACGGCCACCACCACCCGTCATCCGTTCACCATCAAGCTCAAGGCCGGCACCAGCAATGACGGACGGCTCACCGCCCTGGAACTGGACGTCCTGACCAACACCGGCGCCTACGGCAACCACGGACCCGGCGTGATGTTCCACGGCTGCGGCGAATCCCTGAGCGTCTACAACTGCGCCAACAAAAAAGTGGACGCCCATGCGGTGTACACCAACACGGTCCCGGCCGGGGCGTTCCGCGGCTACGGGCTGAGCCAGATGATCTTCGCCATCGAGTCGGCCATGGACGAGCTCGCAGCCGGCATCGGCATGGACCCGTTCGAGTTCCGCCGCCGGAACATGGTGCGCGAAGGCGACCGGATGCTGTCCACCCAGCCGGAGCCCGAGGAGGACGTCCATTACGGCAGCTACGGCCTGGACCAGTGCCTGAGCCTGGTCCGCGAAGCCCTGGCCCGGGGCCGGGAACGCTATCGCGCCGCCGGCCTCGACGAACTGGGCCCGGACTGGCTCACCGGCGAGGGCACGGCGCTCTCCATGATCGACACCGTGCCCCCGCGCGGCCACTTTGCCCACTCCCGCCTCCGGCTCCTGCCAGACGGGACGTACCAGGCCGACGTCGGAACCGCCGAGTTCGGCAATGGCACCACCACCGTCCACGCCCAGCTGGCCGCCACGGCGCTGTCCACGGAGGCCGCCAGGGTGGTGGTGCGGCAGTCCGATACCGACCTCGTTGAGCACGATACCGGGGCCTTCGGCTCGGCCGGAACCGTGGTGGCCGGCAAGGCAACGCTCGCCGCCGCGGAGGAACTCGCCGTCCGGATCCGCGCCTTCGCAGCCGGCATCCGCCAGACCCAGGCCTCGGCCTGCGTCCTCGCCGGTAGCTCGGTGGTCATTGACGGAACGTCCGTGCCGCTGGCCGAACTGGCACAGGCGGCCGCTGACGCCGGCGTCGAACTCGCGGCGGAGGGACGCTGGGGCGGGACGCCGCGTTCCGTGGCGTTCAACGTGCACGGCTTCCGCGTTGCGGTGAACCGCGGCACGGGAGAGCTGAAAATCCTGCAGAGCGTGCAGGCCGCGGACGCCGGCGTGGTGGTTAATCCGCGCCAGTGCCGCGGCCAGATCGAAGGCGGGATTGCCCAGGCCTTGGGTGCCGCGCTGTATGAGGAGGTGGTGGTTGACGACGCCGGCCGGGTCACCACGGACATCCTCCGGCAGTACCACATCCCCACCTTTGCCGACGTTCCCCGCAGTGAGGTGTACTTTGCCGACACGAACGACAAACTGGGGCCGCTGGGGGCAAAATCCATGAGCGAGAGCCCGTTCAACCCGGTTGCACCGGCGCTGGCCAACGCAATCCGCAACGCCACCGGGGTGCGCTTTACCTCATTGCCCATTGCACGCGACAAGATCTACCTGGGCCTGAAGGAAGCGGGGCTGGTGCCCAACCTGCAGCGCTCGGCCATCTGAGGATCCGGCGTGGCGGGTGCCGTAAAATTCCGGTGGCTGCGCAGCCTCGGCCTATAGTCGAGGGATGGAACAGCGGATTTTAGGCAAGACCGGACGGAACGTCTCCATCGTCGGGCTGGGAACCTGGCAGCTTGGCGCTGACTGGGGCAACGTTGACCCGGCACAGGCGCAGGCCGTCCTGGCAGCCTCCGCGGAAGCAGGGGTGAACTTCTTCGACACCGCCGACGTCTACGGTGACGGCAAGAGCGAGCAGGCCATCGGAAAGTTCCTGGCTGACAATCCCGGCCTGGATATCACGGTGGCCACAAAGATGGGCCGCCGCGTGGACCAGCAGCCGGAGAACTACACCCTGGCCAACTTCCGCCAGTGGGTGGACCGGTCCCGTAAGAACCTGGGGACGGACACCCTGGACCTGGTTCAGCTGCACTGCCCGCCCACGCCCGTGTACAGCAACGCCGAGGTGTACGACGCGCTGGACACCCTGGTCTCCGAGGGCGCCATCCGCAACTACGGCGTCAGCGTGGAGCGCACGGATGAGGCGCTGGAAGCGATCCGGCACCCGGGCACCGCCTCCGTCCAGATCATCCTGAACGCCTTCCGGCTCAAGCCCCTCGACGAAGTCCTGCCCGCAGCGAAAGCTGCCAACGTCGGGATCATTGCCCGGGTGCCGCTGGCTTCGGGGCTGCTCTCGGGCAAATACACCAAGGAAACCACCTTCGCGGAGAACGACCACAGGAACTACAACCGCAACGGTGGCTCCTTCGACGTCGGCGAGACCTTCTCCGGCGTGGACTATGAGCTGGGGCTGAAGGCCGTGGCCGAGTTCGAGCAGCTTGTGCCTGCCGGTGCCACCACGGCCCAGGCAGCCATCGCCTGGATTGCCGCGCAGGACGGCGTCACCACCGTGATCCCCGGGGCGCGGAACGTGGACCAGGCAGCGGCGAACGCTGCCGCGGCTTCCGTGGCCGTCAGCGAAGAGTTCGACGCCGGGGTCCGCTGGATTTACGACCACTACTTCCGCGAAGCCATCCACCCGCGCTGGTAGCGTGCAGGACTCCTGGGGGTTCCGGGAACACTGCAGATGAAAGCGCCTGCCGCCGGCGGCTTCGTGGAACGGCTCGCAGCCGTGCCCACGGTTCCGGGACGCAACAACTTCTTTGACCACAGTGTCCCGGAGAACGCCGTGCGCCGGCGCAACCTGGAGCTTTACCTGGAGGAGATGGGGGACCGCTCGCCGAAGGTGCTCCTGTTGGGCGAAGCCCCGGGCTTCAGGGGAATGCGGATCACCGGTGTCCCCTTCACCAACCGCACCATGTTCCAGGGGCCGGCCAACTCCTTCGGCCTGTTCGGGCCGGGCAAGGGCTACGCATTGCCGCCGGAGGCGGCGGTTGTTGCGGCCGAGCCCACCGCAACGGTGATGTGGGGCGTCCTGGCGGAGCTGCAGTTCCTTCCCCTGCTGTGGAGCGCGTGCCCTTGGCATACCCATGTTCCGGGGAAGCCGCAGTCCAACCGGACGCCAACGGCTGCCGAAGCCCGGCTGGGAACTCTGTTTTGGCAGGAGCTGGCGGAACTGTTCGCCATCCAAACCGTGGTGGCCGTGGGAAACGTCGCGCACCGAAGCCTGCTGGCCAGCGGAATGGATGCGCCCAAGGTCCGGCATCCGGCCCACGGCGGACGCTCGGGCTTCAAGCGCGGTCTGGAGGAGTTGCTCCTGGCCGGAAGCATCACCACCCAGCCCAGCACGTAGGGCTAGTCCAGCAGGTAGAGCTGCTCCGGCGTATCAACATCCAGGCCGCTGGAGAGATCACTGCAATCCACCTCGTCCACCAGTTCCGGGTGGTTACGCAGGAAGGCGCGCGCCCCGGCATCGCCCGTCACGGTTGCAGCCACGGCCTGGCGCAGGGAGGCATCGATCACCAGGGGGTGGCCGCGGCGGAGCCCGCCGTCCCCACCCTGCGCTGCGGCAGCGCCGTCGTCGTACGCGGCTGCGGTGACCCGGCCCGGACTGTGGGACGCAAGCAGCCGCGCCACCGCCAGGGAAGACAGGCCGGGCTGGTCCACGAGGGCAATCATCAGGTGGTCCCGGGGATCGGCGGCGGCGTTGCCCAGCAGGAGGGAACTCCCCATCCCTGACTGCCATTCATGGTTCACCACCGTGCGGCAGCCGTCCAGCCTGGCGGCGGCCAGGACGTCGTGGGCACCCGCGCCGAGCACCACCACAACCTCGCGGCAGCCTCCGTCGAGCAGCGCTTCAGCGACCGCTTCCACCAGGGGCCGGCCACGGTAGGGGAGCAGCGCCTTGGGACCGCGTCCCAGCCTGGCGCCGCCGCCGGCCGCGAGCACAACGCCGGTGGTGTCCGCCGCCTCCGTGTTCCGCATAGCCACACCCTAACCCTTGTTGTCTCAGGCGTCGCCGCCGGCCCCTCCGGTGGTCCCGGCGCTGACGTCCAGGAGTTTGTAGCGGTCCATGGCGTACGACGGCGCCGCCTCCTCGACCTCGCCCCTCGCCGCGAGCATTTGCAGTGTCTTCACCACGATGGAGTGGGTGTCGTTCTTGAAGAAGCGGCGGGCGGCGGCGCGGGTGTCGGAGAAGCCGAAGCCGTCGGCGCCGAGGGTGGCGAATTCGTTGGGCACGAATTGCCGGATCTGGTCGGGGACGGCTTTCATGTAGTCGGACACGGCGACGACGGGGCCGGTGGCTCCTTCGAGCTGCCGGGTGACGAAGGGGACGCGGGCGGGTTCGCCGGGGTTGAGGAAGGCTTCCTCTTCGGCGGCGAGGCCGTCGCGGCGCAGTTCGTTCCAGGACGTGACGGACCAGACGTCGGCGGAGACTGACCAGTCTTCGGCGAGGATCCGCTGGGCTTCGAGGGCCCAGGGGACGGAGACGCCGGAGGCGAGGATCTGGGCCTTCGGTCCTGCAAGGTCCGACGCCGATACCCGGTAGATGCCTTTCAATACACCGTTGACGTCGAGGTTCTCAGGCTCGGCGGGCTGAGTAATCGGCTCATTGTAGACGGTGAGGTAGTACATCAGGTTTGGATCGGATGCAGCTCCGGTTCCTTCGCCGCTTGCGGCCCGCCCGTACATGCGTTCGATGCCGTCGCGGATGATGTGGCCCATTTCGTAGCCGTAGGCGGGGTCGTAGGTGACGACGGCGGGGTTGGTGGAGGCGAGCAGGGGGGAGTGGCCGTCGGCGTGCTGGAGTCCTTCGCCGGTGAGGGTGGTCCGTCCTGCGGTGGCGCCGATGATGAAGCCGCGGGTCATTTGGTCCGCTGCGGCCCAGAAGGCGTCGCCGGTGCGCTGGAAGCCGAACATGGAGTAGAACACGTAGACCGGGACCAGGGGCACGCCGTGGGTGGCGTAGGCGGTGCCGGCGGCGGTGAAAGCTGCGACGGCGCCGGCTTCGTTGATGCCGGGGTGGATCAGCTGGCCTTGGGCGGATTCCTTGTAGGCCAGGACCAGGTCGCGGTCTACGGAGAGGTAGTTCTGGCCGCCCGGGTTGTAGATCTTGGCCGTGGGGAAGAACGCGTCCATGCCGAACGTCCTCGATTCGTCCGGGACGATGGGCACAATCCTGTGCCCGAAGTTCCTGTCCCGGATCAGGTCTTTCAGGAGCCTGACAAAGGCCATGGTGGTGGCGGCCTGCTGTTTGCCCGAGCCGCGTTTGGCAACATCAAACGTCTTGGGATCCGGCAGCGCAACGGCATCATGGGAGGACCGGCGTTCAGGGACGGCGCCGCCCAGCGCCTTCCGCCGTTCATGGAGGTACACGATCTCCGGTGCATCATGCCCGGGGTGGAAGTACGGCGGGGAATAGGGATCCGCTTCCAGTTGCGCATCGGTAATAGGGATCCGCAGGTGGTCGCGGAATTTCTTCAGGTCATCCAGGGTGAGTTTCTTCATCTGGTGGGTCGCGTTGCGGCCCTCGAAGTGCGGTCCGAGGCCGTAGCCCTTGACGGTCTTGGCCAGGATGACGGTGGGCTTGCCCTTGAATTCGGTGGCTGCCTTGTAGGCGGCGTAGACCTTGCGGTAGTCGTGGCCGCCGCGCTTGAGGTTCCAGATCTGGTCGTCGGTGAGGTCCGCGACCATGTCCTTGGTCTGCGGGGTCTTGCCGAAGAAGTGTTCGCGGACGAACCCGCCGGATTCGGCCTTGTAGGTCTGGTAGTCCCCGTCCGGGGTTTCGTTCATGATCTTCACCAGCGACCCGTCGGTGTCCTTGGTGAGGAGGTCGTCCCATTCCCGGCCCCAGACGACCTTGATGACGTTCCAGCCCGCACCGCGGAAGAACGCTTCGAGTTCCTGCATGATCTTGCCGTTGCCCCGCACGGGCCCGTCCAGGCGCTGGAGGTTGCAGTTGATCACGAAGTTGAGGTTGTCCAGGTTCTCGTTCGCGGCGAGCTGGAGCAGGCCGCGGGACTCGGGCTCGTCCATTTCGCCGTCGCCGAGGAACGCCCAGACCTGCTGGTCACTGGTGTCCTTCAGGCCGCGGTTGTGCAGGTACCGGTTGGACTGGGCCTGGTAGATCGCGTTCATCGGCCCGATGCCCATGGACACGGTGGGGAATTCCCAGAAGTGCGGCATCAGGCGCGGATGCGGGTAGGAGGACAGGGCGTGGCCCTCGCGGGACTTTTCCTGCCGGAACCCGTCCAGGTCCTCCTCGGAGAGCCGGCCTTCCATGAACGCGCGGGCGTACATGCCGGGGGAGGCGTGGCCCTGGAAGAAGACCTGGTCCCCGCCGCCGGGGTGGTCCTTGCCCCGGAAGAAGTGGTTGAACCCGACCTCGTACAGGGTCGCGGCCCCGGCGTAAGTGGAGATGTGTCCGCCCACGCCGATGTTCGCCCGCTGGGCCCGGTGGACCATCACCGCAGCGTTCCAGCGCATGTACGCCCGGTAACGGCGCTCGAATTCCTCGTTGCCCGGGAATTCCGCTTCCTGGTCCACCGGGATGGTGTTCACGTAATCGGTGGTGGTCACCATCGGCACCCCGACGCTCTGCGCGCCGGCACGCTGCAGCAGGCTCCGCATGATGAATTGGGCACGCTCGGTGCCCTGTTCCCTGATCAATGCATCCAGGGACTCAACCCACTCGGCAGTCTCTTCGGGATCACGATCAGGCAGCTGGTTAGTCAACCCGCTGAGGATATGGGAGGTATCTTCCCCTGCAGCCACGGCAGCCTCTTTCATCTTTGAATGCTGGGCAATTAATTTCATAATGTGGGAAAACATTATTGCTATACGAGATTAGTGAGCCGGTCACGGCCGGTCAAACGCTCCCGCCCCTTCGCTCAGGGAAGAAGGCCGTCCGGCGGGAAGATCGCGTTTGTGACTGGCGCCGTTCGCTGGGCACCTTGACGGCGGGTGATCCACGTCATAACCTTTTTTCACCATTCAATATCAAGATTTCGCAATGCGGAATAACAGAACCGGCCTGTCCAGCCAGGGCTCACCGCAGCGAAACCTTTCCAGAACCGGAGATCCCCCATGCAGACCCCTCCCCCGACGGGCGTTGATATGGCTCCTGACCTGACAACGCCGTCAGATTCCTCAGCCCACTCCGCCGAACGTGTCGAAGCCCTGTGCGAATCAGCCAGCGCAGCATCAGGGCAGGCCATCAGCCCCACCCTTTACAACGCGGACCTTGCCCCCACCAAGCGTGCCGGCCGCAGCTGGTCCGGCTACAGCATCTTCACCCTGTGGGCCAATGATGTCCACAGCCTCGGAAACTACGCCTTTGCCATCGGACTCTTCGCCCTGGGCCTTGGCGGCTGGCAGATACTGCTGGCACTCGGCATCGGAGCCGCCCTGCTCTTCGGCCTCCTGAACCTCTCCGGATTCATGGGCGTCAAAACCGGCGTCCCATTCCCGGTGATGAGCAGGATCAGCTTCGGCATCCGCGGCGCCCAAATCGCCAGCCTGCTCCGCGGCGCCGTCGCCGTGGCCTGGTTCGGCATCCAGACCTACCTGGCCTCGGTGGTCTTCCGGGTGATGCTCGTGGCCGTGTTCCCGCCCCTCGGCGAGCTGGACAAGGACTCCATCCTGGGGCTGTCCACCCTGGGATGGATCGCGTTCATCATCCTTTGGGTTGTCCAGCTGGTCATCGTGAGCTTCGGCATGGAAATGATCCGCAAGTATGAGGCCTTCGCAGGCCCGATCATCCTGGTCACCATGGCCGCCATCGCCGTCTGGATCTTCATGGAAGCGGGCGGCGCCATTGCCTGGTCCTCGGACAACGCCCTCGAAGGGCCGCAAATGTGGCTGACAATCTTCGCCGGCGGCGCCCTCTGGGTCTCCATCTACGGCACATTCGTCCTGAACTTCTGCGACTTCACCCGGTCCGCCGTCTCCAAGAAGGCCGTGGTCAGCGGAAACTTCTGGGGCATTCCCATCAACATGCTCGTCTTCGGCGCCATCGTCGTCGTGATGGCGGGAGGGCAGTTCAAAATCAACGGCACCATCATCGAGAGCCCCTCGGACATCGTCCAGACCATCCCCAACACGCTCTTCCTGGTCCTGGCATGCCTGGCCCTGCTGATCCTGACCATCGCGGTGAACCTCATGGCCAACTTCGTGGCTCCGGTCTATGCCCTCACCAACCTGTTCCCCAAACACCTGGACTTCCGCAAGGCTGCCATCGTCAGCGCCGTCATCGGCCTGGTCATCCTTACTGGCTGATCCGCCGCGGCAAGGTCAACGTTCCCGAGCTGTACACCGCATCTGCTGCCGGCGCCTACTACTACAAGAACGGCGTCAACCCCAGGGCCATCATCGCCATGGTGCCGGCCGCCGTCCTGGCGCTCCTCATCGCCTTCATCCCGGCGCTGGCGGCGGCAGCACCGTTCGCCTGGTTCTTCGCCGCCGGCATCGCAGCCGTTGTGTACTTCTTCATCGCGGACCGCTCGCAGCGGCTCGAAGACCGCGACGGCGAGGCCATCGCCGTCGCCAGCAAACACTAAGGATCCCCTGATGCGCATACTCGTTGCGAACGTCAACACCACCCAGTCCATGACGGATTCCATTGCGGCCCAGGCCCGCAGCATCGCGGCACCGGGCACGGAGATCGTTGGCATCACGCCGCGGTTCGGGGCGGACTCCTGCGAAGGCAACTTCGAGAGCTACCTGGCAGCCATCGCTGTGATGGACGCCGTGACTTCCTACCCGGAACCGTTCGACGCCGTCGTCCAGGCAGGCTACGGCGAGCACGGACGGGAGGGGCTGCAGGAGCTGCTGGACGTCCCGGTGGTGGACATCACCGAAGCCGCAGCCAGCACGGCGATGTTCCTGGGCCACAAGTACTCCGTGGTCACCACCCTGGACCGTACCGTTCCGCTCATTGAAGACCGGCTCAAGCTGGCGGGGCTGGATGCCAGGTGCGCCTCGGTGCGGGCCAGCGGCATGGCGGTCCTGGAACTTGAGGAGGAACCGGAACGGGCCGTGGAAGCCATCATCAGCCAGGCCATGCAGGCCGTCACGCAGGACAAGGCCGAAGTGATTGTCCTCGGCTGCGGCGGCATGGCCGGCCTGGACGAGCAGATCCGGCAGCGGGCGGGAGTGCCCGTGGTGGACGGTGTCGCGTCGGCCGTGGCCATCGCTGAATCGCTGGTCCGCATGCGGCTGTCCACTTCCAAGGTGCGGACCTACGCTGCGCCCCGGCCCAAGACCGTCATAGGCTGGCCGCTGAACAGCGCGGGAGTCGCGGCACCTCTCGAGGCTGCAGCGTCCACCGACGCGTAGCGACCGGCAGTACAGGAGAAGACTTTGAACCAGTTCCAGCAACCGGGGCGCGTAGCAGTCGTCACCGGAGCGGGTTCCGGAATTGGCCGTGCAGTGGCGCGCCTTCTCCTGGCCGACGGCTACGCCGTCGCCCTCGCCGGGCGGCGGGAACAACAGCTTGCCGAGACGGCGGACGGCCATCCGAACGCCCTGCCGGTCACCTGTGACGTCACCCGGCCCCACGACGTCGAGAATCTTTTCGAGGCCACCCGCCAAAAGTGGGGCCGGGTGGACTTTCTGTTCAACAATGCCGGGGTGTTCGGCCCGGCGGCCAGCGTGGACGAAATCTCGCTGGAGGACTGGAACGCCACCCTGGCAGTGAACCTCACAGGCTCCATGCTGTGCGCCGCAGCCGCTGTGAGGGCCATGAAGGCGCAGGATCCGCAAGGCGGGCGGATCATCAACAACGGCTCCATCTCCGCGCACTCGCCGCGGCCCAAAACGGTAGCCTACGCCGTCACCAAGCATGCCATGACAGGGTTGACCAAGAGCATCGAGCTGGACGGGCGGGGCTTCGGGATCACGTGCGGGCAGATCGACATCGGCAACACGGCCACGGAGATCATGGACACCATCGGCGTGGGTGCCGGGGCGCTCCAGGCTGACGGCAGCCGGCGGGTTGAACCCACCTTCCCCGTGGAGGACGCCGCCCGTGCCGTCCTGATGATGGCCAACATGCCGCCCACAGCCAATGTGGGGTCCGTGGTGGTCACCGCCGCCGGGATGCCGTTCATCGGCCGCGGCTGAGCCCGGCTACAGCGGGAGCAGTGCCGAGAGGTCGGCCCGGAGTCCGGAGGCAGCAACCTTGTGCGCGGCCACCGCATCCGCCCAGCCCAACCGGCCTGTAACCATCGCAAGCCAGGTGGCGGCGTCGCACTCTATGACGTTGGGCGGGGTGCCGCGCGTATGCCGCGGACCTTCCACGCACTGGGTGACGCCGAACGGGGGCACCCGCACCTCCACGGAATTGCCCGGTGCCCGCGCTGTGACCTCCTCAAGCGTGTAGCGCACCGCAGTGGCCAGGATGCTTCGCGGGACAGGAACGTCCGACGACGGGCCGGCGGCTTCCTGCCAGGCGGCGAGGGCGGCGGCGCCTTCCTCCGGGTCGATACGACGGCGGGCAACAGCCATGGATCCGGCTTCCTTCACGTTGGGGTTGGCGATAAGGAGAACTTCGAGCGGCAGGAGCCTAGTCCAGCAGCGCCGACACTGCGGGACCCAGCCGAATTTTGCCAACAGGTTTTCCGCCGCCCAGCACAGGGTCAACCACTTTTTCCAACACGCTGGCAACCCCGGGAATCTCCACTGCACCGGCCGCGGCCAGGAGGGTCAAGGCCACCAGTGAGGTGGCACGGACGTTCCCGTCCAGGATCTTCACGGCTACGGAAACACCCTGTGGGGTGGCCATGGCCAGGACGCCTTCCGCACCGATCTTCGCGATGATCTCCAGCTCGTCCATGACCAGTGTGTTGGCCTCGCCCCGTCCCTGGACCGCCCAGGGGTAGTCCAGCATGGACGTTGCAATGGTGGCAGCCCGGGCGCTGAAGCTCTGGTCGCCCGGGGCTTTCGCCAGCAGCGAGTACCCCCTGGCCAGTCCCTTGAGGGAAACTGCCGCCACCGGAGCGCCGCAGCCATCGATGCCCAGGTGGGCGATCTTCTCGCCCGTGTATTCCTCGATGACGGTGCGCACCCGCTGCTGCAGCGGGTGGTTGGGCTCAAGGTAGCTGTGGGTATCCCAGCCGTTTTCGGTGCATGCCCAGAGGAAGGCCGCGTGCTTGCCGGAACAGTTGCAGGCAAGCCTGGATTTTCCCCGCTCTGACCGCACCAGCCAGTTGCGGGCCGTCTCGTCCTGGGGCCAGGCCTCCGGGCATTGGAGCTGGTCCTCGCGGACCCCGGCTGCCTTGAGCATTCCTTCCACGACATCCATGTGGTCCAGGGAACCGGTATGGCTGCCACAGGCCACCGCCACCTGCGCGCCCCGCAGCGGGACGCCGGACTGCATGGATGCCAGGGCCTGGAACGGCTTCAGCGTGGACCTGGCGAAAATCGGGGTGTTGATGTCGCCCAGCTCAGTAACCACGGACCCGTCCGCAGCCAGGAGCACGGCAGAACCGATGTGCCGCGACTCCACAAAACCGCTCCGTTCGATCACGGCCAGTTCCACTGCGGAGTCCACGGTAAAGGTGGCATGCGGGTTGTGCGGCATGGTGCCAGTCTAGGGGCCGCCTGATGGAATGCGGCGGAAGGCCGCCCTACTCGACCGTGACCATCACGGACTGCCAGCCGGACGCGCCGTCGGGAACGGGGTCCGCGCGCCGGTCCGTCTGCACTTCGCCGGACCCGTCGGTGGCACGGACCTTGATGTAGTGCGGGCCGGGGGTCGCGTCCCACTGGTAGGACCACTGGCGCCAGGTAACCAGGGAAGCCTCTGCGGAAAGATCCGCGGCCGCCCAATCGCCGTCGTCCACCTGGATCTCCACTTTGGTGATGCCGCGCGTCTGGGCCCAGGCGGTGCCGCCCACGGCCACTCTTCCTGCGGGGACCTTGGCGAAGGACTTGGGGACGTCCACGCGGGCCATGGTCTTGATGGGGCCGCGTTCGGACCAGCCTCGCTCGGTCCAGTAGGCCTTGCTGTCGGCGAACCGGGTCACTTCGAGGTCCACCACCCACTTGGTGGCGGAGACAAAGCCGTACAGGCCCGGAACCACCATCCGCACGGGATAGCCGTGCTCCAGCGGCAGGGGCTCGCCATTCATGCCGATGGCCAGCATCGCGTCCCGGTCGTCCTGCAGCACCTCCAGCGGCGTGGAGGCGCTGAAGCCGTCAACGGACGTGGACAGCACCATGTCTGCGCCGTCCTTGGGCCTTGCCCGCTTCAGGACCTCCCGCAGCGGCAGGCCCAGCCATTTCGCGTTGCCGGCCAGGTTTCCGCCCACGGGATTGGACACGCAGGTGAGGGTGACGTGGGACTCGATCAGGTCGGCGTCGAGCAGGTCTTGGAAGGTGAGGCGGACCTCCTCCTCCACCAGGCCGTGGACCCGGAGCTCCCAGCTGTCCACGTCGATTTCGGGGATGCTCAGCGCTGTATCAATGCGGTAGAACTCCCCGTTGGGCGTCAGCCACGGCGCAACTCCGGGTACCGGTGACTGGACGCCGGCGGGAACGGCCGGCGCCGCCTTGGCCGGGGCGGGCAGCTTCAGGGCGTCCCGTGCCTGGAGGATGTTGCTGCGGGCCGCGCCCAGCAGCCGGCCTCCGGTGGCGGCCAAACCGGCAGCAGCCGCGGTGATCCCCGCTGCCGCGAAGAACCGCCGACGGCTGGTCCCCGGGTGTCCGTCAGGCTCAGCGGCCTTCGCGGGGGCTTCGGGCCACGCCGCCTGCCGCGGCATGCGGTTCATCAGCAGCCGCAGGGCGGCCAGGCCGGCAAAGGTGCCCGCTACCGAGGGAAGGGCATCAGCCGGCGCGACGCCTGCCCGGGTCACCACGCTGGCGACGATGACCGCTCCCATGGCCAGGACCCCCAGCACGCCCAATGCCCAGCGCCGGTAGGCCACCACGCCCAGGACGCATGCCAGCACGGCAATGGTCAGGCCCATGCCCGCGAACAGTGCGGCTTTGTCATTGGTGCCGAAAGTAGCGATGGCGAAGTCCTTCAGCCAGGGCGGCGTGAAGTCGATGAAGGTCGATCCCAGGGCGATCAGCGGTGTGGCGCGGGCGGTGAAGAACGCGCCGAGCAGTTCGGCCACGGCGAGGACGACGGCGGCTGCCACCGCGCCTGCCAGCGCGGCCATGGCAGTGGGTCCTTTGGGCGAGTTCCTCAGCTTCTTCATGATGAGGATTCGGAGCGGCGCGGGCCGCGGATTGTCGCGGCGGCCCTCTACCGGAAAGAACCGCCGAATTGATCCGCCGACACAGCTTAGGAACGGGCAGGGTGCACGAAGTACCCTTGGAGACTGTGAAGGTACTCGTCATCGGCCCCGGAGGCCGCGAACACGCCATTGTCCGCTCCCTGCTCGCCGATCCCAACGTGTCCGAGGTCCACTCAGCTCCCGGCAACGCCGGCATCAGCAAGCTGGTCCCGACCCACAGCATCAACGCCAACGATCCCGACGCCGTCGCCGCCCTGGCCACCAAGCTCGCCGTGGACCTGGTGGTGGTGGGTCCCGAGGCGCCGCTCGCAGCAGGTGTGTCCGACGCTGTCCGCGAGGCCGGGATCCCCGTGTTCGGCCCCAGCAAGGCGGCCGCACAGCTTGAGGCCTCCAAGGCTTTCGCCAAGGAAATCATGGCGGAAGCCGGAGTGCCCACGGCCATGGCCATGGTGGCCACCAACGCGGAGGAAGCCGCCTCGGCCCTGGACACCTTCGGCGCCCCCTACGTGGTGAAGGATGACGGCCTGGCCGCGGGCAAGGGCGTGGTTGTCACCACGAACCGCGAGGAAGCCCTGGCTCACGCGCAGTCCTGCTTCGAAGCCGGCGGCTCGGTTGTCATCGAGGAGTTCCTGGACGGGCCCGAGGTGTCCCTGTTCGTTCTTTGCGACGGACACAACACCGTGGCACTTTCCCCGGCACAGGACTTCAAGCGGATCTTCGACAACGACGAAGGCCCCAACACCGGGGGCATGGGCGCGTACACTCCGCTGGAATGGGCGCCCGAGGGCCTGGTCCAGGAAGTTCTCGACCGCGTTGCCCAGCCCACCGTCAACGAAATGGCCAGCCGCGGCACCCCGTTTGTCGGCGTACTGTTCGTGGGGCTGGCCCTCACCTCGCGCGGCACCCGCGTCATCGAATTCAACGTCCGTTTCGGCGACCCGGAGACCCAGGCCGTCCTCGCCCGGCTGAAGACGCCCCTTGGCGCCCTGCTGCTGGCAGCCGCCAAGGGCGAACTGGACAAGGCAGAAGAGCTGCGGTGGGCGAAGGAAACTGCCGTCGCCGTCGTCATTGCGTCCGAAAACTACCCGGACACTCCGCGCACCGGGGACCGAATCCGCGGGCTCAAGAAGGCGGAGGAACTGGAAGGCGTACACATCATCCACGCCGGCACCTCCTTCGACGAGGACGGTAAAGTGGTGTCCGCCGGCGGACGCGTGCTCGCCGTCGTCGCGCTGGGCAGCGACCTGGTGGAGGCGCGTGAAAGAGCGTACGACGGCGTGGAACTGATTCAGCTCGATGGCGCGCAGTTCCGTACGGACATCGGCGGCAAGGCCGCCCGCGGGGAAGTGAAGGTCCCCTTTAATGCCAGTGCATCCCTCCACCGGACCGAGACGAAGGCCTAGCATGAGCAACGTTCCAGCATCCCGCGGTTTCAGCACCACGGCCCCCGAACTGCCCGGATGGACCCATGTCTACTCGGGGAAAGTCAGGGACCTGTACGAGCCGGCGGACGAGTCCATCCTGCAGCGCGTCGGCCAGGACTGTGTGCTGGTGGTGGCCAGCGACCGGATCAGCGCGTTTGACCATGTCCTGTCCAGCGGGATTCCGGACAAGGGGCGCATCCTCACCCAGTTGAGCCTGTGGTGGTTTGACCAGCTGGACGTGGAACACCACGTACTGGGATCCACCGTGGAGGACGGCGTCCCCGCCGCGGTGGAGGGCCGGGCCATGATCTGCAAGAAGCTGGACATGTTTCCGGTGGAATGCATCGCCCGCGGCTATCTCACCGGCTCCGGCCTGGAGGAATACAAAGCTTCGGGGACCGTGTGCAGCATTCCGCTGCCGGAGGGGCTGGTGGACGGTTCGCGCCTGGACCACGCCATCTTCACACCCTCGGCCAAGGCGGAGGTGGGGAAGCACGACGAGAACATCACCTACGACGCCGTGGTGGCCATGGTGGGCGACGACATCGCTGGACGCCTGAGCGAGCTCACCTTGAAGATCTACTCCACGGCCGAAAAGATCGCCCGGGAGCGTGGCATCATCCTGGCAGACACCAAAGTGGAATTCGGCTACGACGCCGTTTCGGGGTCGATCACGCTTGGCGACGAGGTCCTGACACCGGATTCCTCACGGTTCTGGGACGCCGCAACATACCAGCCGGGCAGTGCGCAGCCTTCCTTTGACAAGCAGTACGTCCGGGATTGGCTCACATCGGACGAATCGGGCTGGGACAGGTCCTCGGACACCCCTCCGCCGGCCCTGCCGGCCGAGGTCATCGAACGCACCCGCAGCCGCTACGTTGAGGCGTACGAGAAACTCACGGGGAAAACCTTCGCCTGACGGAGCCCCAGCGGCTCCCGGCGAACGGCGTGCCGGCTAGCTTGCCTTGGCAGCGGCCGCGGCGCGCCGCTGGGCCAGCTTTATTTCCAGGACCGCGTCCATTGCCTGCTGGACGCGGTCAGCGGCTCCCGCGGCGCTGAAGGCTTTCTGCGCTTCTTCGAGGTGCACCAGGGCTTCTTCTGCTTCGCCCGCGGCCTTAAGGGACTTCCCCAGCAGCAAAGACACTTCCCCGGCGGTGTGCTTCGCAAGGTTGTCCCGCTCGGCATGGATTTCCCGGAGCTTCTCGACGGCGGCAACGATGTCCCCGGTCAGGTACAGCCACCGGGCGCGGATGAAGGCAACTTCCAGCTCATCACTCTTGGTGCCGCTGACGATTGAAAAAGCAAGCTCGGCCCGCTCAATGGATGACAGCGTTTCAGGCTCCACAATTCCGGAGGACAGCCGTACCGCGGCGGACGCTTTATTGAAACGGGCCCACAGCTCGATGTCATTTGCCGGTGACAGCAGTTTCGCTGCCCGTTCGTGGTGTTTGACGCCCTCCACATAGTCGTGGCGCATAAACGCCACATTGCCGATGACCCAGGCCACCTCGCCGGCCAGCTGGGACATCGCGTGCTCATCCACCTGGGCGAGCAATTCCTGGCAGTACTTCCACGCCTCATTGAGGCGGCCGCTTTCGGCCAACGCACCGATCAGGGCCCGGAGCGCGCCGATGGTGATCACTGAGCCCCTGGGCAACTGCTCCGCGAAGGCCACTGCCTCCGTTGCATGCTCCACGGCAGCCGTCAGCTGGCCCTGGCGCTGGCACACAACCGCGAGCATCTGCCGGGCACGCGCGCCCAGCCCCACGGATTCCCTGGCCATCGGGTGCTCGAGCAGCCTTTCCACAAGCTCCCTGCACTCCAGCAGGTCGCCATGCTTCAGCAGGCACTCGGCCTGCATGTAGCTCATGTTCCACCAGGCGCTGGTGTTTCGTCCGTCCAGGGCTATCTGCGCTGCTGAAGCCGCATGGCTGGCGGCGAGGGGATAGTCCCTCAGGTCCCAGGCCTGGCGGGCGTAGAGCCCTGCAAGTACGTACTCGGCGTCGCTGACCGAGATGGGCTGGCTCCATGCCTCCAAGGCCTTCGGTGCAAGCTCCAGCCTGCGTGCCAGTTCTTCAATGACCTCCGCAGTTGGTTCCCTGCGGCCTGTTTCGAGTAGGGAAATGTAGCTGGGTGAATACAGGTCCTTGCCCAGTTCCGCCTGTGTCAGCCCCCGATCGAGCCTCTCCGCCCGGAGCTTCTCCCCGAATCCGTTGCCCACAGGACTCCTCCTTTCTCCACAGGTTTCCCATTGGCGCTTGACAGCCGCTGTGGAAAACATTTTACAATGTATGTCAACAAGGACAGTGCTGGCTTTGTAACGAATCCGACTCGTATTGAGGAACTTATATGTTGAAGAAGATTGCAGCTGCAGCCGCCTTGGCTGGGGCCTTAGCGTTTTCTGCGGCGGCTCCGGCTGTCCTGTCTGCAGGTTCCATTGCCGACACCGAACGAGTGGCTGTAGCCGGAACCGGAAACTGGCCGGATCCCGTCTCCACGGAGACCAAGGGCAAGAAGGCCAACAGCACCGAAACCAGCTACACCACCTACACGGGCAACTGGCCTGACCCGGTGTAAACAGCTTCCTCACAACAGGAGGCGAGGAAAGCCCCGGAGCATCCGCTCCGGGGCTTTTCCTTTACCAAAAAGTTACCGATGCGCCGGATTCCAGGCAACAAAAAAGAGGGCCTCCGTAAGGAGACCCTCTTCAGTTGTGGTCGGGATGACAGGATTTGAACCTGCGACCTCTTCGTCCCGAACGAAGCGCGCTACCAAGCTGCGCTACATCCCGATCCGCTGCAAAAGCAACTTTACAAGGATAGCCGATGCCGGGTCCCGATGCGAAATCCTCAGCCCGGACAGGAAGGCCGGCCGGGCTGGGGCAGGGGACCGGGATCAGACCAGTGAGTCCTTCCACGCTCCATGCAGGTCAGCAAAGCGTCCGCCGCCGCCAATGAGATCGGCCGGGCTGCCGTCCTCCACGATGCGGCCGTCCTGCACCACCAGCACCCTGTCCGCGGTTTCCACTGTGGACAGGCGGTGGGCGATGATCAGGGCCGTCCGGCTGGCCGCCTCCGTGCCCGCGAGGAGGCGGGCAAGGCCCTGCTGCACCAGCCGTTCGGAGGGGATGTCCAGCGAGGAGGTCGCCTCGTCCAGGATCAGTACTGCCGGGCGGGCCAGGAAAGCCCTGGCAAAGCTGATGAGCTGCCGCTGACCGGATGACACCCGCCCGCCGCGCTTGTTGACATCGGTGTCATAGCCCTCGGGAAGTTCCATGATGAAGTCGTGGGCGCCCACTGCCTTGGCTGCTTCCTCGATCTCGGTGCGTGAGGCTTCCGGGCGGCCCAATGCGATGTTGTCCGCCACCGAGCCGCTGAACAGGAACGCCTCTTGGGTGACCATGACAATGTTGCGGCGCAGGTCAGTGGTGCCGAGGCTCCGGAGGTCGATGCCGTCGAGCGTGATCGAACCCGACGTGACGTCGTAGAAACGGGCTATCAGCTTGGCCAGGGTGGATTTCCCTGCTCCCGTCTGGCCCACCAAGGCTACGGTTTGCCCAGCAGGGATGTGCAGGTTCAGGTTGGGGACGATGACAGGACCGTCTCCGTACCGGAATTCGACGTCCGTGAAGTCAATTGCACCCTTGGCGTCCTTCAGTGCGACGGGATTCTTCGGCGGCCGGACAGTAGGCACCTCCTCGAGGAGCCCCGAGACCTTTTCGAGCGCGGCCTGGGCACTCTGGAACGAGTTGTAGAACATGGCCATCTGGTCCACCGGCTGGAAGAACCGTTTGGTGGAGAGGATGAGTGCCAGGAGAACCCCGACTTCCAGGTCCCCGCCGAGGACGCGGAAGCCTCCGAGGAGCAGGACCACTGCCACGCACACGTTGCCGATCAGCACCAGCCCGGGCTGGAAGATGCCGTTCAGGTTGATGGAGCGCACGGTGACCCGCCGGTATTCCTCGGCGAGCCGGCTGTAAAGCCCGGAGTTTTCCTGCTCCTTCCGGAAGGCCTTGACTGCGCGGATGCCTGTCATGGTTTCCACGAAATGCACAATCAGCCGGGCGGAGACCACCCGCGATTCCCGGAAGACGATCTGGGAGTGTTTCTGGTACCAGCGGGCCAGGAGGAACATGGGAACGCCCGCGGCCAGCACCAGCAGCCCGCTCCGCCAGTCCAGTGCGAACACGGTGGCTGCAGTAAACACCATGAACAGCACGCCTGAGGCGAGCGAGCTGACCCCCGAGTCCAGGAGCTCCCGGAGGGCCTCCAGGTCCGACGTCTGCCGGGCTATGATCCGGCCGGAGGTGTACTTCTCGTGGAACTCCAGGCTCAGCCGCTGGGTGTGGCGGAACACCCGGAGGCGCAGGTCCAGCAGCATGGCCTGGCTCAGCCTGGCGGTGGACGTGACATACAAGGCCGTGAGCCCCGCCGTCGCCATGGCCGCGAGGAGGTAGGCGACGCCGGTGAGCACCAGGGGCGCGTTGTCCCCGGCCTGGAGGGCGGGCAGTGCGCGGTCGATGCCGTAGGCGATCAGCGCCGGGCCCGCCACGCGTGCCGCCTGGGACAGGACCACCATGGCGATGGTCAGCCAGAAGCGCAGGCGCACCGGCCGGATCAGTGACCGCAGCAGCGCCAGCGAGCGCCGTCGTACCGCCCTGCTGTCGCTCTTGCTGAGGTGGGCGTTGTCTTCGTTGGCGGTGCCGAATGTCGTGGCGCTCATCGGGTGGCCTCGGCTTCCTGGATATCGGCATCGTCCTCGAGGTCCGACAACTCCGAATCCAGGTCCCGGGGTTCCTGGTCCAGGCTGGCGATGACGTAACGGTAATGGTCGTTGCCTGCCAGCAGTTCCGTATGCGTTCCGACGGCGGCGATCCTGCCTTGTTCGAGCAGGGCCACCCGGTCCGCGAGGGCAACAGTGGATGGCCGGTGCGCGACGATCAGCGTGGTGGTGTCCTTCAGGACGGTCCGGAGCCGGTTCTCCACCAGCTCCTCCGTGTGGACGTCCAAGGCGGACAGCGGGTCATCCAGTACCAGCACCCGCGGCCGGGCGGCAATGGCACGGGCCAGCGCAATCCGTTGGCGCTGCCCGCCGGACAGGCTGAGGCCCTCCTCGCCGATCAGCGTGTCCACGCCGTCCGGGAGGGAGTACGCGAAGTGGGCCTGCGCCACGTCCAGCGCCTCGTCCAGGGCCTCGTCGGTGCGCTCCGGTGCGCCGAGGAGAACGTTGTCGCGGACGGAGTTGGAGAACAGGGTGGTGTCCTCGAAGGCTACGCCCACGATGCGGCGGAGCTCCTCCACGTCGAAGTCGCGCAGGTCCACGCCGTCGATGCTGATGGAACCGCCGGTGACGTCGTAGAGGCGGGGCACCAGCTGGATCAGGGCGCTCTTGCCGCTTCCTGTGATGCCCACCAGGGCCATGGTCTCACCGGGCCGGAGTTCCAGGTTGATGTCCTTGAGGATGGGCTTGTCCGGGGCGTCCTCGAAGGCGAAAGTGGCGTTGTTGAAACGGAGCGCGCCGGCGGGCTGGCGCGGCCTCCGCGGTTCCGGGGGACTGGTAATGGTGTTGGCAGTATCCATCACTTCGTAGTGGCGGTCGACGGCGGTCTTGGCGGTAAGTGCCATGGCCAGCAGCATGCCGGAAAATTCAACGGGTGTGGCAATGACCGCCGCGGTGGCGAAGAAGGCCACCAACGCGCCGATGCTCAGCTGCCCGGTGGAGCACAGCAGGATACCCACCACCAGGCCGGCGCCCAGGGCGAGTTCCGGCAGGAGCGTGACCACCAAGGTGAACGTGGCCTGGTGGCGCGCCTTGGCGATTTCCGTCTGGCGGAGCTCTTCGGCCTGTAACTCGAAGGTTTCGAGTGCTTCCCGGCTGCGGCCAAAGGCCTTGAGCACGCGGATGCCGTGGACGGATTCCTCCACCGTGGTGGCCAGGTCGCCTGCCTGGTCCTGGCTGAGGCGTGCCACTTTGCTGAAGCGGGTCCGGAACCGGAAGCTGTACGCCATGATGGGCACGGCCGCGGCCAGGAAGATCAGGGCAAGCTGCCAGCTCATGGCGAACATGACGGCAATACCGATGATCACGGTGAGGGTGGTGACCACCAGCATGATGGCGCCGAACGCCATCCAGCGGCGCAGGAAGTTCAGGTCGGTCATGGCGCGGGACAGGAGCTGGCCGGAGCCCCAGCGGTCATGGAAGGAGACCGTCAGTTCCTGGAGATGGTCATAAAGGGAGACGCGCATCCGGGTCTCCACGGTGGTGGCCGGGTTGATGACGAACTGCCGGCGGAGCGCAACCAGGCCCGCTTCAGCGATGCCCAGAACCAGGATGATGCCGGCCGACATCCAGATCGCCTCAGTGTTGCCGCCCGGCTGCAGTGATTCGTTGACCAGGACCCTCAGGACCTGGGGGATGGCCAGGGCTACAACGCTGGCAAACAGCGCGCAGAGGAGTCCCAGCACGAGCCGCGGGATAATGGGCCGGACATGGGGGTAGAGACGACTGATCGACCCAAAAAATGGAGTTTGCCTGGCCATGCCCGCTTCTCAAGCTCTAAAACGAATGTAGTTTCCCGTAGCAACTACCCTATGCCATGGCGTGAGCCGATTCACAGGGTCGTGGTTCCGGAAAGAGCCTGGCCGGTTGTTACGAACGGCAATAGGCGCGCGTACCCGGTCAGGCGGGCGAAGTCAGGGTCAGCAGGACAGCTTCCGGACGGCAGGCGATCCTTACCGGGGCGAAGCGCGAGGTGCCGATGCCGCCCGACACGTTGACCGGCGTCGTGCGTCCATTGCTGCTCCAGTCATGCAGGCCTTTTGCCCGCCAGGTGGGAAGGTCGCAGTTGGCCACGAGGGCGCCGTAGCCCGGGATGCAAAGCTGCCCGCCATGGGTGTGGCCGGCGAGCAGGAGATCCGCGCCGTCCTCCGTGAAGTGGTCCAGCACCCGCTGGTAGGGCGCGTGGATGACGGCCACTTTGAGGTGGTCTGCGGCGTCCTGGTTCACGGTCCCGCGCGGCCATCCGGCGTACCGCTCGCGTTGCAGGTGGGGATCGTCCACTCCGGAGAAGTCGAAGCGCATGCCGTTCATGACCAGGGACTGGTGGCGGTTGGTCAGGTCCACCCAGCCGCCCATCCCGAAGCCTGAACGCAGCCGCGGCCAGTCAAGCGCCGTCGGCTTGGGCTTGGCCTTGGACGGCCCCAGCAGGTAGGAAGCGGGATTCTTCAGGCTCGGGGCGAAGTAGTCATTGGATCCGGGGACAAAGACGCCGGGGAACTCCAGCAGCGGACGGAGCGCGGCCAGGAGGGGATCCACCGCTTTGGCGTGGCTGAGGTTGTCTCCGGTGTTTACTACCAAGTCCGGCTTGAGTTCGGCCAGTGACTGCAGCCACGCAGCCTTCTTTTTCTGGCCGGGAACGAAGTGGATGTCGCTCAGGTGCAGGATGCGGAAGGGGTTCTTCCCCGGGGGCAGGATGGCCAGGGTCTCTTCACGGAGGACAAACTGGTTTTTCTCCCACAGGCCGTACCCGAAGGCGGCCATTCCGGCGGCAGCCCCGGTTCCGGCGGTGACGGCAAAGCCGCGCCCGATGGTCCGGGCGCGGCTGGCCAACTCGCTGGATGAAGTCATCGGCGGCTAGTTCTTCTTGTCGCTGTTGCCCGGCGCGGGTGCGGGGGCGGGCTGGGTGGCGGGTGCCGGGGCCGGTGCCTGGGTTGCCTGCGGTGCCGTCGTGGCGGGCGTGCGGGTGTTCGTGCCGCCGTTCAGGAGGTTGCTGGGCGGGGCCGGGAACGGATTGGTGCCGTAGGCGGGCGCGATCCGGGACATGAAGTTCGAGAACATGGGTCCGGCGATCATGTAACCGTCGATACCGGGGTAGAACTTGCCGTTGACCGTGATGTTCTGGCCGGCCCGGTCCTGTGCGCCGAGTGCGTCGCCGAACCAGGCAGCCGTGGCCAGGCCTGTGGTGTGGCCCACCACCCAGGTGGACCCGTTGTTGTTGGACGTACCGGTCTTGGCGCCGATGGGGAAGCTGGTGCGGGTGGAAATCCGGGGCTGGATCAGCGAGCCGGAGCCGCGGTTCAGGACTTCCTGGAGTGCGTAGTTCACGCCGCGGGCAACCTCCGGCTTGACCGCGTCCCGGCAGCTGCTGGACTGTGCCGGCAGGGTGGCCCCGGTCTGGTCGGTCACGGCAGTGATGGCGATGGGCTCGCAGTACTTGCCGTCGTTGGCGAAGGTAGCGAAGGCGCTGGCCATGGTCAGCGGGGCGGTCTGGGTGGAACCGAGCAGGTTGCCCAGCGTGGACATATTGATCTTCGGGTTGGGTTCGCCGTCAGCCGGAAGCCCGCCATGGAGTCCTGTTGCATCCACGATCTTCTGGATACCGCAGAAGTCCAGCTGTGCCGCCGAAGCGAAAGTGACCGTGTTGATGGAGTTGTAGAGGCCTTCGAGGACCGACAGCGGCCGGTACCACTGCGGTTCGGCGTTCTGCAGGTCGTCGGCGGCGCCAAGTGACTTCTGGGCCGTGTTGTAGGCGCCTGTCACCTTGCCGCAGGTGTTGCGCCACGGGAAGTTCAGCGGGTAGCGGCGCTGTGCTGCGTTGACCACGGTGTTCATGGATTTGCCCTCGTTGAGCCACTCCGCGAAGGTGAACGGCTTCATGGTGGAGCCGGGCTGGGCACCGCCGAGGCCGTTGAGGTCGTTGCCGTCCTTGTCCAGTTTGTCCACGTTGAAGTTCACCTGGGAATCAAAGGCGCCTTCGGCGGGCAGGAAGGAGGTGTTCTGGGCCATCGAGACGATCTTGCCCGAGTTGGGCTGCACTGAGACCATGGCCGCACCCCACTTGTCCGGGTTGGCGCCGGCGGAGGCGTTGACCTGCTCCTGCGCGACTGCCTGGGCGTTCGGGTCCAGCGTGGTGGTGATGGTCAGGCCGCCACCGTAGATGAGGCGCAGGCGTTCTTCGCGGTCCGCACCGTACGCCGGGTTGTTCTCCAGCAGGTGCAGCACGTAGTCGCAGAAGTAGGGGGCGGTGGACGCGTAGGCGCAGCCTTGCTTAGGCTGCGTTACCTTGGTCTCCACGGGGGTGGCCACCGCGGCGTCGTGGTCGGCCTGGGTGATCTTGCCCTGGTTAAGCATCAGGCCCAGTACCAGGTCGCGGCGCTGCTTGGCGTTCTCCGGGTTGTTGATGGGGTCAAACGCGGACGGGCTGTTGACGAGTCCGGCCAGCAACGCCGCCTGAGGGAGCGTGAGGTCCTTGGCGCTGGTGCTGAAGAAGAAGCGGGACGCGGCCTCGATGCCGTATGCGTCGCGGTTGAAGAAGACGATGTTCAGGTAGCCCTCAAGGATCTGCTCCTTGCTGAACTCCTTTTCCAGGGCGATGGCAAGCTTCATCTCGCGGAGCTTGTCGCCCACGCCCTTGTTGACACCGTTGAGCTTGATCTGGTCCTCGTTGCCCTCGGCGGCGAGGTTGGCGTTGAGGACGTTGTTCACGTACTGCTGCGTGATGGTGGACGCGCCCTGCTTGTTGCCGCGGGCGGTGCTGACCAGCGCGCGGAGGATGCCTGTGGTGTCCACGCCACCGTGGTCATAGAAACGGCTGTCCTCGACGGCGATGACAGCTTCCTTAACGAAGGGCGAGATCTGGTCCAGGGCGACTTTGGTGCGGTTCTCGGTGTAGACGCTGGCGATCTCGCTTCCGTCCGCAGCCAGGATCCTGGTGGTCTGGTTGGGCGGGTCAACCTTCAACTCGGCGGGAAGGGTGTCGAAGAACTCGATGGAACCGCTCGCTGCGCTGCCTGAAACGGCCGCTGCGGGAACCAGCAGGCCTGCTACCAGGACACCGCAAATAGCACTCACGCCAAGGAAAACGAGGATCTTACCGAGGGTGGTGGCAGTGTCGAATAATGGGTTCGTACGAGTCGCCATGTTTTCCACTTTACCGGCAAGGACTAGTCTTTCTCTCATGACCAAATGGGAGTACGCGACGATTCCGCTTATTATTCACGCCACCAAGCAGATCCTGGACCAGTGGGGAGACGACGGCTGGGAGCTGGTGCAGGTGGTCCCCGGACCGGACGGAAACGGCCTGGTGGCCTACCTCAAGAGGGAGAAGCAGTAGCATGGGCACCTCCGCAGAGGCCACGCCCGGCGCAGCAGCGGCGCCTGTTTCGGCTGTTGAGCAGCGGCTCGCAGACCTTGGGCTCACCCTTCCCGAGGTCGCTCCGCCTGTGGCCGCCTATGTCCCCGCCGTGATTTCCGGCAGCCACGTGTACACCTCGGGACAGCTGCCGTTCATTAACGGCAAACTCCCGGCAACCGGCAAAGTGTCGGCCGGAACCGAAGGCTATGCTGACGAGCCCACGGTGTCCCCCGAAGACGCCCAGCGGTTCGCGGCCATCTGCGCCGTCAACGCCCTGGCAGCCGTCAAGAGCGTCATTGGTGACCTTGACCGGATCACCCGCATCGTCAAGGTTGTGGGCTTCGTCTCGTCCGATCCGTCCTTCACAGGACAGCCCGGCGTCATCAACGGCGCGTCGGAACTGCTGGGGCGCGTCCTCGGTGATGCGGGCCAGCACGCCCGTTCCGCCGTCGGCGTTTCCGTGCTGCCGCTCGATTCTCCTGTTGAGGTCGAACTCATAGCGGAATTCAGCTAGGACCGGTAGGTTTCCCTTGCCTCAGCTAGCTCGACGGCTCTTTGCTCTTCCCCAGGACCTTGAAGGGGCCGCCCAGAGCTGGCTCGAACACGGCGAACGGACGCCCCGCGCGGCGCGCCTTGCGTCCTCGGTGGTCCTCCTGCGCGATTCCCCCACAGGCCTGGAAACCTGGCTGGCCTACCGGCCGGGGTCCTCGCCGTTGGGCGTCCTCGCCTTCCCCGGCGGATCGCTGGACGCCGCCGACGACGATCCCGTGGGCTGGCTCGGCCCCCCGCCCCAGCATTGGGCTGAGCAGATGGGAACGGACGACGTCGGGCTGGCGCGGCGCCACGTGCTGGGCGCCATCCGCGAGCTCTTCGAGGAAACCGGCGTGCTGCTGGCCGGCCCGGACATGGCCAGTACGGTGGAAGCGACGTCGACCCCGGAGTGGATGCGCGCCCGCATTGCCGTGGCTGAGCAGGAGAAGACCTTCCCGGAGATCCTGGCAAAGCGGGGACTGTCCGTCCGGGCGGACCTGCTGAAGTCACTGGTCAACTGGCGCAGCCCGGACTTCGCGCACCGTCGGTTCGACACCCGCTACTTCGCCGCCACCGTGCCCCTGAACCAGCAGCCCACCCTGCTGGACGGGAAGGGCGTCTGGGGGCGCTGGGTCAATGCTGCCGACGTGATCGCCGAGCGCGATACCACCGCCCTGGGCGACGAGGTTGGCCAGGAGAATACAGTGGGCCGCACCTTGGGTGAGCTCCTGGTCCCCGGCTCTGAAATCATGCTCGAAAAGATGGCCATGGCCAACGGCTGCATCGCCTACCTGAGCTACAAGCGCAAGGCCCACGTGTACCAGCCGGTCCTGGTTGAAGAGGACGGCAGGCTCATGCTCGAGGTCGAGGCCGCCAAGACAACCCCGGACGATCCCCAGCGCGAACGGTAGGTCCGCGGCGGGTTTCGGTCCGGTTGGCGGGCTGCCGCCCACGTGAAACGCTCTCTCACTTGATGCTGGTTTTCCACCGACGCTCTCTCGCTTTCCTTAGGAAAGTGATAGAGCGTCGGCCGTTTTAGCGCATCAAGTGAGAGAGCGTTCGCGGGGAAACAGGGGCCCGGGGCCGGAGGCGGCGGGTTGCTAGCGGGAGCGCTGGCGGAGGCGCTGCATGTCCAAAATGACGACGGCGCGGGCTTCCAGCCGGAGCCAGCCGCGCTGGACGAATTCGGCGAGGGCCTTGTTGACGGTTTCGCGGGATGCGCCGACGAGCTGGGCGAGCTCTTCCTGGGTGAGCTCGTGGGCTACCAGGACACCGTCCGTCGCCGGCCGCCCGAAACGGTCTGCCAGGTCAAGCAGCGCCTTGGCAACGCGGCCCGGAACGTCGGAGAACACGAGGTCGGACAGCGAATCATTGGTGCGGCGCAGGCGGCGGGCCAGGGCCTGCAGCAGCTGCGCGGAGACCTCGGGACGGGTGCGGAGCAGTGTGTTCAAGCTCTCGTTCCGGAGGCCGGCAAGCCGGGTCTCGGAGACGGCGGTTGCCGTCGCGGTCCGCGGGCTGGGATCGAAGAGGGCCATTTCGCCGAAGAGTTCACCCGGGCCCAGGATGGCCAGGAGGGATTCACGGCCATCGGGAGAGGTCCGGCCGAGCTTCACCTTGCCGGAGACGATGAAGTACAGCTGGTCGCCTTGGTCGCCTTCACGGAACACCGAAGCGCCGCGGGACAGGTCCACCTCGGTGAGCTCGTCCGTCAGCAGACGGAATGCGTCGTCGTCGAGCGTGGCGAAAAGGGGTGCTCGGCGCAGTACCTCGATGTCCATGAAATCTCCTGAATAAAAGTGTCGGCTGTGGCGCTTGTGCCATTGTTTCAGAATTTTCAAGGTTCTGTGACGAACTTGGCAGGCAAAACGCCCCGATGCAGGGCTCCAACGGCCGGTCGGGACCTAATTCGGGCGGCCGTGAAGGCGGCGGGCAGCGGGACTCCACACGGCCCGCAGGGCGGGGAGCTGTCCAGAATATTGTCAGCATCCAACATTAGAATGAAGGTTCAACTGCTTAATAAGGAGCCTCATTGGTCGGCTTGACTGTCTTGGACCTGGTCCTGATCCTGGCGCTGCTGTCCTATCTGGTTTACGGCCTGCGCAATGGTTTCCTGGTGACAGTCGGCGGCATTGCGGGATTCGCTGCCGGAGCAGTGGCAGCCTTTTTTGCAGTCCCCCTGGTGAGCGGCTTTGTCCAGGACTCCGGATGGAGGCTGACCGCCATCGTGGCAGCCGCCGTCGTCCTGGTGGTCCTGGGGCACGGCCTGGGGACGATGGCAGGCCGGCAAATCCGCGGCGCCGTGCGGATCCGGCCCTTGCGTGCGGTGGACCGCCTGGTGGGCGGGGCCGTGAACGTGGTGGTATCCGCGCTGGTGATGTCCATGCTGGCCTTCAGCATCGGCTCCCTGGGCGTGCCGCTTGTGTCCCAGCAGCTGGCCGAATCCAAGGTCATCCGCTTTATCGACGGCCTGACCCCGGACCCCGTCAAAGCAACCATGGCGCAGCTTCGCTCCACGGTGATCGGCAACGGCATCCCTACCCTGCTCGAGGGACTGGAACAGGGCCCGGCAGTGCCGGTACCGAACGCCAGCACCGATACGCCGGCCCTGAACCGTGCCGCCGATTCCGTGCTCAGGATCGCGGGGACCGCCTACCAGTGCGGCCAGAACCAGACAGGCACCGGGTTCGTGGTCTCTGCGGACCGTGTGATCACCAACGCGCATGTCGTGGCGGGCGTGTCGGAGCCGGTGGTGGAACTGCCTGACGGCGGGGCGATGCCCGGGCGCGTCGTCTACTTCGACACCAAGCACGACCTCGCGGTGCTGGCCGTGGACAACCTCCCCGCGGATGCGCTGGCGCTTAGCCCCGACCTGCCCAACGGCAGCCCCGCCGCTTTTGCCGGCTACCCCCATGGCGGACCGTTCCAGTCCAAGCCGGCCACGGTCCAGGACATCACCACCGTGATGGTGCCGGACATCTACGGCAACAATGCCTCCCCCGAGGAGATCTACCGCCTGGCCGGCGACGTGCAGCCCGGGAACTCCGGCGGGCCGCTGCTGACCATGGAGGGGGATGTGGCAGGGGTGATTTTCGCCAAGGCGACCGCAGACACGGAAATGGGATTCGCCATCACCATGGATGACCTCAACCCGGTGGCCTCTCAGGCGGCGTCGTTGAGCGCTCCGGTTTCCTCCGGGCAGTGCATCCAGAAGTAGCGGTTAGAGGACCTCTGCGAGGTAGTCAATCGCCAGCCGGTACCCCACAACGCCTGCGCCCACGATGACCGCCGAGCAGACGGGGGACAGGAACGAGTGGTGCCGGAACTCTTCCCGCTGGTGCACATTGGTGATGTGGACCTCGACGGCGGGCAGCTGCACGGCAGCGAGGGCGTCACGGAGAGCCACTGAGGTGTGGGTGAACGCCCCCGCGTTGATGACGATGCCCGCGGCGTTGCTCCGGGCGGCGTGGATGACGTCGAGCAGGACGCCTTCGTGGTTGGACTGGACGCATTCGACCGTAAAACCGTGGGCCTCGGCGGCTGCGGCCGCCAGCTGCTCCACATCCGCCAGGGTGGACGTGCCATACTTTTCCGGCTCCCGGGTTCCCAGCAGGTTCAGGTTGGGCCCGTTGATTACCAGGAGGGTGCGGCGGGCGGCAGGGTCGGTGGAGGCTTCAGTCATGAATGACAATCTATCGGCTGGCTTCGGGTGCCGCGCATTCTTACGCCGGAACCCCATCGACTGCTCCGTAAATGCCGTTTTGAAGCGTGAAAACGACGTTTACGGAGCAATCGACGGTCATTAGAGTGCGGTGAACCGCACGAGCAGCCCGTGCTCGGGGTTGAGGTTGGGCATGGGCAGGCCCACCTCGGCGAAGAAGCGTCCGGTTGCCTCCGCCCCGTCCGCCAGCCAGGCCGGCGGCTGCACCTGGGTGTAGGTGTGGCCGTAGTCGGAGTCATCCGGAGTGGGGAAGATTGCCTCCGCGCGGTAACTGCGCTCAGGGTCCAGCCCAGGGATGCCCAGCCGGCCCGGTACCTCGGCGGCGGAGGTGCGCGTGCTCACCAGGGCGAACAGGCCCGCCGTCGTGCCTTCAGCCGCGGGGGCCCCGGTGACGACGCCGTGCAGCAGCAGGGCATCGCCGGCAACGTCCGCGTGGACGCGGCGGCCGCTGTGGATCAGCGCGCGGTGTTCCTTGAACAGGGCGATGAAGCGCTTGAGCTCCTCACGCTCAGCCCCGGTGACCTGCCGGACATCCCACTCCATGCCGAAGTGGCCGAACAGCGCGGAAATGGCACGGAAGGAGAGATCGTGCGTGCGGGCGGTGGTGTGCGAGGTGGTGGGGCCGATGTGGCTGCCCACCAGTTCCGGCGGGACCACCGCGCCCGTCCAGCGCTGGATGGTCTGCCGCTCCAGCGCATCGTTGCAGTCGGACCCCCAGATCCGGTCCGTCCGCTCCAGGATGCCCAGGTCCACGCGTGCCCCGCCGGAGGAGCAGGATTCAATTTCGACGCCGGGGTGCGCCTTCCGGAGCTCGTCGAACAGCCGGTAGGCGGCCAGGGTCTGCTCGTGGACGGAGGAGCGGCCGGCGTGGCCGTGCTCCAGCAGGTCCCTGTTCTGGTCCCACTTCAGGTAGCTGATGTTGTTCTCGCGCAGGAGCGCATCGATGCGGCTGAAGATGTACTGCCAGGCTTCAGGATTCACCAGGTCGATGATGTGCTGGTTGCGCCATTCCAGGGGAAGCCGTCCGCCGTCCTTGTGCTGGACGGCGGACGGGCCAACGATCCAGTCAGGATGTGCCCGGGCGATGTCTGAATCGAGGTTGACCATTTCCGGCTCCACCCACAGCCCGAACTCCATGCCGCGCGAGGTGACCGCCTCAATGAGCGGCGTCAGCCCCCTGGGCCACAGGCTTTCATCCACGTACCAGTCGCCGAGGCCGGCGTGGTCGTCGCGGCGGCCGCGGAACCAGCCGTCGTCGAGCACGAAGCGCTCCACGCCAAGATCGGCCGCGGACTCGGCCAGCTCAATCAGCGTGTCCAGGTTGTGGTCAAAGTAGACGGCCTCCCAGGTGTTGAGCACCACCGGGCGCGGCTTGCCGGCGGGCCGGCCTGTGGAAGCGGCGGGCAGCACGTGGTGCGGACGGGACCGGAACCAGCTGTAGAAGGCTTCGGTGATCCCGTCCAGTCCCTTGTCCGAATAGGCGGCGAACAGCGCGGGCGTTGTGTAGCTGCCGCCGGCTTCAAGGATGACTTCGGCAGGTCCCAGGAGCTCTGAACCGCCGATCATGGTGCGGCCATCACCGATGGTGTCGGCGAACTGCTCGTGGTTGCCGCTCCAGGCCAGGTGCGTGGCCCAGACTTTCCCGTGCCGGTTGCCGAAACCGGCGGTGCCGGCGGCGAACAGCAGGGAGGAATCATGGCCGGTGCGGCCGTGCCGGCCCGTCCGGACCCAGGTCCCCTGCTGGATGGCCCGGCGCTGCGGGTGGCGCTCGCGGCACCAGCGGCCGGTGAGGTCGAGGAGTTCGACGGCGTCAGGCGCCACGGGGAGGACGGTCGCCAGTTCGTCGAGCTGGTAGGGGGTAGTGCCGTCATTGGTGACGGTGTGCCGCAGTTCCAGCAGGCCGCCGTCGTGCAGGGCCAGGGTGGATTCCACCGTGAGGCCGGCATCCGGGTCCGACTGGACGATGACGGCAGAACCGCCGTTGGCGCTGGCTGTGGCAACGCGGAGGCGGGCCGAGAAATCCAACCCGGAGACGCCGTCGGCCATTCGGGAACCGCGCAGGGCGGCCCTGCCGCGCCACGACGACGAAGCCTGGGGGAGGAGGCCCGCCGGAACGCGCGCATCGATGGCGGAGTGCGGGACCGGGGCGGTGAGGATGGCGAGATCCGGCAAGGTGGTGCCCAGGTCCGCGCCCCAATGGATGACCTCGGCCTCTCCGCTGTCGAAGCTGATCACCAGGCTGGTGCCGGCGGAACGGAGGTGGAGGGGGTCCATAGAGATCTCTTTCGGTTTGTGGGGTGATGCAAAACAGGGTGGTGGATGCCGCCGCCGCGAGGAGGGGACGGCGGCATCCAGCCGGGTGGCTGCGACCACATACGCAGCCACGGATTGGGGGCGTTGCCGAAGCAGGGGCCTACTTGAAGAGGGCGTTGACCTGTTCGTTGGCCTGGGTCAGGGAGCTCGCCGGCGCCTTGCCGGAAACCACCGCGTCCATGGCGGGTTCCATGATGCCCTTGACCTTGGCAGTGTTGTCCGTGATCGGGTACAGGAAGGTGGTCTTGTTCCTGACGTGCTCGGTGAAGGCGGTGACGTCCACGCCCTTGGCCTTGAAGGCCTCCGACGCCTTCTCGGACGAGGCCTTCAGTGCCGGGAAGACAACAGCCTTGGACGCGACGACGTCCTGGCAGTCAGCCGAGGCGAGGTACTCCACCCACTTGATGGACGCGTCTTTCTTCTTGGTACCCGCCCAGATGGAATCAGCCAGGCCGTTGAACATGGAGGCGCGCTTGCCTTCGGGGCCCACCGGGGTAGGCGCGATGCCCACCTCGACGCCCTTGTAGCCGGTGTACTGGCCGATCATCCACGAGCCGTGGGCGTTGATGGCGGACTTGCCCGCCGCGAAAGTGTCAGCCATGGCCGCACCGACGGTGGTCTCCAGCTTGGGCATGTAGCCCTTGTCGGCCAGCCCGGCGAACCAGTCCATGCTCGCCTGGAACTTGGGGTCGTCGTAGTTGTAGCGGGTGCCCCACGGGTTTTTGTCCGTGTGGGACCAGCCGGTGGTGTTGGTGAGGTAGCTCCACTCGGTCTGGCCCGAGGAGTCGCCGCCGCCGTTCAGGCCCAGCCCGTAGACCTGGACGTTGTTCTTGTCGAACCCTGGCTCGTCGCCCCGCTTCCCGCTCTTGTCCACGGTGAGGTGCGCGATGACCTTTTCATAGGTGCCGCCGTCTTCCGGGTTCCAGGTGAGGTCCTTCATCTGCTCCTCGGTGATCCCCGCGCTGGCGAGCATGGCCTTGTTGTAGAAGAGGCCGATGGTGTCCCAGTCCTTGGGCAGGCCGTAGCGCTTGCCGTCCTGGCCCACCCAGAGATCGGCGAGGCCTTCGTTGTAGGCGGTCAGGTCGATGTTGTCCTTCTTGACGGCGTCGTCGATGGCCAGCAGCTGCTTGTTTTCTGCCAGTTCGCCGTAGCGTCCCAGGTGGTTGGTGAACACGTCCGGGGCGGTGCCGCCAACAAAGCCGTTGGTGAGGGTGCTCCAGTAGTCATCCCAGCCGCGCTGGGTGATCTTCACCTTGATGTCCGGGTTGGCCTTGGTGAAGTCATCGGCGCACTGCTGGTAGGCGGGGAGCTGGTTGGCGTCCCAGAGCCAGTAGCTGATCTCGCCCTTGGCTGATTCAGCCGAGGAGGAGGATCCGCTGCAGGCGGAGAGGGAGAGCGCCACAGCGGCGGCAACGGCAACGGCGCCGAGGGATTTCTTCATGGTTCTACTTTCCTTTTGGGGATGGGAGGGAGGCGGTGAATGAGGTTCTTATTTGATGCCGGAGAAGCCGATGGAATTGACGATCTTCTTGCCGAAGGCGGCGAAGAGCACCAGCACCGGCAGGGCCGAGATGAGGGTTGCCGCCATCAGGCCGGACCAGTCCGGTGCGCCCTGGGGTGACTGGGACTTGAAGACGCCGAGCCCCACCTGCAGGACGCGGACATCGTCCTGCGACCCCACCAGCAGGGGCCAGAAATATTCGTTCCACTGGCCGATGAAGGTGAGCAGCGCCAGGGTGGCGATCGGGGCGGCGGCGTTGGGAAGCACAATCTGGAAGAAGATGCGCAGGTGCTTGGCGCCGTCGAGCATGGCCGCCTCCTCCACCTCCCGGGACATGTTCAGGAAGAACTGCCGGAGGAAGAAAATGGCGAACGGCGTCATGAAGATGTACGGGAGGACCATGCCGAGCATGGTGTTGAGCAGGTCCAGGTTCTTGATCAGCAGGAAGTTGGGCAGCGCGGTGAAGATCGGCGGGACCAGCATGGTCCCCAGGAAGAGGCTGAAGACCGCATTCCGGCCCTTCCAGCGCAGCCGGGCAAAGGCGTAGGCGGCCATCGCGCTGAAGAACACGGCGCCTGCGGTAGTGATGGAGGAAAAGATGATCGAGTTCCGCAGGTAGAGCCAGAAGTTGATGGCTGCACCGGAACCGCCCTCTGCGACGGCGTCGGCCGGGCTCTGCAGGCCGAAGACCCGCAGGAACGCACCGAAGCTGAACTCAGCGGGAAGGAGGCTGGTTGCGTTGGCGGCAAGCGCGTTGTTGGTGGACAGTGCCGTGCGCAGGACCCAGAAGAACGGGAGGATGGAGACGGCGATGGCGAGGACGATGAGGGCCCAGGCGCCGGCGCGGCGGGCGTTGAAGGGACGACGGCGGCGGGCTGGCGCCGGCAGCGTTGCGCGGCTGGTGGTGGTCATGCGGGAGGCTCCTTAGTCCAGGTCCGACTCGTTGCCCTTGAGGAACTTCATCTGGATGAAGGCCACCAGGGCGAGGATGAGGAAGAGAATGACGGCGATGGCTGATCCGTAGCCGAAGTCCGACTCGGTGAAGGCCCGCTGGTAGATGTAGTACTGGATGACGCGGGTGGCGTTGACCGGCCCGCCGCCGGTGGTCACTGCGACAGTGTCGAAGACCTGGAAGGAGCCGATCACCGTTACGACGAGGACGAGGACCAGGACCGGCCGCAGCAGCGGAAGGGTGATCTTGGTGAACGTCTGGAACGGTGAAGCGCCGTCGAGCTTGGCAACTTCATAGACGTGGCCCGGGATGGCCTGCATGCCGGCGAAGATGAGCAGGGCGGTGTAGCCCATGTGGCGCCAGGTGTTGATCAGGGCCTGGGTGGGGATGGCCCACTCCTCGCTGCCGAAGAACGCGACGCGGGGGAGGCCGGCCCACTCGATGAACTGGTTGACCACGCCAATCTGGTAGTCCAGCATCCAGAACCACAGCAGTGCCGCGATGATGTTGGACATCATCCAGGGCAGCAGCAGGGCTCCCCGGATGAGGGTGGACTTGGCGACCCGGTTCATCAACAGTGCCAGGCCCAGGGCCAGGGCGGTCTGGAGGACGATATTGAGGAAAACGTACTGGCCTGTGACGGCCAGGGAGTTCCAGAAGAGTGGATCCTTGGCGATCGCCGTGTAATTGTCCACCCCCACCCACGTGGGGTCTCCCAGGATGTTGTACTCCGTGAAGCTGAGGTAGACACCGCGGATGGTGGGCACCACGTAGAAGACGACGAAACCGATCATTGCCGGGGCGATGAACAGCAGTGCGATCTTGAGATCGCCGAACCGGCGGAGGCTGCCCCGCGGCTTGGCTGCAGACACCGCTGCGCCGGTGGCGGATCTCGGGTTTTTGGCAAGGGTGGTCATCTTCGACCCTTTCCTGACTGTGATGGGGGTAACAACTAGGGAAGAATCTACACGAGTAGATTTGAGTGGGCAAGGGGTTAATTTTTCTTTTTGTCGGTAAGCATTAATCCATTCACCGGACTGTTGACTCGAGTAGATTGCAATGAAACACTGGGAATCCGCCGGAGAGCGCTTGCCGCGCCCCTGCAATCCTCGAAAGGCAGACGATGACGTTTTCGATCGGCGTAGTAGGAGCCGGCCAGTTCGGCAGCCAGTTCGCGCACCTGTTCAATCTCCACCCGGGCGTCAGCAGCGTCTTCGCTGTTGACGACGTTGCACATCGCGCAGCCGAGGCCGCCGGGCGCTACCATTTGGCCGGCACGATGGCGACTTTTGAAGACCTTCTGGCTTCCGACGTCGACGCCGTTGCCATCTTCACGCAGCGCTGGACGCATGGTCCGCTCGTGGAGCAGGCGCTCCGGGCGGGCAAGCACGTCTACTCAGCCGTTCCCATGGCGATTTCAGAAGAGGAAATAGCGCGGATCATCGAGGCCGTCCGGGAAACCGGCCTGGTGTACATGATGGGGGAGACCAGCTACTACAACCCCGCCACAGTCTTTGCCCGCAAACAGCTGGCCGAGGGAAAATTCGGGCGGATCTTCTACGCCGAAGGCGACTACGTCCACGACATGGACCTGGGCTTCTACGAGGCCTACCAGTACAGCGGCGGCGAGCGCTGGAAGGAAACCGCCAGCTACCCGCCCATGCTGTATCCCACCCACGCTGTGGGCGGCGTGCTGGGAGCAGTCCCGGCCCATGCAGTCAGCGTCAGCTGCGTGGGCGTCAGGGATGACCGCGACGACGGCGTCTTCGACAAGGACGTCAGCATGTTCGGCAATGACTTCTCCAACGCCACCGCGCTGTTCGAGCTGAACGACGGCGGCGTCATGCGCACTAACGAGATGCGCCGGGTGGGCTATCCCTCGCACATCCGCGAATCGCGGTTCCGGTTCTTCGGGACGGAGGCCAGCTTCGAGCAGCTCGCCACGGTGTCCGTCTGGCAGGACAAACAGAACGTCCACGACATCTCCGAGCAGATGGAGACCCGGCCCAGCATCCCCCTCGATGACCCTTCCCTTGCGAATGTCGCGCCAGAACTGAGGGATGCCTTCGTCTCAGGCCTGGCTCCGGTCCATGATCCCGGGCGGCTTCCGGAGGAGTTCCTGGGCGCGCCCAATGGCCACGAGGGCAGCCACCACTTCCTGGTGGACGACTTCGTGACTGCCGTGAACAACCGCACCCTGCCTCCGGTGAACGCCTGGGTGGCCGCGCGGTTCACCCTTCCGGGCATAGTTGCCCACCAGTCCGCCTTGCAAAACGGGGCGCGCCTTCCCATCCGTGACTTTGGCGATGCGCCGGGTACAGGTACCTAGTATGGACAGCATGACTACTCCGGCAGTGCAGACTGCGCGCGGCGGCCCCGTGACCCGCAAGGACGTTGCACGCTACGCCGGCGTGAGCACCGCCGTCGTCAGCTATGTGGTCAACGGCGGCCCCAAGAAAGTTGCTCCAGCCACAGAAGCGAAGGTCCAGCACGCCATCCGCGTCCTGGGGTACCGGCCCAACGCGGCGGCCCGGGCTCTCAAGCTGGGCTCCAGCGAGACGCTGGGCCTGGTGATTCCGGACATCTCCAATCCGTTCTTCGCCCAGTTCTCCCACGCCGTTGAAGACGCGGCCGCAGCCCTGGGCTACGCCCTGGTGCTGGGCAACTCGGACGGAAACCTTGCCAAGGAACGGCGCAACATCCGCAACCTCGCCGCCAGGCAGGTGGACGGCGTGCTGTTGGCCAGCGTCCTTTTTGAACCCGACCTGGAGGTCCTGGAAACCGCGGACATCCCGTCGGTGCTGCTGAACCAGGAACGCGACGCGCCGGGCTTCAACAGCATCGGCGTTGACCTCGCCGCCGGCGCCAGGATCGCCGTCGAACACCTGATTGGCCACGGCCATACAAACATCGGCCTGGCCATGGGAACCAACGTTTCCGGCAGCACTGACGGTCGCGAGGTGGGCTGGCGCCAGGCACTGCAGGAGGCAGGTTTGCCGGAGGGGCCGATTGCGTACAGCGGATTCACGTGGCCCGGCGGTTATCTCGCCGGTCAGCGCCTGGTTGCGTCAGTCAACAGGCCGACTGCCATCTTTGCCACCTCGGACACCCAGGCAGTGGGCCTGTTGCGAGCAGTGCATGAGGCAGGTCTGGCTGTGCCGGGCGAAATTGCGGTGGTGTCTTTCGACGGATCCATCGAAGCTGAGTACTCGTGGCCGCCGCTGACCACGGTGGAGCAGCCGGTGGCTGCCATGGCGGAAGCGGCGGTGGCCGCACTGGTGGGAGCCACTCGCGGGGAAACGCCACAGCATCGGATCTTCCCCACCAAACTTCACATCCGGCAGTCCTGCGGCTGCCCGTGGACGCCGTCCGCCGGGGCGCCGCAAGGCGGATAATGCATTAAGGACTGGCCGCCACCTCTGCTGAAAGCGGAGGTGGCGGCCAGTCCTGCCGGAAAGCAATCCCTGGGGGTTGAGGCTACTCCTTCACAGGAATCGACTGTGACTTCAGGGAATCGATAGTCTTTTTCTCGCCTGTCTTGAGCGCGTCCAAGAGGGTGCCGTCGCCTCCCGCGGCCTTGCCGAACCCGTCAGAGACGTCGGTGTACGTCTGGGTCATGGTCGGGCCCCAGGTGAAGTTGGGATCGACGTTTGATGATGCCTCGGCGAAAACTTCGTAGATCTTCTGGCCGCCGAAGTAGTCCACGCCGCCGGTGAACGCAGGGAGGTCCTTGGCCGACTTCGCAGCCGGGTAGAGCCCGCCGAGTTCATTTGCCAGTGCCAGGGCCTCAGGATCCGTGTTCAACCACAGAGCGAATTTCGATGCCTCGTAGGGGTGCTTGGAGCCCTTCAGGACTGCGGTGGAGGAACCGCCCCAGTTGCCGGCGGGCTTTCCACCGTCTTCCCACTGAGGCATCGGGGCGACAGCCCACTTGCCGGCGGTATCTGGGGCACCGCTGGCCAGCGTTGAGGCGCCCCAGACCGCGGAGACCCAGGTCCACTGCTGACCGGTATTGAACGAGGCATTCCACTCATCGGAGAAGGACGGCAGCGTGGATACCTGGTTCTTGTCCAGCAGGTCCTGCCAGTAGTTCGCCACCTTCTCGGATTCGGCGCCGGTCAGGTTGACCTCCCACTGGTCGTTGGCGCTTGAGAACCACTGCCCGCCTGCCTGCCATACGTTGCCGGCGAACCAGTTGACATCGCTGCGGGGGAAATTGGTGATGTACGAACCGCGGGCTTTGATCTGCTCGGCAGCCGCGGCGTATTCGTCCCAGGTGGTGGGAACCTTGATGCCTGCCTCCTTGAAGAGATCCGCCCGGTAGAACATCGCCATCGGTCCGCTGTCCTGCGGGATGGCATAGACGGAGCCTTCCTCGCCGAAGGTGACCTGGCCCCACGTCCAGTCAACGAACTTGTCCCGGGCGTCGGACACTCCTTCGCAGGCGGCGATGTTCTCGAGGCCGTCCTGGACGCGGAAGTTGGGCAGGGCGTCGTATTCGATCTGGCCGAGGTCCGGGGCGTTGCCGGCCTGCAGCTGGTTGAAGAAGTTCTGGTACGTGCCGGAGTTGCCGTTGGGGCCGGTCTGTACCTTGACCTGGATATTTTCGTTTTCCTTGTTCCACAGATCCACCACCTTTTCCATGCCGGGGACCCAGGTGGTAAAGGTCAGCTCGACCGGACCGGATGAGGGTTCGCAGGATCCGGCGGCCTTGGTTTCCGTGGTGCCTCCGCCGCCTGAGCAGCCGGCGAGGGCCAGCGCTGAAACAAGGGCAAAGGCTGCAGTGGCTTTTCCGTAATGCGCGCGCATTTCTATTCCTATCAGTGGGGGTGCTGTACCGGGGCGGAAGCCGCGGGACGGTTTGCGTGGGAAGGATGGAAGCTATTTGACGCTTCCGGCGCCGAGCCCGCTGCTCCAGAAGCGTTGAAGCGCAAGGAACGTTCCGATAAGCGGGAGGATTGAGACAAGTGCGCCGACGATCACCAGGACGCGGAGCTCGGGAATCTGGCTGATTTGGCTGTTCCAGGCGTAGAGGCCGAGCGTGACCGGAAACAGGACCTGGTCGCGGAGCATAATCAGGGGCAGGAAGAAGTTGTTCCAGATTGCGACGAACTGGAACAGGAAGATGGTCACCAGCGCCGGGGCCATGAGGCGCGTTGAGACCGTGAAAAACGTCCTGACTTCGGAGGACCCGTCGAGCCGCGCAGCTTCCAGGAGCTCGGTGGGCACGCTGGCCGCGGCATAGATGCGGGCAAGGTATACGCCGAAGGGGCTGACCAGGCTCGGAAGGAAAACGGCCCACAGGGTGTTGGTCAGTTTCACTTCGCTGAAAATCAGGAACAACGGAAGCGCGAGAGCCGTCGCCGGGACCAGCACCCCGCTGAGCACGATATTGAAGAGAGCTTCCCGCCCCCGGAATTCGTATTTTGCCAGCGCGTAGCCGCACATAGCCGCGATGACGGTGCCCATGAGGGCGCCCAGTCCGGCATAGAGGGCGCTGTTGGCGAGCCAGCGGCCGAAGACACCGTCACTGTACGTGAACAGGTTGCCCAGGTTTGCCAGGAAGGTAGGGGCCGAATCCATGGTGAACCATAGCGGAGCGGTACTGGTGATCTCTCCGCCCGTCTTGGAGGAGGACACCAGAAGCCACCAAATGGGGGTGAGGAAGTAGAGCGTGAAGACGCCCATGATGAGCATCGCCGCGCTGCGCGACATCACGCTGTGACGGGGCCCGCGGGCATTGGCCGCCCCGTGGGTGGACTTGGGTCCTGCTGCCGTGACCGTTGCTGCACTCACTGGGAGACCTTCCGTTGGGTTGCCTTGAGGAAGACGAAGGAAAGAACGAATGTTGCCAGCGCCAGCACCACCGAGAATGCTGCGGCGAGGTTGTAGTTGGGGACGGACGCTGTTGTGTACACCGCGAGGTTCGGCGTGAATGTGCTGCTGATCGCCGAGCTGAAGCTCCGCAGCGTCTGTGGTTCCGCGAGCAGCTGGAGGGTGCCGATGATGGAGAACACGCCGGTGAGGATAATGGCCGGGACCACCAGCGGGATTTTGATCCGCCAGGCAATCTGCAGGTTGCTGGCGCCGTCGAGCCGGGCCGCCTCGTATATTTCAGTTGGGATGGCCAGCAGGGACGAGTAGATGATCAGCATGTTGTAGCCGACGTACACCCAGGTGACGATGTTGGCGATCGCCCACAGGACCAGTTCTGCGGAGAGGAAGTTCACCTCTGAAGTGACGGCTTCAAAGGGGGACAGCGACGGCGAGTACAGAAACCCCCACATGATGGCGGCGATGACGCCGGGAACTGCGTAAGGGGCGAAGAATGCGAGCCGGAAGAACTTCTTGCCCTTGAGGAGGGGCGAATCGAGCAGCAGGGCAAACAGCAGGGCCAGGCCCAGCATGATTGGCACCTGGACCACTCCGAAAAGGAGCACCCGTCCAACCGACTCCCAGAATTCGGTGTTCTGGAACACCTGCTGGTACTGGACGAGTCCGCCGAAGACCTGCCGGGGAGGGCCGAAGGTCCCTTTGCGTTCAACAGTCAGCAGGGACTGCACCACCGCGAAGATGATGGGTACGGCGTAGAAAGCGAGGAAGAGGACGCCGAACGGCGCAATGAACAGGAAGACGGCGCGGCGCTGGGCGCCGGTGGTTTTGGCTTTCCGGGTCTTCGGCGTCCCCAGGGCCGCTGCCGGAGCGGTGCTTGGTCTAGTCACTTTCATCATCCTTTTGGCTGGCGCTGGGGCCAGCGGTTTGTGGAACAGGATCGGAGGTGCGGACGACGCGCACGGCGCCCGCGGGAACAACGACGGCATGGGACACGTCCTCGCCCACAATCAGTTCGTGGCCGTGGGCGGCGTACTTGTGGTCCTCGTCGGAGTGGTTGATGAGGAAGACGTAGCTATGGTCGGCGCCGGAGCGGACCACGACTTCAAGGCCGGTGGGGGAGCCCAGGACGTTGATCCCCGCCTCGCCGGCAGCCCCGGTGACGACGTCGCGCAACGAGGCAGGATCAAGGACGGTGCCGAGGTACCAGGCGTTGCCGGCGCCATGGCGGTTGCGCGTGACGGCCGCGGTGCCGGACAGGTGCCCCTCGGTGAAGGTCAGCTGCGCCTCGGCGCCTTCGAGGCGCATCGCTTCACTCCAGAGCGAGGCGGTGGAACCGTTACTCAAAGCCAGGGTCCGTCCGGGCGGCAGGGGGTAGAACTCCTCGGAACGAATGCCAAGCATGGTCCGGAAGGCCCCCGGATAGCCGCCGGCAAGCACCTTCTCGTTTTCATCCACGATGCCGCTGAAGTAGGTCACAAGGGCAGTACCCCCGTTCGCGACGTATTCGGCCAGCGCGGCGGAGTCCTTTTCCCGCACAAGGTACAGGCCGGGAACGACGGCCAGCTTGTACCTGGAAAGATCCGCGCCGGGGGCAACGACGTCAACGGTGATGCCTGCCTCCCAGAAAGCGGCGTACATGGCATGGACCTGGTCGAGGTACCGAACATCCGATGACGGGTGTGACTCCTGGTCGTAGGCCCACCACGCTTCCCAGCTGAACACCAGGGCGGCCTCGGCCTTCACCGTGGTCCCGGCGACCTCCGCAAGCGTCTCCAAAATGCTGCCCAGTTCCAGGACCTCCCGCCAAATACGCGAGTCCGTTCCCGCATGGGGAAGCATCGCCGAATGGAATTTTTCACTGCCTTGCACTGAGGCCCGCCACTGGAAAAAGCAGAGCCCGTCGGCTCCCCTTGCAAGGTGGGCGAGGGAATTGCGGAGCATCTCGCCAGGGCCTTTGGCGATGTTGCGTGGCTGCCAGTTCACGGCCGAGGTGGAGTGTTCCATCAGTAGCCATGGCCGGCCCTGGGCAAGCCCCCGGGTTGCGTCGGCAGCGAAGGCCAGTTCGGTTGCGGGAGCATCAAGCCGGTGGTCCAAATAATGGTCATTGGCGATCACGTCCATATGGGGTGCCCAGGACCAGTAATCCAGGTTGCGGATGTGGGCCGTGACCATGAAGTTGGTGGTGACGGGAACGGTGCTGTGCTGCCGGAGGACTTCAGCTTCGGCCTGGTAGTAGCCAAGCAGTTCATCGGAGCTGAAGCGGTGGAAGTCGAGAACCTGGGTGGGGTTGTTCGTGGAGACGGTGGTCCTGGGCGGAAGGATCTGCTCCCAGCTCGAATACCGTTGGGACCAGAACGTGGTGCCCCAGGCTTTGTTGAGCGCATCCAAAGTGCCGTACCGCGCCTTAAGCCAGCTACGGAAGGCGCCTGCGGAGACGTCGCAGTAGCAGAGGGCGTTATGGCAACCAAGCTCATTGGAGACATGCCACAAGCGGACAGCAGGGTGGGCGCCGTAGCGGCGGACGGTTTCGCCCACGAGCCTGAGGGCGTGTTCCCTGTACTGCGGGGAACTGGGACACCAGGCCTGGCGGCCGCCCGGCCAGGCGCGGGTCCCGGACGCCGACTGGGGAAGAATCCCGGGGTACAGGGTGGTGAGCCAGGCCGGGGTGGATGACGTGCCTGTTCCGAGGTTGACCCCGATGTTGTTCGCATGGAGGAGGTCCAGGATCTCGTCCAGGCGTTCAAACGAGTATTCCCCCGGGAGTGATTCCAGTTCCGCCCAGCCGAAAATGTTTACCGCGACAAGGTTGACCCCCGCCTGCTTCATCAGCCGGACGTCTTCCCGCCAGATGGCGCTGTCCCACTGTTCGGGGTTGTAATCGCAGCCGTAGACAAGCTTTCCGCTGCCGGACAGTGCCTTGACGGGCGTTCTGGTGGGGCTCAACCCTGCTCCTTCAACTTGCAGCAGACGTGCAAGCCGGGGAGAGACCCTGCGGCATTGGACGCTGTTGTCGAATTTCTGTGAACGTTCCCAGGGATGCGCGCCAAAGTGTGATGCGGGTTATCTGGGAACGTTCACAGAATATCTTCGCCCTGCTGGCATGTCAACGGGCGGGCGGAAGCTGCACCGTCCGTTTGCTCCGCTACAGTACAGATATGTCCCTGACACGCACCCGTGCCCGCCGCGCCACCATCAACGATGTGGCGGACGCTGCCGGGCTCTCAAGGGGTACCGTTTCGAGGGTCGTCAACGGGGAAAAATACGTCTCTGACGAGGCCCGGCAGGCGGTGGAAGAAGCCATCGCTCGCGTGGGTTATGTCCGCAACAGTGCGGCACGGAACCTGGTCAAGCAGGAGTCCCGGGCAATAGGCCTGATCATCCACGAGCCGCATTCGCTGCTTTTTGAGGACCCGAATATCGGCTCAATCCTGCTCGGGGCCAACGAGGTGCTGTCCAAGGCTGACTATCAGCTGGTATCGCTGATCATCGATTCAGACCGCGACAGCCGCCGGGTGGCGGATTACCTGCGCGGAGGCCTCGTTGACGGCGCGGTCATCATTTCTGCCCGCGCCTCGGACCCCATCGCGACCGCCGTCGCCGACATCGGACTGCCCGCTGCTTTTGTGGGCCATCCTGACGGTAATCCGGAGCTCCCGTACGCTGCCATCGACAATGTCGCGGCAGCGCGAAGCATCACCAGCAGGCTGCTGGATACGGGGCGACAGCGGGTGGGCATGATTGCCAGCGCCCTGGACCGGGACTCCGGCCAGGACCGCCTTGCCGGCTTCCGTGCGGCAATGGGCGGGCGCTTCGACCCCCGGATGGTGGTGGAGTACCCGCTGTATACGTACGCAGCGGGCCTGGAAGGGATGCAGGAACTGCTCCGCCGTGCTCCCGATATCGACGGCGTCTTCGCCGCCTCGGATGCTGTGGCCGCGGGAGCGATGACGGCACTTCAGGAGGCCGGGCGCCAGGTGCCTGAAGACGTTGGCATCGTGGGCTTCGACGACAGCAGCTGGGCCCTAAGGTGCAGGCCCCAGCTGTCGACTGTGCGCCAGCCGGCCGATCTCCTGGGAAGCGCCGCCGCCGAACTGGTGCTTGCGCAGCTCAGCGGCCAGCCCAGTCCGCCGCGGGTCCTGGAAACCGCGATTATGTGGCGCGGCTCAGCCTGAGCGCGGCTTAGGCCGGTACTACCCGGAGCATGGTCCTGTCACTGATGAGGCGCTGCGCTTCCGGCCCTAGCCCGGAATCGCTGATGACCTCATCCACGTCGTCCAGCGCCGCAATGGAACTGATGCCGAGCAGGCCCCACTTGGTGTGGTCCGCCAGCACCACGGTTTTGCGCGCGGCCGCCACGAAGGCACGGTCCGTCTCGGCCTCGAGCAGGTTTGGGGTGGTAAAACCGGCGTCGGCATCCATCCCGTGCACACCAAGGAACAGCACGTCCAGGTGCAGCTGTTTCAGTGCAGCGGTGGCGATGGGTCCCACCAGCGCGTCCGACGGCGTGCGCTCGCCCCCAATCAGGATCACGGTGGAGCTGTACCGGGCGGAGCCGGCCGAAGCGGCGTGATGGAAAAGGTCCGCAATGCGTACCGAGTTGGTGACCACCGTGATCTGCGGTCCGTTGACCAGTTCCCTGGCCAGGGCCCAGGTGGTGGTTCCTGCGCTGAGCCCCACGGCCATGCCTTCGTGGACCTGGGTTGCCGCCTCCACCGCGATGGCGCGCTTCTCCGCCGTCAGCTGCGTGGACTTGAGGTCGAATCCGGGCTCGTGGGTGCTGGTGTCGCCCGGGATCTTCGCGCCGCCATGGATCCGCTCCAGCCGGCCGCCCTCCTCCAGCACCTCGATGTCGCGGCGGACCGTCATCAGGGACACGCCCAGTTGCTGGGCCAGGTCTGACACCCGGACAACCCGCTCCCGCTGGAGAGCGTCCAAAATAGCCTGGTGGCGGGCGACGGCGAGCATCGTAGGAATCCTTCACTAGGCGGTGGGGCTGGTCCCAGCATACGACGACGGCGACGCCGGGCTGTGAGCCGGGCGCCGCCGTCGTGCGTTGATGCTCTACCTATTTCCTGAGGGATGCCGCGATCTGCTGCATGATGGTGGGGTCCGAGAGGGTGGTGGCGTCTCCGGGATCGCGGCCTTCGGCGACGTCCTTGAGCAGGCGCCGCATGATCTTCCCGGAGCGTGTCTTGGGCAGTTCCGGGACCACCAGGATGGCCTTCGGTTTGGCGATGGGGCCGATTTCCTTGCCGACGTGGTTCCGGAGTTCCTGGACGATGGCGTCGCCGGAATCCACGGCATCGCCGCGGAGGATGACGAATGCGACGACGGCCTGGCCGGTGGTCTCGTCCGCAGCGCCCACGACGGCGGCCTCGGCCACGGCCGGGTGCGAGACGAGCGCGGACTCGATTTCCGTGGTGGAGAGGCGGTGCCCGGAGACGTTCATGACGTCATCCACCCGGCCCAGGAGCCAGATGTCGCCGTCCTCGTCCTTCTTGGCGCCGTCCCCGGCGAAGTACATGGTCTCGAAGCGGGACCAGTAGGTGTCCTTGAAGCGTTCCGGGTCGCCCCAGATACCGCGGAGCATGGCCGGCCAGGGTTCGCGGATCACGAGGAACCCGCCGTGGCCGTTGGGCACGGATTCGCCCATCTCGTCCACGACGTCCACGGCGATGCCGGGCAGCGGCACCTGCGCCGAGCCCGGTTTGGTGGCCGTGACCCCGGGGAGGGGTGCGATCATCTGGGCGCCGGTCTCGGTCTGCCACCAGGTGTCCACGATGGGGGCCTTGTCCCCGCCGATGACCTTCCGGTACCACATCCATGCCTCGGGGTTGATGGGTTCGCCCACGGAGCCGAGGACGCGCAGGGAGGAGAGGTCGTACTTGTCCGGGATCTCCCGGCCCCACTTCATGAACGTGCGGATTGCGGTGGGGGCGGTGTAGAGGATGGAGACCTTGTACTTCTCCACGATCTCCCACCAGCGGCCCTGGTGCGGGGAGTCCGGAGTGCCTTCGTACATCACCTGGGTGGCGCCGTTGATGAGCGGGGCGTAGGCGACGTAGGAGTGGCCGGTGACCCAGCCGACGTCGGCCGTGCACCAGTACACGTCCGTCTCGGGGTGCAGGTCGAACACGGCACGGTGCGTGTAGGCGGTCTGGGTGAGGTACCCGCCGGTGGTGTGCAGGATGCCCTTGGGCTTTCCGGTGGTGCCGGAGGTGTACAGGATGAACAGCGGGTGCTCGGAATCATGTCCGACGGCGGTGTGCTGGTTCGAGGCGGCCCCGACGGTGTCGGCCCACCAGTGGTCCCGGCCCTCGGTCCAGTCCACGTCCTGGCCGTTGCGCTTGACTACCACCACGTTCTGCACGGTGTGGTTATCCTTCGCGAGAGCCTCATCGACGGCGGGTTTCAGTGCGCTGGGCTTGCCGCGGCGGTAGGTGCCGTCCGCGGTGACCACGAGCTTGGCTTCGGCGTCGTCGATCCGGGAGCGCAGGGCGTCCGCGGAGAAGCCCCCGAACACCACGGAGTGCACCGCGCCGATGCGGGCGCAGGCCAGCAGCGTGATGACGGCCTCGGGGATCATCGGCAGGTAGACGGCAACCCGGTCGCCCTTGGCCACGCCCAGGGACTCGAAGGCGTTGGCGGCCTTTTTCACCTCTTCGGTGAGCTGGGCATAGGTGTAGGTGCTGGTGTCCCCGGGCTCGCCTTCGAAGTGGATGGCCACCCGGTCGCCCAGGCCGTTCTCAACGTGCCGGTCCAGCGCGTTGTACGCGGCGTTGACCTCCCCGCCCACAAACCACTTGGCGAACGGCGGGTTGGACCAGTCCAGGGGCTGGTCAAAGTCCTTGCTCCAGGTCAGCAGCTCACGGGCCTTCTTCGCCCAAAAAGCGGGATGGTCGTTGCCCGCCTCCTCATACTCCGCCGCGGTGACCACGGCGCCGGCAGCGAACTCCGGCGTGGGCGGAAAGGCGCGGGTCTCATGCAGCAGGTTTTCGAAGGCGTCGCCCTGCTCATCGCTCCCGTGGGTAACCTGCTGCCCTGCGCCTGCGGCAGCGGGTGCAACGGCGCTTGAAGTGTCCTGGGACATGTGAACCTCATCATTCATCGATCTTTGCTGGGCGGGATGTCCGCCGACGTCCGGGCTCCGCCGCCTGCACGACGTCGGGCACCGGCTGGTCACGGACATTCCGCAAAGAGCTGTTCCGGAATCAAGACTAATGCTTGGCCCGCCGCTGATGTGTGCGGTGTCACACGAGAGCCCGTGAACGGCATTTATTAAGCGGTGAATGGTCTGCGGGCCGGCCTTTCCGGCCCGCCGCAGGCTGCGGCCAGCTAGTGATCAGCTGGGCTCTTGACTAGGCTGAGATGGAATTGTGACTTCACTTCGGTCCGCTTCGGCCAGGCAACGCAAGGGCCTGGCAACACCGGAACCGCTGTCAAGACGGCACGATTTCGGGACCATGCAGGCCCCGGTGCCGCCACGCTAAGGAGAGCAGAATGAACCAGCAAGGCTTCGGCCAGAAGACCGGCCCCGACACGGCAGGTTCCGGCCACAGCGCCGGAACAGCCGACGGGCCAGGGTCCCAGGCCACCGCGGGCACCGCTTCCAAGGGAGGCAAGGCTCCGAACGCCAACGAGGCAGTGCTGGGTCCGTTCACCATCCGGGACCTGGCCGTCTTCGCCGGCACGCTCATCCTTTTCGTTGCCTCCCTGCTGCCAATCTTCGGCGCACGGTACAACCTGTGGAACCTCAACAACCTGTTCTTCCTGGGGCTGGGCATCGTCCTGCCCCTGATCGTGAGCGCGCTTTTCGCCGCGCGCAGGCTGGCTCCCGCCACGAAGCTCCGGATTGGCTCCCTGTCCATTGACCAGTTCGCGTCAGTGGTTGCCTCCTTTGCCGTGGCGTTCTTCTTCATCTCCGTGGCCGGCGCCTACGTGCCGAGCCTCCTTGTGGGCCTGATCGGCTCGCTGGTCCTGTTCGCCGCAACCGTGCTGGGCCGCTTCCTGCCCTACGTCTCCGGTGACTTCCAGGGCCGGGCCGAAGTGCCGGCCCACGTGGTGGCCCGGGATGCGGTTGTTCCCGTCCAGAAACCCCGCGCTCCCAAGAAGCCGAAGGACGAGTCCGCCGCCGGTTCGAAAGAGTCGAAGCCGGGCTCGAAGCTGTTCTCGGGCGGAGGGCTGTTCGGCGGTGCCGGTGCAGGTTCATCAGCTGTCCGGCCGGGCTCAAACGGCAAGACCGGTTCACCGGAACAGCACGGTTCGCCGGAGCAGCCGGTGTCAGCAGGGCAGCCCGGCGCCGCCCCGCAGCCCGCGGCAGTCCATGCCCCCGCCACCGCTGCCATCCCTACCGGGGCATCGCCTGTTTCCACTGCCCCCGAGGTCTCCGAGTGGACTCCAGCAGGCGACCCGGGGCCCGCAACCCAGCCCGCCGACGTCGTCCGTCCTTCTTCCACTCCTGCTCCGGTTCACGACGGCGGCGCCCCGCCGGCTGCCCCGTCCGGCCAGGGTGCTGCCTCCCCGGCCCCGGGCGGGCATGCGGGCTGGGAGCCGCCGGCCGCCACCGCAGTGCACCAGCAGGTCCGGATCGAGCAGCCCATCGGCGCCACGGTTGATCCGGCCAGCCGGCCCGACGAATCGGAAGAACACCCCATCCACGAGGCCTTCTGGTTTGCCGTGGCACAGCACCGCACTGCCTATGACCCCCAAACCGGCGCGCCGGCGTTCGTTATTGAACCGGGCGGCTGGGTGCTGGCCCTTGAGGACCGCGGCCAGGAGTTCCTGGTGCAGCACACTGACGGGCGCCTGGGCGTCCTGCGGGACCTCAGCAACATCGAGCGCGGCTGACGCCTGTGGCCGGGCCCGGGGCCTCGAAGGCCGGCGGAATCAAGGCACTCGCCAGCCAGGCTGCCGGGATGCCGGTGGTCTCTTCCGAATCGGTGCTGGCGCTGAAGCGGCGGGCACGGCGGATCAACAGGGCGTTGGCCGAGAAGTATCCATACGCCCACGCCGAGCTCGACTTCCGCAACCCGTTCGAACTGCTCGTGGCCACGGTCCTTTCCGCCCAGACCACTGACGTGACGGTCAACCAGGTCACCCGGGTGCTGTTCGCGCGCTACCCGGACGCCCGGGCCCTGGCCGAGGCGGATCCTGGCGACCTGGAAACGATCCTGAAGCCCACGGGGTTCTTCCGGGCCAAGGCCAGGAACGTCATTGCGCTCTGCACCCGCCTTGTGGACGAGTACAACGGCGTTGTACCGGGGCGGCTGGAGGACCTGGTCACCCTGCCGGGCGTGGGCCGCAAGACGGCAAACGTGGTGCTGGGGAACGGCTTCGGCATCCCCGGCATCTCGGTGGACACCCACTTCGCCCGGCTCGCCAACCGCTTTGGCTGGACGCAGTCCGACGACCCCGTGCAGATCGAACGGGACGTGGCCGAGCTGTTCGACCGGAAGGACTGGACCATGCTGTCCCACCGGGTGATCTTCCACGGGCGGCGGGTGTGCCACGCGCGGAAGCCGGCCTGCGGGGCCTGCCCCGTGGCCACGTGGTGCCCCAGCTTCGGGCTGGGCGAAACGGATCCCGCGAAGGCTGCGAAGCTGCTGAAGTACGAGCTCGCTCCCGGCAGCGAGGCACTGCTGGAGCAGCTTTTGGCCGAGACCCACCGCGCCGCCGAAATCCGGATGGAATCCCAGCAGAGGACACCGTGAGCGCGCGCGAAGACCTCCTCGAACTGGTGCGCCGGGCGGAGTCCGGTGCCGATGCGGCGCCGGATCCCCTCTGGGCCGCCCTGACGGTGGACAAGTCCCGGGCGCGGAGGGCGGCCGTCCTGATGCTCTTCGGGGCCCTTGATGACGTCCCCGCAGCTTCCAACAAGCCACTGGCGCCGGCCGATCTTGACGTCCTCCTGCTCGAACGCGCCCATACTTTAGGGTCCCATCCCGGGCAGGTGGCGTTCCCTGGCGGCGCCCTTGACGCCAGGGAAACGCCGGTTCAGGCGGCATTGCGGGAAGCAGAGGAAGAAACCGGCCTCGACTCGGACGGCGTGGAAGTTCTGGGATCCCTTCAGGAACTGGGCCTTGCCCACAGCAATTTCCTGGTCACCCCGGTGCTGGCCTGGTGGCGTTCGCCAACCCCCGTCAGGGTGGTGGACTATGCCGAGTCAGCCCAGGTGTTCCGCGTCCCCGTCCGTGACCTGCTGGAGCCGGACAACCGCGTGATGGCAACCGTCCACCGCGCCGGGCGCAGCTTCGACAGCCCCGCCTTCACAGTGAACGGCGTGGTGGTTTGGGGATTTACCGGAATTGTCCTGAACGGGCTGTTCGAACAGCTGGGTTGGGCCGTTCCGTGGGACCGGAGCCGGCTCCACCGCATGGGCGTCTAGCGTCAGGCCTGCTGCTGGCGGAGATCCACCACGATGCCGGTGGCGGCGTTCTCCCGGACTGCCTTGATGCCCTCAAGCAGCGAGTTGAGGGACTTGAACTTGGGTGAGACGGCAACAGTGTTGCCCTCTGCATCAGTGAGCCGCAGTCGGTAGGACTCGTCGCCTACCCGATGAATTTCGAACCTGCCCGCCATAAGCCGGGACCTCCCCTGTGCGTCGTTGCATCAGCTTTTGACCGGTCTGCCTCAGTCGCCGCTATGAACTGTAACGCTGGTCACGGGGGCCGGTCGAGCTACCGCCGGGTAGGTTACTTTGCGGGTCGGCAGGCTGCCAAACGCCCCAATTGCCGCGGACGGGCGGCTATTTCGCATGGTCGTAGGAGTCAACCACTGCAACGCTGACCGGGAACTCAACGGGGATGGGACCGAACAGGAGCTCCCTCGCGGCGCTGGCCGCGTCCTCGATCGCCGCGATGCAGGCGTCCACTGCCTCCACGGGGGCGTGGACCATCACCTCGTCATGCAGGAAGAAGACAAGCTCGGCGTCAAGGTGACGGTCCTTCCGGAGGGTGCGCAGCCGCCGTCGTAATTCCGCCAGCCAGCAGGCCGCCCAGTCAGCGGCCGAGCCCTGGACAACAAAGTTGCGGGTGAAGCGTCCCCGGGAGCGGGCGATCGATTCGGCGCGGCGCTGCTCCTCGGCGCTGGCCGACCGTTGGCTCTGGAACCATCGCCCGGACGGCGGAGGGCTGCTCCGGCCCAGCCTCGTGGTCACCGTGCCACCGGACTCGCCCGCCCGCGCAGCCTGCTCCACAAAGTCCACGGCCCGCGGATAAGTCTTCGCCAGCTGCGGCATGAGCCGGCCGGCCTCGCCGGAGGTTGCGCCGTACATTGCGCCCAGCAGCGCCATCTTTGCCTTTGCCCGGTCCCCGCCGAATCCCTTGGCGGCGATGCCCGCGTAGAGATCCTGGTCGCGGGCAGCCTCGGCCATGGACGAGTCCCGGGCCAGGGCCGCCAGCACGCGAGGTTCCAGCTGTGAGGCATCCGCGACGATCAGCTTGTAGCCGGGATCGGCATGGACGGCGCCGCGGATCTGGCGCGGAATCTGGAGCGCACCGCCGCCGCGGGAGGCCCAGCGGCCGGAAACCACGCCGCCCACCACGTATTCGGGGCGGAACCTGCCGCCGGCCACCCAGGCGTCGAGCCAGGCCCATCCGTTGGCCGTGTGCAGGCGAGACAACTGCTTGTAGGCCAGCAGCGGTTCGATGGCCGGGTGGCTGGATTCCCTCAGCTCCCATTTGCGGGTGCTTTTGACTTCGATCCCGTTCCGGTGCAGGGCCCGCATCAGGTCCTGCGGGGAATCGGGATTCAGCGTGGGCGAATTCAGGAGCCGGCGAAGCTCCTGGTTCAGCGCCTCAAGTTTCGCGGGGCGGTGGCCCAGGGGCGGGCGGGGGCCAAGGTGCCCGGCGAGGATCTGTTCGTGCAGGTCTTCCCGCCACGGTACGCCGGCATGCTGCATCTCGGCGGCGATCATGGCACCGGCGGATTCTGCTGCGAGGAGGAGCTGCAGCCGGTTCCGCCGGTTCTCCTCATGGCCGACCGAGGCCAGGGCCGCCTGTTGGGCGGCGTATTCGGCCCGCAGCTCTTCGGGAGTACGCCCAGTGAGGGGCAGGGTCCCGGGATCCTCGAACAGGGCACCCTGGTCCGCCGGGGGAGGCGGCGGCTGCAACGCTTTGGGAGGCAGCAGCGGGTCCTCGACGGCGATCCTGTCCGCGTTCCGTGCGTATTCCGTGTCGGCGGTGAACCGGGAAAAGGCCAGGATGTTCGCGCACAGGCTTAGGTCATGGCACCGCTCCAGTTCGACGCCGGCTGCCAGCAGGGCGGGGTACCAATCCTGGGTGCGGTGCCAGATCCAGCGGGGCGGCTGCCCGTTCGGCCGGCGGTGTTCCAGTTCACGTACGACGGCGGCGAGGTCGCCTGTGCTGATGAGCCTTGGTTCCGGGGTGGACGGCAGCGGGGCTCCCGCCTGCGTGAGTTCCTGCAGTGCCGCGCCGTGGGGGTGGGCGGCGAGCAGCAGGTACATGGTCCCCATTCTGCCTTGTTTCCGGGCTTGCCGGCTCTGGGGCCGGCGGCTGCGCGCGTGGCGCGCCCTGCTTTTCCACATACGGCCCCGGCGCCCTTACCCGCCATCTTTCGGCGGTGGAAAGTGGGTCCATGAGCAGGCATCAGCTGATTCCGTCCCACCCTGAACCGGGCCCCGCCGGCTTCAGCCTTGCAGCAGAGGCTGGTCAGCCATTACGGGCAGCCCTCCCGGTGCACGCCCCGGGAGGAGCCCGGGAAGCCTGGCTGCCGGACAGCGGCGGCGAGGTACTGCTGGTGACCTCGTCCGCTGTCCTCCGGGCCGACGTGGAGCGGATCGTTGCGGCAGCCGGAGCACAGCTGCGCACGGCAGCCGATGCCGCCGGGGCGGGCAGGCATTGGGACGGGGCGGCGGCAGTCCTGGTGGGCAGCGACATCCGCGAACTGCCTCCCCGGCGACGGGCGCCGGCAGTCCTGGTGGGCCTTGACGGTGAAGGCGACAGCCTGTGGCACCTGGCCGCGGTCCTCGGTGCAGAGCGGGTGGCTGTGCTGCCCGACGCCGCCGCCTGGCTTGCGGACCATCTCAGCAGGTCGCGTTCGCCGGGCCCCGGCGGCCTCATCCTGGGCGTGGCCGGCGGCTGCGGCGGCGCGGGTGCCACTACCGCAGCCATCTGGATTGCCCAGGCTGCCGCCGGGCTGGGGGCCCGGGTGCTCCTGGTGGACGGTGACCCGTGGGGCGGCGGGCTGGAGCTCGCCCTCGCCGCCGAAGAAGACCCCGGGCTGCGCTGGCCCGACCTCGCTGAGGCCAGGGGCAGCATCGATCCGGTCCAGCTTGCGGATTCCCTGCCCGTTGCAGGAGGCTTTTCGTTCCTGTCCTGGCCCGCCAGCCGTGAGCAGCCTGTGACTGTTGCCGCCGCCACCTCGGCGGGCGTCCTTGATGCCGCCCGCCGTGGGTATGAGCTGGTGGTGGTGGACATCGGCCGGGGAGCGGAGCCGATCCACACGTTCGCCTGGGACTGCGACCTCATCACCGTGGTGGTTCCGGCGCAGCTGAAGGCTGCCGTAGCGGCGGTGCGGCTGCTTCAGGAATTCCCTCCGGTGGAGGCTTCCCTCCTGGTTCGGGGCAAGCACGGTGCGGCGCTGGACGGCGCCCTTCTTGCCGAAGCCATCGGCCTTCCCGTCCAGGGGCGCGTGCCCGAGCTGCGGGGCGTCCCGGCGGCCATGGAGTCGGGCCGGCTCCTTGATCTGGGCAAGCGGCGGAGCGTCAGGCAATTCGCTGCCTCCGTGCTGGATCTTCTCGGAGACGGCCTGCCTGCGGGGGATCTCGGGTGAGGCAGCCGCCAGGCTCAGGTGAACGCAGCGTCGGGGAACGGCGCATCGGGGAACGACGCATCGGGGAACGGCGCATTGGGGAACTCAGTTCCGGCGGGCATGCTTCCGGCGAGGGGCGGCGGCGCGAACGCCGTCCGGCCGTCCGGGACGCCGTGGATGTGGGGCTGCTCGAATCGGTGCGGGAGTCCATGATGGCGGACGCGGCGGCTGTGACACCCTCCCGTGTGGCGGCGGCAGTGCAGGCCACGGGCAAACTGCTGGGCACCGCCGGATCATTGGCGGCGGTGGAGCGGATCAGCGCCGAGCTCAACGGGCTGGGACCTCTCCAAAACCTCACCCGCAACCCCGCGGTGACGGATATCTTCGTGAATGCCCCGGACTCCGTCTGGGTTGACAGGGGCCGCGGGATGGAGCGCGTAGCGGTGGCCTTCGACCATGAAGTCCAGCTGCGGGCATTGGCCTGCCGGCTGGTGGCCGCCGGCGGCCGGCGGCTGGATGACGGCTCACCCTGCGTTGACGTGAGGCTGGCCGGCGGCTACCGCGTCCATGCCGTGTTGCCGCCCGTCTCCACGGCGGGAACGCTGCTGAGCATCAGGATCCGGCGCGAACGGGTCTTCACCATGGATGAGCTCCGCGCCGGCGGAATGTTCAGTTCCGGACTGCAGCGTGTCCTGGAACGGGTGGTGGAGCGCAGGCTGAGCTTCCTTATCAGCGGTGCCACCGGGTCCGGAAAGACCACCCTGCTTTCCACCCTGCTCGGGCTGTGCCCTCCCTCGGAGCGGTTGGTCCTGATCGAGGATGCATCGGAACTGAATCCGGTGCATCCGCACATCGTCTCCCTTGAATCCCGCCACGGAAACCTGGAAGGTGGCGGCGCGGTGGACCTGGGGGACCTGGTCCGGCAGGCCTTGCGCATGCGTCCGGACAGGCTGGTGGTGGGTGAATGCCGGGGCGCCGAAGTGCGGGAGCTGCTGACTGCCATGAACACCGGCCACAGCGGCGGGGGCGGAACCATCCACGCCAATACCGCCACTGCCGTTCCAGCCCGGCTCACAGCTCTCGGTGCCCTGGCGGGACTGAACCCCGACGGCGTGCGGCTCCAGGCAGCGAGCGCCCTGGACGTCATCATCCACGTCGAGCGCACGCAACAGTCCCGGAAAGTGACGTGCGTTGGCCTGGTGGGAGAGGGGCCGGACGGCCTGACGGTTCTGCCTGCCTGGGAAGGTGGTGAAGGCCCGGTGGGCACAGGCCCGGCGTGGCCGGTCCTGGCCGAACGGCTGGGGCTGGGCCTGGGAGAGCTGCAATGATCCCCCTTCTTGTCATGGTTTTGGGGCTGGCCGCAGTGCTGCTTGCCCGTCCGCCGCACGGCGCTGCCGCCAGGCTGCGCCGTGCAGGAAATGCCGGCCCTGCAGGAAAACCCGGTCCGGCCCCGGCATTAGGTGCCCTCAGGGCAGGGATCCTTCTGCTGAGCAGGCGCAGGGCCGGGAAGGGAGGCAAACAGTCTGCAGCGCCCATGACCGTCGTTGTGCAGCAACTTGCCGCCCTGCTCAAAGGCGGGCGGACAACGGCCCGGCTTTGGGAGGAGATCTGGTTGGTTTACGGCTCCTCGGGTTCCCGCAGCGATGGCCTCCCAAGCGAGGGCCTCCCAACGGGCTCCAGCGCCATGCTGGGATCGGCACGCGCTGCGGCGGCCGGTGGAACTCCGGTCTCGGACGCCATCCGCCGGTCGCTGCCCTCCGCCTTTCCCCGGCGGGATCGGGAATCCCGCATCTGGGCGGAACTTGCCGCGTGCTTTGATGTTGCGGAAGCAAGCGGCTGTCCGCTTGCGGACGTGCTCACCAGGTTCGCCGCGCAGCTCGAAGCGGAGGACGACGCCGATGCCGCCCGGCAGACCGCCCTGGCCGGACCCAAGGCCACCGTAAGCCTCCTCACCTGGCTGCCGCTGCTGGGGTTGGGCCTGGGAATGGCGCTGGGCGTGGACCCGCTGGCCATCCTGCTGGGAACGCCATGGGGACTGGCAGCGCTTGCTGCCGGAATTGGCCTTACAGCTGCCGGAAGGCTGTGGTCCGCCAGGCTGGTGGCCGCGGCGGCGGGGGCTGGCGTGACATGACCTGGCCTTCCCCTTCAGCGCTCGCTCTTTTCCTCGTGCTTGCTGCGGCCGCCGCCCTGGTGTGTGCCGGGACGGGCAGTCCGGGGAAGAGGTTGCTGGCGCTGTCCGGCAGCCCCCCGATGAGGGGCGCGCCCGCCGGCTCCGGAGGATCCCTGCCGCGCGGGGGACGGGAGGGCCTGACGGACGCCGCCATGATGCTGGAGCTCGTGGCCGCCATGCTGGATGCGGGGTCGGGCATCGGCCGTGCGCTGGACCTGGTGTCGGACTCCGCTTCCGACAGGTACAGGGACGCTCTCCGGCCGGTCGTGGCTGCCTTGGCTATCGGGGCCGACTGGGAAACCGCCTGGCGCAGCAGTGCGGTCCGCCTGCCGGAGGTCCTGGAACTGCGGGACGCCTTGGGGTTCGCGGCCCTGACCGGCGCGCCGTCGTCCGCGATCCTTTACGCCCAGGCTGCCCGGCTCCGCCGCGAGCGGTTCCGGGCGGCAGAAAAACGCGCGGCGTCACTGGGCGTCAAGCTGGTGGTTCCGCTCGGCGTGTGTTCCCTGCCGGCCTTCATCTGCCTGGGCGTGGTCCCGGTGCTGCTTGCGCTGGTGCCCTCGGGCTAGGGCGCCATGAGCCTTTTCCTGCACTCTTCTCCTCCACAGCGGGGTCCACACCACGGAACCACCCGGCTTTTCCACTTAGGAGTCGGCAGGGCTTACCGCTTCCGGCACGGCCCGGAAGAGTCGAGACAGCCGGCAACACCACCGGCCCAACGGAAGGAAAACCACATGCCCACTCATCACCGCCGCCACTACGCCGACGGGACAGCGGCGCTCGCCGCTGCCCGCTCCGCCTCCCGGGGACACCGCAGCAACAGCCACCACACGGGCGGGGCCGGAAACGGTTCCCTGCCGGCCAACGTCGTAGAACTGTACCCGGGCGTGAAGGCGCCAACCAGCCCCAGGCAGGGTCTCCGGCTCCTGGGATCCGAGGCGGGAATGGCAACCGCCGAGTACGCCATAGCCACTCTCGCTGCCGTGGGCTTTGCCGGGCTGCTGGTCTTCATCCTCCGCAGCGAGGAGGTCCGTGGCTTCCTGCTGACTCTGATCCGCACGGCGTTGGCCCTGCCATGACCGTCGCGCCGGCCGTGCTTCCACCCGTTCGTCCGTGCCCCACCCCGCAGGCCGGCTCCCGGCCCCAGGGGCCGGGCAGGCCCTACGTCGGTCCCGGACCGGAGGAATCGTGCGGCGCTGTGACCGCCGAGTTCGCCGTCACGCTGCCTGCGGTCCTCCTGCTGCTGGCCATGCTGCTGTCAGGTGCCTCCGCCGGGGTCACCCAGTTGCGGCTGGAGGAGGGAGCACGCGCCGGTGCCCGGGCCCTGGCCCGCGGCGAAGATTCAGCCGCTGTGGAAAGAATCGTCCATACCCTGACGGGCGGGTCCGCGTCGGCGGCGGTTTCGGCCGACGGCGAGTGGCTGGACGTCACCGTCACCGGCCGGGTGGGCGGCCCGCTCGGTTCGGCCATTCCCTGGCTGCTAACTGCCCGGGCCTCCACCCGCGCCGAGACGGCCGGATGATGCGTGCCGGGCCCTGTGGACGGACTCGCATCGTTCAGCCGCGCCGGGCAGGTGCTGCAGACTCAGGCCGGCGCCGGCAGGCTTCCGCCTGCGGCCGGGAGCGCGGGTCCGGGACGGTCCTGGCGGCCGGCCTGGCCTTGGTGGTGATGACGGCCATGGCGCTGATGCTGCTGCTGGCACAGTCGGCCGTCCTGGCAAGCAGGGCCGCGTCCGCTGCCGACCTCGCGGCACTTGCGGCGGCCGATGCCCTCCGCGGCGTCACTGACGGGGACCCCTGCACCGTAGCGTTCCAGGTTGCGGCCCGGCAGGGGGCTGCGGTCCTTGGCTGCACCGAGGGTGCAGGGCAAACGATCGAGGTCAGGACGGAGCTGATGGAACGGACCGTGTTCGGGGCAGCAACCGGGCGTTCCCGCGCGGGGCCGCCGCCCTGAACCTCGCACCTGCCCGGGTGTGGCCGGCACCGTCAGCGCTGTGCTTCCATCCTCAGGGAGCTGCCCTCGGTGGCGTCCTTGAGCAGGACGTCGAGGAGGGAGACCGCGGCAGCCTTGTCCAGGGGGTTGTTCTTGTTGCCGCATTTCGGTGACTGGACGCAGGAGGGACAGCCGGAATCGCACTCGCAGGCCTTGATGGCGTCCCGGGTGGCCGTGAGCCATACCTTCGCCTTGTCGAAACCCCGTTCGGCGAAACCCGCGCCGCCGGGATGCCCGTCATACACGAAGATGGTGGGCACCCCGGTGTCCGCGTGCAGGGCCGTGGATACCCCGCCGATGTCCCACCGATCGCTTGACGCCACCAAGGGCAGCAGGCCGATGGCCGCATGCTCCGCGGCATGCAGGGCGCCGGGAAACTGCGCTTCGATCAGCCCCGCCCCGGTGAGGGAACGGTTGTCCACCACGAACCAGACGGCCTTGGTGAAGAGATCGCGGGCGCCCAGTTCCAACGGCTCCTCGCCAAGGATTTCGTTGGAGATCAGGGCCTTGCGCTGAAAGGACACCACTTGCGTCGTGACTTTGACATCACCGAAGTGCACCGAAACGTCACCCCACTGCACCGTGCGCTGCGTCTCCAGCACCTCGATCTGGGTAATGTCCCGGGCGGTGGTGTAGTAATCGGGATTGGCGCGGCGCACCATCACGCAGTGGTCATCTTCATTCAGGTCCTCCACGACGTAACTGTCACCCTGGTGGATGTAAACAGCGCCGGTGTGGGCCTGGTAGTGGGTCTGCGGGGAATCCATGGTTCCAAGGAGGGACCCGGTTTCGGCATCCACGATGCTCACCGGTCCGCCGCCGTCGGCCCGCAGGTTCACCATGGCCGCCGCGCTCTGCGAGTGTGTCCAGAACCAGCCCGCGGGCCTCCGGCGCAGGTACCCCTGGGCCACCAGCCGGTCCAGGAGGGACTCCGCCGTGCTGCCGAAGAGGTCGAGTTCGGCAGGACCAAGCGGAAGTTCCGCTGCCGCGGCGCACAGGTGTGGACCCAGCACATAGGGGTTTGAGGGGTCGAAGACAGTTGCTTCCACGGACACGTCGAAAATCGCTTCCGGATGGTTCACCAGGAAGGTGTCCAGGGGATCATCGCTGGCAACAAAGGCCGCGATGGCGTCCTGCCCGGCCCTGCCCGCCCGGCCGATCTGCTGGAACAGGGAGGCGCGCGTCCCCGGCCAGCCCGCCACCAGGACCGCGTCCAGTCCTGAAATGTCGATCCCCAGTTCCAGGGCGGAAGTGCTCGAAACACCCAGGAGCCGCCCCGAACGGAGCGCCTTTTCCACGGCGCGGCGTTCCTCGGGAAGGTACCCGGAACGGTATGCAGCCACCCGCTGCGGCAGGCTGGGGTCCACCTCGTCCAGGAGGCGTTTGGTGATGGAGGAGATGGACTCCGCCCCGCGCCGGGATTTGATGAACGCTATGGTGCGGACCTGGGCCGATACCAGGTTCGCCAGCAGGTCTGCGGTTTCAGCCACAGCCGTCCGCCGCTCCTTGGCGCCGTTTTCGCCCCGAACGTCGGTGAGGGCGGGTTCCCAGAAAGCCACCGTGGTGGCACCGTGCGGCGAGCCGTCCCGGGAAACTGCCCTCACCGGAGCCCCGATCAGCCGGGCGAAGGAGACCTCGGGCTCCGAAGCGGTCGCGGAGGCGGCGATGAATACCGGCTCCGGGTAGGCCGTGCCCGCACCGTAGTACGCGCAGATCCGGCGCAGCCGGCGCATCAGGTTGGCCACATGGGAACCGAAGACACCCCGGTAGCTGTGGGCCTCGTCAATGACCACGTAGCGCAGGCGGCGGAAGAACCCGGCCCACCAGGCGTGGTTGGGAAGAATCCCAAAGTGCAGCATGTCCGGGTTGGCAAGGATGAAGTTGGCGTGGTCCCTGATCCAGCGGCGCGAGGCGGGGTCGGTGTCCCCGTCGTAGGTTTCCGCCCGCACGGTGGGCAGTTCCAGGCCCCTGATGGCATTGAGCTGGTCCGCGGCGAGGGCCTTCGTGGGGGACAGGTAGAGCGTCACGGCGCCGTCGTCATGGATCTTCCCGGGCTCGGCCATGACCCGCAGTTCGGAACGGTGGATGGCGTCCAGGGCGGGGAGCTGGTAGGCGAGCGACTTTCCCGATGCGGTTCCGGTGGCCACCACAACGTGTTCGCCGGCGTGGGCGATTCCGGCCGCTTCCACCTGGTGCCGGTAGGGCTCCTGGATGCCCAGGGACCCGTACGCCGCAACCAGGTCCGGATGCACCCACGCGGGCCAGGGCTCGTACTCGGCCTCACGGGCCGGGATAGTGCGGACATGACGCAGCTGCTCCGGTTCCGGGCCGCGGCCCAGCAAGGGAATCAGGGAGTCATGGGGGTTCACCCGAACATTGTTTCACCCGGCAGGGACTTGCGGGCCCCGGTTCGCCGTCGGGGTAACAGTGTGGGGGGAACGGTAAGGCTCAGCTGAGGGAAAGGTCTGAGCCGTCGTGCGAAGCGGACAGCATGAGTACCCGGGACACGGTGGTCCAGCCGAGGTGGGAGTAGAGTTTTTGGCCGTCCGCGGAGGCCAGCAGGAGCCCTTCCTGCACGTCGTGCTCGAAGGCCTTGGCTGCAAGGGCACGCATGATGAAACTGCCCAGGCCCCGGCGCTGGAAGGCCGGTTCCGTGATGATCTTGTCGAACACCGCGGTGTCGCCCACCACGTAAACCCGTCCGCTGGCGGCCAGGGTGTCGCCGGAACGGACCTCTGCGTAGTGGACGCCGTTCTGCGCGGACGTGGTCCAGGTCAGTTCGTCGTCGGAAAGCCAGGGATCCTCGGCGTCCTGGGTCTCCATGTCCACAATCATCATCGCCTGCGAGTCAGATGTGACATTCAGCCCGTGCCTTGCGGCCAAGGCCGAGTAGCGGGCCGTGTCATTGGTCAGGATGGTGAGGACCCTGGCCGGAACTTCGGCCGTCTTGGCGGCCAGCGCCGCGAACTCATCGTCCGTGGGCTCGGACGCGAAGAATTCCCATTCGCCGCTGGTATCCGCCCGCAGCACGGCGGGAAAGCGGCCCTCGGTGGATGTCCTGTAGCCGCGGCAACCGGCCCAGCCCGCCACCCACACCTCAAGAAGGCCAGTGATGTCTTCAACCATGGTTTCCGGGGTCATGGGATGAGAATATTCCAGCCCGATCTTAAGCAACAGGGGGTGGCAGAGAGCTTATGCAATCGTGATGAGCCGAAAACGCCACGGACCTTCGCGGAAGCTGGAGCGGACCGGCCGGCACCGTCGCCGCGGACCGTGCCGGTACCCTTAAATACGTGGCTTTGAACCGAATTGTGCTTTTTTACGGCTTTACCCCGATCGCGGACCCCGAGGCGGTACGGCTATGGCAGCGCGCGCTGTGCGAGAAGCTCGGGCTGACCGGACGCATCCTGATCTCCAAGGACGGCATCAACGCGACTGTCGGCGGGGAGATCGGCGCGGTCAAACAGTACGTGAAGACCACCCGCGAGTACAGGGGCTTCCGCGGCATCGACGTGAAATGGTCCGACGGCGGTGCCGAGGACTTCCCCCGGCTCAGCGTCAAGGTCCGGGACGAGATTGTCTCCTTCGGCGCGCCCGGGGAACTCAAAGTGGACGAGAACGGCGTGGTTGGCGGCGGTACGCACCTCAAGCCGGAGGAACTGCACGAGCTGGTGGACAGCAAGAAGGAAGCCGGGGAGGACGTTGTCTTCTTCGACGGCCGGAATGCCTTCGAAGCCCGGATCGGCCGCTTCAAGGACGCGATCGTCCCCGATGTCGCCACCACCCACGACTTCATCCAGGAGCTGGAGTCCGGCAAGTATGACGACCTCAAGGACAAGCCCGTGGTCACCTACTGCACCGGCGGCATCCGCTGCGAGGTGCTGTCCAGCCTCATGGTGAACCGGGGTTTCAAGGAGGTGTACCAGCTGGACGGCGGCATTGTCCGCTACGGCGAAACATTCAAGGACCAGGGGCTCTGGGAAGGCTCGCTCTACGTCTTCGACAAGCGCATGCACCTGGAATTCAGCGAGGACGCCAAGACCATCGGCGAATGCACCCGCTGCTCGGCGCCCACCAGCAAGTTCGAGAACTGCACAAACCCCAGCTGCCGCACCCTCACCCTGTACTGCGCCGACTGCGCATCCAGCCCGGAAACCCTGCGCTGCCCCGACGGGTGCGCAGCCTAGGGAACGGGTGGCGAGAGAAGCCGCAGCCGGTAGGCGTAGTTGGCGCCGGTCCGGGCTTCCACCCTGATGGTGAGGGCTGTCTCCGAGGAAAGATAAATAACGTTCTCCCGGTTGATCCCGCACCGGAGCCCCAGATCCACCAGCGTGAGCGACTCGCTGCGGACGGTGAACGTCACACGCCGCTGGCTGCGGCACGCCAGGGCCAGCGCGTACGTGCCGGTCCCCAGGACGGGCGTCGACTCGGCCCGGATTTCCCCGGCTGCCATGAGCCCTGCCCTGGCGTGGGCCACCGGCTGCCCTGTGTCCGGCAGCGTCCGGGTTACCCAAGCGCCAAGCTCAGCCTCGCTGACGGGGTCGTTCTGCAGCGGGTCGCGCGTGAACACCGGCCCGGGAAGCCGCGTCGGCTCTGCCTCGACGGGCCCCGGAAGGCTGCGGCCGTCGTCGTACGTATACTCGCAGCCGCCCAGCACCATCGCGGCGGCCAGCGCAGCAATGACGACGGCGGCGCCCGGCTTCCGGGCCAGCGGCACCGGCGCTGTGCGCACGCGGGGCGTCCGCACGGTACAAGGCGCGGAGGCGATCCGCACACTGGGCATAGTCAGACTGTATGCCCGCCGCCATCGGCGGGCCAGAGCCGAAGGTACCGTTATCCGGCGGGTTCCAGCCGGTACGCGTAGATGAGGGGCGCGTCCACGCTGGAAGCGCTGATTTCCAGGGTGCCGGCCTCGGGCAGGGTGATTTTGGTTGTCTCCCGGCTGCCGTTGCACGCCGCTCCTGCGTCCGCCAGCATCGCTCCATCAAGTGATACGGCGAAGAAGGCCTTGCCGCCGCCATCGCACGTTGCGGTCAGGATGTAGCGCCCTGCCGGAACATCGGCGGCTTCCTTAATAATGCGGTTCCGGTTGAGGATCTTGCCGGCGTCCTCGATGACGGCGCCCGGCGCCGGGGGCAGCGCGGTTGCCTGCCAATGGGGGACGTCCGCGTTCTCGACGGAAACCACGGGTGAGCAGCCGGCCAGGGCAAGGGCCGCCGCACCTGCCAAGGCTCCGGACCACGGCAACAGGCGGGCGCGCCCCGCCGGCTGGAGCCGGGCGCGCAGAAGGACGGCAAAACTTGAAGGCATGGCTCCACGCTACCGCGTCAACGCAGCCCGCAATGCGCCGCAGCCCGCCGGACTAAACTTGAGCGGTGCCTGAATCCCCGTACGAGTTCACCGCCGGCAACACCCCGGACGCCCCCCGCAGCGACCAGCCGGAGCTGCTCGCCGCCCTCGCCGCGGACCTGCGCCGGCTCGACTACACGCCCGACGGCGTCGCCCGGTTCCTGGGCCCCGCCGCCTCCGCAGCGCTGGACCGGGACCAGACCATCCCGGCCCTGCTCGCCGCCGACCGCGCCGTGCGGCAGGACGAAGCAAACAGGGCGCTCGCCGCCGTCGTCCGCCTCTGGCTTCTCGCCGAGCCGCAGGCGGCGGAGACGCTCGACGCCGCCCTTCCCGGCATCCGTGCGGAAGGCCTGCTCACGCTGGGGCTGGTTGAACCCGTTCCCGGCCCAGGGCTGCTGGCAGCGAAGGTGGACCTGCGGCCCTACGGCTGGCACGGCACCGCCGGGGACAACGCAGCCGGCGGCGGCACGGAACTCTGGGTGGCCAGCGACCTGGCGGCGCACCAGCAGGAAGGGGTGCTCCGGCACGACCACGTCCTGGGCATCGGCCATGCCTCCACCACGCTGGTGCAGACCACCGCCCGCCGCCGCGCCGAACGCGCCCTGGACCTCGGCACGGGCTGCGGCATCCAGACGTTCCACCTGCTCCAGCACTGCCGGCACGTCACCGCCACGGACATCTCCGAACGCGCCCTGGCCTTCACCCGCTTCAACATCCTCCTCAATGCGCAGGCCCTCTCCGTTGATCCCGCGCGGCTTGCGGACCGGGTCAGCCTGCGCCTGGGCTCACTCCTGGACCCCGTCGAGGGCGAGGAGTTCGGGCTGGTGGTGTCCAACCCTCCGTTCGTGATCACGCCGCGCAGCGCAGGGGAGGACGCAGCAGGGCAGTTCACGTACCGCGACGGCGGCCTGCCGGGCGATGAGATCGTGGCGGCCCTCGTTGCCGGCCTGCCGGACGTCCTGGCACCCGGCGGAACAGCCCAGCTTTTAGGCAACTGGGAGGTCATTAAGGGAACGTCATGGCAGGAACGGCCGCAAAGCTGGGCCAGTCCGGGCGTTGACGCCTGGTTTATCCAGCGCGAGCAGGTGGGGCCGGAACAGTATGCGGAAACATGGCTGCGCGACGCCTCGGAGGGCCGGGACCGGCAGCACTACCGGGAGGCCTACGCCGCCTACCTCGCAGACTTCGAATCCAGGAACGTGGAGGGCATCGGTTTCGGCATGGTCTGGCTGCGCCGGCCCGTTGAACCGGGGCGGGCCGCCATCAGCAGGTTCGAGGAAATCACGTACCCCATTGAGCAGCCCATCGGACCCCACCTGGGGGCCGCGGTCGAACGCATCGACTGGCTGGCCGTGCACGCCCTGGAGGATGCGCACCTGCTGGTGGCGGACGACGTCACGGAGGAGCGCCACCAGCGGCCGGGCGCCGAGCACCCGGGGGTCATCCTGCTGCGCCAGGGCGCCGGCCTGCGCCGTACCAACCTGCTCAGCACCGAGCTGGCCGGCTTCGTTTCAGCGTGCGACGGTGACCTGACCGCCGGCCAGATCGCCGGGGCGCTGGAGGCGCTGCTGGGCGGCGGAATGGCGGGGGAGGAGGGGTTCGACGCTGGCTCGTTCCGGACCGGGCTGCTCACCGAAGTGGCTAATCTGGTCCGCGACGGTTTCCTGATCCCGGCCCCGGAACAGGGCGCCTAAGACCAGCAGGGGAACCCCCTACTTTTCCACATGGATGCGCACATTTCTGCAAAATATGGTGAACTAGGCCAGTATGGGCGCATCTGCCCGAGCAACCTTTTTCTGTAGGAGCACCGTGCCAAGCAAGGCCAAAACCGGCAAGAAACTCGTGATTGTGGAGTCTCCGGCCAAGAGCAAGACCATCGCCAAGTACCTGGGCGAGGGCTTCATCGTAGAGGCCTCCATTGGTCACATCCGCGACCTTCCCCAGCCGTCCGAGCTCCCCGCTGAGCTGAAGAAGACCTCGGTGGGCAAGTTCGCCGTCGACATTGAACACGACTTCAAGCCGTACTACGTGGTCTCCCCGGACAAAAAGAAAAAGGTGACTGAGCTCAAGGCCGCGCTCAAGGACGCCGACGAACTTTACCTCGCAACCGATGGGGACCGCGAGGGCGAAGCCATCGCGTGGCACCTGCTCGAAGTGCTCAAGCCCAAGGTCCCGGTCTACCGGATGACCTTCGGTGAAATCACCAAGGAAGCCATCCAGCGCGCCATGGGGAACCTGCGCGATGTGGACACCGCGCTGGTGGATGCGCAGGAGACCCGCCGCGTCCTGGACCGGCTGTACGGCTACGAGATTTCCCCGGTGCTGTGGCGCAAGGTGGCACGCGGCCTGTCCGCCGGCCGCGTGCAGTCCGTGGTGACCCGCATGGTGGTGGACCGCGAACGCGAACGGATGGCCTTCAAAGCCGCCTCGTACTGGGACCTCACGGGCCAGTTCGGCGCAGACGCCGGCTCGTTCAAAGCGAAGCTCGCCGCCGTGGACGGCGCCAAGGTAGCCAGCGGCCGGGACTTCAACGACGACGGCGTCCTCACCTCGAAGAACGTCGCCCACCTCAATGAGGAGCTGGCTGCGTCCCTGGCGGCCGGGCTGCAGGATGCTTCGTTCACCGTCCGGTCCGTCGACACCAAGCCGTACACCCGCCGTCCGGCTGCGCCGTTCACCACCTCCACGCTGCAGCAGGAGGCAGGCCGCAAGCTGCGTTTCTCCTCGAAGAGCACCATGCAGGTGGCCCAGCGGCTCTACGAAAACGGCTACATCACCTACATGCGTACGGACTCGTCCGCGCTGAGCGACGAAGCCGTCACCGCAGCCCGCCGCCAGGCCTCGGAGCTGTACGGCCCGGAGTACATCCCGCAGTCCCCGCGTGTGTACACCGGCAAGGCAGCCAACGCCCAGGAAGCCCACGAGGCCATCCGCCCCGCCGGCGACTCGTTCCGCACCCCGGCCCAGGTGGCCAAGCAGCTCTCCGGCGACGAATTCCGGCTCTACGAGCTGATCTGGAAGCGCACCGTCGCCTCCCAGATGGCTGACGCCAAGGGCTCCACGGCCACCATCCGCCTGGGCGCCGTGTCCGCTGACGGGCGGGACGCGGAGTTCTCCGCGTCCGGCACAGTGATTACCTTCCCCGGCTTCCTTGCCGCCTACGAGGAAGGCAAGGACGAGACCCGCGGCGACGACGACTCCGACGAAGCCCGCCGCCTCCCCAATGTGGCCAAGGGCGACGCCCTCAAGGCGTCCGACATCATCGCCGTGGGCCACGAGACCTCGCCGCCGCCGCGCTACACGGAAGCATCGCTGACGGCGGAGCTGGAGAAGAAGGGCATCGGCCGCCCGTCCACTTACGCCTCCACCATCTCCACCATCCAGGACCGCGGCTACGTCCGGAAACAGGGCTCGGCCCTGGTCCCCAGCTGGATCGCCTTCTCCGTCATCAGGTTGCTGGAGCAGCACTTCAGCGACTATGTGGACTATGAGTTCACCGCGGACATGGAAGGCGACCTGGACAAGATCGCCAACGGCCAGGCCGTGGGCGCCTCCTGGCTGCGGCACTTCTACTTCGGCGAGGACTCGGATCCGGGCCTGCTGAGCATCGTGAACAACCTCGGCGAGATCGACGCGCGGGAAATCAACTCCATTCCCATCACGGACCAGATCACGCTCCGGGTGGGCAAGTTCGGCCCGTACCTGGAAAGCACAGCCGCCACTGTTGACCCGAAGACGGGGGAGATCGTGGAGTCGCCCCGGGCCAACGTGCCGGAGGACCTGGCTCCGGACGAGCTGACCGCTGCCAAGGCCATCGAGCTGATGGAGACCGCTGCCCCCGAGGAACGCGTGCTGGGCACGGACCCGCACACCGGCCACACCGTTGTTGCCAAGAACGGCCGCTACGGCGCCTACGTCACCGAGGTCATCCCGGAGATGACCGAGGAACAAATCGCTGCGCAGCCGGTGGAGTACTACAAGAACGGCAAGCCCAAGCCGCCCAAGAAGCCCGTCAAGGCCAAACCGCGCACGGGCTCGCTGTTCAAGTCCATGACCGTTGAGTCGGTAACGCTGGACGAGGCCCTGCAGCTCATGAGCCTCCCCCGCGTCCTGGGCGAGGACGCCGAAGGCAACCTCATCACGGTGCAGAACGGCCGGTTCGGTCCATACCTGAAGAAGGGAACCGACTCCCGGTCCATCGGCTCGGAGGAGGAGATCTTCACCATCACGCTGGACCAGGCGCTGGAGATCTACTCCCAGCCGAAGCAGCGCGGAGCCCGGGCTGCCGTCCCGCCGCTGGCGGAGTTCGGCCCGGACCCCGTGTCGGAGAAGAACATCGTGGTGAAGGAAGGCCGGTTCGGCCCCTACATCACGGACGGGATCACCAACATCACCGTCCCGCGGGCCACCTCCCTGGAGGAACTGACGCGCGAGCAGGCCGTGGAGCTCCTGGCCGAGAAGCGCGCCAAGGGCCCGGTAAAGCGCACGGCCACCCGCAAGGCGCCGGCCAAGAAAAAGGCCACCGCGAAGAAGTAGCCGGGCGTTTGCATGCCGCACGGGATCGTGATCGGGTAGAGGGATGACTGAACAGCCTGCGCACACGGATCTCCAGCCCCTGAACGACCTCGAGGAAAAGCTCGCCAAGGGCGGGCAGCCCGACGCCAACCCGGTGGACGTCATCCTGTCCTTCCTGAACAGCGAGGTCTACATCATCAGTTCGGACGGCATCGAGGGCGAGGACTCCCAGGTGGAGCCGCTGGTCCTGGGCAATGCCGACGGCGATCCCGTGCTTGCCGTCTTCTCGCACCCCAGCCGCGTGGACCAGCAGTACCTTGACGCTGCGCCGAACGTGCTGGGCACCCAGGGCGCAGCCATCATCGCTAACATCGGCGAGGAGCTGGGCATGGTTATCAACCCGGGCGCCGCCTACGGGTTCGAGATCAACCCTGAGGGCGTGGCCAACATCAAGCGCGACTTCAAGCGGGCTGACGAGCAATAATGTCACCATGCGGCTAGGCGTCCTCGATATCGGGTCCAATACTGTCCATCTCCTCCTTGTGGACGCCCACCCCGGCGCGCGCCCGGTACCTTTCGCCTCGCATAAGCGGCCGCTGTCCCTGGTCCAGTACCTGGAACCGGACGGCAGCATCAACGACGCCGGCCAGCACGAGCTCACCGAATTCGTGCTGGAAGCCTGGGAGTTTGCCGCCAGGCACAAGGCCGAGGACCTCCTGGCGTTCTGTACGTCGGCCATCCGCGAGGCCACCAACGGCCCTGAGGTCCTGGCGCGCGTAAAACACGAAACCACTGTGACGCTGCAGGAGCTCACCGGCAGCGAAGAAGCGTCGATGACCTTTTTTGCCGTCAGGCGCTGGCACGGCTGGGGCGCCGGGCCCATCCTCAACCTGGACATCGGCGGCGGCTCCTTTGAGATGGCTTTCGGCCAGGACGAACTTCCGGAGGTTGCCACCTCCGTGCCGCTGGGTGCCAGCCGGCTCACCAGGGACTGGCTATCCGAGGATCCGCCGTCAGCCAAGAGCGTCAAGGAACTGCGGCGGTACATCCAGGCCACCCTCAAGCCCGCGGTGCGGGAATTCGACGGGCTGGGCCGTGCCAACGTCGTGGCGGGAACGTCCAAGACCTTCCGCTCCCTTGCACGGATCGCCGGCGCGGCCCCGAGCGCGGCCGGCCCGTACGTCAAGCGGGAGCTCCGTGCAACGGACCTTGGAGTGTGGGCGCAGCGCATCTCGGCGATGAAGGCCGAGGACCGGCTGCACCTGCCGGGGGTTTCCGAGGCACGTGCCCATCAGCTGCTGGCCGGAGCACTCGTTGCCGAGGCCGCGCTGGAGCTCTTCAGGTTCAAGAAGCTCCGGATCTGCCCCTGGGCCCTGCGTGAAGGCCTGATCCTGCGCCGGCTGGACCAGCTGGTGTTTTCGGGGCCGCTGGAGCCTGCGCCCCACGTGGCGGCGCCGCAGGCTGTCGAAGCCCCGGCCTAGGGCCCTGCCGGACGGTGCCCGCGGCACACGAGCCGATTAAAAGCGGAAGCACCGGCGTCCACAACAGGAAAATGGGGGAAAACCTGTTGCCGACCGCCGGTGCCCTGGCAGGGATCCCCATCCCTGCCGCATCACTCGCACCCTCAATGAGGTAATAACTACGTTAGGACCCCAAGTTGTGAGGTACCTGCGCCTTACATGTGAGCCACCTGTGAGTGCATTTCAGCCGGTTCCCTGGTTACCGGGTTGTCCACCCCGTGGTCATCATTTTCGGCGCCGGCCGGGCCTAACTGTAATGATGGAGCCATGAGCAACCGAATCGCCTTCCTGGGCTGTGGATCCATGAACGAAGCAATTCTGAGTGGCCTGCTGGAAGCGGGGACGGATCCCGCGGACGTCGTCGCAACGGTCCGGCGTGCCGGGCGTGCCGCGGAACTGGCCGAGCGGCACCACGGCGTGACCGCGATTGCCGGTGAGGAGGAGCCGGACAACAACAAACAGGCAACCAAGGGCTCCGGCGTTGTCATCCTTGGCGTCAAGCCTGTTGGCATCCTTGACCTTGCGCGGGAGATCAGCCGCTCCCTCTCACCAACCGCCGTGGTGGTCAGTGTGGCTGCCGCGGTGTCCATCGCCCAGCTCGAGGCCGCACTGCCGGCGGGGCAGCCGGTAATCCGCGCCATGCCCAATACACCGGCGAAGCTGGGCCGCGGCGTGGTGTCGGTGTCGCCGGGGACCCACTGCACCCCGGAGCAGCTTCAAAAGGTCAAGGACGTCCTGCGGGGTGCGGGAACAGTGGTGGAGGTCCCCGAGGAGCAGGTGGACGCGGTCTCGGCCATCAGCGGCTCCGGACCCGCCTACGCGTTCTACCTGGCGGAAGCAATGGCGGCAGCCGGCCGGGAACTGGGCCTGGATCCGGAACTGTCCGTTCTCCTTGCCAGGGAAACCGTGGCCGGGGCCGGCTTCATGCTGGCCGAGCCCGGGGCGGATCCAACAGCGCTGCGCAAGGCAGTGACCAGCCCGAACGGCACCACTGAACGGGCCATCGCCACTTTTGACGAGCGGGGCCTTCCCGCCATCATTGTGGCCGGTGCCCGCGCGGCTACGGAGCGGGCAGCCGAAATCACCAGGCAGCTCGGCTAGTCCCCACCCGCTCCCTAACCTCGCAAGCTCGGCCAGGGAACCCGGCGGGCGTGGGCCCAGGCACCCGTGCAATTACGGCCGGGCAGCGAACCGTTCCAGCAGGTCCACGTGGCCGGACACGATCAGCATGTCCCGGGAGGACACCTTGGTCTCCGGGCGGGCATAGGTGAAGTCCTCGCCGGGCGACTTCACGCCCACGATCGTCACGCCGTACTTGGAACGGACCTTTGACTCGTCCAGGGTGAACCCCACCGTTTCGCGCGGCGGGTACATTTTCACGATCGCGAAGTCGTCGTCGAACTCGATGAAGTCCAGCATCCGGCCGGACACCAGGTGGGCTGCGCGGACGCCGGCGTCGGCCTCCGGATAAATCACATGGTTGGCGCCGATCCGGGTGAGGATCTTGCCGTGGGACGGCGTAATCGCCTTCACCCACAGGTGCTCGATGCCAAGGTCCACCAGGTTGACCGTGATCAGCACGGAGGACTCGATGGACGTGCCCACGCCCACGACGGCGGAACTGAACTCCTGCGCGCCGAGCTGGCGGAGCGCATCGATGTTGGTGGCGTCGGCCTCCACCACGTGGGTCAGCAGCGGTGCCCACTTCTGCACCAGGGACCGGTCCCGTTCAATAGCCAGGACTTCCCGGCCCTGCTTGACCAGCTGTTCTGCCGTGGATGAACCGAAGCGGCCCAGCCCGATCACCAGCACTGGAGCGTTGTGGGCGGGGCGCCGGGGGGCGTCTGGGGAACTAGCCAATGATCGGCCTCTCTTCGGGATAGTGGTACAACTGGCTGCGCTGGCGGAGGGCCAGGGCGGCCGCCAGGGTCACGGTGCCGACGCGGCCGGCGAACATCAGGGCGGCAAGGACGTAAACGCCCGCCGGCGGCACCTCTGCGCTGAGGTTGGTGCTGAGACCCACGGTGGCGAAAGCCGAAATGGTCTCGAACAGCACCCGGTCCAGGGACGCCCCGCTGATGTGCAGCAGGAGGAAGGCGGACACGGACACCAGGGTGGCGCCCGCGACGATCACGGAGATGGCAACGCGCATGGTGCCCTGCGGGATGGTCCTGCCGTAGACCTGCACGTCGGTGTCGCCCCTGGCCTCCGCCACGATCGCCAGGAACATCACGGCGATGGTGGTGACCTTGATGCCGCCGGCCGTGGATGCCGAGCCGCCGCCGGCGAACATGAGCGCGTCGGTCAAGAGCATGGTGGTGGACTCCATCTGGTTCTGGTCCACCAGGTTGAAGCCGCCGGACCGCATCATCACGGAGGCGAACAGGGCATGCGTCACCTTGTCATCGAAATCCATGGTCCCGATGGTCCGCAGGTTGTCCCACTCCATCAAAGCCCACAGGAAAGTGCCGGCAAACAGGAGGATGAAGGACACCTGGATGGTGAGCTTGGTGTGGAGGTTCCACTTCTTCCAGTTCAGCCCGTTCTGCTGGAGGACCATCACCACGGGAAACCCGAGGCTTCCCAGGAAGACGCCGAGCATCAGCGGGACCAGGATCCAAAGGTCCGTTTCGTAAGGCACGATCCCATCCGAATGCGGGGTAAAACCGGCATTGTTGAAGGACGAGATGGAGTAGAAGATCCCGTGCCACACGGACTGCCAGAACGGCTCTCCCAGGGTCAGGAACCGCGGGACAAGGGCAAGCGCCAGCATTCCTTCGATCACCACTGATGTTGTGATGACGATCCGCAGCAGGGTGCCCACCTCGCCCAGGCGGCCTGCGTTGTTCATGGATTCCGCCGCGATGATTTTCCCCCGCACGCCCAGCCGCTTGCTGACCATCAGGGCAAGCAAGGAGGCCAGGGTCAGCGTGCCCAGGCCTCCAATGAAGACGCCCACCAGGATCACCAGCTGCCCGAAGAAGGACCAGTGGACCGCCGTCGACACCACGGTCAGGCCGGTGACGCACACGGCCGAAACGGCCGTGAACAGCGCCTGGTGGACCGGGGTGGGGGTGCCGGCGGCGGACGAGACCGGCAGCGAGAGGATGAGTGTGAAGACCAGGCAGACGGCGGCGAACACCGTGAGGGCAAGCCGGGCCGGGGAGGTGTTTGCGATGTCGTCAATGAAGTCGCGCAGCCGCGTAAGGATCCAGAGGCCTTCCCGCTCCTGCGCTGCGGGATGCCAGCTGGCCGGGTTCCGGGGCCTCGACTGGCTTTGCGTCATGTGTGGCTTTTCCTCGGTAGAAACTGCTTCCCTCAGTAGTAAACCACTAATGCGGCGTTATGGCCGGGCAGGAGGGGCCGCCCGCTCAGGTAGCCTGTGATTGATGACATACCTCCCGGGTCTCAGCCAGCCCGCGCCCCCAACGGTGGTGGCGTGGAGTTCTGACATGACTGCCTACAATTTCGGTCCGGGCCATCCGATGGCGCCGGAGCGGATGGACCTGACAGCCCGCCTGGCCGGCAGCCTGGGTTTGTTCGGCCTGGACCACGTCGTGGTGGAAGCGCCCGAAGTGGCGGACGACGCCGCGCTGGAGTCGGTGCATTCCGCAGACTTTGTTGCGGCGGTCCGCAGGGTCAGCGCCAACCCAGCGGAGCCCGATGAGGCCCGCGGGCTGGGCACGGAAGACGATCCCGCCTTCGCCGGCATGCATGAGGCGGCAGCCCGGCTGGCCGGCGGTTCGCTGCTGTCCGCTTCCCGGATCCTGGACGGCTCCGCGCTGCACGCGGTTAACTTCGGCGGCGGCATGCACCATGCCGCCCGCGAACGGGCCAGCGGGTTCTGCATCTATAACGACGCTGCACTCGCCGTGCAGAAGCTGCTCGACGGCGGCATCAGCAAGGTGGCATATATCGACGTCGACGCCCACCACGGGGACGGGACGGAGAGCATCTTCTGGAATGATCCCCGTGTGCTCACCATTTCGCTGCACGAGAGCGGCCTTACGCTCTTCCCCGGAACCGGATTCGCCAATGAGATCGGCGGTCCGCAGGCCGAGGGGACGGCGGTGAATGTCGCCCTGCCGTCAGGGACGGGGGATGCCGGCTGGCTTCGCGCCTTCCACGCGGTGGTGCCGCAGCTGGTGGCCGCTTTCCAGCCGGAGGTGATCGTCAGCCAGCACGGGTGCGACTCCCACCGCACGGACCCGCTGACACACCTCAACCTCAGCGTTGACGGGCAGCGGGAGGCCGCCTCCGCCGTCGGCAGTCTCGCCGCCCGGCACTGCGACAACCGCTGGATCGCCACCGGGGGCGGCGGGTACAACGTTACGGACGTGGTCCCGCGGTCCTGGAGCCACCTGATTGCCATCGCGTCAGGGCGGCCCGTGCCGCTGCGCACTCCCGTCCCGGAGGACTGGCGCGCCTATGTCCTGGCAAAATTCGGCAGGGACGCCCCCCTCCTGATGGGCGACGACGTGGAACTGTGGTGGCGGTCCTGGGAAGTGGGCTTCGACCCCAACGATGCCGTGGACAGGACTGTCATGGCCACGAGGAAGGCAGTCTTCCCGCTCCACGGGCTGGACCCCTGGTTCGACTGACCGCCGGTTCGACCGGTGCCGGTTCAACTTCCTTGCGCTGATTGCCTGGTCAGCTGCTCGGCTTTTCCGTCTGGAACACCACCCCGGCAGCGCCGATGAGCCAGCCCAGCAGGGACAAAGCGAAAGCGCCGATCAGGTCCGTTGATGCCGTCCCTTTGGCCAGCCAGAGCAACAGGACAGCCAGGCCCACGGCGAGGTAGACCAGGATCGCTGCAATGATCCGCCCGGACAGCCTGGCGGTGACGTCGGACGGGTTGATCGCCGTTGAGCTTCCCGGCGCCCCCGGACCTGATGGCCGGCGGGTGTCCTGCCCGGACTCCTCACGGCGGACCTCGGCGATGGTGAAACCGAGCGCCGATGCGGTCAGCGAACTCAACGACGTGGCGAGGACTCCGGCCGCCGTGACCAGGGCCCCGTTGAGCGGCGGCGCCACCGTGCGTCCGTCCGGCACCCAGAATCCGACGCGCAGCAGCACCGCGCCCCAGACCGCCACGAAAAGGCCCAGGAACACGAACGCGATGATATTGAACAGTTGCTGGCGAAGGAACTCCATCACCACCCACCCCTCAAACCGTGGTGGCCGCCGCGCGGGAATCCGGGCAGCAGTGACACCGTTCTAGCACTGCCGGGAAACCGGGGCAATGGTGACGGGTACCGGCCGAAATAGTTGATGCCTTTGGGCGTATATGTCGCTAGGGTGGGAGGCATGGTGACAGACGACGTATTTGCCGTCATAGCGGAATCGACCCGGCGGGACATCCTCGTCTCCCTCCGTTCCGGAGACAAGGCCGTGGGCGAACTGGTGGAGGAACTGGCGGCAAGCCAGCCCACCATTTCCAAGCACCTCAAAGTCCTCCGCGAAGCCCAGCTGGTGAGCATGAGGGCCCAGGGGCAGAAGCGCTACTACGCACTGAACCGTAAGCCGCTGGAGGGGATTGCCAGCTGGCTGGAAACGCTCGACGTCGGTTCGGCGGCACCGGCGCCGGCTGCGGCAGCCGGCGCGGCCACTGACGCCAAGCGGGCCGAACCTGCGCCCGCGCAAGCCAGGAAGGCGGCTGCCGCACACAAGGAGGCCGCGACCGCCGGCGCAGTAGCGGCCGAGGCTGTGTCCGCCGGAGTCTTGGCGAGGGACGGTGCGGACCTGAGTCCCGCCGTCGTGATTCCCGGCGGAACCACCGCGCCACTGAGTGATGACAGCGTGCCCCAGCAGATCGGCAGGACCGTGGGGCGCGCCGCCACCAAGGCCGCGGATCTCCTGGCCAACCTCCCCAACCTGCCGAAGTTCGGCCGGAAGAAGTAGCTCTTAATCCAACTGACTCGCAGTTGACGCATTCAAATCCGGATTTCGGTGCGTTAACTGCGAGCCAGTCGGGCGGGGCTTAGTTGTTGAGCAGGCGCACGTGGTCCGGGGTCAGCTCGGAGATCTTGCTGGCGCCCAGCAGCGCCATGGTGCGGGCCATGTCCTTCTCGAGGATCTGCAGGGTGCGGTCAACGCCCGCCCGGCCGCCGGCCATCAGGCCGTACAGGTAAGCGCGGCCGATCAGCGTGAAGTCGGCGCCCAGGGCGAGGGCTGCCACGATGTCCGCGCCGCTCATGATGCCGGTGTCCAGCATGATCGCCGCATCCGTGTTGTCCTTGGTGAAGGCTTCCTTGACCTCGGGGAGCAAATGGAACGGGATGGGGGCCCGGTCCAGCTGGCGGCCGCCGTGGTTGGACAGGATGACGCCGTCCGCTCCATGGTCAACAACCCGGCGGGCATCCTCCACGGTCTGGATGCCCTTGACCACCAGGTTGCCCTTCCAGGTTTCGCGCAGCCAGTCCAGGTCCTCGAACGTCAGGGTGGGGTCGAACATGGAGTTGATCAGGTCCGCCACGGTGCCGGTGTAGCGGGACAGGGAAGCGAAGGTCAGCGGCTCATGCGTGAGGAAGTTGAACCACCAGGCGGGCCGGTAGGACGCATCAAGGACAGTCTTGATGGTCAGCGCCGGCGGGATGGTCATGCCGTTGCGGACATCGCGGAGGCGGGCGCCGGCGACGGCGGTGTCCACGGTGACCATCAGCGTGTCGTTACCCGCCTTGGCGGCGCGCTCGATCAGTTCCAGCGAGCGGTCGCGGTCCGTCCACAGGTACAGCTGGAACCAGTTGCGGCCGTTCGGTGCGGCGGCGGCAACATCCTCGATGGACGCGGTGCCCATGGTGGACAGCGTGTAGGGGATGCCGGCGGCCTCGGCTGCCTGGGAACCGGCGTACTCGCCCTCGGACTGCATCATCCGCGTGAAGCCGGTGGGCGCGATCCCCACCGGAAGGCGGGACGGCTTGCCCAGGATGTCGGTACTGAGGTCGATCGCGGAGACGTTCCGCAGGATGCCGGGCCGGAATTCGATGTCCAGGAAGGCCTGGCGTGCACGCCGAAGGGTGATTTCCGCTTCGGCGGCGCCGTCCGTGTAGTCAAAAGGCGCCTGCGGGGTGCGGCGCTTTGCGATGTCCCGCAGCTCCCAGACCGTGCTGGCCCGCTTGAGCCGGGCTTCCTTGCTGAACTCCGGCTTCTTGAACTGCATCAGCGGAGCCAGGTCCGAGTACTTCGGGATGCGGCGCTTCAGCGCCGCCGGCACGGCAGCGGCGGCCGGGGGAGCGGCCGGTGCCTGGGTAGTGGACGGGGCGGGCGGCGTTGTGGCCGGAATATCCGTCGCGTCCGGTGCGGGAGTTGCTTCCGGATTGTTGGGCTGGATGGTGTGGGTCATGGCGTCCTCCATTGGCCGGCAGGTCCGCATCCGGGACCTCCTGTGGTCTAACCACACTGTAGGCCATGTGGTCCAACCACATCAAGTACCATTGCCCTATGCGGACGCACCAGCTTGTTTTGTCGTGGATCGAAAATGAGCTTTCGGAGGGCAGGCTGACCGTGGGCGGCCGCCTTCCGGCCGAGCGCACGCTTGCGGAACAGCTGAAGGTCTCGCGAACGTCCGTGCGCGAGGCCATCAGGATCCTTGAGGCGATGGGCGTGGTCCGGGCCGGGGTCGGCTCGGGTCCGGAGGCCGGCACGGTGGTCATTTCGGATCCCACGGCGGCCCTCGGCTCTGCCCTGCGGCTGCACGTTGCAACCCAGCACCTTCCGGTGGCGGACATCGTGGAAACCCGGGTGCTCCTCGAGTCCTGGGCCGCGTCGAAAGCCAGGCCGGACGCGCCGGAGCTGGAGACAGCCGCCGCCTTGCTGGACCAGATGGCCGCGGAAGGGCTTGCCGTCGACGAGTTCCTGGCGCTGGACGTCCGGTTCCACCTTGCCCTGGCCGACGCCGCCGGCAATGCCGTCGTGAGCGCCATGATGGGATCGTTGCGCGAATCCATCCAGAGCTATGCCGCGCAGATCACCTCCAGCCTCCCCGACTGGGAGGACACGGCATCGCGGCTGAAGTCGGAGCACGGCGGCATCCTCGCCGCCATCAGGAATGACGACGGCGAACGGGCGGCAAGGCTCGTTGCCGCCCACATCCAGGGCTACTACAAGGAAGCAGGACTGGATCCGGCGGAGGCCCGGCCAGCCCCGTGAGCGGATGTCAGCCGTGCACCGCGGTGCGGGCGGCCTTGGCCGGGCCCGTGCTGGCCCGCACTTCGAGCCTCGGCTGGTAGCGGCTGCCGGGAGTCTGGCTCGCTTCATTCCGGATGAGGGCCCGCAGCTGGTGCCATGCCTCCGCCCCCAGCTCGGTGATGGGCACCGCTGCCGTGGTGAGCGTCGGCGTCGTGTATTTGGCGAAGGGGATGTCATCAAACCCGGTGACGGAGATGTCGCCGGGAACGTCAAGGCCGCGCTCGTGCAGCCCGCTCATCAGGCCCATGGCCACGAGGTCGTTGAAGGCCAGGATCCCGGTGGCACCGCTCTCCAGCACCGCGTCTACTGACCCATGGCCGGTGTCGAAATCGGAGCCGCCTTCAAGCATGGTGACCTCAACATGCGGATGGGCGGCCTTGAACGCCTCCAGGCCCTGGAGCCGGAGGTTGTTGGACGCGCTGCGGGGAGGCCCTGCCAGGAAGGCGAGGCGGGTATGCCCGAGCTCAACCAAATGTTCGGCGATGTCCTGCACGCCCTGGCCGTAGTCCACCACCAGGCTGGGAACATCGGCGGCTGCCGTGGTGCGGTTGATCAGCACCAGCGGGCGCAGTGACGGGGCCAGCTCTTCCAGCTCGGCGTCGCTCATGCGCGGAGCGCACAGGACCAGGCCATCGCAGCGCCGCCGCGCCTCACCCGCAAGGATGGACTCCTCGCTGGAGACTTCAAAGGAGTCGGCGATGAGGACGCGGTAGCCGTCCTGGGCGGCCGCCCGGCTGAGGCCGCGGAGGATGGCCTGGAAAGTGGGGTTGGCCAGGTCCGGCACCACGATGCCGATGGTGTCGGTCTTGCCGAGGGCCAGGCTTCGTCCCACCGGGTTGGGCTGGTACTTCAGGTCAGCCGCAGCTGCCTTCACGCGGGCGGCGATCTCAGGGTCAACAGTGAAGTTGCCGTTCATGACGCGCGAAACCGTGGCGTGCGAGACGCCCGCCTTGAGGGCAACATCCGCGATGCCGATCCGGCCGGAAGCCGATTTCCTGACCATAAGTGGCCCCTTCCTCAGCGCCGGAGCCGGCAGGCCCGGGCGCAGTCCGCTGGCGGGGGTACCCGGCCAACTCCTTGTCGACGTACTAGTCAGAGCATGTCGTACGTGAAAGCATATAACGGGACGGGAAAGCGATTTCTCTTCTTTTCCCGAATTTTCCCGCACGGTTTTCCCGGCTTTTCCCGTGCGGCCGCCGCGCCGGGGTAGAAAACGCTTTCTCACAACGCTGCCAATGGTTGACGGATGGGCGGTCCGGTTGATAGAACTCATATAACGAATCCGGAAAGCGTTTTCTCACGCCTCGTCAGCATAGAACCGGATCAACCCCGAACAACGGCCCGGCGGGCCGGATTTAAGCCTTCGAAAGGGACCCTCATGGTCAACACAGCCGAGTCGACTTCTGCTTCAGAGGCCCGGTCCGAGTCCGCGGACGGCCTTCACGCCGTTCCCGGCGCCCAAGCTGCTGCCGCCCGCCAGGGCGGAAAGACCCGCATCGCCCTGATCGGGACCGGCGGGCGCTCCGAGATGTACATCCGCGCGATCTTCGGCAAGCACGCAGATACCGCCGAACTGGTGGCGTTCTCGGATGTAAACCCCGGCCGGGTGGAGTTCTACCAGCAGCTCATCCAGGAACTCGGCGCCCCGGGACCCGTTGCGTCCTTTGATCCGGCGGACCTCACAGCCTTCATCCAGGCCAACAACATCGACCGGGTCATCGTGACCACGCCGGACTACACCCACGCCGATTACATCGTGGAGGGCCTGCGCGCCGGGGCGGACGTCGTCGTCGAAAAACCCCTCACCATCGACGCCGAGGGCTGCCGCCGCATCACCCAGGCCGTGCACGAGACCGGCCGCAACGTTGTGGTCACCTTCAACTACCGCTATTCGCCGCGCAACACCGCACTGAAGGGGATCATCCAGAGCGGCGTGATCGGCAAGGTCACGTCCGTCGACTTCAGCTGGGTGCTGGACACCGTCCACGGCGCGGACTACTTCCGCCGCTGGCACCGCGAAAAGAAGAACTCCGGCGGCCTGCTCATCCACAAGGCGTCCCACCACTTCGACCTGGTGAACTGGTGGATCGACGACGTCCCCGAGCGCGTGTTCGCCTCCGGCGGGCTGAAGTTCTACGGTGACACGAACGCCGCCGAGCGCGGCCTGGGCCCCCGTCCGGAGCGCGGCACGCCCGACGCCGATGCTTCCGCCGCCGGAACAAGCACCAGCGCGAAGGACCCCTTCGCGCTGGACCTGCGGGAGGACGAGCGGCTCAAGGCGCTGTTCCTGGACAACGAGCACTACGACGGCTACCGCCGCGACCAGGACGTCTTCACCGGCGGCATCACCATCGAGGACAACCTCGCACTCGTGGTGGAGTACCAGGGCGGGCCCCGCCTGAGCTACTCGCTGAACGCCCACAGCCCCTGGGAGGGCTATCGCGTCGCAGTCAACGGCACCGAGGGCCGCGCCGAGCTGGAAGTCGTGGAACGCGCCGCCGTGCTGCACAGCACGGACAAGAAGACTGTGGTGGACCCCAGCGCCACCCCGGTGGAGGAAGAGGACGCCATCCGCCGCAACGGCGAACGCCTGGTGGTCCAGCGCCACTGGGAAGCCGCCTACGAGGTGCCGATCGTCAACGGCGAAGGCGGACACGGCGGCGGCGACGAGCTCCTGCTCTCGGACCTCTTCAACGGTCCGGGCGAGGACCAGTTGGGCCGCCCCTCCGGTTACCTGGACGGGCTGAGGTCGGTGTCCGTGGGCATCGCCGGCAACCGCTCCCTCGAGACCTCCCTGCCCGTACGCATCGCGGACCTGGACCTCGGCATCGACCTCCGCCGCGGCAAGTGACCGGCCCGAGAACCTGAAGGAACAACCATGAGCAGGATCTTTGTCACCGGCGGCTCCGGCCGGCTGGGACGCAGCGTGGTGGCGGGGCTGGCCGGCAAAGGCCACCAGGTCATCTCCGTGGACCGCGACGCCGTCCCGGCGGACCAGCTTCCCGCCGGGGTGGTGCAGGAAACCGCCGACCTCCTGGCGCCGGGCGAGGCGCCGCGCCTCCTCCGGGAAACCACGCCCGACGCCGTCATCCACCTCGCTGCGATCGCGGTGCCTTTCAGCGCGCCCGAGGACGTCATCTTCGCTACGAACACACGCCTCGCCTTCGCCGTGGTCAGCGCCGCGACGGAAGTGGGCGTGCCGAAGATCGTCACCGCCAGCAGCCCCACCGTGCTGGGCTACGGCGCACCTGCGGGCTGGCTGCCGCCGTCGTTCCCGCTGGATGAGCGGACCCCGCCGAAGCCGTGGAACGCGTACGCGCTCTCCAAGCTCATCGCGGAGCAGACCGTCCAGGCCTTCGCGGCAGCCCAGGGCGAAAAGATCCGCTACGCGGCGTTCCGCCCCTGCTACGTGATCTCCCCGGAGGAGTGGGACGACGCGCCCACCCAGCAGGGCCACACCCTTGTGGAACGGCTGGCCGACCCCGCCCTCTCCGCACCCGCCCTGTTCAACTACGTGGACGCCCGGGACGTGGCGGACTTCCTCGACCTGCTGCTGGAAAGGATGCCGTTCATCCCCAACGGGGAAACCTTCTTCGTCGGAGCCGCTGACGCCCTCGCCACCGCGCCCCTGGCCGAACTGATGCCAAAATTCCTGCCCGGAAGCGAAGTCCTCAGCGCAGGGCTCACCGGCAGCAGCCCGGCCTTCTCCATCGCCAAAGCACAGGAACTCCTGGGCTGGCACCCCGCGCGCAGTTGGCGCACAGAACTCAAGTCCCGTTCCACCCTCAACGACGAGAACTCCGCGCTGGTCAGCACCGGCGGCGGAGCCAAGGAGACACCATGAAATTCGACGGCGTACTGTTCTTCCCCGTCACCCCGTTCACAGCCGTTGGTGCCGTCGACGTGGAACTGCTCAAAGAACACATCAGCTCGCGGCTTCCGTTCGGGCCGGGCGGCGTCTTCCCCGCCTGCGGCACCGGCGAATTCCACGCCCTCAGCATCGACGAGGTCCGCATCGTAGTGGCTGCAGCCGTCGAGGTTGTTGCCGGAAAGGTGCCGGTAGTAGCAGGAGCCGGCGGACCCCTGGGCCATGCCCTCGCCGCCGCCCGCGCTGCCGAAGAAGCAGGCGCGGACGCGCTCCTGGTGCTGCCGCCGTACCTGGTCACCGGCCCCACGGACGGTCTGGTGGCCTATGTCGAGGCCGTGGCCAACGCCAGCAGCCTGCCGGTCATCGTGTACCACCGCGGCAACGCCAGGTTCACGGCCGCATCCATGACCAGGCTGGCCGCCAACCCCAAGGTCATCGGCTTCAAGGACGGGCTCGGCGACGTTGGCCTGGCCCAGGAAATTGTGTCCGCGGTCCGCGCCACGGGACGCCGGGACTTTGCGTTCTTCAACGGGCTGCTGACCGCCGAACTGACCCAGGGCGCCTACCGCGGACTGGGGATCCCGCTGTACTCGTCCGCCGCGTTCGCCATGGCGCCGGAAATCGCCACGGCCTACTACGACGCCTACGAAGCGGGCGACGAGGACCGCCGGAACGCCCTGCTGGAGGGCTTCTACGCGCCGCTGGTTCGGCTCCGTGACCAGACTCCGGGCTTCGGCGTTTCGCTGATCAAGGCAGGCCTGCGCCTGGGCGGCCTGCCGGTGGGCCCCGTGCGCCCGCCCCTGGTCGACCCCGCCGAGGAGCAGTTGGTCCAGCTGAAGGCCATCCTCGCCAGGGGCTACGAGTTGGCCGGCCGCTGATGGGCGCCCCGGCCGCCGAAGCGGTGCGCACCGCACCGCGCATCACGGGCCTCACCACCCGCCTCATCACGGTTCCGCTGCGCCGCAGCTGGGGCGTGGAGGCACCGGAAAACCATGTGATCGTCACGGAGATCCATACGGACGACGGCGGCGCGGGGCACGGTTTCTCCTGGACGCCCACCATCGGCCCCCAGGCGGTTAAGGCACTGCTGGACCATGACATTGCGCCTTTCGTCGCCGGCTTGCCGGCCAACCCCGAGGTGGTGTGGGACGCGCTGTGGAAACGGCTGCATGAGGCCGGCGGCGGGGGACTGACCACCATCGCGATGGCCGGGGTGGACCTTGCCCTCTGGGACCTGCAGGCCTCCCGCGCCGGAACCTCCGTCACCGGATACCTCGGCCAGCGGCAGGAGTCTGCCGAGGTCTACGGCTCCGGGGTGAACCTGCACTACACACTTGACGAGCTGGTGGCTCAGGCCGAACGCTGGGTCGCGGCCGGGCACCAGGCAGTGAAGATCAAGGTGGGCAAACCGGACCTCCGCGAGGACGCCGAACGTGTTGCCGCGGTCCGCTCCGTGCTGGGGCCGGACCGGAAGCTCATGATCGACGCCAACCAGCGGTGGGACCTGCCCGCCACCTTCCGCGCCCTCGACGTCCTGTCCGAATTCGGGCTGGAGTGGCTCGAGGAACCCATCCGCGCGGACGATCTCTGGGCGTACCGGCGGCTCCGCAAGCATTCACCGGTGCCGATTGCCCTTGGCGAAAACCTGCACACCGTCTACCGGTTCCGCGATTTCATTGAGGCGGAAGCGGTGGACATCATCCAGCCCAACATCGTCCGGGTGGGCGGCATTACCCCGTTCCGGCGGATCGTTGAGCTGGCACGGACCAACAGCATCAGGGTCATGCCGCACCTGCTGCCCGAACTGTCCGGGCAGCTGGCCCTGACCCTGGCGGAGCCCACCATGGTGGAGGACGTCGAAGAGGCATCCTTCGAACAGTTGGGGATCCTGGCCGGCCCGTCGCCGGTCCGGTTCAGCAACAGCCGGGTGACGCTCACGGACCAGCCGGGGCTGGGCTTCCGGTTCACTGACAACCCGCAGACCTAATCACGACGAACAGGATCCCAGTGACTACTGCAACCCTTTCCCTTACCGAGCTCACGGCCGCGGCCACGAAGGGAGCGAAAGCTTCCGCGGCTGCCTCGGATGCCCGGCGCGCGGCCTGGCTCAACGCTGTGGCCGATGCTTTGGACGCCAACGCCGCCGAGCTCGTCGAGATCGCGGATTCCGAGACCAGCCTGGGCGCCGCCCGCCTCACCGGCGAAGTGGCCCGCACCACCGGCCAGCTGCGCCTGTTCGCCCGGGTGATCACCGAGGGCTCTTACCTTGAGGCCATCATCGACCACGCGGATCCGGACTCCACCCCGCCCAAGCCGGACCTGCGGCGCATCCTGCGGCCCATCGGACCGGTTGCGGTCTTCTCCGCCTCCAACTTCCCGTTCGCCTTCTCGGTTGCCGGCGGCGACACTGCCTCGGCCCTGGCCGTGGGCTGCTCCGTGATCGTCAAGGCGCACTCGGGCCACCTCCGGCTGTCGGAACGGACGGCGGAGATTGTGGCAGAGGCGCTGCGCGGCGCGGGCGCTCCGGACGGCCTGTTCGCCCTGGTGAGCGGCCGCGAAGTGGGAACAGCGCTGGTCCAGGACCCCGCCATCAAGGCCGTGGGCTTCACAGGGTCCATCCCCGGCGGCCGCGCCCTCTTCGACCTGGCCACGTCCCGCCCCGATCCCATCCCGTTCTACGGCGAACTGGGCAGCCTCAACCCGGTAGTGGTCACGGAGGCAGCCCTGGCGCAACGCCCGGACCAGCTCGCTGCCGGGCTCGCAGGATCCTTCACCCTGGGCGCCGGACAGTTCTGCACTAAGCCCGGCCTGGTGTTCATCCCGGCTGGAACTGACTTTGCCGCGAAAGTGGCGGCGGCCAGCAAGGACAAGCCTGCCCTGGGCATGCTCACCAGCCGGATTGCGGAGGCCTACCCGGACGGCCTGCGCAGCTTCGCGTCCGTGGAGGGCGTGAAGGTGGTCAGCGGCACCGTGGCCCAGGACGCAGTGTCCGACGGCGCCGCACCCGTGGTCTTTTCCACCTCGGCGGCAAAGGTCCTGGAGCGCCCCGGGGAGCTGCTGGAAGAGTGCTTCGGCCCCACCACCATGCTGATCGAGTACTCGGGCCAGGAGGAGCTGTCCGCGGTCCTGGCCAAGGTGCCGGGCAGCCTCACCGCCACCGTGCACGCCCAGCCGGGCGAGGACGTGTCCGGCCTTGTGGGCCAGTTGTCCGAGCTGGCCGGCCGCGTCCTCTTCGACGGCTGGCCCACCGGTGTGGCCGTCAACTGGGCACAGCAGCACGGCGGCCCCTACCCGGCCACCACCTCGCTGTTCACCTCGGTGGGCGCGACGGCGGTCCGCCGCTTCCAGCGTCCGGTTGCCTACCAGGATGCGCCCGAAACGGTGCTGCACCCGGCCCTGCACGAAAGCAACCCGCTGGGCATCCCGCGCCGGGTCGACGGGGAACTCGTACTTCCCTGACAACGCTCTCTCACTGAATGTCGGTTTAACCGAAACGCTCTATCAGTTGTTGCCGGTAATACAGCTTCAACTGATAGAGCGTTTCGGGTTTTGCCGCAGGAACTGAGCGAGCGTTGTGGCTAGAGCTGGAGGGTGGCCGGCCGCTCCAGTCCGTTGACCGCCGTCGAGGGCCAGCGGGGGTCGACGGTGAGGACCCGCAGGCCCGTTGCGGTGAGCTGGACCGTGTCCTCGATCTTGACGCCGGGCCCGGACGGGTTCCAGGTGAAGGCCTGGTCCAGGACCACTGTGTCCGTCGCGGCGGCCGTAACCCGGGGGTCACGGCCCGCGTAGCCGGCGGGACCGCCCTGGTGGTGCTGCTCCCATTGGTCCGCGCCGAAGCCGTGCCGGGCGTAGGAGGCCTGGATCTCGGCGAAGATCCGGTCCAGCCGTGCTCCGGGGACCGTGGCGTCGAAGATGTCTGCTTCCACTGCGGCGATGCGTGCCTCGGCGTCGCGCTCTTCCGCCGTGCCGGCGTCGAACCTTACCCAGCGGGTGATGTTGGCAACCAGGCCGTCCCGACGGGCGCAGACGACGGCCATCGCGCGGCGGCCCAGGGGCGAGTGCGTGGCCAGCGGGTGCCGGAACCCGCTGCGGCTGCTGCCGTTGCACAGCAGGACCAGGGGCTCCGCGCCGGCGGCGACAACCCGGCCGGCCAAGGCGGACACCAGCTCGAACTCCGTGGTCTCCGGCCGGGCCGTGGAGAGGACGTCCGTCATGATCACGGCAACCTCGGCGCTGAGCCGGGCATAGCGGGTGCTCTCGGCCGGGAGCAGCTGCTGGCGTGCGGCGCGCAGCTCCGACGCCACGTCGGCTTCGGCCAGCGGCGCTGTGCCACGCCCGGCTGTGCCGCCTTGGGCGGCAGTTCCACCCGGGCCAGTTCCAGCCGAGGCAGTACGTCCGACGGCGGCAGCGGCCTCGTGCAGGTTGCCGTACCAGGGCACGGAGTGCAGGGCGACGCCGGCCGGCAGCTCCTCGGCGGCGATCCGGCCGGCCTCATTGTTGAAGGTGACGAGGTGGTCGCCCTCGCGGTCCACGAGAAGGGCGGCGATCGGATCGCCGGCCAGGCTGATGTGCACCCGGCTGCCGTCCAGGTACCACGTCAGCGCGGTGTTGGTGGTCAGGAGCAGGGATTCCCGCCCTTTGGCGTCAAGGATGTCCAGCACGCGCCGGCGTTTGATGGCGCGGTCCGCCGCGGAGGCCGGGGCCGTCCTGCCCGAATGCAGCGTTTTGTCGGCTGTGGTCTGGCTCATGAACGGTTCCCCTGCTGGTTGATGAGTGCTTCGATGTCGGTGGTGCCCAGGATCCCGTCGGCTACGAAAACGGTGATGCTGCGCTGGACCGGACGGCCCGGTTCGGCGATGACCGGGGTGTCCCAGGCGAGGGATTGGCCGACGCCCGGGTAGCCGTCCACGCGGACGAACCAGGGGTCGGTGGAGCCCTCGGCGGCGACGAAGACGAGCGTGGCGCTGCCGGCGGGTGCCCCGGCGCCTGATGCCCCGCCGACTGGCGCGCCGCCGTCGAACTTTCCGGCCCAGGCGAGCCAGGGCGTCACTGAACCGTGCACCCCGGACTCGCCGGAGCCGGCGGACGTCCATACGGTGGCGGCCTCACACGCGGGCAGCCGCCAGAAGAACCCGCCGTAGCCGCCTTCAAGGCGGCCGTTGGAGCCGGGGCTGCCGAGGCTGACGGGCTGGCCGCCCGCGGGGGAGAGGGCGAAGTCCAGGGACATTCGCCAGATGGACGGGCTGACGCCGGACCAGGTCCAGGTGCGCTCCTCGACGAGCACCGGCGCGCCGTCGGGACCGTTCCAGCCCAGGAGTTCCTGTAGCTTCCCGTCCCGTCCGCCCGTCCGGGCAGCTGTTTCTTCGACGAGGGTGTCCCGGACCGTGATGCTGCCGTGGTCCGGGCGCCAGACGTACTGGCCGGCTTCACGGGTATAGGTACGGCCGCCCCAGAAGTTGATGCCGTCCACGTCCTGCAGCGCCACCCCGACGCCGAGATGCCACACGTGGTCAAGCGGCTGGTGGTCCGTCACCACCGTGCCCGCCAGGGTCCGGACGGGATGCAGGTAGGGGCGGGGCGAGGACACTGCCCGGATCCGGCTGCCGTCCTGGTACCCGGCAACGGGCTTGCGGTCCACAGTGAGCGTGCGGGCCGGCGGCAGGTCCCGGGCCCAGCGAACACCCAGCTCGGCGAAGGTGGCCTGGGCCTTGAGGGCCCTTTCGATGACGGCTGCGACGCCGTGAACCACGGGGTGGGCGTCGTCGCCTTCGCCCTCCCAGGTGACATGTTCCGGCGGGATGGGCTGCGGCGCCGGGGTCGTCCGGATGGCTTCCAGCACTGTAGTGAAGGCGCCGGTGTCCGCCAGCGAACACAGCAGCGGCGTGCCCGTGGAGCGCGCGGCCAACAGGTTCTCCAGCAGGTCCGTACGGCCGAACGTCTCCCGGCGCTCGCCGTCCGCGGTGCTGAAGACCACCTGGTCCTCGGTGTAGAAGAAGGTGATTTCGCCCTGGGTGCCGTGCACCGTCACGGACGGGTTCTGCTGCTCCGGCGCGCACAGCGTCAGCCCGCAGGTGACGGTGGTTCCGCCGGCGGTGCGCACGCGGAGGACGGAGGTGTCGTCGCTCTCGGTATCGTGTGCCCGGTACAGGTCCGTCTCCACCGATTCCACGTCCGCCAGGGTGTGCGCCCCGGCCAGGTGGAGCGCCGTGGCCACGGCGTGGGCCAGGGCGTTGGTTGCCACCCCGTCCACCACGTCGGTGCCGTCCAGGTTGCGCTTTCCGGCCCAGCGGGAGCGCTTGAAGTACGCCTTGCTGCGCACCCATTCGCCCCTTGCGCTCACGCCGAGGATGTCACCGATGCCGCCTGATGCGACGTGCGCCCGGATGGCGGGAAGCGCGTGGGAGCCGAGGCTTTGGAAGCCCACCTGGACCAGGCGTCCCGCGGTTTCGGCTGCTGCCAGCACTTCCCGGAACTGGGCCAGCGAGGCCACCGGCGGCTTTTCCACATAGACGTCCGTGCCCGCTGACAGGGCTGCGAGGGCCAGGGGAGCATGGGTCTGGATGGGGGTGGCGAGAATGACGACGTCGACGCCGGGGTCTGCTGCCAGCAGTTGGGCCAGGCTGTCGAAGACAGTTACGGATTCAGCGAGCCGTCCAGGGGCCGGCGGGTTGGGGTCCGCGACGGCGACGAGTTCCACGGTGCCGGCCTGTTCGAGCCTGGCGAGGTTGGCGAGGTGTTGTTCGCCGAAGCCGTGGACGCCCACCAGGGCGATGCGCTGGACGCCCCCGGGGGCGGCACCTCCGGCGGCGTGGCGGCCGCGCTGCGCTGTGGCGGATTGATCAATCATGAGGTGGGTCCTTGGTAGCTGAAGGGAGGAAGGGTTTTGGGGTCTTTGGCGCCGAGCGAGGCGGACAGGAAATCGATCGCTTCCTGTTGCATGCCTGCGGTGAAGACGTGGACCCCGGGCCAAAAGCTCCCGGTGTAGCTGTCGGGGCTGTGCAGGGACTCCAGTATGCGGTGGGCGCCGCGCATGCCGTCTTCAGGGAAGAGCTGGTCCGCCAGTGCGTACTGCACCAGCAGGCGGCGGGCCGCGGCCCGGGCGGAGAGTTCCGGCAAGTCACCCAGCTTCCACAGCCCCGGCGTCTGCAGCAGCCATGAATGGGCGTCGAGGTAGGCGGGCAGAAGCGACTGGAAGGTGGTCATCATGCACGTCACCACGTAGCTCTTGATGCGGGGGCTCAGTGCGGCGAGGGCCAGGGACCGGCCCCCGCCGCCGGAGAAGCCGATGCAGCCGAGCCTTTGCTGGTCCACGTCCGGCAGCGAGGCGAGGATCTCCAGGGCAGCGAGGTCGTCGTGGGCCACCATCCCGGCGAGGCTGGTGCCCAGCAGGCCGGCGGTCTTGGCCACGGTTTCCTCGTGGAATCCGGCGGCGGCGTTGTACACGTCGGCCTCGGAAGGTACGACGCCGTCCTGCCGCCACTGCGCCTGCCTCGCCTCCAGTGCGTCGGCCGTCCGCCAAGCCGGAACCGATAGGTCAAAACGGCGGCTGCCCCAGCCGAACGTGTCGTGGGCCAGGACGGCGGAACCGGCACGGGCCAGGTCCGTGGCCAGGGCGCGGCCGTCGTAATGGCCGGCCCGGGCGTTTTTCGCGGAGGGATGGGACTTGGGGAGTTCAACCAGCCGGTCCGCGCCGCCGAACTTGTTGCCGCCGTGGCAGTGCAGTGCCAGGATGCCGGGCAGCGGCCCGGAAGCGCCGGCCGGGCGGATCAGCCAGCCCGTACTCCGGGGACCGAAGCCAAGCTGCCAGCTGAGCTGGGAGGTGGTGACGCCGTCGTATGTCTCCTCCCACTGGACGGTCACGTCAGGAGACGGCAGCGCCCCGGGCACGCCGAGGGCGTCCGCAAGTTCCTGGGCTGCAATGGTGGCAGCCTGGTAGCGGGGGTGCTGCTGGACATAGGCGGGCCAGTCTTCGTAGCCGGCGATGGCGCTGGGCCTGACGCGCTGGCTGCTACCTGTCATTGGCTGGCCTCCTGTTCCGATGTGGTTTTGATGGCGTGGATCAACCGGGGACCAACCGGGGGTCAGGCCGGTTTGGAGCTGGCTTCTTGAAGCCCCTTTCGCGCCGCCCTGCGGCGAGATCTTCCCGAACAGCACATCCGCGCCAAGAGAGATTCCGTGAGACGAAATCGCACTGTTGCGTCCCCTGGGCCCTTCGATTCTATTCATAGTGACAGACCACGCGGAAAGCGTTTTCTCAAAATCTAGCAAAGGGCTATACACGAGTCAAGAAACCGTTTACTTTGGTACGGAGCCGCTTTTTCAAACCCCCACCTCCCGGCGGCGCGGGGCCTCCCACTGCCAATAACTTGGCGGGGATGCCGCCCCGCAGCGGGAGCACACCTCCGCCCAGGGCGGAAACACCAACGTGGAGGCCACGATGACCAAAGGAGACCACATGGCCGCTAAGCACATACCGCAGGTACCGCGCCCGGCAGGAATGCCGGCAGCGGCGGTGCCATCAAGACGAATGGGGCGCCACCAGTGAGCGCCATCAGCGAACTCAGCTCCATTACCCGGCGAAAGGGCAAACTCACCGCCGCGGAAAAGAAGGCCAACGGCAGGGACAACAAGGCCGCCTATATCTTCCTGCTGCCATGGCTGGTGGGCCTGGTGGCGATCACCATCGGCCCCATGCTGATGTCCCTGTACCTGTCCTTCACCGACTACAACCTCCTCCAGCCTCCGGAATGGGTGGGCCTGGACAACTTCACCCGCATGCTCACGGACGCCCGGCTGCACAACTCGCTTGGCGTGACCTTCACGTACGTGTTCATCGGGGTCCCCCTCCAGCTTGCGGTGGCGCTGCTGATTGCCCTCGTCCTGGACAAAGGCCTGCGAGGCCTGCCGTTCTACCGCTCGGTGTTCTACCTGCCGTCCCTGCTGGGCGGCTCGGTTGCCGTCGCTATCCTCTGGAAGCAGATTTTCGGCACCACCGGCCTGGTGAACCAGGTCCTCGCCATGTTCGGCATCCAGGGGCCCGGCTGGATTTCTGACCCGAGCACGGCACTGGGCTCGATTATCCTGCTGCACGTCTGGACCTTTGGCGCCCCCATGATCATCTTCCTGGCCGGCCTGCGCCAGATCCCGAACATGTACTACGAGGCAGCCAGGGTTGACGGTGCCACCACCCTCCAGCAGTTCTGGCGGATTACCCTCCCCATGCTGAGCCCGATCATCTTCTTCAACCTCGTGCTGCAGATCATCGGGTCCTTCCAGTCGTTCACCCAGGCGTTCATCGTCTCGGGCGGCAACGGCGGCCCTTCGGACTCCACGATGTTCTTCACCCTGTACCTCTACCAAAAGGGCTTCGGCCAGTTCGACATGGGCTACGCCTCCGCCATGGCGTGGATCCTGCTGGTGATCATCGGTGTGTTCACCGCCATCAACTTCATCGCTTCTAAGTATTGGGTTTTCTATGACGACTAAGCTGGAGACGCTGCCCGCCTCGGACAAGAAGTCCGGAGGTGCCGGCAAGCCTACGAACCATCGCAAGCCCCGCGAGTCCCGCGGAACACTGGCCTTCAGCAAGGCCCAGCGCGGCAAGGCCCTGATGAAGCACGCCGTCCTGATCCTTGCCGGCGGGTTGATGATCTACCCCCTGCTGTGGATGGTGGTTTCATCACTTCGTCCCAACGAGCTGATCTTCCGCGAACCCGGACTCTGGCTCAACAGCCTGGAAATGAGCAACTACACCTCAGGCTGGTCGGCCCTGACGCATCCCTTCGGCCACTACATGATCAACTCCGCGATCGTGGTGATCGGCTCGATCCTTGGCAACCTGGTCTCCTGCTCCATGGCCGCGTACGCCTTCGCCCGTCTTCAGTTCACCGCGAAGAAGCTGCTGTTCGGCATCATGCTGCTGACCATCATGCTGCCGTTCCATGTGGTGATCGTTCCCCAGTACATCCTTTTCTCGCAGATCGGCTGGGTGAATACGTTCTGGCCGCTGATCGTGCCCAAGCTGCTGGCCACCGAAGCGTTCTTTGTCTTCCTTATGGTCCAGTTCATCCGCGGCATTCCCCGGGAGCTGGATGAGGCCGCAAGGATCGACGGCGCAGGCCACCCCCGCATCTTCCTGCGGGTCATCCTGCCGCTGATGGTCCCGGCCCTGGCCACCACCACAATCTTCACGTTCATCTGGACGTGGAACGACTTTTTCGGCGCCCTGATCTACCTGACGGACCCCGACATGTTCACGGTTCCTGTCGCACTGCGCGCCTTCGTGGATTCGCAGTCGGCTACGAGCTGGGGATCGCTGTTCGCGATGTCCATCGTGTCGCTCCTGCCGGTCTTCCTCGTGTTCCTCTTCGGCCAGCGGTTCCTCATCAAGGGCATTGCCACCACAGGCATCAAATAGCAGTCCCGGCTTTTACACGCCTCCCTCGCCGGCCGCGGTACTAACTGCGCTGCAGGAAGCGGCCCGTCCGCCGACGGGCCGCTTCCGAGGTCCATAACATTCTGAAACATCTTGTAATACAAGTTTGCTACTTGTATTCTTAGACCAAGAAAACGGTTTCCCGTTTCGGTGCCACCTCGTTTGAGATTCATCCCCGAACTCCAGCCCCAGCACCAAGATCAAAGAAGATCGGAGCACCAATGCCGCTTTTTTCCCGCTCTGCCCCTGCTGCAGCCAAGCAGCCGGCAGCAACATCCTCCACGGGCGGACGACGCCGCCGACGTAAGACTGGTGTTGCAGCAGCTGCTGCCGCCGTCGTCATGGCTCTGAGCCTCAGTGCCTGTGGCGGGGGATCCGGTCAACAAAACGCTGACGGCCCCGTCGAACTCCGTTTCTCCTGGTGGGGCGGCGACAAGCGGGCCCAGCTGACCCAGGAAGCCATCAAAAAGTTTGAGGCCGAAAACCCCAACATCAAGATCAAGCCGGAATTCGGTGACTGGAGCGGTTATTGGGACAAGCTTGCCACCCAGGTGGCGGCGAACGATGCCCCGGACATTATCCAGATGGACGAAAAGTACATCACCGAGTACTCCAGCCGCGGAGCCCTTCTTGACCTGTCCAAGTACGACATCGACACCTCCAAGCTCGACGAAGCGGCACTGAACGCGGGCAAGGGCGAAGACGACCTGACTGGCATCGCGGCCGGCATCAACGCCGCCACCATCCTGGCGAACCCGAAGGTTTTTGAGGCTGCCGGTGTTCCGCTGCCTGACGACTCCAAGTGGACCTGGGAGGACTTTGGGCGGATCGCCTCCGAGGTCACTGCCAAGTCCCCGAAGGGCACCTACGGCGCTGCCGCCTACGGGACCGACGAGGCGTCACTCGGAGTCTGGCTACGCCAGAACGGCAAGTCCCTCTACACCTCCGATGGCAAGCTGGGCTTCGAGCCGGGCGACATCGCCGAATGGTGGGCGTTCCTGAAGCAGCTCAGCGAGAACAAGGCCGTTCCGACCGCATCCGAGGTTGTGGAAGCTGAGGCCGCCCCGCTTGACCAGTCCGGACTCGCCACCGGCAAGAACGGCCTGGCATTCTGGTGGTCCAACCAGGCTCCTGCCTTGGAGAAGGCATCCGGCAGCGACTTGAAGATCCTGCGGTTCCCCAGCAAGACCGGGTCATCCGCCGATGCGAAGCTTTGGTACAAGGCTTCCCAGTTCTGGTCCGCGTCCTCACGCACCAAGCACCCTGAGGAGACCGCCAAGTTCATCAACTTCCTGGCCAACGACGTCAAGGCCGGCGAGACCCTGCTGGCTGACCGCGGCGTCTACCCGAACTCCGAGGTCCGTGCGGCCATCGAGTCCAAGCTGACCCCGGCAGACGTGAAGGTGGTCAAGTTCATCGACCAGATCAAGGACGAACTGGGCGAAGCCCCCGCGCCGCCGCCGAAGGGTGCCGGGGCCATCCAGGAAATCATCAAGCGCTACACTTCCGAGGTTCTCTTTGAGAGGCTGTCCACGGAGGAAGCCGGCAAGAAGGCCCACGCCGAAATGAAATCCGCAATCAGCAGCTAGTCTTCACGCCGCCAACACGGCTTGGGACAACGTGGGTGGGCGCCTCCTCCGCCCACCACGTCCGACGGCGGGCGGCAGCTTCGCCCCGGCTGGAACCATCAGGTTCCAGCCGGGGCGGAGCTGCCTAATCTTGTGGCGGCCAGGGAAGGGCGCTTTCCCTGGACCGTGGCCGTCCGACACCTGCTCCTTGCGCATGGACGCGTTCTCCCCGCCTATAGACGCGCGGCGGCATTACCCTTCCCGGGAGTTGGACGGCATCGTGGGGTGGCGACTGTGCGACTGCCGGGGCCCGGGCGGGGCGGGCCGGATGTGCACGAGTGGGGGGCTCCGCTCCCTGGTCCACCTGGTGTGGCCCCCTACCGTCTTCCTGAGGTACCGGGAATGTTCCGGGGAGGGGTGGTGCGGTGGAACAGTAGGTGTGGCCGGTTGGGGTGGTGGTTGCCACTGTATGCCGCGGGCCGGGCACGCGTTCTGCCGCCCAGCCGCCGGTTTCCTTGGTGTGGTTGCAGGCTTCGCAGAGGCCTTGGCCGTTGCCGGCGCTGGTGGCTCCGCCGCTATGCCAGGAAGCGATGTGATCGTGGTGCCTGATGGGGGCGTCGCAGTACGGGGTGCGGCAGGTTTCGTCCCGGACTTGAAGGAAGCGCTTCAGCCCCGCCGGGAAAAGCCGGGCTTTGGCATCCATGGCCAGCAGGTCCCCGCTGCCGGGGGCGGTGTAAAGCCGCCGGACCCACACATCAAGCTCGCGGCGAACAGCAGCGGCGTGATCGCCCGCGGCGCCCTCGCCTCCGGCACCGTCGCCGGCGGTGCCGTCAGCGGCAGGAGAACCGGCGCTGCCGGTGCTTGGGTCTGTGGCCGGCATTCCCGCGGCCGATGTACTGGCAAGGGCGATGTTTCTGGCCGAGTCTGCGGGAATGGTGCCGTACCCGGGAAGCCGGGCGGTCTCTGAATCGGCCTGGAGCAGGGCGCGGTCGGTCATAACGAGCTGAATCTCCACCCCGCTGATGCCGGCCGGGGTGCCGGTAACCCTGTCGACGAGGGTGTCGGCCATAACTTGCCCCCGGGACCGTTCGTCTCCTGCAGAGCGGGCGGCATCGGCGTCCCTGGCCAGGGCGGCGTAGGCGGCGACGCCTTGGGCAACGGGGAGCATCGCGGTCAGGTAGGTCATGGTGTCAGGGGCCGGGCGAAGGCTCACGGTCCGTTCGGTAACCGCTCGTGCGGCCCGCTTTGCGATGGAGCGGGGGTCCCGGCGGTACGCCGCGGCGCGGACTGCGGCGACGATGGCGCGGTCGCCGGCGCCGTCGAGCGTGCCGGTGTCGGCAGCGAGTTCCTCATCCACGCCGGCACGGTCCTCCACCGTGAGGCAGATGGTTTCCTTCACGATCAGGGTGGCGCGCCACTCGTTCAGCTGGCCGCTCCGAAAGGCGGCGAAGGTGCGGGGCATGCCCGTAAGGGCTTTGGCCAGGCCCAGCAACCGGGACCCCCTGGCCGGGGATTCCCGCCGTGCCAGTGCGATCTGCGCCGCGACACCGGCGCCCTGCTCATCCACGGGCACGCCGGCGTCAGCCTGCTCCTGCCGCTGCAATAGATCGAAGGCCACAGCAAGCCGGGCCTGCTGCGCGCCGGCCAGGCATTTCAGGTCCTCCCACTGCCGCATCTGCTCAACCATCCCCGCACTATCGCGGGCCACAGGAATACCAGCCAGAACGGCCAATGCATCAGCGAGGGTCGGCGCGGCAGGCAGGGACGCAGGCGCGCCTCCGGAAGCCGGAACAACAGGCGTTGGGTGGGGTGTACCGGCAGCGGTGGGAATGGCACGCGATGCGTGGGGTTTATCGGCAAAGGTCGGAATGGCAGGGGATGAGTCCGGCTTATCCCCTTCGATAACCACAGGCGAGGGCTGCGGCACGCTGGCAGCAAGGGGCACCCGAGGCTCCGCCCCCAGCACTGCAACCGTCCCCAATACCGCTTCCATAGCCAAAGTCTTCCACCAGGGTGTGACAACGACAGCCACCAAAAGCCCTATGTGGAAAACGGGAAAAGCCGCTCCGCCCTGTGCCGCTCCGCCCCAAGCCGCCCCGCCTCCAGGCCGCCCTGTAGCAAAGCGGAACGGCGACGCCAAAGGAGGCGCCGCCGTCGCACGTTCTTAGGCGCGGGTGACTAGCCCTCCGCAACTACCGCCACGCCGCCCGCCGGGACCAGCCCCGGAAACGGTTCGCCGGTCAGCAAATCCTGGCCGGATGCCTCCACGGCGGCATCCGAACGCGTGTGGTTGATCGCGAAAAGGAAGCCCTGCCCGCCGGCAGAGCGCCGCCGCACCAGTTCCACACCAGGGTCGGCCGCAGCAGCGGGGGCCACACCGGACTCTTCCAACAGCCGGTCCACCACGGAATCAATGCCGTCGGGATCGGGGAACGTGGCCAGGTACCAGGCCGCTCCCGAACCCACGGCCCGTCGCGTGAGGGACGGTACGCCTTCCAGCGGATACTCGGTAAACGCCTGCATGGCTTCCGCGCCGGCCAGGTGGACGTGCTCGCTCCAGATGGAAGAAACGGTCCCGTCGCTCAGCTTCAGCTGCGACCCGGCCAGCAATGGATGGAACTCCTCAACCCGAACGCCCAGCAGCTCCCGGAAGGCCCCTGGATAGCCGCCCAGCCGGACGTGGTCCTTCCCGTCCGCGATCCCGCTGAAGTAGCTCACCAGTACAGTGGCGCCGGCGGAGGCCGCGGCGGAAATGTTGGCCGCGGCCTCGTCAGTGACGGTGTACAGGGTGCACACCAGCACGAGGTCGTATCCATCAAGGGAAGCGGAAGGGTGCACGAAATCCACGGACACGCCCCGAAGGAACAGCGAGCGGTGGAAGGCCCGCTGCAGGTCCAGGTACCGCACATCAATGCTCGGTTTGGAGTCGATCTCACTGGCCCACCAGGCCTCGTAGTCGAACACGATCGCAACCCGGGATTCCACTCGCGAACCGCGCACCGGAGCCAACCGCTTCAGGTCCGCCCCCAGTTCCACCACCTCGCGCCACACCCGGGTGTCCCGGCCGCCGTGCGGCACCATGGCCGAGTGGAACTTCTCCGAGCCGGCGAAGCTCTGCCGCCACTGGAAAAACATCACGGCGTCGGCACCGCGGGACACGTGCGCCAGCGAGTTGCGCAGCATTTCCCCGGGCATCTTGGGCCGGTTTCGCGGCTGCCAGTTGACGGCCGACGTCGAATGTTCCATCAGGATCCACGGGTCCCCTTCCGCGATGCCGCGGGTGAGGTCCGCGCTGAACGCGAGTTCGATGTGCCGCTCCGGATCGGCGGCCACGAGGTAGTGGTCGTTGGCGATGACGTCCAGGTCCTTGGCCCAGTCAAAGTAGTCCATGGACCTGGTGGCGCTGGAAGCCATGAGGTTGGTGGTGCACGGCACGCCCGGTGTGACTTCCCGCAGGACCGCCACGAGTTCGCGGTAGTAGTCCATGAGTACCCAGGAGCTGAAGCGCTGGAAGTCCAACTGCTGCCCCGGATTCAGCGTGGAAGGCGCGGCTGCGGGCGGCAGGATCTCCTCGAATGAGCCGTAATGCTGGGACCAGAACGCCGTGCCCCAGGCGGCATTCAAGGCCGCGATGCTGCCGTACCGCCGCTCGAGCCACAGGCGGAACGCGGCGGCGTCTTCCTCGCCGTAGAACTCCGAAACGTGGCAGCCCAGTTCGTTGTCCACGTGCCACAGCGCCAGGGCGGGGTGGTCCTTGTAGCGCTCCGCGAGCATCCGGGTGATGCCGCTGGCGTAGCGGCGGTAAACGGCCGACGACGGAGTGTAGTGCCGCCGTGACCCCGGGCCCAGCACGGTTCCGTCAGCCGTGACCGGGAGGATTTCCGGATGCTTCCGTACCAGCCATGCCGGGGGAGCTGCGGTGGCGGTGGCCAGGGCGACCTTGACGCCGATGCCGTGGAGGTTGTCCAGCACCTCATCGAGCCAGCCAAAGTCGTACTTCCCTTCGGCGGGTTCCAGCAGTGCCCAGGAGAAAATTCCCACGCTCAGGAAGTTCACGCCCGCTTCCCTCATCAGCTCCAGGTCCTCCAGGCGGACGCTGACGGGCCACTGCTCTGGGTTGTAGTCCCCGCCGTAGGCGATGCCTCCGCTGTTGTTCCAGACGCTGGCCGGCTGGGGGATATCCTGCGAATCCATGGGACTCCTTCATCTAATGGAGGGCTGTGGCACTGGGAGAAAACGTGTTCTTGGAAAACGCTTGCCCATATTCATGGAAAACGCTTGCCCGCAGCCGGGAATGCCGATATTGTATCGATTCAGAAGCCGTGTAAGCCAGCTCACTACTCCCGTTGCAGGTGGGCGACAGCATTGCACAGATCGAGCAAGGAGGCTCCCATGATCAACAGAAGGCATTTCCTCACCACCGTGGCCGTCGGCACCGCATCTGCTGCGGCCCTCGCGGCGTGCGGAACGGGCTCCAGCTCTTCCGGAGGGGCCGGCACCGCCGAGAAGCCCGTCACCATCAATTACACCTGGTGGGGCAACGATGACCGTGCGGAGCGCACCCGCAAGGCCATTGCCCTGTTCGAGTCGAAGAACCCGGATATCAAGGTCAACGGCAACTTCACCGACTTCGCCGGGTACTGGCAGAAGCGTGCCACCGAAGCTGCCGGCGGCGGCCTGCCCGACGTTATGCAGTGGGACCTCTCCTACTTGCGGGATTACGGCCAGCGCAACCAGCTCCTGGACCTGGGTACCGTCAAGATCAACACGGATGCCTTTGACAAGTCCCTCCTGCCGTCCGGCCAGATCCGGGGCAAGACCTACGGCATCCCCACCAGCACCAACGCCTTCGCCGTCTACTACGATCCCGCCAAGCTGGCCTCCCTGGGCATTGCCGAGCCGGACGGCACGTGGACCTACAAGGAGTACAACGCCTTCCTCGCCGAAGTAGGCACCAAGGGCAACGGCGCGCTTTTCGGCTCCACCGACTACACCGGCGTCTGGTGGATGTTCAACATCTGGCTGCGCCAGAACAACATCCAAGCGTTCACTGAGGACGGCAAGCTCGGCTTCACCAAGGATGACCTGAAGAAGTGGTGGAACCAGACCGCCGCCCTTCGCGGCACCCCTGCCCTCGTCTCCGAAGAGCGCGTCACCCAGCTCGCCCCCAAGTCCCCCTTTGGCTCGAATGTCACCGCCAGCGAAGTCACCTGGGACAACTTCATGGCCGCCTACCTCGGGGACAGCGGTGCCAAGGAGCTCAAGCTGGTGCCGGTGCCCTCGGATGACCCGGACAACCTGGGCCTGTTCCTCAAGCCGTCCATGCTGATGGTGGCCAGCGCCAAGACCAAGTACAAGGATGCTGCTGCCCGCTTCATCGACTTCATGGTCAACGACCCCGAAGTGGGCAACATCTTCAAGACCTCCCGCGGCGTTCCGGCGTCGAAGACCCAGCGGGACGGCACCACCTTCGAAGGTACTGACAAGCTCGTCGTCGACTACGAAAAGTCGATCGAGCAGTACCTCAAGGACGCTCCCGAGCCGCCCATCGTCGGTTTCGGCACCCTCGAGACATCCTTCAAGCGGGTCAGCTCGGACCTGAACTACGGCAAGTTGACCATCGACGGTGCAGCCGATTCCTGGTTCAAGGAAGCCGAAGACCTCATCAAGCAGAACGCCTGACCAGGCAGACTGACTGACCAAGACGTCCACAACTGACGGAATGAACCCGTGACCCAAAGCCCAACCCTGAGCAGGCGTTCGACGTCGTCCGCCTCCCCGCTGCCGCGCAAGTCGCGGCAGCGGGGGGTGGACGCCCGCGCCGGCTATACCTTCCTGCTGCCCTGGCTGCTGGGATTCATCGCCCTCACCATCGGGCCGATGATTTCCTCGCTGTATCTGTCCTTCACCAACTACAACCTGTTTGATCCGCCCAAATGGATCGGTTTCGACAACTACACCACCCTCTTCCAGGACGAGCGGTTCCTGCAGTCGGTGGGCGTGACCGTCAGCTACGTTGTGTTCGGTACCCCGCTCAAGCTCGCCGCCGCACTGGCAGTGGCGATGCTCCTGAACAGCAAGCGCCGCGGCCAGGGGTTCTACAGGTCCGCGTTCTATGCCCCGTCCCTGATCGGCGCCTCGGTGTCCATCGCGATTGTCTGGAAGGCCATGTTCGGCGATTCGGGCCCAGTGGACCAGGGCCTGTCCCTCTTCGGGATCAACCTGGGCGGGTGGGTGGGCAACCCGGCCATGACCATGCCGATGTTCATCCTGCTGACCGTGTGGCAGTTCGGCGCCCCGATGGTGATCTTCCTGGCCGGCCTGAAGCAGATCCCCAACGACCTTTACGAGGCCGCGTCCATGGATGGGGCCGGGCCGGTGCGGAAGTTCCTCAACATCACCTGGCCCATGCTGTCGCCGGTGATCTTCTTCAACCTGCTGATGGAAACCATCCACGCGTTCCAGATCTTCAACTCGGCCTACATCATCTCCAACGGTGAAGGCGGCCCGGCCGGCTCCACCCTCTTCTACACTCTCTACCTCTACCTGCGGGGCTTCAGCGATTTCCGGATGGGCTACGCCTCGGCCATGGCCTGGCTGCTCCTGATCGTGGTGGGCATCCTGACCCTGATCATCTTCCGCACGTCCAAGTCCTGGGTCCATTACAGCGGTGATGCAAAATGACAACCATGGCAACCCCCACCCAGTCCGCCCGCGACGCACAGGTGCCGCACTACAACCCGAAATCCGAATCAGCAGGTGCCAAGCGCGCCAAGAGCACCATTTTCCACGTCGTGGCGCTGGCACTCACGGCCGTGGTCCTGTACCCGGGCCTGTGGATGATCGCCTCCTCGTTCAAGCCCAATGCCGAGATCGGCGGCGCGAACACGTCGCTGTGGTCCAACAACTTCAGCTTCGACAACTTCGTCACAGCCATGGACGGGATCGGCGGGGTCTCCACCCTGCAGTTCTTCACCAACTCCCTGATCCTGGCCGTCGGTGCCGTGGCGGGAACCGTCCTCTCCGCGTCGGTCTCCGCCTACGCGTTCGCCCGGATCAAGTTTCCCGGCCGCAGCGTGTTCTTCGGCATGATGATCGCCACCCTGCTCCTGCCTTTCCACGTGGTGATCATCCCGCAGTACATCGTGTTCCAGCAGCTGGGCCTGGTGGACACGTACGTGCCGCTGCTGATCGGCAAGTTCCTCGCCGCCGACGCGTTCTTCGTGTTCCTCATGGTCCAGTTCATGCGCAACCTCCCCGGTGAGCTGGACGAGGCGGCAAGGATCGACGGCGCCGGCCACGTCCGGATCTTCACGTCCATCATGCTCCCGCTGATGAAGCCGGCCCTGATCTCCACCTCGATCTTCTCCTTCATCTGGAGCTGGAACGACTTCCTGGGCCCGCTGCTCTACCTGAACACCCCGGACAAGTACCCGCTGCCCTTGGCGCTGCGCCTCTTCGTGGACCAGACCCAGTCCTCGGACTACGGCGCCATGATCGCCATGTCCGTCCTGGCCCTCCTGCCCGTGCTGATCTTCTTCCTGGTGTTCCAGCGCTACATCGTCGAAGGCGTCTCCACCCAGGGCCTCAAAGGCTAGTGCCGGGAACCCGAGACAGAAAATGAGCGTCATGGACGGCACCACACCCGCCCCCAACCATCACGAACCCGTCCCGGTGAACCGCTTCGCACTGTTCTCCGAGACCCTCCTGGCCGGGGTGCTGGTCCTGGTGCTCTCCGTCCCGCTGGTGACGATTCCCGCCGCGTACGCGGCGGGAATCGCCCATCTGGAACGGCACCTCTCCGGCCGCGACGATTCCGTCCGCGGCCTCTGGGGCACGTTCAAAGCTGCCCTGCCCGGCAGCTGGAAGCTGGGAATCACGACGGCGGCAGCCGCCGTCGTGATTGTCCTCAACCTGCTGCTCGCGTGGGTGGGGCAGCTGCCCGGCCGCGAAGTGGTCCTGCCGGCCACCCTGATCCTTGCCGCCGGGGCGGCCATCCTGCTGCTGCGCACCGCCGCCGGGTGGCCTGACGCCGCAGTCTCTTCAAAGGATGGCAAGAGTGCCTGGCGCTTGGCGCTCGAAAATGCCCAATCGCTGTCCGTCAGGGACTGGACCGGATCGCTCCTGCTGGCTGCCGCACTCTTCGGGGCAGTGGTTTTCGTCTGGATGCTCGCAGCACTCTTCGTGGTGGTTCCCGGCACCCTCATCCTCGCCGCCGCGGCGGTCAAACTGCGTTCCGCCCGCTGACCATTTTTCCTGGTCCTGCCCGCCACTATTGAGTTGAGTCCGACGTGTCTTCCGACCGCCAGCGTTCCGAACAGTCCGTCCATTCCCCGCAGGACCAGCCCCGGTGGTACCAGCCGCTGACGCAGCGGAACTACCGGCTCTTCCTGGCCCTGGTGTTTGCAGGGAGCGTGGGTGTGTGGATGCAGCGGCTCGCCCAGGACTGGCTGGTGCTGCAGCTGACCGGCAGTCCCGCCGCCGTGGGCGTGGCCGTTGCCCTCCAGTTCCTTCCCATGCTGGTGGTGGGGCCCCTGAGCGGCCTGCTGGTGGACATGTTTTCCAAGCGGCGCATCATGCTGGCCTGCCAGGCCGTCGTTGCCGTCCTGGCCCTGGGCCTGGCGGCCTGGGCGGCGACCGGCACCATCACCGTCTGGGCTGTCTACGCCAGTTGCGCTGCGCTCGGCGTGACGTCGGCCATCAACCAGCCTGCCATCCAGGTGTTCGTTAACGAAGTGGTAGGCGACGCCGCCCTCCGGCCCGCTATCGGCCTCAACAATGCAACCGGCCAGCTGGGCGCCATGGCGGGGCCGGCCCTGGCAGGAGTTGTCATTGCGCAGGCAGGAACGGCCGCGGCGTTCGCGGCGAACTCGTTGCTGTGCTTGCTGGTCCTCGGCCTGATCGCGGCCATCCGTCCTGCCGAGCTGCACACAAGCGTTCCGGTGGTTCGCGGGCAGGGCCAGCTCCTGGCCGGGTTCCGCTACGTCCGGGAACGGCCTCCGTTGCTGCTGGTCATTGCCCTGGCCGGGCTGTTGGGTGTGTTCGGCATGAACGGGCCGGTGGTCTTGGCGGCGTTCGCCGAGCGGGTGTGGCACAACGGCGTTGAAGGGTTCGGCCTCTTCAATACCGTCAGCGCCCTCGGTGCCCTGGCCGGAGCGCTCCTGGCAGCCCGGCTGAGAAGCCTGGGCCGGAAGGGGATCGTGGCCGCCGCCGGCCTGTTCGGGCTCTCCCAGTTGGTGGCTGCCCTGATGCCCGACCTCGTCCTCTTCACTGCGATGCTTGCGGTGGTGGGCCTCATGACCCTCCTGTTCCTGACCAGCGCCGCCACCGCGGTCCAGCTTGAAGCCGGGCCGGAAATCCGTGGCCGCGTGATGGCCCTCTACCTTCCGCTCCTGCTCGGCGGCCATGCCCTGGGCGGCCTCCTGGCCGGCTGGTTGACCGAGCAGTTCGGCGTGCGCCTCGGCTTGGTGGCCACCGGCGCCGGAGGCATGCTGTCAGCCGCCGTCATCGGATTCCTGCTCTGGCTGAACTCCCGGAAAACCTAAGCCCGCGTACGGCGCGGGTGCGGATCACCGGGACGGCGAGAACGTCCAGGTGCCGGCAAGGACGCGGAACTCCACCTTGGCTGCACCGCTGGCCGTGCCGCCGTCGGGATGCATGCCCGGTTTCGCGGCACTCGCCGGAGCGGAATGTTCGACGGCGGCATCCGCCGCAGCGTCCTTAGTCCGGGACGTGACCCGGTACCTGCCGGCCGGCAGCCGGACAACTGCGGTGGTTCCGGCCGGAATGGTGCATTCCAGCCGCACCAGCCCGTCTTCCCGGCTCCAGTTGGCCTCCACATATCCGTTCGCCGCAGGCACGGAGCCGCGGGCATGTTCCAGCCGGCACAGCGGTGGCTCGAGCACCAGCCCGCAGCCTCCCGGTGAGCTGTATCGGACGCCCAGCAGGTGTTCAAGGATCTCCTTGGCCACGGATGCCGACCAGGCGTGGGACTGGCTGTAGTCCGTTCCCTCCACCAGGTCCCACGCCTCCCAGGTGAAGGTGGCACCGCGGTCCAAAAGACGTGCCCAGCCGGGCTGGTCCTTGTCCGTCAGAAGGTCCAGCACGGCGTCCGTCAGCCCCTGGGAAAGGAGTGCGCGAACCAGGCGGTGCACGGTCATGGGCCCCTGCATCATGCCCAAGGCGGCGATCCGCCGGGCGTCAGAGGCCGCCAGTTCCGGCTCGGTGATGCCCAAGGACAGCGGAAAGGATGTGGCGTGCTGTGAGGCGTGCGAGCTGGGTGTGCCGTCGGCGTGCAGGCCGTCCACCATCACACCGTCCACGCGCAGGCGGGCGCGGATTGCGCCGGCCAGGTGCCGGGCAGACGAGGCGTAGCGGATGGCGGCCTCGTGGTCGCCCGCCAGGCTGCAGAGCCGGGACGTGGCGACGAGTGCAGAATAGGCCTGGGCGTTGACGGTTGTCTTGGCCGCGCACTCCATGTCGTAGCCGAACCGTCCGGGTTCGGGCCAGTCCACGATGCCGTGCAGGTAGGGGCCGGAACCGCCGCCCAGCCGGGTGACCAGTCCCGCCGTCGGACCATCTGCCGGAATGTGCCGCAGCGCGTAGTCCGCGGTGTTGCGGCAGTGCGGCAGCAGTTCCCGGACCAGGGCGAGGTCCCCGGTGCGCAGATGGTACTCCTCGGCCCACTCGGGAACCATGAGGGAGAAATCCGGGATGTCGCGCTTGCCGTCCCCATTGGGGTATACCGCGTTGTAGCGGCCCCGGTCTTCGCCGTCTGTCCAGTACCGGGCCGCCGACCAGCCGAACTCCCGCAGCGCCTGGGCGGTATAGGCATGTTCCCCGAAGAGCGCCATCGTGGCGTAGGAGATGTTTACGGCGTCCGCCAGGAACTGGCCCTTCTCCCGCGTAGGGGTGTCCACGAACTGCTCCTGGACGCCGAACAGTGCTGAGTCCCGCAGCAGCTTGAACACATCATTCAGGGCGGGATCCGAACTGCTGAAGCTCCCCTCGCCCGGATGCCGGCCGTGCACCACCAGTGCGCCCAGCCGGTTCACCTCTGCGGTGTCCAAGCCGGGAAGCTCAAGGTAGCGGAAGCCCAGGTGCACCGTGGCCCGGAACTGCTGCGGGCCCGCCGACTGCGTATACGGGAAGGACATGTCCGTGTTCTGGCTTGCCGTCCTTCCGGTGTCCACCCGTCCGTCGGACCGGAGGGTGTAGCCGGTACGGATCATAAGGGTGCGGCCGGGAACGCCGTCCAGGAAGTCCACTTCGGGGCGCCCGGGAAGGACCTGGCCGAAGTCCGCCACCAGCGTGCCGTCGTCAGCCGCCAGAAAGGCCTTGGGCGCCGCGAATTCCTGGGCAAGGAAAGTGCGGCGCGGGTGCAGCCGGGGAAATTCCGGTGCCGGGTGGCCGCCGTAACTGATCGCGGCGGGCAGGTCATCGGCGGCGGAGGGAGCCGCGGCGGCAGCATGCCCGTCCAGGTGTTCCACGGGGTCGCCCTCGTCGTTGCGGTACCCGGACTGCCGGTAGGGCGCCTCGCCTGCGGTCCAGTCCGCTCCGGAGCCGAACACTTCCCGGCGGCCGTCCGTGTACTGCACGCTGATGTGGACCAGCAGGCCGGGCAGTCCGGCGGCGCGGCCTTGGCCCGGGCCGTACCAGTGGAGCAGGGCCGTCAGCGGAACAGCTGTGGCCGGAGGCTGGGCGGCGAGCAGCCCGGTGACGTCTGCGGCGTCGTAGTAGCCTTCGCCCGGATAGCCGAAGGATGTTGTGCTCAAGCAGGCGGTACCGGCCAGGGAGAGCTGCGCGTGGTGGTTCGCGGCCAGGAACACCCGCGCGCGGCGCACTGTACCGGTCAACGTCAGGGTGGTCCGGAACAAGGTCCATTCATCCGGCTGGCGGTGCGCCGTAGTGGAACTCCAGTGGGCAAGGCAGGCGCGGGCGTGGTCCCCGGCGGCGTTGAACTTGTGGTCCAGCAGCAGGGCGCTGGCGCTGGTGATGCGAAGGGACGCGTACTCGGCCTGGGTCCGCGGACCCTGGTGCAGGGCGAGTTTGCCGGCGGACCCGGCAGCGGCCGGCTCATGCACGGCCAAGAGTTCCACACCGTCCAGGGAGACTCTGATGGCCAGCCCGTCATCAGTGACCACCAGGTCCTGCCACGAGCCGGACGCCAGGTCCTGCCACGAGCCGGACGCCAGGTCCTGGCGCGGCAGCCGGGCCGTGGCCAGCTCGGCGGTCTCCGGGGCGCCCGGGGCGGGAATGTCCCATTCCGGTGCATGCCGCAGGACCACCTCGCCCGCCGTGTTGAGTTCCAGCAGCAGGCCTGTGCCGGGTCCGTTGCTCCGCAGGATCAGTCCCGCCCATCCCATGGCCGGCCGGACGCGGGCTTCAAGGCGGAAGCTGCGGACAGGCGGGCAGGGAACCGGCAGGAACGGCGAGCCCGCCACCCGCAGGGCGTTGTCCAGGATTTCCAGGGGTGCGCGGCCGCCGGGCACCCTCCTGATCCAGTCCGCCTGCCAGGAAGGATCGGCAAGCCCGGTGCTGAAAGGCTGCGCCGCGGACCAGGCCCCGGGCATTCCTGCTGCGTCGCGGACCCGCACGCGCCAGGCATAGTCTGTGTCGTCGTCGAGCGCTGGCCCGCGATAGGGGACGCCCCGCTGGGCGGCGGAGGGGACCGGCCCCGAACTCCAAAACTTCACCCCTTGTGAGTCTTCCACCGTGATTTCAAAGCCGGTCTGCAGTGCGCGCGCCGGGTCTGCGCCCTCCTGCTGGGCAAGTTGCCAGCTGAAGGTGGGCCGCGGCGTGGCCGTCAGGCAGGCCGCGAGGCCGTCGGTCAGGAGGTTGACGGCGTGCAGCTGGCCGGTGGCGGTGGCTGGTGCTTTGCGTGCCGGGGCCTTTCCTGCCCACTGCCGGCGCATCAGGAAACCGGCAGGCTGAAGGCGTGAGGGGCACGGGTGGCCCACGGCAGGCCCAGCTCGCTGAACGTGGCATGCCCGCGGCCGGCACGGTCCAGTGCCGACTCGATGTCAAGGACGACGGCGCGGGCTGCTTCACCTGCCCCCTCCCACCGGACGTGCGCATCACCGATGGGCGCGGGCGGCGGAGCGGTCCGGACCGCTTCCAGGACCAGCATGAATGCGCCGCTGTCCAGCAGCGGGCTGGTCAGCGGGGTTCCGCCGTTCCGGTGCGCCAGGAGGTTCTCGGTGAGGTCGTCGCGGCCATAGGTTTCCTCGGAGGTGCCGGCCTCCGTGGTGACGCTCAGGCGGTCCTCCGTGTAGTGGAACACGGCAGTTCCGGCTGATCCCTGGAGGGTGACGCAGGGCTCCACCGATTCCGTCGCGCAGATGGTGAGGGCGCAGGTGATGGGCAGGCCGGACACCGTGCGGATACGGATCACCGAGGTGTCATCGGACTCGATATCGTTGGCACGGTACAGCTCGGTTTCCACGGACACCACATCAGCCGTGGTCCGTGCCCCGGCGATCCTCAACGCCGTTGCCACGGCATGCGCCAGGGGATTGGTGGCCACACCGTCCACCACGTCCACGCCGTTGATGCTGCGCTTTCCGGCCCACCGTGAGCGTTTGTAGTACGCCCGGTCGCGGACCCAGCGGCCCGTGGCCGAAATGCCCTGGAGCGTGCCGATGGTGCCGTCCGCCAGCAGGTCTTCGATGGCCTGAAGGGCATGCGAACCGAGGCTCTGGAACCCCACCTGGACGCTTCTGCCCGATGCCGCGGCTGCGTCACAGAGCCGGTTGAAGTCCGCCAATGACGCAACGGGAGGCTTCTCCAGGTAGAGGTCCGCGTCTGTCCGCAGGGCCGCCAGCGCCAGCGGGGCATGGGTCTGGATGGGGGTTGCCACGATGACCAGGTCCAGCGTCCGGGTGGCGGCGAGCAGCTCGGCCAGCCCCGGATAGACCGCGGCCGACGGCGGGAGGGAACCGGCTTCCGGCGGCTGCGGGTCCGCCACGGCAATGAGTTCGACGGCGCCTGCCGCCTGGAGCCGTTCAAGGTTGCGGAGGTGGTGGGTGCCGAAGCCGTGCACGCCGACGAGGGCCACCCTGGCTGCCCTGCTGCCGCCCATGGCAGGCGCCCAGGCCCCGGCGGACGCTTCGGCGGGCGTTTCGGTGGAACGGGTGCCTCCTGGCGTTCCCATGGTTCTCCGTTCTGCCCGGCGGGCACTGGCCGTTGCGCGAGCAGGATTCAGCAAGCGCTTTCCACCAACCAGTGTGCGGGACGGGAAGGGTTGGAGTCCAGTTATGTAACGATTCAAAAATTGGCTTGACCCGACCGCCTCAGGGGGTCTAGATTTTCGAGAAACCGATTACTGGCGTGACGCGGACCACTACCGCCTTCGCCTCTGCAACGATGGAGAAATGGAGGGAGCTGCGCCATGCCGTCTGGATCCTTCAACGCCCGTGCCTACTCGTTCTTTGACACGCTCCTTTGGATCGCCTGCCTGAACCTGCTGTGGATCTTCTTTGCCCTGGCTGGCGCGGGCATCCTCGGTGCCGGTCCGGCCACCGCGGCCGCCCATATCGCAATACGAAAGCGGGTGCGGGGGAGTGAGGCTCCGCTGGCTCGGAGCTTTGCTTCCCACTACTTCAGCAACTTCGGCAGAGCCAATGCCATCGCCCTGCCCGTCATGGGTGTGGCGGTAGTCCTGGCCATGAACTGGAACTACTTTTCGCGCTCCGGCGATGTCATTTCGCAGCTCGTTGCGGCAGGAATCTTCGTGGTGGCCATCTTCCTGGCCGGGGCAGCGTGCTACCTCTTTCCCATGTATGCGCGGTATGAGCTGCCCCTGGCCCGGTACCTGCTCACGTCGTCCCGTTTTGCCTTCCGGCATCTGGCTGGAACCGTCATCCTGCTGTTCATCTCCGCTGCCGCGTTCTATGCGAGCAGCACGGTCCCCGGCCTGATCCCGTTCTTCAGCGTCGGCGCCTGGCTGTTCGTTACAGGCTGGCTGTGCGACAGGTTCTTCAGCGCCAATGACGAATCGGTCGCCACGGCGGAAGCGGCTGCCCCCGATGATGCCGTCCCGGTGGCCTCAGTGGCCTGACCCGTCGTACCCGCCAGGAAGTCCTGCGCCGGTGCTCCGGCCCTTGCCGCCGTCGGCCTCACCGCACTACTGAAACGTATCAAAACCTCTAGCCATGCTCGCCAACCAACCCCGAAGAAGTGGAAAAGGAACAACATGATTACCAGAAAACTCAGCCTGGCCGCCGCCGTCGTGACCGCCACGGCCCTGACACTGACAGCCTGCGGAGCCGGGGAAACCCAGTCCGCGGACCTGGCCGCCATCAACGTGATGGCCCCCTTCCTCGAGGCGCAGCCGCCCTCCGCGGACGGCGCCGTCCAAAAGAAGTTGGAGGAACTCACAGGGAAGGACGTCAATATCGCCTGGACGCCAAACGCCTCCTATGAAGACAAGATGAACATCACGCTGGCTTCGTCCGAGATTCCGCACGTCCTGGTGGTGCAGAGCAAGTCCCCAGGCTTCGTCAAGAACGCCGAAGCGGGTGCCTTCTGGGACCTCACGGATAAGCTCAAAGAGTACCCAAACCTGAAGTCCACTTCCCCGGCGGTGGAGCGGAACGCCAGCATCAATGGCAAGGTCTACGGCGTTTACCGCGCCCGCAACCCGATCCGCTCGGCTGTCATGTTCCGCCAGGACTGGCTGGACAAACTGGGCCTGCAAGCGCCCAAAACCACCGAGGACCTCTACAAGGTGGCCAAGGCCTTCACGGAACAGGACCCGGACGGCAACGGCCGGAACGATACCTGGGGCATCACCATCCCGAAGTGGGGCGCATTGGGGTCCAACAGCCCCTACGACATGATCGAAACCTGGTACGGCGCCGGCAACCGCTGGGCCGAACGTGACGGCAAGCTGGTCCCGAGCTTTGAGACCGAAGAGTTCATCGAAGCCAACCGCTTCGTCAAGAAGATGGTGGATGAGAAGCTCATCAACCCTGACTTTGCCACCTTCGACGGGACCAAGTGGAACGAGCCCTTCTTCAACGGCAAGGGCGGCATCATTATCGACGTCGACTCCCGTGTCAGCGTGCTGATCAACCTGTTCAAGCAGGCCAACCCCAACGACTTTGAAAACAAGGTCGGCTTTGTCGGCGGGCTCGAAGGCCCGGACGGTGAACTGCACACACATCCCACCGACGGTTACTCCGGCTTCCTGGCCATTCCCAAAACCAGCGTCCGGACCGAGGCCGAGCTGAAGACCGTGCTGGAGTTCCTGAACAAGATGAACTCCAAGGAAACCGCTGTCCTGCTGAACAACGGCATCGAGGGCGTGAACTTCACGGTGGAGGACGGCAAGGCCGCCACCATCAAACCCGAGACCCCTGAGGGCAAGGTGGTCAACACCGATATCAAGAGCTACGCCCAGCTGGGAATGAACGTCACGGGCAACAACTTCTACCCGGTCAAGCAGGCCTCGGGCTACGAACAGGAGGTCTTCGACAAGCGGGTCGAGGTCATGGCCGAGGACCTCAAGAGCGCGGTCTACAACCCGGCAGCAGCCTTCGTCTCACCCACGTATGTGGCCAAGGGCGCGCAGCTGGACAACATTGTGGCCGATGCCCGGATCAAGTACCTGGCCGGCCAGATTGATGAGCAGGGCCTGAAGGACGCCATCAAGCTGTGGAAGAGCAGCGGCGGCGACAAGGTCCAGGAAGAAATCAACAAGCTCTGGCAGGACAGCAAGTAAATGGCAGCCCCTGTCATTGACGCCCAGGCCGGGGAGCGGGCGCAGCCCGTCTCCGCTCCCCGGCCGCGGGGCAGGTTCTCCGTCCACTTCGCGCACTATAAGTGGCTGTACCTCCTGCTGCTGCCCGGCGTGCTCTATTTCGCCGTCTTCCGCTACGCCCCGATGTACGGGGTGTCGATCGCCTTCAAGGACTACGTCCCGTTCCTCGGGGTGAACGGCAGCCCGTGGGTGGGGTTCCAGCATTTCCAGGACTTCTTCGCCAACCCGGACTTCCCCCGGCTGCTGGGCAACACGCTGATCCTGGCGTTCCTGAACCTGGGTATCGCGTTCCCGCTGACCATCGTGCTGGCGCTGCTGCTGAACGAGGTCCGCCTCTCCATCCTCAAGCGCACCGTCCAGACCCTGGTCTACATCCCGCACTTTCTGTCGTGGACCATCGTGGCGTCGCTGAGTTTCCTGCTGTTCGCGCTGGACTTCGGCCCGCTGTTCCTGTTCCTGAACAACGTGATGGGCACGGACATCGACTTCCTGTCCGACCCTGCCTGGTTCCGGCCGCTGATCGTGCTCCAGGAGATCTGGAAGAACACCGGCTGGGGAACCATCATCTTCCTCGCCGCCCTGGCCACCGTGGACCAGGACCAGTACGAGGCCGCCATCATTGACGGCGCCGGACGGTTCCGCCGGGTATGGCACATCACCCTGCCCGGGATCCGCTCCACCATCATCGTGATGCTCATCCTCGCGATCGGGCAGATGCTCAACACCGGCTTCGAGCAGATCTACCTGATGACCAACGCCCTGAACCGCGATGTCGCTGACGTCTTCGACACCTACGTCTACTTCGTGGGCATCACCCAGGGCGCCTACTCCTATTCCACCGCGGTGGGACTGTTCAAATCCCTGGTGGGCATCGTGCTGATCTTCGGCACCAACGCCCTGGCCAAGCGGTTCAACCAGAGCGGACTGTTCTAATGAAGATTCACAACACCACCGGCGGCCGGATTTTCGACGCCGCCAACTACGTCTTCCTGGCCCTGATCGGCATCATCACCCTGCTGCCGTTCATCTATGTTTTCGCCGGTTCCTTCGCCACCGAAGCCGAGATCACCCGGCGGGCCTTCTTCGTCTGGCCCGAACAGTTTTCCCTGGGCTCCTACGAGTACATCTTCTCCACGCCCGCCTTCATCCGCGCCCTGGTCACCACTGTCCTGGTCACCGCCGTGGGCACCGGGGTCCAGCTGATCCTGACCGTCACCATGGCCTACCCGCTGGCCAAACGGAACCTCCGCGGCCGCAAGCTCATCCTGTCCCTGGTGGTCTTCGCCATGGTCTTCTCCGGCGGCATGATTCCCACTTTCCTGCTGGTCAAGGACCTCGGCCTGCTCAACAGCTACTGGGCCCTGATCCTGCCGGCCGCCATCAACCCGTTCAGCCTGATCATCGTCAAGAACTTCTTCCAGGAGCTTCCCGCCGAGCTCGAGGAATCCGCCAAGATGGACGGCGCCACCGAGGTCGGGATCCTCTGGCGCATCCTGCTGCCGCTGTCCAAACCGGTGCTGGCCACGTTCGCGCTGTTCTACGCGGTCGGCATCTGGAACGACTTCATGTCACCCCTGCTCTACCTCTCCGACAACTCCAAATGGACCCTGCAGATGTACCTGCGCCAGGTCACAGCCTCCTCCGACCTGCTCGGCACCGGAAACGTGGACCCCAACTACATCCCGCCGGAACAGGGCATCAAATTCGCGGTCATCGTGGTGGCAACCCTGCCCATCCTGGTCTTCTACCCGTTCCTGCAAAAACACTTCGCCAAAGGCATGCTCATCGGCTCCGTCAAGGGCTGATGGGGGAGCCGGACTACCAGAAAGCACAGCATGAAAATCCTGCTCGCCGGAGATTCCACGGTGGCCAACTGCCCCACGCATGAGTACCCCATGAGCGGCTGGGGAGCGCAGCTTGCGCCGCATGCCTACAGGCGGGCGGCCGTGCACAACTTCGCCAAGGGCGGGGCAAGCACGGAGTCCTTCCGGGAGGAGGGTCTGTGGGGCCGGCTGCTTTCGGAAGCAGCCGAGGGGGACCTGGTGCTGATCCAGTTCGGCCACAACGACCAGAAGAGGCAACACCTCGCGGCCCGCACCGGTTACGCGGCGAACCTGCGCACCATGGCCGGGGACGTGCGGAGCCGCGGGGCGCTTCCCGTCCTGTGCACCCCGGTGGAGCGGCGGCACTTCCTGGACGCGCCGCCGTCGGACGCTGCTGTGGAAGGGATCCTGGAGCCGAGCCTGGAGGACTACCCGGAGGTGGTCCGGGAAATCGGCCTGGAGCTGGGGCTGCCGGTGGTTGACCTGAACGCGTGGACGCGCGGGCTTTACCTTCGCCTGGGACCGGAGGACTCGGCGTCCCTCTTCTGCCACTTTGCGCCGGGCACGCACGCCTACTGGCCGGAAGGGCTGGCGGACAACACCCACTTTTCCCAGCCGGGAGCCGCCCTGGTGGCGGAGCATGTTGCCGCGGAGCTCCAGGAGCTGGGGCTGGTCCCGGACGGTGCGTTAAGTACGACGGCGGGACGCAGCTAAGTGGGCACGCCTGGCTTGGGAACGCCTGGCCCGGGGACGAAGGTGCTCTACAGCAACGCACTGACCGGGCCGGAGGATGTTGCAGACTGGGTGGCGGAAGGGCCGCTGAGCGTGGGCGGTCATGGCGGTGCGCTGGAACTTTCGGGTTCGCTGGACGACGCGGAATTCGGGGACCACGCGCACTGGACGTTCTGGTGCCCGGTGGAGTTCCCGGACGGAGTCCGGATCAGCTGGGAGTTCCTTCCGCTGGAGGAGCCGGGCCTGGCCATGCTCTTCTTCGCCGCCCGGGGGCACGGCGGGCGGGACCTGTTCTCACCCGGGCTCGCACCGCGGACGGGGTACTACCCGCAATACCATTCCGGGGACATCGATGCCCTGCACATCTCCTACTTCCGGCACAAATACGAGTCCGAGCGGGCCTTCCGCACCTGCAACCTGCGCAAGAGCGCCGGTTTTCAGCTGGTGGCTCAGGGTGCCGATCCGTTGCCGCCTGCCGGGGACGCGGTGGACTTCTACCGCCTGGAGGTGGAGAAGGACGGTCCACGCGTGGCTTTTTCCATCAACGGGTTGCCGCTGCTTGAGTGGCAGGATCCGTCCGGCAAGGTGCTTGGGGCCGGCTACCTGGGCTTCCGGCACATGGCCCCGCTCCGGGCGGCCTACCGCAACCTGGTGGTGGAGGAACTCTAGCTAGGGAGCGGGATCCGCCTTGTGTTTCGTCGGCCGGTAACCGGCGAGTTCGGCGCGGACGTCACCTTCCTCGTGCTGGCCCTTCTCCTTGCCGAACGGCAGGGCCTTCAGCAGCGGGTGCAGGACGGCCATCACGGCGAGGCCCCACACGAGTCCCAGGACGGCTGAGCACAGGGTGTTCACGAGCCAGGCCAGGAGGCCGCCAATGCCCGCGATTCCGGCGACCGGGGCCTCCAGGGCATGGACCAGGTCATACGGAAGGTGCCAGCCGAGGTCGTAGGCCCCCTGCAGCATGATGTGGCCGCCAACCCACAGCATGGCGACTGTCCCGATCAGGGTGATTGCAGCCAGCACGGCGGGCATCCCCTTGACCAGCAGCTCGCCGAAGCGTTGCGAGCCCGCAGATTCCTTGGCGGCCAGGTGCAGGCCAATGTCGTCCATCTTGACGATCAGTGCCACCGCACCGTACACGAGCACGGTGATGGCGAGGGCCACGACCACCAGGATGACAGCCCGGGCCCAGATGGATTCGGCCGCCACCTCGTTCATGGAGATGACCATGATCTCGCAGGACAGGATGAAGTCTGTGGTGATGGCGCCCTTGACCACCTTCGCCTCCGCCTCCGGACCCCGCTGGACCGCCGGCGCTTTTTCGTCCGAGTGGTCCCGGCGGAGCTTGTGCCAGACCTTCTCGGCACCCTCGAAGCACAGGTACGTGCCGCCCAGCATGAGGATGAACGGGATGGCCCACGGGAGGAAGGCGCTGATGAGCAGCAGGGCCGGGAGGATGATCAGCAGCTTGTTCCGGAGCGAGCCCCAGAAGATCCGCTTGATCATCGGCAGTTCGCGGGACGGGTCAGCCCCGGACACGTACTGCGGGGTTACAGCGGCGTCGTCGATGACCACACCGGCGGCCTTGGCTCCTGCCTTGGCGGCTCCGGCTGCGACGTCGTCAACCGACGCGGCGGCGATGCGGGCCAGGGCCGCGACGTCGTCCAGCAGGGCGACGAGGCCGCCGCTCACAGACCGCTCCCGCAGTGTTCGCGTTCCGTCGGCTGGGCTTGGCTGCCTGGGTGCAGGCGCGTGATCGGCATGCTGAGATTATACGGGGGGCGGGCAGCCGTACCGGCCCGGCTCCGCTGCGCACGGCCAGCATTCCTTCGACCTTTGTCCCCAGCCGCGGCCGGTCAGGCCCCGGCGACCGGGAGCACCATCAGGTAACCGGTGGGCAGTTCGCTGCTCCAGCGCCGCGGCTCGCGGACCACGAATTGCGTTGCCAGCTCCTCCGGGGTGAGCAGGCTGTTGGGCGCGGGCGACGGGCCCCACTGCCCGCTGCCGTGCGGGTGGAGCGGATCCTGGACCCGGACGCCGGTGACGGAGAAGTCCTGGAACCGGGCGGGATCGCCGATCGACTCGAAACCGCTCATCACCCATGCGTGGCGGCCGCGCCACATGACCAGCCCCACCGGCCGGCCCGTGGCGGCGATGGCGCGCGCCGCCGTCCGGAGCGCGGTCCCGTAGTCGGCGATGCTGACCACCGTGTACGGCCCCATGCCAACCTCCGTCAGCACCTGCGCCCACCCGAGGGGGTTGGCGCCGTTGAACGAGTTGGACGATCGGGCCCGGGCCATCTCCCAGAGTTCTCCCTGCTGGGTGGAATCCGCCCACGTGCCGCCGCCCGTGTCGTCGATGAGGTTGTGGGCCATCTGGATGCTCGCTGCCACACACCAGTCAAAGGTGTACTGCGGCACGAAGTCGCCCTCCTGGTAAAGGTTGAGGGCGAACGGCTGGGGTTCCGGCGGTGCCGCGGGTACCGGCGGCGGGGCGGGCGGAGCCGCTGACGCCGGTGGCGGGGCGGTCAGGGCGGCCGATGCCGGCGCCGGGGAGGCCGGGCTCGCTTGCCCGGTAACGGCGTCGTTGATGCCGACGGCGGGCGTGCAGGCCCCGAGGAAGGCTGCCAGGACGAGGAGCCAGGCCAAGAGACGGGGGCGGGCGCCGGTCATGCTTCAGTCTAGCGCCGCGCGGCGGGGCAGGCCCTGGCCCGAGGCCCGGTTCGCGCCCCGACGCCGGCCAGGAACCCGGACCCTCAGAAGGCGTACCGGATGCGGCAGTATGGTGCGATCCTCCCAACCAGGGCGGTCAGTTGCCGCACGTAGCCGGCCTTGGTTCCGGAGCGGTAGCGGACGTTGGTGAAGCCGTTGGATGAGACCTTTGCCTCTTGGAGGTCCGGGCGCCACAGCACGCTCTCGGCCTGCGGATGCCAGCCGAGGTTGACCTCGTGGAGCCGTTCATTGTGCGTCAGGAAGATGACTTCCGCCGCCAGCTGGGACTTCGCAGCGGCACTCAGCGTCGCGTCGAGTTGGCAGAGCAGCTCCTCCCAGTCGCCGAGCCAGGTGTCCGTAATGATGACCGGGGAAAAGTTCACATGCACCTCATAGCCGGCAGCGACGAAGTCGTTGATGGCCGCCATGCGTTCGCCCACCGGCGAGGTCCTGACGTCGATCGACTTCGCCAAAGCCGCGGGCATAAGGGAAAAGCGGATCCGGGTGTGGCCGCCGTGGTCCCAGCCCAGCATCGCCGGGTTGACGTACTTGGTGGCAAAGGACAGCTTGGCGGTAGGCAGGTCGCGGAAGAGCGTGACCAGATCTTCCACGTTGTCGCTGACAAGGGCGTCCACGGAGCAGTCGCTGTTCTCACCGATGTCGTAGACCCAGAACTCCGGATCGCACTGGTTGGGCTCAAGCTTGATGCCTTGGCGCGTAACGTGGCGCTCCAGTGACCCGCGATCTGGTCGATGTTCGCGAACACCGTGACGGGATTGCTGTACCCCTTGTGCCGGGGCACGTAGCAGTACGCGCACGCCATGGCGCAGCCGTTCGCGGTTGAGGGCGCAATGAAGTCTGCGGACCTGCCGTTCGGCTTGACGGTCAGCGCTTTCTTGACCCCGAGGACCAACGCCTCCGTTTTGATCCGGGACCAGCGCGGCACGTTCGTTTCATCACCGTGCACAGCCGGGATGTTCCAGTGGTTGTCGACAAGCACGACGTCGGCGTCCGGCCACCGTTCCACGATGTCCCTGCCCCGGGGCAGCTCCAGTGCGGCAGGCTGCGCGTAGATGCGGCGGATCTGCAGCAGCCGGTTGAAGTCCATGATGGCCATTCTTGCAAGTCGAGGGGATGGCCGCGGGCAGTTAAGCCCAGGGCCTCGCCAGGCTATGGTGTCCAGCGCCAGTTCCTCAACAGCCACGGCAAATCCATCCATGTCGAACCAGTCAACGGGCAATGCCTCCTGCGTTGGCACAAGGCCGGGCGCCGCCTCGGAGGCATACGGCAAGATAGGAAGATCATGGGAGTGCGCCTAGGGAGGGAGGCAGGTTATGGAGCCTGTAATTGTCGACGGCGGCAAGGGAACGGTGGAGCTCCGCTCCGACGGCATCATCCACCTGATCTGGGAACCCAGGGTCCGGATAGAACTGCAGGACGCACGGGCAGCCATGGCTGCCGTCAACCGGATAGCGGGGGACAGCACTTACCCGATGCTGGTGGACATGGCCACCACCGAGGACGTCACCAGGGCAGCCCGTGCTGTCTTTTCCATCCCGTGCGCTGCCAACCGGATCGCGCTGCTGGGAGCAAGCCCGGTAGACCGGATCATCGCAAACTTCTTCCTGGGCGTGCACATCCCGCCCTGCCCCACCCGTTTCTTCACCTCCCGGACAGAGTCCATGAAATGGCTGCAGGAAGGTGACTGACCGGGCGTTGCCTGCCAACCGGGCAATGCCTACTTAACCGGACGGTGCCATATCAGCCGCCGGCGGAAGTCCCCGTGCTCTGCCGGACCACCAGTTCCGGCGTGAAGACCACCGAACGGTGCGTGGGGTTCCGGGACCCCACTTCTTCGGCGAGAAGTTCGATTGCCGTGCGCCCCAGCGCCTCCGTGGGCTGCCGGATGGAGGACAGCGGAACCACGGCCGAGACGGCGAAGTCAATGTCGTCATAGCCAATCAGCGCAACGTCCTCGGGGATGCGGAACGTGTGGGTCATGGTTAGGGACTGCATGACCCCCAGCGCCAGGAGGTCGTTGGCGCAGAAGATGCCGTCCGGCAGCTTTTCCCGGCCCCGCTCCACCAGTGCGTTCCCCACGCTTCGCCCGGCCAGGACCGTCATGGCGTCCGATGCCAGAACCTCCAGCGACGCGTCGGGTTCTTCCTTGACGGCACGCTGCGCGCCCTGCAGGCGGTCCGCCACCTGCCGGATGGAGGTGGGGCCGCCCACAAAGGCCAGCCGACGGCGGCCGGTGTCCAGCAGGTGCCGCGCGGCAAGGTACCCCCCGGCGTCGTCGTCCACTGCTACGGAGCTGAACTTTGCCTCGTCAGCCAGCCGGTCCACCAGTACGGTGGGCACGCCGCGCTCGCGGAGGAGGTCAAGGCGCTCCGTCACGTCACCCACCGGCGAGATCAGCAGTCCCTGGACACGCTGTTCCTGGAAAAGATCGATGTAATTGGCCTCCCGGCCGGCGTCGTGGCCGCTGTCCCCAAGCAGCACCGCACTGCCGTGAAGGGCAGCGGCGTCCTCGGCCGCACGCACCACGGAGGTGAAGAACGGGTTGCCTACGTCCAGGACGATCAGGCCGATGGTGCGGCTGTGGCCGGCGCGCAATTGGCGGGCTGCGTCGTTACGGACGAACCCCAACTCATCGATCGCCTTGAGCACCCGGTCCTTGGTCCGCTGCGAGACCCTGTCAGGGTAATTCAGCACGTTGGAGACCGTGCCCACCGCCACGCTGGCATGGTTGGCGACGTCCTTGATACTGGCTGAGCGGTTCATGATTCTCCGTGCTGCTGCGCGATGTGCCAGGCGTCCGGGCCGCCCCATGGACGGCTTGTCCGGAATGCTTGACACCTACTCCAGTTCAAGAGTACTTTGAATCGTAACAATGAAACGATTCAAAGTTTCCGCGAGTTTAGGAGGGTCCAACATGAGGGTGTGTTTCCGCTCCTCGATACAGCCACCGCTGATTGACGCATACCGGCGGCGGCATGCGGCCGTGTGGCCGGAGATGCTGCGCGCCCTCAAGGCCGCGGGCTGGAACAACTACTCCCTGTTCCTGGCCGGGGACGGGCTCCTGGTTGGCTACGTGGAATGCGACGATTTCGATGCCGCCCGCGCCCGCATGGCCCTGACCGAGGTCAACGCCCGGTGGCAGGCGGAAATGGCAGCGCTTTTTGAAAACACTGGCCAGGCTCCCGATGAAGGGTTCCAGGTCCTGGAGGAAGTCTTCAACCTTGACAGCCAGCTGGCCGCGGCACAGGCCTCCACCTCCTAAAGCCGGCGGGCCGGCAAACAACAGGCTCCAGCAGCGGGGCGGCATCCAGCAGACCAACAGCATCACAAGACACCGGAAAGAACCATCATGAATGACGTAGCAACGGCGCTGGGCAGGCTCGGGGAGCTTGCCATCGAGGTCCCTTCGTGGGCTTATGGAAATTCGGGTACAAGGTTCAGGGTGTTCGGCACGCCCGGCACCCCGCGCACTGTGCAGGAGAAGCTGGCGGACGCCGCGAAGGTCCATGAACTGACCGGCCTGGCGCCCACGGTGGCGCTGCACATCCCGTGGGACAAGGTGGATGACTACTCGGCTTTGAAGGAGTACGCGGCCGGCCTGGGTGTTGGCCTGGGCACTATCAACTCCAACACGTTCCAGGATGATGAGTACAAGTTCGGTTCGCTGACCTCGTCCAATGAGTCCGTGCGCCGCCGGGCCATCGACCATCACCTGGACTGCATTGGGATCATGCACGCCACGGGTTCCAAGGACCTGAAGATCTGGCTGGCGGACGGCACCAACTACCCGGGCCAGGACGATATGCGTGGCCGCCAGGACCGCCTGGCCGAGTCCCTGCAGGAGATCTACGCGGCCCTCGGGGACGGGCAGCGCCTGGTGCTGGAGTACAAGTTCTTCGAGCCGGCTTTCTATCACACCGATGTTCCGGACTGGGGCACCTCTTACGCCCAGACCCTCGCGCTCGGGGAGAAGGCGTTTGTGTGCCTGGACACCGGCCACCACGCCCCGGGCACCAATATCGAGTTCATCGTGATGCAACTGCTGCGCCTGGGCAAGCTTGGCTCGTTCGACTTCAACTCCCGCTTCTACGCGGATGATGACCTGATCGTGGGCGCGGCGGACCCGTTCCAGCTGTTCCGCATTATGCATGAGGTGATCCGCGGCGGCGGGTTCGGCAAGGACTCTGGAGTTGCGCTGATGCTGGACCAGTGCCACAACCTGGAGGAGAAGATCCCGGGCCAGATCCGCTCGGTCCTGAACGTCCAGGAAATGACCGCCCGCGCCCTGCTCGTGGACACCGAGGCCCTGGCCGAGGCCCAGCGTGCCGGAGATGTGCTGGCCGCCAACGGCATCTTCAATGATGCGTTCTACACCGACGTCCGGCCGGTCCTGGCCGAGTGGCGTGAATCCCGCGGCCTGCCCGCGGACCCGCTGGCCGCGTTCAAGGCCAGCGGTTACCAGAAGAAGATCAACGAGGACCGCGTGGGCGGCCAGCAAGCCGGATGGGGCGCCTGAAAGGCATGAGCATGCAGAACACAGCCAAGACTGTTGAAGACCTGATTTCCCGTTCGAACCGCCTGGGTGCGGATAAGCGGAACACTAACTTTGCCGGGGGCAACACGTCGGCGAAGGGCACGGAGAAGGACCCGGTGACGGGTGAGGACGTCCAGCTGCTGTGGGTCAAGGGTTCCGGCGGGGACCTGGGTACTTTGAGGGCCGGGAACCTTGCGGTGCTGCGCCTTGACCGGCTGAACGCTTTGAAGAACGTGTACCCGGGCGTTGAGCGTGAAGACGAGATGGTGGCCGCGTTCGATTACTGCCTGCACGGCAAAGGCGGCGCGGCCCCCTCGATTGACACGGCGATGCACGGGCTGGTGGATGCGGCGCACGTGGACCATCTGCACCCGGACTCCGGGATTGCCATTGCGACGGCGGCAGAGGGTGAGGCGCTGACGGCGAAGATTTTCGGGAACAAGGTGGTGTGGGTGCCGTGGCGCCGTCCGGGATTCCAGCTGGGCCTGGACATCGCGGCGATCAAGGACGCGAACCCGCAGGCCATCGGCACCATCCTGGGCGGGCACGGCATCACCGCGTGGGGCGCCACCTCCGAAGAGGCGGAACAGAACTCGCTGTGGATCATCGACCAGGCCGAGAAGTACATCATGGAAAACGGCAAGGCCGAGCCGTTCGGTGCGAAGCTGCCCGGCTACGGCGCCCTGCCCGAGGCCGAGCGGCGCGCCAAAGCCGGGGCCCTGGCGCCGGTGATCCGCGGCCTGGCCTCCACGGACAAGCCGGTCCTGGGGCACTTCAGTGATGACGCCGTCGTGCTGGACTTCCTGGAAGCCGCCGGGCACCCGCGCCTGGGTGCGCTGGGCACGTCCTGCCCGGACCATTTCCTTCGGACCAAGGTCAAGCCGCTGATCCTGGACCTTCCGGCCGACGCCTCCATCGAGGATTCGATTGCCCGGCTGCAGGAGCTCCACGCCGGATACCGCGAGGACTACCAGGCCTACTACGACCGCCACGCGGATGCCGATTCGCCGGCGCTGCGCGGCGCCGACCCGGCCATCGTGCTGGTCCCCGGCGTGGGCATGTTCTCGTACGGCTCCAACAAGCAGACCGCCCGGGTGGCCGGCGAGTTCTACCTCAACGCGATCAATGTGATGCGAGGCGCCGAGGCCATCTCCAGCTACGCCCCGATCGAGGAATCCGAGAAGTTCCGGATCGAATACTGGGCGCTGGAGGAAGCCAAGCTGGCACGGATGCCCAAGCCCAAGTCCCACGCCACCCGGATCGCCCTGGTCACCGGCGCGGCGTCCGGGATCGGCAAGGCCATCGCCACCCGCCTCGCCGCCGAAGGCGCCTGCGTGGTCATCGCGGACCTCAACCTCGAGAACGCGCAGAAGGTGGCCGAAGAGCTCGGCGGGCCCGATGTCGCCGTCGGCGTCCAGGCCGACGTCACGGACGAGGCCCAGGTCGCCGCTGCCATCGACGCCGCGGTGCTGGCGTTCGGCGGGCTGGACCTGGTGGTCAACAACGCCGGCCTGTCCATCTCCAAGCCGCTGCTGGACACCACCGAAAAGGACTGGGACCTGCAGCACAACGTGATGGCCAAGGGCTCCTTCCTGGTGGCCAAGGCCGCGGCCAAGGTCATGATCGCCCAGGGCCTTGGCGGGGACATCATCTACATCTCCTCCAAGAACTCCGTGTTCGCCGGCCCGAACAACATCGCCTACTCCGCCACCAAGGCCGACCAGGCCCACCAGGTCCGCCTCCTCGCCGCGGAACTGGGCGAGCACGGCATCCGCGTCAACGGCATCAACCCCGACGGCGTGGTCCGCGGCTCCGGGATCTTCGCCGGCGGCTGGGGCGCCAAACGCGCCGCCGTTTACGGCGTGGACGAGACGGAACTGGGCAAGTACTACGCCCAGCGCACCCTGCTCAAACGCGAAGTCCTCCCCGAACACGTCGCCAACGCCGCCGCCGTCCTCACCGGCAGCGAACTGTCCCACACCACCGGCCTGCACATCCCCGTGGACGCCGGAGTGGCCGCAGCCTTCCTCCGATGAACACGCCTGTGTTTGCCGCCGTCGATATTGGCGCTTCCTCCGGCCGGGTCATCCTGGGCCGGATCGCAGGAAGCGGCGTGGAGCTGGAGGTGGTCCACCGTTTCTCCAACGGCGTGGTGGAGATCGACGGCGGCCTCCGCTGGGACTTCGACGCCCTCTTCGCGGAGGTGCTGAAGGGCCTGACGGCCGCGGCCACGGTTGCCGCCGTGCAGGGCGAGCGGATCCTCAGCATCGGCATCGACACCTGGGCTGTGGACTACGGCCTGGTCAACGCCGCGGGCGAGCTGACGGCTCCGCCGTTCAGCTACCGCGACGACCGCAGCCGCGCCGCCGTCGAACCCGTGCACCGGAAACTGGACCCCGCCCGCCTCTACGCCACCACCGGGCTGCAGTTCCTGCAGTTCAACACGATCTACCAGCTGGCCAGCGAACCGGACCTGGACGGGCTGCAGGCCCTGCTGATCCCGGACCTCATCGCGTTCCTGCTCACCGGGCAGCGGCGGACCGAGGCCACCAACGCCTCCACCACCGGCCTGTTCGATGCCGTGGCGGGGGAGTGGGCCACCGAGTTCTTCACCGCCCTGGGCCTGCGGAAGGACCTGTTCCCGCCGCTGATCCAGCCCGGTGAAGCGATAGGCACCCTGCTGCCGGAGATCGCCGCCCGGTCGGGACTGCCGCGGGATACAAAGGTGGTGGCGGTCGGCTCGCACGACACCGCATCCGCCGTCGCCGCAGTCCCCGCCAAAGCGGAAGACGGCGAGGAAAACTTCGCGTACATCTCCTCGGGAACCTGGTCCCTGGTGGGGCTGGAACTGAAACACCCCGTCCTCACCGAAGCCAGCCGCGCGGCGAACTTCACCAACGAACGGGGCGTGGACGGCACCATCCGGTACCTCCGGAACATGGGCGGGCTCTGGCTGCTCAGCGAATGCCAGCGGACCTGGGCACAGGAAGGGGTCCGTCCCGAACTGACGGCGCTGCTCACCGCGGCGGCCGCGCTGCCGGCCGGCGGGCCGCAGATCAACCCGGACGACCCCTACTTCATCGCCCCGGACCACATGCCCGAACGCATCCGGGGTGCCGTTCGCCGCACCGGAGAGGTGCTGCCCAACGATCCAGCAGCCATCACACGGTGCATCATGGACAGCCTCGCGGCCGGCTACGCCCGCACCATCCGCGACGCCGAACGCGTCGCCGACCGGATCGTCGACGTGGTGCACATCGTGGGCGGCGGTTCCCAGAACAGGCTGCTGTGCCAGCTCACGGCAGACGCCACGGGCAGGAAAGTGGTGGCAGGACCCGTGGAAGCCACCGCACTGGGCAATGTGCTGGTGCAGGCACGGGCGGCCGGTGCCGTCTGCGGCGGGCTGGCTGAGCTCCGCGCCCTGGTGGTGCAGGGCCATGACCTGCAGGCGTTCGCGCCGGAACTCTCGCGGCTGTAGCCTGACCGCACTGCGACACGTCAACACAGGACAGGATTCGATAACCATGCCGCTCTTCGATCTCCCGCTCGCCCAGCTCCGTACCTACACCTCGGACGTGACGCCGCCGGAGGACCTGCGCGAATTCTGGGACGCAACCATCGCGGAAGCACGGGAGTTCCCCCTGGACCCCGGCTTTGAACCCGTGGAGAACTACCTTTCCGTCATCGACACCTTCGACGTGACCTTTGCCGGCTATGACGGTGCTCCGGTCAAGGGGTGGCTGCACCTCCCTGCGCACCGGGAACCCGATGCGGCGCTGCCCGTGGTGGTCCAGTACGCCGGATATTCCGGCGGCCGCGGGCTGGTCAACCAGGACACCCGGTGGGCGCAGGCCGGATACGCGCACTTCATCATGGACACCCGGGGCCAGGGCTACGGCGGCACCCTGGGGGAGACGCCGGACCCGCACCCTTCCGCCGGGGACGTGGCCCACGCCGGCCTTATGACCCGCGGCATTGCCAACCGGGACGGTTATTACTACCGCCGGGTCTACGTGGACGCCTTCCGGGCCGTGGAAGCTGCCCGGTCCCACCCCGCCGTCGACCCGTCCCGCGTGGTGCTGGCCGGCGTCAGCCAGGGCGGCGGCATCGTTGTGGCCGTCGCCGGGCTGGTGGCCGGAAGGCTCGACGGCGTCATCGCCGCCCTGCCCGACGTCCCCTTCCTGCAGGACTTCCCCCGCGCCATCGACATCACCCCGCGCGGGCCGTACCCGGAGATAGCGCAGTTCCTGGCCCGGCACCGGGACCGGTACGCTGCCGCCCTCGCGGTGCTGCGCTATTTCGACGGCGTCAACCTGGCACGCTGGGCAACCGCGCCGGCGCTGTATTCGGCGGCGCAGATGGATGACATCTGCCCGCCCTCCACTGTTTTTGCCAGTTTCAACGCGTACGGATGCGGGACGCCCGGCGTTCCGGCCACCGGTGCTGCGAAAGAGATCGAGGTGTACCGGTTCAACAACCACGAGGGCGGCCAGGAGCACCACTGGATCAGGCAGCTGCTGTTCCTGCGGAAGCTGCTGGGGTAGGCCGCCCGTCCCGCGATGCGGCGTAACACTTTGCGGGGGGCAACAGGTTGCGGTTATGGTTCAAGGCATGACAAACCGTTGGTATGCGTATTTTTCGTTGGCTCTGGAGGGGCCCGCGTCTAACTGACACGCATCCAACTTTCCTTCAGAGCCAACAGGGCAGAGATTATTCTCTGCCCTTCGCCGTTTCTCCGGCGGGTTCTGATCCGGGCCCGCTTCCCATCTGGAACAGGACCCGAACATGAGCACCGCAACAGCAGAAGCATCCGCCACAGCCCAGACCGCCGCCGGCGCCGAAGCCGCAAAATCGACGTCCAACCTGCGTGTCAGCGAATTCACCGCGCTGCCCACGCCCCAGGAAGTCATCGCGGAACTGCCGCTGGACGCACGGGCGGCGGACGTCGTCGAACGCGGACGCGACGAAGTCCGCGCCATCATGGACGGTGTGGACGACCGCCTGCTGGTGATCGTGGGACCCTGCTCCATCCATGATCCGAAGGCGGGACTGGAGTACGCGCGGCGGCTGGTCAGCCAGGCCGAGAAGCACCGGGAAGACCTGCTCATCGTCATGCGGACCTACTTCGAGAAGCCCCGCACCACGGTGGGCTGGAAGGGCCTGATCAACGACCCGCGGCTGGACGGCAGCCACGACATGGTCACCGGCCTGCGGACCGCGCGGCGCTTCCTGCAGCAGGTCACCGCGCTGGGGCTGCCCACGGCCACGGAATTCCTCGAGCCGATCAGCCCGCAGTACATGGCGGATTTGATTTCCTGGGGCGCCATCGGGGCCCGCACCACCGAAAGCCAGATCCACCGGCAGCTTGCCTCGGGCCTGTCCATGCCCATCGGCTTCAAGAACGGGACCGACGGCGACCTCCAGGTAGCCATCGACGCCTGCGGCGCGGCGGCGGCCGCCCAGGCCTTCCTCGGCATTGATGGCGACGGCCGGGCCGCGCTGGTGTCCACCGCCGGAAACCCGGACGCCCATGTCATCCTCCGCGGCGGGCGCAAGGGACCGAACTACTCTGCCGCCGACGTGGAGGCTGCCTCGGCAAAGCTGGCAGGCAAGCAGTTGAACCCCCGCCTCATCGTCGACGCCAGCCACGCCAACAGCGGCAAGAGCCACCACCGCCAGGCCGAAGTGGCCATGGAGATCGGCGCCCAGCTGGAAGACGGCGGCACTTCGGCCCAGGCGATTGCCGGTGTCATGCTGGAAAGCTTCCTGGTGGGCGGCGCACAGAACCTCGATGTTGCCGGGCACGCCGCGGGACGACCGGAGCTGGTGTACGGGCAGAGCGTCACGGACGCCTGCATGGAGTGGGATGTTTCGGTCTCTGTCCTGGACCAGCTGGCCGCCTCCGCCCGCAAGCGGAGGGAGTCGGCTCTCACTAAATAGGGGATGAAATAGGGGACCGTACTACTTTCACTTCTGCCACAGGAACATCTAGAGTATCTAGATAGGTGGTTGGTGGATGGCTCAGCATCGGAACACCGCATTGGCATGAACATGGGGTCACTGTTGTCCATCCGTCAGCAAAGGAATATGGGAAATGTCGCCAGAACAGAACTTCTCAAACGCGAAGTTCCTCACCGTGGCTGAAGTCGCCCAGGTTATGCGGGTCTCCAAGATGACCGTGTACCGGCTGGTCCACTCCGGCGAAATGCCGGCAGTGCGCTTCGGACGCTCCTACCGCGTCCCGGAGCAGGCGGTGGAGCAGTACCTCAAAGGTGCTGTGGTGGACGGCCACACCGAGACCGCCTGACAAGCTTGTCCATAGCCGCCTCCCGGAAGCGGTACCCTGTTAAGGAACGTTTTACGTCATTGTAAGAATCTGTCAGTTGTTCAGTTCGTAGCTCTGTCCACGAACCTTTTCCATCAGACAGGTACTGCATCTAGTTTGTGAGGAACTTTCGTGGGTTCAGTTATTAAGAAGCGTCGCAAGCGTATGGCCAAGAAGAAGCACCGCAAGTTGCTTCGCAAGACCCGTCACCAGCGCCGCAACAAGAAGTAGCAATACTTCGAACTGCGTGGAAATGCCCGCCGCCTTCCGAGGTGGCGGGCATTTCTGTTGGCGCTGCCTAGACGCGGGGGCCCCGGATGCGGGCGAACCCCTTCCAGAGACCGTAGACGGCGCCGCAGGCCGTTGCCGCTTTGAGCCCGAGCGTGGCTGCGCGGCGGCCTGCGCGGAAGTCGTAGACGGGCCAATTGTTGTCCCGGGCGTGCCGGCGCAGACGGGCGTCCGGGTTTATGGCCACGGGGTGGCCCACCAGGGTCAGCAGGGGGATGTCGTTGTAGGAGTCGCTGTAGGCCCAGCAGCGCATCAGGTCCAGCTCTTCGGCGTCGGCAATGGCCCGGACGGCAACGGCCTTGGCGGAGCCGTGCAGGATGTCCCCCACCAGCCGGCCCGTGTACATGCCGTCATGTATTTCGCCCACCGTTCCCAGGGCTCCGGTCAGTCCCAGCCGGGTGGAAATCACGGTGGCCACTTCGATGGGTGTGGCGGTCACCAGCCACACCCGGCGGCCAACCCGCAGGTGCTGCTCCGCCAAGGCCTTGGCGCCGGGCCAGATCCTCGAGGCGATCATCTCGTCGTAGACCTCTTCGCCCAAGGCTTTTACGTCGTCGACCGTGATCCCCGCGGCGAGGGTCAGGGCGGAGTCGCGCACCGCATGGACGTCGTCGATGTTCTCGCCGCGGGCCACGAACTTGAACTGCTTCCAGGCAAAGCCGGCAGCCTGGGTCATGGTGAAGGCGCCGCGCTGGTGCATCTTCCGTGCAACGTGGAAGAGGCTGGCGCCGCGCATCAGGGTGTTGTCCACATCGAAGAACGCCGCCTCGCCGGGCTGCGGCGCAGCAACCGGCTTGGTGACTACGGCGACGTATTTCTCAACGGGCATGCAGTTGAGTCTAGTCAATCCACTCTTCATCCCACTGCGGTGTCACGCCGGACGTCGCCGCGCCCGGGCAACGGGGATACCGTTAAGGCATGGCCTCACCGCGCGTCCTCCTCATCACCAAAGCAGACTGCCACCTTTGCGAAGACGCGCGCGACGCCGTCGGGCGGGTTACCGCATCGCTGGGACTTGAGTGGGACGAGGAGTTGGTGGACCACCAGCCGGAACTCCGTGAACGCTATGCGGAAGAAATCCCCGTGGTGCTGGTGGACGGGGTGCAGCGCGATTTCTGGAAGATCGACGAAGCCCGCCTTGAACGCGTGCTCCGGCAGGCAATGGCGCAGTAGGGAGCAGCACCTTGTGATGATGCGGACATCGGCGTCACCTGCTTTGTTGGCAATGCTGATGGGGCTCTAGAGTGGTGTCACGACGCAATGCGAGGGAGGAGCTGGTGGCTTCGCTGGATTCAACTCCCCAGGCTGTCCCGGACCTGCCGGGAGCCACGGGCACGGCGGGTAAACAGATTCCGCCCGCTGCCGTGGCACGGCTGACCCTCTACCTGCGCGCCCTCAACACCCTGCTCTCCGAGGGGGTGGAGCGGGTCTCCTCAGAATCCCTCGCCGAGGCCTCGGGCGTCAGCTCCGCAACCCTGCGCAAAGACCTCTCCCACGTTGGTTCGTATGGAACCCGCGGTGTGGGCTACGAGGTGCAGTACTTGAGCCGGCACATCGCGGCCGCCCTGGGACTTACGCACGACTGGAAAGTGGCGATCGTGGGTGCCGGCAACCTGGGCAAGGCCCTGGCCCGGTACGGCGGCTTTGAATCCCGCGGCTTCGACGTAGTTGCCATTTTTGACGCGGACCAGATGGTGGTGGGCAACGAAGTGGGCTGGCTGCGGGTCAGCGACGTGGCCGACCTGGAAGCGGTGTTGCACCGGACCGGGGCCAACATGGTGGTGCTGGCACTGCCGGCCGCCGTGGCCCAGGATGTTTGCGACCGCGTGGTGGCGGCCGGCGTCCGCAGCGTCCTGAGTTTCGCCCCCGTGATGCTCCAGGTGCCGGAGGGGGTCAACCTCCGCAAGGTGGACATGGCAACGGAGCTGCAGATCCTGGCCTACCACGCACAGCGGGCGCAGGCCCCGGGCCAGACCGCCTAGGTTCCTTCGCGGTTCCGGCTGCTTTTCGGGACCCACGCCCGCAGGGTGGTTGGTGCCTGGACTACCGGCCGTACGGGTTGCCCATGTTGCCGCCGTACGGATTGGCGAACGGCTGCTGCCGCCGGAAATACGGAGCGGCACCAGGCAGGTAGAGCAGCACAATGGCCGCGATCCCCAACAACGTGCCGATGGTCGCGAAACTGGGAGGGCCGAAGAGGCCCAGGACGGAAAGTGCCGCGAAGACGGTGCCCAGGATGCGTGCCCAGTTCTTGCCCTTGCGGACAAAGAATGCCACCAACAAGTACAGCGCCAGGCCGATGATGGTGAAAACCACCAGGGTGCCGGCGATGACACCCTTCATATCCTCGTACGTGACTCCGGCGCCGGTGCCCTGGACCTGGCTGTCGAAGACATCGCGGAACCGGGGATCATCCAGCGTGGTGAGGCCGGCAAGCGCGGAGGCAACGAAGATGGCGGCAGAGGCGATCAGCAACCAGAACGAAATGTTGACCAGCTGGGGAACGCCCGTGCTTCCGGACGGCTGCGGCTGCTCCGACGGGTATTGCGCGTAGGGTGACTGCCCGTACGGCTGCTGCCCGTAGCCCGGAGCCGCCGGCGGGTTCTGGCCGTACTGCGGCGCGTTTTGCCCGTACTGGGGTGCGCCGGACTGCTGGCCGTACTGCGGGGCGTTCTGCCCGTACTGGGGCGCGCCGGACTGCTGGCCGTACTGCGGGGCGCTCTGCCCGTACTGGGGTGCGTTCTGGCCGTACTGCGGGGCGCCGGACTGGGGTGCGTTCTGGCCGTAGCGGGGACCCTGCGTGCCAGGCTCGGAGCCGGACTCGGGATCGTTTGGAACGGGAGGCGGGACAGGGGGAGTACTCATGGGCGTTCCTTTTGCATGTCGGGTTCCAGGTAGGCTGCCGGGAATGGTCCTGTGCCCTACCCCCAGCATGGCTTAAGTCCACCGTACTCCGGGGCGGGCGGCTTGTGGGTCATTCGGAAGAGGTATTCCCGCGCCGTCCTGCTGCGGCAAAGAAGGCCTGCGAACGGGGCAGCCAGAGAAGGACAGTGGCGGCCAGGCTGATGAGGAAGGCAGCCCAGTTGCCAGCCTGGCCCACGCCCATGGCCCCGTTGGCGACGGCCAGGACCAGGGTGATGCCGGTGAGTGCCGTCAGGCCCAGCCGTGCCCGGTGCTTCCCCTCTTTCATGGCGAGGGCGAACACGATCTGGGCCGCCCCCACGCTGGCCGCCAGCAGCATGAGCAGCAGCACCTGGGTTGCGGCTCCCGGCGCAGCAGCGAAGAGCACCAGGGAGGCCAGCATGCCGAGGAGTCCCCCCAGCAGGCCCAGGATGCCGCCCACGAACCAGATCCAGAACGAAACCTTGAGTTCGGTGGGAAGGGCCGCCACCGCGAAGATCCGGGCGAAACCGGTCCGGGGCGCGCTGGGAGAGTTGCTCATGGCCCTCACTGTAAACCCCTCCGGCGAGGGGGGAGTGGAGTCGGGAGTTAAAAGGAGGCACCCCGGCACCGGACTGCGGACGTCCAGTGCCGGGGTGCCGGCGGGAAAGGCGATTACGCTGCGGGAGCGATGAAAGCCAGTTCCAGGTTGATGGCCACCTTGTCGCTCACCAGGACGCCGCCGGTCTCCAGGACAGCGTTCCAGGTCAGGCCGAAGTCCTTGCGGCTGATGGTGGTCTCAGCGGAAACGCCGGCGCGGGTGTTGCCGAACGGGTCCACGGCCACGCCGTTGAACTCGGTGTCCAGCGTGACGGGGCGGGTGACGCCCTTGATGGTCAGGTCCCCGGTCAGCTCGTAGCTGTTGCCCTTGGCCACCAGGCCGTTGGAGACGAAGGAGATCTCGGGGAACTTCTCCACGTCGAAGAAGTCCTCGCCCTTGACGTGGCCGTCGCGGTTGGCATCGCCGGAATCGAAGCTGGCCGTGTTGATGGTGGCGTTGATCTTCGCGCCGGCCACATCCTCAGGGAGGTCCAGGGTTGCTGCGGCTTCCTTGAACTGGCCGCGGACCTTGCTGATGCCCGCGTGGCGGACGGTGAAGCCGATCTCGCTGTGGGAGTTGTCCAGGGTCCAGGTGCCGGTGGTGACGTCTGCGGGAAGTGCCATGATTTTGCTCCTTGTGTGTGCTGTGAGGGTTCTGCTATTGAAGCTTCATCTGTTGAAGTATCAACTAACTGCTGCATCCAGTATAAACATGCATTTGCATGTTTCATTCCCATCTTCGGAACATTTCTTCAAAAACTTCAGTTCTACTCTGTGTAGAAGATTTCGGATCGCACGCCATCTTTGAGAAACTGGTAAACATGCCCCAAGCCACTGTCCATTTGCTCCGCCACGGCGAGGTCCACAACCCTGACGGCGTTCTGTACGGAAGGCTGCCCGAATTCCACCTCTCCGAGCTGGGGCAGGAGATGGCGCGCATGCTCGCCGAGCACTTCCGCCGCCGCGCCGCAGCCGGCGCCCGCATCACCTACCTGGCAGCGTCGCCGCTGGACCGTGCGCAGGAAACTGCACGGCCGACGTCGGACGCCCTGCACCTGGAAATCCACACGGACGAGCGGATCATCGAGGCGGAGAACTACTTCGAGGGCATGAAGGTCACCAAGGCGGAGCTTCGCCGGCCCAAGCACTGGCCCCGGCTGGTCAACCCGCTGCGGCCCTCGTGGGGCGAGCCCTACAGGAACCAGGCCTCCCGGGTGATGGAAGCGGTGCAGGATGCACGGCTGCGCGCCATCGAACTGGCAGCCGGGGACTTCGGAACGGACGGGCCTGAAGCGATCATGGTCAGCCACCAGCTCCCCATCTGGGCCACCCGGCTGAGCGCCGAGGGCAGGCCCCTGTGGCACGACCCCCGGAAGCGTGAATGCACGCTGACATCCATCACGTCGCTGGTGTTCGACGACGGCGGCGCGCTCCTGCGCGTGCAGTACAGCGAACCGGCGGCTTCCCTACTTCCGGGTGCGGCAAGCACCCCTGGAGCCTAGTAGTGACCGACAGTAATGAAAGGAACGGGCTGCCCCCTGCGCCCGTCACCTCCCGCCGCAGCCTGCTTGCTGCCGGCGGCCTCGCCCTGACCGCCCTGGCCCTAGGGCTGTCCGGCTGTGCGCAGGAGGACGCCCTGGCGCAGCAGGCCAAAGCGGGGGACAACAAGAACTATGTGGCCGGGGACGGGTCCGTCACGGAGTTCGCCGCCGGAGACCGCAAGTCCGCCATCCAGGTCAACGGCACCCTGTTCAACGGCACCGCGGTTGCGCCCGCCGACTTCCAGGGCAAAGTGACAGTCCTGAACTTCTGGTTCGCGGCCTGCGCCCCCTGCCGGGTGGAAGCGCCCATCCTGGAAGAGCTCCACCAGGAATTCACGGACCAGGGCGTGCAGTTCTTCGGCGTCAACCTCCGGGACGAGAAAGCCACGGCAGAGGCGTTCGAGAAGAACTTCAACCTGACCTACCCGAGCTTCGACGACAAGGGCGGCGGCGTCCTCCTGGCCGTCTCCGGGCTGGTTCCGCCCGGCGCGGTTCCCACCACCCTGGTGCTGGACAAGCAGGGCCGCGTGGCCTCCCGTGTCCTGGGCGAAGTCCAAAAGGGCACCCTGAAGGCCCTCATCGCTGCCGCCGTGGCAGAGTAGCGGCGGCCCGGACCGTGAACAGCCCCTTCGCCGAAGCCATCCTGAACGGCTCGCTCCTCCTTGCCATTCCCGTGGCACTGCTGGCCGGACTGGTTTCCTTCCTCTCGCCCTGCGTCCTGCCCCTGGTTCCCGGGTACCTGGGTTACGTCACCGGGCTGAGCGGCGTGGACCTGGAAAAGCAGAAGCGCGGCCGGATGCTGCTGGGCATTGGACTGTTCGTGCTCGGCTTCTCCGTGATCTTCGTCCTGCTGGGGGGTGCCTTCGGCCAGCTGGGAACCCTCATCACGGGCACGCAGAATGCCTGGATCACCCAACTCCTGGGCATCCTGGTGATCGTCATGGGCGTGGTGTTCATGGGCGGCTTCAGCTGGCTGCAGCGCGACGCCAAGATCCACGCCAAGCCGCCGGCCGGGCTCTGGGGCGCGCCGCTGCTGGGCCTGACCTTCGGGCTGGGCTGGGCGCCGTGCATCGGCCCCACCTACTCCGCCGTCCAGCTGCTGAGCCTCTCCGGCGGCTCCTCCGCCGCCAAGGGCGCCTTCCTGGCCTTTGTCTACAGCCTGGGCCTGGGCATTCCCTTCCTGCTGATCGCTTTGGCACTCCGCCGCGGCATGGGTGTGATGGCGTTCTTCCGCAAGCACCGCCTGGCCATCCAGCGCACCGGCGGGGGCATCCTGGTGGTGCTGGGCCTGCTGATGGCCAGCGGCGTCTGGGGCGCCTGGGTGACCGAACTCCAGTACTGGTTCCAAACCGATGTGAAGTTGCCGATCTGATGAGCGAGCGCGTGAACGTAGACAAGAAATCTTCCGCCCCGGTCACTGGCGCCGGTGCGCCAGGTTCCAAGGCGGACGCCGCGCTGCCGGCCCTGGGCCCCAAAGAGATGCTGCGCTGGGCGTGGACCCAGCTGACCAGCATGCGCACGGCGCTTTTCCTGCTGCTGCTCCTGGCCGTCGCGGCCGTGCCGGGCTCGCTGTTCCCGCAGCGCCCGGCCAATCCCGCCGTCGTCACCCAGTACATCAAGGACAACCCGGACTACGGAAAGCTGCTGGACACCCTGCAGCTGTACGACGTCTACTCTTCGGCCTGGTTCTCGGCCATCTACCTGCTGCTGTTCATCTCGCTGATCGGCTGCGTGGTGCCCCGCGCCATTGCCCACTACCGGGCCATGCGGTCCCAGCCGCCGCGGACCCCCAAACGCCTGTCCCGCCTTCCCGAGTACGGCACCCTGGTCATACCGGCCGACGCCGGGATTCCGGCGCCCGCGGCCATCCACAGTGCCGCCGGGCTGCTGAGGAAGCGCGGCTACCGCGTTGAAGTGAGGGACGACGACGGCGCGCGGCCGTCTTTGGGCGCCGAGCGCGGGTTCCTGAAGGAAGTGGGAAACCTTGTCTTCCACACTTCCCTCATTGGCGTGCTGGTATCCGTGGCCGCCGGCGGCCTGTTCGGCTACAGCGGCCAGCGCATCCTGGTGGAGGGCGACACCTTCGTGAACACCCTGGTGGGCTATGACCAGTTCAACCCCGGCACCAACTTCCAGTCCAGCCAGCTGCAGCCCTACTCCATCCAGCTGGACAAGTTCGACATCACCTTCGACCGCGAATCCCGGGGCAAGTTCGGCCAGCCCATCGATTTCTCCGCCGCCGTCACCACCAAGGAAAACCCGGACGCACCCGCGCGCCAGGAAACCCTGAAGGTCAACGATCCCATCACCCTCGGCGGCACCAGCATCTACCTGACCGGCAACGGCTACGCTCCCGTGGTGACCATCCGGGACGGCGCCGGCAACGTGGCCATGCAGGGACCCGTGGTGGCCAAGCTGCAGGGGGACAACTACTACTCCTCCGTGGTGATCAAGGTTCCCGACGCCAAGCCAGACCAGCTGGGGTTCGCGGGCTTCTTCCTGCCCACCGCCTTCGTCTCCAACGAGGGGGTCTCCTTCAGCGGGGACCCGGAACTGTTCAACCCGCAGCTGACGCTCAACTCCTACTACGGGGATCTTGGCCTGGATGACGGGGCTCCGCAGAACGTCTTCGAACTGGACGTCAAGGACCTCACACCGCTGAACGCACGGAACCTGGACGCCGGCGGCATTACCCTGGCCCCCGGGACCAGCTACACGCTGCCGGAGGGTAAGGGCACCATCAGCTTCGACGGCGTCAAGCGCTACATCGGCGTGGACATCCACCACAATCCCGGGCAGGCCTACGCCCTGGTGTTTGCGCTCCTGGCCGTGGCCGGACTGATCCTCTCGCTTTACGTCAACCGCCGCCGGGTGTGGATCCGCACGGGCACCCACGAGGACGGCCGCACCATGGTTGAGTACGGACTCCTGGCCCGCGGCGAGGACCACCGGCTTGCTGCCGAAGCCGCTGCCCTCCGTCAGCTGCTCGGCGGTGAGTGGCAGCTGGACCCCGGGCCGGACACTGCACAGCCGGGGGATTCCCAGCAAACACCCAGCAGCGTGCGCGAGAATAGCGCCGGCGCTGCCGCAACCGCAGGCCCAGCCACCACCCCAGCCGGCCCCCCAGGGCCCGAAAAGGACCAGTAATGCCGTTTGGAATCAACGAAACCATGGGCCAGTACAGCGAGCTGTTCATGCTCCTGGCGGCCGGCACATACACGGTGGCCTTCATCGCCTTCGCCTGGGACCTGGCCAAGAGCAGCAAGGCCCTGCGCGCCATCGACCTGAAGGCCGCGCAGGCCGGCCTCGACGGCCACGCCCGGGAGGCAGCCAAGGTTCCGGTGGCGGCCGGGGTGGGGGAGCGCGCTGAAACGCACCTGGCCGGGCCTGCCGGCAGGGCCGAGCGGCCGTCGTCGTCCACTGCCAGGACCGCAGGGGCAGGGGCCGGAGGCGTGGCCACCGCCGACGCTGACATGCGGTACGCCGCTGAACGCCGCGCCCCCGCCCGGGTAGCCGTGGCCCTGACCGTCCTCGGCGCACTGATCCATGGTGCCGGTGTCGTGACCCGCGCGCTGGGTGCGGGACGCGTGCCCTGGGGCAACATGTACGAATTCCTCACCACCGGCGCCTTCGTGGCGGTGGCGGTGTTCCTGCTGGTCCTGGTCCGCCGCGACCTCCGCTTCCTGGGTACCTTCGTGGTGGGCCTGGCCATCATCATGCTGGTGGCCGCGTCCGTGGCCTACTGGACCCCGGTGGGCCACCTGGTTCCCGCCCTGCAGAGCTACTGGCTGATCATCCACGTGTCCATCGCCGTACTGTCCTCCGCGCTGTTCACCCTGACATTCGCCATGTCCGCGCTCCAGCTGGTCCAATCGCACCGGCAGAAATCGGTGGCTGCCGGTGGCGCTGACAAGCTCGGCTTCATGCGCCTGGTGCCGTCCGCGCTGAGCCTGGAGAACCTGTCCTACCGCATCAATGCCATTGCTTTCATCGGCTGGACCTTCACCCTCATGTTCGGCGCCATCTGGGCCGAGAAGGCGTGGGGACGGTTCTGGGGCTGGGACACCAAGGAGGTGTGGACCTTCGTCATCTGGGTGGTCTACGCAGGCTACCTCCACGCGCGCGCAACGCGCGGGTGGACGGGCACGCGGGCTGCCTGGCTGTCGATCGTGGGCTACCTTTGCGTCATTTTCAATTTCACCATCGTGAACCAATTCTTCAACGGCCTCCACTCCTATTCAGGGCTCTGAGCAGGGGTTTCTTCCGGAGGCCAAGGCGCCGGGCAGGGAAATAACAATTCGTTTTAGCAATGGGGGTGTTCCCGGTCCGGCCGTAATGCTACCTTGGTGACGTTCGCCAGTGATGAAGCTTGCAGGCGAAACGACAGTATTCCCTGAGGTACCCCATGAGCTACGTTCTCGCCATTGATGTCGGGACCAGCTTCACCGCTGCTGCCGTTGCACGCTTCGATCACGGTACCTCCTCTTCTCCTGAGTGCCTCCCGCTGGGAATCCGCGGAACCTCAGTACCCTCTGTGCTGTTTTACCCGGAGGAAGGCCCCGTCCTGGTGGGGGAAGCCGCGGAACGCCGCGGGCTTGATTCCCCGGCCCGGGTGGTACGGGAATTCAAGCGCCGGATGGGCGACGCCGTGCCGATCTCCGTGGGCACGCTCTCCCTGCCCGCCGAGGACGTCTTCGCCACCATGGCCCGCTGGGTGGCCGACCGCGCAGAGGAACGCGAGGGGGCGCCGCCGTCGGAAATCATCCTGACCCACCCGGCCGCCTGGGGGAGCCACCGCACCTCGCTCCTCAGGGAAGCCCTGGCCGCCAGGAGCCTGCAGAACGTTGCCCTGGTGACGGAACCGGAGGCCGCAGCCCTGCATTACGCCTCCCAGGTGCGCGTGGAAGAGGGAAGCACCATTGCCGTCTACGACCTTGGCGGCGGAACCTTCGACACGGCCGTCCTCCGGAAGGCCGGCAACAACCGGTTTGAGCTGCTGGGCCGCCCGGAAGGCATCGAAAACCTTGGGGGAGCCGACTTTGATGCGGCGGTCCTGCGCTACGTGGCCAGTAACACCGGCGGCTTCCTCTCCAGCCTCGACACCTCCGATCCCGGGGCCCGCGCTGCGCTGGCGAGGCTGCAGCGCGAATGCGTGGAAGCCAAGGAGGCGCTCTCCGCGGACAGCGAAGCCAGCATCTCCGTCCTGCTGCCGGGATTCCACCAGCAGGTGCGCCTGGTCCGTTCCGAATTCGAGGCACTGATCAACGAGCCCATCCGGGACACGGTGGACGCGCTGGAACAGTCCCTGGCGAGCCTGCGGCTGGAACCGGCGGACCTTTCCGCCGTGCTGCTCATTGGCGGATCATCGAGGATCCCCCTGGTTGCGCAGGTGATCTCCGAACAGCTGGACCGGCCCATCGCCGTCGACGCTGATCCCAAGTCCTCCATTTGCCTCGGTGCTGCCGCCGCGGCTGTCCTGGCGCGCGAGGCAGCCGCCGCCGAGGTTGTGGCGCAGGCTGCCGCTGCGGCGGAAGCCGGCCGTGCCGCCGCGGCCCGTGATGCGGCCGCACCGGGTTACGCGCCCGGACGGCTGGCGAGCTGGTCGCGGAAGAGCACGACGGCGGCAGGCGCGATGGCTGGAATCGCAGCCCAGGGTGCCGGGCATGGCCAGCACGGACACCGGGGCGGCGCCCACGCGCCGAAACCTACGGTTCGGCTGACCGCCATCGCGGCAGCTGCGGCCGCGTTCACGGTCCTTTCGGCTACCGCTGCCCAGAGCCCCGAGGGCCTCAGTAGCCTGACATCCATCTTCACCCCCAAGGCGGACGCCGCCCCCGAGAAGGGTTCTTCCTTAGGCGGCTCGGGCGGCGGCGGAGGAGTCGGCGGGGCGGCAGCGGCCGGTGCCGGTGCGGAAGCGCAGGAACCTGCGAGGGGCATCGAAGCCAGTGCCAGCACGAAGGACTCCGCCCCGGGCGGCGCGGGCCTGGACGTGGCCGCCTCACCCACCAGCAGGCCGACGTCCAGCGCCGCCGCGGAGCAGGCTGCCGCGGACTCCGGCGGAACGGGCGCTCTTGACACCGGTACCGGTACAGCTGACTCCGCCGGAACCGGTGCCGGCGGAGTTACGGAGCCCGTCGGCACACCCGCTGTCCCTGCCGGAACGGTTGATCCTGCGCCGGGTACAAGCGACCCAGTGCCGGTTGAGACGGGAACGGGGAGCCCTGTCCCCGTGGACCCGCCGCCGACGACTGAGGAGCCGCCCGCGACCGAGGAGCGTCCGCCAGTGACCGAGGAGCCCCCGCCAGCTACCGAGGAGCCTCCGCCCCCGGTGACGGAGGAGCCCACGCCGCCGGCAACCGAGGAGCCGCCGCCTTCCGCGCCCGAACCCACCGCGTCCACGGCCACGGAGTCCGCTCCGGCCACCGATCCGGCCACGGCCACGGAGGCCGCTCCGGCCACCGATCCGGCCACGGCCGCTGAACCGGCGGCTTGAGCATGACCGGGAATGAGATCCGGCCGGTGACCCTGTTGCCCGAGCTGAACCACCACGTGCAGGAGCCCGGTGCCGCAGAACAGATGGCCGGGCAGCTCAAAGGCGAGAACGCTGCTATGCGTGAATTGCTGCTGGCCCTTTCCGTCGGCTTCGTCCTGCCTGGACCACTGCCAGCGGACCTGCAGCGCAGACTTGACACTGGCGACGTGCAAAGCCTTGGCGCCCTTGTGGAACGGGCAGAAGCTGCAGGACTCCTGACGGCGGACGGGACCGTGGCGGGGCCGGCGCAGCAAGCCCTGCTTGCCGTCGTCCCCGCCGCCAAGGTGCATGCGCTTCAGCGCGAGCTCGTTACGGTGTACGCCAGGGACGGCGTGCCCCTCGGCGACGTCGCCCGCGAACTGGCGCGCGGAGGCCTGGCAGATTCCCGCGTGGCGGCTGAACTGGAGCATGCGGCCGACAAGGCTCTTGACCATGATCCTGCGCTGGCGTCCCAACTCTATGGGGAAGCCTTGCTGGCAGGGGCCGACGAAGCAGCGACCGCCGCCCGCCGCGCGCAGGCCGCAGCAGCGAACGGCGACCTGGACGCAGCTACGCGGATCATCGACTCGCTGCTCGTGTGCGACGATCCGCCGGACGTGCGCCGGGGCGTGGACGTGGCCGCAGCAGTCTGGGCCCAGCGAGGCATGCTGGCGCGGGCAGCGGACGTGTACAGCTGGCTGGGTGCCAGCCGGATTGGACCATCAGCCCCCCTCGCGGCAGTGGCCATGATCGGGTGCGGCAACCGGGCCGGCGCGGAAGCACTTTTCCAGCCGGCCGCGCCGCCCGCTTCTCCCACCCTCCTGGCTGCCACGCTGGTCGAGACAGGGAAGGGCATCTACGGATCAGTAAGCGCGGACCCGCAGCAGGCACTCCCTGTGCTGATCCATGCCTCGGACATGTTCAATGCGGCAAACGCGGCGCTTCCCCTTCCGGAGACGCCGGCCGCAATGGCTGCCCTCCTGGCACTGCACAGCGGAGAGCCGCGGCTGGCGGAAACCGTGTGCCGGTCTGCCACCGCTGCCGGCCAGGGCGGCAATGCCGCGAAGCCCAGGCTTTTCCTGCTTCAGGCGTGGTCTGCCATGCAGCAGGACAAACTCGAGGATGCCCGGCTCGCGATCAACGAGGCCTCCAAAGCGAACCACTGGCCGCTCGTGCCCAGGGACGAGTTCCTGCGCGCAGCCCTGGAAGTTGGCCTGGCCAGGCGGAACGGCGACGTGCCGGAACTCATCATGGCGTGGGAGCGGGCCCGGGAAGCCATGCTGCACACGTCCGTGGACCTCTACAGCCTCCTGCCATGGGGCGAGCTCATGATCACGGCCGCCCGCCTCAGGGAGACCCGGCGGGTGGCGCACTACCTCACCGAAGCGTGGCAGCTTCTTGACCGGCTGGGCGATCCGCCGCTGTGGGCCGTTCCCTTCCACTGGGCGGCGGTCCAGGCAGCGTTGCTGAGCGAAGACCCCGCGGGCCTCGCGCCCCATGCGGCGGCGCTGGCACGGGCGGCGCGTGACAGCCACCTCGCCGCGGTGCTTGCCGCAGCGGGCAAAGCCTGGGTGTCGGTCCTGGCCGGGAGGATGACGCCCGCTGATGTGGAGGCCGCTGCCCGGGGCCTGGGCAGGGTGGGCATGCCCTGGGAGGGCGCCAGGCTGGCCGGGCATGCAGCGGCGCGGGCAGAGGAGCGTAAGGACATGGTGCGGCTGCTGTCCTGTGCCAGGGACCTGCATCCCCAGGTGAGCCCGGCAGTCAACGGCTCATCCGGCCCCGCGGCCCGCAGCACCCCTGCCGCCGCTGAGGCGGCCGGCAGCCTGCAGCCGGACGGTCCGGGGCTGAGCGAAAGGGAAAAGGAAGTGGCCCGTCTGGTGCTCGAGGGCAAGACGTACCGCGAGATCGGCGAGGCCATCTACATCTCCCCGCGGACCGCTGAACACCACATCGCCAGGATGCGCCGCCGCCTTGGCGCTGAAAACCGCTCCGACCTGCTGGCCCGGCTCCGCCTAGCCTTGGGCCCCGAGGACCCTATGCAGGAATAACCCCTAACGCCCTAACGGCACGGGGCCCGATTCCCCGGCGGAAAGCCATCCGGTAGGGGGAATCGGCCCGATGCCCGGTCCTTGGCCCGAACCATACGTTTGATGCAAGCCCGGTTACGACGCCGAGCGATCCGCAACTCAGAGAAGATTGAGGACAAATCAAATGACGCTCGCAAACGACCTCGTCCAGTTCCTGATGCACCTCTTCGGCAACCGCCAGGCCGCACAGGACTTCCTGGACAATCCCGAGAAGGTTCTGGAAGACCACGGCTTCGGTGAAGTCTGCTCCGCAGATGTGGATGCCGCAATGCCGGTAGTCCTGGACTACGCACCAGTCACCACCTCCCGGTTCGACCGCGAGTACAACACCGGCGGCAACACGTCCTGGACCGGCCACATCGGCGGCGGCGGCGGGGGCGCGGGCGGCACCGGACACACTCCTCCTGCAGGTGGCGGAAGCGGCGGCGGACACCACGACCACGATGACCACGCCCACGCAGTCCAGCAGCTCCACCACGTGGTGAACAATTACTCCTACACCTCAACGGTGGATGACCGGGACAACATCGTTGACCAGTCCGTCAACCAGAACATCTGGGCCGAGGGCGACGTTGAGCAGTGGTTCGACAATGACTCCGTCATCGCCTCGGGGGACCGCTCCGTCGCAGCCGGCGACGACGCATACGTCCGGGACTCCAACAACATCAGCGATTCCAACAACACGGACAATTCCGCGGACAACTCCACGGACAACTCGGTCCACGCCGGCGGCGACATCAACATCGGCAACGAGAAGACGGACATCGACGACTCCTTCAACACAGACCTGGATGTTGACGTGGCTGATTCGTTCAACGACAACTCGGACAACTCCGTGAACCACGATATGGATGTCGCCGTCGAGGATTCCTTCAACGACAACTCCGACAACTCCGACAACTCGGACAACAGCGTGGACAACACGGACAACTCCACCGACGTTGCCATTGAAGATTCCTTCAACGAAGACAGCTCCACCAACACCGACGTGGACGTCGCACTGGAGGATTCGTTCAACGACAACTCCACCACGGAGACCAACACCACCGAGGTTGCGATCGAGGACTCGTTCCAGGACAACTCGACCGCGGAGACCAACACCACCGAGGTTGCGATCGAGGACTCGTTCCAGGACAACTCCGAGACCGAGATGACCCACACCGAGGACAACTCCACCAACACCGACGTGTACGTGGAAGACATCGAGGTCAACACGGCCATAGACGATTCAGTCGCCGGCTAGGCGGCCCCGGGGGCAGCGGAAGTGCCCGGCAGGAGGTTTCTCCCTCCTGCCGGGCTTTTCGGGGCTCACCCCCCGTTCCATTTCCGAGAATTGAGGCAAAGGACAGACCGTGGCAGAAGCAGGAACGGCAGGACAGCCAACGCCGGCAAGCGCGGGGCAGCTCATCAAGCTGGTGGAGCAAGGCCTTCAGCTGGTGGGCACGGGGGACAGGGCGGATCTCCGCAAACGCCTGCACCAAACCCTGGCAAGGCTGAAGGACCCGAGCATCCGGGTGATCGTCGTCGGCGAATTCAAGCAAGGCAAGAGCAAGCTCATCAATGCCCTGGTCAATGCCCCTGTGTGCCCGGTGGATGACGACATCGCCACCTCCGTCCCCACGGTGGTCCGCTACGGCGATCCCGCCTCGGCGAGCATCCTGGTGCCAAAAGACGGCACGGACGCCCCGGACGAATCCAACGTGGAGCGGCAGCCAGTCAACATTGCCGAACTTGCCGCCTTCGTTTCAGAACGCGGCAACCCTGGCAACAGCAAGAAACTTGTGGCCGCCGAGGTCTGCCTTCCCCGCAGGATACTGACCGGCGGACTCACCGTTATCGACTCCCCGGGCGTTGGCGGCATGGGATCCTCACACACCCTGACCACCCTCACCGCACTGCCCACAGCGGATGCCATGCTGCTGGTCAGCGACGCCTCGCAGGAATACACCGAACCGGAACTGCGCTTCCTCCGGCAGGCCATGCGGATCACCCCCAGTGTGGTGGGGGTCCTGTCCAAGACCGACCTCTACTCGGAATGGCGTCGCGTCGAGGAGCTGGACCGGGCCCACCTGGCCCAGGTTGCACCGGACATCCCGCTCTACCCCGTCTCCTCCGACCTGCGCCTGGAGGCTTCCCGGCTGCAGGATGCCGAGCTCAACGCCGAATCCGGCTTCCCGGGGCTGATCACGCACCTCCGGAACGAGATCCTGGGCAAGGCGCAGCGCCTCCAGCGGCGTTCGGTGAGCCAGGACCTGCTGTCAGTTACGGAAAACCTGCGGCTCTCGCTGCAGTCCGAGCTTGAAGCCCTCGAGAACCCGCAGGGTACGCCCCAGATGATCGCGGGGCTGGAGCTGGCCAAGGCCGAGGCGGACGACCTGCGGAAACGCTCCGCGCGGTGGCAGATCACCCTCAACGACGGCATCAGCGACCTGATCGCGGACATGGAATACGACCTCCGGGACCGGCTGCGGCGGATCCAGCGGGAAGCCGAGACAGCCATAGACCAGGGCGACCCGGGACCCACGTGGCCGCAGTTCTCCAAGTGGCTCGAGGAATGCGCGGCGGCCGCCATTTCGGACACGTTCGTATGGACCAGTGAACGGGCCCAGTGGCTGGCGGCGCAGGTGGCAGAACACTTCGCCGCCGATGAAGTCACCCTGCCGGTGTTCCGCGTCTCCGACACCGGGGATGCCCTGGACCCCGTGGACGAAATGCCAACGCTCGACGACGGACGCATCAAGCCGGTGCAGAAGGTCCTGATCGGCATGCGCGGATCCTACGGCGGTGTGCTGATGTTTGGCCTCCTGACGGGGATCTTTGGGATGGCTTTGATCAATCCCCTCTCCGTGGGGGCCGGACTGTTGCTGGGACGCAAGGCATTCCGGGAAGACCAGGAAGCGCGGCTCAAGCGCCGGCAGGCCGAAGCCAAGGCGCTGGTACGGCGCCAGCTGGACGATGTCACGTTCCAGGTAGGCAAGCAGCTGAAGGACCGGCTGCGGCTGGTTCAGCGCTCCATCCGTGACCACTTCACGGAGATCGCGGACGAGCACCACCGTTCGCTGACGGACTCTGTAGCGGCAGCGCAACAGGCAGCCACCACATATGCCCTCGAAAAGGACGCCCGCATCCGGGAGATCAAGGCGGAGCTTAAGAAGGTTGACGCGGTGTCCCGCGCCGCCGCAGCTGTTGCCGCAGAGGTATCTGCGGCAACGCCCCGCCAGGCGGGCGGAGGCCAGGACACTGCCCGGCCTTCAGCCGGCCGGCCGGCGGGGGCTTCAACCGTGGCGGCCGTGGGATGAAGAACCCTACGATGGCCGGTGCCAAGGAGCTGGTTGCCGCCGCCCTGGAAGTGTACGGGGATGATCCTGCTGCCTCCGACGCGCTCAAGGGCTATGGGCGCAGGCTGTCCGAGCCCCTGCGGATCGCCATCGCCGGAATGGTGAAAGCCGGAAAGTCCACGCTGCTGAACGCGATTATCGGGGAAGAGATAGCTCCCACGGATACCGGCGAATGCACCCGGATCATCACGTGGTACCGGCACGGGCACACGCCCCGCATCACGCTATACCCGGTGCAGGGCGAACCCAGGAGCCTGCCCCTCAAACGCGTGGACGGGCGGCTGGTGTTCGTCCTGGGGGACGTGCGGGCGGAGGACGTGGAGCGCCTGGACGTCCAGTGGCCCGCGCCGGGCCTGAAAGACATGACGCTGATCGATACCCCCGGCATAGCCTCGCTCTCGGGGGACATATCTGCACGGTCCACCAGCTTCCTGACCCCCTTGGATACCCCGTCGGAGGCTGATGCCATCATCTACCTGATGCGGCACATGCACGCCTCGGACCTAAGGTTCCTGGAATCCTTTGCCGACACCGCCGTGGGCCGCTCAGGCACCGTGAATGCCATTGCCGTCCTGTCCCGGGCCGACGAGGTGGGCGCAGGACGGATCGATTCCCTCCTGTCCGCCGGAGACATCGCCGAAAGGTACCGCCGCGACCACAACCTGAGGAAGCTGGCGCTGGGTGTGGTACCCGTTGCCGGCCTCCTGGCGCAAAGTGCCCGGACCATGCGCCAGCCGGACTTCCGCGCGCTTGAACTGCTGGCCGGCATGGACCGCGCGGCCAGGGAAAAGATGATGCTCTCGGCGGACCGGTTCCTCCGCGCAACGGATCCGGAAGGCATGACGGCTGAGGCCCGGGCCTCGCTGCTGGAGAGATACGGCCTTTTTGGCATCCGCCTGGCGGTGGTCCTGCTCCGGAATGGATTCGACCAGCCAACGCCACTTGCCCACGAGCTTGCCCGGCGCAGCGGCCTGGACCCGCTGCTGGAGACGGTGGGCCGGCAGTTCCAGGCACGGGCAGATGCGTTGAAGGCCCGGACAGCCTTGGTGGGGGTGGAAGCCCTGCTCCGCGCTTCTCCCCGCAAGGGGACCGAGCACCTCGCCGAGGCCCTGGAGAAGCTGCAGGCCAACGCCCATGAGTTCCGGGAACTGCGGCTGTTGTCGACGCTGCGGACCACCGGCGTCGGACTGAACCCCGAGTTTGCCGCCGAAGCAGAGGCACTCATCGGGGGCCTGGGTGCTGCCTCCCATGTACGGCTCGGGCTGGGCCCGGATGCCACCCCCGAACAGTTGGCTGACGAGGCACGGCGTTTGCTGTCCCGCTGGCGTGCACTGGCGGAGAACCCGCTGACGGACCGGGCGGCCCAGGACGCCTGCCGGGTGGTGATCCGCAGCTGCGAAGGCATCGTGGCGGAATGTTCAGTGCGCGAATTCCAGCGTCAGCTCGCCCAACACTCGTCGCGCCAGGCCAAACCGTTACCGGCCTGACCTGAGCCAGGCGGCAGCGGACGGGAAGAAGAACAGGACGAGCCCGATGAATGCCAGCAGGATCTCGATGCCCCAGAGGATGGCCACATAGCTGCCGGCGTCGCCCGGGGGCACCAGGAACGTGGCCGTCACCACCATGACCAGCACGTGCCCCGCCAGCAGCGGGACCAGTGCCAACCGGGCCCAGCCCTGCCGGCCTGCCACCACGCCGAGCATTGCCGCCTCGAGGAGCATTACCAGCAGCAGCGCACCGATGCTTCCCCAAAAGACGATGGCGGTGGCCGTGGTTATGGCGGTCTCGTCGCCGCCGGGAGCCGTTTCCTGCACCACGCTTCGCAGCCGTTCCAAGTGGGAGTCCCGGGTAAGGAAGGAGCCCACCAGGACCGCCAACCCGGCCACGAAGCTGAACAGCCAGAGGTTCCTGGCCACCCGGACGCTCCCCGGTGCCGGCGGGACCACCACGATCGGTGCCGGGGACGAATAGGACAGCCCGGGCCGCGGAGGCGGCGCGGGCTGTGTGCGGGGTGGCCCGTCTGGCGGCGACGCTGCACCGGCAGGGTTCCGCAGCCGGTCTTCTCCGTCAGCGTCGCGGGCCATCAGACTGGTTCCCTACTTCAGTCCGTCGGTGTCGTGTTCGTCGGTTTCGTGCTTGTCTTTCCCGCCGTCGTCGGTCTTTGCCTTGGCGTCCAGCTCATCCTTGAGCTTCTTCAGGCGTGCGGCCTCGGCTTCCTGCCGGCGGCGCACCTCCAGGTTGCGGAGGAAGTCCGGATCGTCGTCCGGGGCGGTGGGGTGGCTGTAGTTCTGGCGCTGCGGGGGAGCGCCGCGCGGCCGGCCGATCAGGAGCCAGAGGACCGCCCCGATCACCGGCAGGACGATCATGACCACGATCCAGGCAGGTTTGGAGATCCCGCGGGTGAGGCGCGCGTCGGTGCGGATCACGTCGACGAGCCCGTACACGAAGATGGCGAGGACTGCGACGGCCAAAACCACACGGAGGAGCATGCCATTAAGTCTATCGTCAGGAGGCGCAGGGGCCGTGGGCGGGAGGCGGCTAAACTTGAATAGTGGCCTTTTTGAAATATTCCCTGATCCGCCTGGCGCTGTTCGCACCCCTGTTCGTGCTTTTCACCTTCCTGGGCCTGGGCGCCCTGATGTCCGTCATCTGCGCGGCCCTGATTGCCTTCGCCGTGAGCTACCTGTTCTTCCAGAAGCAGCGGGACGAAGCAGCGGCAGCACTGCAGCACCGTTTCTCCGGCAAGGCCAAACCGCTGCGTTCGGCCGGCGAGGTCCAGGACGCCCGCGCCGAGGACGCCCTCCTGGACGCCAACCCGGACGTGGCCATCAGCAACGACGCCAAGGACCGCAAGCGGGCTTAGGACTAGAACCCGTGGCTGAGGACCAGGCCCAGTGAGAACAGCAGGCTGTAGCCGAGGTTGATCAGGCCGGTCTGCTTCAGGACCGGGATCAGGCTCTTGCGCTTGCGGCCGTTGATCATCAGCCATGCCGGCATCAGGCAGGCCGGAATCAGCAGCAGCACAATCAGCATCCACGGCCGGCCGGGAGCCAGGATGACCACCAGCAGGATGGCCACGGCCAGCATCAGCACATAGCTTTCCCGGGCGTGCTTGTCGCCCAGCCGGACCGCCAGGGTCTTCTTGCCGGCCTGCATGTCCGTGGGAATGTCCCGGACGTTGTTGGCCATGAGCAGGGCGGTGGCGATGAGGCCGGTGCCGATCGCGCCGATGATGGAGGGCAGGTTGATCTGCCCGGCCTGGGTGTAGGTGGTGCCCAGGGTTGCCACCAGTCCGAAGAACACAAACACGAAAACATCGCCCAGGCCCATGTAGCCGTAAGGGTTCTTGCCTCCGGTGTAGCCCCAGGCGGCCATGACGCAGCCCAGTCCCACCAGGATGAGCCACCAGCTCTGGGTGATCACCACCAGGACCAGCCCGAAGACCATGGCTGCGGCGAACGCGCCGAAGGCGGCCCGCTTGACGTGCTCCGGGCTTGCCGCCCCTGATCCCACAAGCCGCAGCGGGCCCACCCGGTCATCGTCGGTGCCGCGGATGCCGTCCGAGTAGTCGTTGGCGAAGTTCACGCCCACCTGCAGCAGGAGTGCCACGAGCGCCGCGAGGATGGCGTTGAACAGGAGGAACGAATCCATCTCGTAGGCGGCGGCGGAGCCGATCAGCACCGGCGCAATCGCGGCGGGCAGCGTCCGGAGTCGGGCGCCTTGGATCCATTGTGCGGCTGTAGCCACGGTCAGTACCTCGTGTGTGGTTGGGGAGGGCGGCAGGCGGGGGCCTGCCGGATGGTGCAGGTCTACTTTACTTTCCCTCGTGGAGGGCATTCAGTTCGGCGGTCATGGCCAGCCGGTCCGGCTTGCCGTTGGGCAGCAGCGGCAGCGAGGATGCGGCCAGGACCGTTTTGGGTGCCAGGATCCCCAATGTCCGGCGCCATTCCTGCTGAAGCACGACGGCATGGTCCCGGCTGGGCAGGGCGTCGTCGGCTTCGGCGCCCCGTGCGGACTCTGCCAGCGCCACGTAGGCGGCCACGGCCTGGCCCCATTCCGCGGAGGGCACGCCCGCCACGAAAGCCGCCGCGACGCCGTCGGACTTCACCAGCTCGTCCTGGACATGCGCCGCGGAAACCTTCATGCCCCCGGTGATGATCACGTCGTCCGCGCGGCCCAGGACGGTCAGGCGGCCGTCCTCGCCGATGCGGCCCAGGTCGCTGGTGCGGTACCAGCGCACGCCGTCCTCCTCGAAGAACGTCTCGGTGCTTTCAGGGGCCTCAAGGTACCCCGCAGCGATGGTGTCACCGCCGAGCAGGATCCGGCCGTCCCCCTCAACCCGGAGGGACACTCCCTCCAGGGGGAAGCCGTCGTAGACGCACCCGCCGGACGTCTCGGCGGAGCCGTAGGTGGTGATGACCCGGACGCCGGCGTCGCGGGCGGCGGCCAGCAGTGAGGCGGGGGCCGGGGCGCCGCCCAGCAGGACGGCGTTGAAGCGGCGGAGCACGGCCAGGGTTTCCGGAGACGGTTCGTCGAGGAGGCGCTGGAGCTGGGTGGGAACCAGGGAGGTGAACCTGATCCTGTCCGTCAGTTCCAGGGCAGCCTCGGTGAATGCTTGGGGCGTGAAACCCCGGGACATGTCCATGACCCACGGGCGGGTGCCGGCGAACAGGGAACGGACCAGGACCTGGATGCCCGCCACGTACTCCACCGGAAGGGCCAGGAGCCACTGGCCTTCGCCCTTGAGCGCCAGAGCCGTAGCCATGGAGGAGGCAGCCAGAGATTCCACCGTCAACACCGTCGCCTTGGGGGCGCCGGTGGAGCCGGACGTGCGCACCACGGCCACCGCGTCATCGCAGCCGGGAGTTTCCACATGTCCCACCAGCAGGGCGCCGTCGCTCCCGACCGAGAGTTCGACGGCGGGGCCCTCGCCGTGGAGGGCGGCCGCGAGGGCCTTGAGGGCGGGCTCTACATTGAGTGGGCCGCTGTTCATATGCCGCTCCTGGCTAGAAGTAGTACGGGAAGGAGGACCAGTCGGGTTCGCGTTTTTGCAGGAAGGCTTCCTTGCCCTCCACCGCCTCGTCCGTCATGTACGCCAGCCGCGTGGCCTCGCCGGCAAACACCTGCTGGCCGGCCAGGCCGTCGTCGGCAAGGTTGAAGGCGAACTTGAGCATGCGGATGGCCTGCGGCGACTGCCGGGCAATATCAGCTGCGTACTCCAAGGCAACCTCTTCCAGGCGTTCGTGGTCCACGGCCTCGTTCACCGCACCCATCCGCACCATGTCCCCGGCGGAATATTCGCGGGCCAGGAAGAAGATCTCGCGCGCTGCCTTCTGCCCGATCTGCCGTGCGAGCAGGGCGGAGCCGTAGCCGGCGTCGAAGCTGCCCACGGTGGCATCCGTCTGCTTGAACTTGCCGTGCTGGCGGGAGGCGATGGTCAGGTCCGCCACGACGTGCAGCGAGTGCCCGCCGCCGGCCGCCCAGCCGTTGACGACGGCGATGACCACCTTCGGCATGGTCCGCATCAGCCGCTGGACTTCCAGGATGTGCAGCCTGCCGGCGCGGGCGGGGTCGATGGTTTCCTGCGACTCGCCGTCTGCTGTGTCTTGTACTACGTACCGATAGCCGTCCCGGCCCCGGATCCGCTGGTCCCCGCCGGAGCAGAAGGAGTGGCCGCCGTCCTTGGGGGAGGGGCCGTTGCCGGTGAGCAGCACGGTGGCAACGTCCGGGGTCATGCGGGCGTGGTCCATGGCACGGTAGAGCTCGTCGACAGTGCCGGGCCGGAACGCGTTCCGCACTTCCGGCCGGTTGAAGGCGATCCGCACCGCGGGCAGGTCACGCACCCACCCGCCGTCGGAATCCCTTTCCACCTGCCGGTGGTACGTCATGTCCTGGAAGTCCTCGAAACCGGCCACGGTCCGCCAGCGGATGGGGTCGAAGACGTCTGACACTTGGGCGGGAATCTGTTTGCTCACTGTCCAAGTCTAGTAATCGGCCTTAGCTGATGCAGAACTCGTTGCCTTCCGGATCTGCCATGGTGTGCCAGGAGTGCGGACCCTGGCTGGCGGTCCAGAGGAAAGTGGCGCCCCTGGACTCAAGCTCCCGACGGACCTCATCCTTGTCCCGGCCGGCCAGGTTCACGTCCCAGTGCACGCGGTTCTTCACGGTCTTCCCCTCGGGTGCCGTCTGGAAGAGGACACGCCTTGCGGGTTGTTTGGACTCCAGTTCCTCCGGCGGCCGGATGGCGCAGCCCTCACGCCAGACCAGGTTGCCCCGGTGCGTCATGGTCTGGTCCTCCGTGGCGAAGCCCTGCTCGATCATGGAGCGGATGAACGCCGCGTCCTGGGGCTCCACGGACCACTGCAGGGTTTCAGCCCACCAGTCCGCGAGCTCGTGCGGCTTGCTGCAATCGACGACGATCTGGATGTTCAGTCCCATCCCACCAAGGTACGGGGGTCGATGGGGCCGCGGTAGGCCTACGGCTGCACCTGCTGGAGCTGGTCGAAGACCTCCGGCGGGATGGCATAGATGAACACCACGGCCAGCAGGTTCTTCGCCGCATGGACGAAGTAGGAAAACATCAGGTTCTTCCCTGTCCAGACGTACACGAAGACCAGGGTGGCGCCCATGGCCAGGTAGGGGAGCAGGGCAGCCAGGGTGATGGCTTCCCGGCCCACGATGTGCATGGCGGCGAACAGGACCACCGAGACGGCGCAGCAGATCCAGATGTTCACCCGCCGGCTCAGCTTGCCTATGAGCAGGTGGCGGAAGATGTACTCCTCCACGAACGGTCCCACCACTACCACCAGAGGAACCATGAGCCAGGCCGGCACCTGCTGCATCAGTTCCTGCAGGCCCGCCTGGTTCTCTGACGTCTGTGCCTCGCCGCCGGCGGCCACCACGATGGCGGTCAGGATCAGCATGGCGATCACCGCGGCGGGCACCATCATGAGCGTGAACCACGGGCGCGTGGCGAGGACCTTCAGGTCGCGGCCCGCCACCTTCCGGGCCGCCAGGAGCGCCAGGATGCCCACCGTGGCGTAAAAAAGCAGGTTCGCCGCGTAGGAAGCCGCCGCCGGGGAAGGAGCAACCTGCCGCAGGAACGGGGCCAGGAGTTCCCCCGCCACGGCGAAGAACCCGGCGATGGCCACGTACACAATCAGGGTTGCCCCGTCCAACGGCGAGAAGCGGTACAGCTGCGGCTGCGGAGCAGGGGGTATTCGGTGGGCGGTCGCCATGGCTTCAGCCTATCCCCCAACTAGGTAGCGCTAAGTGTCGTTCTGGGGCTCCAAAACGACACTTAGCGCTACCTAGTTGGGCGGGAACGGGGGGAGGTGGGCCGGCCGCGTTGCTGGGGGAAACGCGCGTCCCCTAGAATATTCGGTATGCCTAAATTTACGTTTCGGTGCGCCAAAGAAGCTGCCCCGATTGGCGCCCGCAGGACCGTGCGCTTCAGGACGGCGGCCGCTGCCGCCGTCGTGCTTTCCCTTGTGCTGACCGCCTGCGGCGGCGGGGCTTCGGGGAACGGGGACAGCAAGCCCGTGGTGCTGACCACGTTCACGGTGCTGGCGGATATCGCCCGGAACGTCGCGGGGGACAAGCTCATCGTGGAGTCCATCACAAAGGCCGGCGCGGAAATCCACGGCTACGAACCCACTCCCGGCGACATCCGGAAAGCCTCCAAGGCCGACCTCATCCTGGACAACGGCCTGAACCTGGAAGCCTGGTTCGCGCAGTTCGTGGACGGGCTGGACGTGCCCCACGCCGTGGTGAGCGAGGGCGTTGAGCCGATGCCCATCAGCGAGGACTCCTACCAGGGCAAGCCCAACCCGCACGCCTGGATGTCGCCGGTGAACGTCCAGGCCTACGTGGACAACATGGTGCGGGCCTTCAGCGACCTTGACCCCGGCAACGCCGCTGCCTTCAAAGCCAACGGGGACGCCTACAAAGCCGAACTCCAGGCCGTGCAGGACCAGATGACCACCAGCCTTGCCGCGGTTCCGGAAGCCCAGCGGGCCCTGGTGACCTGCGAAGGCGCGTTCTCCTACCTGGCCCGCGACACCGGGCTCAAGGAGGTGTACATCTGGGCTGTGAACGCCGAACAGCAGGCCACGCCCCAGCAGATCACCCGTGCCATCGAGTACGTGAAGGCCAACAAAGTCCCGGCCGTCTTCTGCGAATCCACGGTTTCCAACGCCCCCATGCAGCAGGTGGTGGAAGCCACGGGCGCACGGTTCGGCGGCACCCTGTACGTGGACTCCCTTTCCGAAGCGGACGGGCCCGTCCCCACCTACCTGGACCTGATCAGGCACGACGCCGACATCATCACCAAAGCACTCACAGCAGGGGTGGGGCAATGACCTCCCCGGCCATCCAGGTGGACAACGTCACCGTCCACTACGGCGAAGTCCTGGCACTCGACTCGGCGTCCCTGTCCCTTGACCCGGCGCGGATCTGCGGCCTGGTGGGAATGAACGGCTCCGGGAAGTCCACGCTGTTCAAGGTGATCATGGGCATGATCAAGCCCGACGCCGGCACGGTGCGGATCGGAGGAGAGCCACCTTCCAAGGCGCGCAGGGAAGGGGGCATCGGCTACGTGCCGCAAAGCGAGGAAGTGGACTGGCAGTTCCCGCTGTCCGTGCGCGACGTGGTGATGATGGGCCGCTACGGCCACCAGGGCTTCACCCGCCGGGCCTCGAAGGCCGACCGGGCTGCCGTGGACGAGGCACTGGACCGGGTGGAACTGGGGGAGTACGCCGGGCGGCAGATCGGCCAACTCTCCGGCGGGCAGAAGAAGCGTGCCTTTGTTGCCCGCGGGATAGCGCAGGGTGCCACCACCATGCTGCTGGACGAACCATTCGCCGGCGTGGACAAGAGGTCGGAAGCCACCATCACCAGGCTCCTGCGCGAGCTCGCCGCGGACGGCTGCACCATCCTGGTCTCCACCCACGACCTGCACGCGCTCCCGCAGCTCTGCGACGAAGCCGTGCTGCTGATGCACCGGGTCCTCATGCACGGCCCGCCGCAGGTGGTGCTGCAGCCCGAAAACCTGGCCATGGCGTTCGGCCTGGACGTGCTCAACCGGGAAGGGCGGAGCTGACCCGTGGAACTCCTCCTCGAACCCCTCAGCTACGACTTCATGGTCCGGGCCATCGTCACCACGGCGCTCGCCGCCGTCGTCTGCGCCGTCCTCAGCTGCTGGCTGGTGCTGATCGGCTGGTCCCTCATGGGCGACGCCGTCTCCCACGCGGTGCTGCCCGGCGTCGTCCTGGCCTACATTGTGGGCGCCCCCTTCGCGCTCGGCGCTCTGGTGTTCGCCCTGATCGCCGTGACCCTGATCGGGGTGGTCCGCAATACCAGCCGGGTGAAGGAGGACGCGGCGATCGGCATCGTGTTCTCCTCGCTGTTCGCCCTTGGCCTGGTGCTGATTTCCGTGACGCCCAGCCAGACGGACCTGAACCACATCATCTTCGGCAACCTGCTGGGCGTCAGCATTCCGGACCTCATCCAGGTGCTGGTGCTGGGCGTGGTGGCTTTCGCCATCCTGATCCTCAAGCGCCGCGACCTCACGCTCTACGCCTTCGATCCCACGCATGCGCACGCCATCGGACTGTCCCCGCGGAGGCTCGGGGCGCTGCTGCTGGGCCTCCTGGCCCTGACATCGGTGGTGGCGCTGCAGACCGTGGGCGTTGTCCTGGTGGTGGCCATGCTCATCATCCCCGGCGCCACGGCCTACCTGCTCACGGACCGGTTCTCCCGGATGCTGGTGATCGCCCCGGTGGTCTCGGCGCTCTGTTCGATCACCGGCATCTACGTCAGCTACTACCTGGACACGGCCTCGGGCGCCATGGTGGTGCTGACGCAGGGAGTGGTGTTCGCCGTCGTCTACCTTTTCAGCCCGCGCCAGGGCCTGATCGGCACCCGCCTGGCGAAGGCCCGGCGCAGGAAGGCGGCGGCCCTCGCTGCAGCTTGACTCGTGGCTTCACGCGGGGCAGTCTGGAGCGATGAAGTCCTGACCAGCAGCCCCGGCCCTGCGCCAGGCTGTTCTCCCAAACCAAGGCCGCCGTCGAGCGCTGGATGAAACGTCCCGTTCAGCTCCGGCGGCCACACTGCGGAAACTTGCGAGGACTTCCCTTGACTGAACACCTTAACCTTTCGGACGTCTCCCATGGCTATGGCGACCGCCGGCTGCTGGACCGCATCAGCCTGGTGATTACGGCCGGAGAGCACGTTGCCGTGGTGGGCGAAAACGGTGCCGGCAAATCCACCCTGCTCCGGATCCTGGCCGGCCTCGAAGCGCCTGACGAAGGCGCCGTGGTGACCCAAGGCAGGGTGGGCTACCTGGCCCAGACCCATGGCCTGCCCGAGTCCTTCACCGTGGGCGCCGCCGTCGACGCTTCCCTTGCCTCGCTGCGTGCCCTCGAAGCGGAGCTTGACCGGCTGGAGGCCAACCTCGCCGACGCCGGGGACGACGAACTGGATACCTACGGCCGGCTGCAGACGGAGTACCAGCTGCGCGAAGGCTACGCCGCGGAACACCGGGTGGAGGCTGCCCTGGACCGGCTGGGCCTGGGCGGCCTGGACCGGAACCGGGTGCTGGGATCCCTGTCCGGCGGGGAACAGGAACGCGTGGCCTTGGCCTGTGTCCTGGCCGATCCGGCGGACATCCTGCTCCTGGACGAACCCACCAACCATCTGGACGCCCGCGGAACCGCCTGGCTGGAGGACCGGCTGGCGGCCCACCGCGGCACGGTGGTGGTGGTATCCCACGACCGCGTGCTCCTCCGCAAGGTGGCGGCCACCATCATCGAAGTGGATGCCGAGCGCCGCGCCGTGACCCGATACGGCAACGGCTACGACGGCTACCTCCGGGAGAAGGCAGCCGAACGCGCGCGCTGGGTCCAGCAGTACCACACCTGGATTGATGCAATGGAGTCCGAAAAGCGGCAGGCAGAAACTGTTGCCGGGACCATGGGCTACGGCCGCAAGCGCGACGGCGACAAGATGGGCTTCGACTTCAAGGCCGGCACCTGGCAGAAGGCCGCCAGCAGCCAGGTCCGGAACGCCCAGGAGCGGCTGCGCCGGCTCGAAGCCAGCCCCGTGGACCGGCCGCCGGTACCCCTGCGGCTGAACGTCGATCTGGCCGCGGACTCAGGTGCTGCGCCTTCCGGGGCAGCGCAGGAGGATGCGCCGGTGCTGGCACTGCGCGGGGTGAGCGTGCCCGGCAGGCTGGAAACCACAGACTTCCAGGCGGGCGCCGGCGAGAAGATCCTGATCACCGGGCCCAACGGCGCGGGCAAGTCCACGCTGCTCTCCATCCTTGCCGGAACCCTGGAACCAGCTGCCGGCTCCGTCACGCGGCCCGAACGCGTCGGCTACCTGCAGCAGGAACTGGAGCTGCCGCAACGGCCCGCCTTGCGCCTGCTGCCGGCCTTCGCCGCGGGCCTCGGCGGCAACATCGACGAGCACGCCGAGGCCCTCCTCCGCCTCGGCCTCTTCCGCACCAGCGAGTTCCACGTACCCGTCGGCAGCCTGTCCGCCGGCCAGCAACGCAGGCTTGCCCTGGCCCGGCTGCTGTTGGGCGGCTACGGCACCCTGGTGGTGGACGAGCCGACCAACCACTTGGCGCCCGTGCTGGTGGAACAGCTGGAGGCGGCGCTGGCGGACTTTGCCGGGACCCTGGTGATGGTCAGCCATGACAGGGCGCTTCGGGAGTGGTTCGCGGCGTGCGCGCGGCGGAGCAGCGGTGGGGCCGGCGCCACGGAAGGCACCCGGGCCGGGAACACCGCCGTCGGACGTTGGACCCGGTATTCCATGGACAAGGGCGTGCTCGCACCGGTTTAGGGGATTGCCTGGGGCAGGCTTAGGGCGATCCCGACCGGGATGCGTCACTTTTGGCCCCGCAGCGGCGCAGTTGGTCCGGATTGGCGGGGTTTCCTCCCGCCTGGCAGGGCATAAGTCACGCATTTGGGGCAGCAGCCTGGCCCTGAAACCGGTGAGATTCGCGTAAAGCAGTCTTTACCGGGGGACCGGCGGCCGGAAACATCGGCGGCGGAAAATGGGGCCCATGCCCGTCTTTCCGCCGGCCGAAAGGATCTGTCCGTGATCGCCAAGAACCTTTTCCTGCAAGGCATCTACCACTTCCAGGGCGTGGGCCTGGAGAAGCCCGTCCCGCTGCACAGCGAGCTCTCGCACTATGTCCCGGACGGCGTGATCAACCAGGCGCTGTACTTCCGCGGCGGCAACTCGAGCAGTGAGCTGATCGCCGTGGTGCTCATGCGCAACGGGGTTCCCATGCGCTACTTCCCCATCGGCGCCAAGAGCGAGGTCCATGTTCCGCTGCGCGTGGTGGAGGATATCGACGGCGGCTCGGTGATCGAGCTGTACCTGGCGGCTCCGGAGGGCCTCCACGGATCCGTGGTGATCGACCTGGGGATGGTGGAACACTGATGGGCAGCGTGGCGGAGCAGATGCAAGCCGGGGCCCAGGCCAGGCCGCGCTCCCGGTCCGGCGGCCGGGACAGCCGGCGGCGCCTCGTGGTCATCGGCAACGGCATGGCCGGCGCCCGGGCCGTGGAGGAGATCCTGGCCCGGGGCGGTGCGGAGCAATTCAGCATCACCATGTTCGGGGACGAGCCGTACGGAAACTACAACCGGATCATGCTCAGCCACGTCCTTTCGGGTGAGGAGAGCGACGCAGACATCTTCCTCAACCCCCTGTCCTGGTACCAGGACAACGGCATCACGCTGCACGCGGGCGTCCGGGCCGACCGGATCGACCGGTTCGCCAAGCACGTGTTTTCCAGCGACGGCCGGGTGACGCCCTACGACACGCTGATCATCGCCACGGGAAGCCGCTCCCACCTTCCTCCCATGGACGGCCTCTACACCCCCGGCGGGTCGGTCAAGCCGGGCGTCTTCGGCTTCCGCACCATCGACGACACCCGCAAAATGGCGGCGTATGCCCAGCAGGAACATCACCGGCACGCCGTGGTGATCGGCGGGGGCCTGTTGGGGCTGGAGGCCGCTGCCGGGCTGCGCAGCTTCGGGCTGGGCGTGGACGTGGTCCACTCCGGCGGCCACCTGATGAGCGCACAGATGGGGCCCGACGGCGGGGCGGTGCTCCGCCGGAGCGTAGAGGCACTGGGCATCGGGGTACTGACCGGCTGCCGGACCACGGCCGTCCTTGGCAGGGACAGGGTGACCGGCGTCAGCCTCCGCGGCCGGCCGGACATCGGGTGCGACATGGTGGTGGTGGCGGCCGGGATCCGTCCCAACGTGGACCTGGCTGTCCTCAGCGGGCTCCCGGTGGAGCGGGCCATTGTGGTGGATGACAGCCTGCGGGTCCAGGACGAGGACGACATCTACGCGGTGGGGGAGTGCGTCCAGCACCGCGGCGAGGTGTACGGGCTGGTGGCCCCGCTGTGGGAGCAGGCGGTGGTGCTGGCCAACCATGTGACGGGCACGGACACCGGCTCCGCGTACCTGGGCTCGCGCACGGCCACCAAACTCAAGGTGGCCGGCGTCGAAGTGGCCTCCATGGGCCTGCACGGGCCGGAACTTGAGACGGACGAACACATCGTCTTTTCGGAACCCAGCCGCGGGGTCTTCAAGTCCATCGTGGTCCGGGACAACAAGATGGTGGGCGCCACGCTCCTGGGCGACAGCCGCAAGGTGGCGTACCTGACCCAGGCGTTCGACCGCGGGCTGCCGCTGCCCGAGGAACGGCTCGGGCTGATGTTCGATCTAGGCACGCCCGGGGAGGAGACCGGGGTTGCCGAGCTCGACGACGAGGCACAGGTCTGCAACTGCAACGGCGTCAGCAAGAAGGACCTGGTGGGGGCGGTGAAGGGCGGCTGCAGCTCGGTATCCGGGGCCATGGACGCCACCCGTGCCGGCAAAGGGTGCGGCTCCTGCAAGCTCCTGGTCAGACAGGTGGTGGAGTGGGCGGCGGACGGGGCCGTGGAGGAGGACCCGGCTGCCGCTTACTACGTCCCCGGCGTTCCCCTGGACAAGCAGGCTCTGATGGCAGAAATCCGGGCCCGCGGCCTGCGGTCGGTTTCGGCGGTGTTCCAGGCGCTGGCTCCGGGCGGCGCCGAGGACGCAAAGTCCAAGATGGGGCTCGCCTCGCTGCTCAAGATGATGCTGGGCGACCGGTACATCGACGAACGCGACGCCCGCTTCATCAACGACCGCGTCCACGCCAACATCCAGCGGGACGGCACCTTTTCCGTGGTGCCCCAGATGAAGGGCGGCGTGACGTCGGTCCAGCAGCTGCGCCGGATCGCTGACGTGGCGGAGAAGCACAACGTCCCGCTGATCAAGCTCACCGGAGGGCAGCGCATCGACCTGCTGGGGATCCGCAAGGAGGACCTGCCGCAGGTCTGGGCGGACCTGGACATGCCCTCCGGCTATGCCTACGGCAAGAGCTTCCGGACGGTGAAGACGTGCGTGGGAAAGGACTTTTGCCGCTACGGCACCGGTGACTCCACCAAGCTGGGGATCGAGATCGAATCCCGTTTCCAGGGCCTTGAGGCGCCCGCCAAACTGAAGCTCGCGGTCTCGGGCTGTCCCCGGAACTGCGCCGAATCGCTGGTGAAGGATGTGGGCGTGGTGGCCGTGGAGGGCGGCCGCTGGGAGATCTACGTGGGCGGAGCCGCCGGTGCCCACATCCGCAAGGGAGACCTGCTGGCCACCGTGGACGATCCGGACGAGGTGAAAGTCCTCACCGGCCGGTTCATGCAGTACTACCGGGAACAGGCCAACTGGCTGGAACGGACCTACGCCTTCGTCCCGCGGGTGGGCATCGAGCACCTGCGGGCCGTGATCGTGGAGGATTCGGAGGGGATCGCGGGCCGGCTGGACGAGGCGATGCAGGCCTCCGTGGACAGCTACGTTGACCCGTGGCGGGAACGCGATGACCCGCAAACGCCCGGGCAGTTCAGGACGTCGCTGCCCCTGACCGTCCTCCCGCAGGTGCCGGTCCGATGAGCAGCACCGGAACACATGCCAACGCCCACGTCCTGGGCCCGGTGGACCAGATTCCGCTGGGCGAGGGGCGGGCCTTCGGGGTCGGCGGCGAGCAGGTGGCCGTCTTCCGGCTGCGGGACGGTTCACTGCGGGCGGTCTCCGGCGTCTGTACCCACCGCGGCGGGCCGGTTGCGGACGGCACCGTGGACCGGCAGGTGGTCATTTGTCCGCTGCACCAGCACGCTTTTGACCTCACCTCCGGATGCTCCACTACCGGTGCGGAACCCCTGCGGACCTACCGGATTTCGCTGGACGGGGAGCAGAATATGGTGCTTGAGACGGCCGCTGTGTAGCGCGCGTCACGTAGCACCCCTCAGCGTCTTGTAGGATGGACGAGCCGCGCGAAGCTTCGGCTTTACGGAGGATTGCGCTCACAAACGGTCGCCCCAACGGCGTAAGCCCGAATTTTGTGAGCTGGATCATGCTGTAGTCCGGATGCGGCCAACCCCCAACCCACAAGGAATCGTTGTGCCTCAAATTACCCCCACAGATCTCGAGAACCGTACGGCCCCATCCGTCGCCGTCGACCCCACCCTCAGCGCCGAGGGCTACAGCAAGACCCTGGGCCGGCGCCATGTCACCATGATCGCCATGGGCGGCGCCATCGGCGTCGGCCTCTTCATGGGTGCCGGCGGCCGGCTGGCCTCCACCGGCCCGGCCCTGATCTTCTCCTACGCCATCGCGGGCGTCATCGCCTACCTGCTCATGCGGGCCCTGGGCGAACTCATCATGTACCGCCAGACCTCCGGCTCCTTCGTGAGCTACGCCGGCGAAATGTTCGGCAAGAAGGGCGCGTTCCTGTCCGGCTGGATGTACTTCATCAACTGGGGCATGACCGGCATCGCCGAACTGATTGCCATCGGCCTGTACTTCCAGTTCTTCTTCCCCAATGTCCCCGTGGAAGCCTCGGCCATCGCCGCCCTGGCCATCCTGGTGGCAGTGAACCTGCTCAGCGTCAAGGCGTTCGGCGAGTTCGAATTCTGGGCCTCCTGCCTCAAGGTGGGCGCCATCCTGATCTTCCTGGCGGTGGGCACCTTCATGGTGGTCACCAACGCCCGGGTGGGCGACGGCAACGCCTCGGTTGCCAACCTCTTCGCGGCCGAAGGCGGCATGTTCCCCAAGGGCGCCCTGGTGATGGTCCTGGTGCTCAACGCCGTCATCTTCGCCTACAACGGCATCGAACTGGTGGGCATCACCGCCGGTGAAATGCAGGATCCGGAACGCGAAGTGCCCAAGGCGATCCGCGCCGTCGTCCTCCGCATTGTGGTGTTCTACGTCGGTTCCGTGACCCTGCTCGCCATGCTGCTGCCGTCCGACCAGTACGTTGCCGGAACGTCCCCGTTCGTCACCGTCTTCGGCCAGATGGGCCTCGCCTGGGTGGGCGACGTGATGAACATGATCGTCATCACCGCCGCGCTGTCCTCCTGCAACTCCGGCCTGTACTCGATCGGCCGCGTGTTCCGCACCATGGCCAACAACGGCCACGCCCCGCAGTGGCTCACCAAGATGTCCAAGCGGCACGTCCCGTACGCGGCCATCCTGGCCATCGCTGCCTTCTACGCGGTAGGCATCCTGCTGAACATCTGGCTGGGCGGATCGCACGCGTTCGACCTCGCCCTCAACACCGCCTCCATCGGCGTGATCTTCTGCTGGGGCTCCATCTTCGCCAGCCAGATCGTGCTGCGCCGCCGCAAGGGCGTCACCTCCGGCCTGCCGATGCCCGGTTCGCCGTGGACCAGCTGGGCCGGACTGGTGGGCCTGCTGGCCATCACCGTCCTGATCGGCTTCGACACCATGACCAGCAAGAGCGGTGAGGTGTTCTACCTGGGCCTCTGGACCCTGGCCACCATCCCGTTCTTCGCCGTGGTCCTGTGGCTGGGCTGGCAGAAGGTCAAGAACAACGAGCCGAAGAGCGCGCTCTACAGCTAACGGCTCACCCAAGCAGTACGTACGACGGCGGGACGCCCCTTGGGAGGGGAGTCCCGCCGTCGGCGTTTCCCTGCATCGATTGCTCCGCAACTGCCGTTTTGGGGCCTCAAAAGGACCGCTACGGAGCAATCGATGGTGCCGGAGCGGTGGTGCGGAGCGCGCCGCCGGGGCAGACTGGGGCTTGTGGGCGAACCCTGGGTGCTGCATGTGGACCTTGACCAGTTCATCGCGGCCGTCGAAGTGCTCCGCCGGCCCGAGCTTGCGGGCAAGGCGGTGATTGTCGGCGGCCGCGGCGATCCCACCGAACGGGCGGTCGTGTCCACGGCATCCTACGAAGCCAGGGCGTACGGCGTCGGCTCGGGGATGCCGCTGCGCATCGCCGCGCGGAAAGTGCCCGATGCCGTCATCCTGCCGGTCGACCATGAAGCCTACCTGGAGGCGTCCGAACAGGTCATGGCGGTGCTGCGCTCGCAGCCGGGCGCTACCGTCCAGGTGCTCGGCTGGGACGAGGCGTTTGTTGGCGTGCAGACGGATGATCCGGACGCCTACGCCCGGCAACTGCAGCAGGCCGTGCTCGGGGCGACCCGGCTGCACTGCAGCGTGGGTATCGGCGACACCCTTCTCCGCGCCAAGGTGGCGACGACGTTCGGCAAGCCGGCCGGCGTCTTCCGGCTCACGGCAGGCAATTGGCTGGACGTCATGGGGAGCCGGCCCACCATCGAGCTGTGGGGCGTGGGAACGAAAGTGTCCCAGCGGCTCGCCAAGCTTGGCATCCGGACGGTGGCCGAGCTGGCAGCGTCCAACCCTGACGACCTTGTCCCCGAGTTCGGCCCGAAGATGGGTCCCTGGTATGCGCAGCTGGGCCGCGGCGACGGCGGACGGACAGTTGATGACACACCCTGGGTGGCGCGCGGGCACAGCCGTGAAACCACCTTCCAGCGCGACCTGACCGGGCCGGGGCAGATTGACGGTGCCGTCAGGGAGCTGGCGGCGCACGTGCTGGAGGATGTCGCGGCAGAGGGCCGGCCGGTGGTCGGGCTGACGCTCAAGGTCCGCTATGCACCGTTCATCACCAAGACGTATGCCCGGAAGATCCCCGAGACCTCGGACCCGGCGGAAGTGCTCGCCCGGGTCCTGGACCTGGTGGCGAAGATCGAGCCGGGCCGCCCCATCAGGCTCCTCGGGCTGCGGGCCGAAATGACGATGCCGGACGACTCCCGGCAGGGGCACACCCCCACCCGCAGCGGCTGGTGACGGGCCTCTGATCCCTCAAGTACCGCGCAAACAGAACGGCGGTGGATCCCGTGGGATCCACCGCCGTTGTCGCTCTGTAGCAGCCGCCCGGTCCGGCCGGGCCTGCCGCAGGCAAGGGCTAGTCGCGCTTGAACTCGTCCTTGACGCTTTCGCCGACCTTCTTGGCGTCAGCCTTGACCTGGTCCGCCTGGCCTTCAGCCTTCAGGCGGTCATTGTCGGTGGCGTTGCCGGCCGCTTCCTTGGCCTTGCCGCCCATGTCTTCCGCTGCGTTACTGATCTTGTCTCCGAGGCCCATGGTGTGTGGCCTCCTTTCGTTTCCGTTGACCAAAACAATGCATTTTCACACTAACACGAAGCATGCTTACTAATTCAAGCCTTTGGGCGCCTGCTGCGGGCAGTGCCTGTTGATTCTCCGTACCCGCCGCTAGGCTCGAAACCATGGACCACAGCCTCAGCCTCACCCAGCACATCCAGGCGCCACCCGAGAAAGTCTGGTCCGTCATCACGGACATCCCGGGCTCCGCGGCCACCCTCTCCGGAGTGGACTCGATCCAGCTCCTGACAGATGGCCCCTACGGTGAGGGGACCCGCTGGAAGGAGACCCGGAAGATGCTGGGCAAAGCGGAAACGGTGGAGATGTGGGTGGCCGAGGCTGAGCGGAACCGCAGCACCACCGTCAAGGCAGTCCAGGGCGGCGCGGACTACACCACGCGGTTCACCCTGGCCCCGCGCGACGGCGGAACGGACCTCACCCTCACCTTCGGGGCCGAGGTCATCAAGCCCACCCTGGCCAGCAGGATCATGATGCTGCTGTTCGGCAGGATGGGCATGGCTGCCACCCGCAAAGCCCTGGCCAAGGACCTCACGGAAATAGCGGCGAAGGCGGAAACGCTGTAGTGGCCGCGCGCATCCCGCGGAAGGGCGGCCCCGACGCGGCTGCGCCGCGGCTCACTCCCGTGCGGCTCGAGAACCTCACGGACATCGCCGTGCCGGCCTTCCGGCGCGGCGGGAGGTACGACGGCGAGCGGTACAGCCGCGTGGCTGCCGATGGGCTGGAGCTGGGCGGCACCGACTTCGCCGGATGCGAGTTCCGGGGCGCGTCCTTCAATGAGGCGCAGCTCCGCGGCTCCACCTTCCGTGACTGCATCCTCGCGGAGCTGTACGCCCCGGTTTTCCGGGCGGCGCGGTCAACCTGGCGGGAGGTGGAGATCCGCAATCCCCGGCTGGGGTCCGCCGAACTGCATGAGAGCGGCTGGCAGTCGGTCCACATCGACGGCGGCAAGCTGGATTTCCTCAACGTGCGGGGCGCAAAGCTCACGGACGTCCTGATCACCGGCTGCATCATCAACGAGCTGGACCTGGGCTCGGCCGCCGCAACCCGGGTGGCGCTGAAGGACTGCACCATCGGATCCCTGGATGTCAGCGGGGCCAGGCTGAAGGACTTTGACGTTCGCGGCACGGAATTCCGGAGCATCAGCGGACTCGGCAGCGTGGCCGGCATGGTCATAGATGAGTACCAGCTGGGCCTCCTCGCGCCGCTGCTGGCAGCCCATCTGGGCCTCACTGTCCGCTAGGCCTTATCCGGTATCCACGGATCAGCCCTCCCGTGTACTATTTACAGAACGAACGGTCGGTAAGTGGGGGAGCTGCCGGCCGCAGATGACAGTGCCGTTTATCGCGTGAAGGGTGTTTCCATGGCTGCAACCGCAGGTCCGCAGGCTTTCCTTGTTGGCGGGGTCCGAACGCCGGTGGGCAGATACGGCGGGGCGCTCTCGTCGGTCCGCCCCGACGACCTGGCGGCACTGGTTCTCCGGGAGGCGGTGGCCCGGGCGGGACTGGATCCGGACAGCATTGACGAGGTCATCCTGGGCAACGCCAACGGGGCCGGCGAAGAGAACCGCAACGTGGCCCGCATGGCAACCCTGCTGGCCGGACTTCCCCTCCACATCCCCGGGATCACAGTGAACCGGCTCTGCGCCTCCGGCCTGAGCGCCATCATCCAGGCTAGCCACATGATCAAGGCCGGAGCCGCGGATATCGTGATCGCCGGCGGCGTGGAATCGATGAGCCGGGCGCCGTGGGTCCAGGAAAAGCCCACCGCCGCCTTCGCGAAGCCCGGGCAGATTTTCGACACCTCCATCGGCTGGCGCTTCACCAACCCGCTGTTCCACAAGGGCGGGCTGTCCCGGGACGGCAAGATGACCTACTCCATGCCGGAGACTGCCGAAGAGGTGGCCCGTGTGGACAACATTTCCCGTGAGGACGCCGACGCCTTCGCCGTCCGCTCCCACCAGCGGGCCCTGGACGCCATCGCAGCCGGGCGGTTCAAGGACGAAATCGTTCCCGTCACCGTCAGGACCCGCAAGTCCGAGAACGTCGTGGACACCGATGAAGGGCCCCGTGAGGGCACCACCCTGGACGTCCTCGCAGGACTGAAACCGGTAACCCACGGCGGATCCGTGGTCACTGCAGGCAACTCCTCCTCCCTCAACGACGGCGCCTCAGCGATCATCGTCGCCTCGGAAGCAGCCATCGAGCGGCTGGGCCTGACGCCCCGCGCGCGGATCATCGACGGCGCCTCCGCAGGCTGTGAACCCGAGATCATGGGCATCGGCCCGGTGCCGGCCACGCAGAAGGTCCTCAAGCGCAGCGGACTCAGCGTAGGCGACCTTGCCGCCGTCGAACTTAACGAGGCCTTTGCCACGCAGTCCCTTGCCTGCATCCGGCGCCTTGGCCTGGAACAGGACATTGTGAACAACGACGGCGGCGCGATCGCCCTGGGGCACCCGCTCGGTTCCAGCGGGGCACGGATCGCCATCACCCTGCTGGGGCGCATGGAGCGCGAGGACGCCAGGATCGGCCTGGCCACCATGTGCATCGGCGTGGGCCAGGGCACTGCGATGCTGCTGGAGAAGGTCTGATGCCCGCGGCTGTGGACCTGGCCGCGGAGAAGTTCCACGCCCTCCTGGTGGAGGAACGCGGCGACCGGGTGGTGGTGCTGCTCAACCGGCCCGAGGTGCGCAACGCCATCGACCAGCAGATGGTGGACGAGCTGCATGTGGTCTGCACGGCGCTGGAACAGAACCCCAAGGTGCTGATCATTGCCGGCGTGGACGGGGTGTTTGCCTCCGGCGCGGACATCGGCCAGCTGCGCGAGCGGCGCCGGGACGATGCCCTGCAGGGCATCAACTCCACCATCTTCGTCCGGATCGCCAAGCTGCCCATGCCGGTCATCGCGGCACTTGACGGCTACTGCCTGGGTGGCGGGGCGGAACTCGCGTACGCCGCCGACTTCCGGATCGGAACCCCCGGTGTCCGCATCGGCAACCCCGAAACCGGGCTGGGAATCCTCGCCGCTGCCGGCGCCAGCTGGCGGCTGAAGGAACTGGTGGGCGAACCGGTGGCTAAGCAGATCCTCCTGGCCGGCAGGATCCTGGGCGCCGACGAAGCCCTGGCCGTGAACCTCATTACCGAGGTCCACGAGCCGGCGGGGCTCCTGGACGCCGCGCACAACCTGGCGGACAGGATCGGGCGGCAGGATCCGCTGGCCGTGCGCATCACCAAGTCCGTGTTCCACGCCCCTGCGGAAGCACACCCCCTGATCGACCAGCTGGCCCAGGGCATCCTCTTCGAATCCGAGGCCAAGTTCGACCGGATGCAGGCGTTCCTGGACAAGAACGCAGCCAAGAAGGCCCGGAAGACCGACAAGAACGCAGCCGGGAGCGCCGCTGCCGAGACCGGAGAAAAGAACTGATGAACACACCGCAACCTGCCCCCGGCCTGCCATCTGGTCTTCCCGTCTTCGTCGGTGTCCTGGGCGGCGGCCGCATGGGCGCCGGCATCGCCCATGCCTTCCTGGTCAAGGGTGCCGACGTGCTGGTGGTGGAGCGCGACGACCAGTCCGCGGAGGCTGCCCGGGAGCGGGTGGAATCTGCCGCTGCCAAGAGCATCGAGCGGGGCATGACGGACGCGAACCTCGATGAGATGGCGTCCCGGCTCACCGTGGGCGTGGACTACGACGCGTTCGCGGACCGGCAGCTGGTGGTGGAAGCCGTTCCCGAGGACTGGGACCTGAAAGTCACCTCACTGCGCGGAATCGAGGAGCGGCTGGCCGATGACGCCTATCTCGCCTCCAACACGTCATCGCTTTCCGTCAACGGACTGGCCGGTGAACTGAAGCGGCCAGGGAACTTCCTGGGCCTCCACTTCTTCAACCCGGTCCCGGCGTCCACCCTCATCGAAGTGGTGCTGGGGGAGCGCACGTCCCCCGAACTTGCCGCCGCCGCGAAAAGGTGGGTCGAGGCACTCGGCAAGACCGCCGTCGTGGTCAATGACGCCCCGGGATTCGCGTCCTCACGGCTGGGCGTGGCCATCGCCCTCGAGGCGATGCGCATGGTGGAGGAGGGCGTTGCCAGCGCCGAGGACATCGACAACGCCATGGTCCTGGGCTACAAGCACCCCACCGGACCGCTGCGGACCACGGACATCGTGGGGCTGGATGTCCGGCTGGGCATCGCCGAGTACCTGCACTCCACGCTCGGTGAGCGCTTCGCCCCGCCCCGGATCCTCAAGGAGAAGGTGGCCCGGGGGGAGCTGGGACGGAAGTCCGGCAAGGGTTTCTTTGACTGGCCCAGCCAGGGGACCGCGGGTTAGTCGAAAAGCCCGACGATATAGCCGATGAAGTACAGGAGGAACAGCAGCACGCCGGCTCCGATGGCTCCAAGCCAGAAGACCTGCTGTCCCTTCCCGGACCCCTTCTGCCGGGGCTCCTGGGTGCCTGCCACCGACCCTTCACCGGGAGGCGTTTCGCCCGGCGGCACGCCACCGCCGGGCTCCAGGCCTGTGATCTTGTCGTCCTCCGGGTCCGGATTGGTTCCTGACACGTAAACTCCCTTGCTCGCCGTCCTGGGTGTTTCCCCAGCGTAACCGTGGCGTGGTGGTTGCACCTAGGCTGGTGCCGTGACTTTCCTGGAACCCCTTACCCTCACTGGCAGGTATGTAACCCTGGAACCCTTGTCCGGGGATCACCACGACGGCCTGGTGGACGCGGCCCGGGACGGTGAGCTGTGGCGGCTCTGGTACACCTCGGTGCCGTCGCCGGAGCAGATGGCCGGGGAGATCGAGCGGCGGCTCGCCCTGCAGGAGCAGGGCTCCATGCTGCCCTTCACCACCCGGCTGACCGATCCGGCCACCGGAAGCCCCGGGCGGATCATCGGCATGACCACCTACATGAATATCGACGCCGGTACTCCCCGCGTGGAGATCGGCTCCACCTGGAACGCCGCGTCCGTCCACGGCACCGGCACGAACCCCGAGTCCAAGCTGTTGCTCCTGCGGCACGCGTTCGAGGCTGTTGGCTGCCCTGCCGTGGAGTTCCGGACGCACTGGCTCAACCACCAGTCGCGGGAGGCCATCGCCCGGCTCGGGGCCAAGCAGGACGGCGTGCTCCGCAGCCATTCCCGGACCCGCGACGGGCTTCTCCGTGACACGGTGGTGTACTCCATCCTGGAGCACGAATGGCCCATGGTCCGGGCCGGCCTCGAGTACAGGCTGGCCCGGCGTGGGCAGGGGCTTGGCTGAACTACGTTATGACGTGCGTCTCATGTGGCCAGTGTGATTAACTTTGCCAATGAGGAAACCGGGCGGATCCATGGACTGGCATGGTGCTGTCAACGCGTGGCATGTGGCCGGCGGGGTGTACCGGATGGGGCGGCGGGAATGGCTCACGGAAGCGGGCTGGCAGCAGGCGTACGACGACGGCATCCGCACCGTGATCGATCTCCGCAACGCTGCGGAGGCGCGGCGCCGCAGCACGGACCCCGTCGTGGGCGGAGCGGCCTGGTCCGGCATGACCGTCGTTTCGGCGCCCACGGAGGAGCCGAACCATCCGCAGTTCACCGCGGTGGCCGGGCCCTACCTCAACGATCCTGCCCACTACGCGGAGAACGCCCGGCTCTTTCCGGGCAAGCTGGTGGGCGTCTTCAAGGAGCTGGCCGCCGCCTCCGCCCGGGGCGGCGCGGTGCTGCACTGCGCGGCCGGGCGTGACCGCAGCGGCATGGTGGCCGCCATGGTCCAGGACCTCGCGGGGGACTCCCGCCAGGACATTGCCGACGGCTACCGGCGCGCAGCCCGCGGCATCAACGAGCGCTACCGCACCCATGGGCCGCCCCATGCACGGGAACGCTATTTGCCCGAGGATGAACTTGGCCCCCTCCTCCAGTCGCGCGGAGAAGCCGTGGCCCACTTCGTGCGGACCCTGGACACGCGCGCTTTCCTGCTGGCCAACGGATTGAGTGTCCCCGAGCTGGATGCGGTGCTGTCCCTCTGCGGAGCCGCCCGCGTCAAGGAACCACAATGAGAACCGGTGCAGCGTTCCGCCGGGGAAAACGCGGTGTTGCCCTGGGCGCCGCCGCCGGCGTCCTCGCCGCATCCGTCCTGGGTTACGCTCCCGGCTGGGCCATGACGGAGGCGGAGGACGCGGCGCCGCCGGCTCCGGCTGCAACGTCCGGCCCTGCTGCCACTGCACCCGCCGCGGAAACGGGGAGCGCCGGGCTTTCGGAGGAGGGCCTCGCCGACGCGGTCCGGCGGGACCTGGGCCTCACCCCTGAGCAGTTCAATGCGGCAGGGGAGCTGGGCAGCCGGGCAGCTGCTGCCGCCAGCCGGCTGCGCGGCGTTCCCGGCTATACAGGCATCAGGCTGCAGGACAACAGAATCATCGTGAGTGGTACGGGGGCCGAGCTGCAGTCGGCCGTCGACCGGCTGTCCGGCAGCCTGGCTGGCCTCAACCTTGAAGCGCCCGGCAGTTCAGCGTCGCAGCCCGCACCTGCTCCGGTTCCTGCGGCGACGGCCGCTCCCGGATCCCAAATCGCCGTGAGCACCGAACAGCTGTTCCACGCCTATCTGCGCGAGGTCGGAACCGCCGGCCTGCAGGCAGTGGTCTATTCCGGCGGCAAATTCGTCATCCGGACGGGCAGCATCGCCGCAGCCCAGGCAACGCAGGGCACGGGCGGGGCGCCCTCCACCCCGCCTGGCACGCTGGACACCACTGCCGCCCCCGGCAAGATATCGCCGTCGGAATTCGTCGCGAGGTACGCCAACGTAGTGCTCGACGGCGGCGCGCCCCTTAAGCCTGAGGCGGACGTCCCGGGCGGGGTGGGTTACCAAACGGACAAAGGCGAAATCTGCTCCACGGGATTTTCCGCGTTTGATCCCTCGGGCCTTCCCGCGGTCCTCACGGCCGGGCACTGCACAGGTGACGGCGCGGCCACAACCGCGGACCTGTTGCTTCCGGGCGTGCCTGCCGGGCCCTTGGGTGCCTTCGAATTCAGCCAGCTGGGCGGGCCCGGCAACTCGAGGGTGCTGGACCCCAACATTTCCACGGACCAGGACGGCGCGGCACTTCAGGACCCCGGCAACGTGGGAACCGACATTGCAGTCGTCGGAGCGCTCAGCCCTGACCAGGACCCGGTGCCGGCCGCCAGCACGCATGGTGACACGCGGCAGCCGGGCCCGGACGTCAAAATCATCGGCACCGCCAGCCCGGTGGTGGGCATGGAGGTCTGCCGCTCGGGCTGGCGGACGGGATGGTCCTGCGGAACCGTGAGCGCCGTGGGGATCTTCCTGGTGGGAGGACCCGCCTATCCCGCGGACCCTGCCGATGTCCGCGCCTTCAACGGTTTCCTGTCCTACAACGTGCAATCCAGCGGCGGTGACTCCGGCGGTCCGTGGATCAGCGGAAACTACGCGGTAGGGACGCACAGCGCCGGCGACGACCCCCAGCCCAACGAACCCCCACCGCCCAACTTCGCCGTCGCGGCTACCTTGGAGGAATCCCTGGAGGTCCTGCCCGGCTACCAACTGGAGCTCTTCCTCAACAAGCCGCTGGTTTCCTCGCCCGCGCCCGGCGGCGCCTATGAACCCGGGCAGGTCGTCAGCGGAACAGTTCCCGCCGCCCCGGCCTCGGCCGTTGCTGCCGGGTCCGCCGTGCGGATTACCCTCCAGGGGCAGGACCGGTTCGAGGTCCCGGTGAATGCTGACGGAAGCTGGAGTTTCACGGCACCGGACGGCAGGCAGACGCTCCGGTTCACCGCGGAGACGGTCAACGGCTTCAGCGTCTCGGGCGCCGCGGATTTCGAGTTTGCCCCCGTAGTGCCGGCCCAACCCGCTCCGGCAGAACCCGTTCCGGCAGCGCCTGCCGACCCGCCACCCGTCCCGGAGCCTCCGGCAGCCGCTGGTCCGGTACCGGCCGAACCTGCCCCGGCAACTCCAGCCCCTGCAAATCCAGCCCCGGCAAACCCGGCCCCGTCCCCAACAGCTCCAGCCCCGGCGGACGACGGCGCCGCCGTCGTCCCCGGTCCGGCGTCCACCCCTCCTGCTGGCCTGGCGGACACGGGCGGCAGCGCCAGGGACGCGGCGGACGGGGGCAACCTCGCCTATACCGGCGCCAATGCCCTCCCGGCGGCGGGCGCGGGCGCCGCGGCCATCGCGGCCGGCGCGGTGCTCATGCTGCTGGTCCGGCGCCGGAGGCAGCGCACCCGGGACTAGGCTTCGGCGGCGGGCTTCTTGTGCCGCCTCATCAGCAGGTTGGTGATGCGCAGGGTGCAGAGCCGCTGGCCGGCCTCGTTGGTGATCAGTACCTCGTGGGTGGTGAGCGTGCCGCCAAGGTGGATGGGCGTGGCCGTGATGGTGATCTGCCCCTCGCGTGCGGAGCGGTGGTGGGTGGCCGAGACGTCCACGCCCACCGCGGTCTTGCCCAGGGTGCTCGCGTGGATCACCGCCGCCCAGGACCCGACGGCCTCGCCCACGGCAAGGGAGGCGCCGCCGTGGAGCAGTCCGAACGACTGCCGGTTGCCCTCCACAGGCATGGTGGCCACCACGCGCTGGACGGACTCCTCGACGATCTTCACGCCCATCTTCTCGTCCAGCTCCCCGAGCGTGATCTTCCACAGCTCGTGCGCAGAGGGCTGGTTCTCGGCAGCATCCATGGGTGACGGGGCGCTCATACATTCTCCTTTGGGTGGCCGGATTCAGTCCCGGCCTTCTAGTGTGCAGCACGGCACTTCATGTATGGTGAATATATTACCGAACGGACGGTCAGTAATGACTCGTCCTGTTTGCCTGCCCCCTTGTTGGAAGGACCCGTCAACGATGACCACCACCGCCACAGCTCCCCAGGCCACGGTCGACACCGTGGAGACAGTGCCCAGCTTCATCATGGATTCCTGGTGGACTCCCGACGCCGGATCGGCCGGGTCCGCGACGCCCGTCAGGGACGCGAGCACGGGGGAGATCCTGGCCAAGGTGAGCACTGAAGGGCTGGACCTGGCTGCGGTTGTGGACTACGGCCGCAGCACGGGCCAGCAGGAGCTCGGCCGGTTCACCTTCCACCAGCGTGCCCTCAAGCTGAAGGAGCTCGCCCAGTACCTCAATGCCCGGCGCGAGCACTTCTACGCCTTCTCGGCCCAGACGGGCGCCACCAAGGTGGACTCCATGATCGATATCGACGGCGGCATCGGCGTGCTCTTCACGTTCGGTTCCAAGGGCCGGCGCGAGCTGCCCAACTCGCAGGTGGTGGTGGACGGCCCCATGGAGGTCCTGTCCAAGGACGGCTCCTTCGCCGGCGAACACATCTACACCCGCATCCCCGGCGTCGCCGTGCAGATCAACGCCTTCAACTTCCCGGTCTGGGGCATGCTGGAAAAGTTCGCCCCGGCCTTCCTCGCCGGCGTCCCCACCATCGTCAAGCCCGCAACGCCCACCGGCTACGTGGCGGCCGCAGTGGTCAAGGCCATCGTCGAATCGAACATCCTGCCCAAGGGCTCGCTGCAGCTGATCTCCGGCTCCGTCCGCGGGCTGCTGGACGTCCTGGACTACCGCGACCTGGTGGCCTTCACCGGCTCCGCATCCACCGCGCTTTCCCTGAAGGCCCACCCCAACGTGGTCCAGGGCGGGGTCCGCTTCACTTCCGAAACGGACTCCCTGAACGCCGCCATCCTCGGCCCGGACGCGGTGGAAGGGACGCCTGAATTCGATGCCTTCGTAAAATCGGTGGTCACGGAAATGACGGCGAAGGCAGGGCAGAAATGCACCGCCATCCGCCGCGCCATCGTGCCGCAGGAGCTGGTTGCCGCCGTCTCAGCGGCCATCGGCAAGCGGATCTCCGAGCGCGTTGTCCTGGGCGATCCCCGGGCCGACGGCGTCACCATGGGTGCCCTCGCCTCGGTGGAGCAGCTCCAGGACGTCCGCGCCGCTGTCCAGTCGATGCTCGACGCCGGCGGTGAGCTTGCGTACGGAACCCTCGATTCGCCGTCGGTCACTTCCGCCGACGGAACCACCGGCGTGGTGGACGGCGGGGCGTTCATGGCGCCCGTCGTCTTGAACTGGCAGGACCCTGAGGCCGAGGAAGTGCACTCGCTCGAGGCGTTCGGTCCCGTTTCGTCCGTGATCGGGTACAAGGACATTCCCGACGCCGTCCGCCTCGCCGCCCGCGGCGGCGGCTCCCTGGTGGCCTCGGTGTGCACCAACGATCCTTCCGTGGCCCGCGAACTTGTCACCGGGATCGCGGCGCACCACGGCCGTGTCCTGATGCTCAACCGCGAGGACGCGCGTTCGTCAACGGGCCACGGTTCGCCCGTGCCGCACCTGGTCCACGGTGGTCCCGGCCGTGCTGGCGGCGGCGAGGAACTGGGCGGCATCCGGTCGGTGATGCACCACATGCAGCGCACGGCCATCCAGGGCTCGCCGAACATGCTCACCGCCGTCACCGGACTGTGGCACGCCGGCGCGGACCGCAACTTCACCCTGGAAACCGAGGGGACCCACCCGTTCCGGAAGTCGCTGGAGACGCTGCGGATCGGTGACGCCGTCCGCTCGGACCTGCGCCAGGTCACGCTGGAGGACATCACCGCGTTTGCCAACTCCACCGGCGACACGTTCTACGCCCACACCAACCAGGAGGCCGCGGAAGCCAACCCGTTCTTCCCGGGCATCGTGGCCCACGGCTACCTCCTGCTTGCCTGGGGCGCCGGACTGTTCGTGGAGCCTGCCCCGGGCCCGGTCCTGGCCAACTACGGGCTGGAGAACCTGCGGTTCATCACCCCGGTGGCCGCAGGTGATTCGATCCGGGTGACCCTCACGGCCAAGAAGATCACCCCCCGCGAAACCGACGAATACGGCGAGGTGGCCTGGGACGCCGTGCTCACCAACCAGGACGACGAGATCGTGGCCACCTACGACGTCCTCACCCTCGTCGCCAAGTAGCCCCCCGGACGCTCTATCACTTAACGCGGGTTTCCCCCGGACGCTCTATCACTTAACGCGGGTTTTCCCCGGACGCTCTATCACCTGCCGGCGACAGGTGATAGAGCGTTGGCGCTTAAGCCGCATTAAGTGAGAGAGGGTGTGGGTCTTCCTGCGGGAAGTGAGGGAGCGCGGGGATCTTTTTGGCTGGCGGAAGCGTAAAATTCTGCCCGTAGGAGGTGGCCCTTATGAGCCTAAGAATGAACACAGCCACAACGGTCCTGCCAGTCGACGATCCAGCACGCGCCCGTAGGTTCTACACCGAAAAGCTCGGACTCCCGCTCCGCGGCAAGGCAGACGATGGAAGCGAATTGCTCGGCAGCGACGGCGGCCCGATGCTGCAGTTGTTGCCGGTTTCGGACGGTAAGCACTCCGAGCACACCGCCTTGAGCTTTGAGGTGACGGACATCGAGAGGACGGTCCGGGACATGGAGGCCAGGGGCGTCAGGTTCCAGGATTATGACCTGCCGAACCTGAGGACCGAGAACCATATCTGCACAACCGACTCGGAAAAATGTGCCTGGTTCATGGACACCGAGCACAACATCCTCTGCGTCCACGAGAAGCTGGGCGTCCAGGCCGAGTACGAGCTCTAGCGGCGCAGCGAACGCCCCCAAAACACAGCAGGGGCGCCCCGGGTTTCCGGGGCGCCCCTGCTGCCGTTCCGGCAGGAAGCGGGGTCAGGATTCGGCGCCGCCATGCAGGCCGTCGTCGCTGCTGTCATCCTCGCGGCCGGTGCCGTGCCCGCTTTCGCTTTGGTCGGAAAGGTCCATGTTGCCGCGGGCCTCCGCCATGGTGGGGCCGCCGGAGGGGACGCTGTAGGTGTCCGGGCGGATGCCGTGGGACTGTTCCTCGATCAGTGCCTGCTCTTCGCTGAAGCGGATGGCGTTGGCTTCGTCTCCGGCGTCGCCGGTAAGGTCTTCGCGGATCTTTGAGGGGTCCGGAATGATGTATCCGGCCTCTGCATCGTCCTTGGGGTGGCTCATGTTCTTACCTTCCTATCGGGTGTTACTTGTGGGCCGGGCGATGAGGTCCGCCTTGACGTCAAGGCTCTGACCTCCCCGCTTGACCTTGAAGCCTACGGTATCGCCGGGGTTGCGGCCGCGGAGTTCCGCCAGGAGCTTCTCCGGTGCGTTCAGTTCCACGCCTTCCATCGACTCCAGCACGTCGCCCGGCCGGATGCCCGCACGTGCCGCCGGACCGCCGTCGTCCACTGCCAGGACCACGACGCCGGTACTGGCGTCAATGCCCAGCTGCTCGGCGATCTGGGCCGTAAGTTCGCCGGGCGTGAGGCCCAGGTAGGCGTGCTCGGCAGTGCCGTCCGCCAGCAGCTCCTCGGCCACCTCCACGGCCGTCGCGGCGGGAATGGCGAATCCCAAAGCCACGGCGCCTGCAGACGGCGGGATGTAGGCCTCGCTGATGCCAATGATTTCGCCGCGCATGTTGATGACGGCGCCGCCGGAGTTGCCGGGGCTGATGGGGGCATCGGTCTGGATCAGGTCCACGAGGGACAGGCTGTTGGAGGCGGAGCCCGGGATGGAGCGGTGCAGTCCCGAGATGATGCCGGCCGTGGCGGTGTTCTCGAAGCCCAGGGGAGAGCCCAGCACCACGGCCCCCTCACCAACGCGCGGCAGGTTGGCCTGGTAGACGGGTTTGGGCAGGCCGGTGCGCTTTGCCTGCACCAGGGCGAGATCGGTGACAGGATCCGTGGCCTTGACCGTTCCCTCCACCCGCTGGCCGTCGGCAAAGGCAACTTCCACCGTGGTGTTGCCCCGGATCACGTGTTCGTTCGTGAGGATGAGGCCGTCCTCGGAATAGACAACGCCGCTGCCCAGGCCGCCCTCGGTGAAGATGGTCACCACGGACGGCGCGAGGTTCTCCACGAGCTGGGGGATGTCGCCCGCCGCGGCCGGTGCCGGGGCCGGCGAAGAGCTGCCCGGCGTGGCGGTGGAGGTGGAAGTGGGAGCGGTGGTTGTGGTGTCGCTGGGCGCCGGGGGACTTGGCGTCCCGGTGCAGCCGCTGAGGGCCAGTGCGGCCGCGAGGGCGGCGGTTCCAAGTACTGTCCGCAGGCGGCCTGTACGCTGCGGACCGCTGGCTTGGCTCATTGGTACCTCCCTGCGGATGCTGGTTTTCTACCACGGTAGCCGGGGAGCGGGCCAAATACCAAGCACGCTTATTATCCGCGTTCCGTCGCGCGCGGCGGCGCGCGGATAACGTCACCGGCGAGACGGGGCCGGGCCGGAGCCGGCGGATGCGGGGCTGCCCGGAAGGCACTGCCGAAGGGCCCTAGCTGCGCTCCTGGGGCGGTGCTAGCCTTCGGGCATCCAGCCCGGCCGGGAGGGACAATCAATCGGAAGAAGAGGCGCTTCATGCGTACTGCAAACTCAAATCCAAGAACCCGCATCGCAGCGATAGCGGGCCTGGCAGCTGCTTTGGGAAGCGCCTTGGTCGCAGCACCACCAGCACAGGCCGCTGACGTCTTCAGGATGCAGTACACCTCCGAGTACGCGCAGGCCTATACAAGCACGATGTCTGAGGACGGATGCGCCTTCAGGTCCATATCGGCTGCCGCGGGAACCGCATTCGGCGGCGGCACCACCATGTTCTACTCTTCGTCCAGCTTCAACGTCTGCACCGGGGAGGGCTACTCAGTCTACGGCGAAGCCCCGACAGAGGTGTTCACTTTCGAACGCACTTCGGTACATGCCACCGCCACAGTGCCGCTTTCCGACGGGACCGACATCGGCTTGGACCTCACGTGGCAGGGTACGGGAACGATCGAACGCGGCGGCAGCACGTCGAGGGACATCCTGCCCGGACAGTTCGTGCAGCGAACCACCAATCGCGGCACCATCCAGGAGGCAGTGGTCAGCGGGACGCTCTCGTTCGAGAACGCCTACATCTCAGCCTCGAAGGGCTCTTCGATGACGGTGGTCATCGCCAGCCAGTGAGGGGGGCGGCGTAGGCCAGTGCCGCGAGACCCGTACTGCAGGCTGCTAGGGTTCCGCGTGCAGGCCGTCGAACGCCATGGTGATCACGTCGTCCGCCAGCCGTTCGGGCGAGAGGGAGCCGCCCGGCTTGTACCACTCAACGATGGAGTTGATCATGCCGAACAGCAGGCGGGTGACGGTTCGCGGATCGATGTCCTGGCGCAGCGAGCCCTCGTCCCGGGCGGCGGAGATCAGCCCGGCAACCTTGTGGTCGAACGCGCGACGGCGTTCCAGGGCGTCCCGCTCTATCTCGGTGTTGCCGCGCAGGCGCAGGAGCAGCGTGACGAACGGCAGCCGGTCCACCAGCACCGCCACGGTTTGCCGCAGCACAAACTCCAGGCGCGCATCCGCCGCGCCGGACACCGCCGCGGGTTCTTCCAGGATGGCCTCGAGCCCGCCGAGCGCGTGGTCCAGTGCGAGTTTGAGGAGGTCGCCCTTGGAGGGGACGTGGTGGTAGATGGCAGACTTTGAAATGCCGAGGTTGTCCGCCAGGATCCCCATTGAGGTGGCGTCGTAGCCGTGCCGGTTGAAGACGTCGACGGCGATGCGGAGCACCGATTGCTGGTCGTACCCCGGGCGGCCGCGCTTGGTGGGTGCATCAGTTGTGGACATACCGGCCATTTTCTCATGAACGTTCGGTTATTTAGGCCGTTATCGGGGAGGGACCTTGGACCCTGTGGCGGTTTGTGCGGGAGGACCACGCTGGTAGGGCAGGGAAACCAGCCGCTTTACTCCAGGAAGGCCGGACAGGCATGAGGCCCAGCACACCCCAGCCCACAGCCGTGGCGGACGGCGTGTACCAGCTGCCCACCGGGAGCGGCCGGTTCGCCTCCCACGTCTATTTTGTCCGCTCCGGGCAGGGCTGGGTGCTGGTGGATGCCGGCTGGCCGAAGGCGGACGAGGCGATTGCGGCCGCTGCGGAGTCCCTCTTTGGAAAAGGCAGCACGCCCGCAGCGATTATCCTGACGCATATCCACCCGGACCACACCGGCGCCGTCCCCGGCCTGGCCCGCCGATGGGACGTGCCGGTCTTCGTTCATCCGGATGAACTGCCGCAGGCGTCCGGGAAGCTGCTGGATGAATACGCCAACCCCCTTGACCGCCGGGTGTTGCGTCCACTGCAGCGGGTCCTGCCGCAGGGGACCATGCCCGCGACGGACCTGACCGCCGTCGTGCGTCCTTTCGATCCGGCAGACGGCGTCCCGGGGCTTCCGGACTGGAGGTGCGTGCCCACCCCTGGGCACACACCCGGGCACGTCGCCTTCTTTCGGGAGGCCGACGGCGTGCTGCTCACCGGCGACGCGGTGCTGACCACTGACGTGAACTCGCTGCGCGGCCTCCTGGGCCGGACGCGCAGGGTCAGCGCCCCGCCCCGGATTGCCACCTGGGACTGGCCGACGGCGGAGGCTTCCATCGGTGCGCTGGCCCGGCTTCGGCCGCGGGTCCTGGCCAGCGGGCACGGGCGTGCGGTTTCCGGGCCGGCGGCATCCCGCCAGTTGGATGAGCTGGCCGCCAGGGCCGGTGCTGCAGGCAATGCCGCGGCTTCAACCGCGGCGCCGGAGGCGCCTTTGGAGTACCGCTGCGTGGCCGCTGTCCGGATGGGCGGGCCGGAAGTGCTGGAGGTTGTACGACGGCGGCTGCGGACGCCGCGACGGGACGAGGCCAGGGTGCGGGTTGAGGCGTGCAGCGTGAGCGCCGTTGACGTGCAGGCCCGCAGCGGGCTCTCCACCTACCCGCCGACGTTCCCCTTTGTGCCCGGCTACGCCGTGGTGGGCGTGGTGGATGCGACGGGGGCGGGCGTCACCGCGGTTGCGCCGGGGGACCGGGTGGTGGTGATGACCGAGAAGGGCGGGTACGCCGAGTACATCTTCGCCAGCTCGCACCCCATGATGCGGATTCCCGATGAACTGGACGCGGGCGAGGTGGTGGTTGTTGCGCTGAACTACCTGGTGGCCCACCAGGCCCTCTCCCGGGTGGCCCGGATCCGGCGGGGGCAGGCCGTCCTTGTCACCGGCGCCGCCGGCGGGATCGGTACGGCGATCGTCCAGCTCGGCCGGTTGCTGCGGCTCAGGATGTACGGCGTGGACATCCCGGCCAAACACCGCTGGCTCGTTGAGCACGGGGTGGTGCCCCTGGACACGCAGCGGGACGACGTGGTCAGGGCCCTCCGCAGGCTGGAGCCCGCCGGCGTCGATGCAGTCCTGGACGGGGCGGGCGGGGAGTGGGCCGATGCCGGCCTTGCCGTGCTGCGGCCCGGCGGGGTGCTGGTGGAGTATGCCAACCCCGGCAGCCCGGCCTCCACCCTGCGCCTCCTGGCCCGGGCCGCAGGGCAGGACCTGATCCCGAAGGGCAAGAGGATCCGGCTGTACGGGACGACGTCCTGGCGGCTGGACCGCCGGCCGCTGATGGAGGCGTGGGCCACGCTTTATGGACTGCTCGGGGCGCGGAAAATAGCCCCGGTGATCGCGGACCGGTTCCCGCTGGCTGAGGCGCGGCAGGCGCACGCCCGGCTGGAGCGCGGGGACATTGCGGGAAACCTCGTCCTCATGGTGCCGGGAGAAGACCGGCGCTGAGCACCGCTGCCACCCCTTGGGCTGCTACCCCTTGGGGCGCAGGTCGTAGATCCTCCGCAGCTTGCCGTTGGACCGCTCAAGCGAGCCCGGCTCCACCACGTCAACCGCGCAGGAGGAACCCACGTGGATCTTGATCTGTTCCTTCAAGGTGCGTGCCGCCGTCGTGCTCTGCTCGACGGTGACGTTCTCCCGGCGTTCGATCTTGACCGTCATCTGGTCCATCCGCTGCCCCTCGGGGCGGGTGAGCTCCAGCTGGAAGTGCGGGCTGAGCTCGGGGATCCGGAGGGCGATTTCCTCGATCTGGGACGGGAACACGTTCACGCCGCGGAGGATGATCATGTCGTCGCTGCGGCCGGTGATGCGCCCCATCCGGCGGTGCGCGGGGCGGGCCGTGCCGGGGAGCAGGCGGGTGAGGTCCTTGGTGCGGTACCGGATGATGGGCAGCGCTTCCTTGGTCAGCGAGGTGAACACCAGTTCGCCGTGCTCGCCGTCGCCCAGGACGTTTTCCTTGCCCACTACCGGGTTGAAGGCGTCGATGATTTCGGGGCGGAAGTGGTCCTCCCAGATGTGGCTGCCGTCCTGTGTTTCCACCGCTTCGCCGGCCACGCCCGGGCCCATCACTTCGGACAGCCCGTAGATGTCGCAGGCCTTGAGGTTCATGGTGACCTCAAGCTCGTGCCGCATCTCTTCGGTCCACGGCTCGGCGCCCAGCACCGCATACTTCAGCGACGTGGAGGCGGGGTCGATGCCCATGTGGGCCATGGCGTCGGCGATGGTCAGCAGGTACGTGGGCGTGGCCAGGATGGCGTCGGGCTTGAAGTCCTGGATCAGCTGGATCTGGCGTTCGGTCTGGCCGCCGGAGATGGGGATGACGGTGCAGCCCAGGGCTTCGGCGCCGGCGTGGGCGCCCAGGCCGCCGGTGAACAGGCCGTACCCGTAGGCGTTGTGGACTTTCATGCCCGGGCGGATGCCGGAGGCGCGGAAGCTGCGGGCCACGAGTTTTGCCCAGTCCGCCAGGTCCTGCTTGGTGTAGCCGACGACGGTGGGCCGGCCCGTGGTGCCCGAGCTGGCATGGATGCGGGCTACTTCGTGCTGCGGCACCGCGAACATGCCGAACGGGTATTCCTCGCGCAGGTCGTCCTTGGTGGTGAACGGGAAGTTGCCCAGGTCGCTCAGTTCACGCAGGTCGTTGGGGTGGATGCCGGCGTCGTCGAACTTGCGCTTGTAGAGGGGCACGCGCTCGTAGGCGTAGGCAACGGTGTGCTGCAGCCGGCTGAGCTGGAGGGCCTCGAGCTCGTCGCGGGAGATGGTCTCCTCGCGGTCCAGTCCGGCTGCTGTGGTGGCTGCGGGGGATTCGGGGGCATGCAGGGTCATGGTTTCCTACTTCTTGGGGATGGTGCGGCTGCGTCCGCGGAACTCGGCAATGAGCTCGCCTGGCTGTTTCGGGGTGGGCTCGCCCGGCTGGCCGGCGTCGGCGGGCGGGGCGTCGGCGGCGAAAATCTGGATGTCGTACAGGCCGCTGCGTCCGGCGCTGGAGCGGCGGTCCGCCACCGCGGTGAGCACCTGGCCGCGGAAGGCGGGCTTGAGGAAATTGATGTCGACGCCGGAGGCCACGGTGATGCTGTTTTCCTCGCCGGGTGCCGGCACGGCGGGGTTGCACGCGAGGGCGAACGCCGTATCCCCGAAGGCGAAGATCATTCCGCCGTGGGCCATGCCGAAGCCGTTGAGCATTTCCTGCCGGAGGGTCATCCGGATGGTGGCGTGCCCGTCGCTGATGGCGAGGACCTGGATGCCCATCCACTCGGAGGCGTAGTCGTTCTCCAGGATCTGGTGCGTGGGCCCGGAAAGGGCTGTCTCAGCCATGCGTCATTGCCTCCAGCTTTATTTACCGAATGTTCATTAGGTAATCCCATCGAGGGGTCCTGTGTCAAGGGGAGGGCGGCCGGACCAGCCCAGTTTTGGAGGGTCCAGGCCAGCAGTCTGTGGGGGCAGTCCAGGGAGGCGTTCGAAAACTGGGCTGGAAGGGACGACGGCGGCCGGCAACTGGGCGGGAACGTACAGCGGCGGCGCGGGAGGGTTGGAAGTGCAAGGATGGAGGGACCGGCACCAGCACAGCAAAGGGCGGACCATGGCCAAAGGCATTTACGTCAGCGCAACCACCCCCGGCTCGGGCAAGTCACTTGTTGCCCTGGGCCTGGCGGACACCCTGCACCGGCACGCGGACAGGATCGGCTTCTTCAAACCCGTGGTCCACGGCCCGGATGCCACGGCCGATCCCATGGTGGCGCTGATGAAATCCCGTTTCGCGCTGGAGGATGAGCGGTGCCGCGGCGGCCTGACCTACACCGAAGTCCGTGATCTGCTGGCGGAAGGCAACCGCGCCGAGATCGATGCCCGCTGCGTGGAAATCTTCGCGGACATTTCGCGGCACTGCGATGTGGTGATCGTGGAGGGAACCGACCTGGTGGGCCAGGACTCCGCCGTCGAATTCGACCTCAACGCCCGCCTCGCGAACAACCTGGCCACGCCCGTGGTGGCCGTGGTGGGCGCCAAGGGGCGGACCGTTGCAGAGGCCGTGGCCGCCGTCGAGGTTGCCCGGAAGGAACTTGCCGCAGAACGGTGCGCGCTCCTGGCCATCCTGGTGAACCGTGCGGACCCGGAGGACGTGGAAGCGATCGGGGCGGCGGTCAAGCCGGGCGCGTCGAAGCGGCCCGTGTACGTCCTGCCGGAACTGGAGGAGATTGCCCGGCCCACCACCGGTGAAGTGGCCACGGCGCTCGGGGTCCGGCAGATCGCGGGCCGGCGGGACATGGAGCGCGACGTCAAGGACATCAAGGTGGCGGCCATGAACGTGGGCAACTTCCTGAACGTGCTGGACGAGGGCGCGCTGGTGATCGTTCCCGGGGACCGGGCCGACGTGATGGTGGCCTGCCTGGCCTCATCCTTCTCGCCGGAATTTCCGGTGGCATCCGCGCTCATCCTCACCGGCGGGCTGGCGCCGGACGCCAACATCTACCCGCTCCTGGCGCAGGCGCCGTTCCCCGTGTTCGCCACGAAGGAGGACACCTACACCACCGCGCGCCGGGTCTCCGAAGTCCGCAGCGAGATCTGGTCCGGGCACCGCCGCAAGGTTGCCTCCGCCCTGGGGCTGTGGTCCCGCCGGGTGGACGAAACCGAACTTGTGGAGCGCCTGCACCTGCCAAGGGCCGAGCGGATGACGCCGCTGCGCTTCCTGCACGACCTCATCGAACGCGCCCGCTCGCAGCGCCGGCACGTCGTGCTGCCGGAAGGAACGGACGTGAGGATCCTGCGCGCGGCGGAGATCCTGCACCGGCGCGACGTCTGCGACCTCACCGTGCTTGGGCCGGAGCCTGACGTCCGCGAACTGGCCGCAGCGAACGGCATCGACCTCACCGGCATCAGCATCGTGGACCCCGCCACCTCGGACCTCCGGCAGAAGTTTGCCGAGAAGTACGCCGAGCTGAGGGCGCACAAGGGGGTGGACCTGGCCAAGGCGCTGGAGATCATGCAGGACGTCAGCTACTTCGGCACCATGATGGTCCAGCTGGGCGTGGTGGACGGCATGGTGTCCGGGGCCGCGCACACCACGGCCCACACCATCCGGCCGGCCCTGGAGTTCGTGAAGACGCGCCCGGGCGTGAAGATCGTGTCCTCGGTGTTCCTCATGCTCATGCCGGACCGGGTGCTGGTGTACGGCGACTGCGCGGTGAACCCTGACCCGAACGTGGAGCAGCTGGCGGACATTGCGCTGGCTTCGGCGGAGACCGCCGCCCAGTTCGGGGTGGAGCCGCGGGTGGCCATGCTGTCCTACTCAACGGGCGGCTCCGGCTCCGGGGAGGCGGTGGACGAGGTGCGGCAGGCCACCGAGCTGGTCCGTGAGCGCCGGCCGGACCTCGCCGTCGAAGGCCCCATCCAGTACGACGCCGCGGTGGACGCCTCCATCGCCGAGTCCAAGATGCCGGGGTCCTCGGTTGCCGGGCAGGCCACCGTTTTCATCTTCCCGGACCTCAACACCGGCAACAACACGTACAAGGCGGTGCAGCAGAGCTCCGGGGCGGTCGCCGTCGGGCCTGTCCTGCAGGGGCTCCGGAAGCCCGTCAACGACCTCTCCCGCGGCTGCACCGTGGAGGACATCGTCAACACCGTAGCCATCACGGCCATCCAGGCCCAGGCGCAGGCGTGAACAGGTAGGGTAGCGGAAAATACTCCTGGTCCGGCCTGCGCCGGGCCAGACGCCCCGGGGGGAGGCCACGATGAAGGTTTCGGTTATTGGCTGCGGTTATCTCGGTGCGGTCCATTCGGCCGCGCTGGCCCGGCTCGGGCATGACGTCGTGGGCATCGATGTCGATGCCGGGAAGGTGCAGGCTTTGGCCGCTGGCCGGCCTTCCTTCTTCGAACCCGGCCTGCCGGAGCTCCTGGCCGCCGGCGCCGAGGCCGGCACCTTGCACTATTCCACCAACATCGCCGACGCGGCAGGGTGCGCCGTCCACTTCATCACGGTCGGAACTCCGCAGCAGCCGAACGGGTATGCGGCTGACCTCAGGTACGTCCATGCAGCTGTTGCTGCGCTCATTCCGCATCTCAGGCCAGGCGACGTCGTGGCTGGGAAGTCCACTGTTCCTGTAGGGACGGCGCGGCAGATCGCCGCGACACTCAGCGCCGGAGCTGCCGGATCCCTGCTGGTGTGGAATCCCGAATTCCTCCGCGAGGGCCACGCCGTGCAGGACACGCTGTCTCCGGATCGGCTGGTTTACGGCCTGCCCGGCCCTGCGGGCTGCGACGGCCTGGGGGCCGCGGACGGGCAGGTGCCCCATCCCCAGCGTGTGCTGGACGAGGTGTACCGGCAGCTTTTGGCGGACGGGTGCCCCCGCCTGGTCATGGATTATGAGACGGCGGAGATGGTCAAGGTCTCGGCGAATGCCTTCCTGGCCACCAAGATCTCCTTCATTAACGCGATTTCCGATGTCTGTGAGGCTGCCGGGGCGGACGTTGCCATGCTGGCGGACGCCATTGGCTACGACGCCCGGATCGGCCGGAGCTTCCTCAACGCGGGCCTGGGGTTCGGTGGCGGCTGTCTCCCGAAGGATATCCGGGCATTCATGGCCCGTGCCGGGGAACTGGGCGCCAGCCAGGCTCAGGCGCTCCTGCGGGAGGTTGATGCCATCAACGCGGGCCGCCGCTCCAGGATGGTGGACCTCGCCAGTGAGGTGTGCGGCGGTTCGCTTGCGGGTCAACGGGTGGCTGTCCTTGGCCTGGCGTTCAAGCCCCAGTCCGACGACGTCAGGGAGTCGCCCGCCCTCAGCGTCGCTGCAGAACTGCAGGACAAGGGTGCGATCGTGACGGCGACCGATCCCCAGGCGGTCCGTAACGCGGCGCTGATTCTGCCGGCGCTGAACTGCGTGGAGACCGTGGAGGAGGCAGTCCAGGGCTCGCATGCCGTGCTGGTCCTGACTGACTGGGACGAATACCGGTCCCTGGATCCAACCTGGCTGGCCGGGCTGGTCTCGGGCATGGCGGTGGTAGACGGGCGCAGCTGCCTTGACGCAGATGCCTGGCGCGCAGCGGGCTGGACCTATCGGGCTCTCGGACGGCCCGGACTCCCTGCAGCCGTGCCGGCCACCGTCTAGGCGAAGTCCGCCAGCCGGGAATGCCCGCCCCGCTGCCCAAGCCTTCCCAAAATGTGCGCAAACCAGTCATGGGCGAGGGGCCGGTACGGGGGCCGGAACGCGTAGACGCAGGCAATCCTGACGGCGGCAGCCACGCGGTAGGCCTGCAGCCGGGCCGGGTCCACGCACAGGCTGTCCGCGGCCTCAAGTATCCGCCCTTCAGCGTGGGTTGCAGCGGCCCGAAGGAGCAGCCCCTGCCAGTACCGGAACTCCACATGTGCCAGCAGGTTTCCAAGGTCCAGTGCGGGTTCTGCCGTGGAGAGCGTGTCGAAGTCGATCAGCCCGAGGCCCCCTTCCCGGGAGCCGACGAGAATCTGTTTGTCGTGAAGGTCACGGTGGCACAGGACAGGAGCCTGCGCGGGCGTGGCCAGCAGCATCAGGTTCACCCTTTCGACGGCGTCTCCAAGAGACGTGCCCGCAGCCTGGAGGGCGCCATGTGCGTCTGCGTGTCCAGCCCATTGCGCCACCGTCCGGCATTCATCTTCCGCTGTATGGAACGGCAGTGCCCCTCGGGGCGCTTCGGCGAAGTGCGGCCACGTCCCCGGGAACAGCCGCCAAGCGGCTTCCCAGCCGGCCTGCGCGGCACTGCCGGTCCCGGGCATGTCCGCAGCAGCGGCGCGGCCAAGGCGGTGCAGGTCCGTGCCGGCAACAGCGGAAAGCGTAATGCTGCCCGAATCCTGCCGCAGGAGCCGGGGAACGGTGATACCCGTTGTTTCCGGGAGTTTTTCCGCGAGGCTGTGCGTTCGGGCCAGTGCCGGGGCCTTGCCCTGGCGCACCACCTTGGTGAACGTGGACTGCCCGTCCGGGTGCACGTGCCGGAGCACCGCCCGCCGCCCGTATCGGTGGATCAGCAATTGGCTGCCGCGTGCAGCGTCCCGGAGGCTTTCCAGGGCGGGGTCACACCCGTACGGCGCGGCCCGGATGCAACCATCACCGGATACGCTGCCGGCGCGGATGCGTCCCGTGTCGGTTTCCCTGGCCTCAAATGTCAGGCTGCCGTTGGCACCGGGCCAGACCTTCCGGACGGTCACGCCGGTTCCCATGGCCCGCGGGACCGCGGGCCCGTGCAGCACAGCCAGGGCGGAGGAGATCCGGCCCGTCACAGGATCTGCTCTATTGTTGCCAGCCGGTCTGCCATTTCCTGATGCCAGTGGTCCCTGCAGTTTCGGAACGGCTCATGCAGCCTGCCCAGCAGGTGGAAGGCTGTCCAGGCAACCACCTCGGCGTCGCTGACCGGCTGGTCCGTTGACCGGTAACCCTCCAGCAGGGCCGCAGTGAGGGACGGCCTGCCCGCACCGGCACCCGCAGCAAGGAGTTCAACGGCCGCGAAGCTCCCCAGGTCCGATGCTCCACGGCCGTGGGAGCATCGGTCAAAGTCGATCAGGCGGATCCGGGTCCCGTCCACGAGCACCTGGTCCGCGGAGAAGTCACCGTGGATGAGGGTTTGGCCAGAGTTGACGTCCACCACCGGTTGCAGTCTTCTGTGAATCCTGTCCAGCCGGGCGGCCAGTGCCGGGACAAGCCTCGCAAGGTGCCGCACCGTGGCGGAAAGCCTCGACGCCGGGCTGCCCTGCATGGCCTGTGCCCCCGGCAGCGGTCCCAGCGAGTGAAGCCGTGCCAGTGCCCTTCCGGTTTCATGGGTCAGTTCAGTGAGCCGCGTCGCCGTGCTCTCTCCGGGGGAGCCGAGGTGGCCCATGCCGAACCACGGGTAGTAGCGAAGGCTCCGCGAGCGGGGAATGCCCGGGGGCAGGGCCTCCGGGAGGCATTCCGGCACCACCGGGACGCCGGCGCCGCCCAGCCGGACCAGCAGGGCTGCCGTTCCGGGGAAAGGCGTGGACGTGGCCTTGCAGACGAGCTCCCCCGTATCAGTCCCCACCGTGAATACGACTCGCCGAAACGGGTTGTAGTTCAGGATCCGGCTCCCGGCCATGCCGCCGGGTAAGCCGGAACGGGTGAAGCGGGCCAGGGGTTTGTGCAGCTTCCCGTCCATCTGCAGGGGCCCCGTAAGCACCTGGTACCCCGGAAAGCCTGGCATTCCTATCTGCACCACGCGGGAGGCCCCGGAGGACCATTGCCTGCTTCGGTGCAGGATCTTTTCGGCCTTCTCGACGGCGGACGGGTGGTACGCGGCAATCCATTGCGGCGTGTCCTGCCCGTCCTGGAGCCGCGCCACCGCCGAGACGCCCGGCTTATGCCGCATGCGGTCCGCCCGGGCCGGCCGTCCCAAGGCGTGGCTCAGGCGGGAGGCATCGAAGAAGAGGTCGAGAACGGGCAGGCCCTTGTCCACGGGAGGCCCGGCAGGCCCGGCAGCGGTGCCGGGGAAAGTCCCTCTGTTGCTCATGCTGTCTCCGTCCTTGCCGGGGCCTCGCGGGCGGCTGCGAGCTGCTGCGCGAGCCAGGAGGCGAACAGCGGATAGCCGACCAGCTCATCGGGCGGCCCGTCCAGCAGAACCTGCCCGTCCTGCAGCCAGACCACCCTGTCACAGGCCAGGGCCACCGAGGCCTCATGGGTGATCCACACCGTGGTGCGCCCCCTGATCAAGGTGTCCAGGCCCGCCATCACCTCGGCACGGGATGCCTGGTCCAGTCCGGTGGTCACCTCATCGAGAACCACCACCGGTGAATCCCGGAGCAGGGCCCGTGCAATTGACAGGCGCTGCCGCTGGCCGCCCGAAAGAGTGCCGCCCCGCTCGCCGACCACGGTGTCGTAGCCTTCCGGCAACGCTGCGATGAACCCGTGGGCATGGGCGAGGCGGGCCGCCTGCTCCACCTCGCGGTCAGAGGCGTCCAGCCGGCCGTAGCGGATATTTTCCCTTATGGTTCCTGCGAACAGCACCGCCTCCTGCAGGACGACACCCAGGGCCGAGCGGACCGAACCCAACGTGGCGTCCCTGAGGTCCCGCCCGTCGATCCGCACCGAACCCTCCACCGGGTCGAGCATGCGCGCCAGCAGGGACACGAGCGTGGACTTCCCGGATCCGGATGGTCCGATGATGGCGGTCTTGCGACCCGCCGGGATGGTGAGGTCCACCCCGCGCAGCACTGGCCGGCCAGCGATGTAGGCGGCGGTAACTCCCCGGAATTCAATCGCTCCGCGCACTGTGCCAAGGGGAGTGGCGCCGGGTGCATCGGTGATCTCCACGTGTTCCTCGAGGAGTTCAGCCACCCGCTCCCCGGATGCCGCGGCGCGGGCTATGCGCCCGGTATATTTTGCCAGGTCCCGCAGGGGCTTCATCGCCGTCTTGAGGTACATGAGGAACAACACCAGGTCCCCCGGAGTCATGGCGCCTTGAGTCACGCGCCAGCCCCCGACCGTCAAGACCACCGCGCCCGCCAGGCCGACTATGACATCGGTTCGGCGCTCCAGTGCGGCGGCAAGGCGCCGGGACTGCACCCCGTCCTTCAGCGTCCTGGCGTTGCTGCCTTTGAAGCGGACTGCGAGCGCGCTTTCCAAACCGTACGCCTGGACGACACGGATGGCTCCCAGGCTCTCCTGCGCGGTATTGGCGAGTGAGCTTTCACCCTTGCGGGTGCGGCGGGCCGCCGTCGTTATTCTTCCCGTGCTCCTCCTGGAGACGGCCACGAATGCTGCACAGGCGGCGAGCACGGTGAGAGCCAGCAGCGGGTCCAGCCAGAACATGACCCCGGCCATCGCCACGAGCGTGATGCAGTTCGCCAGCAGGGGCAGGCCGGCGCTGACGGCAACTTCCTGGAGCCGGCCCACGTCGCCCACGAGCCGCTGCACCGTGTCACCGGTCCGTGATGTCGCGTGGTAGCGGGCAGAGAGGGACTGGACATGGTCGAAAACGCGTGCCCTCAGCTCCGTGGCGACGCGTGAACCGGCCAAGGCAAACGCCACAGTGGCCAGGAAATTGCTGAGTGCGCGCAATACCGTGATCAGCAGCACCGCAGCCCCGCAGGCGAGGAGAAGACCCGGACCTGCCGCAGGCCCGGGACCGCCAAGGTCCGCACCAAGGCTCCGGGTGACCGCGTCCACCACAAATTTCACCGGCCAAGGTTCCAGAATCCGGAAGGCCACCTCGAAGAGCAGCGCCGTCACACCTCCCGCCATCAACCACTTGTGCCCGGCAAGGTGGGGACGCACCATGGCGAGCGTGCGCCGCAATGGCCGTTCCCGCGGTCTGCTCACAGGGCTGCGCCTTCTGTGATGCGCGCCAGCACACTGTCCCAGCTGTGCCGCTCCAGGACAACGCGCCGGGCGGCTGCCGACATCGCAGCCCGGGTGCCTGGAGCCGCAACGAGGGAATCGATGGCACCTGCCAGCCGGCCGGCATTGGAAGGATCCACGAGCAGGCCGGTGACCCCGTGCTCGATGATTCCGGGAACCTGGCCCACCCGTGAGGCCACGACCGGAAGGCCGGCCGCGCAGTACTCGTAGATCTTCAAAGGAGAAAAGTAGTGTTCCGCGTCATCGTCCAGGGCAGGATAGGGGGCCACCCCGATTGCACAGCCGGCCAGGGCGGCGGGGATATCGTCCGGCGGAACAGCACCGGTGAACTCGACGTCCAGCTCCAGATCCGCAGCGAGGGCGCGCAGCGCTGGCCCCTCGGGTCCGTCGCCTACGATCTTCAGTGCCCAAACGCGTGAGGCAGCAGCCTGGGCTTCCAGCAGCGTCCGCACACCGTGCCATGGCTTCAGTGTCCCGACAAACACCACAACCGGCCTGCCCGCGGTCTCGGGTGACGGCCTGATGCGGTGGCCGTTCACACCGTTCGGGGTGACGATCACGTGCCGCGCGCCAGGGCCGGTACGGTCCAGCACCCAGTCACGGACGGGTGCCGAAACGCAGGCAACCGTGCTGGCGGCCCGGACCTGGCCGCGCAGGCAGTCAAGGGCTGCTTCCTCGTCGTGGATCTCCCGGTACTTGCGCTGTTCGTCAATGAGCGGTGCGTTGACCTCCAGGAAGCCGGGAATCCGCAATGCCTCCGTGACGCGCTGGAGTGCGTCGCTGAACAGGGAGTAGCGCTCGTAGACGGCATCGGCGCCATCCCGAATCACCTGCGCAGCAAGGCTTTCCGCAGCCCGCACCTGTGCCCGCTCACGATTCCCGCCTGTGGCGGCCTTGATGGGGTGCACCACGACAGGGACGTCTGCCAGGTCGGGAGGAACGTCCGTCCCGCTCCGTGTGCAGTAGATCGTCACCTCGGCCCCGCGGTTGCGCCAGCTGCGGACAATTTCCTGGACGTGGACGGACGCGCCTTTGCTCCCGAACACAGGAACGCCGGGATCGACGGAAAGATAAGCCACCCGTCTTCCAGCCATTGCCGCCACCCCAGCTGATACCCCGCCGGCCATTGCTCAGCGGCCTGCGGATTGTGTCAGGACAGGGCTCAGGGCCGCATCAGCTGGTGCGAAGTCCACAGGGGTGGCCCGCCCGGGCTGAGACCTGGAATGGACAGCGGTGCTCTGGTACTGCAGATCCCTCAGGGCCGCTGACTGGATGGCCGCATCGAAGTTCCGTTCCACGAGCCTCCTGGCGGCGCCAGCCATGCCGATCCGGTCGAAACCCGGCCGGGTGACCTCCTGCAAGGCGGCGACGAGCTCGCCGGTGCTGCCCGGGACCGTAAGAATACCGGTCTGTCTCCCGCCGTCGTCGTGCCCCACCACCTCGGGGATGCCGGTGACGGCGCTGGCCACCACCGGGACCCCCAAAGCCATGGCTTCGAGCAGTACGGTGGGAAGCCCGTCGGTGTTGCCGTCAGCACCCACAACACAGGGCGCCACGAACACATCGGCCCACCGCAGCAGCTCGATCACCTCGTTCTGCGTGCGGGGTCCCAGCAGTTCCACGCTGCGTTCAAGCCCGAGCCGCGCAATCCGGCCTGCCAGGTCTTCCTCCAGTTCTCCGCCGCCCGCGATCCGCGTCACGGTGCTGACCCCCGCGGCCTGCAGGGCAGCCACTGCATCAATGAGGTGCCGGAAGCCCTTTTTCTCCACCAGGCGGCCCACGGCCGCAATCCGCAGGGGTGAATGCAGGGCGGACGGCGGCAGGTAGGGAAACCGTCCCAGTTCGAGGCCGTTGTAGATGCGCCGCACTTTGCCGGCGGAGTCCGGCGCAATGGCCCGCAGGAAGCCGGCATTGAAGTCGCTGACGGTCACCACGTGCGAGGCCGATGCCATCAGTGACCGCAGAACGTCCTCGTCAACAGCTTCATGGAAGAGATCCTTGGCATGGGCCGTGAACGAAAAACGTATGCCGGCCAGTGCAGCGGCGATCGCCGCCGTCCGGGCAGCGAGGCTCCCAAAGTGCGCGTGCAGGTGCGTGATTCCCCGGCGGGTTGCCTGAACCGCCAATTCAATGCCCTGGTGCACTTCCCCTGCATCTGCCCTGGCAAGCTCGGGCAGCATGCGGGCGAAGGATGCGCCGAACCCGGGAACAGTCCTCTCCGCCTCGGCGATGACCATCCATCCTTCTGCGAGCCTGGCGGGCCTGCCGAGGTATGTCACAGGGGCCTGCACGCGGGCGAGTTCCGGGTGGAAACGGGGATCCGAGGCCTGGCGGAGCGAAAAAATGTGGATGTCTTCCCCCGCCGCTTCCCTTGCGAGGATCTCGGTAACGATAAAGGTCTCCGAAAACCTGGGGTAAACCTTCAGCACATATCCGGTGCGAACCTGCTCAGACAGCTGCACGGTTCCTCCAGTCCGAGCGGATCCCAGGGTGCTGGATTACTGCCGGGGCCGATCTCCGGCGTGTTACCGGGCTAGCGAGCAGCCCGGCAGCAAGGCCGCACACCGTCTCCAGCCCGCTCAGCGAAATGCCGGTGCGGGTGGTGGAGGAGCCCGCTGCGGAGCGGAACCATGCACCCAAGGCCTCGGGGGTGAACGCTTCGGGCCGGCAAAGATCAATGAGCCCCCGGTCGGCCAGGGCCTTGGCCCGTATCAGCTGCTCCCGGCGGGGACTGGTGCGGGGGACAATCAGCGCCGGGGTTGTGGTGCTCATGATCTCGCAGACGCTGTTGTACCCTCCCATGGAGACCACCGCAGCCGCGTCCCTGATCTCCGGCAGGGCGTCCCGCACTGAGCCTACGACTGTCACGGAGGCGCCGGCAGCGCGCTCCACTTCGGCCCGGTGTCCCATCGGCATGTTCGGCCCGGTCACCACCAGGTGCTCATAGCCGGCCGGTACTTCCGCTCGGGCGGCCGTGAGCGTAACCTCCAGGCCGTCGCCGCCCCCGCCTGCGAGCGTCAGCACGTAGGGGCTGCGGGATTCGGGGCCTGGCTGGGCTGAGTGCCGGTTCGCGGCGAGGTAGCCGGTAAACCGGACGAGGTCCTCCAGTTCCTGCGGCACCTCCCCGGTGCTCAGGGGATCGTGGACGGCCGGGTCCCCATAGACCCAGACTTCATCAAAGGCCTCACGCACCCGCGAAAGATCGCCCAAAGCCCGCCATTCCCGCCGGGCGGCAGAGGGAGAGTCCAGGACTTCCCGAAGGCCAAGCACCACCCGGCAGTTGGGCTTTGCCGTCCGGAGCCGGCCGAGGGCACGGGCCAGTTCGTTGTCAACACCGAAGGCGTGCCGGTCTACGATGACCAGATGCGGCTTGAACTGTTTGGTGACGGCGGCCAGGATCCGCGAACGGATCCGCACGAGTTTGGGCTGTCCAACCTGGAGGTGGCGGGGCTCGTAGCCGTTCGGACCCTTCTGGATTCCGGGCAGCAGGACCCAGTCCCAGCCAACGGGCGCGCAGAAACGCGGGGCGTTCGGCTCGCCCGTGATCAGCAGGCCGCTCACGGGACGGCCGGTCAGCCCCGGCAACCCGCGCGAGAGCGCATGCGCCAAGGCCAGGTTGCGGCGGCTATGGCCAAGGCCCTGCGAATCGTGGGAGTAGAGCACCACCCTCAGCGGCTTCGGTGTCTTGGCGGCCTTCATTTTTCCGGAAATTTCATTCAAGCCGGTTGTCACACTCCCTGAGCTGACGTTACAAGCCCAGTATTGCCCGTGACCGCACGGGTAGCAACATATTCAGGGATAAAACGACGGCGGCACCCGCCAGGGTGCCGCCGTCGCCATTGCTGCCAGCCGTCGAGCGGCCCGGCAATGAGGTGCTGTTCAGCTGTTGTCCGGCTTGGCCAGGCTTTCCTGGTCCTCCTGCTTGGCGGGTTCGTCCGACAGGCCCTGCGGGGTGAGGTCCAGGTCCTCCGTGTTCTCCGGGGCCTCGGGGGCTTCGCCGGTTTCGGCGGCCTTGAGGTTGCCGGTGTCGTCCAGGGCCGGGTTGGCGCCCTCCACCACCGTGGGGTCCTTCTTTCCGGAGCCCGGCCGGGCATCCGAATCCGCCTGGGCATTCAGGGGAGCGGTGCTGCTGGATCCCGTGTTGGTGGGATCATTCTCGTCAATCGACGCGGGTTCGTTCGTCATGGAAGTGTCCTCTCGGGCGTGGTCCAGCCTGTCCGCCCCGACTCTAGGCGCAGCCGGGCCCATCCGCAAGGAATCGGCCGCCGCGCCCACCTATAGTGGGGTTTGAACCGCAGAAGCAAGGCTCAGGAGGCCCCTCATGCTCGTGCTCGTCATCAACTCCGGATCGTCGTCGCTCAAATACCAGGTGCGCGATGTCGCGGCCGGGAGCGTCCTGACCGAGGGGCTGATCGAGAAGATCGGCATGGGCAACGGCGGTGACGGGGACGGGGAAATCGAGGGCCCGCGGGACCATGCCGAGGCACTGGAACAGGTGGACGCCGCCATCCACCAGGAACTCGGCGGCTTGGAGCTGGCGGCAGTGGGCCACCGGGTGGTGCACGGCGGCGAGCGGTTCGCCGAACCCGTGCTGATTGACAACGAGATCACCCGCGCCATCGAGCGCCTGAACCCGCTGGCACCGCTGCACAACCCGGCCAACGTGCTGGGGATCCGCGCCATCACCAGGAAGTGGCCGGACATGCCGCAGGTTGCCGTGTTCGACACCGCCTTCCACCGCACCCTCCCGGAGCACGCCTGGCGCTACGCTGTCCCGGATGAGCTGTACACCAACCACGGCATCCGCCGCTACGGCTTCCACGGCACCTCCCACGAGTACGTGGCGCGGCGCGCGGCAGCGCTGCTGGACCTGCCCATGGAAGAGTTCGACGGCGTGATTGCCCACCTGGGCAACGGCGCCTCCGTCACCGCCATCCGGGGCGGCCATTCCGTGGACACGTCCATGGGCTTCACGCCCCTGGAAGGCCTGGTGATGGGGACCCGCTCGGGCGACCTGGACCCGTCCATCCTGGTGTTCCTGGGCCGGGCAGGCTGGACGCCGGAGGACCTGGACACCATGCTCAACCGGGAATCCGGGTTGAAAGGCCTGGCCGGCAACAACGACATGCGCTCCGTGGTGGAGGCCTCGGAATCCGGCGACGCGCGGGCTGCGACGGCGCTCGCCGTCACCTCCTACCGGCTGGCCAAGTACATCGGCGGGTACCACGTCGCCGTGGGCGGGGCGAAGGCACTGGTGTTCACTGCAGGGATCGGCGAGAACTCCCACCAGTTCCGTGCCCTGGTGGCGGACAGGCTGGGCGCGCTGGGCATAGAGCTCGACGCCGGCCTGAACGCCGAGCGGTCAAAGGAGCCGCGCGTCATTTCCACGGCGCGGTCCGCCATTCCCGTCCTGGTGGTTCCCACGGACGAGGAGCGGGCCATCGCGGAGGCGACTGCCGCCGTCGTGACTTCCGCGGCCGGGTAACCGACGCTCTATCACTTAACGCGGGGTTTCCCCGGACCCTCTCTCACTTAACGCGGGGTTTCCCCGGACCCTCTCTCACTTACGCCCTGCCCTTGAGGATCAGGTTCCAGTAGACCTGCGGGAAGATGTCCCGGTCCACCACCCAGGACAGCCTGCTCTCGTTCCAGGTTGGCACCCGGGGAATGGTGGGCATGGCCCGGTACCGGTCGTCGAACTCGGCGAACACCACGGTGTCGCGTGACACCGTGAAGGGGCACACCGAGTAGCCGTTGTACTTTGCCCGCAGGGCCTTGCCTTTCCGCGCGGCCACCAGGTTTTTGGCCAGGACCTTCGTCTGCTTCCGCAGGGCGCCCCCCGACTTGGAATTGGTGGTTCCGGCCGCGTCCCCCAGCGACCAGACGTTCTGGAACCGGATATGCCGGAGCGTCTGCCGGTCCACCTCCACGAAGCCGCCGGCGTCACCGGCTGCAGGCAGGTCGGTCGCCTTGAGCCAGTCCGGGGCGGACTGCGGCGGAACGGCGTTGAGGACGTCGTAGTGCAGGTTCTCTTCGGTACCGGCGGCCAGGTCCCGGATGGTGGCCGTCTGGCCGGCCGCGTCCACGGCAACCAGTTCGCTGTTGGTCCGCAGCTCGATGCCGTACTCGGCGATCTTGCGGTCAAGCTCCCGGTCCACCTCCGGGACGCCGAACACGGTGGGGTAGGGCTGCACCATCACCACGCGGATCCGGTCCAGGACACCCTGTTCCCGCCAGTAGTCGCAGGCCAGGTACATGGGTTTCTGGCTTGCGCCGCCGCATTTGACGGGACCGGCGGGCATGGTGAAGACGGCCGTGCCGGACGTGAGGCCGCTCAACAGGGTCCAGGCCTTGGACGCGAGTTCGAACTCGTAGTGCGAGGCGCCGGCGGGCGAGTGCACGGCCTCGGCCAGGCCGGGCACGGCATCCCAGTCATACTGCAGGCCGGGGCACACCACCAGCTGTCCGTAGGACACGGTGGAACCGGACGCCAGGGTGACGGTGTTCGCGTCCGTGTCCACACCGGCGGCGGCGTCGTGGATCCACGTCACGCCCTGGGGGATCACGGACTCCTGCGACCGGACGGCCTCCGTTGCCTGCGCCCGGCCGCCGGCGATGTGGGAGAACAGCGGCTGGTAGAAGTGGTGGTCCTTGGGCTCCACGACGGCCACGTCCTTGACCCCGTAGCGCTCCAGGCGGGCGGCCAGTGACACGCCGGCGTTGCCGCCGCCGATGATGACCACCTCGTGCTGCGCGGCCACCGTGCTACTTCTTTTCGGTCAGGGCGGAAGCCTTGTGCGCGGCCCGGGCTCCGGTCTTGGCCGACTCCACCACATACTGCGGCTCGTCCTCGCTGGCACGGTGGGTGTTCCCGTCCAGTTCAAAGTCACTGGTCTTCTTTTCCACGATCCTGCCGTGCGTCTTGCCCTGCGGGGTGTTCCATTCCACGGACGTTCCCTTGCCCAATGACATCTGTGCTCCTAGGTGGGGTTTGTGGTGGGAAGCGGCTCGGCTGCGGGAGCCGTGCCCCCAGTATCCGCCGTTGGGAGCGGTGTCTCAACGGGGGCGTACGACGGCGGCGCGTCGCCGGGCGCCGGCTGGGTCGCCGGGGCGGTGGCGGGCGCTGTCCCTGCCGGAGCGGTTGCGCCGGTGCCCGTGCCGGATGAGGCCGGGGCCGTTGGTGCCTGGGCTGGGCCTGGTTCCCCGGAAGGAGCAGGAGTGGCTTCCTGGGCGGAACTTTGTGTGGCGCTGGGATCCGCCTGGACGATGGCCATGATCTGTGCCTTGTAGGAGGACAGGGTGGCCTGGATTTCGGAAAGCGGCACGTTCTGGATATTCCGGCCGTACTCGGCGATTTCTGCCCACAGCGCCTGAAGGGAGGCCATGCCCGCTTCGCTAAGCGGGCCATCCAAGGTGAGGACCAGCTGGCTGGCCAGTGCATAGGTAAGGCACTCTAAGCAGTTGTAGTTCGCCGCGGCGGAGAGGTTCTCCGGCACCACAACATCGGCCTGGCCCACGATGAGGACCACCTGGAAGCCCACGGCCACGGCCGCGCACCCGCTGCAGCTGGCAAAGGCGTAGGCCTCATTCCTGGTATCAACGGGTTCACCGTCCTCGGCCCACACCAGAGCGAAGGCGACGCTGTAGGTCACGGACCCGTCGGTGGTGTTGACGGCCAGGGCCTGGTTGCCGCCCTCCTCGGGAGCTGCCGGTCTGTCAAAGGGGAACACCCAGGACGGAGCCTCTGAATTGGCGGTTCCTGCCGGACCAGCCCCCGCGGGAGCGTCCACCGGCACCAGCACCATGCTCAACTGAGGGTTCTCCCGGGTGGGCTTTGCGGCGCCTTCGGGCCACAGGGCCACGGTCCGTCCGCTGCCGCCTTCCCGCAGCGCTGTGCCCGAGGCAGGCAGGACCGAAGCCGTCGCATCGGCCAACGTCCCGCGTTCGTACGGCTGCACCGGACGGTACGTGCCGCCGTCGGGCCACCACGCCCACGCAAGCCCCGCCAGCAGTGCAGCCACTGCGCCCATCGCGGCAGTCCGCCGAAGTGCGTGTCCGCTCGTTTTTCGCCAGAGGCCGGTGACCAGCTGCCGCAGCAGCCGCACCAGGATGTAAAGCATGCCGACCATGGGAAGGGCCACGGCCGCAATGGCCAGGATGCGCACGGCGGCGCCGGCCAGGTCGCCGGCGCCAAGGCTCCCGGCGAGCAGCTCCTGCTGTTTGGCCGCACTGCTCCAGGCGGTGGCCAGGAGCCGGGGCAGGGCGAGCACCATCATGGCAAGGCTGAACAGCAGCAGCGGCACGGTGACCAGCACCCACAGGGTCACGACGGCGCGCGCCCACGGCTTGAGGACCCGGTTTTCCGGCCGTCCCCAGCGCCAGGGAAGCAGGCCCAGCAGGACGGGCCTGATGCGCTGGAAGAGGTCGGGCACGCCGGTAGCGTCGGCCAAAATGTGGTACCCGTCAAAGCGGACCAGAGGCAGCAGCTGCCTGACCATCTGCAGGATCTGGGTGACCACCACCAGCAGCAGGGCATCGAAGCCGGTAGCCCACCACAGCCCCATGATGCCTACGGCAACAACGGCGTTGAAGTACAGGCCGCCAAGGTCCGTGCGGATTCTGCCGCCGCGGCCCAGCCGGTAGGAATCCGTGACGTCCGTGAAGAACGCCGGCCAGATAAGGTACAGGCCTGCACCCATGGCGCCGGGCGTGGCCCCGCCCCTGCGGGCAGCGGCGGCGTGCCCGAATTCGTGGAACCCCGCGGAAAGGATGGTGACGGCAAAAATCAACAGGAGCAGGACCGGGTTCTCAAACGCCTCGTGGGTGGCAGATCCCAGGCCCTTGACCATCAGCACCCACCAACAGGCAGCCAGGAATGCCAGGGTCACCAATACGACCACCAGCGGGTTGAACAGAACCGTGAAGGGTGCCGTGATTCTGCGGGTGCGTTCCGGATCGGTCACTGTGTAGCGGAAGCGCATGCCCAGCAGCGGATCAGCCTTCCGGACCGCGGGCTGGGATCCGTCCGCAAGCCGCAGCAGTCCCAGCGGCAGCAGCTGTGAGCCCATCAATGTGCGGACATTGTCCGCGCTGATCAGCCTTCCGGACGCCTCGCTGGCGTGCCGGGCAACCTCCTCCTCCGTCCGTGTCCCGTCCACTGCCTCCAGCACCGCGAACAACAGCGGCGTCAGTTGCAGGGTCTGGCCGTCGGCGCGGCGGACCAGCGATGGCGGCTCCCGGTAGCCGGATCCCTCGGAAGGCCCGATGAGCTGGACGCCGTCGGCCCGGGCGGGAGTGTGCAGCGGGTGGTCGCCGGTGGGCGCAGCGGACGACGGCGGGCCCGCCTGGGTGCGTGGCCCGCCGCTTGTGTGGGTCATGGGTGCTTACTGCCGGAGGTCGGACTGCTGGTCGGCAGTGGCGTTGGCTTCGCCCTCGATGTGCTGGGAGATGATGGCATCCTGTTCGGCCACGGCGTATGCCTGGCTGTCGATGGAGCCGATGTTCGCGGCAACCGCGGCATCGATGGGCGCGGCCACGTTGGCGTTGGCGGCCACTGCGCCGTTGATCGGGGCCGCGATGTCCGCGTCGGCGGCAAGGTCCACGTTGACGTTCAGCAGGTCGCCGTCGAGTGCGGCGGCCGGGTCCACCGGCAGCGCGCCGACGTCCGGCAGGGCGGTGCCGGCCTCCGTAGTCCCGGTGCCCGCCGCGCCGTCCTCCACCGTGCCGTCGCCGACGGTGTCGTCCGACTGGTCGATGGTGCTGTCCTGGGCGGAAGCCGCATTGGCGTCAGCCACAATGCCCTGCTCGATCATCACCCCCTGGTCGGCCAGCGCCTGGGCCTCGGAGCCGTAGGAGAGGATGTTGGCGGACGCCGCGGCGTCGATCGGCGCGGCCACGTTGGCATTGGCGGCCACGGCGAGATCGATGGGTGCCGCCGCATCGATGCCAAGATCCAGGTCCGCATTCAGGTCAAGGACAGAGGCAACTTCCTTGTCCGGCAAAGCGGTTCCCTGTTCCGCCATTAGTTCGTCGTCGGTCAGGGGACGCATTTCTTCCATGCTCACAGAAACCTCCACGTACGGCGCTGGTTGGCCTGCCCCCAGCGGGCAGCCAGCGCCAGACAATAGTAAGCATGATTAGTGTTATTGGATACATCCGTGTCCAGCGCCGCCCATGGTGCGGCTTGGCACAAGGTGACGGGCGACGGCGGAGGAGGGCCGCCGTCGTCCGCTCACGTCCGTGCGCGCAAACGCTGGGCGGCGCCGGCAACCCTGTTGCACAAGGCCCAGTAGGCCACGCCTGCCGCCAGGGAGGCGGCCAGTGCGAGCGGAAGGCCCAGGCCCGCCAGCGGCGGGTAGACCAGCCAGTGGACGAGGTAGATGTGCATGGAGGCGCTGGCCAGCAGGACCGTCACGCGGCCCAGGGCCCGCGGCATGGGGAGGGCGGGCAGCCAGGCAAGCAGCAGGATGCCGGCAATCACCGTGACGTCGCGGTTGGCGTCCTCGAAGAACCCCGGAACCGTGAGGACGGCCAGGGCGGAGACAATGCAGCGCTGGGCGAGGTTGCGGGACCGGGCCACCGCCCATCCGAGCGCGAAGAGCCACAGTGCGGGGACGGTGTACGGCACACCCGGCTCCACGAGTTCGTACCGGGTCAGGAGGCCGCCGCCGAACAGGATGAGCGGGAAAATGAACGGGAATCGGCGTTCCGCGCGGTGCAGCCACGGGATGGAGAGCAGGGCCGTCATGGCCAGCAGGATGTAGACGATCACCTCGATGAACCAGAAATGCCACTGCGTGGTCACCTGCTCCGGCCCCAGGATGGCGTTGAGGAGCACGATGTTGACCAGGCCGTAGTGGTCGGTGACCAGGTAGGCGAAGGCGATGAACACCATGCTGGGCACGGCGATCCGGGCCACGCTGGTGAGCTGCCGGCGCAGGCGGGGCAGCCTTTCGCCGGAGAGCTGGAAGCGTGCGAAGTTGAACCCGGCCGCGGCAATCAGCACGTGGGCCATGCCCTGCCAGTTGAACAGGCCGATGTGCGTGCCGGCGATCAGGAAGATTCCCACGGCCCGGAGGACCAGGCTGGTGTCCGTGGGGGCAAAGAGCCGTGCGAGCCGGGTCCGGGCGGGCCGGCCCGGCCGGCGCGGTTCCAGGTCGCGGACCGGCGTGACATGCCAGTCCGGGGGCAGGTGGCCGAGGGCCTGCTCGAGCCGGACCGAGGCCGCCACGAAGGACAGGGAGTCGCCGCCGAGCGAGACGAACGTGTCCGTGTCCGCGATGTCCGTCTGCTCCAGCGTGTCCTCGTAGATGCGCCTGACGGTGTCCGGCCCGGCCGCGGTGCCCTGCGGCTCCTGCGGGGAGCGATTGTCCGGGGTGCGTTTGTGCGGGGCCGCTTTGTCCGGGGCAGCTGCGGAGAGCGCTGCCACTGCCGGGTAGTCCACCTTGCCGGTGGCCAGGCGGGGAAGTTCCGCCACGGCATGGATGTCGACGGCGGCGCGCGGCAGGCCGAGGCCCTGGGCGAGGACTTTGGTGAGCAGCCGGGTGTCGTGGGTTCCCTCCACGGCGACGACGAGCCCCTGGTCCGTTCCGGCGCTCGCCGCGTGCACGCCGAGGTCCGCCAGGAGGCGTTCCACCTGGCCCAGGTCCACGCGCAGTCCCACGATCTTGACGAACCGGCTGCGCCGTCCGCGCACCTCGTAGAGGCCCGCGGCGTTCTTTACCGCGAGGTCGCCGGTGCGGAGCTCGGTGACGGTGCGGCCCTGTGCCAGGTCCTCCGGGGTCTCGGCATATCCCAGCATGACGTTGGGCCCGGTGTACACCAGCTCGCCGTCGGCCAGTCCGGGCACGGGTTCGATGCGGAAGTCTCCGCCGGGGACGGGCACGCCGATGGCGCCGGGATGGGCGGCGGCAAGGTCCGGCGGCAGGTACGCCATCCGGGCCGTGGCCTCCGTCTGGCCGTACATGACGAAGAGTTCCCAGCCCTGCCGGCGGCCCAGTTCCGCGTAGTGCCGGACGCTCTCCGGGGCGAGCCGGCCGCCGGCCTGGGTGACGTAGCGCAGGCTGGGCAGGTCCATGTCCGCGAAGCCCACGCGCTCCAGCAGCTCAAAGGTGTAGGGAACGGCGGCGAACGCCGTGGCACCTTCCCGCCGGAACAGCTCCCAGAAGCACGGATCCACCACCGACAGTCCGGTCAGGACCAGGCCGGCGCCGCGCAGCAGATGGCTGTTGATGACCGAGAGGCCGTAGCAGTAGGACATCGGCAAGGTAGTGGCGGCCCGGTCTTCAGCCGTGATTCGCAGGTACGTAGCGATGGACTCGGCGTTGGCCTGCAGGTTGGCGTGGGAGAGGCGCACCAGTTTGGGGGAGCCCGTGGAGCCGGACGTGCTGAGCAGGAGGGCAAGGTCCGGATGCAGGGTGTGCCGGGTCCCGGGCCGGCGTTCGTCCAGGACGCACTCGCCGTTCGCGGAGCGGACCACGACGTCGGGGTCGTAGGCCGCCACCAGGGATTCGAGTGCAGCCGGCTTGTCCTCCGGGAGGAGGATCAGCGGGTGGCCGGACGCCAGGGCGGCAAGGTAGGCCACCAGCGATTCGACGTCGTTGGACGCCGCAAGGGCGATGAGGCGCCGTTCAGTGCCCAGCCTCCGGGCAAAGCTGTCGACGCGGGCGGCCAGCTCCCGGTAGGTCAGCGTCAGCCCGTCGGCAAGGATGGCAGGCCGGTTTCCGTAGCGCGCAAGATCGGCAGCGAAAGAAACCCGCGCGAAATCAAGCTGCGTGGTCATCCGGCAATCTTATTAGTAGAGCCTTACCTTACTAAAATCGGGCGTTAAGAAAAGCGGATGGAGAAATAAAAGGGGAGTGCCTGCTTCCGCGGAAATGCCCATCGACTGCTCCAAAAACGCCGTTCCGGGGGCTCAAAAGGGCTTTATTGGAGCAGTCGATGAACCACGAGGGTGAGCTTTCCGGCAGCGTCTTGACAGCCCAAAGCCGTCGGGCCAAGCTGGCGCTGTGCCTACCTGCCGGCCGAGCCGGGCCGGCACCAGGCCGTTGTCCAAGGAGAATCCAATGCCTGTTGTGGAAGAAACCGTCGTCATTCCCCGGCCGCAGCAGGAGGTCTTTGACTTCCTGTCGAAATTCGAGAACATCGCCGTCTACGATTCCTCGGTCACCTCGTCCGGGCAGATCGGTGACGGCCCGCTGGGCGTGGGTTCACGGGGCCGCGGAACCAGCAAGATCATGGGGCGGCAGTTCGACTGGACCGCCGAAATCACTGAGTTTGATCCGCCCCGGCGCATGGTGTCCCGTTCCGTCGAGGGCAAGCTGGACTTCACCATTACCATCACACTCGAACCGGCCGACGGCGGCACCCGCGTCACCGAGCGGATCGAAGCCGCGTCCGGCCTGGGCGGCATCTTTGGCAAGCTGGCCGACCCGCTGGTGGAACGGGCCCAGGGAAGGACCGTCCGCGCCAATCTCGAAACGCTGGCCGAGTGGCTGGCGGAGCATCCACAGTCCTGAGCGGTTTCCCCATCGATTGCTCCGAAAACGCCGTTTTGGAGGCTCTAAACGGCAATATCGGAGCAGTCGATGGCGTACGGCGTCGTCCTACTTCAGGCCGGCGCCGGGCAGCAGCTCGGTGGCGCCAAGGGAATCGGCGATGAAGGCGTAGTCCCAGGCCCGTTCCCGCCACTGCACGTAGCGGCCGGACGCGCCGCCGTGCCCGCCATCCATCTCGATCTTCATCAGGATGGGCTCGGTGCCGGTGGTTTTGCTCCGCAGCTCCTGCACCCACTTGGCCGGTTCCACGTACAGGACCCGGGTGTCGTTGAAGGAGGTGACGGCGGCGATCTTGGGATACGCCGCCTCCCTGACGTTCTCGTAGGGGGAGTAGGACTTCATATAGGCGTAGGCCGCGGGATCGGTGATGGGGTTGCCCCACTCCTCCCACTCCAGGGCGGATAGCGGCAGCTCGGGATCGAGGATGCTGGTCAGGGGGTCCACGAACGGCACCTGCGCCACGATCACTGCGTACTTTTCCGGCGCCATGTTCGCCACGGCCCCCATCAGCAGGCCGCCGGCCGATCCGCCCAGGGCGGCGATCCGCGCAGGATCCACCCAGCCGGAACCGGCCAGCCAGTCTGTGGCGTCGATGAAGTCGGTGAACGTGTTCTTCTTGGTGAGCTTCTTGCCGTCCTCGTACCAGTGCCGGCCCAGCTCCCCGCCGCCGCGGATGTGGGCGATCACGAACACCACGCCGCGGTCCAGCAGCGACAGCCGCGCGATCCCGAAGCCCGGATCCATGCTCAGCTCATAGGAGCCGTACCCGTACACCAGGCCGGCCGCCGTCGAGTCCTGCTTCACGGCCTTGTGCCGCAGTACGGAGAGCGGAATCCTGGTGCCGTCCGCGGCGTCTGCCCACTCCCGGGTGGCGACGTAGTCGCTGCCGTCGTAGCCGCCCAGGACCGGGCTTTCCTTCCGCAGCAGCAGCTCACCCGCGGGCTGCTGCGGGGTGGGCAGCACGAAGTCGTACACGCGCGACGGCGTGAAGTAGGACGTGTAGCCCAGCCGGATGACCGGGGCCTCGTAGTCCGACCCGCCTACGCCCGCAGTGTAGAGCTCCTCATCGAAGGCCGGCTCCACGGGTTCTTCCTGGGCGGGCGTCCCCAGCCCTGCCAGACCGATGAACTGCACGCGCTCGATGGTGTCCTTGCGGATGGAAACGACCAAGTGCGTGGAGGTGACTCCCGCGCCGTTGATGCGGACGTCGTCGGAATGTTCGACGACGGTGACCCAGGCCTGCTCTGCCAGCGGCTTGGCGAGCTCCGCCGGGTCCGCCAGGGAGACCATGGAGTTGACCGCACCGCGGTTGTGCGTCAGCAGGATGCGCTCGCGTTTTTCGCCGTCCGGCCCGGCAAGCAGGAACGGCTCGGCCTCATAGAGCACGTGGTCGTTCCGGGAGATCACGGTGGTGAGCTCCTGGGCGGGGTCGTCAAAGCGGAGCAGGCGGGTTTCGCTGTACTCCGAGCACCCGATGCCCAGCACGAGGTGGCGCCGGTCAGCTGAGAGCTCGAAGCCCAGCCACATGGCGGCGTCGTCCTCCTGGTAGATGACCACATCGTCGGCCACAGGCGTGCCCAGGACGTGCGCCTTCACCTGGTACGGGCGCCAGGAATCATCCACCATTGTGTAGAAAATCCGGGTGCCGTCGGGGGAGAAGGCAACGCCGTAGAAGATGTTCTCGATGACGTCCGGCAGCAGCTCGCCGGTGCTGAGGTCCTTGATGCGGAGGGTGAAGCGCTCGTCCCCCGAGTTGTCCACGGCATAGGCGTAGAGGGTGCCGTCCACGGTTACGGCCGAGCCGCCCACCGAGAAGAACGGCTTGCCCTCCGCCTCCACGTTGCCGTCCAGCAGGACTTCCTCGCCGGGGATTTCGACGCCGGGCTGGACGGCGGGCGGGGTCCAGTCGGCAACCTTGTCCCCGGTGTCCGCGGCCCTGACCCGGCACTGGATGCCGTATTCCTTGCCCTCCACGGAGCGGCTGAAGTACCACCAGCCGTCCTTGCGGTGCGGCACGGAGAGGTCCGTTTCCTGGGTGCGGCCCTTGATCTCCTGGAAAATGGCCTCGCGCAGCGGCTCCTGGTGTGCGGTGACCGCTTCCTGGTAGGCATTCTCGGCCTTCAGGTGCGCCACCACTTCGGCGGATTCCTTGTCCCGGAGCCACTCGTAGTTGTCCACGAAAACGTCCCCGTGGTGGACACGTTCGGACGGGATCTTCTTGGCAACCGGCGGTGTGGGAGCGGCAGTGGCGGCGGAGTCCCGCAGCGGAGTCTGGGTCATTCCTTCAATATATAGATCCGCGCCGACAATTATCCGGCCGTTCGCTACCGGGGGATCGCCGCCTCCCGGCGCGGGAGTAAAGGGCGTCCGACGGCGGTGCGCGCGGCAGCGGTGCGGGGCGGAAAAGGGCCAAAGACCCTAGGGACGGGGACCGGTGTGCGGGACGGTGGAGGGAGTGGAGGGACAGAGCGGACGGACACCAGGGGGCGCGGAAGGAGAGCGGCAATGTCCAGCGAACAAGGTCCGGCCCCCAGGGCCCAGGCCTGGCGGGCGGTGGCCGGGTGTGTGGGCAGGAGCTTCGTGATGCTGGCCCGGCGGCAGGTCCACCTGCCCGGGGAAAACGTGGGACGCGTCCTGCAGTTCGCGGACGGCAGCACGTCGCGGGTGTACCGGGAAACGGCCGTCCGAGCCGCGCCCGGGGAGCCGTGCACCCTCGTTGTCGCCTTCAGGCTCAGGCTGGTGCGGGGCAGGGCGCACCGCCTGTTCGAAGCCGAAAGCCTGCTCAACACGCCGCTCTTCGTCGGGTTTCCTGGTTTCGTGTCAAAGCTCTGGTGCGCGCATGACGACCGCGGAGTGTATCGGGGCTTCTACGAATGGGATGGCGCGGAAAGGGCACACCATTACGCGGCATCCCTGTGGCGGGTCCTGGAACTGGTGAGCGTCCCGGGCTCGATCAGGTACAAAGTATTGCCCGGGCTGCGCCGGGATGAGGTGCTCGCAGACCCGGCCCGGATGGAAGCTGCCGCCGCCGGGGCCGGCCCGGCCTGGTGGCGGCTCCTGGGCCACCCATGACCGTCCACAGCGACGTCCTGGTGGTGGGCGCCGGTCCCGCCGGCCTGGCAACTGCGCTCCAGGCGCATGCCCACGGAGCCACCGTACGCATTGTCGACCGGCGGGCGGAACGGGTGCGCCCCTCCCGGGCAATGATGCTCCACGCCCGCGCACTCGAGGGACTCCGGCCGCTGGGTGTCACGGACGAACTGCTCAGCCGGGCGGACACCACCCCGGAGGCACGCATCCACCTCGGCAAGCGGGTGGTGCAGGCCAGGCTTGGCCACGCCGACCTTCCGGACACGGCCTTCCCGCACCTGACGCTGGTCCGTCAGGCCGACGTCGAAGACGTTCTGTGGCGCGCGCTCAAAGCCCGGGACGTGCCGGTGGACTGGGGCGTTGAGTTCCGTGGCCTCGCCGCCTTCCCGGGCAGGGGCGGAGCGTTGCGCGCCGACCTGCGGCTGGCGGACGGCCACTTCCCCGGGGCGAACCGGACCCTTGGCAACCCGCACGAACAGGGCCTGGAGCAGCACGAATGCCGCTTCCTCGCCGGATGCGACGGGCAATCCAGTACCGTGCGCGGGCTCGTCGGTGCCGAGTGGAGCGGGGCGCCGTACCGGGTGGAGGCAGTCCTGGCCGACCTGGAGCTCGATGGCCCGCTGGACCCCGGCCTCCTCCATGTCGCTGTGGGAAGCGCGGGGCTTGCGTTCCTTTTCGCCCTGGGCGAGGGCGCCACGTGGCGGCTGCTCGCCACCCGCACGGCAGACCCGCATGCCGCCGGCCCGTTCGGGCAGCTGGGGCCGGCAGTCCCGGCGGGGGAAGTGGCCCGGCTCGTCCAGGAGTCGGGGCTGGAGGCGACGGTGCGGGACGTGCGGTGGTCCGCGCAGGTCCGCCTGCAGCACCGAGTGGCCAGCAGGTTCCGCAGCGGGAACCTGTTCCTGGCCGGAGACGCCGCGCACGCCCATTCGCCGGCGGGCGGCCAGGGGATGAACAACGGCATCCTTGATGCGCTGAATCTTGGCTGGAAGCTTGGATTTGCTTCCGACGGCGGGACGCACCCGGAACTGCTCGGCTCCTATGACTACGAGCGCCGCCTCGCCGCCCGGCGCGTGCTGGCCCTGACCCACGTCATCTTTTTCGGGGAAGCGTCACCCCACCCCCTTGCGCGCCTGCTCCGCGGCCTCCTTCCGGTTTCCGCGCCGTTGCTGCCGGTGCTGCTGCGCCGGCGGCGCCTCACGTCTGCCGGCATCAGGCTGATGGCACAGCCTTTTGTCCGCTACCGGAACAGCGGCATCTCGCTGGAGGGCACCCCGCCCGCAGCGCGGTGGCCGCGGCCGGGGGACCGGCTGCCGGACGCGCCGGCAGCCACCGGCGGGCGGCCCGCCCGCCTTCACGAGCTGACGGCCGCGCCGGGCGTCCACATTCTGCTGGAGCATGATGCCGGCTGGGATGTGGCGGGCGCGGAGCTCGCGTTTTCAGGGCGCAAGGTCCATGTGCATCGGCTCAGCAGCCATCCCGGCCGCGGCATCGTTGCGGTGCGCCCGGACGGCCATGTCGGTTTCCGCTGCGGGGAGTCGGACCTGCACCAGTTGCGCGCCTGGCTCCGGCTGGTGGGTGCCGTCCCGGACTGACGGGAACGGCGGGCCGCCGGCCTAGTGGGCTTGAGGCGGCGGGCGTATCCTGTTCACGCCAAGGCACGTCCATCAAACGTGAGAGGGGAACGTCACATGACCATCCCGCCAGTGCACGAGCCCGAGCCGTTCCCGCCGGAGCCAGGCCCGGACCAGCCAGATCCAGCCCACCCCGGCCACCCGGGCCCGCCGGCTCCCAATCCGTTCCCCGCACCGGAACCCCCGGGCCCGCTGCCGGTGCCGGATCCGGGCCCGGCACCGCTGCGGCCGGACCCGACGCGGAGCTGACAACCAGCATCTGAGGGGCCTTTCGCGTACCGCGATGGGCCCCTCACCCATGTCCCGCGAGGCCGCAAAAAACTTCAAAAATACCCTTCGGAACCCCTTGCAGACCTGATTCCCCAGTGATAAAAAATCTATATCAGCCAATACAGATCGGCTGATGCGGAAAAGTGTTGGACCGTCTCTTACGAGGAGGGAAGCCATGTTGATGCGAACTGATCCGTTCCGCGAGTTGGACAGGCTGGCCCAGCAGGTCCTCGGCACGGCGGCGCGCCCGGCAGCGATGCCGATGGACGCGTGGCGGGAGGACCAGGAATTTGTCGTCGCCTTTGATCTGCCCGGCGTCGCACTGGATTCTGTGGATCTGGATGTGGAACGGAACGTCCTGACGGTACGGGCCGAGCGCCCCGACCCTGCAGGCAAGGACACCGAGTTGATCGCCTCCGAGCGGCCGCGCGGCGTGTTCAGCCGCCAGCTGATCCTCGGGGACACCCTGGATGCTGACAACGTAAAGGCTACGTACGACGCCGGTGTCCTGACGCTGCGGATTCCTGTCGCCGAAAAGGCCAAGCCGCGCAAGATTGAAATTGAGACGAAGGGGGCCAAGCAAGAGATTGCCGCCTAGCTTCAACACAGGATCGGAAAGTCGGGGATTTGCTGACTGCCTTTAGGGCGGATTGCACAGTATGCACGCCACAGCGCTTAAAGCGCACCGGCAGCCTACACCCGCACTTCCCGGTATGGCGGCCCCCGGCTTCGGCCGGGGGCCGTCTCATGTCCGGAGAAAGCAACGCGGGGTCACCTATCGCGCAAAAAACCCTGTCGGATGGACCGTAAGTGACCCCGCGTTGCTTTTAACCTGGAGGGATCAGGTGTTGAGTTCCAGCATCAGCGCGGGCAGCTCGTCCGCGAGTTCACGCGCCAGGAAGCCCAAGGGTCCCAGCCGGCTGGCAAGCCTGTCCGCAGCAGCCGCATGAAGATGGGTGCCCCAGCACGCAGCCTGCGCTTCACTGGTTCCCCGGGCGCGAAGGCCGGCGATGGCACCGGCCAGGACATCCCCGCTGCCTGAGGTCCCCAGCCCGCCGTACCCCGTGGTGATTTTCCAGAGCTCCGCCTCTTCCGGAGCATCACCCGGCGGCCTCGCGATCAGGCCCTGGCAGCTCACCACCGCCTGGTACCGTTCGGCAATCTCAGCAACATCGGCCGGCAGGTCCTCCAGCCCGCGGCCAAGCAGGATCTCAGCCTCCTTGGGATTGGGCGTCAGGATCAGGCGCCCCTTCCACGGACCGGACTGGTCCTCCACGTTGGCCAAGGCACCCAAAGCGTAGGCATCGAGGACGACGGCGGGACCTCCGCCGTCGTTCCCTTTCCCGGAGGCGGCCTCCCGCCCGAGCAGCGCCCGGAGCAGCTCCTCGGCCAGGTCCAGGTCATCGAGGCCCGGACCCACCAGCACGGCATCTGCCTTGTCCAGGTACGGGGCAATGAGGTCCAGTCCCTCGGCCGTTACGGACCCGCCGGGGGTTTCCGGCAGGCCCACTGTCCCGCACTCCGGCAGCGCGACGCCCACGTGGACAGCCACCGATTCCGCGACGGCCAGGGTGAGTTTCCCGGCGCCGGCCCGAAGGGCGGCAGCACCGGAGAGCAGGGCGGCACCGGGAGTCGCCCGGGCCCCGCCGACCACCAATACCGATCCGCGGGAGTACTTGTCCTCGCCGGCGGCAGGGAGCGGCCAGTCGCGCAGGAGCGACGGCGTCACCAGGGCTGGCTGCGCGGCCCCGGCCGCGCCCGCCTCACCGCGGGTGGACACTGGCGTCCCCGGCATGTTCGGTCACGGCAACGCCCTGCTCGGTCAGGTGGTCCGCGACATTGAAGCTTTCGAGCGTCCAGCGGCCGGCGCCGGAGGGCCGCACATAGCGGGTCAGGGAGGCATTCAGGACCGAGGTGGTGGCCGCCAGGTCCAGGAGTTCTGCTTCACTCAGCCCTTCAAGCACGTACCGGAAGAGCATGATCACGGCGTCGTGGCACACCAGCATCACCCGATGCCCGGTGCCGAGGTTGTTCAGTTCCGCCAGGACGGAGCGCAGCCGGAGGGCCACGTCCGCCCAGGATTCCCCGCCCGGCGGCCGGTAGTACAGCTTGCCCAGCCATTCGCGGCGTTCCACCTCGTCCGGGTAACGCTGCTCCACGCCCAGCCGGGTGAGCCGGTCCAGGATGCCCAGTTCGCGGTCCCGGAGCCGTTCATCGGTGCGCACCTTCACGGGCCAGCCCGCCACCTCCACGGCGATTTCCGCCGTCTGACGGGCACGTGCATAGGGCGAGGAAACCACGGCGTCCGGCCGGAACTCCTCGGCGGTCCGGGCCAAGGCCGCGCCCAGGGCCTTGGCCTGCTCCTGCCCAATGTCGGACAGGTTCACATCGGCGTCGCGGGCCGGCACGGCGATGACCGCCGCCCCTGCCTCCCGGGCCTCGGTGGCGGCAACGTTGCCTTCACTCTCGCCGTGCCGGACCAGTAGCAGTTCCACCGCCCCGGCTTCCTGCACAGCCTCTGTCAGCCCGTCGTCGTTCAAGAGAATCACCCCGTCTGCGTGCCGTTCCGAATGCAGGAACACTACCAGCGGCGTACCCAGCGGACGGGGAAAATAACGGACGACGGCGGCCGGCATCTCGCGCCCGCAACCGAAATCCGCGCCCGATTCGGACACCCGCTCCCGGGGCCCGGGGCGCGGCTGTCCGGATCAGGCGCGGAAATGCCCGCCGGCTTACCGCTCCGGCGTCAGCACCTTGGAGAACACCGTGGCGCCGTTGGCGTTCCGGAGGCTTGCCGTGAAAGTGTTGTCTTCGCCCAGCTGCACGTGACCGAAGAACTGGTTCTCGCCGTTGCGCGGTGACTCTCCGGCGAACTTGCCCGCCTTGGAGAACACCACCTCGGGCCCGAACGTGCCGTCCATCTTGTTCGGTCCGAAGGAACCCGCCGCAATCGGCCCGGCCACAAATTCCCAGAAGGGGTCGAAGTCGGTGAAGGCCGCACGCTCAGGGGAGTAGTGGTGCGCGGCGCAGTAGTGAACGTCGGCGGTCAGCCACACCACGTTCCTAACCTGGTTGCGCTTGAATGCGCTCAGCACCCCGGCGATCTCAAGCTCACGGCCCAGGGGTGCACCGGCGTCGCGGTTTGCGACGCTTTCCTGGTTGACCGGCCCGTCGCCCACGATGATGCCCAGCGGCAGGTCGGCAGCGATGACTTTCCAGGTGGCCTTGGACTTGGTCACCTCGCGGATCAGCCAGTCCACCTGCTCCTGGCCCAGGATCGAGGTGGCGTATGGCTCCTTGCCGTCCGTGTTGGGGGACTTGAACGTCCGCATGTCCAGGCAGAAGATGTCCAGCTGCGGGCCGCGGCTGATCTTCCGGTAGATGCGGGCGGGCTGGTACTGGCCGGCGTCGTCGAACGTTCCCGGCCGCCACAGGGCCGAGGAATCGGCGATGGGCATGTTCTCCTGCCACGCTTGCCGGCCCCGTGCTGCCAGGGTGTTGACGTCGCGGACGGTGTAGCGGGGATCGTCCAGGATCTCGCCGGGGTACCAGTTATTGGTGGTCTCGTGGTCGTCCCAGTTGGCAATGACGGGGACGTCAGCGAACATGGCCCGCATGTTGGCGTCCATCTGGTTGTAGCGGTGCCGGCCGCGGAATTCCGTGAGCGTCTCGGCCACCTTGGACACCTCCTCCGTGACCAGGTTCCGCCACACCTGCCCGTCCTTCTCCACCACGGTCTCCGTGATGGGGCCGTCGGCGTAGACGGTGTCGCCGGAGTGGATGAAGAAGTCTGGGCGGGTCTGGTGCATGGCGCGGTAGCCGCGCATCCCTCCGATTTCCTCGTTGATGCCCCAGCCCTGGCCGGCGGTGTCGCCCGTCCACACAAAGCTTTGGGCGGACGACGCCGGCACCTCGCCGCCGTTGCTTGTGTCACCGGTGCGGCCGTTGCCGTTATACGTCCCGGCGTCGGGAGCCGTGCGGAAGCTGCCGCTGACAGTCTCGCCGGCCGCGCCGCCGTCGTCCTCGAAGCTGATCTCCAGTGCAAAGCGCGTGTTGGAGGGCAGGTTCCCGGCGTGGATCTTGGCGGTGAAGTCGGAGGCCTGGGTGGCGCGGGGCCCGCGGAGGACGCGCTCAAAGGCGCCCCGGCCGCGGAGGACCTCGCCGCCGTCGTCCACGGCCCGCAGCACCGCGGTCATCCGCCCGGCACCGGAAGAACGTGACCACAGGACGGCGGAATCGGAGGTGACGTCTCCGGTGGCGATGCCGCTGGGCAGGGTGAGCCGGTTCCGGACCAGCGCGACGCCGGCCGGCGACTGCACTGTGGCGGCCTGGGCGGCGGCGGGTGTGGCTGCCAGTGCGGCAGCGAGGACGGATCCCTTGACGATGGTGCGGCGTGAAATGTCAGTCATGCCGTCCAGCCTCCAGGGGCCGGGCGCACAGACGTTTTCCCGCCGGTGAACCCCGGGTGAGCCCCGGTTGAACAGCCAGGTGGGCCCCTTAGCCGGACGAGCGGCCCTCGACCGCAGGAACGGCGTTGCCCGGCACCGCTCATGCGGGGCAGGCCCGCTCGTCCGCCAATGCCCGCGGCCTCAGTCGGCTACGGAACCGCGAACTCCCCGATCCGCCCCTCCCGCAGCGCAGCCCCAACGGCGTTGATCGCCCCGTAATCCGGGAACAGAACCGACTGGCCCGCGATGAATCCGGAGCCCGCCGTGGGCAGGGTCATGGTGCCGATCGCGTTCACGTCCAGGTTCCGCAGGCTGTAGGCAAGGATGGCAGCCTGCACGGGGTCGAAGCCCCGGTCCACGGTCAGGCAGCAGGACGCGAAATCCACCAGACCGCGCACGGCGTTGACGTCGTTCAGGCCGCCCCCGCCGGTCAGGCGGGCCAGGATGGCTTTGAGCAGGATCTGCTGGTTGCGCACGCGCTGGAAGTCGCCGTCGGAAAATGCGTACCGCTCCCGGGCGAACTCCAGCGCGGACTGCCCGTCCAGGTGGTTCACGCCGGGGCCGAAGACGTGCCCCGTGTCGTGCGTGGACTGGAACGGAATGGGCACGTTGACGTCGATCCCGCCCAGCCCGTCCACCATGCCCCGGAAGCCGTGGAAGTCCAGCATCACGGTGTGGTCAATGGTGATCCCGAACAGTGACTGCACCGTTTGGGTGGTCATGTCGATGCCGCCGTACTGCAGCCCGGCATTGATCTTTGCGCCGCCGAAGCCCGGGATGTCCACCCACGTATCCCGGTTGATGGAGATGATGTACAGGGTTCTGCGGTCGGCGGGGACGTGGACCAGCATGAGGGTGTCCGACCGGTGGTCCATGGCCTCGCCGGTTGCCGCCGTGTGGGCTGCGGCGTCCCGAGCACTGGCACGGCTGTCGCTGCCGATGACCAGCACGTTCATGGGCGCCGCAGGCAGCTCCGGGATCGGCTCGGGCGGCGGCGGGGGAGCAGGGGCCGGCGGCGGCGTTTCGGAAGGAGTTTCCGAGGGGGTGGCCGACGGGGACGGCGATTCGCTCTGCGTCGCGGCGGGCTGCGCCTCCGTGCCGGAACGGTTGAGGCTGATGACTGCGACGACGGCGGCGGCCACCAGGACCAGCGCCAGCAGTGCGGCTATCCAGCGCCGGCGGCCGTGCGCCACCCAGCTGCCGTTGTGGGGACTGGGGGCGGACGCGGATGCGTTGGGGCCGGAGGGGTCAGAACCGTCAGGCGTGCTCATTGTGCCTCACCTCTTTGTGAATGGGTGGGATCAGTGTCCGCCAGCCGAGGCCCTGCTGGCTACAAAGTTGTCCAAACTGTCACCTTGCGTCGCCTGACGGGGTCAGACGAATCACGCTTGATTACGACGGCGGCAGCGCGGTCAGCCGGGAACGTCGCCGCCGGGAGAAGTGCCGGGGTCGCCGGAGAGGTGCGGGACCGCCCGAACGCTACGGCGACTCCGCACGTGTCCCGCGAGCCGGTGCGTTCAGGCGCGCGTGGCGGAGGATGGAGACGATCGCGGGCGCCAGTTCGTCCTCCATCTGCCGGTACACCTCGGGCGCGCGCCGGTAGGGGTCGACGATGTCGTTCTCGGCGGCGTCGGCGGGCAAGGACAGGTGCCGCACCCCCGCGGCCCGTGCCGGGAGGCTCTTCCAGAAGGCGGTGTTGGCGCCCAGCCAGCCGCCGTCGTCGTCATCATCCCTGGCGGGCGCGGCGGCGGGCGCGCTGCCCCCGGACGCTGCTGCACGCTGGTCCAGGACGTCGAGCATGCGGGCGAACTCGCGGATGGTGAACGTCCGTTTGAGGAAGGAGGCGTCCAGCTGCAGCACTTCGCCGCGGTGTGCGGAGGTCATGGTGAGCACCAGGTCCACGCCGCGGAGGATCTTCGGGGTCAGCTGGCGGGCGGCGAAGTTGTCCGGGTTCCCGCCGAAGGTGCGGACGATGTCCGCGGAGAGGGGCTGCATGGGGTCGCCCACCATGGCCCGGGTGCCCGCGCTGGCCACAACGAAACCGCCCGGCACCGCCTGGTCCAGTCCCGCCTGCAGCAGCCGCTCGGCCACCGGCGAGCGGCAGATGTTGCCTGTGCAGACGGTCAGGATTTTTACTGGTTCGGACGTGTCCAAGGGGATTTTCTCTTTCCAGCCGGTGCGCGGACCGTCCAGCCCGCGGATTTCAACTTAACACGCATCACCCGGACCCTCTCTCACTTGATGCGGGTTTTTGGGGAACCCTCTCTCACCTTTCCGGGCAGGAGGCACGATGATATGACCGTGGAGAAAGTTATCGGGCGTGACTGCGTCATTGCCGGCGGCGGACCGGCCGGGATGGTGCTCGGCTACCTGCTGGCACGCGCGGGGCTGCGCGTCACAGTGCTCGAGAAGCATGCCGACTTCTTTCGGGACTTCCGCGGCGACACCGTGCATCCTTCCACCGTGACACTGCTGGGCGAGCTCGGGCTGCGGGAAAAATTCCTGCAGCTGCCGCTCACGCGCCTGCCCGCGATGGACGTCGTCATGGACGGCCGGCGCTTCACTATCGTGGACTTCAGGACCCTCCCGGAGCCCGACAACTTCCTGGTCCTGGCGCCGCAGTGGGATTTCCTGAACTTCCTGGCCGGCGAGGCGTCGGCGTTTCCCAACTTCGAGCTGCGCATGCTCACCGAAGCCACTGGCCTCATTGTCGAGCAGGACGAGGTTCGCGGCGTACGGGCGGCGACAGCGGACGACGACGACGACCTTGAGATCCGTGCGACGCTCACCGTAGCTGCGGACGGGCGGGCGTCCGGGCTGCGCGCCGCGGCCGGGATGACTCCCGACGAGTTTGGCGTGCCCATCGACGTTCTCTGGTTCAGCCTGCCCAAACCGCCGGAACCGCCGCCGGCAACCCTCGGCTACATCTCCCGCCAGGGCATGGTCCTGACCATCGACCGCGGCGACAGGTACCAGTCGGGCATGGTCATCCGGAAGGGCGGGTACGACGAGCTTCGTGCGGCAGGGCTGGAGGCGCTCCAGGCCAGGATCAGCCACGCGGCTCCTGTTCTGCGCCCCGTCGTCACCACCCTCGTGGACTGGGACCAGATCAAGCTCCTTTCGGTCCAGATCAACCGGCTCCGCCGCTGGTACCGTCCGGGCTTCATCGCGATCGGCGACGCCGCCCATGCGATGTCCCCGATGTTCGGCGTTGGCGTGAACTTCGCCATCCAGGATGCCGTTGCGCTGTTCAACGCCATCTCCGGGGACCTTGCAGCCGGGGCCGCGCCCGCCGGAAAGCTCGCGGCGGTGCAGCGGCGCAGGGAGAAGCCGGTGAAGGTGATGCAGATGCTCCAGTGCAACGGGCACAAGGCCATTGTCCGGGCAACCGCCGGCAACAGTGTCGCGCCGCGCTGGTTCGTCGGGCTCCTCCGGTTCGCCTCGCCCCTGCTGCGCCGGATGACTGCCCGGTTCATCGGCGTCGGAATCCGTCCCGAGCACGTCAGGCCCGACGCCTGACTGCAACGGGGGCCGGCCCCTGCGTCCCGTCCCAAACCGACGCTCTCTCACTTAACGCGGTTTTCCAGCCGACGCTCTCTCACTTAACGCGGTTTTCCAGCCGACGCTCTCTCACTTTCGTAAGGAAAGTGAGAGAGCATCGGCCAATTTGGCCCGTTAAGTGAGAGAGGGTCGGGAGGGAGGGGCAGGTTAGAGCGCGGCCAGCATCTCCTTCATCTGGGCGATCTCAGCCTCCTGGGACGTGACGATATCCCGGGAAAGCTGGATGGACCCGGCGTGCTTGCCGGCGGCGATCTCCTGCTTTGCCATGTCGATCGCGCCCTCATGGTGTCCGATCATCTGCTCCAGGAAAAGCCGGACGGCTTCCGTTCCCTGCGCGGCCTTGAGCTTCTCCAGGCCCTGGGAGTCCACCATGCCGCCCATGCCGTGTCCCGAGTGGTCCGACATCATGACGGGCACGTTCCACTCTTTGAGCCAGCCGGTCATCGTCTCGATCTCGGGCGCCTGGGCGTTCTTGATCTTGGTGGCCAGTGCGGTGACCTCCGCGGGCAGGTCCGGCTTGGCGAGCATCATGTCGCTCATCTCCACCGCCTGCGCGTGGTGCGGGATCATCATCTGCGAGAACATGATGTCCGCCTGGTTATGGTCCGCACTGGCGTCCGGCATCATGCTGGCCATGGGGCCGGAGCTGCCGTGGTTCATGGGCATGGTGTTTCCGCCGGAGCCTCCGGAGCCGGCGGCGCACCCGGCAAGGCCGAGCGAGGCCGCCAGGGCAGCGGCGATGGTAAGGGTTTTGAGGTTCGTGTTCATTTTTGGGGTGTCCTTCAGGGAAGTAATGTGAACTGGGCCAATCGTGCGTGGAGAGCCACGCGGCGCAGTCCGCTTACGTCCGGCTGATGGACAGGTCGCAGGGTGTGGGGCTTGCCGGGATGTACGAGTACCCGACGGCGCCCCGGGCGATGGCTGTGGGCGCGGGCCCGGCGGTGCCGGCCTGGGGCGGGACAACGGCGAGCGAAGCGGTCTTGGCCAGCGGGATGCAGGGCGCGCCGGCTTCCTGCGCGCCCGGGCAGCCGGAGCTGCAGGATTCTGCGGCCGAAAAAGTTGCTCTTGCGGCCTGGTATCCGGCAGCGGCGCCGTGAGCCTGTCCTGAGCCCTGTTCGTCGGCAGGGTGTTCGACGGCGGGGTGCCCGGCCAGGTGCCCGGCCGTGTCCCCGGCCGTGCCCCCGGCGAGGGAATGCACGACGGCGGCGTCCCCGGCGGGGTGCCCGCCGGAGAGTTGTGCAGCGGCAGGTTGTGCCGCCTGGGGTTGGACGACGGCGGCGTGCCCCGCGTGCGAGGAGTGGGCGGTCATGACGTGCATTCCGAAGATCCCGGCCACGATGGCCAGGACGGCAGCCAGCAGTCCCGCGCGGAGGAGTGCGGCCGACAGGACGCGGGTGCGTGCGGTCATGCTGCTTCCTCCTTTCTGCTGAACAGGTTGCTGCTGGACTGGTTTCTGCCGGACCGGGTCTTCACCAGGGCCGCTCCTGCACGTTCAACGTACCTCGGACGGGTTGAGTTTCACCCGCCGGAGCAGTTGGGCGTTCAAAGCCACCACGATAGTGGATGCGGACATCAGGACCGCGCCCGCGGCCGGGGAGAGGACCACGCCGGCGAACGCCAGGACGCCTGCGGCCAGCGGCACGGACAGGATGTTGTAGCCCGTGGCCCACACCAGGTTCTCCCACATCTTGCGGTAGCTGGCCCGGGACAGGTCCACCATGGACAGGACCGCCCGCGGATCGTTCCCGGCCAGCACCACCCCGGCAGACTCCATGGCCACGTCCGTGCCGGCGCCGATCGCGATGCCCACCTCGGCGCGTGCCAGCGCCGGCGAGTCGTTGACGCCGTCGCCCACCATGGCCACTTTCAGCCCGCGGGCCTGGAGCTCGGCCACCTTCTTGTCCTTGTCCGCCGGCAGGACTTCCGCGAACACCTCATCGATCTTCAGGTCCGCGGCCACGGCCTGCGCCACCTGCCGGGCATCGCCGGTGATCATGCCGACCTTCACGCCGCGGTTCTGCAGGGCAGCAACCGCCTGCCGCGACTCCGTCCGCACCGCATCCTCGAGGCTGACTGCCCCCAGCACGCGGCCGCCGTCGTCAATGACATGCAGGACGGCAGCGCCGCGGTCCATCCACCCGCCGGTGGACCGGGCCAGGGCGGAGGGTTCGACGGCGCCAAGCTCGCGCAGGAGGGCGGGCCCGCCCACGTGCACGGTGCGCCCGTCCACAGAGGCCCGGACGCCGCGGCCGGTCAGCGAGGTGAAGCCGGCGGCGGCAGGCAGGGTCAGGTTGCGTTCCCGGGCTGCGCGGACGATGGCCCGGGCCACAGGGTGCTCGCTGTCCGACTCGACCGCGGCGGCCAGGGCCAGCAGCTCGTCTGCACCCACGCCGTCAGCGGCCGCAACGTCCACCAGCTGAGGCTCGCCGGTGGTGAGGGTGCCGGTCTTGTCGAAGAGGACCACGTCGATGGTCCGCATCCGTTCCAGCGCCATCCGGTTCTTGATCAGGACCCCGGCGCGGGCAGCCTGCTCCGTGGAGATGGCGATCACCAGCGGGATGGCCAGGCCCAGTGCATGCGGGCAGGCGATGACCAGGACGGTGACGGTGCGGGTCACGGCTTCCGGGATGCTGCCCATCAGGGTCCACGCGATAAAGGTGATGACGCCTGCGCCGGCAGCGAAGTAGAACAGGAAGGCCGCGGCACGGTCGGCCAGCGCCTGGGCCCGAGAGGACGATGACTGCGCCTCGGCCACCAGGCGCTGGATGCCGGCGAGTGCCGTGTCCTCGCCAACCGCCGTCACCCGGACGCGGACGCTGGTATCCGTGGCGACTGTTCCGGCCACCACGGGATCGCCCGGGCCGCGCGGCACGGTCTTCGATTCGCCGGTGATCATCGACTCGTCGAATTCCGCCTGCCCGTCCACCACCGTTCCGTCGGCCGGCATGCGGGCGCCGGAGCGGACCAGGACCAGGTCGTCGGGCCGGAGTTCGGAGACGGGAACGGTGTCCGTTCCGGTGTCCGTGATCCGTTCGGCTTCGTCGGGCAGCAGCGCGGCGAGGGCATCCAGGGCGCCCTGGGCCGCCCCCAGGGCGCGCATCTCGATCCAGTGGCCCAGCAGCATGATGGCCACCAGCAGCGCCAGCTCCCACCAGAAGTCCAGGTCAAACCCGCCCAGGCCCAGGCTGGTGACCCAGGAGGCCGCAAACGCCACGGTGATGGCCATGGCGATCAGGAGCATCATGCCCGGCCGGCGGTCTTTCAGCTCCTGCAGCCCGCCCTTCAGGAACGGCTGGCCGCCGTAGAGGAAGATGACGGTGCCCAGGACGGGCGGGATCCAGGCTGATCCCGGAAACGCGGGCACCATGTAGCCCAGGATGTGGCCCACCATGGGGCTGAAGTAGACCACGGGGACGGACAGCGCCAGCGTGAGCCAGAACCTGTTCTTGAACATGGCCGTGCTGTGCCCGGCGTGCTGCCCGTGGGTGTGGACGGCGTGGTCGTCGTCGTGGCGGGCATGGCCGCCCGGCCCGCCGGCCGCCGGGGGAGCCGCGGGTTTGGTGAGGGTCCCGCGTGAGGGGCCGTCGCCGTGATGGTGCATGTGCTGGTGATCCTGCAGGTGTTCCATATATTCCTCCTTGGAGGACGCCGCAGCCGGGGCCATCAGCCCCGGCGGGAATGTCAGTTGGAAGCCAGGGAGTACCCGGCCGAGGTGACGGCCTGCCGGACCGCCGTGTCCGAAACGGTGCCCGTCACGGTGAGGCCGGAACGGCCGCCCGGTACGAGGTCAACGGATGCCGATTCAACGCCGTCAAGGGCGGAGACGGCCTTCTCGACGGTCTGGACGCAGTGGCCGCAGGTGAGGCCCTCAACGGCGAACGTCCGCCGGGAGCCTGTGCCGGCGTCGGAAATTACGACGGCGGCTGGCGCCTTGTGTGCGTGTGCGGCAGGGGAGCAGCAGCTGCAGCCGGCACTGGAGGCCAGGGGGAGCGCGGTCCGGTTTTCAATGTCAAACATGTCAGTTCCATTCCTTGTGAAGGATGATTCCTTGCTGGAGTAGCAGGGTGCTGGGGTTGAACGGCTGTGATGGCGGTGCGGGCACCGGCCGGGACATACCACTTCACTGACAACACCTTGAATATACCCCTAGGGGGTATAGCGGTCAAGCTCTTTGCCTGTTCCCCGGCCGGGGGAAAGGGGCTATGGGCACTATCCGGCGCGTCTCCGGGCGGCAATACTTGGAGCAGTGCGTGCCGACGGCCCGCGGACGACTGCTACAAGGGGGGGTGGCCCGTGACGGAACTCCGTGGCCCTTACACCTACTCAAGCGCACTGGGGGACAGCCCCTGCGGTGCCGGAACGTTCCATGTGGATCTAGGGTCGGGGAAGATCCGCTGGTCCGAGGGCATGTTCCAGCTGCACGGATACCGGCGGGGCGAAGTTGTGCCCACCCTCGAGCTGCTGTTCTCCCACAAGCATCCCGAGGACAGGCCCCGGTGCGAGGAGATTGTTGCGCAGGTTGTCCGGACCGGCGGCTACTTCTGCATGTACCACCGCGTTATCGATGCCCAGGGGCGGACCCGGCGTGTTCTGACCTCCGGCGACGGGATTGTGGACGACGGCCGGGTCACAGCCCTGGAAGGGGTGATGATCGACCTCACCGCGACGCTCCAGCGCGAAACCGAGCAGACGGCGCGGGAAGCGGTGGTTGGGGCGACCTCCACCCGCACGGTGATTGACCAGGCACGCGGCATCCTCATGGGCCAGCTGAAGATGGGGTCGGAGGATGCCTTCCAAATGCTGGTCAGCACCAGCAGCCACCGGAACGTGAAGCTGGTGGTGGTCGCCGCAGAGCTCGTGCAGCTGGCCAACTCCGCGGAATCGCGCAACTACCTGGAGACGGCTGTAAAGGCCATTGCGATGGACGGGCAGCGGAGACCGGTTCGCCAGCAGGCCGGCTAGCAGGTTTCCCGGGACACGCGGCCCGCTGGGATAAAGCGCGCGCCGCTAGTGGTGCTCCACCCAGCACGCCAGGATGGTGGTGGACAGCTGGTAGGCCAGGGCGTTGCGGCTGACGGCATCCGGACCCACGGTTCCCGGCAGGCCTGATGCGTCCACCTGCAGCACGAAGTTGTCCTTCTGGAACACTGCTGAGCCGTCAGCGGTCTCGTAGGCAGGAAAACCGAGGTTGGCCAGTCCATCAATGGGCACGGCGCCGACCGCAAGGGCTTGCATGGCGTCGAAGTACGTCAGCGCCGCCGCCTGGTCCGGCGCCTCCCTGACGGAGATTTCCAGGGCGCCGTCGTCCAGGTGGTAGATGCACGTGAAGGTGCTGTCCGCCCATGTTTCGACAGTATGGGGGTCATCCCCAAGGTCAAGGATCGCGGTGAGCCGGTCCATCGGCTGGTCCCCGCACACCATCCTTGCTGCCTCGCTGGGTCCCCTGCTGGCGTCCCGCGGGGACGCGGGGCCGCCGCCGTGGTGCCCGGCGTGGCCGTCCTGCTGAGGCGAGGGCGAGGCACCCGATGGCGCGGCGGCGGGGGCAGGGGTGTTCGACGACGGCGCTCCCGCCCCGGCTTCCGTCGACCCCGCCGCCGCCGCGCAGCCTGCGAGCAGCAGGGACGAGAGTGCCAGGGCGGCGAACAGTGGGAAGCGTTTAGTCATGGCTCTTCCGTCCTGGCCGCATCCGTTCCGGATCCTACGGCCGTAGGTGGGTGTTTGCCTGGACGCGGGTCAGGCTTTGAGCTTGGCATAGATCACGTAGTTGTCGTCGAAGAGCCCGGTGGCGGGATCGTAGCCATCGCAGGTGATCAGCCGCAGTTCGGGGCCGGAGGTGTTTCCGTAGACCTCCAGCGTGGGGAAGCTGTCCTTGCCGTAGAGCGCACCGCGGTCAGAGGTGAAGACGGCCGTGCTGCCGTCAGCGCGGGAAACGGCGATGTCCATCCCGGGGACCAGCTTGCGGAGGTCCGCGAAGACGCCGCCGCGTCCGTTGGGCGAGTTGACGTGGCCCAGAATGACGGATGGTCCGCGTTCGCCAGGGGTGGGGGATCCGTTGTACCAGCTGGCCGGGGCACCGTTCCCGCTGTCCTGGGGGACCTCAAGTGATCCGTTCTCCCGCAGGCCGAGTTTCAGGAGGTCGGTCCGCACTCCGATGGCAGGTATTTCCAGGGTAACCGGCTCGGACCGGGCCAGGGCCGCAGGTCCTGCGGCAGGAGGCACGGCCGCTGCGGGGGTGGACACGGAAGGTGCCGCTGCAGCCGGGGCGGGCGGGGGAGAGTCGACGGCCGCGGAAGGTGGGGCGCCGGCGTCGGACGTTCCGGTCATGCCGGAGCCGCAGCCGCCCAGGGCCAAGGCGAGCAGAAGCCCGGCCGCCGTGGAGGCCCCAACGCCCCCGCGGCGGCCGGAATTCGTGTCAGTCACGGTGATCCAGTCAGCCTGTAGTTACGCGGCTGATCCGGAGTTGCGGCGGCGTGCCACGTAGGCGCCGCCGGCGAGGGCAGCCAGGGCGAGGCCACCGCCCGCCGCGAGGGCTGCGGTGCCGGTGCCGGTTTCCTGGGGAATGCCGGTGTCAGCGCCGCCTGACGGCATCTTCATCTGTCCGGCCACCAGGGTCCCGCACAGGGCCGGGGACGTGGCAGCCAGCGGGAGGGTGGGTGCGAGGTCGCTCTTTGCCGCCTGGCCGGCTGCGCTGAGGGTTGCGGGGTCAAGGCCGTGGACCACCACCACGGCGGTGCCTGCCTGGAGAGCCGCCTTGGTCTCGGCATTCAGTTCAAACGTGCGGTCGACGGTGTATGCGGCGCCCTGGCCGCCGACCTTCAGGTCAAGGCCTGCGGCGGGGCTGGTGTCGCCGCTGGTGGAAAGGGTGGTGACGATGCCGCCGTAGGACGGGGCGCCCTCGGTGGTGGAGATGACCTGGTCGCCGTCCTTGTCGGCAGAAGGGCCCGGGCAGGTTCCCTGGGCTCCGCCATGGATGTGCTGAACGTGCGGGTACGGGGCATCCATGAAGGTGGCGGGCAGGCCCGAAACCTTGAGGACAACGTGGGCCTGGTTGCCAGTGACATCAAGGGTGATGCTGCCCGAGCCTGCGCTGCCGTTGATCTGGCCCAGGGTGGACTGGTAATGGTTAGCGCCGTCCTGGGCCATGGCTGGGGCTCCGGAAAGGGCAAGGGCCCCCAGAGCGAGGGTGGGAACAGCGAGGTAACGAAGTGTCTTGTTCATCGGAAAGCATCTCCTCATACAAGTGACATGGTTGTCCCAGTTGAGGGACAGGAGTGATTCGGCGCCGCTCCTGTTTCGGATGGGAAAAAAGTGAAATGGCGCACAGTGCAGCCCCTGTAGGATGGACAAAGGTGCGCCGGGAAGTCTGGTCGGCATGATTTTGTCGAACCCAGATGCCGGGAGCCCCTATGAACCATCCCTCGCCGATTACGCCCCCTTCTCCGCCACGGAAGCCCGCGGTCTTTTCCCGCGGCAGCTACGCGGAGGCGCTCCGGATCGGGGAGATTCTCCGCAAGGAAACAGTGGGCGGGGCCCTGCTGGTCTCCGCTGCGCTCATCGCCCTCCTCTGGGCCAACTCGCCGGCGTCGGACAGCTACTTTGCCCTCCGCGATTTCAAGGTGGGCTACGAGCCCTGGCACCTTGACCTCAGCCTCGGCGCCTGGGCAGCGGACGGACTGCTGGCCATCTTCTTCTTCCTGGTGGGCCTGGAGCTCAAACGCGAGTTCGTTGCCGGGGATCTTCGCCAGATCAGCAAGTCGATAGTTCCTGTTACCGCAGCCGCGGGCGGCGTGCTGGTTCCGGCGCTCATCTATGCGGCAATCAACTTCACGAGTCCTGAAACCCTGCGCGGCTGGGCCATCCCCACGGCCACGGACATCGCCTTCGCCGTGGCGGTGCTGGCCATTATCGGCTCACACCTGCCCAGCGCACTGCGGATCTTCCTGCTGACGCTGGCTGTGGTGGACGACCTCATCGCCATCACCATCATCGCGTTCTTCTACACCAGCGACCTGCAGCCCGTGCCGCTGCTCCTGGCCCTCATTCCGTTGGCCATCTATGCGTTCCTGGCCCAGAAGTTCCGCTACTTCTTCGGCCGCAAGGTCCTTGCATCCTGGTTTATCCTGCTGCCCCTGGGCGCGGTCACCTGGGCCCTGGTGCATGCCTCAGGCATCCACGCCACCGTCGCCGGGGTCCTGCTGGGCTTCGCCATCCCCGTCATCCGGTCACAGGCCGGCGGCGGCCCGGAGGCAGGGCCAGGCCTGGCGGAAATCTTCGAGCACCGGTTCAGGCCCATTTCTGCGGGCATCGCGGTACCCGTCTTCGCGTTCTTTTCCGCCGGCGTGGCGGTGGGCGGCCTGGAAGGACTGGCTTCAGCGCTCGCGGACCCGGTGGCCCTGGGCATCATCGCGGCGCTTGTGCTGGGCAAACCGATCGGCATCCTGGGCACCACGTGGGTCCTGACCAAGGCCACCAGGGCGGAGCTGGACACCTCGTTCAAGTGGATCGATGTCTTCGGCGTGGCACTCCTGGCCGGCATCGGCTTCACGGTGTCGCTGCTGGTGGCCGAGCTGAGCTTTGGGCAGGGCACCCTGCAGGACGACCACGCCAAGGTGGGCATCTTGGCCGCGTCCCTGCTCGCCGCCCTGCTGGCCACGGCCGTGCTGAAGGCCCGGAACCGGCACTACCGGGTGGCCGAAGAACTGGAAAAGGTGGACGCCGACCAGGACGGCATCCCGGACGTGTACCAGGGCAGGGCCTAACACCAGCAAGGCGTCACTTCGCGCCCAATTGAGCGCTCGGTCAGGGCACGGCGTGACCTCGCGTTGGATATGGCCGTGGGGAGGCCTTAGCGGCGTACTGAACTCCGGCGGCCGGCCACCGCTTCAGCCGTTCCCACCAGGAGCACCGAGGCGATGACGGCCACGATGAAGCCCAGGAAGTTCAGCTCGAAAATGTCCCCGGTGCCCAGGAGCGAAGCCACCACGCCGCCGATGACGGAGCCGGCAAGGCCCAGCAGGAGGGTGGCCAGCAGGCCCAGGTTCTGCTTGCCCGGCTTGATGAGGCGGGCAAGTGCGCCGATGATGAGGCCTGCAACGATGAATCCGATCACGGTGTGCTCCTTCGTGGTGGTTGCGGGCGGGTGACGCCCGTACTGCCGCAGCGGTGCCGCAATGGGTCCATTCTATGCACGCGCAGGTGCCGTCCCTTTGGCCGGGACGGCACCGTCAAAAGGGCGGAAATCAGGCCGGGGCCAGCGGCTTGGCCTGCTCCTCCACATGCCGGATCTCCAGCGCCTCAGGGTCCAGCAGCTTCCGCGCGCCCGTCCTCGCGTCCAGGATCCAGAACAGTTCCAGGGCGGGTACGACGTCGGTCACCCGCCCGCGGTGGAATAGCTTGCCGTTGTGCCACGCCTCGATCTGGTCGCCGATCCGAAGCTGGCCGGTGAGAACTTTACGTGCCTCCATGATGCGCCTCCTGCTGTTGTGTCCCCGTATGCACAGCATGCCGTGGCAAGGTTGCTGAATTGTTTCAATCGAGTATTTTTCCTGTGACCTTCGGGGGCCGGGGCGAGTGCCGGCTGGAGGCCTGGCCGGCGGCGTGTAAAGGAACCATTAATAAACGGTCCCTCCGGGCTCCGCCGCTTTTGCCCGGTGCTAGCTTCGGCATGAACCAGTGCAGTGGCAGCGTGGAAGGAAATGCCATGACCACGTTGAGCAGGCCGCCAGCTGATCCCTCCGCGCCGCGGCCGAGGGGAATGCAAGCCTTCAGGCTGTGGCTTCTGTTCGGGCTCCAGGACAGCAAAGGCACCCACCTTGGGCCCGGCGTGGCGGCGTCCTCCCACGGGAAGGTCCATCCATGGTGGCAGGTCATGTGCCTGACGGGTGTCGACTATTTCTCCACCCTTGGCTACCAGCCTGCCATCGCCGCGCTCGCTGCCGGCGTCGTTTCGCCCGTCGCCACAATGGTGCTGGTCGCCGTGACGTTGCTGGGCGCCCTGCCCGTCTACAGGCGGGTCGCCGTCGAAAGCCACCACGGGGAAGGCTCCATCGCCATGCTCGAGCGGTTGCTGCCCAGCTGGGGCGGCAAGCTCCTGGTCCTGGTCCTGCTCGGCTTCGCCGCCACCGACTTCATGATTACCATGACCCTCTCCGCTGCAGACGCCACCGCCCATCTGATTGAGAACCCGGTTGTGCCGGACTGGCTGCACGGACAGAACGTCCTTGTCACCCTGTTCCTCCTGGCGTTGCTGGGCGCCGTCTTCCTGCGCGGTTTCAAGGAAGCCATCGCCGTCGCGGTGGTCCTGGTGGTCCTGTACCTCGGCTTGAATGCCGTGGTGGTGGGCGCCTCGCTGGTTCAAATCTCCACCCAACCGGTCGTCGTCGGCGACTGGTGGGCCACCCTGCTGACTTCCCACGGGGACCCGCTCATGGCGGTGGCAGTCGCCCTGATTGTTTTCCCGAAATTGGCGCTGGGGCTTTCCGGCTTCGAAACCGGCGTTGCGGTCATGCCCCAGGTCAGGGGCGACGAGAACGACACCGAAGAACATCCTGCGGGCCGTATCAAGGGAACGCGGCGGATGCTTACCGGTGCCGCGGCGATCATGAGCGGGTTCCTCATCGCCACCAGCTTCATCACCGTCGTCCTGATTCCGGAGCAGGAATTCCAGCCCGGCGGCCAGGCGAACGGGCGTGCCTTGGCCTACCTTGCCCATGAATACCTCGGCGTCGGCTTCGGGAGCATCTACGACATCAGCACCATCGCCATCCTGTGGTTTGCCGGCGCCTCCGCCATGGCAGGCCTGTTGAACCTGGTTCCCCGGTACCTTCCCCGTTACGGCATGGCCCCGGGGTGGGCCAGGGCCGTGCGCCCGCTTGTGCTCGTGTTCACCCTTGTCAGCTTCCTCATCACTTACCTCTTTGACGCCGACGTCGACGCGCAGGGCGGCGCGTACGCAACCGGCGTCCTGGTGCTCATGACCTCCGCAGCGGTCGCCGTCACGCTGTCCGCGCAGCGAGGGGGCCACCGGGGACGCGCCCTCGGGTTCGGCGCAATCGCCCTGGTTTTCACCTACACCACCATTGCAAACGTCTTCGAACGCCCCGAGGGCACCAGAATCGCCGGGGTTTTCGTTCTCGGCACCATCGTGATTTCCCTGCTGTCCCGCGTCGGGCGCTCCTTTGAGCTGCACGCAACCCGTGTCCACCTGGACCAGCAGGCCCTGGAATTCATGTCCAGCACCCTCGAAGGCCCCATCGCCATCATCGCCCACGAGCCTCTGCGGAAATCCGCAGAGGCATACCGGCACAAGCTCGCCTCAGCCATCGACGTCAGCCACCTGCCCGTCGAACACGAGCCGCTGTTCCTTGAAGTGATCGTCGATGACTCCTCCGATTTCGAAACGGAACTGTTTGTCCGCGGTGTGACCCGCCACGGCTACAACGTCCTCGAAGTCCACGGGCCCGTGGTCCCGAACACCATCGCCTCCGTCCTGCTCCACATCAGGGACGTCACCGGGCTGATGCCGCACATCTACTTCCGCTGGACGGAGGGCAACCCGATCACCAACCTTCTGCGGTTCCTGTTTCTCGGGGAAGGCGAAATCGCTACAGTCACGAGGGAAGTGCTGCGGGAAGCCGTTCCGGACGTCACCAGGCGCCCCTGGGTCCATGTCGGGTGACGGTACGCGACGCGCGGACTTGCCTGGCGGGGGACGGTTGTCACTCCGGGGAGCCCCGCGGATCAGCTCATTCGCCGCCCCGGCCGGCAGGTCGGGCTCGGTGGACGGGAGGGAAAGAAGGCCCCCCGGTATGCCTGGACCTCATACTCGCTCGACCAGCTTTCCACTGACCTGCACCAAAGAGGCACCGGCCGCCCGAGCGTCCTGGATCAGCTGTTGGAGTGCCTGGTCATGGGTGATGCCGTGGCGTTCCATCAGCACCCCGCAGGCGCGGTTGATGGTGTCCCGGCTGGCCAACGTGGCTTTGAGCTGTTCGGACATCCGAAGCGGCGCCTCGCTGCCTTGGACGTGGGCCACAAGAGTCGCCGCTGCTCCGGCGAACAGGGCCAGGGTGCGGCCGCGGTCTTCGTCATACTGCCCGGGCAGGGCTGAATAGATTTTCAAGGCTCCGATCGAATCCTTTCCTGCCAGCAGCGGCGCGCTGGCCACGGAGCGGACGGGCAGCCCGGCAACGGCCGACGCCCAGCGGGGCCACCGCCCGTCCGTGTGGACGTCGTGCACGATGACCACTTCTTCCGCTGCCCACGCCATGAGGCACGGGCCCTCACGCAGTTCGTACTGCGCGGCGTCGGCCTGCCTCACCACGGCATCCGTGGAGCCGCTGCTGATCAGCCCGCCGCCCGGATCCAGGAGCGAGGCCCCTGTTCCGGGTGCGCCCGGCATGGTTTCCTTGATCGCCTGGGCCAGCAGGCCGACCGCCCTGTCAGCCTTCTCCTGGCTCAAGAGCAACCCGCGGATGCGCGCCACAGCCGCGGTCAGGTCGTCGAGGGGAAGGCGGCTCACTCCGCCACCTCCTGGCTCCGCCCGGGCGGCATCACGTGACAGCGGGGTCGCTGTAGAGGCAGCCGGGGGCCCGGGCAGCCGTCGCTGGACGGATCGAAAACCGCGGCGTGGTCAAGGAACTGCTGGAAGTGCGAGGTTGCCATGGTGGGCCCATTCCGCTTCTGCACCGTGTGCCGCCGGTTTACTACAGCGACTGCTCCGGGGGGCCTGTGCAGGGGACCGGGAGGGGACTGGAAATGGATCCCGTCACACTCCTGAGATTACGCGTCACAAAAGGGGAAGTACAGGCGAGCCCCGCCCGGTGGCGGCCATGGGGAGTGCACCGGATGCAGCGCCGGGGGCTTGCAGAGGCCTTGATCCCGGGCAAGCCTTCCCGGGCATTGGTAAGTGTGCTTATATATTCTTCTTTGGCGGTAAGCAAAGCCCGTCACCCAGGGTGCTGTTGCCCCGCCGACATAACGGAGGACACTGCCATGAATGATCCTTTGATTGAGGCTATGCACCATCACGAGCCGCTGAGTGACCCGCTCGAAGAGGTCCACCTGCGCCTGGCCGTAGCCGCATCGGACATCGCCGAGTTGCGGGCGGAGATAGCCCGGCTGGACCGGAGCCTGGATGACTCGCGGCGGGTGAACCAGCGGGCCGCTGAGCTGCTGGACCTGGTTTACGAGCGCCTCGCGCAAGGCTGGGGCACGTCGGGCCGGGCGGGCGCGCCGGCCGTTCAGGATTCCTCCCCCCTGTAGGGGCCAGGGCACCGAAGTTCAAAGGACGACGGCGGTGGGCGCCGCGAGCATTGATGGCGCCGCGGAGGCGGCACCACCACCTGGAACCGGCCCGCCTCCAATGCCTTGCAGCAAGGAAAGGTGCGGCTCCACCGGAGCCGCACCTTTCGTTTTCCCTGCCGCTGACGCTACCGTTGAGTGCATAGTCATGCACATATGCACTCAAGGAGTTGGGCCCATTGTTGTCGGTGCTGCGGAACATCACGTACCGCCGGCTGTTTGCCGCGCAGATGGTTGCGCTGATCGGCACGGGCCTGCTGACGGTTGCCCTCGGGCTGCTGGCCTATGACCTTGCCGGCACCAATGCCGGGTCCGTCCTGGGGACTGCGTTGACGGTCAAGATGTTTGCCTACGTGGGCCTGGCGCCGGTGATCAATGCGCTGGCGGCCCGGTGGCCGACGAAGCGGGTCCTCATCGGGGCCGACGTGGTGCGCGCGGCGATGGCGCTGTCCCTGCCGTTCATCACGGACGCCTGGCAGATCTACGTGGCGGTCTTCCTGCTCCAGTCCGCCTCCGCCACCTTCACTCCTGCCTTCCAGTCGCTGATCCCCACCGTCCTGCCGGATGAGCGGGACTACACCCGGGCGCTGTCCCTGTCCCGGCTGGCCTATGACATGGAAGCCCTGGCCAGCCCGGCCATAGCCGCGCTGCTGCTGACCGTGGTGGGCTACAGCAACCTGTTCCTCGGGACGGTTTTCGGCTTCCTGTCCTCCGCCGCCTTGGTGGCCATCAGTGCCCTGCCCAAACCCATGCCAGCTGCGGTGCGGCAGGCCTCGCTGTGGCACCGCACCACCCTGGGCGCCAGGATCTTCTGGCGGAACCGGCGGCTGCGGTCGCTGCTGGCCCTCAACATGGTGGTCGCGGCCCCCACGGCACTGGTGCTGGTCAACACTGTGGTGTACGTACGGGAGGTCCTGCTGCGGCCGGAAACTGACCTGGCCCTGGCGCTGGCCTGCTTCGGCACGGGGTCCATGATTGTGGCATTGTCCGCCCCGCGGGCGCTCGGCCGGTTCGGGGACAGGTCCGTGATGCTCGCTGGCGCCGCCGCCATCCCCTTCGTCCTGGCCTGCGCCGCTGCGCTCTCCGTGCGCCCCGCCGGAGGCGGGTGGTGGCTGCTGCTGGGCCTGTGGCTGCTGCTGGGCGCTGCCAGCGCCACCATCCTCACGCCGTCGTCAAGGCTCCTCCGCCACGCGTCCACCGTGGACACCCGTCCCTACGTTTTTGCGGCGCAGTTCTCCCTCTCGCACGCCTGCTACATCATCACTTATCCGCTGGCCGGGTGGGTGGGCGCCGCGGCGGGCCTGGGCTGGGCTGCGCTGGCCCTGACAATTGTTGCGATGATAGGCAGTGCAGGAGCATTCCTTTCCTGGCCGCGGCATGATGACGCGGAGGCCACGGACCGCGCAGAGAAGGAGCAGGACAGTGAGCAGCCAGCCCGGTAGCAAAGCCATCTCCGCCGCTGACGTGCCGTCCCTGGTCCACCACGTGACCCCGGGGCCGGAACTGCTGGAGGCGGCTTCCGCAACCCTTCGGATGCTCGCTGAGCCGACGCGCCTGCACCTGCTCTGGCAGCTGTCCCAGGGCCCCAGGACCGTTACGGAGCTGACGGCAGCCGTGGGTGTCCCGCGGACAGTGGCAAGCCAGCACCTGGCAAAGCTCCGCCTGAGCGGGCTGGTGGACACCCGCAAGGACGGCCGCCACGTGATCTACTCACTCCACGACGGCCACCTGGCGCGGCTCATCCGTGAAACCATCAACCACGCTGACCACCGCATCACGGGCGAACCCGCCCACGGATAAGGTGCGGCACCGCCCGCCGCGGCCGAAATGATCAGCACCCTTAGTGATTTGTGGTTACGATGGGAAGGTAAGCCGCTGGCGGTACGCCGGCGGGAGCCGACCGTAGGGAGAAACACCATGGGTTTGGACGACAAGATTGGTAACGCAGCCGAGAAGCTTGGCGGCAAGGGTAAAGAGGCCACGGGCGAGGCAACAGGCGACGACCGCCTGAAGGCCGAAGGCCAGGCAGACCAGGCCAAGGGCGACCTGAAGCAGGCCGGCGAAAAGGTCAAGGACGCTTTCAAGAAGGACTGACGTACAGTCCACGCGCCCAGGGTGCGGTTCCATCTGGAGCCGCACCCTTTGCTTGTTGCAAGATGTGTATCGAACCCGGGGCTGGTCTCGGCCTCACCCGGGAGTGGCCGCTTCAGGGGGTTTCCGGTGCCTTTCCGGCCAGTCCTGGAAGTGGTAGTCCCGGAGGAACCAATGGGCGGCGGCAACCATCAGCAGGAAGCCGGCCGCCCCCACAACGACGAGTTCGGTGGCAATCCCCACGATAACGAGTGCGAATGCGGCGATGAAGGCCAGCACTCCGCGCGCCATAGCGGCTGCCTCGCGCGGATGCCCGCCGGGCGCACCAACCTGCAGTTTCTGGTCCAGGCCCGGATCACTGGACGCCAGCTCCTTTTCGAGCATTTCAAGGCGCCTGCGCTCTTCCTCCGACATTCCCATGGGAAGCCCCTCGTCAGCTTTCTGGATCAGGTAAATCGGAATCGCCCTTACCTTTCCCCAATCTCCACGTTAGGCAGGCCTTGACTCCACATCAACGCACGTAATTGATATGCAATGGGTTTCCTGCAAGCGGTGACGTTGCTGTTATCAGACAGAAAAAGCGCACACTGGCAACGTCGGCAGGCAGGCGCACGGGAACTGGTTTTTTGCCGCAGGAAGTACGCCCCCAGGGTGCCGGCCAGGGTGGCGAAGACGGCCACGGAGTAGATCGCCAGATGGACTTGGAGCACGCGGGAGAAGATGCTGGTGCCGGTGATTCCACTGCCGGTGATGGCTGCCATGGCTGGCTCGAAGAGGGAGTCGGCGTAGGAGGCGTGCTCTCCCGTTCAGCTGGCCCAGCGTCCTTGCCCGAGACGCGCAGGACCACCAAGGCCGCATAGGAGACCGAGCCAATGACCAGGACACGGAGAATCTCAAGCCCACGAATCAAACCACATACGCGTCACGCTCCTTCACTAGGGAGTCCGGCCAGCTACAGGGACAGGGGAACTCGTTGACAGTACGCTTAGCATTTCCGGTTCAGCCAGCTTCAGGCCAACCGACGAATGGAAGGGGTGGCATTGATGAACGGGCGCAGCGCACACTGGCTCGATTCCCTGCGGACCCGGTTGTGGCCGCTTCCGCTGCTGGCGGTTACCCTGGCCGTGGTGCTGGGCATGGCCCTGCCGGCGCTGGACGGCAACGTTGACGGCCAGCTGCCCCGGAGCGTCACAGTCTTCCTCTTCAGCGGAGGCCCGGCAGCGGCCAGGTCCGTCCTGCAGGCGATCTCGGGCTCGCTCATCACGGTGACGTCCCTGACGTTTTCGCTCACCGTGGTCACGCTGCAGCTGGCCAGCAGTCAGTTCTCGCCCCGGCTGCTGCGGACCTTTACCTCTGACCGGTTTGTCCACGGAACCCTGGCGCTTTTCCTGGCAGCGTTCGCCTTCGCCCTGACCGTCCTTCGGAGTGTCCGGGACGAAGGCAGTGGAAACACCCCCTTCGTTCCGGAAATCTCCGTCACGCTGGCCTTCGTGCTCGCCATCGCCAGCGTCGTGGGGCTGGTTCTCTTCCTGTCGCATCTCACCCGCGAGATCCGCGTGGAGACCATGATGCGCAGGGTCAACGTGGAAACCCAGGAAACCATTGACAGGGTCTTCCCCGAAGACCGCCCCGGCCGCGGGCCCGAGCCTTGTCCGGGGCCCGGCAGCGTTCCCATCACCTGCGCTTCCTCGGGCTTCCTGACCTCCTTGGACAAGGACGCACTCCTGGAGGCTGCGAAAGACTCCGGGGCTGTTCTGCGAATAGACCGGGAGCCCGGCAGCTCATTGGTGCAGGGCGTCCCCTTCGCCACCGCCTGGCCTGTGGCGCCGGGAGCAACCTTCACCGCCGAAACCCGGGAGAAGCTGGCGAAAGCCACCAATGCCGCCGTCGCCACCGGGTTTGAGCGCACCAACGTCCAGGACGTCGGATTCGGGTTCCGGCAGCTTGTGGATGTTGCCGCGCGTGCGCTCTCCCCGGGTATCAACGATCCCACCACGGCAGTGCACGTCATCGGGCACCTTTCGGCCCTCCTGTGCAGGCTGGCTGAGCGGAACCCCGGACCGGAATTTCTGGTTGACGACGACGGGCGGGTCAGGGTGGTGCTGTCTCTTCCCGGGCTTGGGGACTTCCTGGACATCGCCATGAACCAGCCCCGGCATTATGGGGCCGCGGATTCGGCCGTCGCGGCCCGGCTCCTCAGGCTCCTCCAGGAACTCGCGTGGTGTGATGGGGAGGGCCGGTACCGGGCGGAGATCGTGGACCACCTTGGGCGCATGCGCAACGCCATCGGGAGCGCGGACTATTCAACCGCCGAACGGCAAGGCCTGCTGGACCTGTCTGATTCCATCGCAAAAGTAATACTCATGTGATCTGCGGAACAGGAATCCGAAGCTAGGCTGATAAAAAGCCCTCTACAGGAAGTGGTGATGGCCACACTGGGTTCGTTCGCGCATGGACTGCTTCGCTGCCTCGTTGTGCTGCGGAGCGTTTTCGTGTGGGTGCTCCTGGTCTTGCTCATTGCCGGTGCCGCTTCCTATACAGCCGGCAGCCGGTACGCCCTGGTTCCCGGCTACAGCCCGGTGCAGTCGGCGGGTGGACAGGCAGTTGGGGACCTGCCGCCGCAGGCTGCAACCGCGGCCGGTCCGGCGGAACCTTCAGCCTCCGCGTCGCAGTCCGTCCGCGTCATTCACGAGGCCGGACCGTCCGCAGAGCCTGCGGGACTCGAGAACGAGGGCGAGCGGAAGAAGGCTCCGCGCGGCGAACCGGTCCCGGTGCGGACCGGGGCGGTGGACCCGCCGTCGCTGGTCCAGCGGTTGCCCGGTGGGAGCCTTCATTCCAGTGACATCCCGCCGGAGCCGGAACTGCCCGCGCTCACGGTCGTGGATCTCTCCATCAGCAGGACGTAGGAACGGTTCGCCGTTCCACCCCGTCAAGACCTGCTGCATAGATCTGGAAAGAGAAACCAATGACACATGTACAGTCCATGCTCGATGCCCACCCCAAAGACGTGGGGGGCATCGACAAGGCCAAGCTCGTGGAATGCATCCAGGCGTGTTTCGACTGCGCGCAAACGTGCACGGCGTGCGCGGACGCATGCCTGAACGAGGAAATGGTGGCCGAGCTCGCCAAGTGCATCCGGACCAACCTTGACTGCGTCGACATCTGCGCCGCCACCGGAAAGATCCTTTCCCGCCACGGCAACTACGATGTCGGCATCACCCGGGCAGTCCTGGAAGCATGCCGTACCGTCTGCAAGGCCTGTGCCGAGGAGTGCGGCCAGCACGCGAGCATGCACCGCCACTGTGAGGTGTGCGCCGAAGCCTGCCGCCGCTGTGAGCAGGCCTGCGCCGACCTCCTCTCCTCGCTGGCCTGAGTGGGGAGTGTTGGTTATGACACATTCACAGGTTCCGTTGGCGGTTCGACGCAACAATGGCCGGGGAGCGGCCCGTGCCTGGCGGGCGGAAGACCCGCAGCTGCGGCGGATGCTGGCCACGCACGTCCACTGCGGTGAGCCCATGCAGCTGGTCGGTGGGGACACTTTGCAGGACGAGGGGCTCGCGGTAAGGAACGACGGCGGCCTGCTCACTTACCGCTGCGCCTGCGGGTTCAGCTTCGATCATAGCGAGGGCTGACCGGCCCGTATTAAGCGGCCGGGTTGTCCTTGGTGCTGTTATTGGGGGGGCCGAGGGCAGCCCGCCTGCGCGGATCAGTGCTGCAAAGCGTCAGCCCCGGCCGCTGAGCCGTTCGATGAGCTCGTCGGCCTGGGCCAGGTTGCGGGCCATTTTGGCGCGTTCTGTGACGGCCTTCTCCAGGTACCCCGCGCGTTTGGCCCGCGCGTCGTCGGTGCCTGCTTCCTGCGGGGCGAACAGCTCGAGGATGTCGGCCATTTCCTCCAGCGAGAACCCCAGGGGCTTCATCTGCTTGATCACCATGAGGCGCTCGAAGTCGTCCTCTGAATAGACCCGGAAGCCGCCGTCGGTGCGGGCCGTGGCTGGAAGCAGCCCCACGTCGTCGTAATGGCGGATGGTGCGCAGGGACAATCCTGTCCGTTCCGCCAACTCTCCGATATGCATGGTGGAAGTACCGGTTCGTGCTGTCATGCGTGGGCCTCCGTAATGTCCGCGTTCAACCCTACCATCACGTTAGGGTAGAGTTGTTTCTGGTCGGTGAGACGCCTGTGCGGACTCCCGGCATCCCGGCGCGAGGCTGCGCCCCTTCATCTTTTCGAAAATGTGAGGGCGCTCCATGCGTGCGCCTTTCTGAGCATGAACGGAGCCAGCAATGGCCGCCACGACCGCCGCGGATGCCCCCGCCTACACGCCGGAACAGCTTCAGTCTGTCCGGGAGACCCTCAAATCGCCCAGAAGGCTCAAAACCGAAGTCCTCGCCGGCCTTGTGGTTGCCCTGGCGCTGATCCCCGAAGCAATCGCCTTTTCGATCATCGCCGGCGTCGATCCCCGGCTGGGTCTCTTCGCATCCTTCACCATGGCCGTCACGATCGCCTTCGTCGGCGGGCGACCGGCCATGATTTCCGCCGCCACCGGCGCCATCGCCCTGGTGATCGCCCCGCTGGTGAAGTCCCACGGCGTGGACTACTTCATCGCCGCCGTCATCCTGGGCGGTATTCTCCAGATCATCCTGGGCCTGTCCGGTGTAGCGAAGCTGATGCGCTTCATTCCGCGTTCGGTGATGGTGGGCTTCGTCAACGCCCTTGCCATCCTGATCTTCATGTCCCAGGTTCCCGAGCTGCTTGGCGTCCCCTGGCTGGTGTACCCGCTGGCGGCGCTGGCCCTGGTTATCGTGTTCGGCCTGCCCCAACTCACCACGGCCGTCCCCGCTCCGCTCGTGGCCATCGTGGTCCTCACCCTCATCACCGTCCTGGCGTCCATCACCGTTCCCACGGTGGGGGACAAGGGCGAGCTGCCGGACTCGCTGCCGTCGCTGTTCATTCCGAACGTTCCGTTCACCCTCGAGACCCTGCAGGTCATCTTTCCCTTCGGCCTGGCCGTGGCGTTCGTGGGGCTCCTTGAGTCCCTCATGACCGCCAAGCTGGTGGATGACATCACGGACACCCGCTCCCACAAGAGCCGCGAGGCCTGGGGGCAGGGCGTGGCCAACATCGTCACCGGCTTCACCGGCGGCATGGGCGGCTGTGCCATGATCGGCCAGACCATGATCAACGTCAAAGCCTCCGGCGCCCGCACCCGGATCTCCACTTTCCTGGCCGGCGTCTTCCTGCTGATCCTGGTGGTGGCGCTCGGCGGCGTCGTTTCCGTCATTCCGATGGCCGCACTGGTCGCCGTGATGATCTTCGTCTCCTGGGCCACGTTCGACTGGCACAGCATCCACCCGCGCACGCTGAAGATGATGCCCAAGAGCGAAACGATGGTCATGGTGGCCACCGTGATCGTCACCGTTGCCACGCACAACCTGGCCATCGGCGTCGGCGTCGGGGTGCTTGTGGCCATGGTCCTCTTCGCCCGCCGCGTGGCCCACTTCGTCACGGTGGAACGGACCGTCACCGCCACGGACGGCCACGAAACCGCCACGTACGCGGTCAATGGTGAGCTGTTCTTCGCCTCGTCCAACGACCTCTACACCCAGTTCCACTACGCGCTGGACCCCGAGCACGTGGTGATCGACATGCACGCCTCGCACCTCTGGGACGCCTCCACCATCGCCGCACTGGATGCCATCACTGAGAAGTACCGGCACCACGGCAAGGACGTGAAGATCATCGGCCTCAACGAGGCCAGCATCACCATGCGCGAGCGCCTCGGCGGGAAGCTCGGTGCTGGGAGCTAGGGTGAGGCCATATCCGTGCTGAGGCTAAGGTACCGCCACTGCTCCAGTTCCGCGCGCTCGGCTTCGGCGACGGCGGCGAAGGCTTCCACAACGTCCTTGCCGAGCACGGCGAGCGACGGCGGATTGGGGCTTTCGGCGATGGCCACGATCGCTTCGGCTGCTTTGGCGGGGTCGCCCGGCCGCGTGCCGTGGATGGTGTCGTTTTCCTTGCGCCGCTTGCCAGCCGTCTCCGCATAGTCCGCGATCGGCGTCGCCGACTGGGTGAGGGAGCGCCCGGCAAAGTCGGTGCGGAAGGCACCGGGTTCAATGAGCGTGACGCTGATGCCGAGGGGCTGCAGTTCCTTGCGGAGCGATCCGGACAGCCCTTCCAGGGCTGCCTTCGTGGCGGAGTAGCCAGCGTTGTGCCCGTGGGCGAGCACCGCCCGGGCGAGTGCCCGGCCGAGTCCGGTGGAGCAGTGGGGCCTTGACCGGATGTGCGGCGCCGGGCGCATAATCGGGCTGGGCGCCAAAAGTGGTGCCGCTGGGCAGAGCCGGATCATGCCGCCGAAGCAGAGGAGTCCTCGAATGACGAAGTACCTGATCTCGTTCCCCGGTGAGGCCATGGTGGTCCCCGAGGAGGAGTTCGAAGCGGTGGTGGAAGACTCCCACGCCGTCATTGAGGAGGCCAAGGCGGCGGGAGTGTACGTCTTCGGCGGCGGGATCAACGAGGCCGTTGCCCCGGTGCTCGTGGCCGGCGACGGCACCGTCACCGAGGGCACCTACCCGGGCCCGGGCGTGCCCAACGGCGGCTACGCCATCCTCGAACTGCCCTCTCGGCAGGCGGCACTGGAGTGGGCCGCAAAGATCGCCGTCGCCTGCCGCTGCGCGCAGGAAGTCAGGGAGTTCCAGTTCGACCCCGCGAGCTGACGACGGCGGCACCCCACCTTAGTAGGCGCCCCACCTTAGTAGGCGTCCCACCCCGGCGGGGGTCAGGCGTTGCGCTTCAGCCAGCCCCAGACGGCAGTGGCGACGAACAGCACCAGACCGATGACGGCCAGCCACAGCAGGCCTTTGATGACGAAGCCCAGGATGGACAGAACAAGCCAGACAACAAGCAGTGTAATTATTAGTCCCATCCCGGAATCCTAGCCGGAATGTCCGTGCGGGGTTCCCCGGCGGCCGGGCAAATTCCTTCGCCGGGGACCCCGGCGGCAAGTATTGACACTCTGCACGCGTGGGCGCACGCTGATAGCGCTGGGTGCCACTGTTGGCGGTGTTGACGCAGCGCGCGTCGGCCAGCCAACGCCCCCGGAGCGGTCTGGGCGCCCCGGACGAACAGTCCAAGCACTCCCTGTCTGGAGAATCGAAATGGCCGGAGTAACAGTAAACGCCCTTGAGGCAAAGTCCTTTGACGAACCCGATGAAAAGCGCCGCCCGCCGAAGACCCAGGTGGACGTGGTCAACCTGGGCGACGCCACGTTGGGACGCTTCACGTTCGAGCCGGGCTGGCGGTGGTCCGAGACCGTAAAAACCGTGGTCCACACGGACACCTGCCAGGTGAACCACGTGGGGATCTGCACCGCCGGAACGCTCACCGTGGAAATGGAGGACGGGACGCGGGCCACGGTAAGCCCCGGCCACGCCTACACCATTCCGGCCGGCCACGATGCCTGGGTGGAGGGCGACGAGGCATTCGTGGGCTACGAAGTCATGAGCGCCGCGATCTTCGCAAAGCCCGCCTGATTCCGGGGCCCTCCGCCCGCTTCGCGGACGGGCTGCCGCCGGCCCGAGGGCACTCCCGGGCCGGCTTCTACCCGGCAGGATATGGCGCCGAGGTGAGGTACCTGGCCAGGTGCGCAGCGTTGCGTGCGGCCCCCGCCGTGGCGGCGGCGACCTTCTCGGGGACGCTGTCCAGGTCCTTGTAATCCACGGTCTGCATGGCCTCGCCCACCCAGTAGGTGGCGCCCTGGGCGGGAATGGTGAAGCCGACGTCGTTCAGCCCCTGCTGGGTGTCCGCGACCGTCTTGTGGGCTCCGTCCTCGTTGCCCACCACCGCCACGACCGCCACCTTCCCGTACATGACGGGCCTGCCGGCGTCGTCCGTCTCGGCGAGGTCTGCGTCCAGCCGTTCGAGCACCCTCTGGGTGATGCTGCTCGGGTGGCCCATCCAGATGGGGGTGGCCAGGACCAGGATGTCCGCCGCCAGGATCTTCCTGCGGATCCCGGGCCAGGCATCGCCGGCGCCCATGTCCACCTGCACGCCGGGCATCACGTTGTGGTCCACCACCCGCACGGAACTCCCGCTTACCCCGTGCGCTGCAAGCTCGTCCAGCACGTGGCGGGCCATGAGTTCACTGCTCGAGGGCTCGGGCGAGGGGGTCAGTGAGCAGATTAGGGCGAATGCAGTGAGGTCAGCCATCAGTCTTCCTTGCCGTCGGTGGATCTTTCCTGGTGCCACTTCGTGATTCGTAGCCGGCGGCGAAACGGACTGCCGGCCGGTGGTGCTCTCCCGTCTGGTTGGGAGGGGAGGCTGGCGGGACGCCAACCGCGGCAAGGCCATGACCGGGCCCGCGATCAGCGAGGAAGGGCACGAGGTCATCGTCCACGAGGAGCGCTCGTCGTTGAAAAGGAAAACGCACGGGCCGCCCTCCAGCCAAGGGGGGCGGCCCGCGCTTTTTGGTGTCCGGTTCCGTTGGTGTCCGGCAGGTCCTTTACCGCGCAGCTACAACGGATTCGAGCAGGTCGTACGCCGGAGTGGTGAGGAAGTCCGTGTACTCCTCCGAAAGGCAGATCCCGGAAATAATCTGCGATGCGGGCTCGTAATACCGGCTGAACAGGTCTTCACCCACTTCATCGCGGAGTTTTTGGGTTTCCCCGGCCAGCAGGCGCTCCACCAGTTCCCGTGTCACCGTGTTGCCCGTGTCCGCCAGGATGGCTGCGTTCCGGATCTGCTGCCACACCTGTGACCGCGAAATTTCCGCTGTTGCAGCGTCCTCCATCAGGTTGTGGATGGCCACCGCCCCGTTGCCGGACAACCAGACGGCCGTGTAGGCAACGGACACGTAGAGGTTGCCCCGCAGGCCGGCCTCGGTGGCGTCGCCCGGCGCCGATTCAATATCGAGCAGCTGCTCTGCGTTGACCTGGACCTCGGGCCTCGTCCGCTGCACCTGGTTGGGGGCGTCTCCGAGGACCCCGTCGAACACTTCCATGCAGATCGGCACCAGGTCCGGATGCGCAACCCAGGAGCCGTCGAAGCCGTCGTTGGCCTCGCGGGTCTTGTCCGCCCGCACCTTCGCGAAGGCCTCCTCGGTGACTTCCGGCTGGCGGCGGTTGGGGATGACGGCTGCCATGCCGCCCATGGCGAAGGCGCCGCGCTGGTGGCAGGTTTTGACCAGCAGTTCGGTGTAGGCCCGCATGAACGGAACCGTCATGGATACAGCCGCGCGGTCCGGAAGCGTGAACTTCGGGCCGGAATCGCGGAAATACTTGATGATGCTGAAAAGGTAGTCCCAGCGGCCGGCGTTGAGGCCGGACGCATGGTCGCGCAGTTCGTACAGGATTTCATCCATTTCAAAGGCCGCGGGGATGGTTTCCACCAGGACGGTGGCCCGGATGGTCCCCTGCGGCAGCCCGAGGGCATCCTGCGCGTAAACGAAGATGTCGTTCCACAGCCGGGCTTCGAGGTGGCTTTCCATCTTGGGCAGGTAGTAGTAGGGGCCGTGGCCGTTGTCGATGAGCTGCCTGGCATTGTGGAAGAAGTGCAGCCCAAAGTCCACCAGGGCTCCGACGGCGGGCCGTCCGTCGAACTCCAGGTTCCGCTCCTCCATGTGCCACCCGCGGGGACGCATAATGACGACGGCGGTGGGCTCGTCAGTGCGGAGGGCGTAGGTCTTGCCCTCGGGGGACGAGTAGGCCAACGTTCCGCGGGCGGCGTCATAGAGCGAGAGCTGGCCGTCGATGACGTTGAACCACGTGGGGGAGCTGGCATCTTCAAGGTCTGCCAGCCATACTTTTGCGCCCGAATTCAGGGCATTGATTGCCATCTTGGCGGGGGAGGCGGGGCCGGTGATTTCCACCCGGCGGTCCTGGAGGGCGGCAGGGGCCGGAGCCACTGTCCAGTCACCCTGCCGGACGGCGGCTGTCTCGGGGAGGAAGTCCAGGGTTCCTGTCCGGCTGGCTTCCGCGCGGCGGGCATGCCGCGATTCCAGGCGGGCGTCGCGTTCGGCGGCAAAATGGCTGTGGAGCTCAGCGAGGAACTCCAGGGCTTCCGGCGTAAGGATCTCGGAGGCGCGGTCAAAGGGCGGGTTGGTGATCCGGGTCAGGGTCATTGCGGTCCTTTCGATGAGTTTTCGCATTATGGACAATATGTTCTGCCAGGCGAAAAAACAATGCCTAAAAGTAAATCGGTCAGACCATTGACTAATGGTCTGACCGATCCGTAGTCTCGGATCCACCTGAAGAAATCCTTCTCTCACATCGTGGAACTTCACTGGAACTTCATCCCCGTCCGCGTTTCCTCCACCTTCCTGCTCCAAACACAAAGGAGTTTTTTGTGAGCACTTACCAGCAAGTCGTGGACCCTCTCTGGGGTTCCTTGGGCCTGTCAGCCCTCTGTGCGGCGTTGCCGTTGATCCTCCTGTTTGTCCTGTTGGGCGTTTTCCGCGTGAAAGCCGCCAAAGCTGCGCTGGCCAGCCTGCTGCTGTCCATCGTCCTGGCGGCGGTCGTGTGGCAGATGCCGCTGGACCAGGTGTTCAGCGCCACGGCCGCCGGCGCCTTCTATGGCTTCTTTCCCATCCTCTGGATCCTGATTAATGCCCTTTGGGTCTACAAGCTCACCGTCGCCACGCCATGGTTTGATGCCCTGGGCCGGACCATCCGGTCCATCTCCAACGACCTGCGCATCCTCTCCATCCTGATCGCCTTCTGCTTCGGCGCACTGCTGGAGTCCCTGGCCGGCTTCGGCGCGCCGGTGGCCATCACCGCCGCAATGCTGATGGCGGCGGGCATGAAGCCCTTCAAGTCCGCTGTTGTCTCATTGCTGGCCAACACGGCGCCTGTGGCCTTTGGTGCCATGGCCGCGCCGATCATCGCCCTGAACGGCGTCACCGGCCTGCCGCTGCATGACCTGTCCTCGATGGCCGGCCGCCAGACGCCGTTCATCGCCCTGATCGTGCCCCTGCTTCTCGTCTTCATCGTGGACGGCAAGCGCGGCCTGAAGCAGACCTGGCCCGTTGCCCTGGTGGCCGGCGCCGTGTTTGGAATCTTCCAGTTCATCACCTCGAACTTCTTCGCCGTCGAACTCACGGACGTTGTGGCGGCCGTAGCCACGGTGGCGGCCGTGCTGCTGATGCTCCGTGTGTGGCAGCCCCGTGAAATCATTGAGATGTCCGGGCAGGTCAGCGGTTCGGAGCCGGACGAGGATGAGCTCGCCTCGGGTCCCGTCATGGACGGCCGCAACGGCACAGACGGGGCCAGCGGAACGCACGGGCCCAGCGGAACCTATGGCTCCCAGGGTTCGCCCGCCCGCCCCTCCTCCGGAAGGGTTCCGGCCTCCGCCTCGGTGACCGAGGCCGTCTCCGCAGCAGCAACCACCCGGGTCATGGCGCCTGCCGTCAGCACGGCACAGCGGCCGGGGCAGCGGGAAATCTGGATGGCCGTCGCCCCGTACCTGATCATCATGGCCATCTTCTCAATCGCCCAGATCCCGGCGGTGAAGAGCTGGCTGAGCGTGGCCGGAAGCGTGAGCTTTGCCTGGCCGGGCCTGGATGTTGTGGACGCAGACGGAAAGCACGTCGCGGCGCAGAAGTTCAAGTTCGACCACCTCAAGGCCACCGGCACGCTCCTGCTGATTTCGGGCGTGATCACCATGGCCCTGTACCGCATCCCGGCAGCCGCCGGCTTCCGCATCTACGGGGAAACCCTCAAGCAGCTGCGGTGGACCATCGTAACCGTGATGTCCGTCCTGGGCCTGTCCTTCGTCATGAACCTGTCCGGGCAGACCACCTCCCTGGGCCTGGCACTCGCCTCGGCCGGCGGATTCTTCGCTGTCCTCTCACCGGTGATCGGCTGGCTGGGCGTCGCCCTGACCGGCTCCGACACCTCGTCCAACTCCCTCTTCGGCCAGCTCCAGGTTTCCGCAGCCGAACAGACCGGACTGCCTCCGGTCCTTATGGCGGCGGCCAACTCCTCCGCCGGCGTCATGGGCAAGATGCTGTCCCTGCAGAACCTGGCAGTGGCAGCGGCCGCGGTGGGCCTGGAGGGATCCGAAGGCACACTCTTCAGGAAGCTCCTGGGCTGGAGCCTTGGGCTCCTGGCCGTGATGATCCTCCTGGTCCTGCTGCAGTCAACACCGGTACTTGGCTGGATGGTTCCCTAAACACCCCGCCGCCCTTACAAATGAAACAGGGCCGGGGGAGTGCGTCAGCCCCCGGCCCCATGCCCACAGAAACAAAGAGGTTTCCCTTCCATGAGTACATCGGCAGTTGCAACAGCATCAGCGGCGCTTCTCACCGCAAGCGCACATGCTTCCACGGACCTGGACGAACGTGTCCGGGTGAGCACGGACCGCTCCGGCTACGTTCCTCCCAGCCTCCCTGACGGCGTCGTCTACGCCACCAGCACGGAGGAGGTGGTGGCCACCATGAAACTGGCGGCGGCCCACAACGTGCCGGTTGTTCCCCGCGGGGCCGGGACGGGACTGGCCGCAGGAGCGTCAGCCCGGGCAGGTGAAGTGGTCCTTGACATGGCCCGCATGAACCGGATCCTCCACATCGATCCTGTGGAGCAGCTGGCGGTGGTTGAACCCGGCGTCATCAACGCGGAGGTGAACGCCGCCGCCCGGGAGCACGGACTCTTCTATGCCCCGGATCCGGCCAGCACGGCCATCTGTTCCATCGGCGGCAACATCGCCACCAACGCCGGCGGCATGTGGTGCGCAAAATACGGCGTCACCCGGGAATCCGTCCTGGCGCTGCGTGTTGTCCTGCCCGATGGCCGGGTGCTGCGCACGGGAAGGAACACCATCAAGGGCGTGACGGGGTATGACCTGAACGCCCTGATGATCGGTTCCGAAGGAACACTGGGCGTGGTGGTGGAGGCCACCCTGCGCCTGCGGCCGCGGCCGGTCCAGACCGCCACCGTTGCCGCCTATTTCCCGGATGTGGATGCCGCCGCCCTGGCTGCCTCTGCCATCATCGCCGCGCGCCTGCAGCCCTCGGTGCTGGAACTCATGGACGGCCCCACCCTGGAAGCTGTTGATGCGGCGCACGGCACCAGCCACCGGTCCAAGGGCGGCGCTTTCCTCCTGGCGCAGACCGACGGCTACGGCGCCTTCCTCGAACAGGATGTCCTCCTCCAGGCCATCCAGCCGTTCGCCAGCTACATCGAGAAGGCGGAGGACGCGGCAGCAGCGGAGGCGCTCGTGGCCACCCGGCGGGAAGCGATCCCGTCGCTTGAGAAGCTCGGCCGGGTCTCCATCTGCGACATCGGCGTGCCGCGGAACAGGCTAGCGGCAGTCTTCGCCGGCCTGGAAGACATCTCCCGGAAGACCGGCGTCCGGATCTTCAACGTGGCGCACGCAGCAGACGGCAACCTCCACCCGATGATCGTCGTTGAACCGGACGAATCCATCACCGATGGACCCGCCAAAAAAGCCCTCGGTGACATGTTCTACCTGGCACAGCGCCTGGGCGGCACGCTCACGGGCGAGCACGGCGTCGGCCTGCTCAAGCGCGACTGGCTCGAGGACGAGCTGGGCGGAACCTCGCTCGAACTCCAGCGCGCCATCCGCAATGTCTTCGACCCCCAGGGAATCCTCAACCCCGGCAAGGCGATCTAGCAGTCCGGCCGCCGCGGCGGCCGGGGAGGAAAGGGGTGGCGGCGCCGGTTCCGCTACCCCTTTCCGCCGTCCGCGCGGCGGCGGGAACGCAGTGATGTTGGTGCCGTAGGGCAGGATGGAAGCATGGCGGAATCAGCAGCGGAATCTTCACCGAAGCGGACCTACGATGTCCTGTTGGACGACGTCGAAGCGGGCCTCCGCTCCGGGCGCTTCAAGGCAGGGGACCAGCTTCCCGGAGAACGCATCCTGGCGGAAACCTACGGCATCTCGCGTGCCTCCGTCCGCGAAGCCATGCGCCTCCTTGACGCCATGGGGATCCTCCGCAGCTCGAACAAGTCCGGCCCCAAATCCGGCGCCGTCATTGTCTCAGAGCCGTCGGCGGGACTGTCCTCCACCCTCCGCCTGCACGTCGCCAGCAGCCGGCTTCCGGTGGCAGACATCGTCGAGGCCCGCATCCTCCTGGAAACCTGGGCGGCCCGGACCGCGGCCGAAAAGGACAACCCTGAGGGTATCGAGCGGGCCAGGGAACTGCTCCTGGCGATGGATGCCCCGGACATCGATCCGGAAACATTCCACGCCCTGGACGCGCAGTTCCACCTGGCCCTCAGTGCCCTGGCAGGCAACGCGGTGATTGAAACCATCATGGATTCCCTCAGCGGCTCCATCCGCGGCTATATCAAGGACGCCCTTGCGGCCCTGGGCCAGTGGCCGGTGGTCCTCGCTGAGCTGAGGGCGCACCACCACGCAATCTTCAATGCTGTGGAAGCGCGGAACGCGGACCTTGCCGCGGACCTGCTCCGCCGCCACGTTGGCTGGCTCCACGAGCAGACGGCCAGGGCCCGCTCCTGAGCATGCCCGGCGCCTAGCCGGCAGCAGCGTCCGACGGCGGCAGGTCGGCTTCCGGCCCCGGCGTGCCTCCCATGGCGGCCACGAGACGTTCGCGGGCGCGGCCAAGGTGGACGTCCAGCAGCTGCGCGGCTTCGTCCCCGCGGCCGGCCTCGATCAGTTCCAGGAGCTTCTGGTGCTCGGCCTGGATCAGGGCGGTATCCAGGAGGTGCAGTGACTGCACGCGGGACATGCACAGCCGGACTTCGCCCACCAGCGACAGGTACATGCGGCTGATGCGTTGGTTGCCCACCGCGTCAATCAGGCTGGTGTGGAACCGCATGTCCGGTTCCACAACGTCAAGCGGGGCGCCGGTCTTCAACGCCGCAATATCGTTGTTGGCCTGCACGGCACCCGCCGGCACCGTCCGGCCGGACGCCAGCCGCCGGAGCACTTCGCTTTCCAGGTACGCCCTGGCCAGGTAGATGTCCCGGACGGATTCCGGCCCCAGGTCCACCACCCGCGCTGTCTTGTGGGTGCCGCGGTCCAGCAGCCCCTCGGCGACGAGCTTCTCGATCGAGGCCTTGGCGGTGGGGCGGGCCACCTCGTAGGAAGACGCCACGTCCGTCTCGGTGAGCGCCACGCCCGAGCCGAGTTCACCGGAGAAGACGCGGCTCCGTAAATCCGCGGCGATCGCATCCACGATCGAGACTGCTGCAACACGTCCGGCCACTGGCGTTCCTCCCAAAACTGTCCCCGGTTCCCTATTTTGCCAGACAAGTCAGCATCTGAACTTGACCGTCATGTGTACTTGTTAGACAATTTGAAGGCGCCACGGAGTTGTGACGCCTAACACAATCTGGAGACACATGTTTCAGCAGATCCTCGACCCCATCGCCGGGTCCCTACTGATTTCAGCCCTCTGTGCGGCTCTTCCGCTCATCCTGCTCTTCGTCCTTCTGGGCGTCTTCAAGGTCAAGGCCCCCATAGCGGCCTTGGCCAGCCTGGCGCTTTCCCTCGTGCTGGCCGTCGTCGGCTGGCGGATGCCCGCCGGTCAGGCCCTGGCCGCCACCGCTGCCGGAATGTTCTACGGCCTGTTCCCCATCCTGTGGATCCTCGTCAACGCGCTGTGGATCTACCGGCTCACCGTGGCCACGCCGTGGTTTGAAGTGCTGGGCCGGACCATCCGGTCCATTTCCAACGACCTGCGGATCCTCTCGATCCTGATCGCCTTCTGCTTCGGCGCGCTGCTTGAGTCCCTGGCCGGCTTTGGCGCCCCCGTGGCCATCTCGGCGGCAATGCTGATGGCGGCGGGCATGAAGCCGCTGAAGTCGGCCGTGGTCTCGCTGCTGGCCAACACCGCACCGGTGGCGTTCGGTGCCATGGCCGCGCCGATCATCGCCCTGAACGGCGTCACCGGCCTGCCGCTGCATGACCTGTCCTCGATGGCCGGCCGCCAGACGCCCTTCATCGCCCTGATCGTGCCCCTGCTGCTCGTCTTCATCGTGGACGGCAAGCGCGGCCTGAAGCAGACCTGGCCCGTTGCCCTGGTGGCCGGCGCCGCCTTCGGGGCCGCCCAGTTCGTCACCTCCAACTACCTCGCCGTCGAACTGACGGACGTGGTGGCCGCCGTCGTCACCGTGGCCGCCGTCCTGCTGATGCTGAAGGTCTGGCAGCCGGCAGAAAACGTTGGCATCGGAGGTTCCGTGGAGGCTGCTCCGGAAGCCGCGCATGCTGGGGCCGGCGCCCGCGCGGGTGCCCGCTCCGCCGGGTCAGCAAGCGGACCAGCTGCCCCGGCCGCAGGAACCGCCGCCGCAGCCGGCGTCGGCATTCCCACTGACAATTCCCGGCCCGGGCCGCGCCAGATCTGGATGGCGATCGCCCCCTACCTGATCATCATCGCGGTCTTCTCGGTGGCCCAGATTCCCGCGGTCAAGGCATGGCTGAGCCAGGTTGGCAGCGTGACGTTTGCCTGGCCCGGCCTGGACATCACCGATTCCGCCGGCAAGCCCGTGGCGGCCACAAAGTTCAAGCTGGACCACCTCAAGGCCACCGGCACCCTGCTCCTGCTCTCCGGCATCATCACCATGGCGCTCTACAAGATCACCGCATCGCAGGGCCTGCGCATCTACCGGGACACCCTGGTGCAGCTCCGCTGGACCATCGTCACCGTGACCGCCGTCCTGGGACTGTCCTTCGTCATGAACCTGTCCGGCCAGACCACCACGCTGGGCTTCGCCCTCGCCTCGGCCGGCGGCTTCTTCGCCCTCCTCTCGCCGCTGATCGGCTGGATCGGTGTTGCCCTGACCGGCTCGGACACCTCCTCCAACTCGCTGTTCGGGCAGATGCAGGCTACCGCCGCCCAGCAAACCGGACTGTCGCCGGTGCTGATGGCAGCTTCCAACTCCTCCGCCGGCGTGATGGGCAAGATGCTGTCGCTGCAGAACCTGGCTGTCGCCTCGGCGGCAGTGGGCCTTGACGGCGCCGAGGGGACCCTCTTCCGCAAGCTCGTCGGCTGGAGCCTGGGCCTCCTGGCCCTCATCACCGTGCTGATCTTCCTGCAGTCCACCCCCGTCCTGGGCTGGATGGTTCCCTGATGGTGTCCCTGGACCTCGCCGGCCTCCGCGCGGCAGTCAATGATCCCGCCCAGGTCAAAACCCGGGCCATCGACCTCCATGCCAATGCGCATGACGCCTCGCACTTCCTGCTCATCCCGCAGGCCGTGGTGACGGCCGACAGTGCGGCGGATGTGGGCGGTCTCCTGCGCGCGAGCGCTGAGCAGGGCGTCCCGCTGACCTTCCGCTCCGGCGGCACCAGCCTCAGCGGCCAAGCGGTTACCGACGGCGTGCTGGTGGACGTGCGGCGCAACTTCAGGGACGTTGAAGTGCTCGACGGCGGCGCGCGGGTCCGCGTGCAGCCGGGCGTCACCGTGCGGGCGCTGAACGCACGGCTGGCACCGTACGGGCGCAAGTTCGGCCCGGATCCGGCCAGCGAGGCGGCCTGCACGGTGGGCGGGGTGGTTGCCAACAACTCGTCCGGGATGAACTGCGGCACCGTGGACAACGCCTACCAGACGCTGGAATCCCTGACGGTGGTGCTGCCCTCGGGCACGGTCATCGACACCGGGGCGCCGGACGCGGACCAGAAGCTGCGGACGCTGGAGCCGGAACTGTACGAAGGCCTGGCGCAGCTGGCCGCCCGGGTGCGCGGCAACAGCGAGTCCGTGCGCCGGATCCGGCAGCAGTTTTCCATGAAGAACACCATGGGCTACGGCCTGAACTCGCTGCTGGACCACAGCACCCCGGTGGACATCATGGCCCATCTGATCGTGGGCAGCGAAGGCACGCTGGGCTTCGTGGCGGAGGCGGTGTTCCGCACCATCCCGCGGCTCCAGCACGCCGCCACGGGCCTGCTGGTCTTCCCGGACCTGCAGGCCGCGAACGCGGCGCTGCCGGAACTGGTGGGGACCGGCGCGGCCACGGTGGAACTCATGGACGCCCTGTCCCTGAAGGTGGGCCAGGCGCTGAAGGGGACTCCCGCCGTCGTACGCGACCTGGTGGTGCGGGACCACGCCGCGCTGCTGGTTGAATACTCGGCCGAAGGGCCGGACGAACTGGCCGCCCTGCGGCAGGGCGGCGAGGGCGTCCTGGCGGGGCTGAACCTCTCGGCCGAGGCCCGGTTCACCGGGGATGCCTCGGCGCGGGCCGGGCTCTGGCACCTCCGCAAGGGCCTGTACGCCTCGGTGGCCGGCGCCCGCCCGCAGGGGACCACGGCCCTCCTGGAGGACATTGTGGTGCCCGTGCCGGCGCTGGGCCGGACGTGCCGGGAACTGATCGGGCTGTTCGACAAGTACAGCTACAGCAACAGCGTGATCTTCGGCCACGCGAAGGACGGCAACGTCCACTTCATGCTCACGGACGGGTTCGCCACGGCCGAGGAGCTGGACAGGTACAGCTCGTTCACGGAGGACATGGTGGACCTGGTCCTGGGCGAGGGCGGCTCGCTCAAGGCCGAGCACGGCACCGGCCGGGTGATGGCGCCCTACGTCCGGCGGCAGTACGGGGACGAGCTGTACGGCGTGATGCGCAGGATCAAGCAGCTGTTCGATCCTGCCGGGATGCTGAACCCGGGCGTCCTCATGGACGACGATCCGCAGGCGCACCTGCGCCACATCAAGACGGCGCCGCCGGTGGCGGAAGAGGTGGACCGCTGCGTCTCCTGCGGCTACTGCGAGCCGGTGTGCCCCAGCAAGGACCTGACGCTGACGCCGCGGCAGCGGATCGTCACCCTGCGCGCCATCGAATCCGCGCGCCTGGCCGGGGACACGACGCTGGTGAAGCAGCTGGAAAAGGACTACGACTACGAGTCCGTGCAGACCTGTGCGGTGGACGGCATGTGCCAGACCGCCTGTCCCGTGGACATCAACACCGGCCTCCTGGTGAAGCGGATCAGGCGTTCGGATGCCGGCCCCGTGGCGAACGGCGCCTGGAACGCCGCCGCGAAGCACTGGGAAGGCGTCACCCGCGGCGCCTCGCTGGCCCTGACCGTGGTGGACAAGCTGCCCGCTGCGGCCGTGGCCGCGCCCAACAAGGCCGCCCGGGCGGTCCTTGGGACGGACACGGTGCCGCTGCACTCGCCGGAGCTGCCGGGCGGCGGTTCCGTGCGGAAGCGTCCGACGCCGGACGGGGCGCCGGACGCCGTCTACTTCCCCGCGTGCGTGGGGACGATGTTCGGGCCGGCGGGCCAGGCCGGCCCAGGCCAGGCCGGTTCTGCCGGCGCGTCTGCAGGCCGCGGCGTCCAGTACAGCTTCGAGCAGCTGTGCGGGCGCGCGGGCATCACCCTGCTGGTGCCGGCGGGCATTGACGGGCTCTGCTGCGGCACCCCCTGGTCCTCCAAGGGCATGGTGGCCGGCCAGGCGACCATGCAGGAGAAGACGGTGGCAGCGCTCCGGGAGGCTACCCGGGACGGCGAACTTGCCATCGTCTGCGATGCGTCCTCCTGCACCGAGGGCTTGCGCCAGGCCGTGGAGTCGGACGTTCCGCTGGCGGGCCAGCGGCCGCTGCGGATCGTGGACGCCGTGGACTTCGCCGCCGAGCACATCCTGCCCAAGCTGCCGGAGCACGCAAAGCTCCAGTCGCTGGCCCTGCACCCCACCTGCTCCTCCACGCGCATGGGGATCAACGGCTCCCTGGATGCGGTGGCGGCTGCGGTGGCGGAGAAGGTGGATGTTCCGGTGAACTGGGGCTGCTGCGCGTTCGCGGGGGACCGGGGCATGCTCCACCCAGAGCTCACCGCGTCCGCCACCCGGAAGCAGGGGGAGGAAGTCGCGGAAATGGGGGCGGCGGCCCATGCCTCCTGCAACCGGACCTGCGAACTGGGCATGACCCGGGCCACAGGCGAACAGTACCGGCATGTGCTGGAGCTGCTGGAAGAGGTCACCCGGTAACCCCCTCCACCCCCGCCCGGGACGCTCTCTCACTTGACGTGTGTTTTTGACCGACCCTCTATCACTTGACGTGTGTTTTCGGCCAACGCTCTATCAGTCGCCGTGCGGGAGGTGAAAGAGCGTTCGGGAAAAAGCCGCAGTAAGTGATCGAGCGTTTGGCGGCCAGCCGTACCTTCCTGCCCAGTTGCATTCGGGGAGACACCCTCCAAAAGCGGGACACGCCGTCGTTCGCGGCGCGCTGCACGGGGGGCGGGGAGGGCACCCGGGCAGGAACGCACGACGACGGCGCGCGGCTGCCGCGTCAGCCGGGCGGAGCGGTGACGTTTCACGCAGGGCTGCCGACTTGGTATTCTCTGAGAGGTCATGCAGCGGCCTCTCAGTGTTTCCCGGGGGTCCCGTCTGTGACCGCGCCGCCGTCCGCATGGCCACGACTGCCCTCCACCCCCCGCCAATAGGCACCTCGCCATCGTGCGCAGGTATGCCGGCGCCATGGGATCCACTGTGCAGAAAACATCGTTTTCGCGCCCCTGCAGGGACCCGCGGACCGGCGGGGATATGGCCTCGGAATCCTATTGGGGGTTGGGCCATATCCTTCGCCCCGCCGTACGGGTTTGGCATTTGATTTGAATAAACCCCGGACCTATGCTTTTTCCAGGCGCCCCGATGTATCCCCCAATAACATCGGGGCGCTTCCATGTCCGCAGGAATACCGGTTTCAGCTGGCTCATTTGCCAAGCTGCAGCGTGGACTGTAACGCCCCCGTAACGCGTCCCAGAACCTGTGGGCTGCACTCGGGGGCTTGCTACGAAGTATGGATGAAGCCGCGTGGGCGCGTTCCTGCCCAGTTGCTGTCTGGCGAGGGGCGGTCCAGAGGTGCGACGCGCCGTCGTCCTCGGCGCGCCGCACCTCGTGCCAGGAAGGTAGTCGGGCAGGAACGCACGACGGCGGTGCGCGCCGGTGCGGGGGAAGTACCGGATTGGCCGGATTGACAGAGCGCGTCAGGCGCCTGCCCAGCGACGCAGCGTGCTGTTGATGAGGCCGATGAGCACTGCAGTCCACCAGCAGGTCTGGGAAACGGTCAGTGCGATCAGGAGCCGAAGCCGCAGCCTCTTTGTCAGCTCGCTGAAGCGTGTGCTCGGCGGGAGCGCAAGCAGCCGGTGCATGGCCGGTGCGATGCTGAGGCCGTTCAGCATCAGCACTAGGACGGCCACGAGTTTGACCACTGTGACCGTGCTGGTCAGGTCAGGGCTGATCAGGGCGCCTGAAACCAGCAGCAGGGCGAGGCCGCCCCAAATGAGCGGCTTTGCGGCGGCCTCAAGCTTCCCGGACTCGTGCATTTCCATCTTGCCAAGCAGCCACAGCAGTCCCAGCCAGTCGACCACCAGGATGGTGCCGAACGACAGCACCAGGGCGAGGATGTGAACGGCAAGGCCGATCCGGTGGAGTTCCGGCCCGCAGTCCACGTAATGCCCCACGAGCACCGAAGCCAGCCATCCGGCCGTGCACAGCACCCCGAGGAAAACCAGTCGCTGCCTGTGGCGGCGTGACAACGGTGCCGGCGGGCGCGCCGGTCCTGTTTCCGGGGCGCCCGCCTCCGGCGCGCCCGGCCGGAGCGCCACGCCTGTCATCGCGGAACCCGGCTTCGCCGCCCGCCGAAGCGCCGCGAACGGGTGGAAAGTGACATGTGGAACCTAGCTCAGCTCGACGTCTTTGAACTCCACGGTGGTGCCCTCAATCAGGGGCGGCGTGTCGGACTCTTCGCCGTGGCGGTTGAACGCGGGGACGCCGAGGGTGGCGCGCACTGTATAAGTCCCTGCTTCCGGCACGGTGAAGTTGTTGGCGTAGTGATAGAAGGTGGAGTAGTAGAAATTCAGTTCCATCGACTGGACCACCTTGTCCTGGGCGTCTACCACCTCCAGCGTGATCGGCACGTCGGGGACGATCCTGCCGGTCGAGGCCTCGACAGGGATGATCTCGATGTGGTGGGTCTCGCCGGCTTCCGGCGCACGGAAATGCGTACCGTGCTCGTCAAACCACGGCTCGGCCGCCTCGGTGATCAGGTTGACGGTCCATTCCCCGGACTCGACGGTCTTGCCCTTTTCGGCAAGCTCATCGGCCAGTACCTGGTACTGCTCCTGAACGCCGGCGGGAACCGTGAACGCATTGTCCTTTGCGGCTTGGGTGTTTGCGGCGGCTTGGGTGCCGCAACCGGTCAGGGCGAGGAGGGCAAGGGGGGTGACCACTGCGGCCAGGGCATGACGAAGCAACGTAAGTCCTTTGGTTGGGGTGCTGTAACAAGTGCGGACGCTAATAAGCCCCGCATGGGGAGGGTAGGCAAGGGCAGCGGGCCTTGCCGCGTACGCCAAGGTTAGCCTTACCTAATTAGGAAGATTACCCGTCCCAGTGAATTATGCAAACTTTCCATGCGCTAATTCGGCTAAGTGTTACGGCGGGGTGCAGGAGCGTTGGGCGAAAGGCCGCATCAAGTGAGAGAGCGTTGCTTCCGCAGGTAGCGGGCCTTGCCTCTACTCGCCCGGCAAGGCCCGCTACTCCAGCACCTTCAGCTACCCGTCCAACTATCCGTCCCTGAACTGGGCGGACATGGGTGCCGTCAGTTGGCCACCGTGAAGGGAATCACGGTCACGCCGGAGTTGGTTGAACCCAGCGTGTTGTCGCGGCACGACGTGCGCAGGTGCAGCTTGTGCACGCCGTTGGCCAGGGTGCGGGTGTCAATGGAAAGGGGAGCAGCCCCAAAGGGTTCGGGCCCGTAGGGGCCGGCGGCGTCCCGCAGTACGGTTCCGGGGCGTGCCGGGGACGCATGGAAGTCCGGGTCGATCGCGATGAATGAGCGGGTGGCCGGGAGCGAGCCGTCAGGATGGGTGGTGAGCCCCACTACTGGCGTCCAGATGCCTGAAACCGGGCCGTCGGGAAGGGGGAGGCTGCGGACCGAGGCCTCGCAGTACTCGGCGTGCGTGTACCAGCCCTTGCCGCGCAGGAAGGCGTACCTCGAGACGTTCGACGGGGACTTTCCGTTTTGGATGCCCACCTGCCAGTTGAAGCTGGCGACCATTTGCTTGCCGTCCGGCTCCGGGACAAACGCGCGGAAGCGGACTTCCTGCAGGCCGGAATGGTTGAACGAAGAGATCGGCTGCGAGAACGTTAGCCACCGCTCACAGGTGCCGGAGCACACAAAATCGCCTTTGCCGTTGCTTGCAGGCCCCGGGCAGCTGAAGTTTGCTGCAGTGGCCCGCAGGTAGCATTTTTGGACGGTTGTTTCATTGTCTGAGGTTTTGAACACCATGGAGACGTAGTTCGCCTTGCCGGGGTTGTCGTGGAGAACCACCCTCACCTTGATGGTGAGGTTGCCCGAACTGATCGTTTCGCGCTCAGGTATGCACGCCCCCAGGTGTAGGTGGCCGGAGTTGGTGGTGGTGTTGTTCGCTTGATCCGCTTCCGGCACCCACCATGCCTGGGTGTCCACGAACTGCCGCGTTTCGGCGTAGCTCGTCCCGTCGGCTGCAGGTGCGCCTATGCAAGGCCCCGGTGCGGCCTGGGCCGTACCGGGAACCAGCGCTGGCATGCCAAGGCAGGCCAGCGCAACAGCACTCATCAATACCAGGAACCGTCTCATGATCATCCGTTCTTAGAAGTCGGCATCCGACGTCCGTGCAAACACCGGTTTCATGGAGGCCCGGCGTCGAGCGATGCAGGAAAACTGTGTGCGGGCTGGGAGCAGTCGGCGGCGCCCAAACGCCGACGTGAGGAGACCTTAGGCTGTCATTAGGCCCGGTAGGGCGTGGCCAGTATATGTGCGCGGTGTAGGCCGGGCGGGACATTTCGTAGACATTACAGACCGTGGCCGCGCACCTTTTGCGGGAGATTCGGGCGGTCTCCGTCAACGGCCGGGCATCCACCGGCACCATCACAAGGGTGGCGTCGGCGCTTGACGGGGTCCGGCGCTCCCGCATATCCTGAACGAACGGTCGGTAAATAATTCCGGCCGCCCCCGAAGGTCTTTGCATAGGAGCAACCATGGCAGCGCAGAACTTGCAGTCAGTGCCGGCTGAGCGAACGGCTGGAACCAGCGAAACGGCAGACGCGGCGGGCCAGGCCAACTTCGACCGCGTCATCGCCGAGGACTCGCGCATCGAGCCCAGGGACTGGATGCCTGCGGCCTACCGCAAGACCCTGCTGCGCCAGATCTCCCAGCACGCCCACTCCGAGATCATCGGCATGCAGCCGGAGGCCAACTGGATTTCCCGCGCCCCTAGCCTGAAGCGCAAGGCCATCCTTATGGCCAAGGTCCAGGACGAGGCCGGCCACGGGCTGTACCTCTACTCCGCCGCCGAGACCCTGGGCCAGAACCGGGACGAGATGACGGACGCGCTGATCGCCGGCAAGGCCCGCTACTCGAGCATCTTCAACTACCCCGCGCTGACCTGGGCGGACATGGGCGCCATCGGCTGGCTGGTGGACGGCGCCGCGATCTGCAACCAGGTCCCGCTGTGCCGCGCCTCCTACGGCCCCTACGGCCGCGCCATGGTGCGCATCTGCAAGGAAGAGTCCTTCCACCAGCGCCAGGGCTTCGAGATCCTGCTGGAACTCTCCAACGGCACCCCCGCGCAGAAGCAGATGGCCCAGGACGCCGTGAACCGCTGGTACGCCCCGGCCCTGATGATGTTCGGCCCGCCGGATGACGATTCGCCCAACTCCAAGCAGTCCATGGCCTGGAACATCAAGCGCTTCAGCAACGACGAACTCCGCAGCCGCTTCGTGGGCATGATGGTGGAGCAGGTCAGGGTCCTGGGCCTCACCCTCCCGGATGACCAGATCCGTTACAACGAGGACACGAAGAAGTGGGAGCACGGCCCGCTGGACTGGCACGAGTTCCACGAAGTGCTCGCCGGCCGCGGCCCCTGCAACTCCCAGCGGCTTGAGCGCCGCAGGCAAGCGCACGACGACGGCGCGTGGGTCCGCGAGGCAGCGGCCGCCTATGCAGCAAAGCAGCTTAACAAGCAGAAGGAATACGCAGCATGACCCCCCACGGCAACCCCGAAGCTCCCGCCAGCTCGGCAACGGAAATCAACCGCGACGCCCCGAAGGCATCCCCCGCTCCGCAGGAGCACCACGACCGCTCCGCCTGGGGCCTCTGGGAGGTCTTCGTCCGGTCCAGCCGCGGCCTGAGCCACGTCCACGCCGGCTCCCTGCACGCCCCGGATGCCGCCATGGCCCTGCGCAATGCCCGGGACCTCTACACCCGCCGCAACGAGGGCGTGTCCATCTGGGTTGTCCCCGCGGACGCCATCGCCGCCAGCGATCCGGACGCCAAGGGCTCGTTCTTCGAGTCCCCCCAGGGCAAGGACTACCGCCACGCCACGTACTACACCAAGAGCGAAGGGGTGAAGCACCTGTGAGCGGCCACGGCGACATCTCCACCGGCGTGGCCGGCGATTCGAACGCCTCCGCCACCCGCATCACCCCCGGCAACGCGCTCCGCCCGGAGGACATCGCGCTCGAGGTCCGCACCGGCCTGGCCAAGCCGTCCGAGGACACGGCCGAGTATGCGCTGCGCCTGGGCGACGACGCCCTGATCCTGGCCCAGCGCCTGGGCCACTGGATTTCCCGCGCCCCCGAGCTGGAGGAGGACATCGCCCTGGGCAACATCGCCCTGGACCAGCTGGGCCACGCCCGCTCCTTCCTCAGCTACGCCGGCGGCGCCCTCACAAACGAGGACGGAACGCCCAAGTCCGAGGATGACCTCGCCTACTTCCGCCGCGAGCACGAGTTCCGCAGCGTCCAGCTGTTCGAGCAGCCCAACGGCGACTTCGCGGCCACCATCGCCCGCCAGTTCGTGGTGAGCTACTACCAGTTCCTGCTCTACGGCAAGCTGACCGAATCAAAGGACGCCACCCTGGCCGCCATCGCCGCGAAGGCCGTGAAGGAAGTGGACTACCACCGCGACCACGCCGCCCAGTGGATCCTGCGCCTGGCCGGCGGCACGGAGGAATCCCGCACCCGGATGATCCACGGCCTGCGCATCATGTGGCCCTACGTGGAGGAACTCTTCCGCGACGACGACCTGACGGGCCGCCTCACGGAGGCGGGCATCGCCGTCGCGCCTTCCTCGCTCAAGGAGGACTTTGACCGGCTCACCGGCGAAGTCCTCACCGAGGCCGGGCTGGAGGTCCCGGACGTTCCCGCCGCACCCGGCGGCGGCCGGCAGGGCAGGCATTCCGAATACCTCGGCTACATCCTGGCCGAGATGCAGGTGCTGGCCCGCGAACACCCCGGAGCAAGCTGGTGACCGTCATGGACATGTACATCTCCGACTTTGAGTCGAGGACCCGGACGCCGCGGCAGAAGGCGTGGGACATCGCGGCCACCGTGGTGGACCCGGAAATCCCGGTGCTCACCATCGAGGACCTGGGGATCCTCCGGAATGTCGAGGTGGCGCAGGATGGACACGTAAAGGTCACCATCACGCCCACCTATTCGGGCTGCCCGGCCATGGACGCCATCCGCGACGACCTGAAGACCGCGTTCGCCAAGGAAGGCTACCCGGACGTGGAGGTGGACCTGGTCCTCGCCCCGGCCTGGACCACGGACTGGATGACGGAAGCCGGCAAGCAGAAGCTGCGGGAATACGGCATCGCGCCGCCCACGGGCATGAGCCACGCGGCACGGCACGCCGGGCCCATCCGCCTGAAGATGGCCGTCAAGTGCCCGCAGTGCGCCAGCCTGAACACCAGAGAGCTCACCCGCTTCGGCTCCACCTCCTGCAAGGCGCTGTACGTCTGCCAGGACTGCAAGGAACCGTTCGACTACTTCAAAGTGCTGTAAGGAAGCCCCATGCCTGTTGTCCGCCAGACCGCCGCCGAAGAGGCGCAGGCCACCGGCCGCCGTCGTCCGTCCTTCCACACGCTCGCCGTGAAGGAGGTGCGCCGGCTCACCGAGGACGCCATCGAGGTGTCCTTCCACGTGCCGGCGGAGCTCGCCGGCCAGTTCGACTACCTGCCCGGCCAGTACGTGGCGCTGCGCACCACGCTGCCGGACGAGACCGGCGAACCCAAGGAAATCCGCCGCAGCTACTCCATCTGCGCCGAGCCACGCAGCTTCGAGGACGGCACCAGCGAGATCCGGGTGGCCATCAAGAAGGACCTGGGCGGCCTGTTCTCCACCTGGGCCAACGCCGAGCTGAAGGCCGGGGACACCCTGGACGTCATGAGCCCCATGGGCGCGTTCGTGTCCCGGCACGGCCGCGACGGCCAGGCCGTGGAGCAGAACCGGATGAACTCCATGAACAACCCGGAGGAGCTGGCCGGGGACGTCGCCTCCCAGGGCGAAGCCAACTTCGTGGCCATCGCCGCCGGTTCCGGCATCACCCCGGTGATCGCGATCGCCCGCACGCTGCTGGCCGCCAACCCGGAGTGCCGGTTCGATCTCATCTACGCCAACAAGGCCGCCATGGACGTGATGTTCCTGGAGGAGCTCGCGGACCTGAAGGACAAGTACCCGCAGCGGCTGGCCATCCACCATGTGCTGTCCCGCGAGCAGCGGATCGCCCCGCTCCTGTCCGGCCGGATCGATTCCGAGAAGCTCCGGCAGCTGCTGGGCACCGCCATCCACGCGGACGATGTGGACGAGTGGTTCCTGTGCGGGCCGTTCGAGCTGGTGCAGCTGTGCCGGGACACCCTGGCCGAGCGCGGCGTGAAGCCGGAGAATGTCCGGTTCGAGCTGTTCACGTCCGGCAAGCCGGACAAGCCGGAGGGCAATGCGGGCCGTCCCGTGCTGGTGGACGAGTCCAAGGAGACGTACAAGATCACGTTCAAGCTGGACGGCCTGCAGGGCGAGGTGGCCAGTCCCACCCACGCCCGCGAGTCCATCCTCAACGCCGCGCTGCGGGTCCGGCCGGACGTGCCGTTCGCGTGCGCCGGGGGAGTGTGCGGCACATGCCGGGCCAAGGTGGTCACCGGCAGCGTCACCATGGACGAAAACTACGCGCTGGAGCAGGATGAGCTGGACAAGGGCTATGTGCTGACCTGCCAGAGCCACCCCACCAGCAAGGAAGTCACCGTCGACTTCGACGTCTGAGTCCCGGTCCCACCGTTGCCCGCCTGAACCATAGGAGCCCCATGATTTCCCTCTCCATCACCAACGGCGTTGCCGAGGTTGTGCTGGACGCCCCGTACAAGCTGAACTCGCTGGACGAGCAGGCGCTGGCGGAGCTGTCCCAGGCGTACGACGACGCTGCTGCCGCCGCCTCGCGCGGTGAGGTGCGGGCGCTGCTGCTGAGGGGAGAGGGCCGCGCCTTCTGCGCGGGCCGCGACATCCAGAACGTGACGCCGGAGAGCGACGACGCCGCCGCGTACCTGGGCGGGCTGGTGGAGCCTTTGCTGAAGAAGATGGCGTCCTTCCCGGCGCCCACGTTCGCGGCCGCCCACGGCGCCTGCCTGGGCGTGGGGCTGGGGCTGCTGCTGGCCACGGACGTGGTGTACGTGGCGGAGAATGCGAAATTCGGCTCGCCGTTCGCCAAGCTGGGCGCCACGCTGGATTCCGGCGGGCACTGGTACTTCACCGAGCGGCTGGGCATGCACCGGACGCTGGACCTGATCTACACCGCGGACCTGATCTCCGGCGCTGAAGCCGTGGCGCAGGGGCTGTTCAGCCGGGCCATGCCGGCGGAGTCGTTGCTGGACAGCACCCGGGAGATCGTGGCCAAGGTGGCGCAGGGTGCCACCGGCGCCTTTGTGGCCAGCAAGGAGCTGGTGGCCCACATCCGGGACCAGCGCCTGGGCCTGTGGCAGGCCATGGCGGAGGAGAACACTGAGCAGGCCCGGCTCTGCAAAACCGATGACTATGCCGAAGGGTTCCGGGCGTTCCAGGAGAAGCGCGAGCCGCAGTTTCGGGGTTAGGCGCCTGGGGAGCCAAGTCCGGTGGGGGCTTAGGTAGGGATCGGTTCCCTGCACTTGGGTAAGTACGGTTGCCCCGTTGTAAACGGGTATCGCCTACTCGTGTTACCTGCGCGGCCTGGTTGTTCAATGGAAGTGCCGGCGAGGCGAGGGCTTAGTGGCCACGGCTCCCACCGCAGCATTCGCCGGCACCACCCTCGCGGCGGTTGGATGAATGAGTCTCCTGGTGAACCGGGACGATTCAGGAACGGCGGGAACCATGCGAACCAGAATGTCCACCGGGGATGGAGTCAAACTCGCGGCCTGCCCCCACCAGTTTGTTGGCCGGTGCGATGACTGTTCCGCGTCGGCTGCGCTCAGGGAATCGGACCAGATGGTGACGGACGAAGGCGGAACGACGTTCGCGGCCGAGTCCGGGCCTTACCCGTCCGCATAGAAGCTCCGCAGCCTCCTATCACCGCAGGTGAAACCGTTTTCCAAGAGAACTTTCCCTGATCTTGACCAAACCTTGAAGGTTGGTTGCACCAAATCTTTATTTGCGTTGGCAAGAGTTGTCGGAGCCGGGAAAGCCCGGCCACTGCACGCTGGCGGGCCTGAACGGCTGAGCGGCGGCTTCACACCGACACGGGAGCGCATTTGTCCGAGGTTCTGCACGCGAAGGTCACTGAGAGCGAAAAGCACGGCATCAGCCGGCGCAGGGTTGTTGCGGGCGTAGCCTGGTCCCTGCCGGTGATAGCAACCGCCATCGCCGCACCGGCCGCGGCGGCGTCGGGACTTTCGGCGACCACACTCCTGAGTGCTGCTTCCACTATCAGCATTGCCAGCTCAGCCACCGGTCAAGGTACCAGCCGCACGGGCACGGGCCCGGCGAATTTCCAGATCATCAACAGCGGCAGCGCAATCACTGGGGCAATCACCGGCACGGTCAACATCAAGCCGGTCGGGACCGTAAGCGCGGGTGTCGGCGTTCACTCCATCACGTCCGCCACCTTGACGTCCGCCGCTTACACGAGCGCCCATGAGTACAACGCCACGTTCACCCTGGCCGCCCAGGAGGTTCCGGCCGGCCAGACGGTCAGTGTCCCCATCTTCTTCCAGTACGAGCGTGTCAATCCGGCACCCTCCGGCATCCTCACCTACGTTCTGACCATCACCCTGCGGCTTCCGGACAACACGGACCGGGTTATCACCGGCACCGTGACGATTACCTACTGATGGTCTGGAAACGTGGCGGCCTTGTCGCGGAAGTCTGCACCGAACGCCGGAGCCGGGTAGCCCTGCTGCACCTGGACGCAACCCAGCCAGTGGTCCTCGAGGGTTCCGCTGCAGTCATCTGGGACCTCATTGACGGCCGGCGGACCGAGCGGGACATCTACGCGGAGCTTGAGGCCAGCTTTGAGGACCAGGCAGGCCAGATGCAGGCCCAGGTGGAAAGCTTCCTCGCCAGCCTCGAAGCCCAGCGCCTGATTGAGGCTGTCCGCGGCGATTCCCGGTGACGGCGTGAGGTCCACGGGAACCCTGGAGAAAACACGTTTGGCGTGGCAGCACCGCCTGCTCGAGGAATTGGCGAGAGGCAGCGATCTTCTGTGCCTGGACGTCCTGGGAACGCAGTTCACGGTCTGTTGGGGCGCTGCGGTGACGTGGCAGCAGCGGGATGCCATGCGCTGGGCATGGGCGCGGTGCGTCGACGGCGGCGGGCCCTTCCTCCCGCCGCTGCCGCCAGAGCCCACCATGGACCAGCCGTTCACGGCGTCCGTCACCTACCAGTCAAAGAAGTACGACGACGGTACGTTCCAGCTGCAGGCCGCCTCCTTCGAGGAGTTGGCCGAGCACCTCACGTCCCGGCTCACGGTGGCCGCCATCCTGGCCAACGCGGGCGGACTTACGATGCTGCACGCCTGCGGGGTGGCGGACCCTGCCACTGGGGCCGTTGTGGCGCTGGTGGCCAAGTCCGGAACGGGCAAGACCACCGCGGCTTCCCTGCTGGCAGAGGTCTATGGGTATGTCACGGACGAGACCGTAGCCATCCGCCCGGACGGCTCGGTGGTGCCCTACCCCAAGCCGCTGTCCGTGAAGCAAAGGCCAGGCACCCCCAAGCAGCAGGTGGGACCGGACGAGCTTGGACTCCTGCCGGCCCCTGCCAGGCCCTTCCTCCAGTCGATCGTGCTGTTGAACCGGGTCCCAGGCGGCCGCCCTGCGGCGCCGAAGCTCCAGAGGGTCCCGCTGGCCGATGCCGTGCTCGCCCTGATCCCGGACTCGTCCTCGCAGGCAGCAATCCACCAGCCGCTGCAGTCGCTGTGCCGCCTGATCGACCGCGTCGGGGGAGTTTGGCAGGTGACCTACACGGAAGCCGCGGACCTGCCTGCGGCCCTGGAGCCGCTGTTCCGGATGCAGCCAGCGGACACCAGCGGGTGGGAGGCCCCTGCGGCTGAAGCTGCCCGCTTCAGGCACATCCCGGAGGGCTACCTCCGCCGCGTCGCACCAAGGGACGCCGTCGCCATCGGCGGAGACCTGCTGGTGATGCTGGAGAACCAGGTTGTGCGGCTCAGCGGCATCGGCCCGGCCATCTGGGAGGCGTCCGCCAGCCCCGTAACGCCGGACCAGCTGGCCGAAGAAGTCGGCAAGGTGCACGGCACCCCGGAAGGCTACCGGGACGCCGTCGCCGCAGCCACGGAGCAGCTCATCGCAAAGTCAGTCCTGGCCCAGGGCCGTATGTAGATTTGAGTGGAAGGAACCACCATGAGCGCAACAGTCGCTCCCGCCGAAGCGCCCGCCGGCATGGACCTGACGGACTACCTCCGGGTCCTTCGGGTCTACTGGAAGGCCATTGTCGCGTTCACCCTGCTGGCCACCTTGGCGGCGTTGGGCTGGACCGTCCTCCAGCCCAAGATCTACTCCTCCGATTCCAGCGGCATTGTGGTCACGCCGGGCTCGGACAACGTGAGCCTGTCACTGGCGGGGGACAGCCTGGCCAAGGCCAAGGTCAAGAACTACGAGTCCGTGGCAAAATCGCGGCTCGTGGCGGACCGGGTCATCGCCTCGCTGGAGCTCAAGACCACCGCCGATGCACTGCTCGGCAGCATCACCGTGAAGGTCCCGCTGGACACCGCCGAGATCCGGGTGACCGCCCAGTCCACGGACCCGGCCACGGCGCAGCGCGTGGCCGATGCCTGGGTCAACGGCCTCGCCGCCCAGGTGGAGGCGATCGAAACGGCAGCCCCGGACGGCACGCAGGTGGCCCCCGCAGCAACGGCTGTGCGCGTGCTTCCGCTGGGCAAGGCGGTCCTCCCCGCCAGCCCCACCTCACCCAATACCAAGCTCAACCTGGCGCTGGGCGCGCTCGTCGGCCTGGCCCTCGGTGTGGCCTATGCGGTGATCCGCCGGCAGCTTGACCGGCGCATCCGGAAGGCTGCCGACGTCGAACGGCTCTTTGGTGTCCCCGTGGTCGGCACCCTGCCGGTGGACCGCCGGCTGGACGGAAAAAGCACGGTCCTGGACGCCGGTACCGAGGCGCAGGTCCACGATGCCGGCGGAGCCATGGCAGAGGCCCTCCGGGAGCTGCGCACCAACCTCAGCTTCCTGGACGTGGACCAGCCGCCGCGGATCATTGTGGTCACCAGCTCCGTGCAGGCAGAAGGCAAATCCACTGTCACGGCCAACCTGGCGGTCGCCATGGCGGCCGCCGGCGAGAACGTTGTAGTGGTCGACGGCGACCTCCGCCGGCCCACGCTGGTGGACGTTTTCAACCTGGTTCCGGGCGCGGGTGTCACCGATGTCCTCACCGGCTCCGCCGAGTTGGCGGATGTCCTGCAGCCCTGGGGTGCCCTGCCGAACCTCTCAGTCCTCGGCTCAGGCCGCATCCCGCCGAATCCCAGCGAGCTGCTGGGGTCCCGGGCCATGAGGAACATACTGAACGCCCTTGCCGAAGACGCAGTCGTCCTGATCGACGCCCCGCCGCTGCTTCCGGTGACGGATGCCGCGGTCCTCTCCCGCGCGGCGGACGGCGCCATCGTGGTGGTGCGGACGGGCAGGACCACCCAGGAGCAGCTGGCACAGTCGATGGGGAACCTGGACAAGGTCAAGGGACGGATCCTGGGCGCGGTCCTCAACTACGTGCCCACCCGGGGTACCGATGCCTACTCCTACTACGGAACGTATACGTCCGCACACAGCCCGGTGCCTGCTGCTGAACTCCTGCGCCCTGGCGTCGGGGCGGCTACCGAATCCGGTGGGCCCCTCGAGGTCGCGCTCAGCGGCCGCAGGGCGGCCAGGGACTAGGCAGTGCCCGCGGCGGACGACGGCAGTGTCACGCAGCTCAGCATCTCCGAGGGCGTGCTCCTGGGCCACGCCCTGGTAGCGCGGCTGGCGGACACCTTAGGCATCCGGGCCTTCTTCATCAAGGGGCCGGCGAGTGTTATCCAGGGTTTGCGCCAGCCCAAGACGTCAGCTGACGTGGACGTCTTCGTGGAACCCTCCGCCTTGGAACTCCTGCTGCAAGGGCTGCGGCAGAGGGGCTGGCGGGAACGCCCCGTTGACCCAGACAGTTGGGCTTTCCCAAAGCACTCGGTTACGTTGGACCACCCTGACTGGCCGTGCTGCATCGATGTCCACTTCCGCTTTCCGGGAATGGAAGTTCCGCCGCCCCAGTGTTTCGAGGTGATGTGGGCACGCACCGAGCACCTTGAGCTGGCTGGTCAGGGGGTGCAGGTCCCGTCTAGGGCCCTTGGAATCCTGATCCTGGCAATGCATGCCCTACGGTCGCCCCACCTGCCTGCATGCCGGCAGGAGCTCGAATTTCTGGCGGATATCACCACACACCACTCCCACGCGCTGGCCATCCTGGACGTCGCGACGGCGACCGGCTCCCTGGCGGCCATGCGCCCCTTTCTTGAGGACCTTCTGCCTCACACCGCTGCGTCGGAATGGCCGGAGCCGTCAGTGGAGTGGAGCAACCGGCTGATGGCCAGGGAACCGGGAAGCGCCCGGCTCGTGGCGATCGTCCAGGCGCCGTGGCGGGAGAAGCCCGGGATGCTGTGGCGCGCTATGTTCCCGCCTCCCGAAGTCCTCCTGAGCCAAAACATCAACGCCGACATGTCCTTCCGGGGACGGCTCGTGCAGCACCGGGCCAGATGGGCAAGATTCCTCCGTTCAGCTCCGCGGCTCGTGCGCGATCTCCGCGGACTTCGGTAAGCCCTTTAAGCGGAGAAATTGCCTTTGTCTACCCCTGATTTGTAAGGTTCAGCTATGACTACGGGGAAAGCTATCACCAAAGCCGTCATTCCTGCTGCCGGATTGGGGACTCGCTTCCTGCCCGCCACCAAGGCAATGCCGAAGGAAATGCTGCCGGTCGTAGACCGGCCGGCCATCCAGTACGTCGTTGAGGAAGCCGTGAAGTCCGGCCTCACGGACCTGCTGATGATCACGGGACGCAACAAGCGCTCCCTCGAGGACCACTTCGACCGCGAACCGGGCCTGGAGCGCGCCCTGGAGCTCAAGGGGGACAAGGACCGCCTGGAGTCCGTTCAGTACGCCTCGGAGCTGGGCCCCATCCACTATGTCCGCCAGGGCGAGGCCAAGGGCCTGGGCCACGCGGTGCTGTGCGCCAGCCAGCACGTGGGCAACGAGCCCTTTGCCGTCCTGCTCGGCGACGACCTCATCGACGAGGACGAGGACCTGCTCAGCACCATGATGGAGGTGCAGCAGAAGACAGGCGGTTCAGTGATCGCCCTAATCGAGGTGGACCCGTCCCAGATCAGCGCCTACGGCTGCGCGGACATCACAGCGGAGGACGGCGAGAATTACGTCCGCGTGAACAGCCTCGTTGAGAAGCCTGCCGTGGGGGAGGCGCCGTCCAACCTCGCGGTGATCGGCCGGTATGTGCTGCACCCGTCAGTGTTCGGCGTCCTGGAGAACACCGAGCCGGGCCGCGGCGGCGAGATCCAGCTGACCGATGCGCTGCAGACCCTGGCTGCAGGCGAGGGCGAAGGCTCCGGCGTGTACGGCGTGGTCTTCAAGGGCCGCCGCTACGACACCGGCGATAAGCTGAGCTACCTCAAAGCCGTCATCACACTCGCGTCTGAGCGCGTGGAGTTCGGCGAGGACCTGAAGACCTGGATGAAGGGCTTCGTGAACTAGCTTTGCGCTTCAATACCTTCTAGAGGTCCGCTACCGCAGGGTGGCGGGCCTCTAGTCTTTTGAGCGCCCATCCGGTCAGGAGCGCGCCTGTGACTGCTCCTGACGCGTTTGTCACGAGGTCTTGCGGGGTCGAAAAGCGGTTGTGAAGAAATAGCAGCTGACCCAGCTCCATGCAGCCGGAAATCAGCAGGCCAAATGCTCCAACCTGCCACCAGCATTTATCAGGAAAGGCCAGCGAGCTTACTATTCCTAGCGGCACGAAGAGCGCTACATTTGCCGATGCCTCAACAAAGTTGTAGTTGAACCAAGCTGGAATTCCGTGGCGATGAAGGTAATCCCGCACAGCAGCCAGTTGACCTTGTAACGGCTGATCGACGGGGCTTGGCCAAAACGCCATGACGGACAGAGCAATCAGCATGGCTGCGAGGATGACCTGCCAAAGCCTTTGGTCGCGGAGGTGCCCCAAGCTGGGCCTCAGGAGGTCCGTAGAAGGGCTAATGCTGTGGTCGCGGTGGCGGATGCCGCCAGAAGTAAAAGAAGGGCGTAGCGGAGCACCTGCGGGCGGGGGAGTGGTATGGAGAAGTCGTACTCTCTCGGTGTTCTGCGCCAATGTCTCCCCATAGCTCATATTGATACCACAGTCCCACCCCCAGCCTTCGTTGCTTAGCCCGTTGAGACCTTAAAGAAAGAAGGTGGGTGTTCCCCATTTCTGGAGTACACCCACCTTCTTCAGTGGTTATTGCCTGTTGCTGTTAGGCAGCAGCCTCAGCCTTGGCACGGCGGCGAACAACAACAACCGAAGTTGCGCCGGCAGCCAAAGCTCCAGCCCCGACCAGGGTCCAGAGGATCAGACCGGAGTCAGCGCCCGTGTTGGCCAGGCCGCTGCCCGTGTTAGCCAGCGGGGCGCCGCCCGTGTTGGCGAGTGAAGCGACAACCTTAACCGTCACAGGACCAACGGTTACACCGGAGGTGTTGCCGGTTGCCGTGATGGAGTAGGTGCCGGCTTCGCTGATGGAAATGGGAATTGAGAACCTGCCCTGCGCGTCAGCCGTCGTGCTGAGAGTGCTCGGAGCCAGGTAAAGATTGATCTTCGCCGCGACAGCCGCACCTCCGGCGATGCTTGCGCCGTCCGAGGCCGGAGCGTCGCCCGGAGTCACGGTGATGGTGAGAGTTTCGCCAGCAAGGAAGCCCTGACCACTGAAAATGAAGTCCTCACCCGGACCGACTACACCGTCAGAAACGGCGGCCTGAGGCGGTAGGGCGGGGTAGGTGGCTGCCATTGAAGGAGCCGCGCCTACAAGCGCAATGGAACCGGCAAGTGCGAGTGCTGCGAGTGTTTTTTTCATGTGTCCCCCCGGAGACGTTTAAGTTTTGATGTACCCGATCTGGGGAGTGTTCCCCTCCACACGAGACCCTGTGCAGAACTTCGGATAGTTATCCCAAGTAAGAAGCTACCATCTAGTCTTCCCTGTGAGCAATCTCAATCCAGTCGGTTTACATAGTGTTAACGAGCCGTCCACATCTCAGCCGCAAACAGCATTTTCTATCGGGAGCATCACGTCCTTTACAGCTTGAACCGTCGGCGTGACAAACAAGTCAGGTTCCGTGTGCTGGACGATTTTGCCGAAGGTGAACTCGACCGTCGTGCTCTCACCTGGTCCCAATACGACGGCAATGACCCCAACAGGCCGGTTGCTGTGTAGATACGGTGCGAAGTCTGTCCGCCGACCGTCGACTTTCGCAGTCTCCACATTTGCTTGCACAGGGCCGTAGGCAAGGATGTTGGTCTGAACTGAGCCTGCCGGCACACCGAAGTGACCGTTGCCCGTGACATATGCGGGCAAAGCGGTGGCGGCATCGACGGGGGCAGTATTTGTGCTCGTGATACGGACCGTTGTCTCCTCGTATCCGTCCCTAGGGCATTCCTTTACCAGCTGGACGGTACGCTTGACGTAGTAGTCCATTTTTGCCCCGGTGCCGTCGTTGAAGTACACGCCGAACTGCGCCGGAGAAACACTCGGTCCGGAGATAGCACCCCCTAGCGGATAACGTGCAAGTACAGCCTGCTCGTCGGCAGACCGGGACCAGACGAGGACCCTGCCCTCTTCCGAGGCGCGGGTCAATCCTTTGACGAGTCCATCAGCATCGCCTTGTCCGTCGGAAAGTGCTGAGAATATCTCCTGTGCGACGCCTGCAAAATATGCATCCTGATCTCGGGGTTGCTCAACCTTCGAATACACATCGGATAACAGCGTGCTCACCACGTTAGTGTGACTGAGCTCCGTCGGGAGTCCCAATTGGGTTGAAGCGGCCGCTTCTGCCCCGGTGAGTTGCACTGGCCCAGTGGCCTTCAGGATGTAACTAAGTGCTATCGGATCAATCGCAATTACACCATCAACCCGTTGGCCGGTCTTTCGTTCCCACATCTGTTGTGCAGTTGCTGCCGCCGAGGGGAAATCAGGGGATAAATTCACATCTTGCATAAACTTACCCAAACGCGCGGAGTAGATCGCCTGTTGTTCTGCTTCCACAGGCAAAGGCGGCGCCATCACTCCCACTTCACCGGCGCTGCTTTGCGCACCAAGGCTGAGCCTGCCGTTGTCGATTGTGAGGATTGCCAATGCTCCTGGTATTCCGCCGGTGGCCCTAATCTCGGCATTATTTTGGATCATTAAGAGATAGTTTCTCGGCGCCTCCACTCCCAACATCCCTGGAGCTATCCGCGATGCACTTGCTGCAGCATCTAGCGTTCCTGTGACTGAATGGAGTTCGTCCTTAGCTCGGTTTAGGGGTTCGGTCACCTGGGGCAGGAGCTTGCTCGTGTCAATCGATCCGAGTCGATCGGCGGAGTTCCGCACAGCTTGCGCTGCCGCTGACACGCTTGGTGATGCGGTCTGCAATGGTTTCAAGTCGGTGGCTTCGGTACTTGGCAGGAGAGCGTCCCAATCCAGTGAGCTGTAGACACTTACGAGAGGTCGAAGCCCGAGAGTGGCCACGTCGTCAGCGGCGCGTGCCACCTCTGACACTGCGCTGAGGTTTGGTCCGAGCCCTGGAAGGCTTGCCGCGAGAGTCCAGACAGGATCACGAGTAGCATCAGTGGCGGCGGCCGTTTTTTCCCGGATGTGGTCAGCTGTCTCGGCAGCCTTTAACGCGTCGTCATTTGCAATCTGATCCTTTAGAGTTGCAACGAGACGGGTTGCCTCGTTCAACTCCTTATCAATGATTGATGCCTGAACGCCTAGCCACAAGGCTCCCGCCCCAGCTAAAGCGACCAAGCACACTGATGAAACGACGAATGGGATAATTCGACGCTTCGTTCGCGGCGGGCGTTTGTCCTCAGAGGGTACGGCCGAGCCTGGATCCTGTGGCTTTATTGTCGAAGGAACCATCGTCAGGGGCGCCCTAGACCACGGTACGTCCAGCCGGCTGCTCGCCACTTGGCCACGTCCAGCACGTTTCTTCCGTCCAGAATTTTCGGTGTAGCAACTGATGCAGCCACTTCGTAGGGGTCAAGAGTGCGGTACTCTTCCCATTCCGTTAGGAGCAGCAAAGCATCCGCCTGCTTGATCGCTTCTTCGCAATTGGGCTGATAATGAAGCTCCGGGAATCTCTTAGCGGCGTTGGGCAGTGCTTTTGGATCTGTCACCGTTACAACTGCCCCTTGTAGTTGGAGTTGGGCAGCGATACTCAGCGCAGGGGAGTCGCGAACATCGTCGCTTTCAGGCTTGAATGCGGCGCCGAGTACCGTAACGCGTTTTCCGAGAAGTGATCCATCGCAAAGTTCTCGCGACAGTTCGACGACGCGAGCCCTGCGCCGCATGTTGATTGCATCGACTTCCCTGAGAAATGTTAAGGCCTGGTCCGCCCCTAATTCACCAGCGCGCGCCATGAAGGCGCGAATATCCTTCGGCAGGCAACCACCACCAAAACCGATTCCAGCGTTTAAAAACTTCCGACCAATTCGATCGTCCAGTCCAATTGCATCAGCAAGACGGGTCACATCCGCACCCGCTGCCTCACAGAGCTCAGCCATAGCATTAATAAACGAAATTTTAGTGGCGAGAAAAGAGTTAGCCGCGGTCTTCACAAGTTCAGCCGTTGGATGATCAGCGATGAGGCGTGGCGTTCCTGCGGATATTGGAGCGGAATAGGCTTCGTCGAGTATCGCGATGGCGGGGTGTTCCTCCGAGCCGTCTTGGACCCCATACACAAGCCTGTCCGGGTGCAGAGTGTCTGAGACAGCGTGTCCTTCTCGCAGGAATTCCGGATTCCATACAAGGTGGGCTTCTGGATGGCGGTCCTTGAGGAGGGTTGAGAGCCTCGACGCTGTACCAACAGGGACTGTCGACTTACCCACGACAAGGTCTCCCGGCTGTACGTGGTCGAGCAGCGAGGAAACAGCCGCGTCGACATACGTCATGTCAGCGCCATTCTCACCCTTCTTTTGAGGGGTTCCGACGCAGATGAAGTGAATGGCACTCCCACCGGCGGCGGATATATCGGTCGTAAACGACAGCCGTCCGGTAGCCTGAACCTCGCTGAGCAGCTTGTCGAGTCCAGGTTCGTAAAAGGGCGCCCTCGCTGCAGCAAGTGCTTGGATCTTTTCCTCATCGGTGTCGATTCCGACGACCTCGTGTCCGAGCTGCGCCATGCAAGCCGCGTGAACTGCTCCCAGGTACCCGCAGCCGATAACAGAAATACGCATATTGTAGGTCCTTTCCCAACAAGGGCAATCTTTCTAAAAGGGATTAGTAGGCTCCAGTGCTGTGGAAGACAGCACGGACAGTTCGGAGAATAATCACCAGGTCACCGGCCAATGACCAGTTTTCGACATAGTAGAGATCCAAGCGCACCGAGTCTTGCCAAGATAAGTTGGACCTTCCACTGACTTGCCAAAGTCCAGTCAGTCCCGGTTTGACGAGAAGTCGCCGACGAACATCCTGCTCATAAGCCTCCACTTCGCGCGGAAGCGGTGGGCGTGGACCCACAAGACTCATCGAACCAGCGAAAATGTTGAACAACTGCGGTAGTTCATCGAGGCTGTATTTACGAAGAACTGCACCCACCCGAGTTACTCGCGGATCCTTCTTCATTTTAAAGAGAACGCCGTTTCCCTCATTGAGCGAAGTCAGTTCCGCCAGTCTATCTTCCGCATCAACCACCATTGAACGGAACTTCAGCATTGAAAAATGAGCACCTTCAATGCCCACTCGGTCTTGTTTGAAAAAAATGGGGCCGCGGCTATCAAGTTTCACAAGAACAGCCAACACAAGCATTAATGGAGCGGAACCGATAATAAGTAGTCCCGATACAATTACGTCGAACAAGCGCTTAGCGACTCTTTGGCCGCCCTCAAGGGTGGGCGTCGTCACGTGGATAAGTGGTAGTCCGGCGACCTGCTGGGTGTGTATTCGAGGACCTGCAATGTCGGTGAGGGCAGGTGCCATAATCAGACCAATGTTGCGAGAGGCCAACTCCCACCCTAGGTGTCTGAGGCTTTGGGGGTGCAGTTGGACTCCTGCAGATACGGCAACTGCGTCGGCTTTGCAGTCATCGATTGCATTGAGAATTTTGCGCACGTCCGGAGTGTTTCCCAGAACAGGTAAGCCGGAAACTTCTCTTGGCGCAGAAGAGTCGGAAACCCCGGGGGTGTAGGCAGCGATGGGAAGGTAGCCGGCATGCCGCGCTCTTGAAAGAGAGCTAGCTAGGTGGGCGACCGCACTTGGCCCGCCCACCAACATTAGCCGGGACATACTCGTACCGCTCTGCCGGTCTACGTTTAGGTGCTGCCTGAGCAGCCACCGTGACAGAATAAGGCCGAAGAGTCCCACTGGTAATGCGATCCCTACATACCCTCGGGCGGTATCAAATCTTAGAACGTACGACACAATTGCAACGATGCCGAATAACCACAGCGATGCGGCAGCCACGCGTTTATATTCGTCAGCTCCAGCGCCCAGGATCCGGCTCTGCCGTGAATTCCAGGCTCCAAGCATCAGCCACCAAGCAACAACAAGTGCAACGGACAGCCATACGTAGGTAACCTCCTGGCCACCGGCAACGAAATCCGGCTCTATGCCAAATCTGATGACGTATGCCCCAGCGACTGCCCAAATAACTACGAATGCGTCTACAATGCGAAGCCTGCGCGACGTACGCGAACGCCAATCCGGCATCGTCCCCAAAATTAGCATCTCCATGGTCTCGTTCATTCGTCGAGGAGAGCTTCCCCCAGCATAGGATACAGGCGGGGATCGAGGAGAAGTAATATTGCGGCCCAAGCGTGGAGTCTGGACCGTAGACACAAGTCGAGCGGCTTCTCAATGATCCTATGGAGGTCCGCGGGGGAGGCGAATCGCCCTCGCCTTTAGATTCCGGCGCCGATGATTTGTTGAACTCGGCTGGACCCGCAAAGATGATCAGGTGCCCAGCGAGTCTCCTCCCAACCCCCCATCGGTTAGTTTTGAAAGTGACGCTTTTTTCTGACCCGGCCGGCAGGGATCTTCTCAAGAGAAGTCTTGGTGCGTCATGTGGCGCAAACGCGGCTAAGGCATGCACAACTTAGTAGTCATATGTGCAAGAAACAAGGGCAGGAAGGATGTCATGGGGTTAGGCCAAGCCGGTGCGCGTGGGAGCGCTATCACATTGGGGTCCCAAGGCGTCAGGTTCATAGCGCAAATTGCCTCAATCGCGATTCTTGCTCGAATTCTTCCCCCTTCCGACTTTGGACTCGTTACTCTCGTCATTGCTGTCATTAGTGTTGGCGAACTTTTTCGTGACTTTGGACTTTCAACTGCAGCTATACAGGCAGGCAGCCTGAGCAATGAGGAGAAAAATAGCCTTTTTTGGGTCAACATCCTTATTGGTCTCGGTCTTGCTGGCCTAGTAATGATGGGTGCTCCGCTAGCCGCTTTGGTCTTTCAGGAGCCACTCTTGTCACAACTGCTGCCTGTGACTACCGCCGCTTTTCTAATCAACGGCTTTCAGGCCCAGTTCCGAGTGGAACTAGTTCGGTCTTTGCGCTTCACGGCAGTTGCGCTTACCGAACTCGGGGGTCATTTAGCGGGCATTCTTGCCGCTATCCCGCTGGCTCTTTCCGGTGCTGGCGTGTGGTCCCTCGTCGGACAGCAGCTCATTGCGGCGACTGTGATCTGCTGCAGTCGGGTCTTCGCGGTTAGGTGGCGACCGAACTTTTCCTTTTCGCTTAAGCCTGCCAAAAAATTCCTGCGGACAGGAAGCCAGCTTCTCGTATCGCTGCTCTTGGGTTACGCAGCCACGAACGCCGACACCGTTACCATCGGTCTGAAATTGGATGCTGGTCAGCTTGGGATTTACAGTCGTGCTTACCAACTGGTGGCAGCACCTGTCGGGCAACTACTTTCACCGTTAACAAATGTTGGCCTCCCGTTGCTCACAAGGGTGCGCAGTGACTCTCGGAAGTACGCAAAATACATACTGTCGATGTTCCTGCCGCTTGCTTATACAAGCGCTTTGCTGTTCGGCTTCGTGATCGGCAGTGCTCAGGCAATCGTGCAGCTCCTTTTAGGGGAGGGATGGGAAGATTCAGCTCGTATATTGGCACTGCTTGCCACGGGTGGAATCTTCCAATTTATGAGCCATGTAGGCTACTGGGTTTTTGTCTCCTCCGGTAATGCCGCAGCAATGATGAGGTACAGCCTTGTCACTCACGGTATTTCGGTTCTATGCATCATCGCCGGTTCGTTCTTCGGACTCCCTGGCGTGGCCATGGGGTATTCGCTGGGTCTGGCCATGACATGGCCAATACAGGTCTGGTGGCTGCAGAAACTCGTGTACATTCCCGTTGCACAGCTGATGTGTACGGGATTTCGGGCTCTAGTGTTGGCGCTGGTATGTGCCGCTGTTGGCCAGCTCTCGTCCGCGGTGGTCGATCCACCAGTCTTGGCCTGTCTCATCGCGCTCTTGGCTCAGGCCATCGTAGTCGGAGTCTTCTTTGCCAGCGGAGCCTATCGTCGTGACTTTAAGAGGCTACTTGATTCGGTTGCGCTGGTTCGTCGGAAAGATCCATAACGGGCTCTTCGTGGTTGATGGGGAATTGTGTTCGTGTCGTTGAAGACAAGAGGGCCCGTGGCCCTGCTGGGATGAGTGTGTCTAAGCATTCAACCTGGAACAGGACCACGAGCCGTGATCGAGCCTACCGGGGTCGCAGCCGATGCTGCCACCATCCTTTTTAACCTTCCGGACTACCGCGTCATTTCCACTGTCATCGCTGCCGGCCAGCGGCGGGTCATTATCGAAACCGACCACCCGCCGGGGTGCCCGAGCTGTGGTGTCATCGCCTCCCGGCGAAAGGAACGCCGTCTCCAGCGGCTCCGCGATATTCCGGTCGCTGGCACGGTGGAAGTGCTTTGGTCCAAGTACCGCTGGTACTGCGAAGAGCCAAGGTGCGACCGGCTGTCGTTCTTTGAATCCACGCCCCAAGTCCCGCGCCGCGCCCGCTCGACGGGCCGGCTTCGGGACCAGCTTGCAGAGGCGGTCATCCGCTCCGGCCGGGCGGTGTCTGAAACCGCTGCCGGCTTCGCCGTGTCCTGGTGGTTGGTCCGGGCCGCGGTTACCGAGGCCTGCTTACTGAAACTGCCTGACGTGGACAAGCTCAGCCCTCGGATGCTCGGCATCGATGAACACCGATTCCGGTCCGTGCGCTACTTCCAGGACCCGTCAACAAAGGTGTGGACCCGGTTCGAGCCGTGGATGACAACCATCGTTGACCTGGACACCGGACAGGTCCTCGGCGTGGTCGACGGGCGGGACCACAAGGGCGTCGGAGACTGGCTGTTCGCCCGGCCCCTGGAATGGCGGCTGGCCGTGCAGGTCGTCGCCATCGACCCCTCCGCGGCGTTCCGCAAAGCGCTGCGGATGTGGCTTCCCCGGACCGCGGTGGCGGTTGATCACTTCCACCTGATCTCGCTGGCCAACCAGGCCATGACCGAGACCCGGCAGAACCTCTCCCAACAGGTCAAGGGCCGCCGCGGACGGGCTGTCGACAAGGCCTGGGCCCACCGCATGCTGCTCCTGCGCGGCGGCGACAACCTCAGCAGCAGGGCAGCCCTCCGACTCAAGGAAGTGTTCGCGCTGGACGATCCAACAGGAACCCTCCAGGCCGTCTGGAAAGTCAAGGAACAGCTCCGGGCCCTGCTGCGCAGCGGCTCGCTCGAAGACTCCGCGGCAGCGAAAACAAAACTGGCTCTTCGTGGTTGATGGGGAATTGTGTTCGTGTCGTTGAAGACAAGAGGGCCCGTGGCCCTGCTGGGATGAGTGTGTCTAAGCATTCAACCTGGAACAGGACCACGAGCCGTGATCGAGCCTACCGGGGTCGCAGCCGATGCTGCCACCATCCTTTTTAACCTTCCGGACTACCGCGTCATTTCCACTGTCATCGCTGCCGGCCAGCGGCGGGTCATTATCGAAACCGACCACCCGCCGGGGTGCCCGAGCTGTGGTGTCATCGCCTCCCGGCGAAAGGAACGCCGTCTCCAGCGGCTCCGCGATATTCCGGTCGCTGGCACGGTGGAAGTGCTTTGGTCCAAGTACCGCTGGTACTGCGAAGAGCCAAGGTGCGACCGGCTGTCGTTCTTTGAATCCACGCCCCAAGTCCCGCGCCGCGCCCGCTCGACGGGCCGGCTTCGGGACCAGCTTGCAGAGGCGGTCATCCGCTCCGGCCGGGCGGTGTCTGAAACCGCTGCCGGCTTCGCCGTGTCCTGGTGGTTGGTCCGGGCCGCGGTTACCGAGGCCTGCTTACTGAAACTGCCTGACGTGGACAAGCTCAGCCCTCGGATGCTCGGCATCGATGAACACCGATTCCGGTCCGTGCGCTACTTCCAGGACCCGTCAACAAAGGTGTGGACCCGGTTCGAGCCGTGGATGACAACCATCGTTGACCTGGACACCGGACAGGTCCTCGGCGTGGTCGACGGGCGGGACCACAAGGGCGTCGGAGACTGGCTGTTCGCCCGGCCCCTGGAATGGCGGCTGGCCGTGCAGGTCGTCGCCATCGACCCCTCCGCGGCGTTCCGCAAAGCGCTGCGGATGTGGCTTCCCCGGACCGCGGTGGCGGTTGATCACTTCCACCTGATCTCGCTGGCCAACCAGGCCATGACCGAGACCCGGCAGAACCTCTCCCAACAGGTCAAGGGCCGCCGCGGACGGGCTGTCGACAAGGCCTGGGCCCACCGCATGCTGCTCCTGCGCGGCGGCGACAACCTCAGCAGCAGGGCAGCCCTCCGACTCAAGGAAGTGTTCGCGCTGGACGATCCAACAGGAACCCTCCAGGCCGTCTGGAAAGTCAAGGAACAGCTCCGGGCCCTGCTGCGCAGCGGCTCGCTCGAAGACTCCGCGGCAGCGAAAACAAAACTCGAAGAGCTCGTGAAGGCAGCAGCCAGGCCGGAAACGAACAGGCTCTACCGCACTGTCTGCAGGTGGTGGAAAGAGATCGAGGTGCTCATCATTACCGGCGCGACGACCGGCAAGGTCGAGGCCAACAACACCGCTATCAAAAACATCAAGCGCACCGCACGTGGTTATCGCAATCCCGCCAACTACAAATCGATTATTCTCTTGAGAAGTGCCGTCCGCACGGCGGCATGACGCTCACTCCAGGGACCCGTTTCCCCACGAACCGCGAAGAGCCACAAAACTCGAAGAGCTCGTGAAGGCAGCAGCCAGGCCGGAAACGAACAGGCTCTACCGCACTGTCTGCAGGTGGTGGAAAGAGATCGAGGTGCTCATCATTACCGGCGCGACGACCGGCAAGGTCGAGGCCAACAACACCGCTATCAAAAACATCAAGCGCACCGCACGTGGTTATCGCAATCCCGCCAACTACAAATCGATTATTCTCTTGAGAAGTGCCGTCCGCACGGCGGCATGACGCTCACTCCAGGGACCCGTTTCCCCACGAACCGCGAAGAGCCCGTTAGGGCCCATTTTTCGCACTCCCATCTGGTCAATGGTGATTGCGGTTTACCACGGACTCAGATCAGATGCCGACTTGCCGCCGGCGGCCACCGCCCTACCGAATCAAACAGGTCAACCATGCCTAGATGCGAAGAACCGGTTTAATGCCTACTGCAGTATTTCGGCGCACTCTATCCGTAGACGGAAGCCGATTTTCCTTGTGCTAATTCCAGTGAGCCTTGAGGGGCACGAGGAGCTATAAGTAACGCGGCCAATACCCACGGGAACATGAACCACGTGGGGTTTGTGCTCGTGCTGAGGACAATGAATGCGACATAGAACCAAGCGGAGTGTGGCAAAGATGATTTCCACAGTAGAAATAGCGAAGAGACGAATAACAGGAACGAAAGAAGGCCGCCGTCGTAGATAAGGGAGAGCCACAGCAGTCCAAGGTAGAGGGTGCCATTAGAAGTTTCACTGCTGAAATGAGACTGTGAGAATGAGTTGTAGCCGTGGCCTGACCACCAACCATCCCTTATGATGTCTTGCCAGGCTATTTCCCAAGTGCGTGCACGGTAAGCACCCGTCCCAGTCTCGAAATCCAGTATTGAGCTAAAGCGAGCTTGTATAGTGTCCGCAATGGAACCCGTGGACCCTGTTGCCTCGTCAAACACAAAGAAGCCGATAAAAGGTAGAACCATTAAACACCCCGAGACGACCAACCCTCTGTGTGCTTTGAACGTCGTCCACAAGGTACAGATGATCAGTGCCAGGAGGATGAGCCAGGCGGCCCGTGTGTACGTCATAAAGATGCCGAACGACATAATTGCCAAGGAAGACCAGTAGAGCCCATTACCGATGGACGCACGGTAAACGAAGCCGATGCACAGCCACGTAAGCGAGAGGGCAGCCAGAAGGTTAGGCTCCAACATCAAGCCCTTGAGCCGATAAGTCGAGCTTGCATAGTCTGCCTCGACGAAGATATTGATGGATGAGCTGAGATTCGCAGCAAGCCACCCGATTATAAAGACGATTAGCATGACGTTCGTTATCTTGAGGGCGTCCTTGATGAGCAGCGCAGGGTTCTGCGCTAAGCAACGAACAACGAAAACAGCCAAGACGTTGACGAAAACCCAAATCACGAGGCGCAGACTTTGGCTGGGCGAAGGCGCGCTGAAAGCACTAAAAGCTGTAAGTACGAGCAGCCAACACACTATGAGGAGGCCTGCTACAACTAATCGCGTTCTCGAGACAGCCTTGTGCCTTCGTGGGGGCCGAACTGCGATAGCCAACTGGGACCTGACAGCATGAACTACGAGAATCGTCAGAAGAACCTGCTCAGGCAGAACAGTCAGGCCGAACAATTGGAAGCTGATACCGGACATGGTGAGTGCAGCAGTGAAGCAGATCCAAGCAAAGCGGAATGAGTAAACTGCAAAAATGAACATGGTCATGCCCGTCGCGATGGTCGCTGACTGCGACCATGCCCCCGTGGCAAGCCCAAGAATGACTGTAACGAGCGAGAAGGTAAGTGAAGCTGATGCTAGGATCGCACGCAGATGCTGTGGACTAGGCATTGACCCTGTGTCGAGCGTCAAGGCCGCTCTAGTCCAAGTTCTTGATTGTTCTACGTTCTTTGGCTGAGCTGTCATGCCCTGTAACGGCTTTTCTTTGGTCACGACTCTGCCAACGGGCCGGCCTTGGATAAGTCCTCCAACTGCTCAAAGTAGCGACTTCCGATGGTTGCAGGTGAGTACCGCTCCACTGTGGCTCTCATTTGCTCCGGACTCAACCGGACAGACTTTCCATCTTGGAATTGATCACTTAATGAAACGATCGTGGCTGTCAGTTCCTCCCAGGAAGAAATCACAAGTCCGTGCGTCATGTCGTGGACGACTTCCTCAGGCCCGCCACCGGACATTACCAAGGGGAGAGCCCCAACGCTGGCCGCTTCAACGACAGTTCTTCCAAATGCTTCATGTCGTGACATGTTCAGCACAACATCGCATGCCGACATAAGCTCTCCGACAGCATTGGTTCGCTCCCACACTTCCCAGTCGTGGCCCTGTTGCTGGACAAGCCTAATAACTTCTTTTTCGTAAGCCGTTTGAATGTTTTCGGGGCGAGCGCCAACAACCACCAAGGTGACAAGTTCGGCCAGCGGGCTCAAGGTGGTCACAACCTCTAAAACAGCCTTCCGTTCGTCAACTTGCCCAAATATACCGATACGCAACTTCTTACTAGATGGGGGTGCTTGGCTGGTGGGTGCCAGGGCACTGACTGGCCGCGGTACGACGCGGAAACGCGCCGACTTCGGCATAATTCCCGCCTGTTGATACGTTGCCAACGATGGCGCAATAACGCCCTTTGCTAGCGAAGCGATACCCCTCAGAGCAGCACGTCCAACTCGACCCGAAAACGTTACGTGAAAATCAAAAATGACTGGAGTTCGGGCTATCCGTCCGGCTAAAGCTATTTCAGCTGTCTCCCATAGACCGAATGTAAGCACCGCGTCATACCTGGCCAATAGTTTGCGTGACCGAATTGCTTGTTTGGCGATGCTTAGGAAATCGGAGGCAACTGCGGTAAGCGACGCACTCCGCAAACCCCCCTGAGCCAGCGACTTGTGCCGCACGAACGGGAACTCCTGTGTGGCTACCCCAGCGTTAGAAAGTTCGCGTACCAATGGCGAACCGGGCCCGACGTACACATCTATCTGATGAGCCTGTGCTGCTTCAGATCTGAGAAGTGTTAGGAGGCTCCTCTCCGCGCCCCATACTTCGGGAGCCTGCAAGAAAATCGCCAACCTCATCTCTGCACTTCCTTCTTCACATTCTCGATGAAATCGGCAAAGCGTTCATCGATGTAGCTTTGAAAATCACGGTGCGTCTGATGGAACTCGGTCAAAGCGCCATTCTGCTTTAGTTCGGAAACCTGAGCAAGGACGAGGGCGAGACCCTCAGCTGTCGGCCTAACTTGTAACAGTTGGGTCGAGCTGACGAATCTTAACTCCACTAGAGCTGGCGATTCACGAGTAACAACTCGTTTTCCCATTGCTAAACCTTGCCAGACTTTGTTCGCAATTACGGATTTCGCTTTGGGGGAATCACCAAATACGCCCAGAACAACATCAGAAGACGCTATAAGTGGGCGAAGGTCCTTTTCTTCTATTGAATCTCTAAAATCACAAATCGCCGCAATTCCGAGACTTCTCGCATTCTGCTCAAACTTTTCGCGTTCCGTGCCGTTCCCAACTAGCGTCAGATCAATCTGTTCATTCTTGGCGTACTGTGATACGGCAGCCAAAACCACATCGACTCCATGAAGCGGGACGTAGTTCCCGTAGTAGAGGACCCTAAGAGGTCCTGTCGGTGACGCTGAGTTAATCGCGTCTATAGGCTGAGCCCACTTTGGGGCTCCAACTGGTAATGCGGCTACTTGCTTACAGAATACTCGTGCGGCGTACTTTGAGCGTACTTGCTGTGCACGGAAATCATTGTCAATGATAAAAATGTCTGCCACTAGCAAGCTGCTAAAATCCACGGCACGGTAAACGAAAGACTTCAGTGATAAGGGTGCGGTTTGGCCCCAATCTCCGACCGCAGTTTCAAAGCGGCCGACAAATCCGTCAACGATCAATCTTGTGTTAGACAACTTGGCAGCAATGCCAGTGACAAGAGCATATCTAAGTTGAAACTCCGATAGAACCGCTACGTCGTAGCCTGACAAGAGTGTTATAAGATTCTTGATATAAGAAGGTGTCAGGGGGTTGCGTCGCCCAATCAGTGTCTCTGGATACACGTCCACATCCGCGCCGGACTTTTCAAGGTATTCCCTGACAAGCCGGTTCCTGGGGTAATTCACATCGTGAACAAATAGATACGCGACCTTGAGACCATCCAGCGGTACCGTGCTCATATGCCCAAACTGTCTGTCTTGAGAGATCGCTGACCGATTATTCTCGCAGGGACGCCGGCTACCACCGTATTGGCGTCGACGGCTTTGGTCACAACCGACCCTGCAGCGATAACAGATCCGCGCCCTATCACTACGCCAGCCAGGATCGTCGACCCCGCGCCGATCCAGCAGTCATCCTCTATTGTTACGCCCGCACGATGATTTCCCTGGAGCCGGATTGGAACTCTCGGATCAGCATAGACATGATTTTCGCTGAAAATACTGACATCAGGTCCCAGTAAGCAGTTGGCGCCAATCTTCACGCCACCCTGTCCCCAGATGATGTTTGACCTGCCGATCGAGGTGTCGTCCCCTACCTCCACCCCAACACCCTGTTCTCTTATGACGGCTGTTGCCACGAGATTTGCCTCGTCTCCAACGGTGACGCGCGATCCAAGCCGAATTCCTCTAGTCGAGAAGGCATCCATACTGACGCCAGCACCGAACGCTACATGTGAGCCGAGATGAACATAGCGGGGATGACGGACGGTGACCCGCGGACCCCGAAAGTGCATTCCTCGAGCCGACCCATAAAACGGACGGTACGCAATGCCACGCACTAAATCAAAGGCTTTGCGAAAAGTAAAGGCTGCAAGTACCGCACTCGGTATCTCTTCTGCCGCAAATCGATGACCGCGGATCCTGTAATAGGCAGATGCAAATAGTCTAGCGAACATTTATGTACTTTCGTTCTATCGCATTACGCATTTCCAGTACGGTACGCGCCCAAGAATTATGCGCCGCGATCCGCAAAGATGAACTGCCGACGTCGGAGCCAGCAGAACTGTCAATTGCTCGGCCAATCGAGACGGAGTCCGTAGGATCGAAAAAGTTGGCCGCATCCTCATACAGCTCCCTAAAAACGGGAATGTCACTGACGGCTATGGGACAACCGAAGTGGAGTGCCTCCAGAGGTGGCAGCCCGAAGCCTTCGTCCAGTGACGCAAAAATAAGCAGGGATGAGTGTTCGTAGAGCCACCGGAGTTCAGCATTTGAGACGCTACCGAGAAAGCGAATCGTCCCATTGTCAATCAAATGTTGAACTGCGGGATCGAGCACATGCGCTTTGCCGTCCGCTTCACCCACGACAAGAAGGGGAAAACTGGGCGAAACCTTCTGCGACGTGATTAGGGCGGTAAATACCTTATTTAGGTTTTTACGTACATTCAGGCGTCCAACGGTTAAGACGAAGTGGCTTAGTGCGCGTGCAGCAACCGGTGGCTCGGCAATCACTTCTTGTAGCCCTGTTCCGACGCCTAAGCCTACAGGTTGTATCGAGGTGACGTGCGGGTTGTATTTCCGAATGCGCTCCGACTCGCTGACCGAACTAGTGAATACGTGTGTCGCATCAGGAAGCCTCTTACTTATAACTGCCAAATAAGCACGTTCGAGAGGTGTGAAATACTCCGGATTCGACTGGAAGAGAACGTCGTGGACGAATACCGCGGAGTTCGACGTGTTTACGGCAAAATTTTGGCTTATAACGGAGTTAACACCGTGCTTGCGAGCTATGCTCTTCAGCTTCCTCGTTGCTATCGCGTGTGGCCGCAATTTTGTCGAAACGAGTTCGACTTGCTCAGGCATACCGGTCACAGGCTTTCCCTCCCGCACCAGTGCAATCAGAGAGTCCTCAGGGAAGGACGAGGCCCATTCCTGTATAAGTTCCTGAACGACCATTCTTCCGGATGGGGGACCGTCATGCCACCAGTAAGCGTCGAATAAGATCTTCACGGGCGGCTGACCTTGTCTTGCGACGCCTGCGTGAGGGCACCGAGCTGTTCTTGAAGTGCTGCGTCGTAGTCCTTGCACACTCCGCGCCATGAGTAGAATTCCTGGGCACGGTTCTTAAGGCCGGAGGGATCGAAGGATCCTCCGGCGGAGCGTTCCATGACCTGTCGTAAAGCGTTCGCGATTCCCTCTGGGTCTGCCACCACAAAGGAAGCAGTGTCAGCAAGAACCTCGCGATTGTATACGGTGTCCCGCGCTACAATAGGTGCGCCGCAGGCCATTGCCTGGACTAGCGCGGGGTTGGTTCCACCGACGCTGTGTCCATGAAAATATGCGCCCGCATGCTGCCAGAGTGCGTGTAGTTTCTGGTCATCGCTAACGTGGCCCATCCAAGTGACACTGTTGTTGTGCTCGGCTAGATAGGTGGCACGGGCGTCAAGTTCGCCACCGTAGCCGGTCGAACCGACAATGACAACGGGATATTCGTGAGCGAGAGTCTCAACTGCATCAAAGAATTCGCCTACAGTGTTTTCCGGGACAAAACGGGCAACTATGAGAATGTACCCTCTGTGTTTTTGCCCCTCAGGGACGGGAAGTTCGCCCGTCATCTCACCACCGTAGGGTATGAAGTGCGAATCGCGGCCGAACTCTGCCTTCCAGCGGCGCTGGATTTCTTTAGAATCAGCAACCAGCGCAGTTGCAAATTTCGCTGTGAACCACGCGCCGAGCTTAAAAACAGTTTTTGCGAGCCTTCCCCATTTTGCTCGCTCCCACTCAATTCCGTCAACATTTACGACCGTAGGAATTCCTCTTATCTTCAGAAGTGGAATCCAAAATCCGTTGGCAACGTTCATAATCAGAGCTGCGTCCGGCTTATCCCTAACCGCATCTATTACAGCGGTCAGTCCATAAGTAAGGGTGCTTAGAGACTTTGTTTCCAAGCCGGGCGTCGTTTTCGTCCGTACTCGACTGTCCCTGTTCGGATCTTCGGTCTGGACGGCCCCATCGCGCCCATACACAGTAACGTCCCAACCTGTATCGACAAGATAGGGTGCCAGTTTTCGGACAGCGGTCTCAAATCCACCATAGAAACTCGGATAGCCTCTGGTTCCTATAATAGCGAGTTTAGACAAGCGATTGCTCATGACTTTCTCATTTCGGGCTTTTGCAACACTGGCAATGAGTATCGCGAAAAAGATTGATAGATGCACCGCAGACTTCAGGAAAAATCAGGGAGTCACCGTTACGGAAAAGCACTTTGGCATTATTCGTCGGAATGTCCCGAAGTTCCTCTACCGGAAACGCGCCCTGCGGGGAAACGGTGGGGACTTGCTTCATTTATATCGAACATAGTTCGGTCGAAATCGTCAGCTACGGGACGAGTCTTGCTCGCGCCCTTGGCCTTCGGTGTTTTTTTCCTACCCGTAAGCCTAGTGTCAGGTCCTTCAGTTGATCCGTAGTAGCTATAGGAGTACGCATCTGGCCCCCTTGCTGGGAGCCTGTTGAGAACTATCCCCAAGATCTTGGCGTCGACCAGTTCCAGGGCAGACAGCGACTTTCCTAGGTCCTGCGCTCTAAGTTTTTGCGCGCCAACAACCACCACAACGCCTCCCACGTGCTGTGAGAGTACCGCGGCATCAGTGACTGGGAGCAGTGGGGGCGCGTCAACCACGACAGTATCGAAGGTCTGTTCCAGTCTCTCTATGAGAAATTTCATTTCATCGGATCCCAAAAGTTCACTGGGGTTGGGTGGGATCTGGCCGGAGGCTAAAACATAGAGATCGTCCTGGCCCCAGTGCTGTAGCAGGTCAGCGACATCGGCAGAGCCGACTAGGGCTGTCGTCAGTCCGGCATTTCGATCGAGTCCTAGGTATTCATGAACCATTGGGCGTCGCAAGTCAGCGTCAACTAGGCAAACAGATTGACCAGCCTGAGCGATGGCGATTGCGAGGTTAGTTGCAGTGGTGCTTTTTCCTTCGCCCGGCAACGACGACGTTATAAGTACAGTCTTCGCCCTGCCTGAGACATTAGCGAATTGCAGGTTCGTTCTAAGCTGCCGAAAGGACTCTGAACGTTGGCTCTGCGGAAGCGATTGAGTCAGAAGAGGGCTGCGATTAGCACTTTGATCGAAGGATATGCCGCCGAGGAGAGGTGCGTCGGTGACATGTCTAAGATCACCCTCGCCTCGGATACGGCTGTCGAGCGTACTGCGCAGGATTGCGGCCGCAACCCCTAATGCAAGGCCCAAGATCAATCCCAGGGACAGATTCAACCGTGTATTGGGTGTTGATGGAAGGGTAGGCGCAATTGCGGGCTTGATAACAGACAGGCTTACGGGCGAAGTGCCCCCAGTTTTCGGTTTCTCAAGGCTGTCAACGGTTCTGATCAGGCTGTTCGCCACGGCCTCGGCGACAGCGGCGGCTTGGACGGGCGACTCGCTGGAAACTGCGATGTTGATGAGCACGGTGTTCGCTTCAGTTCCAGCCGTTACTTGAGCTGCAAGTTCCTCGGCGGAAAGGTCAAGCCCCAATTGATCAATCGCTGGCTGCAGAACCGCAGGCGATCCTACTGTCTTGACGTAAGACTGAACCCTTGCCTGGCTAAAGGTGTTTCCTTGCTGCAGTTCGAGGACAGACCCTGAGCTTTGTATAGCAACAAACAACTGGGTTTCGGATGTGTAGGTTGGCGTCGCGAGCACAGACGCCGTTCCTCCGAGTAACAGGCCTACAAGCGGGGCTGCAGTAACTAATATCCAATTTCGGCGAAGCATGCGGAGATAGTCGCGTAGGTCCAAGCTCGGGTCCCCCTGTGTCGATTGCTGCAGGCAGCCGATCGGCACGCCCTCAGGAACGGCAATATTCGTGCGGTCACAGCAATCTTACCCGTCGGATGCTGTGGCCTTGATCGGCTCGCAATATGCATGACGCTGCCTGTAACACATCCGTTCTCGTGGGTACGACTACTTGGCCCAGGCGTGCAATTGATCGTTTTGGCATTGCTCTAGGCACGTGGACTTACACTGTGGGGCATGGCAAACTTCGTGCACAGGCTTGTTACTGCTCAGCGCTTACCCATCGTTGGTCGTATGGCAAGGGAAGTCCTAGCTCTTTACGGAATCGAGTTCCCCAAAGAAGTTCAATTCGGTCAGCGATTAAATCTCGTCCACCGCGCATTTGGCGTAGTAATTAATCCAAAAACGAAGTTAGGAACAAATGTCACGATCTATCATGGTGTCACAATAGCGAGAGCTGACTCATGGGTTCCGCTCGGTAGTCGCCCTTTTCTTGGGGTCGAAATCGGCGATCATGCAGTGCTTTGCCCCGGCTCGAAGATATTGGCACCGACCGGGGAACTCCTACGAGTCGGAGCGGGAACGGTAATCGCAGCCAATTCAGTACTTACCCGTTCTACAGGTCAGTGGGAGGTCTGGGCTGGGAGCCCGGCAAGAAAAATCAGTGACCGGTTGGATAGGGCTGGTGTTGAATGAGCGTGCACCTATCGAGCATGCAATGCGAAAGACTCAAGTCGGGCTAGCCGTCAATTCGTCCCAGAATAGCGCTGCCCGTGAGGCTAGTTTGCGGCATGTGGGTGTTAAGCAAAACTATGGCTTTCGGTATCGTCTGGACGGGTACGTCATAATCAATCTCTGCCGCGAGTGAGAGGCGAGTTCTCTAGGTGATAGAGACGATTGACCAGTTGGTGGCACCAAGATCCATGCGAACAAGCGTAATTATTGCTCCTGTAGGAACTACGAGCGGAGACGCTTTATTTCCTAGGCTTATGTTGCCCCCTGACACAATTGAAAAGTCAGTCAGCCATGCCCGTAAGTACACGGGCTCACCCGGAGCATGTCGGCTTGTGATATTGGATATCGCTGGGCCCCCGCTGATTATCGCTGTGTTGCTGCCCTGGATATCGATTGTGCCAGCTATAGAGGGCGGTTGCTTCGTAAGGCCAGTTGTGCTCATCGGAGACTGGTTGGACCTGTTGCCCTTCAAGAAAAACGATCCTGATGAGCTGTCCGCAACAAGCGCCTTGTCGTAGGTGCCGGCGAACCTGTTGCCAATTGCTGTCACACAGGATGCGGCCCCGACCTTGATTGCGTATCCGTTTCCACGATCTGAGCCCGTGTCGGAGAAGTTGCAGCCTTCGACTATCCCCATTTCCACGCTTGTTTCAAAGACCACTCCACATCTCAAGTCCTCGAACCAACAATTGTTGAACTTCAACCCTGCTGCGCGCTCGATGCGTGCTCCTAGCGCATTAGCTTGAACGGTGCAATTGAAGAACTCAATGGAATACGGCGCGACATCGGAACTGAACAATCCAGCATCGTTGACTTCCCGCCTAGCTTCGATGGAAGTACCACCACCGACAATACCCTGTCCGTTTCCGTCAAACTGGCAGGCCGTGAAAACTACTTGTCCCACTTGTCCCGTCAGATAGAGGCAACGTGATGCAGCACCCGGTCCCGCGAAGACTTCAACACCCTCAAAGACTAAGAACTGATGCGGTTTCAGAAAGTCGGGGCCGCCGCCCCGCAGCCAGATCCCGTGACCGTCGAAACGGTCGATACGGACCCGTCTCAAGCCGCCGTACCACCATCCGCCTTGGTCGGGCGTCCCTCCATCACCGACGGCTTTAGCATAAACGGCGTGCTGGTCCGGGTTAGGTTTTATACCTGGCGAGAGTGCCAAGTCTTCTAAATAAAAGGACTGAACCATGCCTACGGGGAACAGCACCAGTGCTGGGGCGCCACTAACTTGGGCAACAACTGTTGTTCGATAGCGCCCTGCGCCCCGGACTGAGACATAGGGCCGAGCAGTCAGACTCGACACCGCGTATGTACCGCGGGGAAGAAATACTATACCGCCGCCAGCCATAGTATGAGCATCATTTATGGCACCTTGAATCGCGGTAGTGTCGTCAGATATACCATCCCCCTTTGCTCCGTAGTCTTTCACGTTGATTAGCAGTTCACCCTTTCCGACGGGCTTGGCGCCATTGTCTGGCTTCTCGGAATAAGCGGACGATAGATCTGGTATCTGACTTATTGGAAGTTTTGACGCAATATCCAGTGTCGCCACCCCCATGGCCGCACCCTTTTCGGCTATAGGTACATAGTTCATCGGTTGAGTTTTATCGCCAGGAGCTGCGTTCCCGATACCGGATCCCATCGTGCTAATAGCGGCTGCACCCGAGATGGCGGTCATTAAGGTTCCAATTCGAAGCAATATCCGCCGCTTCAAATTCGCATCAAGTTCTGGCTTCCCTGAATTTATTGAATCTTTAATATTCATCGATGCTCCGTTTGGTATGGATTTCTCATGCATGCCTATCCAGTCGGAAGAATGCGGTGTTGCATTTTCCGCCTAGCCGGAGACTGTGCTGGATGAGAGTACGTTTGCCAGGTATCACCGAAGCGATCGTTTGGCTGTCCGCGACAAAGCGCAATATCCTGCCTGCAAACTACGTTCAAAATGAACCTGACGCCAGTGTGGTCGGTACGTCTATTTGCTTCGGGCGAACACTTGGATGCCTTGGCGAGTACCTGGAATTCGCCAACTTAGGACGGATCTGATCGCCGTTGCTTTGTAGTTGCTGATTAATTGAGCTGCGCTTGAGCGCATCTTGAGAAATGGAATTCGCACTATAATGGAGCGCCGTAATATATGCGGCAAAGCACTGTGTTGAAGATTCCTTACACGAACGGTTGAAACTGTCGGGGCGAAAGTCGGCGCCTTACGTGCGCGTTCCTTCTTGAATCGGAGGTTTGTGGGTCTATGAGGTATGGTCCGCCAGAGGTCTGCCGTCTCTGAACTGGGGGCTAGTTGTATCGGCTGGCAGACGGTGTGCCCGCCTCGGGCGCCTGCACTCGCCAGGAGTAGCCGGAATCGGTCTCTGACCCTGCCATAGCCCGATACGTTGGTCGGTCGCCGTTATTCTGCTGCTTGAGCGCTAATCCCCTTGTGTCCAGAGGGTCACTGCTGAAGCTGCCCTCCCGTTCACCTATAGGCCGGTTTCGTCGCAATCAGCTGAACTTGATCGAATTTCGAAGATCTGTTTTGTTGCATGGCTCAATGCGTGGATACTGGTGCACAATTTCCGGGCGATAGTCACGGCGGGATGTGCGGTTTCGCTTATTTTCCTAAATTGCACTCAGTGTTTTGGCGGTGGGAACGCTTGTTGTGGTTTTGATGGCTCTCCGCCGCTAGGGCGTTTCTCCTAAATCCGGGGGCGTCCGTTCCGGAGCGATGGCAAAGTCGTTGAAGGCATCATTTACCGGTACTGGTTTGGGATTGCCTGGCGGAACCTTCCCGCGGAGTTTGGTCCGTGGCACACGGTTTGGAATCGGCACCGCCTATACGCGTCCGACGGAACGTGGGACGGGGTCCACGGACAACTTCTGGCCAAAGCGGACGGCGCCGGAGTGATCGACTGAACGGTTTCTGTGGACTCGACCATCAATCGAGCTCACCAGCACTGGACGAACCTTGACCGCGCCACAGGGGCGACTCCCGAATTACAAGAAACTTTTTGCTGAACCTCTGGATAACGCCATCGGCCGCTCCCGCTGCGGGCTGAGCACCAAGATCCACCACGCCTGCGACGGCAAAGGCCGACCGTTGGCAATTATTCTTGGCCCCGTGGGGAGGACACTGACCAGTAGTCCAGCCTCCGGACCATCACGGATCTCCTGAAGAACATAAAGTCCGTCGATGCGCTGACAGCCTTGGCCCGTTACATGCACGACGCCGGCCGCCTGCGCCTGATCGCGGGGGAGCAGGACCCGGGGTCTCGGACTCCTTGACGGCCGAGGAGTACCTGCGGATCCGCTAGCTCGTCTCCAGTTACTACTCTGTGGCGCTTACGGACAGCGGTACCGGAGTGACCCACAACGCGATGAGCGGCATCCTGCAGTTCGCGGACAATCTAGTCATCGCTGCCGGCTACGCGGAGAGCGGCGGCAAGCGGGCCCGCAGCACGCTGCAATGGATGGCCAGCCACAGTACGAGGATCTGGCCCTGAATGCCATCGTGGTGATCACCGGCAAAGAAGAGGTGTCCTCGCGTGTAGACAAGGATGCCATCGAGGAACACCTTGCGGGGATCTGCCGTGAACTGATCGCCGTGCCAAATGACCGCGGCGTGGCCGATGGTGACTTGGTCACAGTGGACGCCTAAAGCCGGAGACCCGGCGCGCCTACAAGGAAATCGCCGCGGCGCTTGTCGACGGGTACCGGTAGTTCAAACACCCGTAGTCACCCGGAAGCCCGGCGCATCCGCTGGTGCCTCCCCGCGTATCCACATCCTCGAACACCAGGAAGGTCTGCATATCCAGGACCCCGGCATGGATTGTAGCTGGTCGAAGATGACTCGGCGCAGGTCGATGTTGTCCATGGCCAGACCAGGTGCATCACGTCGAAGTCGTCGCACACTAGGACGATGGGGTGCACCTTGGGGATGGCACCCAGCTCGTCGCGCAGCTTCCGCCTGGCGTCCTGCTTCAGCCTCACGGTCACGTATGGGCGGAGGACTTCAACCCGGCCTTGAATGGGTCGACCCGGTCGTTACCCGGACGGCATCCCGTCCTTTGGGATATCAACGTTCTCCTCCATTTGGGTTAGGGGCCATTTGCCTGTCCCGCAAATGCTCCGTAGCCCATGGGGCGCTCCGACGGAACCCGGCTATCCGGGCAGTCGACTAGTCGGGCATTTTCAGAAAGTGAATACACGAGGCCGGGCATCCATGGTCATGGAACGTTACCGGTCTTATCGGCCCGATAGTATTACCCCCGACTTTGCTTATTTGGAGAATTGGGGGAGCATGACCATCGAGACCACGCGCTCATCGCGCCGAAGGAACGCAACTTCGAGATTCGACGCGCTTGATGGAATCCGTTCCCTTGCTGTGTTCGCGGTTTTCACATACCACGCTGTTCCCTCTCTTATGCGGGGTGGCGGCGCGGGTGTAGACATCTTCTTCACCTTGAGCGGCTTTGTCATCACGTTGCTCCTGCTCAATGAACGTCTGAAGCACGGCTCGGTAAGGCTGGGAGCCTTTTACCTTCGCCGAATGGCAAGGCTGTGGCCGGCGCTGCTTCTTGTGTGTCTCGCGGTGGCGTCTCTGTCCCTTCTCCTTCCGTCCAGTTCGTGGAGGGACGAACAAGGAAACGCGCTGCTTTCCTCACTTCACATCATGAACTTTGCCAGAGGAGGGTGGTTTGCTCCGAGCATCTCCGGCGGCGCGATGGGACACACTTGGTCACTGGCAGTAGAAGAGCATTTCTACCTTGTTTGGCCTCTCCTGTTGATAGTCGGATTTAGGTTCCTGGCACTGCGTGGACTGTTGGTAGTCACTCTCTGCCTGTCCGCCGCAGCGGTTGCCGTACGCCTTGTGCTTCAGCTCCAAGGCGCCGGCTGGGAACGCGTGTACAACGGTCCTGATACCCGAGCTGACCAGTTGCTCATCGGTTGTGCACTTGCTGTCGTATTCAAGATGAGTGAGGTGAATCCCGAGCTTGCACGCAGGTTAAAGGTCACGGGGCGGGTGGCAGGAGTTGCCGCCGCACTGGCTCTGGTTGGCCTTTGTGTCGCCGTGACTTATCCCCGCGGGGAGGGGGCCTGGGATGTCGCTTACAGATCCTTTGCTCCTGCCGTGATCGCACTGGCAACAGCCGTGGTCATTGCGGCAGTTGTAAGCCAGCCGAAGCATACCCTTACGCGCCTGCTTGACGCTCCGGCGCTTTCGCGGCCGGGGCGTCGTCTCTCTTACGGCGTCTACCTCTGGCACTATCCGGTCCTTTTCGCGCTGACGCCTGTCATTACCGGTGAATCCTCTGGTCTTATACGCTTCGCCGCTGCCCTAGTCATAACTGTTGCACTGGCTTGGCTCTCAGCACGATTCATCGAAGAGCCAATCCGCAGGATTGCACTTGCGGCCACCAGGCGCAGTCCGGCCCGGAGTACCCCGCCGAGGATTCCCCAGGCCGGTCTTAGGTAGCCGCTGCCGAGAGGCATCATTTCGGCAGGTCTCTACATGGGGGAAATCAATGCCAATCGCCACCTAGCGTAAGCCTGCGCAAAATAAGTCCAAGCCGAATAGCTCGCTGCGTCCCGACATACAGGGGCTTCGTAGGCTTCGTACGTTCGGTGTGGTTGCAGCAATGATCCTGGATCACCTGCTCGGCTGGCCAACTGGTGGCTTCGTGGGCGTAGACATCTTCTGCGTGATCTCTGGGTTCCTCATTTACAGCTCTCCGGTTTGGGGCCGTAATCTTCGCGCGGCAGGCTCAGCAGAAACCGCAGGAACTGAGGCTAAGACAATCTTCATACGTTCTACTGGCCATCCTGATCGCGGCTGCTGCGGCGGTGCTGATAGCAGTGGGTCGCTGATTGCCAGCGATCCTGTCCGTTGTTGACATGACTTGTCAATCTGTACTGCCATGTGGTTATGTCGTGGTCAATGGGGACCACCGTGACCAATGGAGGCTGTTGTGGCTATATACGAGTACGCCCTTGCGCTCTGCGCGCTGCTGGGCACCCTGCTGGTTCCATTCTTCGTCCTTTATCAAATGCTGCGGTTCAAGCGCCGCGCCGTTAGGCTCACCGCTCCTGCCGCATCCCGAGGTGACCGCAGCTAGCCATGCCCTACGTTGACATCAACCCCCATAAAGGCCGCCCCAAGTGGCAAGGCTACGCCGTGTTGGCCGTCCTCCTGATCCTCACCGCCGCAGTGGCGGGCGCCGCCCTGGTTCGCGTCTGAGCCGGCATATCCGTTCAAACCCCTAGACTTACTGTTTGAACCAGTGCCGCAGAATCTTATGCCGAACGTCCTGGGGGGACAGGCATGCCCGATCCGGCGGATCAGAACGCACGGGCCCATGCAGAGGATGCAGGGCAGCCGCCGCTGCGACGACGCCGCGACCTTCGTCGCGTCGATGGCGGGCCGGCGGATGTCCGGACAGGAACCATGCCAGCCGTACCGCCCGCCCCTTCCAGCAAGCCTGACGCCGGAGAGTCACTGACGCACCGGACTTCCTGGGCGGAGGCAGCCGCGGCCGCCGATGCCGCGCAGCCAGCCTCTGCTGTCCCGCCTCCCACCCGGCCACCTGCAGCCGCCCTGACGGCCGCGCAGGACACCCTCTCCTCCGTCGCCGGTGCGCCTGCTGGGGAAGCCCTCCCACCGCCGTCGGCCGTCCCTGCTGAAACACCCGCGTTCCGCCGCGTCCGGCCTACTGTTGCAGACAGCATTGCTGAGAGCCCTATGCCGGACTTCATCAGCTCGCCGGGGCTGTTCGTAAAGGAGCAGAAGCCGCGGCCCGTGGGCGGCATCCGGGGTGCCATCTACAGCATGACCGGCGGCGCCTGGAACCTGGGCCCCAGTGCCAGGCAGCGCCAGGAGGACGAACTGGGCCGGCGCATCTGGCGACAGTTGCAGGGCAGCTACAACACCGCGATCCTGAGCCTCAAAGGCGGCATCGGCAAGACCTCCACCACCGTGGGCGTGGGCCTGACGCTGGCCGAATACCGCGGGGACGCCCCCTGCGCCATCGATGCGAACCCGGACTCCGGAGACCTGGTGGAACGCGCGCTGGGCGAGGGCATTTACCAGCAGTCCAGCCCGCGCACCATTACAGACCTCCTGAAAAACATCGACTCCATCGACTCGCTGACAGCCCTGGCCCGGTACATGCACCACGCCGGCCGGCTGCACCTGATCGCGGGGGAGCAGGACCCGGAGGTCTCGGATTCACTCACGGCGGCTGAGTACCTGCGGATCCGCAAACTCATTTCCAGCTACTACTCCGTGGCGCTGACCGACTGCGGCACGGGCGTGACGCACAACGCCATGAGCGGGATCCTGCAGTCAGCGGACAACCTGGTGATCGCCGCAGGCTATGCAGTGAGCGGTGCCAAACGTGCCCGCAGCACCCTGCACTGGCTGGCCAGCCACGGCTACGAGGAGCTGGCCCGGAACGCCATCGTGGTGATCACGGACAAGGACGAAGTCTCCCCCCGCGTGGACAAGGACGCCATCGAGGAACACCTCGCCGGGATCTGCCGCGAGCTCATTGCCGTCCCGCACGACCGCGGCGTGGCCGACGGTGACCTCGTCACCCTGGATGTGCTCAAACCTGAGACCCGGCGTGCCTACAAAGAGATCGCCGCTGCAATCGTGGACGGGTACCAGTAGGGGCTGTTGCCCCTGAGTAGTGACGTCGTCCCAGTCCTTCCTGTCGTGCCCAAATCTTGACCAAACCCTCGCCGTGCCTGCGGCCAATGCTGAGCTTCCGGGCGTAGCTTGGGCGCATCGGGGCAGGACAAGCAGGGGAGGGGCAACGGAAATGACGATCACTGAATACGCCGTAGCGCTGGGCGGCATGCTGGCATCACTCGCGGGCATGGGGCTCCTCGCCGCAGGACTCATCAAGGCAAAAGCCCGCCACTGACCTACCGGGTATCCAGATCCCCAAACACCAAGAGCGTCTGGGTGTTCAGCACCCCGGGCATGGACTGCAGCTGATCGAAGATGACCCGCCGCAGGTCGATGTTGTCCACCGCGCGGACCAGGAGGATCACGTCGAAGTCGCCGCCCACCAGGGCCACGTGGTGCACCTCGGGGATCACGGCGAGCTGGTCGCGCAGCTCGCGCCAGGCGTCCTGCTTCAGCTTCAGGGTCACGTAGGCGGATGAGCGGAGGCCAGCCTTGATCGGGTCCACCAGCGCCGTGAACTTGGACAGCACCCCTTCGCTGGCGAGCCTGCCAATCCGTGTATACGCGGGCGCGCGGGAGATGTGGACGTTCTCCGCCACCTGGGTGACGGACATCCGGCCATCCCGGGTCAGCTCGGCAATGATCCTGCGGTCGATCTCGTCCAGCGGACGGGTTCGGTGCCGGCATCCTGGCTGCCACTTGCTCCACGGCCCCTGCCAGTAATCCGGCTCACACTTACAATTCGTCGTCCAGTGTAGGCAGAATCGGGCAGGATCGTTGCCGTTCAGGGGATGACTTGCGGCTATTGGCATCCTGCAGCTGCGATGCGGTGCGGATCGTGCTGGGCGCCCGGCGCACCGCGGAGCTGGACCTGTCAACCATTTCCCCGCCGATCACCACCTTGGATGGGACTGTTCAGTCGACTGGCCGCAGCCTGCGTTCCTAATCCGGGCTATCGACGTCGTCCGCTGTGCACGTGGAAAACACGTTGACCTGCCTTAGGTCAACTTGCTTAGCGCAGGTTTTCCGCCTGAAACGCAGATTTTCCGCGATAACTCCAATGAATGGATAGAAGGGCCCAAGGGTTCCCGCAAGACCGTCCGAGGAACCGGGATGATGGCTTTTTCGCTTGCTACCTTCGTTTTATCGGTGCAAACAAACCGCAAAGTTCTTCTTCACAACGGTTCACTGATAAAGGCAAACCCGGCGGAAGCCGGGGACGCAAAGCCACGGGACCAGTCAGGTCAGCCGGGCCACCCCTAAACCGAAAGAGAAACATCACCATGCGCAAATCCGCCAAGATCATCACCGCCCTGTCCGTCGCCGGTCTCGCCGTAGCTGCCGGTTCCGCCTTCACTGGCGGCGGTCTTACCAACACTGCCGGTTCGAGCACGTTTGTGGGTGGTTCCGTTACGCAGACCATCAGCGGCGCAACCCTGTCGGGAATCTCCTATGCCTATGTGGACTCCTCCAATACCTCAGTCTCGAACGTCACGCTGACCTTCGCAGACGACGCAGCAACATATGGAAAGACAGTGTCTGCCCTTCTGAGCGGCGGTACGGGAACGAACCTCGCCTGCACAGGGACCTTGAGCGCAACCGTCCACGACATCATTTGTTCTTCTGACGCAACCGGCTACTCGAACGCTACGAGCCTCGCCGTCACAGTCAGCTAGTAGCACCGCCAGGAACGGCCCGTCCGGTTGGGGGCGGGCCGTTCCTTCAGCTCTCAATGGATGGGTGATTCATGACTAACCGGCTGGCCCGCACTCTGTCGGCGGTACTCCTCACACTGGTTGCTGGACTGCTTGGCTTGGCCGCGCTGTCCTTCGGCGCCGGCCAGTTGGCGGTTGTGGTCACCGAGGGCGTCAGCATGCAGCCCGTTTACCATGAAGGCGACCTCGTCGTCATCGCCAAAGCCCAGTCATACTCCAAGGGCGACATCGCCGCATACAAGCTCACCAACGGTTACGACGTGGCTCTCCACAGAATCATCGGCGGGGATCCCCAGCATTTCGTCCTTCAAGGCGACAACAACGCATCTGTCGACCCCACGCAACCAGGTGCCGCAGACCTCGTGGGTCGCGCTGTCCTCCACATTCCTCAGGCCGGGACCTGGCTGAGGATTCTGACCAGCCCCCCAGTTCTCGGAACCATCGCCTTCGCCTTGGTCGCCGGAGGCGGCACGGCCGCCACCACCCGGAAGTTACGCAGAAAGAGGAGAAGCACCGTGTCCCGCCACATCAGCGACCGCCCCGCCACACGCCACTCGGCAGCAGGCCTTTCGGCCGGCAGCCTTCCCCCATCACTGCGGATCCCCGCAGCCGTTGTGGGCCTCCTCGGGATCATGGGCGCGGCGCTGGGTGCCGCAGCCTGGGCCGGACCCCTCGACGTGCCCTCGTCCGCCGAGATCAAGAGCGGCACCAGCATGACGTTCGCCTACACCGCCGACGTCGGCCGGACCGCCGCCTACGACGACACCACCGCCACCTCCCCGGACCCGATCTTCCGCAAACTCGCCAACCGGGTTGATGTCAGCTTCGCCTACAAGGGCGACCCTGGAACCGTGGCCGTTACTGCGGAACTGACCAGCCCCAGCGGCTGGCACTCAACGGTGCCGCTGTCCGGCCCGGAGTCATTCACCGGCAACACCTATGAAGGCACGGTCACCCTGGACCTCAACGCCCTCGAAGACAAAGCCGAGGCGGCCGCGGCGGTCACCGGGGTGAGCGCCGCCCCTGTATCAATCGCCCTCACGCCGCGGGTGACCACGGAATCGGGCGCAGAGTTCAAGCCCAACCTTCCGCTGACCCTGACGCCGCTCCAGCTCTCCCTTGTTGGCGGCGAGCAGGCCCTCACCGTCACGGACAGCGCCACCAGCCAGCAGACCGTCCTGGCGCCCAGGACCATTGGATTCAATGGCTGGAACATCACCGCTGCCACCGCCCGCGTCGTGTCCGCCCTGCTGCTGTTCGCGGTCATCGTGGCCGGGGCTGTGCTGTTGGCACTGGCACGCCGCACTGCGCCGCTGGATGAAGCCGCGGGCATTCGGCGCCGTTACTCATCACTCCTGGTCCGTGTGCATCCGATGACTGCGCCCCAGGGGCGGCCGGTCATCGACGTGACCGGTTTCGCAACGCTCGCAAAGCTGGCCGAACGCTACGGACTCCTGGTCCTGCACTGGAACCGCAGCGGCGTGGAAACCTTCATTGTGCAGGACGAAAGCACCACCTACCGCTACCGCACGGGGGGAGGCCGGTCTCCCGCCGTCGACCCTGCTCCGGCAGGGGATGAGACCTTCTTCGCGGACGCCGCCAATCCGGAGCGGAGCGCTTAGCCACATGCGCTGCGGGGCGTGTCCAAAAGTTTGGGGCGCCCATCATAAGGTGCGGGGGAAACCCACTCGTACCTTGCAAAAGACTGCCGGATTCCTCTGCTCGGGCTGGGGTTAACTGCCGGAATCCTTGAGTCCCGGGGTGCATCCTTACCTGTATGGAGGGTCCGGCCGGACCGGAATGCAAACTAAAACGAGCAGGCATGCGAGGGAGCAGGGAAATCATGAGCCAGGCATCAGTACTGGAAAAGGACAGCGCCGGCGGCACCGTCACCGACGACCTCATGCATGAATTCCGCACCTGGGGTCTCGCGGGATGCATCTACGGGCTGGCCATGCCGCTGCGGCAGCAGGGCGTTCGTGTGCATCTGGAAACTCCGCACCACGGCCTCGAGATTTCGGCGGCCTGCGCTATCCTGCTCTACCGCGCCGGGCAGGAAATCCTCACCAATGCGTTCAGGCACTCCAATGCAACCGAAATGACCGTCCGGCTCGAGGCCGTCTACCACGGCATCCGCCTGACCATCTCTGACGACGGCATTGGCTTCAGCCCGGAAAGCCAGGCCGAAGCCTCCCGGAACCACCGATACGGGGTGTGCTTGATGACGATGGCCGTCAACGAAGCCCACGGCTTCGTGAGCGTTGACTCTGCTCCGGGCAGGGGAACCAAGGTCGCCGTCACCATTCCCCTGGATTAGATTTCAGTCCCCGGTCTTGGACATGATAGGCAGTCGTCCTGGCCGCTGCGCGGCGCGGCTATTACTCAGCTTTCTGTGAAGACCGGCCCAGTTTGGCAAGGCCTGCCTGAGGGTTTGCATAGCTTATTCACATATGCGGCTTTACGCCTCGAATCGCTTTGTCCTCCGTGTTCCCATAGTTACAACGCCCGCCAATCACATCAACAGGCGGCTCTTCACGGGGGACATCCATATTGGCAAAACATCTAGCGCGGGCTGCTGCCCGCCGCAGCCGGCAGCACCGGCGGCATGCCTGCCGGCTGACGATCAGCGGAGGTACAGGCGTGCTGGCCCTGCTCGCTATGGGACTTCAGGCAAACGGCTCGGTTCCTGCTGCTCAATATGCGCCAGGGCACACTTCCGTCGGTTTTGCAGCCACAGCCGGCCACGGCTTCGCAGCGGAGACGGCGCTTGCGCAGGCAGCCGGCTCAACCTTGCACGCTGTCTCGGCCCGGGCCGATGCTTCGCTGACCTACAGCCGCTCCATCGTCCATACCGAGGCGAAGAAGGAGACCGGGAAACTCAGTGCCGCCTCAACCGCCTCGCAGCGCCCAGCGGCCGGAACCCTGATGGCACCGCTGGAGGCACTTCTCCCCAGTTCGCCCTATGGACTCCGGACGAGTCCGATCACCGGAAGAGCGGGGGAATTCCACTGGGGCCTCGATTTCTCCGCATCCTGCGGCACGCGCGTCCACTCGGCGGATGCCGGCGTCGTACGGGCAGTGGGTTGGCACCAGTGGGGCGGCGGCAACCGGGTTGAAGTGGACCATGGCAACGGGCTGATCACCACCTACAACCACCTCGAAGGCATAGCTGTCCGGACGGGCCAGTCCGTCCAGGCCGGCGACGTTATCGCCAAGGTCGGCACAACCGGCGCCTCAACGGGATGCCATCTCCATTTCGAAACGGTCTTGAACGGCAGCCACACCGACCCTGCTAAATGGACACTGGTGCCGCTGCATTCTCCCGATCCCAAGGCCGATATCACGATGGCCGACTACCGGAGCGCCGACGGAACGAAACCTGCGCCGGCATGGGTAGTCTCCGTTGAACAGAGCCGTAGGCATGAATCGGCTGGCCACGGCCACGGTCCCGCGGAAGCCGGACCGGCGGCCGTGACTTCTTCGCCCCGAGTCGACGCCTCGGCGCCACCGGCACTTGCACCCGCCCCGACGACGTCGCCGGCTGTGGCGCCCGCCTCCGCAGCTACAGCATCCCCGACGGCGATCCCTTCCGCCACCGCGACGGCGGCCACCCCTTCGCCGATGATCACCGCGGCACCGTAGGTGCATTCACGTTGATTTGCCTGCTTTTGCGTACCTTTTCAAGGATTTCCACAGATTAGTCCAAAGATGGGACTTACCCTGGTGCGGCCCTGTTAGCCTACCTTTGGCCGCGGCCAGTCAGGATGACCGGACTCAAACGCGGGGTGCAATGGGGGAACAGGGCATGGCCAAGTACGGAAAAACGACTATGCGGTCATTTGTCGGCAGCCACCTGCTGCTCTGCGTCCTAAGCGTGCAGGCCGCATTTGCCCTGGCCGTAGCCGCAGGTTGGCACTCCTTGGCCCACGGCTTTCCGCAGCCACAGGCAGGGCCCGTTCTGGTCTGCGCAGTTGCCGGAGGGTTGATCCTCGTTGCCGTGGTCACTGCCGCGCGGGGCGTCCGTGCCCAGGCCCGGGAACGCGACCGTAGCAGCGCTGTTTCCAACCTCATGGAGACCGTCTCCGACACCAGCAGCGAATGGGTGTGGGCCGTGGACGGCCAGGAGAATTTCAGCTACTCAAGCGGGGCCAGCGCCGCACTCCTCGGGTATGAACCTGGCGAGCTGATCGGCAGGCCGGTCAGCACTGTCATTGGACCGAACGAACTCGCCGGGGCGCGGCAGGCCGTGGCAGACGCCCGCGGCGATCATGGTACGGACTGGAAAGGGGTCCGGATTTCCTACCGCCACCGCAATGGCACATCCGTGTGGATGGAAGTATCCGGCAGGGCACGGCCCACCAGGAACGGGGCCCGCCCCCGCTATGAAGGAACCAGCCGGCCCCTGGCCGCCCAGGCGGTGCAACCGCTCATCGAAGGGCACGTCCGGGAACGCATCGAGAGCACCGTCCGGGGCGGAAGCATCCTCACCGCCTTTCAACCCATTTACGAACTTGGCACCGGAACCATGACCGGAGTGGAAGCGCTCACCCGGTTCCCCAGTGATGACGGCAGAAGCCCGGAGCACTGGTTCAGCGATGCCGCCAGCGTTGGACTCGGGGGACACCTTGAATTTGCGGCCCTGGAGGCTGCCCTGTTTAGGACCGCGAAGCTCCCCGAACACCTCTATGTGGCGCTGAACCTCTCACCCGATACCTGCCTGGACCCCCGACTGCCGATGCTGCTGGAGCGGTCCGGTCTGGCCGCCCACCGGATAGTTCTGGAACTGACAGAAAGACTGCCAGTGGCTGAGTACACGCCGCTGCTGTCCGCGCTGGCCCCCCTGCGGCGCCGGGGCCTGAAGATTGCCGTCGACGACGCCGGCTCCGGCTTCTCATCAATGCGCCACATCCTCCGGCTCCGGCCCGACATTATTAAGCTCGACCGCAGCCTGGTTGCGGGGCTTGACAGCGACCATGCCCAGCGGGCGCTCGGTGCCGCCATGGTTACATTCGCCCAGGAAATCGGGGCCCAGATCGTGGCAGAAGGTATTGAGACCATGGCCGAACTGGCTACCGTTACGAGGCTGGGGATGACATCGGCGCAAGGTTACTTCCTGGGCCGTCCCAGCCTCCATCCCGGCGAATGGGAGAGCTGGAAGGAAGCCCGCATCAGCGGCGCCGCGTGATACCTGCGCCAAGCGATCGGTCCTCCACAGACGGCGCAGCCCCCCAGCAACCAGAATTGACACGTTTGTCAATTATCCCGACGCGAGGGTAGCGTCCTTCCTAGCTTGACTTGGGAATATTGCCATCGACGGAGGTTTGCATGATGCTGGACTGCTACGCCACCGCGCTGCGGCGAGGTAACCGCCGCTAGCCATGCCCTACGTTGACATCAACCCCCACAAAAACCGTCCCAGATGGCAGGGCTACGCTGCCCTGGCCGTTCTCTTAATACTGACCGCAGCCGTAGTTGCCGCCGCACTGGCCCATCGCTGAGTCCGGGCTGACACTCGAAAGCATCGTAGACTTACGGTTTGAACCAGAGTGCTGCTGAACTTCTTGCCGAACGTCCTGGGGGATAAACATGTCCGATCCGGCGGATCAGAATGCGCGCGCCAATGCAGAAGATGCAGGACAGCCGCCACTGCGACGACGCCGCGACCTTCGTCGCGTCGATGGCGGGCCGGCGGATGTCCGGACAGGAACCATGCCAGCCGTACCGCCCGCCCCGTCCAGCCCGCCTGAAGCCGGAGTGCCGCTGACACGCCGGACCTCGTGGGCAGAAGCTGCCGCGGCCGCCGATGCCGCGCAGCCAGCCTCTGCTGTCCCGCCTCCCACCCGGCCACCTGCAGCCGCCCTGACGGCCGCGCAGGACACCCTCTCCTCCGTCGCCGGTGCGCCTGCTGGGGAAGCCCTCCCACCGCCGTCGGCCGTCCCTGCTGAAGCTCCCGCGTTCCGCCGCGTCCGGCCTACTGTTGCAGACAGCATTGCTGAGAGCCCTATGCCGGACTTCATCAGCTCGCCGGGGCTGTTCGTAAAGGAGCAGAAGCCGCGGCCCGTGGGCGGCATCCGGGGTGCCATCTACAGCATGACCGGCGGCGCCTGGAACCTGGGCCCCAGTGCCAGGCAGCGCCAGGAGGACGAGCTGGGCCGGCGCATCTCGCGACAGTTGCAGGGCAGCTACAACACCGCGATCCTGAGCCTCAAAGGCGGCATCGGCAAGACCTCCACCACCGTGGGCGTGGGCCTGACGCTGGCCGAATACCGCGGGGACGCCCCCTGCGCCATCGATGCGAACCCGGACTCCGGAGACCTGGTGGAACGCGCGCTGGGCGAGGGCATTTACCAGCAGTCCAGCCCGCGCACCATTACAGACCTCCTGAAAAACATCGACTCCATCGACTCGCTGACAGCCCTGGCCCGGTACATGCACCACGCCGGCCGGCTGCACCTGATCGCGGGGGAGCAGGACCCGGAGGTCTCGGATTCACTCACGGCGGCTGAGTACCTGCGGATCCGCAAACTCATTTCCAGCTACTACTCCGTGGCGCTGACCGACTGCGGCACGGGCGTGACGCACAACGCCATGAGCGGGATCCTGCAGTCAGCGGACAACCTGGTGATCGCCGCAGGCTATGCAGTGAGCGGTGCCAAACGTGCCCGCAGCACCCTGCACTGGCTGGCCAGCCACGGCTACGAGGAGCTGGCCCGGAACGCCATCGTGGTGATCACGGACAAGGACGAAGTCTCCTCCCGCGTGGACAAGGACGCCATCGAGGAACACCTCGCCGGGATCTGCCGCGAGCTCATTGCCGTCCCGCACGACCGCGGCGTGGCCGACGGCGACCTCGTCACCCTGGATGTGCTCAAACCTGAGACCCGGCGTGCCTACAAAGAGATCGCCGCTGCAATCGTGGACGGGTACCGGTAGAACCCATCCGTAGGAAACAACTCGCCCATTGCCGCGATATTAGGGCAAATTGTGGCTCCCGTAATGGCTTCCGCCACCCAAGGGCAGCGAGGCCCAGCATGCCTTCTGCCCACATGACGAGCCGAAACCGGAATCAGAGCATCCACCCGAGCGAATAGGTGGATCAAAGCTAAGCTATAGTCGCGGGACTCCCGGCCGCGGCGTGGCAGAGGGGAAGGCATCGGGCATGAGCGGCTCAAGAACGCCCGTCAGTGGCTTGACGTGGTTGCCGGCGCACCGGTTCTTCCACGAGCTCTCTCCCCGGGCTCGGATGGTGCTGAGCCAGCTGCCCTTGACGGCCACCATGGTCCTGGTGGCGGGCATCGTGCTGGTCTTTCATCCCGCGCTGCTGCGGGATCCGGTCTTTGAGGCTGGGCTGATGCTCCATGCCCTGATGTTCATCCTGGCTTGGGTCATCCCGTGGCAGCGGTTCCCTCCGGCAGCCTCGCTTGCCGTCCCGATCCTGGACTTCATTCCGGCCGGCCTGATCCGGGAGTCAGGCGTGGAAACCATTCCCGCCCTCGGGGCCATGGCCGTGCTTCCGGTGGTCTGGCTGACAAGCTCGCAGCTGTATCCGCGGTTCGGCCTGTTGATGAGTTTCGTCGGTCCGCTGCTGATGGTCTGGGTCCCACTGGTGCTCAAGGGTTCAGTCTCCGGCGAAGCGTACAGCGTGGTTGTGCTGTTGCCGGTGCTGATGTTCGCCACGGGCTTCGCCGTCCACACCCTGAGCTCCAGCAGGGACCACCAGCAGCACACCGTGGAGGAGGCGAGGCGCCAGCTGCAGGCGGCGCTGGAAAGTTCGGCGCGCAAGGAACGGCTGGTCAACACCGTGGTTGACGCGGTGGGAGTCGGTGTCCTCGCCCTCGATGCCGCAGGAAACAGCACCTTGAGGAACCAGCAGCAGAAGCGCAACTTTGCACTCGCTTATCCCGCGCCGGCATCCGGCAAGGACCCCGAGGTGCACGTCTATGGCCGTGGGGGAAAGGAACTGCTCGTTCCCGAGATGCGCCCGGAGAGGCGGGCAGCCAACGGCGAGGACTTTTCCGACTACCTTGTGTGGATCGGCGAAAACGGCAAGCAGCGGGTATTTTCGACGTCCGCCAGGGCAATCCGGGACGATGGCAGATTCGACGGATCGGTGGTCACCTTCACCGACGTCACGGCACTGGTCGAGGCCATGACGGCCAAGGATGCGTTCCTTTCCAACGTCACCCACGAACTGCGCGCCCCCTTGACCTCGATCCTTGGCTACACCGAGGTGCTGACGTCCCGTGATGACCTTCCGGGGGACGCCGGCGTCATGCTGCAGGTCATCCAGCGGAACGGTCAACGGCTCCAGAGGCTGGTTGCGGATTTGCTCACAGCGGCATCGGGCTCGGTGGATGTGCGTCCGGAGCCGGCGGACCTGGCCGAAGTCATCGGGTTCAGCCTGGCCACGGCGGTGCCGCTGGCTGGCGCTGCGGGCGTGAACCTGGTCAACGAATCAGACCCTGAGGTGCCGGCCCTGATAGATACGACACGAATGGGCCAGGTTCTGGACAACCTGCTCTCCAACGCCATCAAATACTCGCCCGACGGCGGGAAAGTGACGGTGCGTGCCGGCGCTACCGCGGAAGGTGTGTTCTGTTCGGTGACGGACACCGGGATTGGGATGAGGCAGGAGGAGCTGAAGGAACTCTTCACCAAGTTCTTCCGGTCCGAGACCGCACGGAAATCCGGGATCCCGGGAATCGGCCTGGGGCTGGCAATCACGAAGACCATCGTGGAAAACCACGGCGGCAGCATCAGATGCACCAGCACACCGGGTCATGGATCAACGTTCACCGTGACCATCCCTGCCATTCGCTGATTCCACGCGCTACCTTTATAAGAAAAGGGGGCGTCCATGCGGAAAGCGGCTGTGATCATTGATGACGATCTGGACGTCCGGGGTCTCATCCAAGGGATCCTCATTAGCGCCGGCCTGGAAGTGCATGCAGCCGATTCGGGTGCCACAGGTGTGGAGGCCGTCCGGCGGCATGGGCCGGACATCATCGTCCTCGACTTCGGCCTGCCGGACTTCAACGGGTTGGAAGCCGCCCGGCGCATCCGGGGCTTCAGCAGCGCACCGATCCTGATGCTCACCGGTCACGAGGATCTCGCCGACACCCCATTCGGTGCCGGCGTCCATGACCTGATGGCCAAACCATTCAGCCCTCGGGAACTGCGTTTGCGGGTGGAAAAACTGCTCTTCAGCGACGAACAAACCACCGTCACCAGCGCACAACCGGACTGACCGTGCCCCGGACCTTGGCCGTCAGGCGCCTTGCCCGGCTCCCCGGGAAGCGTAGCTGATCGAGATGCAGCCGTCGGCGTCGTCATCTCTGGAGATGTAATCCGTAAAGTCCGCCAGCGACATGAAGCAATAGAAGTCGCTGTAGCGGTAGTTTGATTTTTCTGCCCTGGTTGCCACTTTGATTACCTTCATTCTCGTTGTAGAGATATTCGTTGCCTTCTGGCTAAATGATGGGTGGCTTCGATCAAGGTTCCCGATGGTTACCTGCACAGTTCTCACAGGACTGGGACAAAGTTCGCACAGGAGCGCAGGTCGCGGGCAGGGGAGCCGGGATGCGGCCTGTCACGGCTTAGGGATGCGGCTGCCGGCTTCCGCCCAGCCGGCAGGGCCGGACACCATTACCCCCGTCCCTGGTGCGCCCGCGGCGGAAGCCGTGGACGCGCCGTCGGCCGCTCCGGCTGAACCTCCCGCTTTCCGCTGCGCCCGGCCGACTTTGCCGGTGCCACAGGTACCCGGCGGGGGAAACTCAGGTACCGCCTACTGGTTCCCCAGCCAGGATGCTGGGCTAATTTCGGCCCATGGGTGGATACGAGGAAGACCGGCAGGCCGTTCCCCTTCCGTGGGCGCCTGTGCCGGCCGCCATGTTCGGGTTTCGGGACGGTGCGGCGTGGGTAGCGGACGATGTGTTCGTCACCCGCGACGGCCGCGGCGACGTGCTGGTGGAGCGCTGGGACGGAAGCGGTGTACGGTCTGCAGTCGTTCGTAGGGACTGCGAAGGTTTCATGAGGTCGATGTGGATCAAACTCATGGAAATAGCTGTGGACGGGACCCCGAAATCGGCGCCCTAGTTTCCAGTCGCCGCCAATTCCGGGCCCGGCCGCAGTGAATGCCGGAATTTGTTTCTCGACATTAGGGATTTAGGTTCTGTCCGGCTGTACCCTTTGTTCAGGCCGGGGTTGCGCGCTGCAGTCAATCAGTGTTGCGGCCGAGGCTTGGTGCCGGGCTCAGCCGGCGCCTACAGCCGATAAAGGAATAGCCGATGTCACGGGACGAGTTCACTCTCCTCTCAGTCACCGGCGCAGGGGAAACGGCAGGTCCGGGGGGACCTGCACTGCCGCAGCAGGCGGCGAAAGATGGTTCCCTGCGCGATCAGGTGATGGAGCTGATCAATGATGTCCTCACTGATCCTGATCCCAAAGCGGAGTGGGCCAGGGCGCAGCTGCGGAAGCACCTTGCGTCCCACCCGGACAACCCCGAACGTGCGTTTCTTGAGCATCTTGCCGGGACACGGAAACAGGGCGCGCGGCAGCAACCACGTCCTGAGGGTGTGGACGGTACCACTGCCGGTCGCCTTGATGAGCGCAGCGCCCCTGATACCGGGCTTACGAAGAGAATTGAATCGGTTTTGGGCAGCAGGCTGTTGCTGACGGCGTTTCAGCCAATCCACGAATTGCCGGAGCGGCGCGTCGCCGGGGTTGAAGCCCTTACACGTTTTGTCAGCAGCGACGGATCAGACGCCGACACGTGGTTCCGGGAAGCCGAGGCCGTGGGCCTCGGAACCGAGCTGGAGATCGCTGCGCTGCAGTGTGCAGTGTCCGCGGCGCGGATGGTCCCCTCGCATCTCTTCGTGGCGTTCAACCTGACTCCGGCAGCGTTTACGGAGATCCGTGTCCAGGACCTGCTGCAGAACTCCGGGCTGGCGCTGGACAAGATCGTCGTTGAACTTCGTGGCGGGGCAAACGATATGCAGTGGAGCAGGGTCATAAAGTCCGTGAACCTGCTACGTCACCGCGGATTGCGGGTGGCGGTGGATGGCTCCGGAGCAGGCTTTACCCCTGCCGACAGGATTCTTAGCCTTCGGCCTGACATCATCAAACTCGACCGTACTTTTATCGCCGGGATTCTTGAGGAGCCAGGCCTGGACGAGCCGGCAGTGATTAGCCTTGCCCAGGAGGTCGGGGCCGTCCTGGCAGCCGAAGGCATTGAAACGGATGCGGAGCTTGCCGCAGTCATTGATGCCGGCCTCACTGCCGGCCAAGGGTATCTGCTGGGCCGGCCGTCGGTGCATCCGCTGGACTGGTCGTCGTGGGTCATCCAAACGACTGTTGGCGTAGCCACGGAGTCCTAGTTGGAATGGATTGAGGATAACGCGGGGGATCAATGGCGGGGGAACAACAGGATGATCTGCTAACACAGGCCTTGCTGCTCGACGAGATCGGCCAGTCTGTGATCGGGATGGACAGCAGCTGGCGGGTCACGTACTGGAACCGTGCCTCCGAACGATTGTATGGTTTCGCTGTCTCGGAGGTGATCGGATTGACGCCTCTTGATCTGGGCATCGTCAATAGTTTCCCGATCCCCGGGCCAGGGCCTGCGAATGAGGAGATCGCGGAGCGGTTAGCCCTTGGCCAGGACTGGTCCGGGGAATTGGGGATGCAGGATCGGTCCGGCAGGCAGTTTCCAGTCCATGCGACGATCAGCCCGATCAGGGGCCGCCACACGGTGGCAGTGGATATCGTGGCCATCTCAAAGGACATCACTGACCGGAAACTTCGGGAGGCGGCCTTGGGCCGGCTCTCCGCGATGGTGGAGTCTTCGGGGGATGCGATCATCGGCGCTGACATGGACGGGAAGATCACCAGCTGGAACGCAGGTGCCGTACGGATGTTCGGCTGGAGCATGGCGGAAGCCGTCGGCCAAACGCACGCGCTGTTCACCACCCGGAACGCGGAGGACTTGGATGTCCGCGTCGCTGAGCGGATCCGCGCCGGGGCTTCCGTCTCAGGGGTAGAGGCCCGGTGGCGGCGCAAAGACGGCTCGGTCATTGACGTGGACCTGACGCTGTCACCGGTGTATGGGCAGGACGGAAAGCTTGCCGGCGCTTCTGCCATTGCCAGGGACATCACGGAGATTAAGCGGTTGCGGTCCGAAGCCGATGCCGAGCGGCGCCGGTTGATTGCATCTCAGGAAATGGCGCATGTGGGAAGTCTTGAGTACTCGGGCGCCACGGGGGAGACCTGGCACTCACAGGAATTCGCGCGCATCGTGGGCTTGGCGCCAGGGGAGTCCCTATCAAGGGCATGGCTGCTGGAGCGGACACACCCGGAGGACCGTGACCGGGTCCGGCAGGTGTGGCGGGACCTGCATTCGGGGGTGCGATTCGCTGATGTAGAGTACCGGCTCCTCCGGCCGGATGGCGGGCAGCGATGGCTTCATTCACGAATACTGAACGTCGACGGCACTCACGGGCAACCAGCTCAATTCCTTGACACGGTACTGGACATCACTGAGCGCAAGAAAGCCGAGCAGGTCCTGGAATGGCAAGCCCGTCACGATGCCCTGACAGGCCTGCCCAACCGGTACCTGATAACCGAGGTGCTGCAGGGTTTCCTTGACAATGGTTCCCGGCCAGTGGTCATGTTCGTCGATATCGACCGCTTCAAACTCGTCAATGACGGTATCGGCCATGGCGGCGGTGACAGAATCCTGATGCTCCTGAGCGACCGTTTGACGAAGACAGTGAGGGCCGGTGACACGGTAGGGCGTTTCGGGGGCGATGAATTCATCATTGTCTGCGAGAACATGGGCATGCGTGCCGCCAAGGTGATGGCCGGGCGAATCCGTGAATGCATCAGGGCTCCGTTCGAGGTGGAGGACCGGCAGATTTTCCTCAACGTCAGTGTTGGTATCGCCCTGGCCGGACCTGATGACACAGCACAGTCCATGCTGGGCGGCGCGGATACTGCAATGTATAGGGCCAAATCGGCCGGCGGGGACGCATCGGTGGTTTACCACTCCAGAATGACTCAAAGGGCCAGTGGACGGTTGGATATGGAGTCTGACCTATGGTTAGCCCTGGATCGGGGAGAACTGCGGCTGAATTATCAGCCGATCATGGAGCTCGCCACTGAAACGCCACTCGGTTTCGAGGCTCTCCTGCGGTGGGAGCACCCCGACCATGGCCTCATTCCACCGGAATCATTCATCCCGGTCGCTGAAGAGACGGGCCTGATCGTTCCGATTGGAACCTGGGTGCTGCAAGAAACCCTGCGCCAGGTGCAGCAGTGGCGTCAGGAGGTGGAGGGAGCCGGAGACCTCACGGCAGCAGTGAACATCTCCGGACGCCAGTTCGTGGCGAAGGACTTTCCGGACATCGTGGAGGCAGCAATCCAGGTGTCCGGCATTGATGCCGGAGCCGTTCATTTGGAGATCACTGAAACCGTTCTCATGGACGAACCGGACCTGCCCAAGGAAACCCTGCAACGTCTTTCCCGCCTGGACGTCGGCCTTTCCATTGATGATTTCGGCACCGGCTACTCCTCCCTGGGCTATTTGAGGTGGCTTACTGCTAAGACTCTGAAGATCGATCGCACTTTCATTCAGGAACTGGGAGACCGCCCGCAGGGGGGTACCGTCATAGAGCTTGTCCTGGGCATGGCTAAAAGCCTCAAACTCGACGTTATCGCTGAAGGCGTCGAAACCCACGCCCAGCTCAACGAACTTCGGCGGATGGGCGTCACCCGCGCCCAGGGATACCTCTGGAGCAAGCCGATCCCCCCGGAACGCGTCCCAGGGTGGTTAAACGGCCGGCTGAGGAAAACCCGTACGCCGGCAGCGCTGACGCCGGGCTGACGGGCGCGCGATGCCTCTGGCATTGCAGGCCCCCGGAAGCCAAGGCGTACTCTGCCGGACAGCCACGTGGGGAAGCCCGCCGATTGGGGGGAAATGTGGCGGGCCTCCCCGTAGCGCCCCAAGCCGCTGAATCTTGATCTCGTCAGGACAATCAATTTCCGGGGGATACGGCAAGTGGAACGGTGTTTCACAGTGCAACTACTGCAGTGCCGCGATAGCTTGGCGGCACTACCGGAAATCTTCGCCTGCGCCACTCAAGACTTAATCAAGGTCTCCGCAAGAACGGGCGAGTGTTCCTGGAGGCGCGGTTTCCTTCGACCGCATCGATGGGCCGGAACAGGCGCCTACCGCGTATCCAGATCCTCAAACACTAGGAACGTCTGGGTGTCCAGCACGCCGGGCATGGACTGCAGCTGGTCGAAGATGACCCGCCGCAGGTCGATGTTGTCCACGGCGCGGACCAGGAGGATCACGTCGAAGTCGCCGCCCACCAGGGCCACGTGGTGCACCTCGGGGATCACGGCGAGCTGGTCCCGCAGCTCGCGCCAGGCGTCCTGCTTCAGCTTCAGCGTCACGTAGGCGGACGAGCGGAGCCCCGCCTTGATGGGGTCCACCAGCGCCGTGAACTTGGACAGCACCCCTTCAGAAGTGAGCCGGCCAATCCTTGTATACGCGTGCGCCCGGGAGATGTGGACGTTCTCCGCCACCTGCGTGACTGACATCCGGCCGTCACGGGTCAGCTCGGCAATGATCCTGCGGTCGATCTCGTCCAGCGGGACGGGTTCCGTCCCGGCATCCCTGGCTGCCACTTGCTCCACGGCCCCCGTCGGTAATCCGGCCCACACTTACAATTCGTCTTCCAGTGTAGGCAGAATCGGGCACGATCGTTTCAGTTCGCGGGATGCCGGATGCGAAAGCCCGGCCAAAGGCCCGGCTACAGAGACTTGCGGCTATTGGCATCCTGCAGCTGCGACGCGGTGCGGAGGAAGTCGCAGTCACTGGGGGAGAGGGAACTTTCACCGTGCCTGTCCTGTTCAACCTGCACTCCGGTGGCCTTGGTGATCGCTGCCACGACGGTCCGGGGAAGGATCCTGCATCCGGGATTTTCCACCAGCCACTGCCGCGTTTCCGGCTCGAGCCGGTCCCACAACTTCTCGATGTCCATTACAGCTGCCCCCACTCTTTGTAATTCCTCGGTGTAAGAGATGCGCCTTGCCCACAGCGGTTCCGGGGCAGAAAGGACTGCACTGTCCCTCCGCACCCTGCGTATCTTCTGAGTGTGGTCCCGCACGAAGGAGAGGTCAAGGGACTTCTGGCACGGGCTATCCGCACCGGACCTGGTCCAGCACGGGCTGTGGTCACCGGGCCCCGGCGTCCCTGGCAGCCATTTTGTCCACGCACCCTGTCAGTAATCTGGCTCACACTTACAATTTGTCTCTCGCAGCAGGCATAATCGCGCAGCTTCTCCACGATTCTTCAGGGAGCTGGATACGAAACCTGCCCCGGGCGGATACTGGGAAGGAATAGTGGCAACAGAAGGACGGAACAATGACGATCTCCGCAGACCACACCGCGCCGGAACACACCGGCACGGCGCCCGCCGGGAATAATCTCTCGGAAACGGCCAAGAAGTTTGGCATCAGCGCCGAGGACTACATGCTCCCGGCCCGGCACCAGATCCAGATGGTGGACCCGGCCGGCCGGCTCCTGCCGGACAGTGAGCAGGGCACCGAACCCGGCCACGAATACCCCCTGCCCGGCGACGGCGAACTGCTGGCCGCGTACGAGCAGCTCGTCGTCGGCCGCCGCGTCAATGACCAGAACTCCGCGCTGGTCCGGCAGGGCCGCATGGCCGTCTACCCGTCCAGCCACGGCCAGGAAGCCTGCCAGGTGGCCGCCGCCCTCTGCCTCTCCGACGGCGACTGGATGTTCCCCACCTACCGCGACGCCGTCGCCGTCATGACCCGCGGCGTGGACCCCGTGCAGGTGATGACCATCTTCCGCGGCGACTGGCACAGCGGGTTCAACCCCCTCCAGCACAAGGTGGGCATCCAGTGCACCCCGCTCACCACCCAGCTGCTGCACGCCGTGGGCGTGGCCCACGCCGCCAAGCTCCGCGGCGAGGACACCGTGGTGCTGGCCATGTGCGGCGACGGCGCCACCAGCGAAGGCGACTTCCACGAGGCCCTGAACTTCGCCGCCGTCTTCCACCTGCCCGTCATCTTCTTCGTCCAGAACAACAAGTACGCCATCTCGGTACCGCTGGCGCACCAGTCCGTGGCGCCGTCGCTCGCGCACAAGGCCGTGGGCTACGGCATGGCCGGCGAACGCGTGGACGGCAACGACGTCGTGGCCCTCCTCGCCGTCCTGGACCGGGCCGTGAAACTGGCCCGCGAAGGCTCCGGCCCCCTGCTGGTGGAAGCCAACACCTACCGCATGCAGGCCCACACCAACGCCGACGACGACACCCGCTACCGCGAAAGCAGCGAGGTTGCGGAGTGGCGGGCCAAGGACCCGGTGAACCGGATGCGGACCTACCTGACGGACCGCGGCCTGCTGGACCCCTCCGTGGAAGCGCGCATCGCCGGGCACGCCGAAGCCGTGGCCACGCAGCTGCGCGACGGCCTCAGCGAGGACGTCCCCGTGGACCCGCAGGAACTCTTCCGCCACGTCTTCGAAAAGACCACGCCCCAGCTGAAGGAACAGTCCGCCCTGCTCGCCGACGAACTCGCCCGCGACGCAGCATCATCACAGGAGGCCGGCAAGTGAGCCCCACCATCACCACCTCGTCCGAGGCCAACGGCAACGTCAGCGCCGCCACCGCCCGGGCAGCAGCCTCCGCCGCCGCCACCGCGGAAGCCGCCGGCCCGCAGCCGGTCACCATGGCCAAGGCCCTCAACACCGCCCTGGCCGACGCCATGCACGCCGATCCGTCCGTGCTGGTGTTCGGCGAGGACGTGGGCATGCTGGGCGGGGTGTTCCGCATTACCGACGGGCTCACCGCCACCTTCGGGGAGCAGCGCTGCTTCGACACCCCGCTGGCCGAGTCCGGCATCGTGGGCATGGCCGTGGGCATGGCCATCAACGGGATGCGCCCGGTCATCGAGATGCAGTTCGACGCGTTCGCCTACCCGGCCTTCGAGCAGATCGTCAGCCACGTGGCCAAGATGCACAACCGCACCAAGGGCGCCGTGAAGCTGCCCATGGTGATCCGGGTTCCCTACGGCGGCGGCATCGGGGGAGTGGAGCACCACTGCGACTCCTCCGAGTCCTACTACGCCCACACCGCCGGCCTGAAGGTGTTCACCCCGGCCACCGTGGCGGACGGATACCGGATGCTCCGCGAGGCCATCGACTCCGACGATCCCGTGATGTTCATGGAGCCCAAGAAGCTCTACTGGTCCAAGGACCTGGTGGACCTGGACGAGCTCCGCCGCCTTCACGCGGAAGGCACGACGGCGGGACGCACCACCGAAGGCCGCGCCGCCGTCGCCCGTCCCGGCACGGACGCCACGCTGATCGCCTACGGCCCGTCCGTCCCCACCGCGCTCGCCGCCGCCGAGGCCGCCGCGCTGGAAGGGCGCTCGCTGGAGGTCATCGACGTGCGCACCATTGTCCCGTTCGACGACGAGACCGTCAGCGCGTCCGTGCGGAAGACCGGCCGGGCCGTGGTGATCGCCGAGGCCCACGGCTTCGCGTCCGTGTCCTCCGAGATAGTGGCCCGGGTTCAGGAGCGCTGCTTCCACCACCTGGCCGCCCCCATCCGCCGCGTGACCGGGTTCGACATCCCGTACCCGGCGCCCAAGCTTGAGAAGTACTACCTGCCCGGCGTGGACCGCATCCTCGACGCCGTCGACGACCTTCAGTGGGAGAACTGACCATGAGTGAAACGCGTGTGTTTTTGTTGCCGGACCTGGGCGAGGGCCTCACCGAAGCCGAGCTGGTGTCCTGGCACGTTGCCGTGGGGGACGAGATCTCCGTGGACCAGCCCATCGCCGAGGTGGAAACCGCGAAGTCCACGGTTGAGGTGCCCTCCCCGTATGCCGGGATCGTGGCCGAGCTGCACGGACAGCCGGGCGAGACGCTGGACGTGGGGAAGCCGCTGATCTCGGTGACGCCTGTTGGTGCAACCCGTGGCGCCGCGGATGATGCCGCCCCCGCCCCTTCGCCGGACGACATTGCTGCAAGCAGCATGTCGTCCGGCTCCGACAGGCCCGATGCCACTCCCGGGGCGGCATCATCCGCGTCGTCTGCTGCTGAACCTTATCGTGAGGAGGAGCGGGCCGGTTCGGGAAACGTCTTGATCGGTTATGGCACTCCGGGCGGGCACGGTGTTGCCCGGCGCACCCGCGCGCCCAAAGCCTCTGTCTCCGTGCTCGAGTCGCAGGAAATCAAGCCCGCCGAGGACGACCTCACCCTGCTGCGCACTCGCGTTCCCGGCAGGCTCGGTGCCGTGATCTCCCCGCTGGTCCGGCGCATGGCCCGGGAACACGGCGTGGACCTCGGCGAGCTCCCCGGCTCGGGCGAGGGCGGGCTGATCATGCGGCGTGACGTGGAGAAGGCCATCCACGCCCCGGTGGTCGAACCTGCCGAAACCAAGCCCGTCGAAACCCCCAAGGCCCCGGCTGAACCAGCCAAAACCACAGCGGCACCGGAGGGCGTGGACGCCCGGACCGGGCTGCCCATCGCTGCCCGGACACCGGTCAGGGGAGTGCGCAAGGCCGTTGCCGCCAACATGGCGCGCAGCCGTTCCGAAATCCCCGAGGCGACAGTCTGGGTGGACGTGGACGCCACTGGTCTGTTGGAGCTTCGCGAAGGGCTCAAGGCCGGCGGCTCCCAGGTGCCGGGCCTGCTCGCGTTCATCGCGCGTTTTGTCACGGCTGGGCTAAAAAAGTACCCGGAGCTGAACACCCGGATCGAGACTGCGTCCGATGGGTCCCAGGAGATTGTCTCGTTCGACGGCGTCAACCTCGGCATCGCCGCCCAGACCGACCGGGGCCTGGTGGTCCCGTCCGTCCGCGCCGCCGAGAAGCTGACTGCCCGCGATCTGGACGCCGAGATCCGCCGGCTCACCGACGTCGCACGCCAGGGCAAGGCGACCCCCACCGAGCTGGGCAGCGGCACCTTCACGCTCAACAACTACGGCGTGTTCGGGGTGGACGGCTCCGCGGCGATCATCAACCACCCCGAGGTGGCCATCCTGGGCGTGGGCCGGATCATCGACAAGCCGTGGGTGGTGAACGGCGAGCTGGCCGTCCGCAAGGTCACCGAGCTGACACTGACCTTCGACCACCGCGTCTGCGACGGCGGCACGGCAGCCGGCTTCCTCCGCTTCGTGGCCGACGCAATTGAAAACCCAACCACCCTCCTCGCCGACCTCTAACCCCCCCCACCCGACGCTCTCTCACTTGACGTCGGTTTAATTCCAACCATCTCTCACTTGATGTGGGTTTAACCCGAACCTTCTCTCACTCGATGCGGGGACCAGCCTCGAAAAGGCAAAGCGAACGACGGCGGCCGCGTGCCGCCGTCGTTCGTGTTCCGTGCAAAGGGCCAAGGACCGCCAGTTCGGCAGCCGACGCGTGAAGGTCCCCCAACGTCTTGTTCAAGCCCCCTATTTCGCCTTTTCGGACGGAGTGCCGGCGGGCGGCCAAATTGCCTTGGAGTTTGCCAGGCACGCCAGTCCATCAAGCGGCTCAGGAGGCCCACAGGGAAAGCAGGGCTCGGGCGGCGCGGGGGCCGACGGCTTCTTTGCGAATCGACGCTGATCCGCCGCCTCCGCCATCGGCCCCGGTCTGTTTTTCAACACTCTGGACCCGGCAGCTCAAGAACAGGCAGGCATTGCGTCAAGAATTTCTCAAGACTGCAGCGGTCCCTGCGGTCCTGAGGGGGGATGATGTGCGGGCGGCATTCCGCTGGCAGTTACCTAAACAGGTACCCGGGCGGAGTTGAATCCCAAATATGAGTACTCAATACTCGTGACCGGCCGCGGCGTCGCACCTAGGCTGGACGGAAGGGGATGAGACCGGGGCGCTGCGTTCTTGCCCGCAGTCCCCTGCGGACCACGCTGGGAGGACACATGGCAAACAGGCCCCGCAACGGCCTTTTCGCCTGGATGGGTGCGCCACGGACGCCGCGGCATCCTGTCCCTGAGGACGGAACGTCACCGGCGGAGTCGATCAAGCAGCCCGCGCGGACCGGCGGCGCCGTCCTGATGATAGTGTCCCTGGCGCTCACAATCGGCTCGCTGAGCGTTGCCGCGAATACCCCTGGGCCCCAGCCTCCAGAAGGGAAAGACGCAGAGCCGGTGATCCAGGCGACCGGCTCGGCGCAGCCCGCTACGGGTACTGCTTCCCCGGAGCCAACTACTTCTGATACTGGGCCGCCGCAGCCAATTGCCGAGGCCGGCTCCCCGGAACCCACGGCGGAAACCGCATCCCCGGAGCCAACCCAGGACGGCGGGTCCGGGCCGGCTGCCAATACCGAGTCCTCGCCCTCCCTTGAGGCCCTGCCGGTGGGCGACCTGCCCGGCTGGAGGCAGATCTTTGTAGAGGATTTCACGGACGGGGACGTGCCCCTTGGCGGTTTTCCCGGCATCTACGGGTCGAGATGGAGCGAGACCTACAAGGACGGCACGCCAGACACCCATGCCAAGACGCAAGAAAAGGCCGCCAGAACGTCCGGCTATTTTCCATCCAGGGTTTTGAGCGTCCATGACGGCCTCCTGGACATGTACCTGCACTCGGAAAACGCCGTCTCCATGGGCGCGGCGCCCTCCCCGAAATTCGACGGCGCTACCCAGCCGCCGTACAACAGCCAGCTCTACGGACGCTACTCGGTGCGTTTCAAGGCAGATTCCGTGCCGGGTTTCAAGGTGGCCTGGCTGCTCTGGCCCGTCAGTAAGCAGTGGCCGCAGGACGGGGAGGTCGATTTCCCGGAAGGGGACCTGTCCAAAGTCATCTATGCTGCCTTGCACGGCATCGGCCCGGACGGGCACACCTTCGACGTCTTCCGTCCCAACGTTCCGTTTACGGACTGGCATGTGGCAACCACCGAGTGGAGCCCCGGGCGCATCGAATTCTTCCTTGACGGCAAGTCCATCGGCGTTGCCACGTCAATGGTCCCGAACACGCCGATGCGCTACATCCTGCAGACCGAGTCCTGCCTGACAGGCTGCCCGGCACCCGAGGCCAGCGGCCATGTGTACGTCGACTGGGTGGCCATCTGGGCCAGGAACTAGGCACGGCCCGCCCGGGTTTTCCGGCAGGCCCGGCCACCGGCATGCGTGCGCGTCCCGGGAACTTCAAGGGCCGGTAGGTACAATCAACGCCTAGAGGAACGCACACTGCTTTGCCGGAGGTACGGAGAAACAATGTCGGAATGGCTCGAAGTCGGCGCGAACAACTATGTGCTGGTCACCGAAGGATCGCTGCTGAACACCGGACTGGTGGTGGGATCCGAGCGGGCCATGGTGATCGATACCGGCTGCGGCCCCCGGCAGGGCCAGGAAATCCTGGACGCGGTGCGGGACAAGACCCAGCTGCCGCTCGTCGTGGTCAACACCCACGCGCATTACGACCATTTCTTCGGCAACGCGGTGTTTGCGGAGGCCGGCGCCACCGAGTTCTGGGCGCACCAGAACTGCGCCACCGAAATCGAAGAGCGCGGAGACCTCCAGCGCCGCTTCGTGGGGACGCTGGAACCGGAGATGTCCACCGGGGAGGGCGAAAACGTGGAGCTCGTGGTCCCCAACGCCATCGTCAAGGACCGGCCGGTGCTGGTTGACCTGGGCGGCCTGACCGCCACCCTGTTCTATCTGGGCCGCGGCCACACGGACGGCGACCTGCTGGTGGGCACCCCCACCACGCTGTATGTGGGGGACCTGGTGGAGCAGGGCGCGCACCCGTCCTTCGAGGACTCCTACCCGGAGGAGTGGGCGGACGTGCTCCGCCACATCTCGGCGCTCCGCCACCGCTACGAGTTCCTGATCCCCGGGCACGGGAAGCCGTGCAGCGACCAATTCGTCAAGACCATGGCCCACACGCTGACCACCGCGGTCCGCCAGGCACGCCAGTCCATCCGCGACACCCCGGACGACGCCACCAAGGCCATCCCGGTCCTGCCCTACGGGCCGGAACAGTCGCGCTGGTTCATCAAGCGGCTGCAGGAGACCCGCCGCGAGCACTAGCCGAAGTAGAACGTACGACGGCGGCCGCGTGCCGCCGTCGTTCGCCTTGTGCTTCGCAGGGCGGACCTTCCGCCTGGCAGCCCGGCGATTTCCCAGCCCGCCCCGCCTAGGATGTTCCCCATGAAGGTTGCCCGAGAGGCGAACTCCGCTGCCGTGGTGATAAACGCCGGGGCGCGCCTGGGAGCGGCGGCGCCCGAGCTGGCGGTGGACACCCTGCAGAGGGCCGGCCTGCCCGTTTCCTCCGTGCACCACGTGCTGTCCGGCGCGGACCTGCCCGGAATCCTTGACCGGGTGGTTGCCGACGGGCGCGACCTGGTGGTGGTTGGCGGCGGTGACGGGACGGTGTCCTGCGCCGCCGGCCGGCTCGCCGGGACCGGAATCGTGCTCGGCGTCCTGCCGCTGGGCACCGCCAACGACCTTGCCCGCACGCTGGAGATCCCGGGCGATCTTGCCGGCGCCTGCGCCGCGCTCGCCGGCGGCAAGGTGGTGGACATCGACCTGGGGCGGGCGAACGGCCAGCCCTTCCTGAACGTCGCGTCCGTTGGCCTGTCGGTCGGGGTCACCGAGACCCTCAGCCCCCGCCTGAAGCGGTACCTCGGTCCGGCCGCCTACGCCGTGGCAGCCGTGCGCGCCTACGCCCGCCACCGGCCGTTCCGGGCCCGGCTCGAGTTCCCGGAGGGGGACCATGACACGCTGGAGCTCGAGGACATGCTGCAGGTGGCGGTGGGCAACGGCCGGCACTACGGCGGCGGCAACACGGTCTCGCCGACGGCCGGGATTGACGACCACCTCCTGGATATCTACGCCATCCCCGGGGCGCCGCTCCGCGAGCACGTCCGGATCGCGCGGCTGCTGAAGGACGGCAGCTTTGTGGAGCGCCACGGGGTGCACCACCTGACCACCCGGCGGGTCCGGCTGGTCACCGAGCCGCCCATGCCCGTGAACCTCGACGGCGAGATCGCCACGGCCACGCCCGCCGACTTCACCATCGAGCGCAATGCCGTGCACGTTGTGGTGCCGGAAACCAGCACCAGTGCGCGGTTCGATGGCTAGCGGGCCGCGCCGGCCGGCCGGCGCTGCCTTCGGGTCCAGGCGGGAATGGCTCAAGTACGGCGGACTTTTCGTGCTCGCCGTGCTGGCGTTCGGGGTGGCTGCCATTGCCCTGATGGGCCCCCGAACCCGGATGAAGCAGGCCCCGCCGCCGCAAGCCCGGCGGCCGCAACACGTTCGGCCGCCGCGCCGACAGTTACAGCTTCCGTGGCGCCGACACCCACGGGCACTGCCACGCCCGCAACGCCCGGAACGCCGGGAATTGAGCTGCCCGCCGAGCCCGTCCTGCTGATTCTTGGCGATTCGTACACGGCCGGGGTGGGGGCGGACCAGCCGGACCAGGGGTGGGCGTACCTGGTTGCCGCGGAGCTCGGCTACCCCGCCACCGTGGACGGCGCGGGCGGAACCGGGTTCGCCTGGGGCGGCGGGGCGCAGGACGACGGGGGTGAAGAGTACGAAGTCCGGCTGCGGAAGATCGCCGGCAACGCCGCCTTCGTGCCCAACGTCCTGGTGCTGCAGGGCGGACAGAACGACTCCGCCGTGGCCAATCCGGATGAAGTGGAAGCCGCCACTGCCCAGACCATCGAGGCGGCCCGGAGGTTCTGGCCGGGTGTCCAGGTGGTGGTGCTCGGGCCGTCGGCTCCGCAGCCCCTGGCGGAGGGACTGCGCGGCGTGAACAGCGCCGTCCGGGCCGGTGCCGCGGCAGCCAACGCACCCTTTATCGACGCCGTCGAGGGCAACTGGTTCACGGGCGCCAACAGTCCGGGCTTCGACGCCGACGGCGCCCACCCCAACACCGCCGGCCACGCCTACATCGCCGGGAAGTTCCTGGAGTACTGGGCGGGCCTGACGCGGTAAGCCGGGCGGGTGCCCCGCGCTGAAGGCAGGATGTACGACGGCGGCGCGTGCCGCCGTCGTACGCTCACCTTCGCGTCAGTTGCTGAGGGCGGGGATTTTCGCTTCGCGGATGATGGCGTCAGCGTAGCCCAGGGCGTAGCCGGTGGCATTCGGGTGGAAGCTCATGCCGCTGAAGGGGTCGGCCGGGTCGAAAAAGAACCAGGAGCCGGGCAGGCCGACGCCGTGCCCCTCGAACTCGTCGGTGACGCTGACGTAGACGGTTCCGGGGGACTTCTTGGCCGCGTCCTTGATGGCCTTGTTCAGGGTGTCCGTGCCTTTGTTGAAGACCTTCGCCGCTTCGTTGGTGATGTAGCCGTTGGCCCCGACTTCCGGGGAGAACAGGTGCGGGTAGCCCAGTGCCACGATTTTGGCATTCGGTGCCTGGGCGCGGATAGCTGCGTAGGCAGTGGTCAGCGCCGGGAGGACAACGGTCTGGGCAACGGCTTCCGCGGCCTTCACCTCCGCCGCGCAAACCTCCAGGGGGCGCAGCATGCAGGCCCCGAGCAGGTTCCCGAACCCGACGTCGTTGCCGCCGGCTGTGATGGTCACCAGGTCCGTTTCCGCGTTCAGGACGCCGGCGGCGGATGCCACCTGGACCTGCAGGGGCACCATGGCGGCGGTCCAGCCCGCGCAGGCTGCGTTGGCCGTGAGCTGCACGTGGTCCTGGGTGTCCAGCACATCGGCGTAGCCCGGCGATGACTGGTAGCACGGCTGCAGCTCGGCGGGGTAGAGGGGAGAGACGGTGACAGACGGGGAAGCGCCGATGCCGGAGGTATAGGAATCCCCCAGGGCGACGTAGTCCAGCGGCGCCGCGTCCTGGGCGGCTGCCGGCGCAGCGACGGAGCCGGCCAGCAGTCCGGCGATGACGGCGGCCAGCAAACCCATGCGCCCCGCACGGCCCCTTCGGGTGCGGGCGCGTGGGCTTGCCCCTGACTCAGAATGCGTGATCCGGATTTCCCTAGGCGATGTGTTCTTCACGGTTCTTCTCCCTGGCGTATTGCCAGGTGCCGTGGCTCCTGGCTTCTGGCTTGTGTGTCGAGCGGTCCGCCCTGCCCTACCTTCCATGGCGTTACTACAGCGTTACGGGCACAGGCATGCCGTCAGGCTATATTGAATTACTAAGCAATTTAGTAATTGGTCTCCGGGGGGAACCGTGGCTCCAGTCAGCAGTGTCCGCATCTCGACCTTTCAGCCATTCCGGTACGTCTACGGTGCCAAAGCGGGACCGGCCAATCCTGAGGCAGGCACGGGGAAACCCTGAGGTGCCCTGATGCGGAAGCGCCCGCCGGCCGGCAGTCCCCGCCCGGCGAAGAATGATTCTTCCCGCTCCCCGGTCTCCGGCGGGCAGGCACAGTTTCTGCCCTCCCAGTTGCGGCCTTGGATGTTGTACTCCTGCTTCCTGGCCGGCCTGATCCTCGCACTCACCGTTCCGGCGGTCCTGCTGGACGAACCTTGGGGAGCGGTTGTGCTCGCAGTTGTGGTTGTAGTGGCTGCCGGCTACTTGCTGTGGGGCCTGCCGCGCATCCGGGGCCGGAAATCGATTGCCGCGTCCACAACGTCCCATCTCCTGGAAGCTGTGCTGGCCACCAGCAGGGAATGGCTGTGGACCATCGGCCCGGACGGCAGGTTCACCTTTTCCGGGCCAATGTCCCGGGAGCTCCTCGGGTATGACCCTTCCGAACTCCTCGGCCAGCACTACAGCCAGGTCATCGAACCCGATGACCTGGCCCGGGCGCTGCAGGACAGGGTGGGACTGGAGGGTCCTGACGCTTCATGGTCCGGTCTGGTGACCACCTGCCGGCACCGGGACGGCCGACGGATCCTTGTTGAGGTTTCCGGCAGGCCGATCTCTGACGGGCAGGGGCAAGTGTGCGGCTTTGAGGGGACCACGCGTGCCCTGGACACGCCCCCGGCCCTTGGCGCTGCGGCCGAAGCAGCCTTCGCCGGGGTAGAAGCCATGCTTTCCTCCCGTACGTTGTTGACGGCCTTCCAGCCCATCCGCGCTTCGGACTCCGGCGCTGTGATCGGGGCGGAGGCGCTGACGAGGTTCCTGAGCGCTGACGATCCCGGGATGTCCCCGGAGGCCTGGTTTGCTGAGGCCGCCTCTGTGGGGCTGGGTGTTGACCTGGAAATAATTGCGCTTCAGTCGGCGCTGATTGCCGCGGAGTCCCTGCCGGAAGACCTCTACGTGGCCGTCAATCTTTCCCCTGGGGCGTGCCTTGATAATCGGGTGGCCGGTGTCCTGCTGGGCTGCGGCATTCCACTGGGGCGCATTGTGCTGGAACTGACGGAGCACCACGAAGTGGCCGACTACGGCCAGCTTGGAGGAGTGCTGGCTCCCCTGCGGAGCGCGGGTTTGAGGATTGCTGTAGATGACGCCGGTGCAGGGTTCGCTTCCATGCGCCACATCGTTGAACTCAGGCCGGATCTGATTAAGCTCGACCGGAAGGTCATCACCGGCATCAACGCCGACGCGGGCCTGCAGGCTTTGGGCGCCGCCATGGTCGGCTTCGCCCGGGAGATCGGTGCTTCCCTCGTTGCCGAAGGGATTGAAACCGAGGCTGAACTTGCGGCCGTGCGGAAGCTGGGCATGGGTGCAGGCCAAGGTTACCTGCTGGGCAGGCCCACTGTGGCCACGGAGGAATGGAAACAGTGGTCCAGGGCGGGCTCAAACCGCAACCCCTCCACCCGCCCGGCGGGACGGCACGAACGTCCGTAACCTTCGGGGACCACCCATCCCTGAGCCATGGTGGTGCGAATCACAGGAAGACCACCGAACCTCCTCGGTGGTCCCTGGTAGGGAGCAGAAAATGAACAGAAATTCCAAGCTGGCTATTGGCGGCGCGGCAGCAGCTGTACTCACAGTGGTATCCCTTGGTGCAGGCCCGGTTCTGGCCAATAACGGAAAGTCACCGGACAAGTCCGTCACGCTCACGGCTGTGCTCAGCGAACTGAACGGCTCCGGCGCATCCGGCACCGCGACGGCCGTGGTGAAGAACCAGAAAATCGAACACATCGAGGTCCACGCCGAGGGCCTGACACCGGACGCACCCCACGCCCAGCACATCCATTACGGCAATGACGCACTGAACGAGTGCCCCACCCTTGCCCAGGACTCGAACCGGGACGGGCGCATCAACACTGTTGAAGGGATACCGGCCTACGGCCCGGTGGTGGTATCGCTGAACACCACGGGGGACACCACCCCGGCCAGCTTCCTCGATGTGGCCCGCTTCCCTGTCTCCAGCGACGGGATCTTCAGCTACAGCCGGGACAATATCGAATTCACCGATGTCGCCGGAACGGGCTACCCCGGTGCCGGCGGGCTCGGCACGGCCAAGCAGATCGCGGATTCCATCCGGGAAGGCGAAGGCGTCCTGGTCATCCACGGGCTGGACTACGACGGCAACGGAACCTACAACTTCAGCGACCCCGAAGGCGCAAGCGAGCTGAACGGTGCCTTGCCTGCCGAAGCCACCGATCCGGCGGTGTGCGGCGTCCTGCGCTGATCCCCTGACCGGACAGATCCCCTGACCGGACTGGCCGCTGCTGGGGGCGGCCAGATCCAAAACCCCCGTTCCTTGCGTGCATTCCCCGGGCCGCCGCCGTGGTGCCAACCCCTCAATCCACTAGACCTACTCCAGGCATGGGTCTGGGGAACATACTTGAGATGGGGGGACGGCAGGATTTCTCAGTGAGGAGAAGCCATGTTGCAGGCCCTGATGTGCAGATTGAACCTCCGCCACGAGTGGCACGTCGAACACACCGAGGACGGCGGCTTGTACAAACGATGCCTTTGCTGCGGAAAGGATGACGACCGTGGCGGAGGCGGGACCGGCGCTCCCGGCGCCTGGGCGGGGCCCGCGGGAATGGGCTGAGCGCACGGCATGCGTCCTCAATTCCGGATGCCGGGGGAGGCGCGCATAACGTGCGGCATTTGCCTGCTGTGACGGCCCATGCGCGGGGGCTCGCGCTTGGCGGTGCCCCCCTGGCACCGCCAAGCGCTGAGACTCATCGGTTGCCCGACTCAAGGCTGCGGTACTCCTGGACCCAGTTCCAGCCGCACCTTCGTGCGCCGCTGCCTTTCACTGACTACTGTGGACTGCCATCCTCAAGGGAAGCGGCAGATAGCGTCAAGAACTTCCCAAGACTTCCTCAAATTCGGGCCCATCGTCCTGCTGAGGCCGGCGTCAGGTGACCGACTGCTCTACGGGGAGCCCTGCCGCCTTCCACTCAGGGAAGCCCTCCTCAAGCCGTGCGGCCGTGCGTCCTTCGTCCGTGAGAAGCCGTACGGCCTCGTCCGCAAACAGGCAGTACGGTCCGCGGCAGTAGGCCACGACTTCGCCCCCTCGGGGAACCTCCCGCAACCGGGACTTGACGTCCGAGAGGGGCACGGAGATCGCACCGGGGATATGTCCGGCGTCGTATTCCGGCTGTGGCCGCACGTCCAGCACTACCACGTCGCCCTGCCGCAGCCGCAGCAGCAGATCGTCGCGCGTGATTGTGCTCAGGTCGGCGCGGTCGCCGACGTAGGCGCGGACCAGTTCGCCCAGTTCCCCGGCGTGGGTTTCGGCTGTCTCCCGAAGTGCCCGCCATAGCCGTTCCACGGCCGGGCTGGCGAGCGAGTAGTAGATCCGCGTCCCCGAGCGCCGTGAGGAGGCGAGGCCGGCCCGCAGCAGGCGCTGCAGGTGCTGGGATGTGTTGGCCATGCTCTGGTGGATCTCTGCGGCGAGCTCTTCAACCGGCCGCTCGCCCTGGGCAAGGACATCGATGAGCTGGGCCCTCCGGCCGTTCCCTATCGCCTTGGCCGCTTCCACGAGGACGTCGTAGAGCGCATCCTTGTCCTGCTGGTCGCCCATATGTGCCTCCTATTCAAGATATCTCTTGACAAGCCTACCTCCGCGGGTTTCTTATTCAAGTATCTACTTGAATAAGAGAGGGGGCGGTGGCCGTGTCCACCATCCAAACGCCACACCAGCAGGAGTCCCGCCTTCGGACAGGAGCGGGCCTCATGACGCTGGCCGGGCTGGCCTTCGTGGGGTACGCCGTGATCTTTTTGATAATGAACTTCACGGACGCCTTCCTTGAACTGGGCATCGGACCCGAGCAAGTGGACAAGGGGAAGGCAGAGATCGAGGCGTTCAGCCCGCAGCTGTACCACTACATCAGCCATCTGCACATCGCGGTCAGCGGCTTCATCGCGGCAACCGGTCTGGCAGTCGCAGGCCTGTCCTGGTTCGGGGTGCGCCGCGGAGAACGGTGGGCCTTCGCCACCGCAGTCATCGTCCCTGTCGTTGGACTCGCAGTGGCCCTCCCCGCACACTACCCGTGGGGCCTGGCCACGCTGGGGCACCTCGGCCTGATCTACCTCGCCGTCCTCATTTTCCTCGTGGGGGTCGTGGCGGCCTACACCGGAATGCGGAGCGCCGCGGCTACACACCACTGACGCTGGCCCAAAAGTGAACGTACGACGGCGGCCGCGGGCCGCCGTCGTACGTTTCAGTCCCTTTCCACGCGGCGGCTCACGCGGTGGCGTGCATTTCCCCGGCCGGCATCTTGTCCGAACCGGATTCTTCGGCGGCCGGGGCCGGGCGCCGCTCCTGGCCGTTCGTCGTCACGCTCCCGTCCATGGTGCCGGTTGGCATCTCGACGGGTTGGGGGACGACGCCGGCGGAGGGCATGTCCGCGCCCGTTGCCTCGGTCATGGCCGCGGCACCGGACGAACCCGTGGACTCCTCGGTCAGGAACGGCATGTTTTGCCACTTGTGCCACAGGGCGTTGTCCGTGCCGCGGACGAAGACCTCAAGCCGGCCGTCGGCGTTGCTGCCCACTGTGATGTTGGAGGTGAGGACGCCGCCCAGGGAGTGCCAGCCGGACCAGCCGCTGTTGGGGGCTGTCTGCCACATGTGCCACAGGGCGTTGTCCGTGCCGCGGACAAACACCTCCAGCCGGCCGCTCGCATTCTTGCCTGCGGCAATCTCGGAGGTGAGCAGGCCGCCCAGGGACTGCCAGCCGGACCAGTTGCCGTTGGGGGCCGTCTGCCACATGTGCCAGAGGGCGTTGTCCGTGCCCCGGACGAACGCTTCCAGGCGGCCGTCGGCGTTGCTGCCCACCGTGATGTTGGAGGTGAGGACGCCGCCCAGAGAGTGCCAGCCGGACCAGTTGCCGTTGGGGGCTGTCTGCCACAAGTGCCAGAGGGCGTTGTCCGTGCCCCGGGCGAACACCTCCAGGCGGCCGTCCTTGTTCTTGCCCACCCCGATCTCCGAGGTGATCACGCCGCCCAGGGAATGCCAGCCGGACCAGTTGCCGTTCGGAGCCGTCTGCCAGCGGTGCCACACGGCGCCGTCGGTTCCGCGGGCGAACACCTCCAGGCGGCCATCGGCGTTGCGGCCTGTGGCCGGCGGCCCCGTGATCACCCCGCCCAGGGAGTTCCAGCCGGACCAGCCGCTGTTGGGCGCGGTCTGCCATTTGTGCCACAGGGCGTTGTCCGTGCCCCGGGCGAAGATTTCCAGCCGGCCGTCCAGGTTGCTTGCCGCCGCGATGTCGGTGGTGATGACGCCGCCCAGGGAGTTCCAGCCGGACCAGCTGCCGTTGGGGGTGTTCTGCCATCTGTGCCACACGGCGCCATCGGTGCCCCGGGCAAAGGCTTCCAGCCGGCCGTCCTTGTTGTTGGCCACGGAGGCGTCCGTTGTGATGATCCCGCCCAGGGAATCCCACCCGGACCATGCCTGCGGCGCGGCCGGATACAGAGCCCGGAATCCGTCGAGGTCGTCCTGGGTGAGGGCCCGTTTGGTGAAGTTGGACGCCACGGTGGGGGCCATCACGGCGTTCGCGACGCTGGAGTGGGCCAGCCCCACGATATGGCCAAACTCGTGCAGCGCCACTGTTTCGATATCGAAGGCGTTGGCCGCGGCGCCAACGCTCCACACGTGTTCGCTGTCGTCAAAGTGGACCGGCTTGGGCAGCGTGTTGGTGACCACGCTGCAGCCGGGAGGGAAGTCGGCGTGGGCCAGGACGCCGCCCACCATCGAATGGTCCGGGTCCGCCGCCGGGCGCCATCCGATGCGGATGTCCGGACTGGAGCCGAGGGCCACCTCGGTGAAGGTCAGTCCGCCCACGGTCTGCCAGGTCTGGATGGCGCGCCGGATGGCGTCGAATTCTGCGGTGCCCGCGACGTCATCGGTCCCGGTGTCGAAGGCGTAGGTCAGGGTCCGGTCCGCCCATGCGCACGCGGTGGCGAAGGCGATTTCGCCGGCCCGCATGTCGGGAAGCCCGCAGCGCGGCCGCATCATTGCTTCGCGCGTGGCATCGTCGAAGACGCCGGTGACCGGCAGGTGGAAAAACTCCTGGAAATTCCGAAGCGCCCCTTCGGTGGGATCGTCCAGGACGCCGATTTCCCTGGGGGTGGATTCCCCCAGGTAGCCGAAGCGCTCGAGATACGTTTGCACCTTGCTGAAGCCCGGCGTTCGTCCACCCGGGGCGGTGTTTTCGACTGCGGCAAGGTACGGTGCCGCAGGGTACAGTTCGTCAGTCATTTGGCTCTCCTTGATCGGTTCTGATGCTTCGCAGGATCTGCAGCGCGACGTCCCGTTCGGCGTCCGCAGGCAGATGGACGACGGCGGTGGCGCGCCCTGGAATAGTCACGGCAACGGTGCGGATGCCCTCTTCCTCAAACAGGACGAAGTCCGCGATGTGGTTGCCCAGGGCTTCCCGCCAACGCTCGTAGCCAGGTTTGTTTGCATAGCGGGTGAGCGGGTCGGCGAACGGGCTTGCGTCGACGGTCAGGCGCATGCCGCCACCCTCCAGGACGGCAGCGCCGCCCTCGATGCCGTGCTCATGTGAGGGTGCAAGCTGGTCCGGCACGTCCAGCACCAGGCCTGCCACTCGGAAGGAATTCCACGGCTGCCCCATAAGACCGTCCTCACATGCGAGGGAACACGGGAACAGTGGACCATTCTCCGCGTTACTGCACCGTTACTGCCGGGCCGGCTATTGACTGCCGGCGCCGTTCTGGCAACGATGAAGTTCCCGTTGACATTGAGAGGGCCTGTCATGAAATCCACGAAAGCACTGGGCGCGGCCGGAGCCGCTGCGGCTGCATCAGCACTGCTGCTGCTTGCTGCCGCCGGGCCGGCAGCAGCTGACCACACCCACGTCAAAGTCGTCGGCAGCGGAGGCTGCGTGGTGATGGCTGAGGGTGCGGGGGAGGAAGCGGTGGACCTTCCCGCTGCCGTCTTCGAGCACAACGTCCACGCCGCCGACCTGCCACAAACGGACGGCCGGACCCACCCCCTCCACGTGCTGGTGCACCAGGGCGTTCCCGGAGAAAACAACACGCTCTACGTCCTCGGAAGCGACGCCGAGAAGGCAGCCTGCGGCGGGGTCTACGTCAACCGGTAACTGACTGACAGCGGTCCAAAAACTGAAGGCGTACGACGGCGGCGCGCACCGCCGTCGTACGCCTTCTGCGTGGCTGCGTGCAGCCTGCGTCCAGCCTGCACCCAGCGCAGTTATGGAAACGTTATATATGCTGGGTGAGTGGTTTTTAGGTCAAGCAGCGGAAATTTGTCAGCCCCCGAACGTAACGCAGTACCAGGAACAAGCCTCATCGCCGGGCGGAAGCATGCCCTGGACGGGCTCCGGACTGTTGCCGTGGCGGGGGTGTTTTTCTTCCACGCGGCAACCGCCCTGGTGCCGGGCGGCTCCATTGGCGTGGACGTCTTTTTCACGCTCAGCGGCTTTGTGATCACCCTCCTGATCATGAAGGAGCACCTGGCCACCGGCCGGCTGCGGCTGGGCATCTTCTACGCCAAGCGGCTGGCCAGGCTGTGGCCGGCGCTGCTGGCGCTGTGCGGGGTGATCGTCGCCGTGGGCCTGGCCTTCCCGGCGTCGAAGTGGGCCGGCCAGGAAGGGTTTGTCCTCCCGGCCGCCGCGTACGTGATGAACCTGGCCCGCTTCGGGATGTTCGGCGATTCCGTGGCGGGGGAAACCCTTGGCCCCACCTGGACCCTGGCCGTCGAGGAGCAGTTCTACCTGGTGTGGCCGCTCCTGCTGCTGGTGCTGCTGCGGTTCTGGAAGGTCCGCACGGTCACCTGGATCACCGCAGGCCTGGCCGCGGCGTTCCTGCTGGAACGGTTCGTCCTGGTGCTGCTCGGGGCGCCGCTGAACCGCCTCTACAACGGGCCGGACACCCGGGCCGACGAGCTGCTGATCGGATGCACCCTGGCGCTCGTGTTCACGAAAGTGACCCCCGGCTCCCGGTTCCACGCAGCCCTCCGGACGGCGGCGCGCCGGGCCGGACCGGCCGCCGGGCTCATCCTCCTGGCCGCCGTGTTCCTGCTGAAGGAGCCGGACACCCCCGGCCCCTGGTTCAGCGTCTTCTGGACCGTTGGGCCCGCCGTGCTTTCCCTGCTGGCGGCCGCCCTGATCGGATCACTGGTCCTGCAGCCCGCCGGCTTCGCCGCCCGAGTCCTCAGCCACCCCTGGCTTGCCGGGCCGGGCCGAGATCTGTCCTACGCCTTCTACCTCTGGCACCTGCCCGTCTACCTGTTGCTGATGCCGCTGATCCCTTCGCTGTGGCTCCGTGTGCCGCTGGCCGCAGCACTGACCGTCCTGCTGGCCTATGCGTCCCACCGCCTGGTGGAGACGCCCGTCCGCCGCTGGGCAAACAGAAGGCTGGAGCCCGCCGTCGTCCGCTCCACTCCGGAAGCGGCGTCAACTCCGGAAGCTGCGCGAAAGTCTGCAGCGGCACATGGCCGCGGGCCCGAACTGGTGTCCGCAGGCCGGGAATCCTAGCGGGCGGCGTCAGTGCGGGCGTTGATGTTGTTCTGGACGATGGTGGCCAGGGTGCGGAGCACCTGCTGGTCCGAGGCGCTGAACGCCCGGGGGCGGTGGTCAATGACGCACAGCGTTCCGATGTTCCAGCCGCGTGGCCCGTGCAGGGGGTAACCGGCGTAGAAGCGGATGAAGGGTTCCCCGACGACTAGCGGATTGGTGGCGAACCGGTCATCGGTGAGGGTGTCGTTGATGATGAGCATCGTGTTCAGCCGCACCGTATGCGTGCAGAGCGCGATCTCCCGGGGCGTCTCCTGGCGAAGGGGGCCGACCACGGACTTGAGGAACTGGGAATTTTCGGCGATCAGGGACAGTGATGCAGCACCGACGCCAAAATAGTCCCTGGCGGTTTCCACCACCTGGTCAAAGATGTCCACTGTGCCTGTGTGGAGCAGGTCGGTCTCCCGAAGCGACTGCAGCCGTTCCTCCTCCGCCCGTTCAGGCGTCAGGAGGAACCTGCCCGCGGCTCCCAGGCCGGCCAGCGCATCCTCGCCGGCACGTCCCCTCCGGTGCTGGCGTCCCTCGCCCTGCGGCTGCGCAGGCATGGGCTCCGTGCCGGCACTGTAACCGCGTTCAAATTCGGGCAAGGCCAGTGCGCCGTGAAGGTAGGCATGCAGCTCAAAATCGGAAAAGCGCGGCCCGCCAAAGTAGGTCGGCCAGATGTCCGCCGGGTCCAGCCCGGCAACAACCATGGCTGCAAGCTCAAGCCGCCGCTCTGACTCGTCGCTCATGATGTCCGCCCGGGCAAGGCATAAGGTGCATCCAGCCCATACGCATGTGCTGATTTACCGGCCATGCTAATCAGTCTACTTACTAATTTCGCCTGCCCCTAACCCGGCGGAGGGTTATTACGTTTGTGGGCGCAGCAGAGAGCGGTTCGCGCCAAGCCGGGACCTGGCAGCGGCACCTGGGAGGTCAGGCCGCGGGCTCAGCCGCCTGCGTCAGCCGCACGGGCTGGTACTGCTCGCTGCAGACCGCCGCTTCGTGGTGCTCAGCACACTGGACCTCGGCAACCAGCGAGCCGCCGACGTCGTCCTTCTTATAGTGCGTCACGTGCTTGGTGCTCCTGCCGCACGTGACGCAAAGGGCCTGGTGCTGTTTAGTCCACATGCATGAATAATACGGTCGGGCCTGTTTCGCGCAAGTAAAAGTTCCGAAACGTGCGGAAATCCGCAGCGGGAGCGCGCGGACTTTTAATTTGGTGTTTACTTCCTGGGCACAGGTTATTAAAGTCAGGTCTTGTCATAGTCCAGATGGGCGCCGGGGGGCGTCTGGGAGGGGGTAGCGCATCACCACTGACCGTAACTCGAAGACAATTGACCACTACGTTGAAAGCCCCTCCTAGGAGGGGCTTTCCCCTTGCCCGGCCGGCCCGGCCGCTCCGTCTCCTGCCTCAGGATTCGAACCTGGCCGCCGGAGCGCCGCTGGGCAGCGCCTTGAGGATGTTCTCGGCCACACTGCGGACCTTGAGGTTCCGCTGGCGGGACGCGCTGGCCAGCTTGATGAAGGCTTCGGGGTACGTACAGCGGTTCTGCGCCATGATCACCCCGCACGCCACGTCGATGGAGGTGCGGCTTTCCAGCACAGCCTTGAGGTTGTCCCCGGCGGACCGGACGCTGCGCACCTCAAGGGCCAGCCGCATGCTGTGCGTCGCCACCCCGGCAAACCATTTGGCCTCGGCGAGCAGGCCCTCGAACCCGGGGCCGGTGCGCGCCAGGAACACCAGGGCGCAGGACGTGCCGCCGTTCAACCCCAGCGGAACGGCCACCGCGCCGCCATACCCGGCAGCTGCCAGCCGCCGCTGGTACGTCCGCCACCGCACTGACGTGTCGCCGTCGACCGTCACCGCACCGGCAGTGCTCAGTGCCTGCATCAGGGGCCCGTCCCCGTACCGGTCCTCCGATGCCGCCAGTTCGGATGCCGTGAGGCTGCTGCCGGCAGTGAGCGGGGCAGAGCCTCCGCGCGCCAGGACCGCGGCGCAGTCCGGCCCTGGCCCCTCCGGGCCGATGACCGCCTTCGCAGCGGCCTCGGTCAGCCGCTGGAGGGAGTCCAGTTCTGTTTCGGTCCCGGTGATCAGGTCCAGCAGGAACCCGGGCCGGTCCTGGCGCCTGCCGTCAGTCGCCGGATGTGCTGCCACGCTTTTGCCCCCGTCCACGTACGTCCCGCGCCTTGCCGGTGCGCGGGCTTTCCCTGAACTTAATGGAGCGGCGCGGAAAGGGCACGAGTAGCAGGTACTCTACTTTTCCTGCCCGGCGCGGGGACTACTTGCCTGCTTCCAGCCACTGCTGGAACGTTTGGCGTCCGACGGCGGCGCCCGGCGCCGGGATCAGCGCGCCGCTGCGCATGGCTTTGCCCATGCGGCCCGGCAGCACTGCCTCCAGGACCTTCTTGCGCTCACCGGTCTTCGCGAGATAGGTGCGGACCAGGTCTGCGAGCTCCTCGGTCCGCGGCCCGCCGAGGTCATTGATCCGTCCCTGCGGTCCCGCCTCCGCCGCATCCACCAGGGCCTCGGCCACCTCGCGGGCAGCGACGGGCTGGGTGACCATTTTTGGAACGGCCACCAGCGGGCCCACCGTCCCGATCTTCACGGTCAGCGGGACGAACTCGTGGAACTGGGTGGAGCGCAGCAGGGTCCACGGGACGCCGCCGTGGCGGACCTCGTCCTCCTGCACCAGCTTTCCCGCATACAGGCCGGACGTGGCGCCGTCGATCCCCACGATGGAGAGTGCCACGTGGTGCCGCACGCCCGCTTCCTGTTCCGCGGCCAGCAGGTTCTGGGTGGCGTTGGTGTAGAAGTCCACGGCCTGCTTGGTGGAGATGGTCTGGATCCCGGAGACATCTATCACGGTATCCAGGCCGGCGAGGGCCTGGGCCAGGCCGCGCCCGTTCACCAGGTCCACACCCTCGGCACGGCTAAGGCTGACAACGTGGTGGCCGCGCTCCTTCGCTACGGCTACCACGTGGCGTCCGACGGTACCGGTTCCCCCTGCAACGGCGATCCTCATGGGGAAATCCTACGTAAATTACCGCGCCGATGGTCTGCTGACCGGAAGGATATTTCCGGTTCCTGCTGGAGGAGGCGCCTTAACTTCGGATTGTCTTCTTTTCTGCAATATCTTGCGGTTTTCCTTGTTCTGGTGGATTGTGGCAGGAGCAAGCGTGTTGATCGGCAATATCCTGCGGAAAGGGAACGATGGAAGACGTGGCGGCCATTGGGGAAATGATCCGGCGCGCGCGGAAGGAGTCCGGAATTACCCAGGCCACGCTGGCGGACCTTGCGGGTACCTCCGCCCGCACCATCCATGCCATTGAAACAGGCACGGGCAACCCGTCCCTGGTTACGGTGGCCGCCGCCGCCAATGCGGTGGGGCTCCACCTCCGGGCTACCGATGACTGAGGACCTGCGGCGCCTCAAATTTGTCCGCGGGGCGGATGTGTACAAGGCAGGCATCCTGGCAGGGCACCTGACCCGCACGGAACTCGGCAGCGTGACCTTCTCCTATGCTGAGCACTACCTCCGTGCCGGTGCGCGGCCCGTGGCAACCACCCTGCCCGTCACTGCCGAACCCGTGGAATCGCCCAGCGGCGCACTGCCCGCCTTCTTCTCCGGCCTCCTGCCGGAAGGCCACCGGCTCACCGTGCTCAAGGACGCCGTTAAGACGAGCCTGGGCGATGAGCTGAGCCTGCTCCTCGCCGTCGGCGCGGATGTGCCCGGCGATGTGCAGGTTGTCCCGGCAGGCGAACCCCTGGTGGAGCAGCAGCCGCTGGCGGATACATCCCGGCCGGAGGACCTGGATTTCGCGTACCTGGCGGACGCGGTGGATCCGCACGGACTCCCCGGCGTGCAGCACAAAGCCAGCGCCTCCATGATGACCACGCCGCTGGCCCTCGCCAACCGGCGCTACCTCCTCAAACTGGACCCTCCCCAGTACCCGCACCTTGTGGTGAACGAGGCTGCCCACCTCGCCGGGGCCAAAGCCCTCAAGATACCGGTGGCCAAACACAGCGTGGTCACTGACAGGAAAGGCAGGCCGGGGCTCCTTGTGGAGCGGTTCGACCGCGTCCACGCTGACGGGCCGGTCCGGCTGGCGCTCGAGGACGGGGCGCAGGTGCTGAACCTTCCGCCGGCGTCGAAATACGCGGTCAGCTCCGAGCGCCTGGTCCTGGCGCTGGCCGGACTGTGCAAGGCCAAGGCCGTGGCCGCCAGGAACCTCTACCTGCAGTTCGCCTTCGCCTGGCTGACCGGCAACGGGGACCTCCACGCCAAGAACGCCGCCATCCTTGCGGGCCGGAACGGCGGCTGGGCCGTTTCCCCGATGTACGACATCCCGTGCACACTGCTCTACGGCGACGACACCATGGCGCTGCCCATCGCCGGCAAGGTCAAGGGACTCAAAGCCAGGCACTGGCAGGAGTTCGCAGCCGCCATCGCGCTGCCCCCGCGGGCAGCGGCTGCCGCCAATGCCCTTGCCCTCAAAGCGGCCGAGGGCATCGACCTGGACGCCCTGCCCTTTACGGGATCACCCCTCAACGGCGCACGCAGGGAGCTCCGGTTCCGCAGGGCCCAACTGGTTCCCTGATCCGGCCCGGGAACCCACCCTCCGCGAGACCCTGCTCCCGATCGATTGACTTTCGATAGGTAGTGGTCGAAACTCGATACATGAAAATCACCCGCCTGGCCGTCACTGCTCTTAGGGTGGTGCTCGTTGCCGCGTTCCTCCTCCTGGTCCTGTTCCAGGTCATGTCCATTCCCGGCCAGTTCGCCCATATGGCGCAGGAGAACCCTGAGCGGGCGTACCTGCAGTGGCCGCTGACCATGTTCTTCATCCTGGAGGTGGCCTGCGTCCAAGTGGTGATCGTGAGCACCTGGAAGCTGCTGACGCTTGTCAGGCAGGACAGGATCTTCAGCCGCGGCGCCCTGGTGTGGGTGAACGCGATCGTGTGGGCCATCACGGCCGGCTGGGCCATGCTCGCCGCGCTCGCCGCCGTGGTGGTCCTCAACGCCGACGATCCCGGACTGCCGCTCCTGCTGCTGCTGGTCCTGGTGGCCGGCGCCGCAGTGGGCCTTGTGGTGGTGGTGCTCCGCGCCCTGCTCCGGCAGGCTGCGGACCTCCGCGCGGACATGGAAGCCGTCATCTGATGCCCATCGTGGTGCGCATCGACGTCGAACTGGCCAAACGGAAGATGAGCGTGGGGGAGTTTGCCGAACGTGTGGGCCTCACACCCGCCAATGTGGCGGTCCTGAAAAACGGCCGTGCCAAGGCGGTCCGCTTCAGCACGCTGGAAGCGATGTGCCGGGTCCTCGAATGCCAGCCCGGCGACCTCCTGGAGTTCGTGGAGGACTAGCGCCGCACCGCGATGCCGTCCAGCGATCCTAGGATTCGTGGACGTCCCGCCGATAGTATCTGAGTCAGGAACAGGTCAGGCTACTTACGTTTGGTGAAGCACATGGTCGAAGCGGCACCCGCAACGGTTTCGCCGGTTATCCGCCGGAACAACGTCACCCTCTCCGGCCGCCCTGATGGGCCGGTGATGCTCTTTGCGCATGGTTTCGGCTGCGACCAGGACATGTGGCGCAGGCTCCTGCCGCATTTCGCCGAGGACCACCGGCTGGTCCTCTTCGACCACGTGGGCGCCGGACGCTCGGATGCCTCTGCCTACGACCGCACCAAATACGGATCCCTGGACGGCTATGCGGCCGACCTGCTGGAAATCTGCGCGGCCCTTGACCTGAGGGACGTCACCGTCGTCGGCCACAGCGTCAGCGCCATGATTTCCGTGCTGGCGGCAGTCAAGGAGCCCGGCCGCTTTGCGCATCTGATCCTGGTGGCGCCGTCGCCCCGCTACACCAACGACCCGTCCAGCGGCTACGTGGGCGGGTTCTCGCGGGAGGACATCGAGAGCCTGCTGGACTCCCTGGACAGCAACTACTTTGCCTGGGCCGCAGCCCTCGCGCCGATGGTGATGGGCAACCCGGACGAACCCGAACTGGCCGAGGATCTCCGCGGCAGCTTCTGCCGGACCAACCCCTCCATCGCGCGGCACTTCGCCAGGGTCACCTTCCTCTCCGACACCCGGAACGAACTCGGCAAAGTACGCACCAGCAGCCTGATCCTGCAGTGCTCCGACGATCTGCTCGCGCCGCCCGAAGTGGGCACGTACCTGAACCGGCAGCTGGAACGCAGTTCGCTGGTGCACCTCAAGGCCGCCGGCCATTGCCCGCACGTCAGCGCACCGGAGGCAACAGCGGCGGCCATCCGGCAGTACCTTACCGCCGGCCCGTGACAGGCGCCCAGGCCGGCGGGCCGGCGGACTTCGAGTCACTGTTCCACAAGGCGCCGTGCGGCTACCTGGTAACGGACGACGGCGGGAAAATCACCGCGGTCAACGACACCTTTGCGCACTGGTCGGGTTATGCCCGGGCGGAACTCCTGGGAACCCGGCTGCAGTCCCTGATGCCCGTCGGCGACCAAATGCTGTACTCCACCCACTGCATTCCTCAGCTCGGCATCACCGGGGCTGTTTCGGAAATAGCCATAGAGATTGTTGCCGCTGACGGACGGCGCCGCGCCGCGCTGCTTTCGGCCTCGAGATCTCCCGGCTCCCCGCAGCAGGCCGCGAGTGTCCGCGTCATCATCTTCAGCGCCCACGAACGCCGGATGTACGAAAAGGAACTGGTGTCCGCCCTGCGGGAGGCCGAGGAATCCGAAGCCCGGCGGGTGCAGGCCGAAACCGAACTGCAGCACCTTGCGGCCCACGACGCCTTGACCGGCCTCCCCAACAGGGCGGGGCTGAAAACCCGGCTCAGTCCGATCCTGGCGGATCGCCCCAACGGCACCGGCATCCTGGCCGCCCTCTTCATTGACCTTGACCATTTCAAGGCGGTCAATGACAGCCTGGGCCATGCCGCAGGGGACGAACTCCTGAAGTCCGTGGCGCAGCGGCTGGTGCCGGCGGCCGGGGAGGCCCGCACCGTGGCCCGGCTTTCCGGGGACGAATTTCTCGTGGTGGACGTGTTTGGGTCCGCCGAGGAAGCAACAGCGCTCGCGGCCAGGCTCCTGGACGTCCTCAGCGCCCCGATCCTGCTCGAGGGCCTGGAGATCGTGACCTCCGCCAGCATCGGAGTGGCCGTATCCGGGGACGAGCCGGAAACCCTGGACGACCTTGTCCGCCGCGCAGACATCGCGATGTTCCGGGCAAAGGCGCTCGGCCGCAACCGCTGGGAGATTCACCGGCACGCTGAATCCGACCCCACCGTGGACCGGCTCCGGTCCCTCGGCGAGCTGCGCCGGGGGATCAGCGACGGCGACCTGCGGGTGCATTACCAGCCCCGTGTGGACCTGCGCACCGGCCTCGCCAGCGGGGTGGAAGCCCTGGTCAGGTGGCAGCACCCGACCCGCGGGCTGCTGCCGCCGTCGGAATTCATCACCATGGCCGAGGAATCAGGCCTGGTGCGGCCCCTGGGCGCGTGGGTCCTGGATGAAACCCTCAGGCAGGCAGCCAGTTGGCGACGCGAGGGCCGCCGTGCCGCGGAGCTCGAGGTTGCGGTCAACCTGTCAACCCGGCAGCTGAATGACCCCGGGCTGGTGCCGATGGTGGAAGAGGCCCTCCGGCTTCGGCGGATCGACCCCGCGGTGCTGCTCCTGGAGATCACCGAAACAGCCTTGATGGCGGATCCCGGCGCTGCCCTCGAGTCCCTGACGGCCCTCAAGAACCTGGGCGTGGGCCTTGCCGTCGACGACTTCGGCACGGGATACTCCAGCCTGACTTACCTGAAGAAATTCCCGATTGACGAGTTGAAGATCGACCGTTCCTTCATCGGCGGACTGGACTCGGACAAGGGGGACGCCGCAATCGTGGGCAGCTGCATCGAGCTGGCACACGCGGTGGGCCTGCGGGCCGTTGCCGAAGGCGTGGAAACGTCCGGCCAGCTGCGAACCCTCAAGGAGATGGGCTGCGATCTTGCCCAGGGTTACCACTTCACCCGTCCGCTTCCGGCCCCCCTCCTCAAGGAATGGCTGGAGGCGCACTCCTGAGGGCGGCATGGACCTTCAGTGAAACCCGGAGTGCAGCTACCCGTCCATTCGGATACAACTGCGCTCACGGGCCGTGGAAACCACGAAAGAAAAGGTTGCGGCTGGCTCCCTGGCCCGACGATTGGGCGCTTCGGGTGCCGTTGCCTTTGGGTGCCTAGGCGGCGATGAGGGCCGGCGAATAAGCGCGGCGCCCGGCGTCTGCGCGCGGTGCCAGGACGCTGATGGTGCAGGGTGCCTGCTCCGGATCGATCCTGGCCGGCAGATGGTGTGTTGCAGAGGACGTATGGAGCATTTCCAGCGCTTCCGGGTCTACCCGGGCGTGGGAAATGTCCAGTTCGAGGTCGAGGCCATTCCGCAGGGAATTGGCGCGTTTAACTACTACATAAAGGGCGTTGACGCTGTGGACGGTGACGTGCCCCTTGGCAATCACGAGGGCCCTGGCGTGGTCGAGATCTACACGGACAACAATGTTCAGCTTGGAATTCAAGTTGTAAAGCCTTCCCCGGCATTGGCTGCGACGCTGCAGCTTCTTGCTATGGCCTGTTTCTTAAGCCTCAATCAGAGTAGGGGCTGAATGTGATGGACGCAACATCGAGCCAATTATTACATCGGTTAGGGTTTCCCCGTTGCCGGAAGCTTCGTGCGGCCCTGGAGCCCCGCCAGGCCCAGGGCTGCTTCCTTCAAGGCCCGTGGAAGGAAAGGCTTGGTGATGTAGGCGGCGGCTCCTGACGCCATTCCGGAAAGGACGTCCTCTTCCTCAGACCTGGCGGTGAGGAACAGCAGCGGAGTCTGGGTCACTTCCCGCAGGGCCCGGGCAACCTCATGACCGTCCATGTCCGGCAGGCCGAGGTCAAGGGTGATGAGGGACAGGGACGAGCCGGCGGCTGTACACGCGGCAATTCCCTCGGCCCCGGATTCTGCGGTCAGCACCTTGAATCCTGCACGGCCCAGCACGGCAGTAATCAATCCACGGATGTCCGGGTCATCTTCTATGACCAGGCAAACGCCCTGTTCTTCCACTTGGCCCCCCGGCTCTTGCAACTGCCAAAAGTCTAAGGCTGGCACGCAGATCACGGCCAAAAAGAAGGGATATTTCTTTCCGGCCACCGCCTTGGCCGGTGCCGGTCGGCCCTGCCCGGTTCCGGATGTCAGCCGATGATGGGCCGTTCCTCCGGCAGCCGGAAGAGGCGCGGGCGGGCCGCCAGGGCGAGTGCTGACGCCACCGCCACCGTTCCGATGCGGCCGGTGAACATGAGCGCCATAAGCACCCATTTCGCTGCCGGGGGGAGGTCGTACGTGATGCCGGTGCTCATGCCCACCGTGGCGAATGCGGAGATGGATTCGAAAAGGACCTTTTCCAGGCTGTAGTCCGTGAACATCAGCAGGAGCATGGTTCCAATGACGACGGCGGCGATCCCCAGCAGTGCGACGGACAGGGCCTGCCGCTGGGAGGACGAGCTGATGGAGCGGTGGGCGATGGTCACCTGGTCGCGGCCGCGGACCTCATTCCAGATGGCGAAGCCCAGCACCAGGAACGTCGTGATCTTGATACCACCGGCGGTGCCGGCGCTGCCGCCGCCGATGAACATCAGGATGTTGGTGACCATCAGCGTTTCGGGGGCAGCGGCACCGTAGTCAATGCTGTTGAAGCCGGCGGTGCGGGGAAAGACGCTGCCGGCGAAGGAGCCCAGGATTTTGCCCGTCAGGGAAAGCGGGCCCAGGGTTTGGTGCCTGTTCCACTCGAAGGCCGCGAACAGTGCGAAGCCGGCCACCAGGAGCAGCAGCGTTCCGTAGACGGTCAGGCGCAGGTGGACAGTCCAGTTCTTCGGCGCCACCTCAGCGCGGGTGAGCTGGATGAGCACCGGGAAACCGAGCCCGCCGGCAATCACGGCGAGGCAGATCGGAACGATGATCCACGGGTCTTCGGCGAAGCCGATCAGGTTGTCGCTGAAGAGGGAAAAGCCCGCGTTGTTGAACGCTGAGATGGCATGGAACAGCCCGTGCCACAGGGCGGTGGCAGGGTTCTGGTCGTAAGCGATCCAGAACCGGGCGGTCAGGATCAAGGCTGTTGCTGCCTCGAAGCCGAGCATGATCTTGGCCACCCGGAGCAGCACGGCCCGGACGTCCCCCAGGTTCAGGGTGTGGGTCTCGGACTGGGCCACAAGCTGGCCGCGAAGGCCGATGCTCTTGCGGACCAGCAGCGCCAGCAGCGTTGCCAGGGTCATGATGCCGAACCCGCCCACCTGGATGAGGCCCAGGATGATTCCCTGCCCGAACGGTGTCCAGTAGGTGGCGGTGTCTACCGTGATCAGGCCCGTGACGCAGACGGCGGAGACGGAGGTGAACAGCGCATCGATGAACTCCGCGGAGCCCCCGTCCTGCCGGGCTGCCGGGATCATCAGCAGGGCGCCGCCGGTGATGATGACCAGCAGGAAGGCCACCGGGACGGCCCTGACGGGGTGGGTCAGCAGGCGGCGGACAAAGTTGTCCTTTTTGCTTTCCTTCCCGCTTTTGGCGTCCCGGAGCATCTTCTGGATTGCGGCGACATTGGCCGGTTCCGTGCCGGGGTTCCCGGCATTCGGCGAATCCGACGGCGGCGGGCCGCTCCTTCGCAGGCTCATCCCACGTGGATGCCCGGGCGGCGGTCCGGGTCGGGTTCGTTTTCGCGGATGATTTCCCGGACCACCGGGGCAGTGTCGCCGCGGCCCAGGAGAAGGTAGCGCATCAGGTGGGCCAGCGGATTACCTTCGGACCACTCGAAGTAGGCATGCGGTTTGACACCCGTGCCGTCCCGCAGCGCAAGGAGGATCGCGGCGATGGCATTGGGTGCCGCCGGGCTGTTTGCCCGCAGGATCCTGTGGCCGTCCACTTCCACGCCCCGGACTTCCAGGGTCTCGCTGAACTCGGAGGGGTCGGTGATGTCGATTTCCAGGAAGATGACATCCGCGGTGCCGGGCACGGGGTTGTTTTCCCGCTGCACCGCTTCCTTGTCCCTGTACTCGGCGCCGTCCCGGTCCTGCGGACGGTTGGCGATCAGGTTGATCCGGCCGTCGTACTCCAGCGTGTCCCTGATGAAGCGGCGTGCGCCGTCGTCGAACTCTATTTTGTCCACGCGCAGCTCAGTGGTGCGGCTGACGCGGGAGACGAGGGAGATGGCAATGATGCCAAGGATGAAGAACGCGGAGATGGTGATGCCGTCCGGTTTTTCGATCACGTTGGCGGCCAGCGCGTAGAGCATCACCAGCGTGAGCACGGTGAAACCGATGGACGCCGCGCGCTGCTTCCGGCGGATGGCGGAAATGGTGACGGCGATGGCGCCGGAAACCATCATGGCCAGGACGCCTGTGGCGTAGGCACCGGCCTGGGCGTTGACGTCGGCGTTGAAGCCGATGGTGATCAGGACGCTGATGGCCGTGTAGACCAGCACCACCGGGCGGACGGCGCGGGACCAGTCCGGGGCCATGCCGTAGGAGGGCAGGTAGCGCGGCACGATGTTGATCAGGCCGGCCATCGCCGAGGCGCCGGCGAACCAGAGGATGAGGATGCTGCTGATGTCATAGACGGAGCCGAAGCCGTTGCCGAGCTTTTCGTGGGCAAGGTATGCCAGGGCGCGGCCGTTCGCTTCGCCGCCGTCCTGGAACTGTTCAGCAGGGATCAGGACCGTGGTGACGAAGCTGCTGCCGATCAGGTAGACGCTCATGATGACCGCGGCTGCGGTCAGGAGTTTGCGGGTGTTCTTGATCTTGGCGGCGAGCTTCTCCTCGGCAGTGGCGCCTTCGGAGGCCACCAGGGGCATCATGCTGACGCCGGTCTCGAAGCCTGACAGCCCCAGCACCAGCAGGGGGAAAGCCATCAGGGCGGGGCCGACGACCCCGCCCAAGCCTCCGCCGGAGGACGTGAGGGCGGAGGTCCAGCCGTTCAGGGCGCCGGGGGTAGTGAAGATCTCCATGACTCCTGCCCCGATGATCACCGCATTCATCAGCAGGAAGACCGCTACCAGCGGGATGGCCACGGCCACGGCTTCGGAGAAGCCCATCAGGAACACCCCGCCCAGGATCAGGAGCAGGACCACGGTGATCGTGACGGCCTGGCCTTCCAGGAAGTGGGGCAGGAACGGGTTCTCGAGCAGGTGCACGGAGGCATCGGCGGCTGACAGGGTGATGGTGACGATCCAGGACGTGGCCACGAAGCCGAGCAGGATCAGCACGAAGACCTTGCCTCGCCAGAACGGCAGGAGCCGTTCGAGCATGGCCACGGACCCCTGCCCGTGGGGGCTTTCCTTGGCCACCCGCCGGTACATGGGCAGCATTCCGAGCAGCGTAAGGGCCACGATCAGCAGGGTGGCGAGCGGGGACAGCGCACCGGCGGCCAGGGCCGCGATGCCCGGAAGGTAGGACAGGGTTGAAAAGTAGTCCACCCCGGTGAGGCACATGACCTTCCACCAGCTCTGCTGCGGGGCATGGGCTTCGGCGGCTTCCGGGCCGACGGGCTGGTGCACCCGGTGTTCAAGCAGCCACCGGGTGAAGGCGCTGCCGGGCACTATTTCACGTTCAGGGTTGGGAACGGTGGCGGGAAGGGAGAACTGGGCGGGAGCCGTCAAGGGACGTGTCTTTCTTTTCTGCCGGATGAGGGCACACCGGCCCCCGTTTCCAGGCGCGGCACTGTGCTGTAACCACCGGAGCCTAGCACCGGGCGGTTCCTGTCCAACGGGCGTTTCCGGGGATCTTAATGCTTTCTTAACGCCTCTGCCGCAGCAGCGCAGGGTGTAGCGGCGCAGGGATTCACCGGGTCCGGAGGGTCACTCCTGGAAGCGGTACCCCAGGCCGGTTTCAGTGAGCAGGTGCCGGGGGTTGGCCGGGTCCAGTTCAAGCTTTCGCCGCAGCTGTGCCAGGTAGACCCGCAGGTAGGCGGTCTCGTCCGCGTAACCCGGGCCCCACACCCGGGTAAGGATGTCCTCGTGGGTGACCAGGGCGCCGCTGTTCCTGACCAGCAGTTCCAGGATGTTCCACTCGGTGGGCGTCAGCCGCACAGGCACTCCGCGGCGGGTCACCTGTTTGGCGGGCAGATTAACAGTGAACACATCCGTCTTCACAACCGGGGCGTCCCCCGGGGCCCCGCGGCGCAGGGCGGCGCGGAGCCGGGCAAGGAGTTCATCCATCCCGAACGGCTTGGTTACGTAGTCATCCGCGCCGGCGTCCAGGGCCAGGATCTTGTCCTCGGAGCCGTGCCGTGCCGAGAGGACCAGGATGGGCACTTTGTTCCAACGCCTGAGGCGGCGGATGACTTCGACGCCGTCCAGGTCGGGAAGCCCCAGGTCCAGGATGATGATGTCCACCGGGTGCTGCGCAGCCTGCTCCAGCGCGCTCTGGCCGGTGAACGCGGTCACGGTGGAATAGCCCCTGGCGTTCAGGTTGATCTGGAGCGCACGGAGGATCTGGACCTCGTCGTCAACAATCAGGACTGTTGCCATGATGCCCCCTTATGCCGGGTTCCGGCGCGGCGCCGGTGGAGAGCGGCAGCCGGACCACCATGGTCAGGCCCCCGCCAGGAGTGGGTTCAGCCAGAAGGACCCCGCCCATGGCCTCGGTGAACCCCTTAGCGACAGCCAGGCCAAGGCCGATCCCCGTCCCCGGAGTGGTGTCATCCGCGCGCTGGAAGGGCCGGAACATGGCCAGGACCTCATCGGCGGGGATGCCCGAGCCGTGATCAACCACGGTGAGCTCACTGGCAGGAACATCCCCAATTCTCGCACTGCCCGCACCTCCCACCGCTCCGGCTATCACCACATCGGAATCCGGGGCGTACTTGAGTGCGTTCTCCACGAGGTTGGCGATGACGCGCTCCAGCATCCCCGGGTCCGCATCTACGGGGGGCATGTTGTCCGGCAGCAGCACCCGGAGGCGCTCCGAGTCCGTTCCCCGCAGTGCCTCGCCCACCACATCCACCCAGTAGACCGGGCGGATGAGGGGCGCCACCGAATCGGCCGTGATCCTGGACATGTCCAGGAGGTTGCTGACCAGCCGGTCCAGCCTGTCCGCGCCGTACTCGATGGTGGCCAGGAGTTCTTCCTGTTCCTCGGGCCCGAAGGTGATGCTCTTGTCCCGCAGGCTGCTGGAGGCCAGCTTGATGCCGGCCAGGGGGGTGCGCAGGTCATGGGACACCGCCCGCAGGATGGAGGTCCGCATGGTGTTGCCCTCGGCCAGGCGCAGGTTTTCCCGCTGGCTGGCGGAGAGTTCCTCGCGCTGCACCATGGCCAGCAGGTGCGCGCCAAAGGCGGCCAGCAGCCGCCTTTCGTCCTGCGAGAGTTCCCTTCCCGTCAGGGTGAGCATCCTGTCCCCGTCCAGCTGCTCCACCGTGTCCGCCTCCGATACTTCAGCGGGGCGGGGTTCACCGGAGAATTTCTGGAGCTCCCAGACCGCGGACCTGCCTGTCCCGCGCCTGGCCCACAGCCCGGCACCCTTCACCTGGAAATGTTCCCTGACCTGGTCCAGGAAGGCGGGGATGCTGTTGCCCTCGGCGACGGCCCGGCGGCTCAGTTCGCCCAGGACGGCGGCCTCCGCGCCGGCTATGTGTGCTTCCTTGCTGAGCTTGGCCGAGCGGTCCACCACCAGCGAGACGGCCACCGCCACCAGGACAAAGATGAGCAGCGCCAGGACGTTTTCCGGATCGAGGACTGACAGGGACCCGACCGGCCGGACACTGAAGTAGTTGACGATGAGCCCTGCGAGGACGGCCGCCGCCACGGCCGGCCAAAGCCCCCCGAGCAGGGCGACGCCCACAATGCCGGTCAGGTGGACCAGCATGTCCGTTGACAGCTGGTTGTGGGGGAGGAGGTCCAGGATGAACTGCAGGGCAGGGGGAAGCCCCACCGCCAGGGCAAACGCGGGGATCTCCCGGCGCCGGCCCAGCCGGGGAGGCGTCCGCCTCTGGCCGCCGGAGGGGCCGGGAAGGTGGTTGATGAGGTGGACATCCATGGCGCCCGCATCCCTCAGCACACCGGCTGCCACCCCGCTCCGGCCCCGGAAAGCGGACCGGCGCGAGGGGGCCCCCACCATGATCTGGGTGGCGTTGATGCTCCGGGCGAAGTCCACCAGGGCCTGCCCGACGTCCCGCCCGCCGATGGCGTGGAATACGCCGCCGAATTCCGCCGTGAGCCTGCGCAGCATCTCCAGGTCCTTGCCGGCCTCTCCGGGTCCCTCCGTGCCGGTACGGACGTGGATTACGTGGAGCTCCCCGCCGGTGGCCGCGGCGAGCATCCTTGCGGCACGGCGGACCAGGACCTGGTCGCGGCTCTTCCCGCCCACCCCGACGGCGATCTTTTCCCGGGCCGGCCAGCTCTCCCGGACCCTCTTCAATTCCTTGTAGTCGGACAGGTCTGCGTCCACGCGCTCAGCCAGCCACAACAGGGCGAGCTCCCGCAGGGCGGCAAGCGTGCCGATGCGGAAAACGCCGGCAAGCGCGGCGTCGGCTTCTTCCCGGGTGCCGTAGATCTTTCCGTCGGCAAGCCGCTGGCGCAGCAGCTCAGGCGAGGCGTCCACCAGTTCGATCTGGCCGGCGCCCCGCACCACGGTGTCCGGGACAGTGAGTGATTCCTGCTCTCCCGTGACCTCCCGGACCGCGTCGGAGAGGGATTCCAGGTTCCTGATGTCCAGGGTGGAGATGACGTTGATCCCGGCGTCGAGCAGGGCGTCCACCTGCTCCCACCGGTGCACACCGCCCGAGGCGGCGGCGTAGTCGTCCACCAGGACAATGTCCGGCGCCCGGTCCTTGACGGCCTGGACGTCCAGCCCGCCTTCCAGGCCCTCGGTCGCCGGTTTCGGGCACAGCTCCAGGCCCTCCAGCATCTCCTCATTGTCGGCACGGCCTTTGGCAGCGACCGCGCCGACGACGACGTCGAAGCCCTCCCCGGCCAGCCTGCGGCCTTCTTCCAGCAACGCAAACGTCTTGCCTGCCCCGGGCGCAGCCCCAAGAAAGATGCGCAGATTACCTCGTGCCATGGCTCTATTGTTCCCCCTGCGCGATCGTTCCCCCTGCGCACATGGTGGCTTGGCTAGAGTGATGGGTGGACTGAAGGCAAGGGGCCGCATGGTGGAAGAAACGCAGACGGGTATGGCCGGGACGATCCTGGGCGAACGCTACAGGGTTGGCCAGGTAATTGGCGACGGCGGCATGGGGAGCGTCTACCGGGGAACCGACGTGGTGCTAGGCAGGGAAGTGGCGCTTAAGGTCTTCCGTGCCGACGTCACCGATCCGGACGAACTGCGCAGGCAGCAGGCAGAAGCCCGGATGCTGGCCGGGCTGAACCACCCTGGCCTGGTCACGCTCTTCGACACCGGAACCCTGCTGAGCGGCGGGCGGGAGGTGCCGTTCCTGGTGATGGAACTGGTCAGCGGCGTGGACCTGCGCGGGCACCTGGCTTCGGGCCCGCTGCCCGGCGCTGAGGTGGCCCGGCTGGGCGCCGAGCTCGCGGGGGCGCTGCAGTACATCCACCACCGGGGCGTGGTCCATCGCGACATCAAACCCGCCAACATCCTCTTGACCCGTTACACGGCGGATTCCCCCCTGCGCCCCAAGCTGGCGGACTTCGGCATCGCACGGATGCTCGACGGCGCCCGGGTCACCGCCACCAACATGGTTCCGGGGACGGCGGCCTACTTGAGTCCGGAGCAGGCCAGCGGGGAGCAGGTTGGACCGCCGGCGGACATCTATGCGCTGGGGCTTGTGCTGCTTGAGGCGCTGACCGGGAAGGTGGCATTCCCCGGGCCGCCGCTTGAGGCCGCAGTGGCCAGGCTCTCGCGGGACCCGGATATTCCCGCTTCCCTGGGCCCGCGCTGGGTGCCGCTTCTCGCCGCCATGACTGCACGGGACCCCCGGGCACGGCCGGAGGCCTCGGCCGTGGCCGCAGAATTCGGTACGGCCGGAGACTGGGGCGGGCTGGCCGATGCAGGCGGCGGGGCAACGGCCGCCACCGCAGCCCTTCCGCAGCCCACCCGCGTCCTTGCTCCCCAACGGAGAGGAAGTGCGCCCGAACCGTCGGGGAACTCCGGGCCCGCAGGGCCGGCAGGTACCCGGGGTCCCAGGATTCCTTCCCTTTCCGGCAGCGAAGCAACCAACGCGACGTCATGGCAGCGGGCTCCCCGGCCAGGCATCGCTGAAGCCGGGGCAGGAATTCCTGAAGCGCCGGCCCGCGGGCCATCAATCGCACGGCGTCCGTGGAAGAAACCCGGCACAATGGGAGGCCGCCGGCCCTGGGTCCTTGCCGCCGTCGCCGTTCTTGTGCTGGTCCTCGCGGCAGTCCTGCTGGCCGCCATCCAACGCCCCTCCCCGGCCCCAGTGGAAACACCCCAACCGGTCATCACCGGACCGCTGGGCGAGCACTTCAAGGAACTGGAAGAGAGCGTCACGCCATGAGCCGGACAAAACACGCAGTCCGGATCCTGGCCGCCTGCCTGGGGCTTGTGCTGTTGACGTCCTGCGCCGGTGCGTCGGAGCTGGATGCAGGAACGGCGGAAGGCCTGCAGGCCCGGGTGGCCTCGGCTAAGCAGCTCGCCGCGCAGCAGGACTTTCCGGCGGCGCTCGCCGAGCTTCAACAGCTGGACCAGGACGTGGCAACCGCAGCGGAAAAGGGCCTGATGTCGGCCGAACGGAAGGCGCGCGCGGAGGCTGCGATCAGCAAGATCAGGGCTGAACTCGAGGCGGCGCAGCAGGCGGCGGAGCCGCAGCCCGCCCCCTCCGCGGAACCAACGGCCGCTGAGGACCACGAGGACGCCCAAAAGGAGGCTGAAAAGCAGCTCGAGGATGCCAAGAAGGACGCCGAGAAGGGCAAGGGCAAAGGTAACGGGTAAAGGCGGAGTAACCTCCGGCCGTTAGTACACGCTTGCCTGAATACATCTGTGGATGTACTTTGAGTTCATGGAATTGCTCACCCAGGCCTCCGTGCTGTCCAGGTTCGGTTATGCGGTGTCGGATGCCACCCGAGCGCGGATTCTCCTGGCCCTCTCGGAAGCGCCTGCTTATCCCTCGGATTTGGCGGACGCCCTGGGCGTCTCGCGGCAGAGCATATCCAACCACCTGGCCTGCCTGCGCGGCTGTGGACTGGTGGTTGCTGTCCAGGACGGGCGGCGGAGCCGCTACGAACTCGCGGACGCCAGGCTTGGCCACGCCATCAAGGACCTGATCGGCGTTGTCCTTGCCGTGGACCCGGCCTGCTGCGCCCCGGACGGGGAGTGCGTGGCATGACGCTGCTCCGCACACCAACCCCGGAACGCCGCGCGGTGTTGAGCCGGAGGATCCGGCTGTTCGCGGCCACCACCATCAGCTATAACGTCATCGAAGCCGTGGTGGCGCTCTGGGCCGGCGGGACCGCGGACTCCTCGGCGCTGGTGGGCTTCGGCCTGGACTCGGTCATAGAGGTGGCATCCGCCCTCGCGCTGTCCTGGCAGTTCACCGCCAAGGATCCGGAGCGGCGCGAGCACCTGACCCTGCGGATCATTGCCATTTCCTTCTTTGCCCTGGCCGCGTTCGTGAGCATGGACGCGGTCCGGTCACTCACGGGCGGGGGAGAAGCCCGGCACTCGGCGCCGGGAATCGCAATCGCAGCCTTGAGCCTGGCGGTCATGCCTGTCCTGTCCTGGGCGCAGCGCCGCGCCGGGCGGGAACTGGGCTCCAGGACCGCCGTGGCCGATTCCAAGCAGACGCTGCTCTGCACGTACCTCTCGGCCGTGCTGCTGGTTGGCCTGGTCCTGAACAGTGCATTGGGCTGGTGGTGGGCCGATGCCGGGGCCGCCCTGGTCATCGCCGGCATCGCCGTCCGTGAAGGCATCGACGCCTGGCGGGGTGAGGCGTGCTGCCCTGTCCTGCACGCCAATGACGGTAACGGCCCTGTGGAAGAAGACGCTGCCTGCTGCACCGGCTGCCAGGCAGACGCCCAGCCGGCGCCGGAAACCCCGGCATCCGGGCCGCCGCCGTCCGGCCGCTGAGCGCCCGCCTCCACCCCGGGGAACGTCCGGACCGCAGTGCGGAACCAGGATCCGGTTTCCGCGCTTTCCCTTCCCCCGTCAGTTGGCGCGGGTGGATCATTTAGCCATGGACAAGCGCGCAAGCCGTGGCGGCCATGGCGCCGCCGAGGGCGTGGAGGCCGCGAACGGGCCCGGGCGCCCCGGGCAACCGGCCCTGCCGGACCACGTGGTGGTGTTCGTCCACGGCATGGGCCGGGCCCTCAAGGGCGGCACCCTGCAGGAGTGGGCCCAGCCGCTGATGCTGAGCCTGCACGATCTCTCCCTGGACATGGTGCCGCACACCGCGCATCCGCACCTGGTGATCACCAAGGCCAACGCGGTGGGCGACGCGCCGGAGGTGCTGGTCAAGGTCCTCCGCGGCGTTGACGGCCACGAACCGGACTACCTGACTGTGCTCATGACCGAGGCGTCCTGGGGCAGGGACTTCGAGCCGGCGTCGGCCGCTTCAACCTACTCGTGGGCGCTGCGCACGGCCCTGCGCGTGTACATGCGGTCCGTGCAGCTGATCAAGTGGAACCTCCATCCCGGCCGGCGGAAGGACATCCGGTGGCTCGGCGCCTGGCTGCGGCAGCTGGTCCTCACGTCGCTGGCCGCGTTCGCCGGGTTCTTCATCCTGCTTGCGGTACTGGTGGTGCTGCTGCTGATCATCATCCTGGCTTGGATTCCGGGGCCGGGCCGTTGGGTGGGGAAGCTCGTCTCCCTGTTCGCGGACTTCCTGGGCGATCCCCAGGTGTGGAAGCGCAAGCCCCTGCAGGCCGCGGCCATGCGGCAGCGGGTAGTGGACACGCTCCAGCGCTGGGACCACAGCCCGGGCACGGAGGTGACCGTGGTGGCGCACAGCCAGGGCGCGGCGATCACCGGGCAGGTCCTGTTCCAGAACCAGGCCCGCGCCACCAACTTTGTCAGCGTGGGCAGCGGGCTGGACCTGCTGGGCTACGCGCAGTGGGGCGGCGGGACGGGGGAGGACCCGGTGACGGACTGGCTGGCCAACCCCCGGCGCCCCCGGTGGATCAACGTGTGGGGGAAGTTCGACTTTGTGCCCGCCGGGCCCATCTCCACGCACGCCAACGGCCCGCTGCCGGTCTTCGGCAAGATCTACGCCCGGGACACCGGGGGCGACGGCGGTCCGGGCCCCGAGGAACATCCCGTGTACAACAGGTCCGCCCTGATCTACGACCACATTGTCTACTCCAAGAACCGCGTTGAGGTGCTGGACCCGCTGGCGCGGCTGGTCCTGGACCCGCCGCCACCGGACACTGCCGGGCTGGCGTTCAGGATGCTCGACGGCGACCGGCGGCTCCGCCCGCACCGCGTCATGGTGAAGAGCCTGGGCGTGACGCGGCTTCTCGCCGTCATCACCTCAGCTTTGAGCGCTCCTGCTGCGCTGGCGTGGCTCGGTTCCCTGGACTGGACGCGGAACCTGGTCCAGTGCGGCCCGCCCGGCGCCGCCGGGGATCCCTGGTGGTCCGCCTGGCTGTGCTCCGGCCCGACCTACCACTGGGCGCACTGGCAGGACCTGGGCGTGCTAGCTGTGACAACCGCCGTGTTCGCCGGCGTGCTGGTGGGACTCCTGAACGGGCCGGTGTGGGGAGTGCTGCACGACCGGCTGCAGCGGCTGCGCAAGCCGTCCTTCCGGCAGTCCAGCGATCCCACCCGGAACCTGCCGGCCAACCCCTGGTGGTACGTCACGTGGTATCTGCTGATCGTGACGGCGGTGGCCGTGGCCGTGCCGTTCATGCTGGCGTGGCCGGACCTGCCCTGGGTGGCCGTGGTGGTGCTGGTGCTTGCGCTCTGGGCGCTTTGCTTCACGCGCACGAGCATAACGGGCCTGCCGGCGCGGACCGGTGAACCCGTGCAGGCGCAAGCGGCCGCCACACCGCAGCGGGCGGCACCCCAGCCGCCGCCCGGCGTCGTCCGCGGCGAAAGGCACCAGGCTCAGCCCACCGGTTCGGCAAGCCTTCCGGCTAACACCGTGACCGGTGCGGCGGACCAGCGCTCGCGCTCGGGCTCATAGGAAATGACGACAGCGGCGTCGCTGTCCCGTGCCTCGTCCATGGCGAGCAGCAGGGCGTCCTCCACGTGCCGGGCGTACTCCAGCCGCTCCGCCAGCGTGCCCTGCAGGTCGGCGTCGTCAATCAGCACATGGCCCTTGCCGTCCACAATGACTTTCAGTGAATACCCCTGGTCCTCGTGCAAGGACCCCCTGGTGGATGAAATTTCGGTGACTCTGTCTGCCCGGACCAGCCCGTTGCCGAGCGTGCGGATCCACACTTCACCCATCGAATGACCTCCCCGTTGGCATGGGCGCGGAACAGCGCCCCATAAAGCGAACGCTACTCCTCCGCGGGGCATTTGTGACCCCCGAATTGCTACATTTACGGGCCTTTTGGCACTTCCGGCCGGGGTTTCCCGTGGGAACGATGTTGGCAGGCGGCGCGCCCAATCATTCCGGCCGTCCACTCGCTTTGGGAGTCACTATGGCGGACAAGACCGTGACCACCCGCGGCGGCAACATTGGCTCCGTGCTGGTTAACGCCGTGCTGCTGTGGGGGATCAACATCTGGCCGGGCTGGAAGGTTGTGCCCTTCCTGACGGCGGACATTGAACGTGTGCTCGGAATGATCAACGCGTCCCTGACCGCGGGCATCATCGCCAACCTCATCTTCGTGGTGATCCGCAACCGGGGCGTCATGGCCCTGGGGAACCTGGCGGTCCTGGGCATCGGACTTGCGGCCACCCTCCGGATGCTGGAGGTCTTTCCCTTCGACTTTGGGGACAGCTGGTCCGGCTGGCCCGTGGTGGTGCGGGTCCTGCTGGTGCTGGGCATCGTGGGCTCCATCATCGGCATGGTGGTGGAAATCGTGGCCATGTTCAGGTCGCTGGCAGGCTTCGGAGAGCGGGCCCGCCAGTAGTCTCCCGGCGCTGGGGATAGTCGACTTGGCGTTGTACCGCGCTGCGCCCCGAGGCCCGGGTTCGGTGCGCACGGACAGTCCCTGCGCACTGAGCCCGGGCCTCGGGGCGCAGGCCGGCGGCGTGCCGGGGAAGGGCGTGCCGGGCGCGGTCATAGGATAAATCTGATGACTTCCCCGGACGACCCCCAGCCCTTCAGCCTGCGCGGCATGGCGGTGGCTGCTTTCGGGCCCACGCTGCTCTACGGGATCGGCACGGGAGCCATCCTGCCCGTGGTGGCCCTCTCCGCCCGCGACCTCGGCGCTTCGGTGGCCGTCGCGGCCCTGGTCGTCACGCTGATCGGCGTGGGGTCCTGGTTCTTCAACCTGCCCGCCTCCCTGGTGACCCTCAAGTTCGGTGAGCGCTGGTCCATCGTGGCTGCCGCCGTCGCCGCCGGGCTCGCGCTCGCGGCGGCCGGGCTGACTTCCGTGGTCCCCAACGGGCTGTGGCTGCTCGCAGTGGCGATGGCCGTCGTCGGGATGTCCGGGGCCGTGTTCGGCCTGGCCCGGCAGAAGTACCTCACCGAGGCCGTGCCCGTGGAATTCCGGGCCCGGGCGCTGTCCACGCTGGGCGGGGTGAACCGCATCGGCGTGTTCATCGGCCCGTTCCTGGGCGCGGCGGTGATGCAGTTCGCCGGGATCAGCGGTGCCTACTGGGTGGGCGTGGTGGCCATGGCGGGAGCCGCGCTGCTGTCCCTCACCATCCCGGACCTGGCCGTTGCGCCAGGGCCCGACGGCGGCCACAAGGGTCCGGAGCCCACCCTCCGGAGCGTTGCGGCGTCCCACGCAGGCGTGTTCCTTTCGCTGGGGGTGGGGATCCTGCTGCTCAGCGCCCTCCGCTCCTCCCGGCAGGTGGTCATCCCGCTGTGGGCGGACAACCTGGGCCTGGATGCCACCTCAGCTTCACTGATCTACGGGCTCTCCGGCGCGATCGACATGCTGGTGTTCTATCCCGCCGGCAAGCTCATGGACCGGAAGGGCCGGCAGTTCGTCGCCGTCCCGTCCACGCTGCTGATGGGCGCGGCCCTGCTGGTGATTCCGCTGACCGGCTCCTTTGCGGGGCTGCTGCTGGCGGCGCTGCTGATCGGGTTCGGCAACGGCATCAGTTCGGGCCTGGTGATGACTCTGGGCGCCGACTTCTCGCCGGACCGGGGCCGCGGGCAGTTCCTTGGGCTGTGGCGGTTCATGGCCGACGCCGGTTCCACCGCCGGGCCCGTGCTGCTCTCCGGGGTGACTGCCCTTGCCACCCTTGGCGCGGGGATCTCAGCCACCGGCATACTGGGGTTCGCGGCGGCGGCCGTGTTCGCCGTCGTGATTCCGCGCCTGAAGCACCGCCGCAACTACTGACCGGCGGGAGCGCGGGATATCCTCGACAGATGAGTGAACCGGGCACGCCCATGAGGATCAGTGCGCTGCAAAAAGGTGTCTGGTGGCTGCAGGACTACCTATATGCCGCGGGATGGCAGGTCCGCGGCATGTTGTCGCGCGTCCAGCCCGGGTCCTTCCACCAGGGCCACCGGCGGCCGGTGCTGATCATCCCCGGTGTATACGAAAACTGGCAGTTCATGATGCCGCTCATCCAGTCCATCCACGACGCCGGCCATCCCGTCCACGTGGTCACGGTGCTGCAGCGGAACCAGCTGGACGTCCCCGCGGCGGCCCGGATGGTGGCGCAGCACCTGGAGGAAGCGGGGCTGCGGGACGCCGCGATCGTGGCGCACAGCAAGGGCGGCCTAATCGGAAAGTACGCCATGCTGATGCTGGACCCTGAGCAGCGGATCGACAGGATGGTCACGGTCTGCACGCCGTTCTCCGGTTCGCGCTATGCCAGGTACATGCTGCTGCCGAGCCTGCGCATCTTTTCGCCCCGGCACCCCCTGACCCTCGAACTGGCCCGCGAGGAGGCGATCAACAGCCGGATCACGTCCATCTACGGCCCGTTCGATCCGCACATTCCGGAGGGCAGCGTCCTTCCGGGCGCCACCAACATCGAGCTGCCCACCGCAGGGCACTTCCGGATTTTGGGTGATCCCCAGACGGCGCGGATCATCGTTGAGCAGCTGAACCCCGACGAGCCGTGACCCCCGGGCTGGAAAATCCGGATGTCGGGGACCCGCATGCGGGGTCCTCCGACGCGGGGTCCGCGCGGGCGGTTCCGGACGAACCTGACCACTCCCGTTCCAGCAGCGCCGTGGAGCGCCGGCAGAGCAGGTGGGCCACAGTCCTGGCGGTGCTGCAGCGGCTGCTGTACCTGGCGGTCACCGTCGCCGTCGGCTGGGCGGTGTACTTTTTCCTGCTCGCCAGGCTTTCCCGCGGCCCTGAGCAGGCGTGGGTGTTCCTGCCCGTCTGGCTGATCCTGGCCTATGCGCTGCTGCCGCGCGTCCACAAGATCCTGAGCAGCCTGTACATCCCGGACTACTTCATCGGCCGGGCAAGGACGGGCGACGGCGTGCTGGGCGATCCCGTCAATCTCGCCGTAGTGGGGACGGAGGAAGAGCTGCGGCGGGCCATGCTTTCCGCCGGCTGGGTGGAGGCGGATCCCATCACCCCGGCGACCGCCTGGCACACCCTGGTGTCCACCGTCCTGGGCCGCAGCTATCCCGCCGCCCCGGTAAGTTCCCTGTACGTCTTCGGCAACAGGCAGGACCTGGCGTTCCAGCGCGAGATCGACGGGAACCCGCGCAAGCGGCACCATGTCCGGTTCTGGAAGTGCCCGCCCGGTTGGATGCTGCCCGGAGGCCTGTCCGTGGACTGGGTGGGGGCCGGCACGTACGACAGGAGCGTGGGACTGTCCCTGTTCACGTTCCAGATCACGCACAAAATTGCCGACCGTACGGACGAGGAACGCGACTTCATCATCGCCACGCTGCAGGCAGCCGAGGCCGTGCAGTCCGTGCACGTCATCCTCAACTACTCCAGCGGCTACCACCACCGCAACGGCGGCGGCGATGCCATCCGCACCGACGGGCATCTGCCGATCATTGACCTGTACGAGCCGGGCCGGCCGGGTGTTTCCGTCTGACTGCAGGTGCGGGGCGCCCGAACCTCGCATACGCTCCGAGTCCAATCGAAACCAGGATGAGGGCAGTACCTGTGGCCTCGGGCCCGGCCAGCAAGCCCGCGGCCAGGAACCCGCTGTCCATTGCCAGGGCGAGGAAGTGAATCCTCGGCGGTATCCTCATCTGACGCCTCCCCGCCCGGCACGCTTTGCCTGGCCCGCGGATCAGTCGCGTTCAGGCGCGCCCGTGCGCAGGACCTGGAAGTCTGCTCCCAGTTCAACGTCAACTTCGGAGCCGTCGTCAAGAATGATTTCCGCCTCGTAGGCGGCGCCGCCTTCATTCTCCCTTTCGACGTCCCCGATCCGGCCCTTGCCCACGTTCGCCAGTGCGGCTTGTCCTGCCCTGTCGCGGTCTGCAGCGCTCAGCGGCTGCCCTGAATCGTCGTCCCGGCCCTCCGAGACCACCCGGAACGAGCTGTCGAGTTCCACTTCCACCCGGTTGCCGTTGTTCAACTGAACGTTCACTTCGTAGGAAGTATTGGGGTCGTTGTCAGTCTCGGCGCTGATAACGGTGCCGGGACCCGTGCGGGCAATGGCCGCATCGCTGGCCTGCTGCAGGGCGCTTCCGGTCAACGGCTGGTCGTCGCCCGGGGCGGTGCCGGCAGTGGCGACGGACGCTCCGGTGATGGCGGCTGCCGCGGCAGCAACGCCTGTGATCAATAGAATTTTCCGGCCCATGACGGTCTCCTGTTGTGTGGCCCCCAGCAGATCCTGATCGATAAAACCAGTGTGCTGCCAAGGCTTCTGCGCCCACAAATTCCGCCGGGCAAATCTCAGCCAGGGCTCAGTTTGCCTCAGCAGGGGCACAGCCTGGACAAGGGAATCAAAAACAGTTGCCGGGAGGGTTTGTCACAGGCGGCAGCGGGACGCATCCTTGGTTCATGGATGCCGAAAAGCGGCGCCCCCGCTTCGGGAAAACGCGCACCCGACGCTGGGGGGTGCGCAAGCGGGCAACGGCTACGGCGGTCGCCTTTGTGGCGGCCGCGATGCTCGTCGGCGGACTGATTCTCCTGCTGCTGCTGCAGAGGGCCCTGCTGGCGTCCACCGAAAGGCTCACCCGGCTCCAAGCCGAGGATGTGGTGGCCCACATCGCGGAACAGGACCTCGAGGAAGCGGCCAACTACGTCAGGTCTGCGGCGCGTCCGGGCCAGTACATCCAGATCCTGGACCCCAACGGAGCTGTCCTGGCGGCGTCGGTCCCCGCCGCGGCTACCAGGCCCATTACGGCGCTGCGGCCGGAAGCCAAACAAACGCTGTTCGAGAATGTCTCCGTGCAGCAGAGCCTGTTCGATGATGACCTGCTCGTTGCGGCCACGGGCGTCGGCGAGGACGGGAAGGTGTACACCGTAGCCGTTGCCGCCACGGTAACAGTGCAGGCGGAGACCGTGGCCACCGTGGCATGGTTCATCCTTGGCGCCGCGCCACTCCTCCTGGCAGGTGTGGGCTTCGGGGTCTGGATCCTCGTGGGACGGTCACTGCGGCAGGTTGAGCAGATCCGCGACCAGGTTGCGGGCATTAACGCCCGGAGCCTGGACGGCCGGGTGGGGGTGCCCCGGACGTCCGACGAGATCCAGGCCTTGGCGCAGACGATGAACATGATGCTGGACCGGCTGGAGGCCTCGGACCGGGAACAGCGGCGCTTCGTTTCCGATGCGAGCCACGAACTGCGCAGCCCGCTGGCAACCCTCAGCGCCGCGGTGGAGATCGCAGCTGCCGATCCGTCCGGGGCCATGTGGGAGGAGACCAAGGAGGTTGTGGCCGGGGAAACGGCCCGGATGCGCTACCTGGTCCAGGACCTGCTGACCCTGGCCAAGGCCGATGACCAGGGCCTGCGCCTGGAGGCGGCGGACGTGGACCTGGACGACGTCCTCAACGACGAAGTCCGCCGCCTGCGCTGCACCAGCAGGCACGAGATCGAGGCCAGGCTTGAACCGGCCCGGATCACCGGTGATGTCCGGAGCCTCGGCCGGGCCATCAGGAATGTCCTGGACAACGCGGAGCGGTACGCGCGGGCCCGGATCGGCATCCAGGTGCGCAACTCGCCGGACGGCGTGCTGCTCACCATCGACGACGACGGCCCGCCGGTGCCCGTTGCCGAACGAGAGCGGATCTTTGAACGCTTTGTCCGGCTTGACGAAAGCCGGTCACGCGAAAGCGGCGGCAGCGGACTGGGTTTGGCCATCACGTCCGCGATCGTCAGCGCCCACGGCGGCCGGATCCTGTGCACGGAAGCTCCCGACGGCGGCTGCCGGTTCGAGCTGGCATTTCCCGCCCAGGCCACCAGGGCTGAGTCCGCCGAGAAGGCCTTGGCCCAGCCGCTCACTCCGCTGAAAGGGCCGGGGAAACCGCTGCGGCAGGGCGGTCGGGGGTGAGCATGTACCCCATTCCCCGGATGGTGGTCAGGGTGTGCAGCCCGAAAGGCGTATCGATTTTCCGCCTCAGGTAGCCCATATACACCTCGACGACGTTGCCCCCTCCCTCGAAGTCGGAACCCCAGACGTTGTCCAGGATTTCGGACTTGGACACCACCTGGCCGTGCCGGCGCATCAGGTAATACAGCAGCGCGTATTCCTTGGCGGTGAGCCCGATGGGGGTGTCTCCGCGGCGGACACTGCGGCTCACGGAATCCAGGTTCAGGCTCCCGAGGGCGAGGACCACAGGCCGCTCGGGGGCGCCGCGGCGCGCCAGGGCCCGGATGCGGGCCACCAGCACCAGGAAGCTGAAGGGCTTTGTAAGGTAGTCGTCCGCGCCAAGATCGAAGGCGTCGGTCTGGTCGTACTCACCGTCTTTTGCCGTCAGCATCAGGACCGGCGTCCAGATCCGGTGTTCCCGGATTCCCCTGAGTACGTCGTAGCCGTTCTTCAGGGGCAGCATCAGGTCCAGCAAGATCACGTCATAGGGGTTCTCCACCGCAGCCCGCAGGCCGCTGACGCCGTCGTGTGCCAGGTCCACGACGAACCCCTCATTGCGCAGCCCGCGCCGAACCGTTTCGGCCAGCACCACTTCGTCGTCGACGATCAGGACCCTCATGACCGCGCCTCCCGGTTCATACCGACAGTATCCCTGACCCCGTCGGGCTGCACCACACTCGGCACGGGGTAGGCGGCCGGAAGTCCCGGCGCCGCCTTGGGGGGCATACGGCGCCGGGACGCGGGATACCTGGCGGCGCCCACTTCAAAACGACGCCAGGAGACCGATGGGCGGGGTCAAAGAGCACCAATGTGGTCGAAATCCCCGGCCAAGCACCAGCAAGTATCCACGGGCTGTATCAAAAAAGGGGCCGGAAATTCCTCAAGAAACGGTCAACATTCACCCAGCCGGGGTCAGAAGCGACCGTCAGCGCCCTGGCGGGTCCCGCCGTCGTGCGGCATACGCGAACAGTGAGGTGGTGGCGACGGTGGCCAGGTACCCGGCGATCACGATCAGCGCAATCCCGGCCCAGAAATAGTTCGTGGTGCTGGCCTCCTGCCAGGGGCCGGGCGCGATGCGGGCCAGCGAGTACACCGCCACCGCCGCGGACACCAGCCCGATCGCAACCGGCAGCGTCAGCCAGAGCCGTGCCGAGCCGATGTGCCTGCCGAACCCGTCCCACTCATTCCAGGACCCGCGCCGCATGATGAGCCACCCCGCCGGAATCATGAACGCGCCCACCAGCAGGAACGCGGCCACCACGTCCGCCGGCCGGTGCCACTGGTTGATCAGCGTGGAGACCCCGGAGGCTATGGCGAAGGTGCCGCCCACAAAACCGGCCATCGGACGCCACCGGGGGGAGGCCATGAGGAAGACCGCGGCCGCAGCCGACGCCGCCAGCGTGGTGTGCCCGGACGGCAGCGAGTTCAGCTCCAGCGTCACCACACCCTTGTCCGGACGGGCCGGGAGCAGGTCCTTCAGCACCTGGGTGGCGATGTTCGCCCCGACGCACGCGGCCACGGCGATCCCGGCCTCCGTCCAGTGCTTACGGATCACCGTGACAAACAAAACCACGACGGCGGCCATCACCAGTGAGATGGTGGGCAGCAGGTCCAGGAACCGTGTGCTCGCCTTGCCCGCCGGGCCGTGGATGCCCACGGCCTCCACCAGCGCCGACTCATCGATGAACTGGCCGGTGGTGGTCTGCACGAAGTAGTAGTAGGTGGCGATCAGTCCGGCCACGCAGGCCAGGGTGGCAAGCACGAACAGGAAGCCCGACCCCGGCGCGGGTCGGGCCGGTGTCCTGCAGGGTGCCTGCCGTTGGAAAGTCATCGGTTTAAGGGTGTCACAGAAAGCTGGGAGCCGGCGTCACCCAACTGCGCTACCTAGTTGGGCGGGGGCGGGCCGGCCGGGGCGAGGCGGGGGAGGCTGGCCGCTGCTATCAACAGCGCGAGGGCGCCGAGTCCGAAGGGCAGGGCGGTCAGCGTGGCCACGCCCCCTACCAGCAGCGGCCCGCCGGCGTCGCCGAGTTCGCGCCCGAGTTCGGCGGAGCCCATGGTGCGGCCCATGCGCTCGGGCGGGGTGGTGTCCGCCAGGTGCGCGAAACCCAGCGGCGTGGCCGCCCCAACGCCGACCCCGATTGCCGCAGCGGCAAGGAAGATGGTGACCGGGCCCGGGGCGGCCGCGAGCACGCCGACGCCCGCCGCGATGAGGAGGAGCCCCGCCGTCGTGCCCTTGTTGTCGGTGATGCGGTTCCGGTCCCGCAGCCGGCCGATCCGCGGCTGGGTCAGGACGGAGCCGAGCGCCAGGAGGCTGACCGCGGCGGTGCCGGCGACGGCGTCCAGGCCGTGCCTCGTGGCCAGCGCCGGGAGGAATCCGACGGCGGCTCCGAGCGCCGCCGTCGATGCCGCCAGGACCAGCGTGGGAACGAGGAAGCGCCGTTCGCCCACCTGCCGTGCGAGGTCCAGCACGGTGTACCGCTGGCGGGGCAGGGGTTCAAGGTGCGGCACGGCCAGCAGGACCCAGACTGCCGTGGCTGCCGCGAGCACGGACAGGGTGCCGAAAAGCAGGGCGAAGCCGCCGGCCCAGATCAGGCCCGCGCCCAGCAGCGGCCCGATGATGTAGCCCAGGCTTTTCCACGACCCGTACCTGCCGAAGTACGTGCCCGCTTTCCCGCCCCGTGCCAGCCGGGCCACCATGGCGGACGACGCCGGCGAGAACGCGGATGCCGCCGCGCCCTGGCCGAGCCGCGCCAGGGCCAGCATCAGCGGGTCCGCCGCCCAGAGCCCGATCAGGGACAGTGCGGCAAAGGCGAGCAGCCCGCCGACGATGACGGGTTTGGCGCCGATCCTGTCGCTCAGGGCGCCGAAGACCGGCTTGAGGAAGACCTCGGAAACGTCGTACAGGGCGAGGAGGATGCCCAGGTTGAGCAGCGTCAGGCCGATGTTCCCGCTGTGCGCGCCCAGGCCCGCCGCGATGCTGTGGGCGCCGAATGCCGTCACGAACCCGGCGGCATAAAGGGGCGCGGAGACGCTGGCGGCCTTGGCTGCAGCGGTGCGGGCGGCAGTCACGAGTGCACCTCGCCGTAGACGAGGGCGGCAAAACCGTCCAGGGCTGCGGCGCAGTCACCGAGCTTCCGCTCGGCACCCGCCGAAGCCGGGCTGCCGAAGACGTCCTTGGTCCGGAGGGCGCGGAACCAGCGGCGCAGCCGGTCCAGACTCTGCTCCTCCTCCTCAAGCTCGGCCAGCGTGAACTTCCGCTTGGCGATTTCCTTCGCGATTTCGTCGGTGAACTTGCCGCAGTCGGCAACGAATTCCGCCCACTCCTCCGCGCGTGCAGCGGTGAAGAGTTCACGCAGCCTGGCGGCGTCGTCGTCGGCCGGCGCGGTGGTGAGCAGGAGCACCTCGCCGTTTCCGGCGGCGGCCAGCTCCTTGGCCTTCTTCGCGCCTTCGCGGCAGGCGGGCACGTCGGGCGCCGTCCAGGCGCCCTGCCCGACGGGGACCGCGCCGAAGCGCCGGAGTTCACGCCAGACCGCCACCCGGTGCCGCGAAGGCTCCGAGGGTACCTGCACGAGCATCACCAGCCAGGGCGCTTGTTCAAGGGAAGTCACACCATGAAGTGTAACAACTGTTACAGGATCAGGAGTGCGGGTTGCCTCCCTCCCAAGTAGGTAGCGCTAAGTGTCGTTTTGACGCTCCAGAACGACACTTAGCGCTACCTAGTTGGGAAGGGGCGGGGGTCAGCCGAGCGCAGCCGCCAGCTCCTCGATGATCTCGAACTGTTCCCGCACGCCGCCCTCCATGCCGGACTGCGCGATCATGTCCCGGACTTCCTTGCTGCCCGCGTTGGTGCGGATGCGCACCACGGTCGCGCCGCCGTCGGCCTCCTCAAAGGTGACCGTGGTGACCACGGCACCCTCCTCGCTGTCCGGCCGCGTTCCCGGCGTCTCCATCACCTCGGTGTGGACAATCCGCTCGTTCGGGACGATCTCCCGGTACGTCCCGTGGAAGGCCACCTCGAATTCGCCGTGCGCCACCATGACGTACCGCCAGGCCCCGCCCACACGGAAGTCCATGTCCGCCACGGTCATCCCGCCGCGCCGGCCGGGCCACCACCTCCTGACCAGTTCCGGCGTGGTCCAGGCCTTGTAGACGAGATGCCGGGGTGCGTTGACCGTGCGTGTGATGAGGATTTCCTCGTCGGTGGGGAAGCTGATGTCCAAGGTGTTTGTTGGTGCCATTGCCCTGCTCCCTTATTCTTGCGTGTCTTCCTGTTGAAGATCCTCGAGAACGTCATCGAGCAGCTCGAAGCGCTCGTTCCAGAGATGCTGGTAGCCCGAAACCCAGTCGTGGATAGGCTTCAGCGCCTGCGGGTTCAGCCGGTACACCCGCTGCCGCCCTTCGTCGCGGACCACGACGGCGCCCACCTCGCGAAGGACCCGCAGGTGCCGGGACACGTGCGGCTGGGCCAGGCCGAGCAGGTCAACGATCTCGCTGACCGGCCGTTCGCCGGCGGCCAGGGCGTCCAGGATTTCGCGCCGGCGGGGTTCCGCCACCGCGTTGAACGCGTCCGCTGTTGTTGCCGCCCGTGCCATGCCGCGATTGTATATCCATATGGATATGGATTGGAAGGGCTGCGCAGCTGAAAGGGCCACTGGAAGGGCTGCGCGGCACCCTCCAAGGGCCGACTTTCGGCCCTTCACAAACGGATGAATCTGAGTAGTGTCCGGACTATGGAAGCCATCATCCACACTGTTGAATTGCACAAGCATTTTGGCCGGGTGCGGGCCCTCGACGGACTCAACCTGGAGGTCCAGCGCGGCGAGATCCACGGGTTCCTTGGCCCCAACGGTGCGGGCAAGTCAACCACCCTCCGCGTCCTGCTGGGCCTGGCCAAGGCCACCTCCGGCACGGCCACCGTCCTGGGCCTCGACCCGTGGACACAGTCGGTAGAGCTGCACCGCCGCCTCGCCTATGTCCCCGGCGACGTCCGGCTCTGGCCCAACCTGTCCGGCGGCGAGACCATCGACCTCCTCTCCCGCCTCCGCGGCGGCACCTCCGACTCCCGCAGCTACCGGGAGCGCAAGGACCGTCTCTGTGAAGCGTTCGACTTCGACCCTGGAAAGAAGGGCCGCGCCTACTCCAAGGGCAACCGCCAGAAGGTGGCGCTGATCGCGGCCCTGGTGACGGACGCCGAGCTCTACCTCTTTGACGAGCCCACGAGCGGCCTTGACCCGCTCATGGAGGCGGTGTTCCGGCGGGAGGCGCTGGCCGCCGTCGGACGCGGTGCAACGGTGCTCCTGTCCAGCCACATCCTCTCCGAGGTGGAAGTGCTCTGCCACCGCGTCAGCATCATCCGCGCCGGCAGGATCGTGGACGGCGGCACGCTGGACTCGCTGCGCCACCTCACGCGCACGGAGGTTTCCTTCGCAGCGGACGGGCTGGACACCGGTTCCCTGGCTCAGCTGGGCGCTGTGCATGACCTGACGGCCGACGGCGGCAGGGTCAGGTTTGGTGCCGACTCGGACCGTATTGCGGAGGTGCTTCCGGCCCTGGGAGCCCTGGGCGTCCAGGGGCTGACCATCACGCCGCCGTCCCTGGAGGAGCTGTTCCTGCGCCACTATGGTGACACCTCGGTGCAGGCCAACGCGGAGACTGCGGAGAACGGGCCTGCCCAGCACGCCCGGCGGCGGCACCTGCTCGGCGCGAGGGGCCGTGGCTGAGGTGCGCGAGCTCCGGATCCTGTGGAGCCAGCGGCTGCGGCGTGACCGCTGGCAGCTGGCCATCTGGGTGCCGGGCATCGGCGCCCTCGCCCTGTTCTCGGCAACGGCGATCCAACAGACCTACGGCGACGAATCCAGCCGGGCGGAGCTCCTGCAGATAGCGGTTGCCACACCCGCGATCCTGATGCTCCGCGGCCTGGCGCGCGGGGCGGGCGTCGGCGCCTTCACCTTCTTCCAGATCTACTCCTTCCTCGCACTGCTGGCAGGCCTGATGAGCACCTTCCTCGCTGTGCGGCATGCCCGGGCCGACGAGGAAACCGGCGCCGCGGAACTGGTGGCATCCACCCCCGCCGGGCGCCTGACTCCCGCGGCTGCGACGATCCTGCACGGGACCGCTGCCAACGTCCTCGTGGCGCTCGCGGTGTTCGCAGGCTTCACGGCGGCGGGGCTTGATCCCACAGGTGCCCTGGTTGCGGGAGCCGCCACGGGCGCCGTCGGGCTGGCATTCCTCGGTATAGGCCTGCTGGTGGCCCAGCTGATGGCCACATCCCGCGGCGCCAACGGGTTCTCCGCGGCGCTCGTCGTGCTGGCGTACATCCTGAGGGGCATCGGGGACGCCACCGGAACGCCGGACCCGGGCGGGACGGTGGTCACAGCGGGGCCCGCCAGTTGGTTTTCCCCGATCGGCTGGGGCCAGCAGACGTTCGCGTACACCGGCGACCGGTGGTGGCCGCTGCTCCTGCCGCTGGCGCTCGCCCTCGCCTGCGGGGGTGCGGTCTGGCTCATCCTGAACCGGCGCGACAGCGGCGCGAGCGTGTGGGGCGCGCTTCCCGGCCGTGCTGCTGCCCGCCCCGGGTTGAACAGCCCTGCGGCCCTGGCGCTGCGGCTGCAGGCGGGGTCGATCATAGGCTGGAGCATCGGCGGGCTGGCGATGGGGCTGCTGGCCGGGTCCATCGGCAGCGCCATCGCCGCCGCGGACACTGTCAACAGCAGTGTCACATCCGCCCTGCGGGCCATGATCCAGGCGCAGGGTGTGTCCCTGACCCAGCTCATGGTGTCGGCCATGTTTTCGGTCGCCGGGATCCTGGCAGCCGCCTGCGCGCTGCAGGCCATCATCAGGATGCGGCAGGAGGAGGCTGCCGGCACGGCCGAACTCCTCCTCGCCACCCCCGTCAGCCGGATGCGCTGGCTGGCCAGCTACCTCCTGCTGGGCGCGGCCTCGGTGGTCCTGGTGATGTTCCTGACGGCGTTCGGGGCCTGGGCCTCGCTGGCGGCAGCCGGCGAGGACTCGATGGACGCCGGCGCCATCTGGGAGACCGCCGCAGCCCAGCTTCCCGCGGCGTTCATCTACCTTGCCGTCCCGGCGCTGGTGTTCGTCCTGTGGCCATCGGCAACCATCGCTGCCAGCTGGGCATTCCTGGGCGCGGGCGTGGTGCTGGGCATCTTTGGCGGGATGCTGGGGCTGGACCAGGCCATCCGCGACCTCTCGCCGTTCACCCACACCCCTGTTCCGAGTGGTTCGACGACGGACTGGAGCGGAGCGTGGTGGATGCTGGCCATTGCCGTGGCTACTGCCGCCGTGGCCGCGGCAGCGATGCGGCGCCGCGAAACCGGGACAGCCTGACGGCGGGGACGGTTCCTGACACCACCGCCGTGCACCTGCCGGAGGAGGACGCAGACACAAAGGAGGCCAGCCGTGACCATCATCGACAACGCCGTATACGTCGACGGGCTGCGGACGGAGGATCCGGGCAGCCTGGACGAAACCTACTTCGTGCTCCGCCAGCGCGAGGGGATGGCGTGGATCGGCCTCTACCGGCCGGACCCCGCGGAACTGCAGTCGGTGGCCGAGGAATTCGACCTCAGCGCGCTCGCCGTCGAGGACGCCCTGGCCGGCCACCAACGCGCCAAACTGGAGCATTACGGCGAGTGCGTCTTCCTGGTGCTGCGGCCGGCCCGCTACCTGGATGATGTGGAGAAGGTGGACTTCGGCGAGATCCACGTCTTTGTCGGCGCCGACTACGTAGTTACCGTGCGGCATGCCGAATCCCCGGACCTGGCCAAGGTGCGCCGGCGGATGGAGGCCATGCCGGAGTTCCTGGCCCTGGGCCCGGATGCGGTCCTTTACGGCATCCTGGACCAGGTGGTGGACGAGTACGAACCCGTGGCGGCGGGGCTTGAAAACGACATTGACGAGATCGAGGACGACCTCTTCGGGGCGGACCCGGAGGTTTCCCGGCGCATCTACGAGCTTTCCCGCCAGGTCATCATGTTCCAGCGCGCCACCAGCCCGCTGGCAGGGATCCTGCAGGTGCTCATGGCCGGGACGCCGGAGCGGGAGCCCGATCCGGAACTCCAGGACCACTTCCGCGACGTGCTGGACCACGTGCTCCGGCTCAATGAACGCGTGGCATCCTTCCGTGTGCTGCTGCAGAACGCACTGGCCGTGAACGCCGCGCTCGTGGCCCAGCGGCAGAACGACGAGATGCGCCGCCTCACGGAATCCAGCATCGCCCAGAGCGAGCAGGTCAAGCGGATTTCCTCCTGGGCGGCCATCCTGTTTGCGCCCACGCTGGTGGGAACCATCTACGGCATGAACTTCCGCTCCATGCCGGAGCTCGACTGGGTGTTCGGCTACCCGTTCGCCCTTGGCCTGATGATTGCCATGGGGCTGGCGCTCTACGGGACCTTCCGCCACAACAGGTGGATCTAGCCCCCGCTTGTACAGTGGGTCCATGCCCACGCCGCTGCCCACCGTGCCCCCGTTCGAGGAACTCCTGGCCGGCGCGCACGTCGTGAGCCTGCCCATGCGGGTCAAGTTCCGCGGCATCATGGAGCGCGAGTCCCTGCTGCTGCACGGCCCCGCCGGCTGGGGCGAGTTCTGCCCGTTCCCCGAGTACGGCGACGCCGAGGCCTCCCGCTGGCTCGCCGCCGCCGTCGAAGCCGGCTGGCATGGCTTCCCCGCACCGCTGCGTTCCGTGATCCCCGTCAACGCCACGGTTCCCGCCGTACCCGCGGACCGCGTGCCGGACGTCCTGGCACGCTTCGGCCGGGTGGACGCGGTCAAGGTCAAGGTGGCCGAGCAGGGACAAACGCTGGACGACGACGCCGCCCGCCTCGCCGCCGTCCGCTCCGCCCTCCCGGACGCCGCCGTCCGCGTCGACGCCAATGGCGGCTGGGACGTTCCGGCCGCCGTCGAGGCACTCACCCGGTTGGCCGCCGTCGGGCTTGAATACGCCGAGCAGCCGGTGCCCACGGTTGAGGGCCTGGCGCAGGTGCGGCGCGCCCTGCGCGAGGCAGGAACGCCGGTGCTGATCGCGGCCGACGAAAGCGTCCGCAAGGAATCCGACCCCCTGCGGGTTGCCCGCGCCGGCGCGGCGGACCTGATCGTGGTCAAGGTGGCACCGCTCGGGGGAGTGCGGCGCGCCCTGGACATCGTGGCACAGGCCGGGCTGCCCGCCGTCGTCAGTTCCGCCTTGGACACCTCGGTGGGAATCCGTGCGGGACTGGCCCTGGCGGCCGCGCTGCCGGACCTGCCGTATGCGTGCGGTCTGGGGACGGTGTCCCTGTTCGAATCGGACATCACCCGGGATCCGTTAGTGGCCGACGACGGCGCCATCCGCCTGCGTGACGTCGCCGCCGACGCCGGGCTGCTGGAGCGGTACGCGGCTTCCGCGGAACGGCGGGACTGGTGGCTGGACCGGCTCCGCCGCGTCCACGCGCTCCTGGCCGCCCACTAGCCCACGGCGACGCTCTCTCACTTAACGTGCCTTTTGGGCCGACGCTCTCTCACTTAACGTGCCTTTTGAGCCGACCCTCTCGCATATGCGCAGGTCATCAGGGGTTACCGGCGGGTTTACCTCCGGTTCACCTCGCTGACGGCTCCCCGTAGGAACCGGCTGGCAGGGTGAGGGCACCGCATCGATTTTTTGGAAGGCAACCATGTCTGAAACTGCCCGCAAGTTCACCCTGCTGCCGATGCTCGGCCACACCAAGGGCAAGCGCAGCGCCGTCACCTGCGCCCTGAAGTGCGACAACGCCTGCGCAGGCGACGTCTGCAACACCAGCTCCAACAGCTACTTCCGCGACATCGCCTCCGCCACCATGTCCCGCCGCGCCGCCCTGGGCTTTGGCGCCGCCGGTGCCCTCGCCGTCGTCCTCGGCAGCGCCGTCACCTCGCCGGACTCCGCACAGGCCGCCGGCCTCTCCAAGGCCGCGAAGGAAGGCTTCGGCGCGTCCAAGCTGCAGTTCACCGCCATTCCCTCGATTGATGCGATGGTGGACGCTGTCACCGTGCCGGAAGGCTTCACCTGGAAGCCGGTCATCCGCTGGGGAGACCCCATCTTCAACGACGCGCCGGAGCTGGACCTGAACAACCAGACGGTTGCAGCCCAGGAAAAGCAGTTCGGGTACAACAACGACTACACGGACATCCTTGAGATTCCGGGCAGCAAGGGCCGCCGCGCCGTTCTGTTCTCCAACCACGAGTACACCAACGACGCCATCATGTTCCCTCCCGCCATGCCGGCCGAGCAGCAGCGCAAAGTGGGAGCAGCCGCGCACGGGCTGACCGTGGTGGAGCTGGAGCGCCACAACAAGAACCAGCCGTGGACCTACGTCAAGGGCGCGGCACTGAACCGCCGCTACCTGAACAGCACGGTCTACGAACTGACCGGCCCCGTTGCCGGATCGGCACTGGTCAAGACCGTTGAGGACAAGGACGGCCGCTTCATCAAGGGCACCCTGGGCAACTGCTCCGGCGGAACCACCCCTTGGGGCACCATCCTCTCCGGTGAGGAAAACTTCCAGGGCTACTTCGTCGGCAACGGCACTTCCGCCGGAGACAAGCGCTACGGCATCACCAGCAAGCCAACCGCCCGCAAGTGGGAACTGGACGAGGACCGCTGGGACACCCGCAAGCCCGGCTACGAGAACGAGGCCAACCGCTTCGGCTGGATCGTGGAAGTCGACCCGTTCGACCCCACCTCCACCCCGAAGAAGCACTCCGCCCTGGGCCGCTTCAAGCACGAGGGCGCCAACGTCATCATCGCCGAGTCCGGCCACGTGGTGGCCTACTCCGGCGACGACGAGCGCTTCGACTACCTGTACAAGTTCGTTTCCAAGGACAAGTACATTGAGGGCGACCGCAAGCACAACATGACGCTGCTCTCCGCCGGCAACCTGTACGTCGCCAAGTTCACCGGCAACTCACCGGCCGCTGAAATCACCGGCCCCGGGGCAGTCCCCGCCGACGGTGCGTTCGACGGCATCGGCCAGTGGCTGCCGCTGGTGGTGGACGGCAAGTCCGCTGTTGCGGGCATGACCGTCGAAGAGGTCCTGGTCTACACCCGCCTCGCGGCCGACAAGGTTGGCCCCACCAAGATGGACCGCTGCGAAGACGTGCAGCCCAGCCTCCACACCGGCAAGGTTTACGTGGCGTGCACCAACAACTCCAACCGCGGCACCGGAACGAACGAAGGCGCCACCGAGGTCAACCCGCGCAACCAGAACCGCGACGGCCACATCGTGGAAATCACCGAGACCGGCGACCAGACCTCCACCACCTTCACCTGGAACCTGCTCATGGTCTGCGGCGATCCCAAGCAGGGCGACGTCACCTACTTCTCCGGCTTCCCGGTGGACCAGGTCTCGCCCATCTCCTGCCCGGATAACCTCGCGTTCGACTCCGTGGGCAACCTCTGGATCTCCACTGACGGCGCCCCCTCCGGCATCGGCCGCGCGGACGGGCTCTTCAAGGTCACTCTGGAAGGCGCGGAGCGCGGCAAGGTAGAGCAGTTCCTGGCTGTTCCGCGCGACGCCGAGACCTGTGGCCCCGTCATCCACGATGAGGAGCGCAGCGTGTTCGTCGCCGTGCAGCACCCGGGCGAGGACGGCACGTTCGAGACGCAGGTTTCCTTCTTCCCTGACTACGTGGCGGAAGGCACGACGCCGGCTCCCGGCCAGGTGCGCGCACCCCGCCCGTCCGTGGTCCAGGTGTTCCGCACCGACGCCTGATCCCCGCCCGATGTGAGGCGCTCTCTCACCTTTCGCCCCGTCCGGGCCGAAAGGTGAGAGAGCGCTTGGGTTTAAGCGACATTAAGTGAGAGAGCGCTTGGGTTTAAGCGACATTCAGTGAGAGAGCGCTTTTAGCCGATCAGGCCCGCGCCGAACTCCTCGTCGGCGATGAGCGGCTTGATGACCGCCTCCACCTCGCCCTGGACGAAGTTGCGGCGGATCACGTCGTTACCGAATACGTTGCCGATCGCACCCAACACCATGGCCTGGTCCAGCGAGAGGTACCGCCGGGCGATGGTTCCGGACTTCACGGCCACGGCATCGAAGAATCCGCCCTGGCCGTAGGCGCCGAGGTCGTTCTCGATCTTCACGAGGTTGTCGTATGCCTCTTGGGGCTCGTACTCCATGGCGAGGAACGCCGCGTGCGGAGTGACCACGCCGTCGCCCCAGGCCGGCGTCGGGTTGGTGGCCGGCCGGCAGCCCTCAAAGCCCACGTCAACGCTGGTGCGTTCGACGTCGGACGGGTAGCCGTCGCTGCTCATGCCCAGGATGTCCACGCCCCATTCGGAGTACCCCCCGTTGGGGTGGCTGGCCGGGGAGAAGCCCCAGTATCCGTACTGGGCCTCGTCCAAGCCGAATTCGCGCTGCGCCCGTACGGTCAGGGGGTGGTTGATGCCCCAGGCCTTCGGTGCCCAGGTGGCTTCGGGGACGAACAGGTCGGGCATCAGAGCCTCAAACATGTCGCCTCCCCAGCTCGGGACGATCCGCATTCCGCGGTACGTGTAGGCGCCTTCGAAGACGTCGATGCCCATGTAGGTCCGGTGTTCGCCGACGGGCTTCTGTTCCTGCCAGGACCAGTCGCAGGTGTCGGGGAAGACGCGCATGGTGGCGAAGTAGTGGGATGGCGGAATCTGGCCCAAGGCTATCCCGATGTACGTGGCGATGCGCGGCTCGGAGTTGGTGATGTCGTAGTGGTTCATGGTGTAGAAGACGTCGGGGCCCTTGCCGAGGTAGTTGCCCTGGATAGTTTCCACCGTCGGTTTGACGTCGTAGAACCCGCCCCGCAGCAGGCCAGCCGCCACACCCGCCCGGGCGTCCTTGTTGTCGAAGATCCCGAAGTCCATCCTGCCAAGGATGGTGTTCGCCAAGCCGGCCACCTTCGGCTCGGCGTTGCGGACCACCATGAGGGCGGCAGCGAACCAGCCATTGTCGACGCTGGACATGAATGGCGCCACGGGGTTCCCGTTCTCCGGCCAGATGGTGATGACCTCGCCGGTGGCCTCGTCGTACCAGTTGTAGAGCATGCCGCTGGGCTCATGGTGCTTGAGTCCGGCCAGCGTGGTGAGGGTGCGCGTCAGCCGTTCCCGGCACTCGCTCGCGCTGATGATGTTCAGCTCGCGGGCCACCACCGTGCTCCACATGTAGCCGCCGATATTGGTGGGCGACGTGAAGCGGCTGCGCTTCGGAGCGGTGGTGGACTCGCCAATGTAGTCTGCCGGCAGGCCTGTTTCAGGATCCGTCATGGCAACCAGGGACTGCCACGTGTCGTGTGCCCAGCGGTTGATGGTTTTCCGGTCGATGCCCTCTTTGTTCCGCGCCCGGGACAGCGGCGCTCCCAGCCCGGATGCAGCGGGTGAGGCGGACCGGGCGGCATGGCCCGGAGTCGCGGATGCCGCAGCGAGGCCCGTCACAGCGAACGCGGCCGCTCCCGCAAGAAGCTGGCGACGCGTGGCGGTGGAGATGCTTGGGTTTGGTCCAAGGTTGCGGCTCATAGTGTGTCTCCTGGCGTTTCCATGGTTGTTGCGGCGGCCGGTTCGGGCAGGGCCAGGCCATGCCCGAACGGGAAGAGTGGATCTGCGGTGTCGCCCGGTACGTCCGGACGGGAAGCACGCACGGCGTCCATGGACCGGGGGATTTCGAACGGCAGGCGGCCTCTGGGCCCGATGCGTCCGAACAGGGCGTCCAGGAGAGCCCCGTCCGAGACCCCGAAGGTGCCCACCAATGCTGTGGCAAAGCCGGCCAGGGGTGTGAGGATGGCAGGCCGGTCCAGCCGCACGTCGATGACCAGCGGAACCTTTTCGGCCAGGGTGCGGAGCCGGGAGATGAGGCCCGGCGGGAAATCCAGGCTTCCGGCGTGGAAATGCTGCTCCAGGAACAGGTCGTCGCGGTGGTCCCAGGGCGAGTGCAGCCGGATCAGGGCAACGTCCGCCTCGGCGGGATCCTGCACCGCGGTCCCGAAGCCGTCGAGGCTTGCGGGATCCATTCCTTCCACGTACACCGCCGGTGAGCCGGACAGCGGCAGGGCCGGCCCGGCGTCGGACGTCCCGTTGGTCAGCACGGTGACGGACCGGGACTGCGCCCGGTGGCCCTCACGCCGGAACTCGGCGTTCCCCACAATGGCGTCTGCTGCGTCCTCATCCACGAACGGGTTGTCGAACAGGCCCAGCTGGAACTTGACCAGCAGCAGCCGGCGCGCGGACTCGTCGAGGCGCTCCTCGCTGACCAGGCCGTCGCGGACCAGCCCGATGAGCAGGTCGGTGCACTCCTCGCCGCCGAACTGGTCCACGCCGGCGTTGAGGATCTTCAGCATACGTTCGGGCGCGGTGAGCTCCTCAACGCCCCAGGCCCGCGCCGGGAGCACCTGGTCGCCCACGATGTTGTCATTGACCAGTTCCCAGTCGCTGAGGACCACGCCGTCATAGCCGAGTTTTTCCCGCAGGAGGTTGGTGATGATCTGCTTGTTGTAACCGAAACCGACTTCCTCAACCGGCTCGCCGTCGAGTTCAACCCCGACAGGCATTCCGTAGTAGGGCATGATGGCGCTGGTCTTTTCGGCAATTGCCGCCCGGAACGGAGCCAGGTGCTCGTCGAAGCGGCCGCCGGGGTAGACCTGCTCGCGGCCATAGGGGAAGTGCGCGTCCTCGCCGTCGGCCTGTGGACCGCCGCCGGGGAAGTGCTTGGTGGTGCACGCGACGCTGTCCGGTCCCAGCTCCTCGCCCTGGAACCCCTGGAGGTACTCCACCACGTAGGCTGCGCTGATCGCGGAGTCCTGGCCGAACGTCCCGGCCTGCCGGCACCACCGGGGTTCGGTGGCAAGGTCAACGGTTGGGTGCAGCGCCGCGCGGATCCCGACGGCGGTGTATTCCTTGCGCGCGATCTCGGCGAAGCGGCGGATGAGGTCTGTGCTGCCCACGGCCGCGAGGCCGATCGGCTCGGGCCACTGCGAGAAATGGGCGGCGGTGAACGAAACGCCGGAGTTTTCGATGAACGCGTGGCGCGGGTCTGTGGAGATCGTCACGGGAATCCCGTGCGGGGTTTGCGCGGCCAGCTCCTGCAGGGCGTTGCTCCAGCGGGCGGCCTCGCGGGCGCTGCCGAGCGCATGGACATTGAAGTGGTTCATGAACTTGCCCAGGATCACCGTGCTGGTGGGCGATTTGCTGATATTGCCCGGGGTCTCGAGCAGGGTGCCTTCCGGACCGGTCTCGATGACGGTGTGGAACATCAGCCCGGCCTTTTCCTCGAGGCTGAGGCGGCCCACCAGGTCTGCGGCGCGCTCCTGCGGGCTGAGGTCGGGATTTTCGAAGGGATCCATGATCCCGTTGCCGTTGAGGTCCCGGAACGTTTTTCCGTCGGCGACGGGCGTCCCGGGGCGCGGGTGATTCTGGGTTTCAGTCATGGGGACTTTCTGGGGAGGTGGGGGGCAGGGGCGGCTATTTGATGCCGGTGGCCGCAACGCCCTGGATGAAGTACCGCTGGAGGGCGACGAAAAGCAGGATGATGGGCGTGATCACCAGCACCGAGCCGGCGAGGAGCAGCCCGTAGTCGGTGGCGTTCTGGCCCGTGGAGTAGAGGGAAAGTGCCACCGGCAGGGTGTACATTTCCTCGCTCTGCGCCACCACCAGCGGCCAAAGGAAGTTGTTCCACGAACCGAGGAAGGTCAGGATGCCGAGCGTGGCCAGCGGCGGCCCGCACAGCGGCATCACGATCCGCAGGAAGGTGCGCAGTTCGCCGGCGCCGTCGATCCGTGCGGCCTCGATAAGGGAATCCGGGATCCCGGCGATGAACTGCCGCATCAGGAACACACCCATCGGTGCCGCGAGGAACGGCAGGATCAGGGCCGGATAGGTGCTGACCATCCCCAGTTTGCTGATCAGGACGAACAGCGGGACGAACGTCACCACGCCCGGGACCATCAGCATGACCATTACCAGCAGGAACAGGAAGCGCTTGCCCGGGAAGTCCATCTTGGCCAAGGCGTAGCCAACCATGGAGCAAAACAGCAAGTTGCCGAGCACGGTGAACACGGCCACCACAACGCTGTTCAGGAAGAAAGTGCCGATCTGCAGCTCGGTGAACCAGACCACGAAGTTCTCCAGCGTGGGCTGTTCCGGCCACCAGGTGATGGGACGGCGGAGCAGCTCTCCCTGGGTCTTGAAGGCGCCAAGGAACATCCACGCGAAGGGCAGCAGTGTGGCAGTGACGGCGACCAGGAGGACTGCGTACGTCAGTGCCCGGTGTGCCGGCGGCCGGCCGGTACGACGGCGGCGGGCCGGGCCGGGCGGGGCGGCCGGCACCCGGGGGCCTCCCGCCGTCGTCCGTTCGGCTTTTTTGCGTTCTGTCAGCATTTTTTCCGTGGGGGTGGGTGCGGTTTCCGGGATTGTCATGGAGCTCAGTCCTTGGATCGCAGGGCTCGGAATTGGATGAGGCTCAACAGGGCAATGGCTATAAAGAGCACATAGCTCGCGGCCGAGGCGAGCCCGTACTTACCGAACCCGAACTGGTTGAAGGTGAAGTAGCTGACCGAGAGGGTGGAGTCCAGGGGCCCGCCCTTGGTCATCACGAACGGCTCCTCGAAAAACTGCAGGAATCCGACCGAGAGAAGGACTGTGCCCAGGAGGAGGGTGGGGCGCAGCATGGGCAGCGTGATCTTCATGAACCGCTGCCAGGCGTTGGCTCCGTCAACCTGGGCCGCCTCGAGGATGTCGCCCGGAACGGACTGGAGCCCGGCCAGGAAAATGATCATCAGTGTGCCCAGGTTGCGCCAGACAGCAAGCATGATCAGGGCGGGCATGGACCAGGTGGTGCTGTTGAGCCAGTCCGGACCGGCGATGCCCACCCATCCGAGGATCACGTTCAGCAGGCCGTCAGGCTGGAGGATGAACCGCCACACCACGGCCACGGCCACGATGCTGGTGACCACCGGGGTGTAGAAGCCCACGCGGAAGGCGGTGCGGAAGCGCGTGATGCCGCTGTTCAGGGCAACTGCGAGGGCGAGGGCCAGGACGGTGGTGAGGGGAATGCCGGCCAGCACGAAGTAAGCCGTGTTCAGGACCGAGTGCAGGAACTGGGGGTTCCGGAACAGTGCGGTGTACTGGTCAAGCCCCACGAATCCCACGGACAGCGGGTTTTCGATGTCGCGGCTGGTGAAATCCGTGAAGGACATCACAAACGATGACACCAGCGGACCCAGCATGAACACGCCGAAAATGAGGACGAAAGGCAAAGCGAACAGCCATGCCGTCACGGCGTTGCGACGCCGGCGCGAACCGCCAGGCCTGGCCGGACCCCTGCCGGCACCCCGTGAGGTGCCGGCAGACGTCGTGGTGGTGGTTGCAGCCACTGTTACTTCCCGGTGCCGATCGAGTCTGCGGTCTGCTGCAGGGATTTCAGGGCGTCGGCGGGGTCTTTTCCTGCCTTGACGATCTGTTCAATCTCGGAGTCTGCGGCTGCCGAAACCTGGGTCCAGGTCTGGACTGCGGGCGGGTTGTCGGTGGTCTTCAGCTGCTCACCGAAAACGGAGAGCTTGCTGTCGTCGGCCAGGGTCGGGTCTTTCCAGGCAGTCTGCTGGGACGGCAGGTCACCGGTTGCCTTGTACCACTTGAGCTGCACCTCCGGCTTGGACAGCCACTGGAGGAGCTTCCAGGCCGAATCGCGGTTTTCGGACTTCTTGAAGACCACCATGTTGGAGCCGCCCACGAAGGATGTGGCGGTCTTTGCCTTCGGCATCGGAGCCACCTTGTACTTGTCGGCGAATCCCTCGCCGCCGGTCTTGTTCAGCAGACCGACGTGCCACGGGCCGCTGATCATCATCGGCGCGGAACCGTCCACGAACGAGGCCTCGGCCGTGGTCCCGGTGGAGACCGCCTTGGAGGCGATGCCGTCCTTGAAGAACCCCGCGTAGTACTTGAGGGCCTCGGCTGACTCCGGGGTGTCGAGCGTCCACTTGGTGCCGTCGTCGTTCATAAGCTTGGCGCCGTTGGACCACTGGAACGGCAGGGTGGCCTGGTACGAGTCGGCGCCGCCGGTAGGCAGCTGGACGCCGAATTTGGCGCCGGCCTTGGTCTGGAGCGCCTCAGCCAGGGCCCTGAAGTCCTCCCAGGTCGCGGGTGCCTTGGTGATGCCGGCCTTTTCCGCCAGGTCGCTCCGGTAGTAGACCACGCGGGTGTCCACATACCAGGGCACGCCGTACTTGGTTCCTTCGACCTCGGTGGACTTCAAGGAGCCCGGGAAGAAGGAGCTGGTGTCGATTTCGGCCGGGGTCGGGTCGAAGGCGGTGCTGAAGTCACCCATCCAGGTGGTTCCCATCTGGGCCACGTCAGGTGTGGTGCCGCCGGCGATGGCGGTCTGGTACTTGCTCAGCGCGGCATCCCAGGGGATGGCCGTGACATTGACTTTGACGCCGGGGTTCTCGGATTCGAAGTCCTTCAGCAGCGCCGGCAGGGCCTCGCCTTCAGCGCCCTGTGCCCACACTGTGAGGGTGCCGGTCGCTGGACCAGATGCGACGGCTTTGGCCGGAGAGGTTGCTGCCGGACCGGCGGAGTCCCGTCCGCAAGCAGTCAGAAGCAACGCTGCGGCGATGCCGACGGCTGCTGCCTTCTTGGCATTGGCATGGATCATCATTGTTCCTTTCGGGGGTTCCGCGAGCCGGCAGGCCGAACTGAGCGGAGGAGGCAGGAGCAGGGGAGTCATCCCGCCGAAAATTATCTAAGCGCTTTGATTTACGGTGTAAACCAATCTAAGCGCATTGAATGTGAGTTTGGCAACAGCTGCCGCCAACTTTCTCAAAATGGCCGGGCTCCCACGAAGTTGCGCCCCGGCGCGGGCAGGCGTGCTCAGCCCGGGCGGCAGCCGCAGCTTTCGCGAAGGACCATGCGGACCGGCAGGCGAAGCTCCACCGGGGGCTTTTCGGGGTGGTCAAGCCTGTCCAGCAGCAGGTCCACCATGGTCCGCCCCATCCGCTCCATGGGCTGGCGCACTGTGGTCAGCGGCGGCCGGATGACGCGCCCGGCGGCGATGCCGTCGAAGCCAGTGACGGCCACGTGCCGGGGCACGTCAACTCCGGCCTCCGCCAGCATGTCCATTACCACCAGCGCATCCTGGTCGGTGGCGCACACGAAGGCCTGCGGCAGGGTACCGAGCCTGCAGAGGGTCCGGACGGTTTCCGCGACGGCGGTTTCGCTGCCGGCCGGGTAGCAGGGATCGTGGCGCATCCCCACGCCGGCCTCTGCCAGTGCCGCTTGGAAGGCTTCGAGCCGTTCGTCGTTGTCGGAGGACGGCATGGCGCCAATGAACATCAGTTCGGTCAGCCCGTGCACGTCGACCAGGTGCTCCGTCATGGCCCGCATGCCGGCGGCGTTGTCCACGGTCACATGGTCCACGCCGCGGTTGCGCAGGCTCTCCGAAACCTCCACCACGGGAATGCGGCGGGCTATCCGGGTCAGTGCATCGACGGGTACCGACCGCGGAAAGACAGCAAGTCCGTCAACCCGGCCCGCAATGTCGGAGAGCACGGCCTCGTTGTTGGCCGGATTGCCGCCGCCCACCAGCAGCGCCTGCCCCCGGCGCCAGCACTCCAGTTCAACACCGCGCTGGACCTCATCCACATACAAGGGGAACAGGCGGAGGTCCCCGTCCTCGCGGTCGCCCTCCGACGCCGGATCCTGCGGGAGTTCGCCCTGCCCACCGGGACGTGCTGAAGGGTCCAGCAGGTAATCGTAGGCGAACAGGCCCAGGGCGCCGGTCCTGCCGCGCGCCAGGCCGCGGGCGCTCGCGCTGGGGACATAGCCCAGTTCCTGCGCCGCCGCCAGCACCAGTTCGCGGGTCGAGGCCTTGACCTTTTCCGGCTGCCTAAAGGTGAACGAGACGGTGGCTATCGACACGCCTGCCCGCTCCGCGACGTCGTAAACAGTGGGGCGCTTTGCCATGTGATTCTCCTTCTGGTCAGAGTCTATGCGCTTAGTACAGAACCGGGGGAGCGCCGGACCCGGAACGCACCGGCCGGGTGGCAGACTGGTTTGGTGACTTCGCACAACGATTCCGCTCCCGGCACTTCCCCGACAGGCTCACCGGACGCCGCCCCTTCGCTCAGCGCCATCGCGGCGGCGAGGATCGCCGTCGGGGTTTTGATCGACGGCGGCGTGCAGCACGTGGTGGTTTCACCCGGTTCCCGCTCGGCCCCCATGGCGTACGCGCTGGCCGAAGCGTCAGCTGAAGGCCGCGTGGAACTGCTGGTGCGGATCGACGAGCGCTCCGCCGGGTTCACTGCGCTGGGCCTGGCGCTGTCTACCGGCTCTCCGGCGGCCGTGCTGACAACGTCCGGGACCGCCGTCGGAAACCTGCTGCCCGCCGTCATGGAGGCCAACCACGCTGCGGTTCCCCTGGTTGTGCTGTCCGCCGACCGTCCCGACGAGCTCCGCGGCACGGGCGCCAACCAGACCACCATCCAGCCGGACCTCTTCGGCGACCAGGTGCGCTTCGCCGCCGATGTGCCCGCGGGATCGGACCCCGCGCGCGCTATCCGGACAGGCCTGTCAGCCGCCACCGGCGCCTTCCCGGAACTCCCGCCGGGCCCCGTCCAGCTCAATCTCGCGTTCCGCGATCCACTGGTCCCCTCCCCGGGGGAGGCGCTCCCGCCGGCGGCCGGGCGGCAGCGCTACCGGGTCGGCACCGAGCCCCTCATCATGAACCTGCCGCCGGCTTCAGCAGGGCTGCCGGAGCGGCGGACGGTGGTCCTGGCAGGGCACGACGCCGGGCCCGTCGCCGAAGCGTTCGCCCGCGCCCACGGCCTGCCGCTGCTGGCGGAGCCGTCATCCAACGCACGCTTCGGCCCGAACGCCGTGGGGCCGTACCGGCTTCTGCTGGAGCACTTCGGGCCAGGGTCCGTGATGCCGGTCGAACGCGTGGTGTTGTTCGGCCGCCCCACCCTGTCCCGCCCGGTGGCAGCCCTGCTGGCCCGTGCAGAGGTTCCGTCCGCCCTGTACCAGCCGGTTCCCGTAGCCTGGTTCGAGCCCGGCCGCCGCACCGAACTGCCGCTGGAAAACCTTGCAGACCTGGCGGAATTCGCGGGCCGCGGGACGCCGGAATGGCTGGATACCTGGCTTCTGGCCGGCTCCGCAGCCCAACATGCCCTCGATGGAATACTTTCCGCCGACACCGCCGCCACCGGCCCGTCAGTGGGGTCGCTGGTGTGGAAGCACAGCGGAGGCCAACTGCTGCTGGGATCTTCCAATGGAATCCGGGACGTGGACCTGGCCGGGGTGCCCGCCCCGGAACCAGCCGCCACGGTCTATGCCAACCGCGGGCTGTCAGGCATTGACGGCACCATCTCCACGGCTACCGGCATAGCGCTCGGGGGCCGGCAGGAAACCACCGTCCTGCTGGGGGATGTCACTTTCCTGCACGACGCCGGCGGGCTGTTCCTCGGTTCCGGGGAGGAACAGCCGCAGCTCCGGATCGTGGTCCTGAACGACTCCGGCGGTGCCATCTTCGACCTGCTGGAACATGGTGCGGTGCGCGAGGCCGGAACCTACGGGGACGCCGTCGAGCGCCTCTTCGGTACCCCGCACACAGTGGACCTCTCGGCACTCGCCGCAGCGTACGGCGTCGGGCATTCAGTGGTGGGTACGACGGCGGGACTCGCCGAGGCGCTTGCCCGGCCGGTCGAAGGCCGCACCATCGTGGAGGTCCGCACGGACCGGCACGGCCTGCGCGCCCTGCACGCGCGGATCACGGAAGCCGTAGCCGCGGCCGTCGGGGGAGTGCTGGCCCGGTGACGGCGGCCGGATCGGGTCTGCGCTACCCGTTCGGACATCGGCCCCCGGGAACCGGGTAGCGGACATCCGAATCGGGCGCGCCACCTTAATCCACATACACGTGATCGGGCATTACGGCGGCGTACACGCCCCGCAATTATGGCTGGATGGACACCAACGCACTCATACTCAGCAGCGATTATGCCCGCCTTGGCAAAGACTCCCGGGAACTTGCACGGAAGTGCGCAGCGGGGGAGTTGCGCCGGATCAGGCAGGGCGTATACGTTGCCGAGCCCGTCTGGAAAGCCCTCAAGCCATGGGACCGGTATCCGCTGCTGATCCTGGCCACAGCCACCACATTGAGGACGCGGAACGTGTTTTGCCTGGAATCGGCGGCAGCCCTTTGGCGCATTCCGCTCCTGGGGGCCCAGAAGGTGGTCCATGCCTGCACCGACGATGCGGCCGGTGGCCGGTCAAAGGCAGGAATCAGCCGCCACCGCATCAGCGTGAGTGGTTCGGAGATTTGCGAGCGTACAGGGCTCCTGGTGACCTCAAGGGAGCGTACTGTCCTGGACCTAGGCGCTCTGCGGCCGTTTGAGCAGGCCGTCATTGCCTTCGACCACGTCCTCAAACCGGACGCCGTTACGGGGCTGCCACCCCTGGACAGGGAGTCTTTGAAGGCGATGGCAACCGAAAGATACAGTGCCGCCGCGGCCAGGCGCATCAGTACGGCACTGGACTTCGCCGACCCGAATTCCGGATCACCGGGTGAATCCTTGAGTCGCGCCTACATGTTCCTTGGAGGGTTTCCCATCCCCTTGCTTCAGTGCAGGGTGGCGGACAGGAAAGGCTTTGTGGCCTACCTCGACTTCGAATGGGGCGTGGAAAGAATAGCAGGCGAGTTTGATGGTCTCATCAAGTACCAGAAACCGGAGTTTCTGCGGGGCCGCACTGTCTCCGAGGTGGTGATTGCCGAAAAAAGGAGGGAGGACCGGGTCCGTGCAACTGGACGGAGGGTTGTCCGGTGGACCTGGGCTGAGCTGCGGGATGCGGAGACTTTTGCGGCCTTCCTTATCGCGGAGGGGGTGCCCAAGCTACCGCTTCGCGCCACCATTCCGGGTGTTCGCGCCCGAAAAGGACAGCCGCCATCCGGGGCCGGATAGCGGCTGTCCTTTTCGGGCGCGAAACGCGCTACTCCTCGAGGCCGATGTGCGTCGGATCGAGGACGCGGCGCAGGAACTCCTTGGTGCGGGGCTGGGTGGGGGCGGCAATGACCTGCTCGGCCGCGCCTTCCTCCACCACAACGCCGCCGTCCATGAACACCACGCGGTCCGCCACCTCGCGGGCGAAGCCCATCTCGTGGGTCACCACCAGCATGGTCATGCCCTCCTTGGCGAGGTTCCGCATGACGGAGAGGACATCGCCCACGGTCTCGGGATCCAGCGCGGAGGTGGGCTCGTCGAAGAGCATCAGCTCCGGGTCCATGCTGAGCGCCCGGGCAATGGCCACACGCTGCTGCTGGCCACCGGAGAGCTGGTCCGGGAAACGGTCCGCGAGGTGTCCCAGGCCCACGCGCTCAAGGTTGTGCATGGACACCTTGTCCGCCTCGGCCTGGGAGCGCTTGAGGACCTTCGTTTGGGCGATGGAGCAGTTGCGCTTGGCGTCCAGGTGCGGGAACAGGTTGAACTGCTGGAACACCATGCCTACCTTGCGGCGCATTTTGTCGATGTCCACGTCGGGGTCGGTGGCTTCGAATCCGCCCACGTGGATGGCGCCCTCATTGGGCTGCTCCAGCAGGTTCACGCAGCGCAGCAGGGTGGACTTGCCGGAGCCGGACGGGCCGATCAGGCACACCACTTCACCCGGCGCCACGTCCAGGCTGATGCCCTTGAGGACTTCGTTGCTGCCGTAGGACTTGCGCAGGTCCTTGATGGACACGCCGGCCGCGTGGACGGGACCCGTGTGATTGCGGGAGTGAATTACGACGTCGTTCATGGTCTTCCCTGCCTATCGATTGTTCCGCGCGGTGCGGCTTTCGAACTTCCGGGCCAGGAAGCTCAGGGGGATGGTGATCACCAGGTAGAAGGCGCCGGCCACGAGGAGCGGCGTCAGGCCGGCACCGAGGCTTGAGATGCCGTCGCGGCCAAACTTGGTGAGTTCGTACTGGGAGGCGGTGAGGCCCAGGACATAGATCAGGGACGAGTCCTTGGTGAGCAGGATGACCTCGTTGGTCAGCGGCGGCAGGACAATCTTGAAGGCCTGCGGGATGACGATGGTCACCATGGCCCGCCACTGGGGCATGCCCAGCGACCGGGCGGCTTCCAGCTGGCCCTTCGGCACCGCCTGCAGGCCGGCGCGGAGGGTTTCGGCGATGTACGCCGAGGCCACCATGCCGAGTGAAACCATCACGATCACGGTGATGTTCCACGAGACGCCGAACGCCAGCGGCACGCCGTAGCCGAAGGCAATGAAGACCAGCAGCGCGGGGATGCCGCGGAAGAACTCGATGTAGCCGGTGGCGATCCAGCGGTAGAGGGGGAAACTGGAGAGCTTCATCAGGGCCAGCAGCAGACCGCCGGAGAGGCCCACGATGAAGCCGAGGACGGTATAGATCAGGGTGTTGACCAGGCCGGTGACAAAGATGCCCGGGAACATCGGCCCGATCTTGGCGAAGTTGAAGACGCTGTTGCCGATGGTCTTCCAGTCGGTGGCCAGGATCAGCGCGGCGATGGCCACAACAAAGATTCCGGCTTGGACGTACAGGCTTACTCTGGCTCGTTGACGTGCGGTCATTGCCATGGGGTGCTCACATTCGTAGTGCGTGGCAGAGGCCCCGGACGGACTGGGTACAGCTCGTCCGGGGCCCCAACTGCGGAGTTCTCAAGGCGGCGTAGTCCTCAGTGCCGTGCAGGACCCGGGGCGGGGCCTTCGCGGCGACTACAGTGCCGTGGTTACTTGGCGGTTTCGCCGAACCAGGTGGTCTTGAACTTTGCCAGGGAGCCGTCGTCGGTCAGGCGCTTGAGCGTGCCGTTGACCTTCTCCGCCATGGCGGTGTTGCCCTTCTTGATGGAGATGCCCAGCTGCTCGCCGGTGGCAAAGTCCTCAACGCTCTTGAACTTGGGCTGGTCCTTGATCGCGTAGCCCAGGACGGACTGGTTGCCCAGGGCGGCGTCGATGGTGCCGGCCTCGAGGGCCTGCACCAGGAGGCCGGTGTCCTCGAACTGCTGGGCGTCGATGCCCTTTTCCTGGGCGTAGTCGGCGCCGGTGGTGGCCTGCTGGACGCCCACCTTCTTGCCCTTGGCGTCGTCCAGGCCCTTGATGCCGGAGTCATCGCTGGCAACCAGGGCCAGGTCGTCATCCAGGTACGGGGTGGAGAAGTCCATCACGGACTTGCGGGTGTCCGTGATGGAGATCGAGGAGATCCCCAGGTCGCACTGGGTCAGTGCGGTACCGGTCTCGATGGCCTCGAAGGAGCTGTCCACGATGCTCAGTTCTGCACCGAGGTCCTTGGCGACCTCCTTGGCGATGTCGATGTCGAAGCCGACGGTCTGGCCGTCCTTCTCGAACTCGAACGGCTCGTAGGGGATGTCCGAGCAGACCGTGAGCTTGCCGGCGTTGATGAGCTGGATGCCGCCTGCGGAGGCAGCCGGGGTGGAGCTTCCGCCACCGCAGGCCGTGAGGGTGAGGGCGCCGACGGCGAAGAGTGCTGCTGCCTTGGCGGTCATTTTGGCCGTGGCCAGGGACTTGAGCTGCATGTTTTCTTACCTTTTGTTGCGGGGAGTATGTGGTGCTAAATCGGTACATAGTGTAGCGCCGATTATGAGATGTGCATCACAGGAAACTTAGTTTCACTATTGGATAACTAAAGCACAGTGAAAATCAAGCGCGTCGGAGAAGAGCTTGTCTCCGATCCCGGACTTCCTGGGACTGAGGGGTCAGCTGCTGATGCCGAGCGATTCCAGCATCGGCCGGAATTTGGCCCACGTTTCGGCAAGCTCGGCCTCCGGCTGCGAGCCGTCGACTATGCCGCAGCCGGCATACAACCGCACCGAAGTGGGGGACTCGATGACGGCGCCGCGCAGGGCAATGCCCCATTCGCCGTTTCCGGCGGCGTCAAGCCAGCCCACCGGCCCGGCGTACGGTCCGCGGTCCAGGTGCTCCAGCTTGCGGATGAGCGCACCGGCCACCTCCGTGGGGGTCCCGCAGACGGCGGCGGTGGGGTGCAGGGCGTTGATCAGGGCAAGGCAGGTAGGCACATGGCCTTCGATCTCGGCGAGCTCGGCCTTTACATCGGACGCCAGGTGCCACACGTTGGGCAGTTCCAGGATGAACGGTTCGTCGTGCGCGTTCATGGCTTCCGAGAACGGTGCCAGCTGCGAGGTCAGCGATTGGATGGCGATCTCGTGTTCATGCCGCTGCTTTTCGGATCCTGCCAACACCCTGGTGGCGTAATCCATCGGAAGGCCGTCCTCGCCGTGCGCATCCCGTCGGTCCAGTGTTCCGGCCAGCACGCGGGCCTGGGCAGTGCGGCCCTCAACCTGGATCAGCATCTCCGGAGTCGCCCCCACCAGCCCGTCCACCCCGTATGTCCAGCACTCGCGGTACCGCGCGGCGAGCTCCCTCAGCACCGCCGACGCATGTACGCCCGACGGAATAGTGGCCACCACGTCGCGCGCAAGCACCAGCTTCTCCAGTGCGCCCGTCCGGATTTCGGCCACGCCCGCTTCGACCGCGGCCATCCAGGATTCCTCGCTCAGGGAGCCGGTGTGCAGGGTTGCCGCCGCGGCGAGCGGGAGGGGACGTACGACGGCGCCGCCCGCCTTGGCGCGGGCACCACCCATGGTGCCGTCCCCGGCCGGGTCCGCTGCCGCCGTCGTGCCTGCTGCAACGGGTGCGGCCGCAGCTGCTGCGGGACCGCCGGCAAGCCAGCGGTCCAGTGCGGCGAGGGCACCGTCCTCCGTGAGGAGACCGTCGTCGAACGTCAGCTGGGTGAGCCACACCTGCCCGTCGCGCACGCCCACCACGATTTCGGGCACGATCAGCCGCGATTCGTGCGCCGAGGTCTTGGAAAAGGCAAAGGATCCGAAAGCCACCGGTCCGGTGCCGGGAAGCTCCACGGTATCAATGACTTCGGCCTCGAGGACCAGGTGGCGCCACCAGATGTCTGCCTCAAGGAACCGCTCAGGGCCCGTTGCCGTGAAGCGCGCGATCTCGCCGAATCCTGCCAGTCCGGCCTCGCGGCGGGTCCAGCAGAGGACATCGTCCCGGACCAGAAACGCAGGAAGCCCCCCGGGGAATTCTTTTCCATCCAGGGGGACTGTCAAGGTGCGGAACGTGCTCGTCATGATGAGACAACACTACTCCCGAGCGTGCGGTGGCCCGGGAGGCCTGCTGGAGGTACCCGCGGCGGCGGGGGCGGGCGTACCCTTCAGTCATGGACTCCGAAGTCCGCCAGCTGTTCCTCAGCACCGGGATCCACGTGCCGTGCCTGATCCAGGGGGACGCGTCGGCGCGGCCCCTGCTGCTGCTCCATGCCTGGGGGGAATCGCGCCGGAGCTTTGACCGGCTGGCCCCGCTTCTGGAGGGATTCCGGATCCTCGCGCCTGACCTGCGCGGCCACGGAGACGCGGACAAGCCTGCCGACGGCTACTCACTGGAGGACCAGGCCCGGGACGTGGCGGCCATCCTCGATGCACTGGCTCTTGAATCGGCCGCCGTCCTGGGCTCCTCAAGCGGGGGCTACGTGGCCCAGCAGCTGGCCGTGATGCAGCCTGAACGTGTTGATGCCCTGCTCCTGGTGGGTTCGCCGCTGACCCTTCAAGGCCGGCCCGCGTTCGCCGACGAAGTGGACGCCCTGGCCGACCCGCTCGACGAGGACTGGGTGCGTCAGTCGCTGCTGTGGTTTCCCCTGGGCCAGGCCGTGCCCGGCTGGTACCTCGATGACCGGGTGGCAGATGGGCTTAAGATGCCCGCGCACGTGTGGAAGTCCGTGCTTGCGGGGCTCTGCCTGGCGGTACCGCCCACCGAAACCGGAACCATCCACGCGCCCACGCTGATCCTGTGGGGAGAGCAGGACGGGTTTCTGCCCCGCAGCCAGCAGGAACTCCTGGCAGCCCGCATACCCGGCTCCGTCCTGAAAACGTACGCCGGAACCGGCCACGTGGTCCTCTGGGAATGCCCGGAGCAGGTGGCAGCGGATACCAGGGCATTCCTCGCGAAGCTTTGACTCCATGCCGCCTTGGTCCGGACCTTCCCGAACATTTGAGACAATGGCATGGTGAACCGAGCATCCTTGGATAAGCGTCCGGACGAAGTAGCCACGATGTTTGACGACGTCGCACCGAAATACGACGTCGTCAACGATGTCCTGTCCCTGGGGCAGACCCGGCGCTGGCGCAAGGTTGTGGTGGAAGCCATGGACGTCAGCAAAGGCCAGCGCGTCCTTGACCTGGCAGCCGGTACCGGCACCTCCAGCGAGCCGTATGCCGATGCTGGAATAGACGTTGTGGCCTGCGACTTCTCCCTGGGAATGCTCAAGGTTGGAAAGCGCCGCCGGCCGGACATCAATTTTGTTGCCGGTGATGCCACCAACCTGCCTTTCGCCGACAACTCGTTCGACGCCGCCACGATCTCCTTCGGCCTCCGCAACGTCAACGAGCCGAAGAAGGCGCTGCAGGAGATGCTCCGCGTCACCAAACCGGGCGGCAAGCTGGTCATCGCGGAGTTCTCCCAGCCGGTGATCCCGCTCTGGCGCACCATGTATACCGAATACCTGATGCGCGCCCTGCCGGCCATCGCCACGAAGGTAGCCTCCAACCCGGACGCGTACGTCTACCTCGCTGAGTCCATCCGCGCCTGGCCGGACCAGGACCACCTGGCCGCCTGGCTGCAGGAATCCGGGTGGGAACAGGTCACCTACCGCAACCTTTCCGGCGGGATCGTGGCCGTCCACCGCGCGTTCAAGCCTGCGGGGCCGGCCCCGGACAATGCGGCTGCCGCCATCGCCGCGCACAAGGGCCCGGTGGCCAAGCTGCGCCGCAACATCGTCCGCTGACCTGTGAAGGTACTGATTGTCGGCGCGGGGCCGGCCGGCTCCACCGCCGCGTACTACCTTGCCAAGGCGGGCATCGACGTCACCGTTCTGGAGAAAACGAGCTTCCCGCGCGAGAAGGTCTGCGGCGACGGCCTCACCCCCCGCGCCGTCCGTGAAATCCAGAAGCTGGGCCTGCCCCACCCCGAGGGAGAAGGCTGGCGCCGGAACAAAGGCCTGCGCCTGATCGCCGGCGGGCGCACCATCGAACTGCCCTGGCCCGAGGTGTCCGACTTCCCGCAGTACGGCCTGATCCGCACCCGGCTGGGATTCGACGAGGAACTGGCCCGCCATGCCCAGGCCGCCGGTGCCACCATCCTTGAGCGGCACAGCGTCACCGAAGCACTGCGCAACGGCGGCGGCCGGGTCACCGGCGTCCGCGCAGCGCTCCTGGACGAGTCCGGACGCAAGGCGGGGGAGACGCGCGACTTCAGTGCCGACGTCGTCCTCGCCGCCGACGGCAACTCCACCCGCACCGCCGTCTCGCTCGGCATCCAGAAGCGGGACGACCGCCCGCTCGGCGTCGCCGTGCGCACCTACTTCACCTCGCCGCGCACGGACGACGACTGGATGGAAGGCTGGCTGGAGCTGCCCGGCCGCGACGGCAAACTGCTGCCCGGCTACGGCTGGGTGTTCGGCGTGGGCGACGGCACTTCCAACGTGGGCCTGGGCATCCTGAACTCCTCGAAGGAATTCGGCAAGCTCGACTACAAGCAGGTCCTGCGCGAATGGACCGCCGGCATGCCCGCCGAATGGGGCTTCACGCCGGAAAACCAGGTGGGCGAGATCCGCGGCGCAGCGCTGCCCATGGGCTTCAACCGCACCCCGCACTACTCGCCGGGGCTGCTCCTGCTGGGCGACGCCGGCGGCATGGTGTCCCCGTTCAACGGCGAGGGCATCTCCTACGCCATGGAATCCGCCCGCTTCGCCGCCGAGTTCCTGGTCGACGCCTCCTCCCGCTCGCTGGCAGCGGGAGGAACGTACGACGCCGACGCGCACCTTGCGCGGTACGCGGACTACGTGCGGGACCAGTGGGGCTCCCACTTCACCTTGGGCCGGGCCTTCGCCGCGCTGATCGGCAAGCCGGCCGTCATGAAGCTCGCGCTGCGCACCGGCATGCCCATCCCGGTTCTGATGCGCTTTGTGGTCAGGCTCCTGGCCAACCTCACGGACCCATCCGCGAGGGGCTTTGAGGACCGGGTGATCCGCGTCCTGGAGTCTCTGGTTCCGGCCACATCCAATACGAAGCCCGCCCCGGCAGACTCCAATCAGCGGTATCCGCTACAAAAAGTTAGGGTTAACCCGTGACCAACGCCGCAGACCACAGCTGGACGCACGCCGGGCACGGCCTGCCGGACTCCGAACCCAGCCTCAACACCACCGCCATCGCTACGGGTTTGCAGCTGCCTGCGGGCTTCGCCGCCATTGCCGGAGACGCCGAGCTGGGCCCGGCCATCACCAACAACCTGGCACGCGTGGAGAAAAAACTCCGTGAAGCGATCGCCAACTCTGATCCCCTGGCTGATGCCACGTCGCGGCACCTGGTGGAAGCCGGCGGCAAGCGCATCAGGCCCCTGCTGACACTGCTGTGCGCTCACCTCGGCGACGCTTCCCTTCCCGCCGTGGTGCAGGCCGCCGTCGTGGTGGAACTGACGCACCTGGCCACCCTGTACCACGACGACGTCATGGACTCTGCCCCGTTCCGCCGCGGCGCGCCCACGGCCCATGAGGTCTGGGGCAACTCGGTGGCGGTGCTCACCGGCGACCTGATCTTCGCCCGGGCCTCAATCCTGGTGTCCGAACTCGGTTCGCGGGCCCTCGGCATCCAGGCCCGCACATTCGAGCGGCTGTGCCTGGGCCAGCTGCACGAGACCGTGGGGCCGCGTCCGGATGAAGATCCGATCGAGCACTACCTTTCCGTGATTGCTGACAAGACCGGTTCGCTGGTGGCGGCGTCCGGCCAGCTCGGCGCCATCTTCGCCAACGCCGATCCCGCGTTCGAGCCCGTCCTGGTGGAATATGGCGAGAAGGTGGGTGTGGCCTTCCAGCTCGCGGACGACGTCATCGATGTCACCGGGATCAAGGTCAAGTCCGGCAAGTCCCCGGGCACCGACCTGCGCGAAGGTGTTCCCACCCTGCCGGTGCTGCTCCTGCGCAAGGCTGCCGCGGACGGTGACCAGTCCGCCGTCGGGCTTCTCCGGCTCATTGACGGGGACCTGTCCTCGGATGAGGCGCTTGCGGAGGCCGTCGCCGGGCTGCGCGAGCACCCCGTGACTGCGGAGTCCTGGGTTGTTGCCCGCCGGTGGGCCGATGAAGCCATCGCCGCCCTCGCGCCGCTGCCCGAAGGCGTGGTCAAGGACTCGCTGTCCAACTTCGCGCTTGCTGTGGTGGACCGCGCCAGCTAGCCCGTGCCTGCGTGGAAGCCCGGTTGCCGCAGACGGTGCCGGGCTTTTCCGTGTCATCGATTGCTGTGCAGATGGCGTTTTGGCGCCACATAACGGCAGGTATGGAGCAATCGATGGGTTAAACGGGATAGCCCCGGTTCTCCGCAACGATACGAGTCATACGTTGCTTTAAACCGAGGCTATCTCTCCGTTCGCATCAGACCCGCCGGAGGCGTTTAGCGGATCCGTGAATAGTCTATGACAGCTTTGTCACATTGCGCAAGTAGGTTGTTACCTCTTTTGTCACAGGCGTTTATGACGCTAGCGGAGGCCGATCTGGTGATCCCCGGAAGCGCGAGGGTCCTGCCCCTGCCACTGGCCAAAAGATACGCGTCCGGGACCACTTTCCTTGAGTGACGCTCAGTCTTCGTCCACATAGCTCCTGCCCTGCCTCGCGGATCGGGCCGCCTCGGGTGACGCTGTCGTGGTGGACATCAGCGACTATCTTCAGCGCCGCGGTGGCGTGGCCCGGACATCGCATCTGGAAAAGGCCGGATTTGGACGGGCAGCCGTCAGGGGTGCCGTGGCCAGTGGCCGGATCGTGAAGTCCAGCCGCGGCGTTTACGCCATTCCGGCAGCAAATCCCCTGCAGCAGGCCATGAATCGGGGAGGGCTTCTGACGTGTGTGTCTGCTGCACCCGTATACGGGTTGTGGACCTTGAAGAGTGACCCGGCCTTGCACATCTGCCGCAGTCATCCGGGGCGCACCCCGGGAGTGGTGGAGCATGGGCGGCCCAGACATCCGAGGCACGGCTGGCTTCCTGTGGTGGGCCTGGCAGACGTCCTGCTGCATAGCATGCGTTGCCTACCCGAGCTGGAGGCTCTGATAATGATCCAGTCTGCTGCCGGACGCGGCGACATCTCTCTCGAGTTCCTCTATGCCAGCTGTAGTGGCAAGCGCAATGGCAAGGCCAGGAAGCTTCTGGACCTGGTGATTCCCAGGGCGGACTCAGTGCTTGAAGTGCTTGCCAATACGCACTTTGCCAGAGCTGGGCTCAGAGTGCGGAGGCACGTGAATATTCCAGGGGTGGGGGAGGTGGACTTCCTTATCGAGGAGTGCCTTGTTGTGGAGACCGACGGCTCAACCCACTTTGAACCACGTTCGGTCAAGAAGGACCAGCGGCGGAACAACCGGAGCATCCTGGGCGGTTATCTGGTGCTCCGCTATTACTACGAGGACGTGGTCCATGCGCCGGAGGCGATGGTCGCAGAGGTCCTGTCTGTCCTCGAGTTGAGGCGCAGAGGTGTCTTTCCGGCGCGTCCTGCCGATGGCGGCGACGAAAATGCGTAACTTTTGGCCCTGCCACGGCTGCCCGGTCCCGGAAACTCAGGGATCTGCCAGGGTGCCGGCTCTATAAGTCACGCATTTCCGCCGGGCGCGTCCGTGTCAAGGTGCCCCGCTTTGGCCGGAACCTAGTCTTCGTCGTCCTCGAAGGCCCACTCGAACATGTCGAACACGAACTCCGAGAAGGTGCCTTCCTCGGACTTCCACTGGCCGCGGGCGTTGTTGCGGCGGTACACGATGGGGTCCGGGACGCTGAGGTCTCCCATGCGGAACCCCCAGGTGTATTCCTCTTCCTCGTCCTCGAGGAACATCAGGAAGCCTTCGTCGTCGACTTCCAGTTCGTCCGGATCCCAGAAGTAGTGGTACGCCTCCATCAGGTCCTCGCAGCCGCCAACGGCCAGGTAGAACTCGCGGAGCACCAGGGGAATCTGGAATTGGTGGTCGGCCAGGGCCTTGTCCAGCTCCTCCGGAGTCAGCCCGTCCTCTGCCTGCCATTCGTCCTCGAGATACTTTGGAACCAGCGCACGGAATTTCTCGAGGAACATGTCAGTCATGGTTCAATCCTAGCTAATCGCGGCCCCGCGATTCGCCGCTGTCGGCCTCGGCCCGGTGCCAGCCGTGGACGGCCAAGGGGATGCGCCAGGACCGCCGCCAGCTTGCCACCCGGAAGGCAAATACGACGGCGGCCACGGCGCATGCGGTGAGCGCATTGAAGGTTCCGGTCACCCAGAGCACTCCGGTCAGCGCGGCCCCGCAAAACGCGGGCACCGCGTACAGGTCCGCGGGGTTGAACAGCTGTGGCACCTCGTTGGCCGTGATGTCCCGGAGCAGCCCGCCGCCCACCGCCGTTGTGACCCCCAGCAGGACCGCTGCCGGAGGGTTCACGCCAAAGGACAGCGCCTTCAGTGTGCCGGTGATGCAGAAGAGGGCCAGCCCGCCGGCGTCGAACAGCACCAGCAGCGACGTGAAGCGCTGGAACGCGGGGAACAGGAAGTACACCAGGACCGTGGCCAGCACCGGCGGGACCAGATATGCGGGGTTGGTGAACGCGGCCGGGATGACGGCGAGGATGATGTCCCTGATCACGCCCCCGCCGAGGGACACCAGCGAGGCCAGCAGGAGCGAGCCCACGATGTCGAACTGCTTCCGGGCCGCCAGCAGCGATCCGGACACGGCGAAGAAGAAGATGCCGGCCAGGTCCAGCCATACCAGGGCGATGTCAAAAGGGAATGTCATGGAGCGTCCCGGCGGTTTAAAGAGGGCGGACAGGGCGGCTCCAACGTTACGCTAGCCCCTATGAACAGCCCCATCATGATCGCCTGCGCCCATGGGACGTCCAACACACAGGGAGCCGCGGAGGTCAACGCCCTGCGCGCCGCCATCGCCGCCCTCCGCCCGGGCCTCGATGTCCGGGAAGCCTATGTGGACGTCCAGCAGCCGGACCTGGTGGATGTGGTGGCCGGCCTGCCCGAGGGGGAGCCCGCCGTCGTGGTTCCGCTGCTGCTCAGCGTCGGCTACCACGTCAAGGTGGACATCGCGCGGGCCGTGAAGAGCCGGCCGGGCAGTGCTGCTGCCGCGCCGCTGGGGCCGGATCCGCGCCTGGCCGCGCTGCTGGACCAGCGGCTGCGGGAGGCCGGCGTCACGGACAACGACGTTATCGTGCTCGCCGCCGCGGGCTCCTCCAACCCCAACGCCGCGGTCAGTGTCGAAGACCTGCTTGGCCAGCTCCGGGAGCTGCGGTCCAACCGGATGGTGGCGGCCTATGGTGCCTCGGCCAAGCCGTCCGTGCCCGACGCCGTCGCGATGCTTCGCGAGGAACTGGAAGGCGGTGCCGGGGCGGGTGAGTCCGCGGGGGCTGTCGACGTCGGCGGGCGCGTGGTGATTGCCTCCTACCTCCTGGCGCCGGGCTTCTTCCACGACCAGCTCGCCAAGGCCGGGGCCGACCTTGTGACCGAACCCCTGCTGCCGTCCCCCGTGCTGGCCGAGATCGCGCTGGAACGGTACGACGCCGCCGTCGCAAAGGCCCGCGAAACCGCGGCCCAGGCGCCGGCCGCCGCCCCGGCCCCCGAGCCCCAGGAAGCCCCCGCAGAACCGGAACCCGAAACACAGGAGGGTGGCTTCTTCAAGGCTGTCCGGCGTTTCGTGACGAAATATTTCCCTAGGTGACTTAGCGTTTCCGGGCCTTTGTGACGCACTTCGGGCGGGACCTACAGTCGATGCATGACTGATACAGCTCTAGCCGGAGCGTCCGCGGACTCCGCTGCCGCCAAGCGCCCCGCGCGCACCAACCGCCCCGCCGCGAAGCCGCACGGGCAGTGGAAAGTGGACGGCAAAACGCCCCTGAACGCCAACGAAACCTGGAAACAGGAAGACGACGGCCTCAACGTGCGCGAGCGTATCGAGACCATCTATTCCAAAGAGGGCTTCGACGCCATCCCCGGCCAGGACCTGCACGGCCGGTTCCGCTGGTGGGGCCTGTACACCCAGCGCAAGCCCGGGATCGACGGCGGCAAGACCGCAACCCTTGAGCCGCACGAGCTCGAGGACAAGTACTTCATGCTCCGGGTTCGGATCGACGGCGGGGCGCTCACCACCGAGCAGCTGCGCGTCATCGGCCAGATTTCCGTGGACTTCGCCCGCGACTCTGCTGACCTCACGGACCGCCAGAACATCCAGCTGCACTGGATCCGCGTGGAGGACATCCCCGAGATCTGGACCCGGCTGGAAGGTGTTGGCCTGTCCACCACCGAGGCCTGCGGCGACGTTCCCCGCGTGATCCTGGGTTCGCCCGTGGCCGGCATCGCCAAGGACGAGATCATCGACCCCACGCCGCTGATCGCGGAGCTGGGGGAGCGGTTCATCGGCAACCCGCTGCTGTCCAACCTGCCGCGCAAGTACAAGACGGCCATCACCGGCCACCCCAGCCAGGACGTGGTCCACGAGATCAACGACTTCGCCCTGGTGGGTGTCCGCCACCCGGAACTTGGCATCGGCTACGACCTCTGGGCCGGCGGCGCGCTGTCCACCAACCCGATGCTCGGCAAGCGACTCGGTGCCTTCGTGACGCCGGAGCAGGCTGCCGACGTGTGGCTCGGCGTTACCAGCATCTTCCGCGACTACGGCTACCGGCGCATGCGCACCAAGGCCCGCCTGAAGTTCCTGATGGCCGACTGGGGTCCGGAGAAATTCCGCCAGATCCTCGAGGACGAATACCTCGGCTACAAGCTGGCCGACGGCCCCGCCGCGCCCAAGCCCACCACGCCCGGTGACCACGTCGGCGTGCATGAGCAGAAGGACGGCAAGTTCTTCATTGGTGCCACCCCGCTGGCCGGCCGCCTGTCCGGCGCCGCGCTGGTCAAGCTGGCGGACACCCTCGAGGCCCGCGGCTCCTACCGGCTGCGCACCACCCCGCACCAGAAGCTCGTGGTCCTGGACGTCGAGAAGGAACAGGTTGAGCCCCTGGTGGCTGAACTGGATGCGCTGGGCCTCTCCGCCCGCCCGTCCGTGTTCCGCCGCGGCACCATCGCCTGCACCGGCATCGAGTACTGCAAGCTGGCCATCGTGGAAACCAAGCACACGGCAGCAACCGCAGTTGCCGAGCTGGAACGCCGCCTGGCCGACCTCGCAGAATCCGGCGAGCTGCCGCACGCACTGTCCCTGCACATCAACGGCTGCCCCAACTCCTGCGCCCGCATCCAGACGGCGGACATCGGCCTCAAGGGCATGATGCTTCCCACGCCCGACGGCGACCCCTCCCCGGGTTTCCAGGTCCACCTGGGCGGCGGGCTGGCTTCCAGCGACCGCGAGGAAGCAGGCCTGGGCCGCACCGTCCGCGGCCTCAAGGTCTACGTGGACGATCTCCCCGACTACGTGGAGCGCGTAGTCCGCACCTTCGTAGCCCAGCGCGCCGAAGGCCAGACCTTCGCCGAATGGGCCCACGCAGCAGACGAGGAGGCACTGCAGTAATGGCAAAGCATCTCGCACCCGCACCTGCCAGGCGTCCTGTGGAAGAGCTCAAGGCCCTGGCCGAGGCCGGCGCGGCCGAGCTCGGCTGGGACGCCCCCGCCCGCGATGTTATCGCCTGGGTGGAACGCAACTTCGACCTGCCCGCCGTCGCCGTCGCCTGCTCCATGGCCGACGCCGTCCTGCCGGCCCTCGTCGCTGACCAGATGCCCGGCGTCGACGTCCTGTTCCTGGAGACCGGCTACCACTTCCCGGAAACCTATGCCACGCGCGACGAGGTGGCCGCTAACCTCCGCGTCAACGTGGTGGACGTGCTTCCGGAGAACACCGTGGAACAGCAGGACCGTCTCCTGGGCAAGGACCTCTTCGCCCGCGACGCCGCCCAGTGCTGCGCCCTCCGCAAGGTGGCCCCGCTGCAGCGCACCCTGGCCGGCTACGAACTCTGGTTCACCGGTGTCCGCCGCGACGAGGCGCCCACCCGCACCAACACTCCGCTGGTCGGCTGGGATGACAAGAACGGCCTGGTCAAGGTCAACCCGGTGGCCGCATGGACATTCGACCAGCTGGTCCAGTACTCGGACGACAACCTCCTGCCCGTCAACCCGCTGCTATCCCAGGGTTACCCCTCCATTGGCTGCCAGCCCTGCACCCGCAAGGTGGCGCCCGGCGACGACCCCCGCGCCGGCCGCTGGGCAGGTACCGACAAGACAGAATGCGGACTACACGTATGAGCACTTTCCTAACCGAGGAGACTACCCAGGTGACCGACTCCGCCGTCTCAACCCGACTGAGCAGCCTGGACACCCTCGAATCCGAGGCCATCCACATCATCCGCGAGGTTGTCGCCGAGTTCGAGAAGCCCGCGCTGCTGTTCTCCGGCGGCAAGGACTCCGTGGTGATGCTGCACCTGGCCACCAAGGCCTTCTGGCCGGGCAAGGTCCCCTTCCCCGTGCTGCACGTGGACACCGGCCACAACTTCCCGGAGGTCATCGACTTCCGGGACCGCACCGTTGAGCGCCTCGGCCTGAAGCTCGTAGTGGGCTCGGTGCAGGAGTTCATTGACCGCGGCGAGCTCGCCGAGCGTGCCGACGGCACCCGCAACCCGCTGCAGACCGTCCCCCTGCTGGACGCCATCCAGCAGAACAAGTTCGACGCCGTGTTCGGCGGCGGCCGCCGCGATGAGGACAAGGCCCGCGCCAAGGAGCGCATCCTGAGCCTCCGCGACGAGTTCGGCCAGTGGGACCCGCGCAACCAGCGGCCCGAGCTGTGGAACCTCTACAACGGCCGCCACACCGTGGGCCAGCATGTCCGAGCGTTCCCCATCAGCAACTGGACCGAGCTGGACATCTGGCGCTACATCGAGCGTGAGAACATCGAGCTGCCCGGCCTGTACTACGCCCACGAGCGCGAGGTCTTTGCCCGCGACGGCATGTGGCGCGCGGTGGGCGAGGTGTCCCAGCCGCTGCCGCACGAGGAAGTCATCACCAAGACCGTCCGCTACCGCACCGTGGGGGACATGTCCTGCACCGGGGCTGTCGAGTCCGACGCGTACACGGTGGCCGACGTTGTGGTTGAAGTCGCTGCCTCCACCCTGACCGAACGTGGCGCCACCCGTGCAGATGACCGCATCTCCGAGGCCGCCATGGAAGACCGCAAGAAGGACGGGTATTTCTAAATGAGCACCGACACAGTTTTGTCCGGCGCGGCCGGCGACCTCGAAGCTGCCCTGCCCACAACGCTCTTCCGCTTCGCCACCGCGGGATCGGTCGACGACGGCAAGTCCACTTTGGTGGGCCGCCTCCTTCACGATTCCAAGGCCATCCTGGCTGACACCCTCGACGCCGTTGCCCGCACCTCCGCGGACCGCGGCTTCGGCGGGGCTGCCGGCGGGATCGACCTGGCGCTGCTGACGGACGGCCTGCGTGCCGAGCGCGAGCAGGGCATCACCATCGACGTGGCCTACCGCTACTTCGCCACCGACCGCCGCAGCTTCATCCTGGCCGACTGCCCCGGGCACGTCCAGTACACCAAGAACACGGTGACCGGCGCGTCCACTGCGGATGCCGTCGTCGTCCTCATCGACGCCCGCAAGGGCGTGCTGGAGCAGACCCGCCGGCACCTGTCCGTGCTGCAGCTGCTGCGCGTGGCGCACGTGATCGTGGCCGTGAACAAGATCGACCTGGTGGACTTCAGCGAATCCGTGTTCCGCGGGATCGAAGCCGACGTGCAGCAGGTGGGCCGCGAACTGGGCCTGGGTTCCGATGGAATCACCGACCTGCTGGTCATCCCCGTGTCCGCCCTCGACGGCGACAACGTGGTGGACCGCTCCGAGCGGACCCCCTGGTACACCGGCCCCGCCCTGCTTGAGGTCCTTGAGACCCTGCCGGCCGCCGACGAACTGGAAAGCCACCTGGAAAGCTTCCGCTTCCCGGTGCAGCTGGTCATCCGGCCGCAGGGCGCCCTGGCACCGGACGCCGTTGCCGCCGGGCTGGACGTGGAGGACTACCGCGACTACCGCGCGTACGCCGGCCAGATCACCGAAGGCTCGGTCAAGGTGGGGGACAAGGTCTCGGTCCTGACCCCCGGCCAGGACCCGCGCACCACAACGGTGGTGGGCATCGACTTCGCCGGCGCCTCGCTGGAGGAAGCCGCCGCCCCGCAGTCCGTGGCCATCCGCCTGGCCGAGGAATTCGACGTCGCACGCGGCGACACCATCGCTGCAGCCGGCACCGTCCGCGAGGCCTCCGCAGACCTGTACGCGTCACTGTGCTGGCTGTCCCCGAAGCCCTTGCGCGAGGGCCAGAAGGTGCTGGTCAAGCACGGCACCCGCACTGTCCAGGCGCTGGTCCGCAACGTTGGAGGCAAGCTGGACCTGGCCTCCTTCAAGCTGGAACCGGCATCCACCCTGGAACTGAACGATATCGGCAACGCGCAGCTCCGGCTCGCCGCGCCGCTGCCGCTGGAGAACTACCTGCACCACCGCCGCACCGGCGCATTCCTGGTGATCGACCCGCTGGACGGCAACACCCTCGCCGCCGGCCTGGTCAAGGACCACCCGGGCGACCACGAGGACGAGCGCTACAGCATCTAGGGACTCCCTTTCGAAGCCGCGGCTTGTTCGCAGATCCGGACCTTCAAGGTCCTGATTCGCGAACAAGCCGCGGTTTTGTCGTCTCGTATGGTTGTTAGGAGGAGGCGGAGCATGGAGACCATCAACCCGAAGCTTCTGAACTGGGCTTCGATCCTGGATGACAAGACCCGCGAGCAGGCCGTGATGACCTCACAGCTGCCCTTCATCTATCCCCACCTGGCACTGATGCCGGACGCGCACCTGGGCCTGGGCGCCACCGTCGGCTCCGTCATCCCCACGCTCGGCGCCATCATCCCGGCGGCGGTGGGGGTGGACATCGGCTGCGGCATGATCGCGGTCCGGACCCAGCACGCGCTTAAGGACCTTCCCAAGAACCGCAAGACGCTGCGCGAGGACATTGAACGCGCCATCCCGCTTTCGGCCGGTCACAACAACCGGACAGTGCTCCCCACGGCGGAACCCCGGATCGCGGAGCTGAAGAGGCTGGCCGCGAAAGCCGGCTTCAATCCGGACCAGTATGTCGAAAAATGGGAACTGCAGTTGGGCTCCCTGGGCTCGGGCAACCACTTCATCGAGGTCTGCGCAGACGAATCCGACGCGGTCTGGCTCTTCCTGCACTCCGGCTCGCGCGGCGTCGGCAACAAGATCGCCCAGCACCACATCGGCGTCGCGCAGCGCGTCAGCCGCAAAAACCAGATCTACCTGCCACACCCGGACCTCGCCTACCTCGAGGAGGGCACGCCCGAGTTCGAGAGGTACATTGCGGAGCTGCGCTGGGCCCAGCATTTCGCGCTGCTGAACCGCGAGGAGATGATGGACCGCGTTACCACCCGGTTCGGCCACTGGGTGCGCGGCCGGGTGCGCGAGCTGGAACGGATCAACTGCCACCACAACTTCACCCAGCAGGAGACGCACTACGGCAAGTCGGTGTGGGTGTCCCGCAAGGGCGCCATCAAAGCCGGGCCCGGCGATCCTGGACTCATTCCCGGGTCCATGGGGACGGCGTCGTACGTAGTGGAAGGCCGCGGCAACCCCGCGTCGCTGAACTCCTCGCCCCACGGGGCCGGCCGTGAGTACTCCCGCAACGCCGCCCGCAAGGCGTTCTCCCTGGAGGAGCTGAAGAAGGCCATGCGGGGGATTGAGTTCCGGGCGTCGGAGGCTTTCATCGACGAGATTCCCGCAGCCTACAAGCCCATTGACAAGGTGATGCACGACGCCGCGGACCTGGTGTCGGTGCGGCACAAGCTGCGGCAGCTGGTCAATGTGAAGGGAAACTGAATCGCGGAAGTCCGGCGGCAGGGCGGCCGAATGTGACGCTAGATGAACGTGCGTGACCCCCCGTTTAGGCTTCATTGAACGGGAATATGACTCTCCCTATGGTGAAACAATGACTAGTTCCAAGCCCGGGATGATCCGCATCGTGGCAGGCGAAAGCGCAGCACCCAAGCGCAAGCGTGCCGTCGAGGCCGCCCTTGCCATCGGACTGGTCCTGCTGATCGCCGTCGGGGCCGTGGTGGCGTCCACCGTTTCGCGGAACACGGAGGCGCAGGCCGCTGAGCCCACGCCCGCCGCCGAGCTGAAGCTCGGGTACTTCGGCAATGTCACCCATGCCCCGGCACTGGTTGGCATCAAGGAGGGGTTCCTCGCCGAAGCCCTGGGCAGCACGTCGCTCAGCACCGAAACCTTCAACGCCGGGCCGGCAGCCATCGAGGCCCTGAACGCCGGCGCTATTGATGCCGCCTACATCGGCCCGAACCCGGCCATCAACTCGTACGTCAAGAGCCGGGGCGAGTCCGTCAGGATCATTGCCGGTGCTGCCGCGGGCGGCGCCCAACTCGTGGTCAAGCCGGAGATCAACTCGGCCGCCGACCTCAGGGGCAAGACCCTCGCCTCCCCGCAGTTGGGCGGCACGCAGGACGTTGCCCTCCGCGCCTGGCTTGCCGGCCAGGGCTACAAGACCAACGTGGACGGCAGCGGCGACGTCGCCATCAACCCCACGGAAAACGCGCAAACGCTGAAGCTGTTCCAGGACGGAAAGCTCGACGGCGCGTGGTTGCCTGAGCCGTGGGCGTCACGCCTGGTGCTCCAGGCCGGAGCCAAGGTGCTGGTGGACGAAAAGGACCTCTGGGACGGCAGCGGCACCGGGAAGCCGGGCGAGTTTCCCACAACGGTGCTGATCGTGAACCAGAAGTTCGCCGCGGACCATCCGGACACCGTCAAGGCACTGCTGGCCGGCCATGCGAAGTCGGTGGCCTGGCTGAACGAGGCCCCCGCCGCGGAAAAAGCTTCCGTCATCAACTCGGCACTGCAGGAATCCGCGGGCGCGGCCCTTGCCGACGACGTCCTGGCCCGGTCCCTGGCCAACATCACCTACACGCTGGACCCGCTGGCCGGAAGCTACCCGCGGCTGCTGCGCGACGGCGTCGCGGCCGGCACCACCAAGCAGGCCGAGATCAACGGGCTCTTCGACCTCCGCCCTCTGAATGACGTGGCCGGCGAAGGCCCCGCCGGCCAACGCAGCAGCAAGATTTCAGCAGCCGGCCTCGGCCAGGACTGATCCAACCCACCAACTTAAGGACGGCACCATGCCAGTCGTACTGGAACACCTGGGCAAGCGCTTCGGCGACGGCGCCCCGGTACTGGACGACGTCAACGCCACCATCGGGAAGGGCGAGTTCGTTGCCCTCCTCGGTGCCTCCGGCTGCGGCAAATCCACCCTGCTGAACATCATCGCGGGACTGGAGCCGCCGTCGTCGGGCGCCCTGGAGGTGCCCAGCGACGGTGCCGCCTTCATGTTCCAGGACGCCGCGCTGTTCCCGTGGCTGACCGCCCGGGAAAACATCGAGCTGGCCCTGAAACTCCGCGGCGTTGGCAAGGCGGAGCGCAAGGCCAAGGCCCAGGAACTCCTTGAGCTGGTGCACCTGGGTTCGGCCGGGGACAAGCGCCCGCACGAGCTCTCCGGCGGCATGCGCCAGCGCGTGTCACTGGCGCGCTCGCTCGCCCAGGACCGGCAGCTGCTCCTGATGGACGAGCCCTTCGCCGCCCTCGACGCCATCACCCGCGACCTGCTGCACGATGAACTGGAGCGGATCTGGAAGGAAACCGGGCGGACCATCGTCTTCGTGACCCACAACGTCCGCGAGGCCGTCCGGCTGGGCCAGCGCGTGCTGCTGCTGTCCTCGCGGCCGGGCCGGGTGGTCCAGGAGTGGGACGTCACCGAGGAACACCGAACCGACGCCGGGCTCGCCGGCCAGCTGACCGGGGTCATCACTGCCCGGCTCCGGGAGGAGATCCGCCGCCATGCCAAGTAACCCAACGCCCCTGGCCGAAGCTTCCGCCGAACCGGCCGAGCCCCGCCACATCCACGCCGCGCTGACCCGGTCCTCCACCGGGCGCGAGGACCTGCGCGAACTCGAGTCCGGGCTGGACTCCCTGCAGTCCGACGCCGACCGGAAGCGCCGGGTGGACTGGAGCCGCATCCTGCTGCCCATCGCCGCCCTGGTGGTGCTGGTGCTGATCTGGCAGTTTTACGTCTCGCTTGGGTTCAAGCGCCGCGATCAGGTCCCAGGCCCGATGGACGTGCTGGGCCAGATGGGAGTCCTCTGGAGCGAGGGCAAAGTGCAGGAATCCGTATGGACGTCACTGCAGCGAGGGCTGGTGGGCTTCGTCATTTCGGTCGCCATCGCCACACCGGTGGGACTGCTGCTGGCCCAGGTCGCGCCGCTGCGCCGGGCCTTTGGTCCGCTGATTTCCGGCCTCCAGGTGCTGCCGTCGGTTGCCTGGGTCCCGGCGGCCATCATCTGGTTCGGCCTCACCGACGCCACCGTGTATTTCGTGGTGTTCATGGGCGCCATCCCGTCCATCATCAACGGCCTGATTTCCGGTGTGGACCAGATCCCGCCGCAGTACCGGCGCGTGGGCACCGTCCTGGGCGCGTCCCGGCTGGAGATGGCGCTGCAGATCATCCTCCCCGCCGCGCTGCCCGGCTACCTGGGCGGCCTGAAGCAGGGCTGGGCCTTCTCCTGGCGGTCTCTCATGGCGGCGGAAATCATCGCCGTGGGCGGCACCATCGGCTTCGGCCTGGGCTCCCTGCTGGATCAGGGAAGGCAGCTGTCCGACATGGCCGTGGTGATGTCGGCGATCCTGCTGATCCTCGCCGTCGGCATCCTGATAGAGCTGTTGGTCTTCGGGCCCATCGAGAAGCGGCTCCTCCGCAGCCGCGGCCTCCTGGCCGGCAGCACCCGCTAAGCACCCCCGCCTTCCGCACCCCGCAAAGCCCGACGGCGACCTCCCGCCGTCGGGCTTTGCCGTGTCCGCCGACCCAAATGCGTAACTTCTGACCGCCCGGGGCTGCTCCCGCCGCGCGGTATCGCGGGCACCGTCCTGCATCAGGCCCAAAAGTTACGCATTTTCGGCCGGACCCGGGAGGTGCCGACGCCAAAGGACCTGGATGGCAGACTGGCCCCATGACCGCCAATTTTGCGTGCCACACCGAGAGTTCCCTTCCACCGGAGAGGCTGTTCGACCTGGCCCGCAGCGTCGACGCCCACGTGGAATCCCAGAAAGGCTCGGGGGAGCGGGCGGTGGCCGGCGTGACGTCCGGGCTGATCGGTGAGGGCCAGGAAGTCTCCTGGCGGGCACGGCATTTCGGGCTTTCGCTCACGATGACCAGCCGCGTCACCCAGATGGACTACCCGCGGAGCTTCACGGACGAGCAAATCCGCGGCCCGTTCCGGTCCTTCCGCCACGTCCATGAATTCGAGGCCACCCCCGGCGGCTGCATCATGACAGACCGGGTGGAGTTCACGGCGCCGTTCGGGCTCCTTGGCCGTGCAGCCGAAAAGCTGGTCCTGCGGCCCTACCTGCACCGGCTCATCCGGGACCGCGGCCGGTTCCTCGCCGGCATCAGCAACTGAACCGGGCACATTGGCGCGGACGCGCCGGGGACAAGGGCGCAGACGGCCCTGGGCCCCGCCGATGTGCCCCATGAAGGCGACCGACGACGGCCTGGCAGCTTTGTGACGAAGCGTTACCTTGCGTGAACTGGTGTTGCTCGGCCTTTGTGGGCGATTGTGACGCGGCCCTACCGTTGATTCATGGCAATTCAGGATATTTACCCCACCGCGCTGCGCCTCCTCGGCCGCCCGGTGCTGGTGGTGGGCGGGGGCCCCGTTGCTGCCCGCCGCGCCAAGGGGTTGCTTGACGCCGGTGCAGTGGTCACCGTCGTGGCTCCCGTTGCCTCCGCCGCGCTCCAGGACATGGCCGACGCCGGCCTCCTCACCTGGGAGCAACGCACCTACCTTCCGTCCGACGTCGACGGCGCCTGGTTCGTCCAGACCGCCACCGGCGATACCGCCGTGGACGCCCAGGTCTCGAACGACGCCGAGGCGCAGCGCGTCTGGTGCGTCAACGCCTCCGACCATGAGGCCTCCGCCGCCTGGACCCCGGCAGTCGCCGAGGTGGACGACGTCAAGATCGCAGTGAACGCCGGGGGAGACCCTCGCCGTGCCATGGCAGTGCGCGACGCCGTTGCTACCGCCCTCGAAACGGGTGACCTTCCGTTGCGCCGCCGCCGGGCCCACCGCGGTTCCGTTGCGCTGGTGGGTGGCGGCCCCGGCGATACCGGGCTCATCACCGTCCGCGGCCGCCGCCTCCTGGGCCAGGCCGACGTCGTGGTGGCCGACCGCCTGGGCCCCCGCGAACTCCTGAACGAACTTGCACCCGATGTCCGCGTGATCGAGGTTGGCAAGACGCCCGGCCACCACCCCGTGCCGCAGGCGGAGATCAACCGGATCCTCGTCGAGGAAGCCCTCAAAGGCCACCGGGTGGTCCGGCTCAAGGGCGGCGATCCGTACGTCCTGGGCCGCGGCGGGGAAGAGGCCGAATACTGCCGGCAGCACGGCGTCGAGGTTGAAGTGGTTTCCGGCGTCACGTCGGCGATCTCCGTTCCCGCCGCAGCCGGAATCCCGGTGACGCACCGCGGACTGGCGAAGGGCTTCAGCGTGGTGACCGGCCACGAGGAACTCTCTGAAATCCCCGCCCGCCCCGACCACACCATCGTCCTGCTGATGGGTGTGGGCCAGCTGCGCGAATCCGCGTCCGCCCTCGGCAAAGCCGGACTGCCTGACGGGACGCCAGTTGGTATCGTGGAAAACGGCTATTTGCCGGACCAGCGCGTGACGATCGGCACCCTTGGTTCCATTGCGGACCAGGCGGAAGCCGCCGGCGTCGCAAATCCCGCCGTTATTGTCATCGGTGACGTGGTGCGCGTGAGCCCTTTCGCGCCGTCGCACTTCAAAACCGCTGACTACAGCACCACCACCCCGAACAGCCCCCGCAAGCCCCGAGTCCTCACAACCTAGTAGCCCCCACCCAACTAAGTAGCGCCAAGTGTCGTTTTCAACCCTCATAACGACACTTACCGCTACCTAGTTGGGACGGACCGAAGAAAAGGAACACAGCCGTGTCATCAAGCACCACCGTAGGTTCTGCCGAACGTCCGCTGCGCGTCGCCGTCGTGGGCTCCGGCCCGGCCGGCGTCTACGCCGCGGACATCCTCACAAAGAGCGAGGCCGTCAAGAGCGGCGAGCTGACCGTGAGCATCGACCTCTTTGACCGCTACCCGGCACCCTACGGCTTGATCCGCTACGGCGTTGCCCCGGACCACCCCCGCATCAAGGGCATCGTCAACGCCCTGCACAAGGTCCTGGACCGCGGCGACATCCGCTTCTTCGGCAACGTGGACTACGGCACCGACCTCACCATCGAGGACCTCCGCACCCACTACGACGCCGTCATCTTCGCCACCGGCGCCATCAAGGACGCGGACCTGAACATCCCCGGCATCGAGCTCGAAGGCTCCTTCGGCGGCGCAGACTTCGTCTCCTGGTACGACGGCCACCCGGACGTGCCGCGCGAATGGCCGCTCGAGGCCAAGGAAATCGCCGTGATCGGCAACGGCAACGTGGCACTGGACGTGGCCCGCGTCCTGTCCAAGCACGCCGACGACCTGCTGGTCTCTGAAATCCCGGACAACGTCTACGCCGGCCTGAAGGCTTCCCCGGTCACGGACGTGCACGTCTTCGGCCGCCGCGGCCCCGCCCAGGTGAAGTTCACCCCGCTGGAGCTGCGCGAGCTGTCCCACTCCAAGGACGTGGACATCATCCTGTACCCGGAGGACTTCGAGTTCGACGAGGAATCGGACCGCCAGATCCAGACGAACAATCAGACCAAGACCATGGTGGGCACGCTCACCAACTGGATCGCCGAGCAGCCCGAGGACCTCTCCGAGCTCAAGGCCTCCCGCCGCCTGCACCTGCACTTCCTGCACAGCCCGGTGGAGATCTATGACGACGCCGAGACCCCGGGAAAGGTGGCCGGCATGCGGTTCGAGCGCACCGAGCTGGACGGCACGGGCAACGCACGCGGCACCGGCGAGTTCGTGGAGTACCCGGTCCAGGCCGTGTACCGCGCCATCGGCTACTTCGGCTCCGCCCTGCCGGAGATCGAGTTCGACCACACCAAGGGCGTCATCCCGAACGACGGCGGCCGCGTCCTGGACGCCTCGGGCACCCACGTGCCGGGCATCTACGCCACCGGCTGGATCAAGCGCGGACCGGTGGGCCTGATCGGCCACACCAAGGGCGACGCCCTCGAGACCGTCACCTACCTGCTGGAGGACCGCGAAAACCTCCCGGTGGCCAGTGTTCCCGCAGAGGACGCCGTCGTGGAACTCCTTGACGCCCGGGGCGTGAAGTTCACCAGCTGGGAAGGCTGGCTGGCGCTGGACGCGCACGAGCTCGCCCTTGGCGCGGCCGCCACGGAGGCCGGCGGCTCCCACGGTGTCGAGGTCAAGCGTGAGCGCATCAAGGTGGTGCCGCGCGAGGACATGGTGGACATCTCCCGCGACGGCGTGGCCGCGCAGGTCTAGTTCGCAGGAACAACGCGGGGTCACTTTCCGCCCGATAATCCGAAGTTATTGGGCGGGATGTGACCCCGCGTTGCTTTAACCCGTGCGTGCTATCTCCCTGCCCCGCCTGCTGCCATGAGTTCGAGCCGCTTGAGGGTCTCGCGGTTGCGCACTGAGATTGCGGGGTCACGCAGTACCTTGGGCACCCGCTTGCCGGGTCCGCGGATGGCGTCCTCGGCGATGGTCACCAGGCACTGATCGCCCCGGTCCTCAAGGGTGATGGCCACCTTCGCTTCGCCCATGGGCCAGCCGCGGGCCACCAGTTCCAGGGATTTACCGGGTTCGACGCCGGTCACCTGCGTGCTGTCGTTGATCACCAGCGGCCACGCGCCCACGGAGTGGTGCAGGCGTGAGCCGGCCTGCGGCCACGTGTCATCCACGGCCCTGATCCGGGAAGCGCCCACCACCCAGCCGGAGTACAGCCAGCCGTCGGCGATGACTTTCCAGATATCGGCGGCGGGGGAGTTGAACAGCTGGGACACGGTGGACATGGTGTTCCTTCCTGTGGCGGTGGAGCGGGCAGGATTCCCCGCCGCAGCGGGGGAGCGTACGACGGCGGCAGGAGCCGGCTGCTGTGCCGCCAGGTAGGAGCGCTCCCGGAGGCGGCGCGCCCAGGCATACGTTTGTGTTCCGGGCGGCTGGTTGGCGAGCGGGTCGAAGCGCAGGGGAGTGTCCCGCGGCTCGGGGGCGGCGCGCAGGCGCAGCTCGCCGCACTCATGCCACTGCCCGGTTGGCCTGGCCCAGTACAGTCCAAGAATCCATTCCCCGGAGGCCAGCGACGCGTCCGGAAGGTGCTCCGTCCGCAGGCCCAGCAGCACCGGCCCTTTCCGGCCGCGGTACGGCATGAGGGTGGTCAGGGTGGCGCTTGCGACGTCGAGTTTGGGCTGGAGCAGGAACCGGCCGGGCAGCCGCCAGCCGGTGGACGCGAAGAGGACGTCGGCCGGGCCGGGGCCGGCAAAGCCGGCAGCAGGGCCGCCGGGAGCAGGGCCGCCGGGCGGGGTGACCCGAAGCGCAAGCCCCAGGATGTCCGGAAGGTTCTGCGGCAGGCCGGCCGAACGGGAAAACCTCGCCTCGACGATGTCCGTGCCGGGCCGGTCCAGCCAGTCCAGCCCGCTCGGCTCACCGGGGCTGCCGGTCCTCGCCAGGTCCCCGGCCAGTCCCACCCCGTCCGGATGGATGGGCCGGTCAGGCCGGGCCAGCTTGAGGAGGCGGAACATGCCCGCGAAGGCGCCGCCCGCCGTCGCACTTAAGGTCCCGCCCGCCGTCGTACCTATGGGTCCGGCGCGGCCGGCCGCTGGTTGGTCACTCACAAGGTGGTCCGTCATGCCTCCTTCCTACCCCGAAAAGGCGGAACTACATGCGTCCGAACCGCGACCGGACAAGGGCGAAAATCCCATAGGCGATGAATCCGGCACCGATGGCGACCAGGAGGTACGGCCCGAAGGGATGGTCCTGGAGGGCCTTGAGGCTGCCGTCCAGCCCGGTGGATTCGTCCGGGCTGTGCTTGGCGGCGGCGATGACGAAGAGCAGTCCGGTGAGGACCAGGGCTACGCCTTTGGCGATGTGGCCGCCGACGCCCAGGACGTCGATCAGCCTGCCGCGCCGCCTGCCGTCGAAGTAGTACAGCTCCTCCTTGAACCCCCGGCGGACCCCCTTGACCATGAAGTAGATTCCAATCCCAATGATCGTCAGGCCGAGGGCCACCAGCGTCCACAGCCCTGGCGGCGTAGCCATCAGCGAGGCGCTGAAATCCCGGGTGCTGTCACTGGAATCCCCACGCAGCCCGACGGCGAAACCGGCGAAGCTGAACCCCACGCTGCTGTAGGCGATGGCCAGGAAACCGGAGGAAATGAGCTTGGACACGCGCTCCCTGCGGGGGAGCCGGCGTGCCCGCAGGGTGGCCTCGCTTGCCTGCCACAGCCCCAGGCCGAGGCAAGCCAGTACGCAGGCCCACATCACGGCCGGGCCCCAGGCGTTGGCGGCGAGCTGCTCGATCGCCCCGGTGGGCTCGGCCTCGCCGGGCTGGCCGAACGCCACGGCGATGGCAATGGCGCCGATGATCACGTGCAGCAGGGCCATGACGGCGAATCCGGTGCGCGCCAGGACGTCCAGGGCCTTGTGGTTGGAGGCCTCCTCGACAGCGTCCGCGGCCTGGCGGATGGTGGATTCCCCGTCAGACATGGCTCAGCCGTTCATTGGTCCTTCGGCCCGCAGCTTCTCGGCGCCGGGCCCCTCGACGTGCACGGTGCAGCGGACCACGAGCCTTCCGGGGGCGTTGTCCAGTTCCACCAGGGAGTCGTCCGCACTCAGGACCGTGAACACCTGGGAGTCCGGCACCACGGCCACCCCCTTGGCTTTGGCCGTCTCCCGGGCGTTGCCCAGTGCCTCGTTCTGCAGGCCTTCTATGTATGCGTTCTCGTCTTCACGGGCCGGGTCCCCAAAAGCCCAGCCAAACAAAGTCCCTGTGTTTCCCATGGCGACGATGTTACGCGTTCTGCTCTGGGAAGACGGGCTTTCGTAACATTAGTAAGTGTGCTTACCATGGGCGGGCCAAGACCCTGACGGGACACGGCAAGCGAAGACCGCACGAGCGGCATCCCGCAACCACTTCGACGTTAGGAATGCACAACATGGCAGGAAACCTCATTGCCCGGTCAGTTCACGATTTGACGGCAGCGGCGTGGTTCGGCGGATCCCTCATGGGGGCCATCGGCCTCAACGGTGCAGCGGCGGCAGCCAAGGATCCGTCCGAACGCACCCGGCTCTCCAGTGCCGGCTGGATGAAGTGGGCGCCGTTCCAGACGGCGGCCTTCGCCTCCCACCTCGTGGCGGACCTGGCCATCGCCTGGGAGAACAAGGGACGCATTGCCAAGCAGGAGGGCGTGGCCCGGGACGCCGTGATCAAGACGGCGGTGACGGTGGTAGGCGCGGCGGTAACGCTGTACTCCGGCATCCTTGGCAAGAAGGTGGAGAAGCTTGCGGACCAGGGCGCCGCGGGTGCCACGGAGCCCCGGCCGGAGGCATCCGACGAACTGAAGGCGGCCCAGCAGCAGCTGAAGGTGCTGCAGTGGGTCATCCCGGCGTTCGCCGGCCTGGTGGTTGTCCTGGGTGCGAAGCACGGCGAGATGCAGCGTCCCAAGAACGTCCTCGCGGGCCTGCGCTCCTAGCCATACGCATACGGGTGCCTGCCCCGGGGTAAGGCGGCAACGCACGACGACGGTCCGGCACCTGGGTGCCGGACCGTCGTCGTGCACGGGGCCGGGAAGGTGTCCTTGCCGGCCGGCCTAGATCGGTTTGGTGCCCGCCGGCGGCAGGTTCGGGTTCATGTCCTCGAGGTTCGGGTCCTCGGCAGTCCATACCTGGATGATGGCCCAGGCAACGGCGGCCAGCGGCACGGACAGCACCGCACCCACGATGCCGGCGAGGATGGTTCCGGCCGTCAACGCCATCAGGATCACCAGGGCGTGGAGCTGCAGGGACTTGCCCATGACGATGGGCTGCAGCAGGTCGCCCTCGAGCTGGTTGACGGCGATGACCACGGCCACCACGATCAGGGCGACCACCGGCCCGTTCGCCACCAGCGCCACCAGGGCTGCAATGATCCCGGCCACGGTGGCGCCAACCAGGGGGATGAAGGCGGTGATGAAGACGACGATGGCCAGCGGGATGGCCAGGGGCACCTGCATGATCAGCAGCGCGGCGCCGATGGCCACCGTGTCCACCAGCGCAACGATCGCGGTGCCGCGGACGTAGCCGCCGAGCACCTCAAGGGTGCGGCGGCCCACGCGGCGCAGCTTGGCTTCACGGGCTCCGGTGAACGGGCGGAGTAAGAAGTTCCAGATCTTGGCGCCGTCCTTCAGGAAGAAAAAGAGGATGACGATCATCAGGCCGGCCCCGGCGATGAACTCGGTGACCACGGACAATCCGGTGATCGCGCCGGAGCGGACCTGGCTGCTGGTGGCGAAGTCGATGATGCCCTGCCGGGCCTGGTCCAGCTGTTCCTGCTCGATGGGGACGGTCCCGGTCAGCAGGAACTTCTCCAGCTCATCCAGTCCGGAGGAGGCTTGCTGGGCGAGCTCGCTCCACTGGTTGCGCACCGAGAAGTAGATGACGGTGGACACGCCGCCCAGCACCAGCAAAAGGCCGATGAACGCGATCCCTGTTGCCAGTCCCCCGGGCAGCCCCCGGCGCCGGAGCATGTTCACGAACGGGCCGATGGCCGCGGCCAGGATCAGCGCTATCAGGATTGGAATGACCAAGAGCTTGATCTGCATCAGCGCGTAGACGGATACAACCGCCACGATAAGGATCAGCAGGACCTGGGCGGCGCGGATGCCCACCCTGCCCAGGCCGTCACCCCAGAGCTCGGAGGGGGACCTGGGTTCCTTGGGCTTCCGGGCAGCCGCCGGGCGGTGGCCTTCGCCGCCCGGCTCCCCGTGCGCGGCGGCAGCGGCAGCCGCAACAGCCGGTGATTGTGCCGTGGCCTCCTGCGGGGGTTCGTGGCTCACGTCGTGCTCGGTGAGGCGTGATGATCGCGCCATGGGAACTCCTCATCGTCGGCGGGTGCCTGCCGCGCCGGGATGCCGGACAGGCTTACTACCTTCTCAGGTAGTAAGCCTACTGACGGATTGGGCAAGGGTGAAACCCCGCAGGACTATCCGGCGAGCCATTCGGCGCAGGAGTTCAGGTTCCGGTTCACGGTGGCCACGGCGGCCTCCGCGTCACGGAGTTCAATGGCATCAACCAGCAGGCCGTGCCCCTCATGCGGGCGCCCGTCGAAACCCGGCCGGCCCTGCTGCTTCAGGAGGTCCTGGTGGAAGGCGGCGCCAAAGCTGGCGTACAGCTCGTGCAGCAGGGGGTTGCCGGAGGCCTGGGCTACCCGTTCATGGAAACCCCAGTCAGCGCGCGCCCAGGCCTCGTAGTCGCCGGCGCCCCAGGCTTCGTCCCGGGCGGCGAGCAGGGCACGCAGGGCCGTGACGTCGTCGTCCGTGGCATTCCTCGCCGCCAGCCGGGCCGCCTGGGTGTCCAGGCCCAGCCTGACTTCCAGGATGTGCTCCTCGGTGTGGTCCTGGTACAGCCGGCGGGCCGCGCCGGAAATTTCACTGGTGGCCCGGACGTAGGTGCCGTCACCGCGCCGGACCTCCAGCATTCCGCTGTGGGCAAGGGCCTTGACGGCCTCGCGGAGGGTGCCGCGGGAGACGCCGAGGCGGGCTATCAGCTCGGTTTCGGACGGGATGCGCCGGTGCAGGGGCCATTCGCCGGAGTGGACCATGCTGCGCAGCTTGGCGGTGACCTCGTCCGCGAGTGGCGGGCGGGAGGATGGGCTTAGGGCCATGGCGTGCTACTTCCTTCCAACGGCGTTGGTCATGGCCCTGCCGGTGATCAGGTGGGCCACCACGATCTGGGCCAGCGCCAGGCCAAGCAGGAGCAGGAGGGGCAGGGTCCAGCCGCCGGTGGCGCTGTGCAGCAGTCCCATCCCGAACGGCCCGGCCGTGGCCAGGAGGTAGCCCGTGGACTGGGCAAGCGTGGACAATGCGGTGGTTTCAGCGGTGCTCGCGCCGCTGCGGCTGATCATCACCATCACCAGCGGGAAGATGCCCAGGCCGAAGCCCAGCAGGGCGGCAGGGACGGCGGCCAGGCCCACCGGGAGCACCAGCAGCAGCACCAGGCCCGCCACCATGGTGACGCTGACCAGGTAGAACGCAGGCCGCAGCATCCGGGGCCGGGAGCCGATCGCGATCAGCACCATGCCTGCCGGCACGGAGACCAGCTGCATCAGCCCGAACATCAGTCCGCTGTCCGAGGCGCTCATGCCCATGGTGGTCAGCATGTAGGGGAACCAGCTCAGCAGGGCATAGGCGAGCAGGGCCTGTAGCGTGAAGATCACTGTAAGGAGCAGCCCTTTGCGGGTCCGCAGCAGCGGCCACGGCGAGACGCGGACCGCCGGCCTCCGGGGACTGTTGCGGTGGGCGTGCAGTGCCACGGGCAGGAAGCCAAGGAGGGCCGCGACGGCGGTGATGCCAATGGCACCGACGGCCGCCGACGGCGAACCGAGGGCGTGGGCCAGCGGAACCACGGCGACGGCGGTCACGGTGGCACCCGTGGTCATGGTCACCGTGTAGACGGCGGTCATGAGCGACGTGCGGTGCGCGAAGTGTTCCCGGATGAAGGAGGGCATGGCCACATTGCAGACGGCCAGGCCGGACATGCCAAGGACGCTGCCGGCCACCAGCATGCCGGTGGCCGGAATGCCGCGCAGGAGGAGCCCGCCGGCCAGCATGGCCAGGGCCACCAGGATCGCCTTTTCCACGCCAAGGCGCCCGGTCAGCCAGGAGGTGCCAGCGCCCGCCAGCGCAAAGCACAGCGTGGGGATGGACGGGATGACGGCGGCCACCAGCGCCCCATACCCGAGGACTGCCTGGAGGTCATGCAGCAGGGCGGACGCTCCGGTAATGCCCGCGCGCAGGTTCAGTCCGATCAGCACCAGCGCAATCACACCGAAAACGACGGCGGACCGGGGCTTGGTGCCCGTCCCGGGCAAAGCGGCGGCCGGGACGGCCGGGGTTGCCGGAGCGGCAGCAGCGGGCGCGTTGGCGGCGGGAGGATACGACTCGGGCATCTCTCGAGTCTAAAGGTTAGACGTTTGACGTCTGCAGTTTTGTGGCGGAACTCTCTCCCGGCCGTTCATCTTCGGGCAATAGAATCCGGTTACGGCACCGGGCCAGCCAGGTCCGGACCCGCCGCAACGACGCGGAAGGACGGCCTGTTTCGGTGAGCCAACAAACGGAGATTGAGAAGAAGTACGACGTCGACGAGGACGCCGCTGTGCCTCCGCTGGAGGGCCTCCCCGGAGTCACCAGGGCGGGTCTTCCCCATACTGCTGTGCTTCAGGCCGTTTACTTCGACACGAAGCGCCATACACTGGCGTCCCACCGGATCACCCTCCGCCGCCGCACCGGCGGAACCGACGCCGGCTGGCACCTGAAGCTGCCGCCGCTGGATGACGGTGCTTCCGCAACGGAACCGCTGCAGCGGCGGGAACTGCACGCCCCGCTGGGGCAGCCCGATGTGGTGCCTGACAGCCTCTTGGCCTACCTCCAGGCATACCTCCGGGGGGCTGAGGTGGCTCCGGTGGTGCGGCTGGAAACCAGCCGCACCACCCACGCCCTGTACGGCGAGGACGGCGTTCACTTGGCGGACCTCGCCGATGACCGGGTGACGGCCGAGCTCCTGCACCGCGGACAAAAAGGCGGAGCCGGGGGCGGCGGGGAGAAGCAGCATTGGCGTGAGTGGGAACTGGAACTCGTCCATGGCGATCCCGGGTTCTTCGGCCCCGCCGAGGAGCTGCTGGCCAAGGCCGGAGCCCGTCCCGCCGGGCACGCCTCGAAGCTTGCCCGTGCGCTGGGCGGCGCCGCCGGCTCCCTCCCGGACGCCGGCCCGTCCCGGAACGGAAGTACCCCTGCCCTGGCTGCCGGCAGGAAGGCCCCCGCAGCCGCCGTCGTCACTGCCTACCTCAGTGGACAGATCGGGGAGATCCTGGCCCAGGACCCGGGAGTCCGGCTGGAGGAGCCCGAGTCGGTGCACGACATGCGGTCCGCGCTCCGCCGGGTCCGCTCCGTGCTTTCTGCCTACTCAAAACTTTATGCAGCCGCTCCGGTGCGCCGGCTGCGCGACGAACTGAAATGGCTGGGCCAGCTGCTCGGCGCGCCACGGGATGCCGAGGTCCTGCTGGCCAGGCTCCGCGGGCACCTCGACGACCTTCCGCCGGGGGAGGGCGTGGACGACGTCAGGGCCAAGGTGGAGCACAAAGTGGGCGGCGCCTATGACGACGGTTACCGGCAGCTCCAGGAGGCGCTGCGCTCGGAACGCTACTTCCGGCTCCTGGATGACCTGGAGGCGTTCCGGGACAAACCGCCGGTCCGTCCGGACCCGGTGGCGCCGGGGCGCCGCGTGGCTGCGAAAGCCGTGGCCAAGGCTGCCAGGCGGCTGCGGCGCTCGCACAAGGCCGCGGTGCGGTCGAAGCGCGGAACGGCCCACGAAACCGCCCTCCACCAGGTGCGCAAGGATGCCAAGAAGCTGCGGCACGTGGCGGAATCTGCCGCCCAGGTCTACGGCAAACGTGGGGACAAGGTGGCCAAGGCCGCGCACCGGCAGCAAAAGATCCTGGGCAATTTCCACGACGCCGTGATCGCCCGGGACCTGCTGGCCACGGTGGGCTCACGCCAGGAACCGACGCCGGCTGCGGCAGCCTATGCAGCATTGGAGACGCGGGAGGACGGGCTGATCAGCAGCTCCGAGGCCCAGTACCGGAAAGCCCGCAGGAAGTCCCGGAAACTGCTGCGTCGCGGGCTGGGGTAGCGGCATGTCAGGGCAACTCGGGGTCAGATAACGCCCGATAAATCGCTGATATCGGGCAGGAAGTGACCCCGCGTTGGCGTTATTTCCCCTGCCGCGCGGACAGCCGGGCCACGGCCAGCGCCAGCCAGAGCTGCACGCGGTCCGCGGTGACGGCGGGGTCGTAACCGGTCAGCTCGGTAATCTGCGCCAGCCGGTACCGGACGGTGTTCCGATGCAGGGTGAGCTCCTCGGCGACGGCGGCCACCGAGCCGTTGTTGTTGAGGTAGCTCTCCAGCGTGGCCATCAGTTCCGAGCCGTGGGCGGCGTCAAAGGTCCGCAGCGGGTCCAGGGACTCGTTGGCCATGTCCGCCAGCGGTACGTCCTCGCTGGCCAGGAGCAGCGATGTCAGGCTGAGGCGCTCCGGCTCATTGACGGGCAGGCCGTGGCTTGCCGCGTCACGGGCCTCAAAGTAGCTCCACCGCAGGCCGTTCGGCTTGGTGTACGCGCCGCCGATCCCGATCGTGGCGTGGATGCCGGCTTCTGCCAGGTGGTCGCTCAGCTTCCGGGCAAGGGCAGGTGCGCCGCCGCCGTCGTCATTAATGACCAGCACCAGGTCCTTGCCCACGACGGCGGCCACCGCCTTTTCCAGTTCGCGCGGCACCGAGGTACTCACCAGTGCCTTGTTGTGGGCGGCCGAAACGGCCAGCAGCACCACGTTCTTCCGGGTGCTGTTGACGCCCACGCCGGCCAGGCGCCGCTGGGCCTCGCTGGTCTCCAGCGCCCCGTGGATCACGTCTTCCAGGACCTGGCCGCAGAGGGCACGCTGGGCCTGGCGCTGCTTGACCATGTTGTTCAGCTCCACGCTGATCAGGCTTTGGGCGTACCCGATGATGCCCGAGTCCTCGAAGGGCTGCCGGACCCAGAGGGTGCAGGCATCCCGCCGGCCGGTGGGGACGGGATAGGAGGACCAGGAGTCCGCGGACGGGGAATCGCTGCTGCTGTTGTAGAGCTGGGCCGTGAACTGGGTGAGGGCCACGTCGGTGCGCAGCATGTTGCCCAGGTGCTTGAGGAGCTCGGCGAGCCCGCCACCGGTGAGCAGTGCCCGGGCCAGAATCTGGTGCCCGGCGATCAGCCGCTCGAGTTTGGCGTAGTGGTCCGCGGACTGGGCGTCGGCCACCAGCTTGCCGATGGCAATGAACGGCGTCTCGTAGGGAACCTCCACCACCGGCAGGCCCCACCGGTTCGCCTCCGCCAGCAGGGCAGGAGGGACCGTCTCGTGCGAGAGCCCCACGCCGAAGCCAATGCCCACGGCACCGGCCCGCTGCACCTGCCGGACAAAGCGCCGCTGCTCCGGCGCGGATCGCAGGCGCAGGCCGGTGGTGAGGATCAGTTCCCCGCCGTTGAGGAACCGGTGCGGATCCTCCAGTTCCGTGACTGCCACCCAGTTGATGTCCTGGTGCCAGGTGGTCTCGGCGACCCCGGCCTTGGACAGCTTCAGGGAGTTAACACCCAGCAGGGCGGCAAGGGAGATGGCCATGGATCAAGGATAAACGGGCGCTGGGCAACCGCACTAAACAGCTCCCGGAAGGGTGTGCAGGTGGCTATTCACTGCACAGGGGCGCTGGCATAGGCTCAAGGCAGTTCCATCCATCCGCCCCGAACTCCGCCCGGGCGCGGGTGGCCCCTACGAAAGAGGTTGCACACCGTGGTCCAAACCTTGCAGAACTTCATCAACGGGAAGTTCGTCACCCCTGCCGGCACCACCCTGCTGGACATCGTGAACCCGACCAACGGGGAGGTCGTGGCGCACTCGCCCGTCTCGGTGCAGGCCGATGTGGACGCCGCCATGACCGCAGCCAAGGACGCCTTCAGGACCTGGAAGCACGTCACCCCGGGGCAGCGCCAGCTGATGCTCCTCAAGCTCGCCGACGCCGTCGAGGCCAACAGTGACGAACTCGTGGAGGCCCAGCACCGCAACACGGGCCAGGTCCGCTCCCTGATCGCCTCCGAGGAAGTGGCGGCCGGCGCCGACCAGCTCCGTTTCTTTGCCGGCGCAGCCCGCATCCTTGAAGGCAAGTCCGCCGGCGAATACTTCGAGGGGCACACCTCCTACGTCCGCCGCGAACCCATCGGCGTCGTGGCCCAGGTTGCACCCTGGAACTATCCCTTCCTGATGGCCATCTGGAAGATCGGCCCGGCGCTCGCCGCCGGCAACACCGTGGTCCTCAAGCCCTCGGACACCACCCCCGAATCCACGCTGGTCCTGGCCCGCCTCGCAGGGGACATCCTGCCCGCCGGCGTCCTGAACGTGGTGCTGGGCACGGGCGAGACCGGTGCCCTGATGGTGGACCACAAGGTTCCCGGCCTGGTGTCCATCACCGGCTCCGTCCGTGCCGGTATCGCTGTGGCGTCCGGTGCCGCCAAGGGCCTCAAGCGTGCCCACCTGGAGCTTGGCGGCAAGGCGCCGGCCATCGTCTTCAAGGACGCCGATATCAAGAAGAGTGCCGCGGCCATCGCCGAGTTCGCATTCTTCAACGCAGGCCAGGACTGCACCGCGATCACGCGCGTGCTGGTGGAGGACTCGGTGCACGACGACGTCGTCGCCGCCATGGTGGAGCACACCAAAACCCTCCGCACCGGCTCGCAGAACGATGAGGACAACTACTTCGGCCCGCTGAACAACATCAACCACTTCAACGCCGTCAGCTCGGTGGTGGAGAACCTGCCTGCCAACTGCCGGATCGAAATTGGCGGCCACCGGGCGGGGGAGAAGGGCTACTTCTTCGAACCCACCATCGTCACCGGCGCCAGGCAAAGCGATGACATCGTCCAGAAGGAAACCTTTGGGCCCGTCATCACCGTGCAGAAGTTCAGCACCGAGGAAGAAGCTGTGGAACTGGCGAATGACGTGGACTATGCCCTCGCCTCCAGCGTGTGGACCACCGACCACGGTACGGCCATGCGCCTGAGCCGCGACCTGGACTTCGGCGCCGTCTGGATCAACACCCACATCCTCCTCACCGCCGAAATGCCCCACGGCGGCTTCAAGCAGTCCGGCTACGGCAAGGACCTCTCCATGTACGGCGTTGAGGACTACACGCGCATCAAGCACGTCATGAGTGCACTCGACGCATAACCCTGCCGCCAAACCTCCGCATCAAACCCCAGGCTTTCCAGAAAGGCTCCCCATGACCACCACCGCATCAGACATCACCTTCCGCCTGGAGCAGAAGCGCCGGGTCCAGGCCGACTTCCCCGGGCCCAAGTCGGTGGCACTGGCCGAGCGCCGCAAGGCGGTAGTTGCCGCCGGCGTCGCCTCCGCCGTTCCCGTCTACGTTGCAGACGCCGACGGCGGGATCATCCACGACGTCGACGGCAACTCCTTCATCGACCTCGGCTCAGGCATCGCGGTGACCAGCGTGGGCGCGTCCGATCCCGCCGTCGTCGGGGCCGTCAAGGAAGCCGTGGAGCACTTCACGCACACCTGCTTCATGGTCACCCCGTACGAGGGGTACGTGGCCCTCGCGGAGCAGCTCAACCGCCTCACGCCCGGCGACCACGAGAAGCGCACGGTCCTCTTCAACTCCGGCGCTGAGGCGGTGGAGAACGCCGTCAAGGTGGCCCGCCTCGCCACCGGACGCGACGCCGTCGTGGCCTTCGACCACGCCTACCACGGCCGGACCAACCTCACCATGGCGCTCACCGCCAAGGCCATGCCGTACAAGACCAACTTCGGCCCCTTCGCGCCCGAGGTGTACCGCATGCCCATGAGCTACCCGTACCGCGAGGAAAACCCGGAGATCACCGGTGCCGAGGCCGCCAAGCGCGCCATCACCATGATCGAGAAGCAGATCGGCGGGGACCAGGTTGCCGCGATCATCATCGAACCCATCCAGGGCGAAGGCGGGTTCATTGTCCCGGCCGAGGGCTTCCTCCCGGCACTGGCCGCGTGGGCCAAGGAGAAGGGCATCGTCTTCATCGCGGACGAGGTCCAGTCCGGCTTCTGCCGCACCGGTGAATGGTTCGCCGTCAACCACGAGGGTGTTGTCCCGGACATCCTGACCCTGGCCAAGGGCATCGCCGGCGGCATGCCGCTCTCCGCCATCACCGGCCGGGCAGACCTGCTCGACGCCGTGCATCCCGGGGGCCTGGGCGGCACCTACGGCGGCAACCCGGTGGCATGCGCAGCCGCGCTGGCATCCATCGGCTCCATGGAGGAGTACGACCTGAACGGCCGGGCCCGCCACATTGAAGCCCTGGCCACTACCCGCCTCCGCGCGCTGCAGGCCGAGCTTGCCGGTGCCGGAACAGCCGTTATCGGCGATGTCCGCGGGCGCGGCGCCATGCTCGCCGTCGAACTGGTCCAGGCTGGCTCCAAGGAACCGAACCCGGAGCTGACCAAGGCCGTGGCGGCCGCGTGCCTGAAGGAAGGTGTCATCATCCTCACCTGCGGCACCTACGGAAACGTGATCCGCCTGCTGCCGCCGCTGGTCATCACCGACGAACTGCTGACCGACGGCCTGGACGTCCTGGCCGCCGCCATCAAAGCCAACGCGTAGCAGTCCACAGAGTTAGCGTCCCTCGCAACGGCGCGAACACAACCCGAGGCCCCGGAACTACTGTTCCGGGGCCTCGGGGGATTAAGGCGCCGCTACCTCTGGGCTTTGTCCGGTTCGCCGATGACCACCTGCGCGGGACTGTGCAGCACGTAGCCGTTGAGCCAGGAAAAGAGGGCGCGGACTTTCTGCTGGAATCCGGACAGCAGGGCAAGGTGCACCAGGAGCCAGGACAGAAAAGCCAGCGGACCCTGGAGCTGGACGCGCCGGCGCCCAAGTTCAGCCACCGCCGCGCCCCGCCCGATCATCGCCATGTATCCCTTGTCCACGTAGCGGAAAGGCTGCCGGGTTCCGCCGTTGAGGTCGGCAAGGATGTTGCGCGCGGCCCACTTCCCGGCCTGCTGGGCCACCGAACCGAGCTGCGGCAGTTTCGCTCCGGTCGAATCGGTGATGTTGGCGGCGTCGCCGATGACATACACGCCTTCCGCACCAGGGGCCGTCAGGTCTGCCTGGACGTCGATCCGGCCGCCCTTTCCCTGCGGCAGCCCCGAGCCGGCGATGAGGTCACCGCCCTTCAGCCCGCCGGCCCAGACAACGATCCCGCCCGGGATGACCGTCCCGTCAGCCAGCGTCACGCCGTCGGCCCTGACTTCGGTGACGCCCACCCCCATATGCATCTGGACACCTATCTTCGCCAGGCGTTGCCGGGTGTATTCCTGGGACTTGGAAGAAAACATGGCGAGCACGCTCGGCACCATGTCCACCAGGTGCACGCGGCACCGGGCCGCCAGTTCCGGGGAGAAGAACTTTGCCACAACGAACTTGATGTTTTCCGCCAGGGCGCCGGCAGTCTCCACCCCCGTGGGACCGCCGCCCACCACCACCATGTCCACTTCGGTTCCAGGCTCGCGGTCGGCCCGGTCCAGCAGCCGGGTCACGCTGGTTCCAAGCCTGGTGGCGTCGGTCACGGAGTACAGCGGGAAGGCATGCTCCTCCGCCCCGGGCGTATTGAAGAAGTTGGGCACGGCGCCCACGGCGATCACCAAAACCTGGGCGCGGAACGTGTCACCCTCGTCGGTGGTGACGGTGCGGTTTCCAACATCAACCGAGGCCACTTCCGCGGTCAGGACCCGCACGTTGCGAATCCGCCGGAACATGGACCGGATGGGGCGGGCAATGGCGGACACGCCGATCTGCGAGGTGGCCACCTGGTACAGCAGCGGCTGGAACTGGTGGTAGTTGTTCGAATCGATAAGCAGGACGCGGACGCCCTTGCGGCCAAGTTCCCTGGCTGCAGCGGTGCCGGCGAATCCGGCCCCGATCACGATGACCTGATATGAGTCCTCCATCCGAGCAACCTACTCCACCGGGGTTCCCGGCAACAGGGGGCTAGGGGGATTTGAGGGCCGCCCGGTTCCGTCTCCGGGCCACGGACGCCTTGCGGGCCGTGCGCAGCATGTCCACGGTCAGGACCAGCAGCGCCACCCACACCACGCCGAAGCCGATCCAGCGGTCCAGGGTCATCGCTTCCCTGAACACCACCAGCGCCAGGATGAACTGCAGCACTGGCGCGAAGTACTGCAGCAGCCCGATGGTTGTCAGGGGGAGCCGGCGGGCCGAGGCTCCAAAGAACAGCAGCGGTACCGCCGTGATCACGCCGGAGGCCAGCAGGAGCCAGAAATGGCCCGGTCCCTGGGTGGTGAGCGTGGCTGTTCCGGCGGCTGCCAGGTAGACCATCGTGGCCGCCGCGAACGGGGCCAGCACCATGCTCTCCACGCTGAGGCTGGTGACGGCGTCCACCCTGGACCCCACCCGCTTCTTGACGAAACCGTAGAGGCCGAAGCTGAAGGCCAGGGTCAGTGCGATCCACGGCAGCTTGCCGTAGGAGTAGGTGAGGACGCCCACCGCCACAAAACCGATGCCGACGGCGGTCCACTGCAGCGGACGCAGCCTCTCCTTCAGGACGAACACGCCCAGCAGGACAGACACCAGCGGGTTGATGAAGTAGCCAAGGGAGGCCTCAACGGCCTGCCCGGTGGTCACCCCGTAGGTGTACGTCAGCCAGTTGACGGCGATCAGGAGGGCGGCCAGGGCCAGCGAACCAAACACGGCCCGGTCCCGCAGGGCCTGCGCCAGCGCGGACCAGGAACGGGTGGCCATGATGAGGAGGGCGCAGAACAGCAGGGACCACACCACCCGGTTGGCCACGATTTCGACGGCGCCCGCCGGCATGAGGACGAAGAAGTACAGCGGGAGCAGCCCCCACAGCCCGTACGCCCCGATGCCAAAGAGGATTCCCGCCGTCGTCTCCTTATCTACGGCCCTGGGACCGGCGGCTTTGGGGCCGGCTGCCCGGGAAGGACGGGGCGCAGCGGCGGGAGCCGGGGCGCTGGCGGGGGAGGATCCATCGGGAGTGGGCACGGAACCCATAACACCACCCCGGGGGCAGGTATTCCAACAGGTAGGGCACGCAAACCGGCAAATAATCAGTAGGCTTGCTTTTATGATCTTCGCCAAGCGGCCGGACACGGCCCCATGAGGCTCCGGCGCAGCAACGCTTCGGGCCGAGGCTACCGCCGTGTTGCTGCCGGTAAAGGCTTCAGCTACCGGGACCTGGACGGCTCCACCTTGCCGCCCGGTCCGGTTCGGGACCGGCTGGAAAGTATCGGCATTCCGCCGGCGTGGACAGATGTATGGATTGCCCCGTTCGAGAACGGGCACATCCAGGCAACCGGTGTGGATGCGGTGGGCCGGCGCCAGTACATCTACCACCCGGAATGGCGGGAACGGAAGGACCGGGTGAAATTCGACCGTTCCCTGCAACTGGCGGAGTCGCTGCCGTCGGCCCGCCGCAGGGTCACCATGGACCTGCGCAGTGAGGGCTTTTCGCGTGACCGGGTCCTCGCCGGGGCCTTCCGGATGCTGGACAGCGGATCGCTGCGGGTGGGGTCTGAGCGGTACACGAACGAGAACGGCAGCCACGGGCTCGCCACCCTGCTCTGCGCCCACGTGACGGTGCGCAAGGACCGTATCCTGCTGAAGTTTCCCGCCAAGAGCGGCAAGGACTGGGAGTCGGAATTCCGCGACGCAGACCTCGCCGTCCTGCTGCGGCTGCTCAAGCGGCGCGGCCCCAATGCCCGGCTCCTGGCGTACAAGGAGGGACGGCAGTGGAAGCCGGTCACCAGTGCCGACATCAACGCCTACGTGAAGGAGCGGACCGGATCCGACTTCACGGCCAAGGACTTCCGGACCCTGCGGGGCTCGGTTGCGGCTGCGGGCAGCCTGGCCCGCACAGGCGCCCGGCGGACGGCGGCCAAACGCAAGAGGGCCATCGCCCGGGCCATGATGGAAGCGTCCGAGGTGCTGGGCAACACGCCGTCGATCGCCCGCAAGAGCTACGTCGATCCCCGCATAGTGGATCACTACCACGAGGGCGAAACCATCGATCCCAAACGGCCCGACTCCGCCGAAGCCGAGCTCAGGGCCCTGCTGTACCGCGAAGGTGACGTGGTTCCGCTGGCGAAGAGCGGCTGAGCCCTAGAATAGGGGACTGTGCGCTACCTGTCCGGCGCATTCTCGTCAAGACAGCCAGTTCAGAAGGGCTTCCGGTGTCCAACCACAGCGAATCCGCCTCCTCCCGTCCCCTCCGCGTCGCCATTGTGGGCGCGGGGCCGGCCGGTGTCTACGCTGCGGACATCCTCACGAAGTCCAGCGGGGTCAAGGACGGCGACTTCGCGGTCAGCATCGACCTGTTCGAGGCCTACCCGGCGCCGTACGGCCTGATCCGGTACGGCGTGGCGCCGGACCATCCCCGGATCAAGGGCATTGTCAATGCGCTGCACAAGGTCCTGGACCGCGGCGACATCCGGTTCCTGGGAAATGTAACGTACGGCCGGGACCTCACCCTGCACGACTTCCGGGCCTTCTATGATGCCGTGATCTTTTCCACCGGCGCGGTCAAGGACGCTGACCTGGACATCCCCGGCATCGAGCTGCAGGGCTCCTTCGGCGGCGCTGACTTTGTGTCCTGGTACGACGGCCACCCGGACGTCCCCCGCGAGTGGCCCCTGGAGGCGAAGGAAATCGCGGTGATCGGCAACGGCAACGTGGCACTGGATGTGGCCCGCATGCTGGTCAAGCATCCTGAGGAGCTGCTGAGCACCGAGATTCCGGACAACGTTTACCAGGGGCTGAAGGCTTCGCCGGTCACGGACGTGCACGTCTTCGGCCGCCGGGGCCCGGCCCAGGTGAAGTTCACGCCGCTGGAACTGAGGGAACTGAGCCACATGAACGACGTGGACATTGTGCTCTACCCCGAGGACTTCGAGTTCGACGAAGCCTCCGATGACGCCATCCGCAGCAACAACCAGATCAAGACCATGGTGAACACGCTCACCAACTGGCTGGTGGAGGAGCACACCGAGTCCGAGAATCCGTCCTCCAGGCGGCTCCACCTGCACTTCCTGCACAGCCCCGTAGAGGTGCTCGACGACGGCACGGGCAAGGTGGGCGGGATCAAGTTCGAGCGCATGCAGCTCGACGGGACCGGGAATGCCAAGGGCACGGGGGAGTACATCGAGTACCCGGTCCAGGCCGTTTACCGGGCCATCGGCTACCACGGCTCCGCCCTGGACGAACTTGAGTACGACGCCAAGCGGGGCGTCATCCCCAACGAAGGCGGCCGGGTCCTGGACGCTGAAGGCAACCCCGTCCCCGGCATCTACGCCACCGGCTGGATCAAGCGCGGGCCGGTAGGCCTGATCGGCCACACCAAGGGCGACGCCCTGGAAACCATCGGTTTCCTCCTTGAGGACCGGCTGACCCTGCCCCCGGCCAAGAACCCTGACCCCCAGGCGATTATCGACCTGCTGGAAGAGCGCGGCATCGAATACACCACATGGGAGGGCTGGAACAGGCTCGACGCCCACGAAGCAGGCCTCGGTGCTGCCTGGACCGGGCCCGAAGGCCTGGACCACGTGGTCCGCGAACGCATCAAGGTGGTGCCGCGCGAGGAGATGATCCGCATCTCCCGCGGCTGAGGATTCCGTGACCATCCCCATACCCCTTACCTTGGGGGATATTTCGAGTTAAGCTGATTAACATGAATGCGGACGGGATGAAGACCCGGCCCTACGACTCGCCCAAGCGCGCCGCCTCCGCCGCCGAAACGGGGCGCCGGATACTGCAGGCAACTTTGGACCTGTTCAAGGAAGGGCCGCTCGGTGACGTCACCCTGAACGCAGTGGCGGATCGGGCAGGTGTTACCGTCCAAACTGTCATCCGCCGCTTCGGTGACCGCATGGGCCTCATCCACGCCGCCGCTGAATTCGCGTCCGCAGAGGTTGCCGGCCAGCGCGGCGCCGTTGCCCCCGGCGACGTCCCGGCCGCCGTCGACAACCTCCTGGAGCACTACGAAACTACCGGTGCGCTGGCACTGAAACTGTTGGCTGAGGAGGACACCTCACCCCTCCTGGCGGAAATCACCGAAGGTGCCAGGCGCCTCCACCGGCAGTGGTGTGAGCGGGTTTTCGCCCCCTTCCTTGAGGGCGGGTTCCTCCCGGACGGGCAGGACCGGAACCGGCGCCTGGCCCAGTTCGTCGCCCTCTGCGACGTCTACACCTGGAAGCTGCTCCGCCTGGATGCGGGCCTCAGCCGCGACCAGGTGGCACTTTCCTTACTCGAAATGCTGGAGCCCTTCACCCGGAGGCCGTGATGTCCACCGTTCTTGGCTATACCTCGCCCGCCATAGGCCATCTTTTTCCGATGGTTCCCCTGCTCCTGGAACTGAATGCCCGGGGCCACGATGTCCATGTACGTGCCCTTCCCGGCCAGGTCCCCATGCTGCGGAGCGCGGGCCTGCATGCCGAACCTGTCGACCAACGGCTGCTGGAGTTGGTGCACCGGGACTACCTGGCGAAGTCGGTCAAGGCGAACCTCGCCTCAAGCACTGAGACCTTCACAGCGCGTGCCCGGATTGACGCCCCGGACCTTCGCAGCGCCATTGGCGACGTCAATCCCGACCTGCTGCTAGTGGACATCAACGCGTGGGGTGCCCGCATGGTGGCGGAGGCCAGCGGGCTCCCGTGGGGAGCGTTCAGTCCCTACACACCGCCGCTCCAGTCCAAGGGGACGCCGCCTTTCGGGCCCGGGCTGGACCCGATGCCGGGGCCGCTGGGAAGGATCCGGGACGCACTGGTACGCCCCCTCGTGACCGGAGCCGTGGAGAAGTTGATGCTGCCCGGCATCAACAGGGTGCGCGCTGACATCTCCGCCGGGAAACTTCCCCCGGTCCGGAGCGTGGACGCTTTCTTCCGCACCGCCCCGCTCACGCTGGTGACCACCTCCGAACCATTTGAGTACCCGCACCCTGACTGGGCGCCGGACGTCAGGATGATCGGGGCGCTGTCATGGGAACCGCCGGCACCGCCGCCCGCCTGGCTTGGTTCCCTCAAGGAACCGGTAATTCTGGTAACGACTTCGTCCGAATACCAGGCCGACGAAGCCATCGTTCACGCGGCACTGCAGGGCCTCACGGGGGAGCCGTTCACCGTCGTCGCCACGCTGCCGGCTGCGGAGGGCGGCGTCGCAGGAGCGCACCGGGCTTCCAGTGTTGATGGCTTTGGACAGCTTCCCCCGAATGCCCGGCTGGAACATTTCCTGCCGCACGTGCCGGTTTTGGAGCACGCGGCAGTTGCCATCACCCATGGCGGAATGGGTGCCACCCAGAAGGCGCTGGCCAAGGGGGTTCCGGTGGTTGTGGTCCCGTTCGGCCGGGACCAGCATGAGGTGGCGGCGCGGGTTGTGGCGGCAGGCGCGGGTGTGCGCCTCAGCCGCAGGAAGCTCACTCCCGGGACGCTTCGAGCGGCGGTTCACGAGGCCCTTGGCAAGAGGGAAGGGGCCCGCCGTGTGGCCGAGGGGTTCAGGGCGGCCGGCGGTGCAGCCGCCGGAGCGGACGCCCTGGAGCAATTGGTCCGCATCCAATACGGCTGACGCGTCCCTGTTTGCGTAACTTTTGCAGGCAGCTGGTCCCCGCAACCGCGCCGTTCCGGGGACTGCCGCCTGCCACAGGGGCCAAAAGCAACGCATTTGCGGCCGCCGTCCAGCCCGGCTGAGGGGTACAATTGCCGGGCTGGCAGAACGAATGCCGCGCACCATCATGGGAGTTCGATGACGAACCTGATCCAGCCGGCCGCCGAGCCGCACCAGCGAGCCGCCCTCGCCGGGCATGAGTTCCTGGACGGTGCCGCTGCCGGCACCCCCGAGATACCAGGCCTGCGCAAGCTCATCAAAGAGTCCTGGCAGCGTTCGGCCAGTTTCAAGGCAAACCCGGACAGCCCGGCAGCCCCGCTCGCCATGGACCGGGACGTGCTGGAGGACTACCGCAGCCAGCACCCCCTGGCCGCCATCATGCCTGTCATAAACAAGCTCCTGGTCCAGCCCAGCCACGACAGCGGCCTGCTGGTGGCAGTGGGTGACGAGGTGGGCCGGCTCCTGTGGGTGGACGGGGACCCCGTGCTGCAGCGCCGCGCCGAGGGCATGATGTTCGTCCCGGGTGCCGACTGGTCCGAGGCAACGGTGGGAACAAGTGCCCCCGGAACCGCCCTTGCCCTGGGCCGGGGAATCCAGATCGCCGGGGCCGAGCACTACCAGCGCACCGTCCACCCCTGGAGCTGCACCGCTGTTCCTTTCCACGATCCGGATTCCGGCGCCGTCCTGGGCGTGGTGGACATCACCGGTACGGCCACGGCGGTGGCACCCCACACGTTGTCGCTCGTCGAGGCTACCGTGGCCGCCGCGCAGGCGCAGCTGCGGGTTGAACGGCTGCAGCTGGCGGCGTCGCTGGCCAGCAGGCCCGCACGACGGCGGAGCCAGGGCAGCGCTTCCCGGTCACCGGTGCCGGGGGCGAAGGAGGGCAGCCTGTACCGCAACAGCCTCCAGCTGCTGGGCCGCGACCAGGCCCTGCTCAGCATCGAGGGCAAAACCGTGGTGCTGTCCGCCCGGCACAGCGAAATCCTCGCCCTGCTGAGCTCGCACCCGGACGGACTGAGCGCCGAGGAACTCAGCGTCCTCCTGTACCCGGGCGACGGCTCCACCATGACCCTGCGCGCCGAAATGGTCCGGCTGCGCAAGGTCCTGCAGCAGCTCAACCCGGCCGCCGTTCCCGGCTCGCGGCCGTACCGGCTGCCCCTGGACCTGGTGCCGGACAGCGGCCAGGTCCTTAACTGCCTGCAGCGCGGCGCCCACCGGATCGCGCTGGAGATCTACCGCGGGGCCGTGCTGCCCAAGTCCGAGGCCCCCGGCATCACCGACCTCCGGGACAGGGTCTCGTCCCTGATGCGGGAAGCCGTCCTCACGGACGGCAGCGCCGAAACGCTGCTCAAGTACGCTGAGCTGCCCGAGGCGAGGGACGACGTCGGGGTCCGGCGTGCCGCCCTGAAACTGCTGCCTGCCCGCTCGCCCAAGCGTGCCGCCGTCGTCGCCGACCTCGAGCGGCTGGAAGCCGAACTGCGCGCCTGACAATGAGCCCCTGTGATGTGGGCCACAGGGTTGCAACCTGACTGCAACCTTTGCCCTCCTACGCTGAGTGCAACGGCGGAGGCCATGAGCCGGCCTCCGCCCCATGCACAGCAAAGGAGCTAGCAATGACTGTTTACGCCCAGCCCGGTACCGAGGGTTCGAAGGTCACGTTCAAGGACCGCTACGAGAACTGGATCGGCGGCGAATGGGTGGCCCCGGTGAAGGGCCAGTACTTCGAAAACGTCACCCCGGTCACGGGCAAGGTCTTCTGCGAGGTGGCCCGCGGCACGGCGGAGGACATTGAACTGGCGCTCGACGCCGCGCACAAGGTTGCGCCGTCCTGGGGCAAGACCTCCGTGGCCGAGCGCGCCGCGATCCTGAACAAGATCGCTGACCGGATCGACGAGAACCTGGAAATGCTGGCCGTCGCCGAGTCCTGGGACAACGGCAAGCCCGTCCGTGAAACCCTCAACGCCGACATGCCCCTGGCCGCGGACCACTTCCGCTACTTCGCTTCCGCCGTCCGCGCCCAGGAGGGCCGGCTCTCGCAGCTCGACGAGGACACCACCGCCTATCACTACCACGAGCCGCTCGGCGTCGTCGGCCAGATCATCCCGTGGAACTTCCCCATCCTGATGGCCGTCTGGAAGCTCGCGCCCGCCCTCGCCGCCGGCAACGCCGTGGTGCTCAAGCCCGCCGAGCAGACGCCGGCGTCCATCCTGGTCCTGATGGAGCTCATCGGCGACCTGCTCCCCGCCGGCGTCCTGAACGTGGTCAACGGCTTCGGCGTCGAGGCAGGCAAGCCGCTCGCCTCCAGCCCCCGGATCCGGAAGATCGCCTTCACGGGCGAGACCACCACCGGGCGGCTGATCAGCCAGTACGCCAGCCAGAACCTGATTCCGGTCACCCTGGAGCTCGGCGGCAAGAGCCCGAACATCTTCTTCAACGACGTCGCCCAGGAGAACGACGCGTTCTACGACAAGGCGCAGGAGGGCTTCGCGCTGTTTGCCTTCAACCAGGGCGAGGTGTGCACCTGCCCGTCCCGCGCGCTGGTCCAGGAAGACATCTACGAGTCCTTCATGGCCGACGCCGTTGCCCGGGTGGAAAAGATGGTCCAGGGCAACCCGCTGGACACCGCAACCCAGGTCGGGGCCCAGGCCTCCAACGACCAGCTCGAGAAGATCCTTTCCTACATCGACATCGGCAAGCAGGAAGGCGCCACGGTCCTGACCGGCGGCGCCCGCGCCGAGCTGCCCGGCGACCTTGCCGGCGGTTTCTACGTCCAGCCCACGGTCTTCGAGGGCCACAACAAGATGCGGATCTTCCAGGAGGAGATCTTCGGCCCGGTGGTCGCCGTAACGAAGTTCAGCGACTACAACGACGCCATGGGCATCGCCAACGACACCCTGTACGGCCTCGGCGCCGGCGTCTGGTCCCGCAACGGCAACGTGGCATACCGGGCAGGCCGGGAAATCCAGGCCGGCCGTGTCTGGGTGAACAACTACCACGCCTACCCGGCGGGCGCCGCGTTCGGCGGCTACAAGTCCTCAGGCATCGGGCGCGAGAACCACGCCATGATGCTGGACCACTACCAGCAGACCAAGAACCTGCTGGTCAGCTACAACGAAAACAAGCTCGGCTTCTTCTAGAAGTAGCCGCTGCACCCCAGTTCCAACCCCGCTACAACGACGCAAGGATTTCGCCAATGACGACGAGAATGCAAGCAGCAGTAGTAACCGAATTCGGCAAGGACCTCCAGGTCCAGGACCTCGAGATTCCCGCCCCCGGGCCGGGACAGGCACTGGTCAAGGTCCTGACCACCGGCGTCTGCCACACCGACCTCCACGCGGCGGAAGGTGACTGGCCCGTCAAGCCCTCACCGCCCTTCATCCCCGGCCACGAGGGCGTGGGGGAAGTGGTGGCCCTCGGCGAGGGAGTCACCGACCTGGCCGTCGGTGACCTGGTGGGCAATGCCTGGCTCTGGTCCGCCTGCGGCGACTGCCAGTACTGCCGCACCGGCTGGGAAACACTCTGCGAAGTGCAGAAGAACGCCGGCTACAGTGTTGACGGCTCGTTCGGCGAGTACATGCTGGTGGACTCGCGCTTCGCCGCCCGCATACCGGCGGGATCCGACCCCGTCGAGGTGGCGCCGGTGCTCTGCGCCGGCGTCACCGTCTACAAGGGCCTGAAAATGACCGAAGCAAGGCCGGGGCAGTGGGTCACCATTTCCGGCATCGGCGGCCTTGGTCACATCGCCGTCCAGTATGCCGTCGCCATGGGCCTCCGGGTGGCTGCCGTGGATATTGCCGACGACAAACTCGCCCTGGCGAAGGCGCACGGCGCCGAACTGACGGTCAACGCCCTGCATGAGGACCCGGTGGAAGTCATCCAGCGCGAAACCGGAGGATGCCATGGAGTACTGGTCACCGCGGTGCATCCCTCGGCCTTCGGGCAGGCGATCGGCATGGCACGCCGTGGCGGGACGATCGTGTTCAACGGCCTGCCGCCCGGCGACTTTCCCGCACCGATCTTCGAGATTGTGCTCAAGGGCCTGACAGTCCGCGGTTCAATCGTGGGCACCCGACAGGACCTGGAGGAGGCGCTGGACTTCTACGCCCAGGGCAAGATCCACCCCACGGTGTCCGTCCGGGAACTCTCGGAGGTCAACGCCGTCCTGGATGAAATGAAGCACGCCAAGATCGACGGCCGCGTAGTCCTGAGGTTCTGATGCCGCTGGACAGGCTTGAGGCCGGGGTGACGCTGCCCGGGGAGGACTTCTCCCGGGTGGCGCTCACCCCGGCGGCCGTGCAGCTGCTGCGGAAACTGTGGCTCCAGCACGGTCCGCTCATGTTCCACCAGTCCGGCGGCTGCTGCGACGGGTCCTCGCCCATGTGCTATCCGGCGGGCGACTTCATCACCGCGGAAGCAGACGTCCTGCTTGGCCTCTTCGACCTCTCCCAGGGACTGGAACCGCAGCCGCTGGAATTCTGGATGTCGCGGGAGCAGTTCAGCTACTGGAGCCACACGCACCTGACGGTGGACGTGGTGCCGGGCAGGGGGAGCGGCTTTTCGGTCGAGGCGCCGGAGGGAAAAAGGTTCCTGATCCGGTCCGCCCTGATGGACTGGCCCGCCTAGGCCGGTTCGACCAACTACCACTTGGGACCCTTCATCTGAAGGGTCCCAAGTGCTTTGCCGGAATAAAGTTCGGCAGAGTAACCGTCTCACCATTCGGGACAATTGGGCCCGTCCAGTGGATGGACACTACCGTTAATAGGTCTGTTTCCATCCGAAACCAGGATTGTGATCCCCCAATGAACCTTCTCCGGACCAAATCCATCGAGCAGTCGATCGCCGACGCCGATGAGCCCGGGCGCAAGCTGAAGCGCTCCCTCAGTACCTGGGACCTGATGATCATGGGCGTCGCGGTTGCTGTCGGCGCCGGCATCTTCTCCGTTGGCGCCAAGGCTGCGGCCAACTTCTCCGGTCCCGCCGTGACCCTGTCCTTCGCCATCGCCGCCGTAACGTGCGCGCTGGCCATCATGTGCTACGCCGAGTTCGCCACCGCCATCCCCGTGGCAGGTTCCGCGTACGTCTTCACTTACGCCACCATGGGCGAACTCCTGGCCTGGATCATCGGCTGGAACCTGATCCTGGAGCTTTTCACCGCCGCGGCCGTGATCGCCAAGTACTGGGGCATCTACCTCAGCAAGGTATTCGCCCTCATGGGCGCCGATATTCCGCCGGCGATCTCCCTGGGCGGGATTGACCTCTACTGGGGTGCCTTCCTGATCGTGGCCGTCTTCACCGTGCTGCTGGTCCTGGGCACCAAGCTCTCCGCCCGCGTAGGCAACATCTTCACCCTGATCAAGATCGGCGTCGTCCTCTTTGTCATCGTGGTGGGCTTCACTTACGTGAAGATCGAAAACTACGCCCCGTTCATCCCGGCCGCCCAGCCGACCGGCGGCGCCGGTGGCGCCGACGTCCTGAAGCAGTCGTTCTTCGGCTTCCTCACCGGAGCCGCCCCCGCCCAGTACGGCACCCTTGGCATCTTCGCCGGCGCCGCTCTGGTCTTCTTTGCCTTCATCGGCTTTGACGTGGTGGCCACGTCGGCGGAAGAAGTAAAGAACCCGCAGAAGACGCTGCCGCGCGGCATCTTCGGCGGCCTGGCCCTGGTAACCCTGCTCTACATCCTGGTGTCCCTGGCACTCACGGGCATGGTGTCCTACACGCAGCTGGCCGAGGCCGAGAACCCCACCCTCACCACGGCCTTCGAAGCAGTGGGGGACACCTCGGCGGCCAAGATCATTGCCTTCGGCTCCCTGGTGGGCCTGACCACCGTGATCATGGTGCTACTCATGGGCCTGTCCCGCGTGGTGCTGGCCATGAGCCGCGACGGGCTACTTCCCCGTGCACTGTCCAAGACCAGCCAGAAGCGTTCGACGCCGGTGCGCCTCCAGATCATCTGCGGGGCCGCCGTCGCCCTGGTCGCCGGGCTGACCAACGTGGACCTGCTGGAAGAAATGATCAACATCGGGACGCTGTCCGCCTTCGTGGTGGTAAGCCTGGGCATCCTGGTGCTCCGCAAGAAGCGCCCGGACCTGAAGCCGGCCTTCCGCGTACCGTTCGGCAAGGTCCTGCCCGTCGTGTCCGCCGTGCTGTGCTTCTACCTGATGACCAACCTCGCGGTGGAGACCTGGATCTTCTTTGCGGTCTGGCTGGTCATCGGCATGGCGATCTACTTCTCCTACGGCCAGCGCCACTCCCGCCTCAACGAGCGCTTCGGCGACGCGAGCGCGGCGGTCAACGGACGGGCTGCTGACAAAGTGCGCGACGGCGAGGACGAGCTCACCCGCGCCTGACACCCCGTGCGAATGCCCGCCCTGGCCTGGCCAGGGCGGGCATTCGCATGTCCGGCTTCTAGGATGGATCACATGGCCCGTCCCACACGATCCGAACGCAAGGCAGAACTCCTGGCCGCGATCCTGGATTACCTGATGGACAAAACGCTTGCCGAGCTCACCTTCCGGAGCCTCGCTGAGGGCCTGGGGATGAGCGCGTATGTGCTGGTGTACCACTTTGGAAGCCGGGACCAACTGATCAACGACATTGTGGTTTCCATCGAGTCCCGGCTGGACCGGATGCGCAATACCGATGTGCACGACATCGACCGTGCCGCCTGGCGGGACTTCCTGCTCGACTCCTGGCAGTGGACCATGGCCCAGCGGAACCGGCACCTGACGCGCCTGGAATTCGAAGCGACGGCGCAGGACATCGTGGCCGCCGAACCGAGGGGAACGTCGCAGGAGCACTTCCGGATGCTCCACCATAAAACCCGCGACTGGCTCATGGTGCAGGGAATTCCGGAGGAGTTTGCCGACACCGACGCGCGGCTCTTCACGTCCACCTTCTACGGGCTGCAGTTCGACTTCGTGGTCATGAATGAGCCGGAAGCGGCCACCAAGGCCTTCGAGCTGATGCTGGCGGTCTTCTTCAACAACCTGGAAACGCGCCTGGCGCCCGGTGGCGGGCAGGGCTGAGCCGTCCCCGGCGCCGCAGGCCGGGCGTTGGCAGGAACTGCGGAAATCCAGGCCTGGCCACTGGAAACTGTCCCTTACGGTGCCGTCTCAGAGCTGTAACAATGAGCCGTACACGGATGTGCTGGCAGTCGTACCATGATTGAATCGGATAGTCGAACTTCTGTTCGAATGTCGAACACTGGGCTTGGGGGCGGGTCAGCCCCCGGTCATGGGCACGAAGGAGTGATCATGAAACGTCGTCTTATTTCCATCCTGGCAGTTGCCTCTGTCCTGGGGCTGGCGGCCTGCGGAAGCGGCTCGCCCAGTTCCACCGGCGGCGGAAGCGCACCGGCCACCGGGGGCGGCGGCGCGGGCTTGACCAAGGTCAGCGTCGGCGTCATCCCCATTGTGGACTGTGCCCCCATCTACCTTGGCGACAAGCAGGGATTCTTCAAGGACGAAGGCCTTCAGCTGGACATCCAGACGGCCACGGGCGGCGCGGCGATTGTCCCCGGCGTGGTCAGCGGCAGCTTCGACTTCGCGTTCTCCAACCTGATTTCGGTGATGGTCGCCAAGGACAAAGGGCTGGACCTGAAGTTCGTGGCCAACGGCGCCTCCACCACCGGCGAGAAGGGAAAGGACATCGGCGGCGTCGTGGCCCCGGCCGGCTCGGACATCAAGTCCGCGAAGGACCTGGCCGGCAAAACGGTGTCCGTGAACAACCTCTCCAATATCGGCGACACCACCATCAAGTCGGTGATCGAGAAGGACGGCGGTGATCCAAGTGGGGTGAAGTTCGTGGAGGTAGCCTTCCCGGACGCCCCGGCGGCCCTGGCCAACAAGCAGGTGGACGCCGCGTGGATCCTGGAGCCCTTCCTGTCGAAGGCCGTTGCTGAAGGCGGAACCGTGGTGTCGTCCAACTTTGTGGAAATGAGCCCGGAACTGGATATCGCCGGCTACTTCACCAAGGGCGACACCATCAAAGGCAAAGCGGAGCTGACCGGGAAGTTCACCCGGGCCATGAACAAGTCCCTTGAGTACGCCCAGGAGCATCCGCAGGAAGTCCGCGACATCGTGGGCACCTACACGAAGATCGATGAGGCCACCCGGGCCAAGATGATCCTGCCGCGCTACCGCACTGACTTCGACAAGGATGCCTTCAGGACGCTCGGCGATGCCGCGGCCAAGTACGGCACCCTGAGCAAAGCGCCGAGTGCGGACGACCTCCTCCCGTGAGTTCAGGAACCCTGGCCACCGGCGGGGCCGCTCCACGGGCGGAGCGGCCCCGAAGGAAGGGCGGCAAGGGAGCGGCGAAACAACTGCTCGGAGTCGCGGGGATCATCGGATTCCTGGCCACCTGGGAGCTCATTCCCCGCCTCGGCCTGATTAATGAACGGTTCCTCCCGCCCGCCAGTGAAGTGGTTGCCGCCCTGGTTGTTGACTTCGGCCTCACGGCCTTCTGGGTTGCGGTGGGAGAGACCATGAAAGCGTGGTTCCTCGGCCTCCTGATCGCCGTGGCCGCAGCCGTCCTGCTCGGTTTCATCATCGGCTCCAGCGGCTTCCTCCGGAAGGCCACCAACTCCACCATCGAGTTCCTGCGCCCCATCCCGTCTGTGGCCCTTATCCCCTTGGCCGTGCTGCTCTTCGGGGTAAAGATCGAGTCGTCCCTGCTGCTCATCGTGTACGCCTCCTTCTGGCAGGTCCTCATTCAGGTGCTCTACGGCGTGGCCGACGTCGACATGGTCGCCAACAACACTGCCAAGACCTACGGACTGGGCCGGATGGCCCGCATCCGGTACGTCGTGTTTCCGACGGCCCTGCCCTACCTGATGACGGGTGTTCGGCTTGCCGCTGCGGTGGCGCTGGTCCTGGCCATCACGGCGGAACTGGTGATCGGTTCCCCGGGCCTGGGCCGGGAGATTGCCCTCGCCCAGTCCGGCGGCGCCATCTCCGGCATGTACGCCCTGGTGCTGGCCACCGGCCTGATCGGTGTCCTGATCAACATGGTGATGCGCAAGATCGAGAAGCGGATCCTGGCATGGCACTCGTCTGTGCGCTCGGAGGTGATCGTATGAGGTCGTTGAAAAACCTCGGCTATATCGTGGGCCTGCCGGTCCTGCTGGTCCTGGTCTGGTGGTCCTCCACCCTGGGAGCGGTCAACTTTTTTGTCCCCCGGCCCGCCGACCTTGTGGGGACCTTCGGCAAAGTATGGTTCGGTGACAGGTTCTTTTCCGATGTCCTGCCCAGCCTGGACAGGCTGGTGGTGGGCGTGGCGGTGGCCATTGCCATCGGAGTTGTGGGCGGGGTCCTGATCGGGTCCATCCGGTGGCTGCGGGCACTGCTGGAACCGACGCTGGAATTCTTCCGTGCCATCCCGCCGCCGGTCCTGGTGCCGGTGCTGATGCTGCTGATGGGCATCACCGACTCCATGAAGGTCATGGTGATCATTTCCGGTTGCGTCTGGCCCGTGCTGCTCAACACAATCGAGGGTGTGCGGGCTGTGGACCCGGTGCTCTCCGACTCGGCACACACGTACGGCATCAGCGGCTGGGCGCGCGTGCGGCACCTGGTGCTTCCTTCCGCCAGCCCGCAGATCATGGCCGGGGTGCGCCAGTCGCTGTCCCTCGGGCTGATCCTCATGGTGATTTCCGAAATGTTTGCCTCGTCCTCCGGGCTGGGCTTCACCATTGTCCAGTTCCAGCGGTCCTTCGCCATCCCGGAAATGTGGTCCGGCATTGTGGTCCTGGGCCTGCTGGGCGTGGCCATGTCTTTCATCTTCCAGTGGGCGGAGCGGAACATCCTGCGCTGGTACCACGGCCAGAAAGAGGTAGAAAATGCGGCCTGAACCCACCCAAGCGACCACGGAGGCCACCCTCTCCGTCCGCGGGCTGAAGAAGGTCTACCAGACCGACGGCGGTGACGTGGAGGCGGTCCGGAACCTCACCTTTGACCTGCGCGCGGGGGAGTTGGCCTGCCTGGTGGGGCCCTCAGGCTCCGGCAAGACCACGCTGCTCAAGTGCATCTCCGGGCTCATGGCGCCGACCGAAGGCGAAGTGCTCCTGGACGGCAAGCGGGTGACCGGTCCACCCAAGAAGATGGCCGTGGTGTTCCAGGAATACGGGCGTTCGCTGTTCCCGTGGATGCGGGTCCGGGACAATGTGGAACTGCCGCTGAAAAACCAGCGGGTGCCCAAGTCCGAACGCGACCGGCTGGTGGATGACGCCCTCGAGGCCGTGGGGCTCTCGCATGTGCCACGGTCCTACCCCTGGCAGCTTTCCGGCGGCATGCAGCAGCGCGTGGCTATTGCCCGGGCCATCGCGTACCAGCCCGAGGTCCTGCTGATGGACGAACCGTTCGCGGCCGTGGATGCGCAGACCCGGGCCGATCTTGAGGACCTGATCCGGGTGGTCTGGAGAAAGCTGGGCGTCACGGTGCTCTTCGTGACCCACGACATTGACGAATCCGTCTACCTCGGCGAGCGGGTAATCATCCTTTCCAGCTCGCCGACCGTGATCCAGGAGGATATTACGATCGACCTTCCGGACGAGCGCGACCAACTGAATACCCGTTCCCTGCCGCGCTTCACGGAGCTGCGCCACCACGTGTACGAACAGATCCAGCTGGCGAAGAAGGGGCACCGCCCGGCCGCGGCCTCATCCGGGAAGGAGACCCCGGTCAAGGGGCAGCATGCCGGCTGACCCAGTCAACTAATGGCCGCAGGTCCTCCCACAGCCCGGCGATGTCCTGGACCGCGGCAGGGGTTGCCAGCCAGTCCGGCCGGCCAAGGTTGACGCTGGCGGAGAGGGATTTGTGCTTCAGGAGTTCGGCCCGCGGGTGCTCCCGCGCATACCCGCGCGGCACCGTCTTCAGCTTCTCTCCCTCAACGGCAAAGCCGGCCGCGGCAACAGCCTCCAGGATCCGCCGGAGCGACTCGCCGGTGCCGGACGCGTCCACGGAATTGCGGTACCGGGCCAGCTGCGCAGGCGTATGCGAGTGGTAGCCGCCGCCCACCAGCAGGCCGTCAGCGCTTATCTGCAGGTAGTAGCCAACCCCTTCCTGGACGGATGCCACCGCACCCTGGGCCGTCTTGTAGGGGGACTTGTCCTCGGAAAACCGGATGTCCCTGTTGGGCCGGAAGAGCTTCGCCGGCCCAAACCTGGGTTCCAGCTCCGCAAGCAGTAACGAAAGCGGTTCCCTGACCAGGGACAGGTAACTGTCCTTGAGTTCCTGCCACCACTCCCGGTTGTTGTTGTCCTGAAGCTCCTCATAGAACCCGAAGGCGCCGGCAGGTATGCCCTGGAAAGTTGTCATGCAGCGATCCTAGGGACGGCAGGCGGCGGCGGCCATGCGCGGAGCCGGGTATGTGGAAAAAAGAAGACCACCCCGCCACACGAACAGCGGCGGGGTGGTCTTCAGCAAGTCAAGACGGAGCTGGATCAGCCGATCTTGTTGGCAGCCTCAGCGTCGGAGGACGGAGCTGACGGAGCAGCCGCGGTACCGAGGTTGGCGCGCAGCTTGGCGCCGAGTTCGGCGTCAACGTTGGTCCAGTACTGGATGGCGCGTTCCTTGATGCCGGGGCTCTTGACGCCGCCCACTGCACCGGTGATGGTCTCGAGGAAGCGGGCCTTCGCAGCTTCGTCGTAGACCTCGCGGTAGAGCGTGCCCGCCTGGACGAAGTCGCCGTCCTCTGCGTGGAGGGAGTGCGCGGCGAGGGTCAGCTCGCCGTCGTTCTCCCAGCCGCCGGCCGGGTTCTGCGGCTCGACTGCGGCCGGGCCGCCAACGGAGTTGGGGGCGTAGACCGGCACGGACGGGGCGTTGAAGTGGTAGCGCCCGGCACCGTCCTGGCTGTAGTTGTTGACCTGGTTCTTGGGCTGGTTCACCGGGATCTGGGCGTGGTTGGTGCCTACGCGGTAGCGGTGGGCGTCCGCGTAGGAGAAGATGCGGGCCTGCAGCATCTTGTCCGGGGAAGCGGCGATGCCCGGCACGAAGTTCGACGGCGCGAAGGTGGCCTGCTCGATCTGCGCGAAGTAGTTCTCCGGGTTCCGGTTCAGCTCCATGGTGCCCACCTTGATCAGCGGGTAGTCGCCGTGCGGCCACACCTTGGTCAGGTCGAACGGGTTGAAGCGGTAGGTCTTGGCGTCCTCGTACGGCATGACCTGGACGTGCAGGTCCCAGGACGGGAAGTTGCCGGCCTCGATGTTCTCGGAGAGGTCGCGGATGTAGAAGTCGGCGTCGGAGCCTGCCAGCTGCTCGGCCTGCTCGCTACCCATGGAGTTCACGCCCTGGTTGGACTTGAAGTGGTACTTGACCCAGAACCGCTCGCCCTCGGCGTTGATCCACTGGTAGGTGTGCGAGCCGTAGCCCTGCATTTCGCGCCAGGAGGCGGGCAGGCCGCGGTCGCCCATGAGCCAGGTGACCTGGTGTGCGGACTCGGGGGACAGGGTCCAGAAGTCCCACTGCATGTCGGCGTCGCGCAGGTGCGTGCCCGGCAGGCGCTTCTGGGAGTGGATGAAGTCCGGGAACTTGATGCCGTCACGGATGAAGAACACCGGGGTGTTGTTGCCCACGAGGTCGTAGTTGCCCTCGGTGGTGTAGAACTTCACGGCGAAGCCGCGGGGATCGCGCCAGGTGTCCGGGGAGCCGCTTTCGCCGGCCACGGAGGAGAAGCGGATCAGCATTTCGGTTTCGACGCCGGGCTGGAGGAAGGCTGCCTTGGTGTACCTGGACACGTCCTCGGTGGCCTTGAACGTACCGAATGCGCCGCCGCCCTTGGCGTGCACTACGCGCTCCGGCACCCGCTCGCGGTTGAACTGGGCGAGCTTTTCCACCAGGTAGTGGTCAGTCAGGATGATGGCACCGTCGGCACCGACTGACTTCGAGTGCGCGTCCGACGTAACGGGGGCACCTGACTGGGTTGTTGAAATGGCAGTCATTGTTCTCCTATTTCTCTATTTCTTGCGGGGGACGATTGGAAGGAAGTTGTTGGGACTGCTGGCAGTCCTGGCAGATGCCCTGGTACATGACATCGGCGATCTGGATGGTCATCGGCTTGGCGTTTTCATCCCAGTGGGGGGTGAGGCAGGGTGCGTGGCCCACTGCGCAGTCGACGTCCTCCACCCGGCCGCAGCTGATGCAGATGGCGTGGTGGTGGTTGTCGCCCACCCGCGTCTCGTACAGGGCGGGGGAGTGCGGGGGTTCGAACCTGCGGAGCATGTGCAGGTCCGTCAGGTCGCCGAGCACCACATATACGGACTGTGCCGTCAGCTCAGGCAGTTCGGCGCGGGCGGCGGCCAGGATGCTCTCCGCGGGGGAGTGGGGGTGGCGTTCGACGGCGGCCAGGACCGCCAGCCGCTGTTTGGTCACCCTGCGGCCGTGGGCACGCAGGGCGGCAGCCCATGCCTCGTGGCCGTCAAAGTGTTCCGTCATGCCACCATTCAAGCACTTATTATGAGCATCTCACAATAAGGCTCGGCTAACACGTTGTGAACGGGAAGAAACCGCCGCCGCTAGGGTTGCGGGGTGGGGAAACTGCTCGCTGACATCACGCCGCTCCGGGAGAGCCCTGCGTTCCGCCGGCTCTGGGTGGGCTCGGCCGTATCCGCCGTCGGCAGCCAGCTCACCCTGGTGGCAGTGAGCCTTGAGGTTTACCGGATAACGGGGGAGAGCCTCTACGTCGGCCTGCTGGCGGTCTTCGCCCTGGTGCCGCTGGTGATCGGCGGGCTGCTGGGCGGATCCATCGCCGACTCCCATGACAGGCGCCAGGTGGCGCTGCTGGCCTCCACCGTCATGTGGCTGGCCACCGGACTGATCGCGCTGCAGTCCTGGCTGCAGCTGGGCAACGTATGGGTCCTGTACCTCCTGGTGGCGCTGCAGAGCGGCGCGCAGGCCATCAACCAGCCGGCCCGCAGCGCCATCCTCCCCATGCTGATCCGAACCGAACTCCTGCCTGCGGCCAACGCACTGAGCATGATGTCCTTCGGCCTCGCCATGACGGCCGGTCCGCTGCTGGCCGGCGTGCTGGTGGCCTGGGTGGGGTTCGGCTGGACGTACACCCTTGATTTCGCAAGTTTCGCGTTCGTGCTGTGGGCGGTCTACCGGCTGCCGCCCCTGCCGCCGTCAGGGAGCCCGGGCAGGCCCGGACTCCGCTCCGTCGTCGAAGGCTTCCGTTTCCTCGGCACGCGGCCCAACCTCCGGATGACCTTCGTGATCGACCTGGTGGCCATGGTCCTTGCCCAGCCGCGGGCGCTGATGCCGGCCATCGGTGCCGTCATGATCGGCGGCGGCGAAGCGACCGTAGGCGTCCTGCTGGCGTCCAGCGCCGTCGGCGCTTTCCTGGCGGGCCTGTTTTCCGGACCCCTCGGCGGCGTCCGCTGGCAAGGGAGCGCCGTGGTCATCTCGGTAATGGGGTGGGGTGCGTCCATGGCGGCCTTCGGCCTGGTGGTGCTGCTCGCCGGGCGTGCACCGGACGGGGCGGTCACGCCCTGGCTTCTCCCGGCGGCAGTCTGCTGCGCGCTCGCGGGCATTGCCGATTCCATCAGCGGCGTCTTCCGCCACACCATCCTCCAGGCGGCCACACCGGACCACCTCCGCGGGCGGCTCCAGGGCGTCTTCATCGTGGTGGTGGCCGGCGGTCCCAGGATCGGCGACCTGCTGGCCGGCGGCGCCACCAGGCTCGCGGCCGAGGGCTGGGTCCTGCTGCTCGGCGGCGGGCTGTGCATCGCCGGGGCCTGGGCGGCGGCCAGCCTCCAGCCGGGCTTCCGCAGGTACGACGCGCGGAACCCTGCCCCCTAGACAGCCGTTTCCATAGTGAGTAAGGAGGAGACGTGCACAAACACTACAACGGGCTCAAGACCGCGGCGCTCTTCGGGGTGCTGTGGGCGGTGCTGCTGGGCCTCGGGGCGCTGATCGGCACCAGTACCCGCAGCTCCGCGCCGATCTGGATCATGGCCCTCGTGGGCGTGGCCACGACGGCATACGGCTACTGGAACAGCGACAAGATCGCCATCCGCGCCATGGCGGCCTACCCCGTCACGGAACCGCAGGCGCCGCAGCTGTACCAGATGGTCCGGGAACTGTCCGTCCGCGCCAACCAGCCCATGCCGCGCATCTACCTCTCGCCCACCATGAACCCGAACGCCTTCGCCACCGGCCGCAATCCCCGGAACGCCGCCGTGTGCGTGACCGAGGGAATGCTGCAGTTGCTGGACGCCCGGGAGCTCCGCGGAGTCCTGGGCCACGAGCTCATGCACGTCTACAACCGGGACATCCTCACCTCGTCCGTGGCCGCCGCCGTCGCAGGCGTGATCACGTCGGTGGGCCAGATGCTCCTGTTCTTCGGCGGCGGTGACCGGCGCAATTCCAATCCGCTGGCGATGCTGGCCATGGCGCTCCTCGCCCCCTTCGCGGCGTCGCTGATCCAGATGGCCATTTCCCGGACCCGGGAGTACGACGCCGACGAGGACGGTTCGCAGCTGACCGGCGATCCGCTGGCGCTCGCCTCAGCGCTGGCCAAGATCGAGCGGGGCGTCACCATCGCACCGCTGCCGCAGGACCAGCGGCTGGTGAATGCCTCGCACCTGATGATCGCCAACCCCTTCCGCGGCGGTGCGATGACCAAGCTGTTTGCCACGCATCCGCCCATGCGGGACCGGATTTCCCGGCTGGAGCGGATGGCAGGCCGGCCGCTGGGCTGACGTCCGGCGTCTCCGGGACGCGCAAAGAGGCCGGCGCAGCCCTATTCCGGGTGCGCCGGCCTCTTGCGTGTCGGCCGAAATTATGCGCGTCGAGAACGACGGCGGCGGACGGCTAGCTGCGGAAGTTCACGAACTGCAGGTCGGCTTCCTCGAAGTCCTTCAGCAGGGCCATGGTGGCCTGCAGGTCGTCGCGGGACTTGGACGTCACGCGGAGCTCGTCGCCCTGGATCTGGGACTTGACCGACTTGGGGGCTTCGTCCCGGATGAGCTTGTTGATCTTCTTGGCAAGGTCCTGCGCGATGCCCTCCTTGATGGAGGCCTCCAGCCGGTACTCCTTGCCGGACGCATAGGGCTCGCCGGCGTCCAGCGACTTCAGCGAGATGCCGCGGCGGATCAGCTTGGACTGGAGCACGTCCAGGACTGCCAGGACCCGTTCCTCGGAGTTCGCCTTCATCAGGATCTTTTCGCCGCTGAAATCCACCTCGGCGCCGACGCCCTTGAAGTCGTAGCGCTGCGCCAGCTCCTTCTGCGCCTGGTTCAGCGCGTTGGCCACTTCCTGCTTGTCTACCTTGCTTACGACGTCGAACGTTGACTCGCCTGCCATGACTCTCCTTTTGCCGGTGGAAGCCCTGTGCGCGGACAGGGGGTGATCACTGCATTCCAGCCTAATACGGATGGCCGCGTTGAGGGGCTCAGGGATTCACAGTTCCCTCCCAGCGGACGCTCTGCAGGAACGAAGGAGGGCGGAGAACAGTTGAACGTGTTGGGAAGTTGTTCGAAGGGAACACCATGCACCGCAAGGCCGTCCGTTACGCCACCCGCACCACCTCGGCAGCAGCGGGGGCGGTGGCAGCAGCGGCGTCGTCGGTGGCCGCAGCAGCGGTGGCTGCCTCCATCATCCTCGCTCCGGTGGCCGATGCTTCATCCCGGATGGAGGGAGTCAGCGAGGACCTGCTGCGTGCAGTCCAGCTGAACCAGATCACTGAGGAGCAGGCCGTGAAGTTCGAGGCCCGGCTTGCCGGCAGGATTCTGGGAGAGGCCTGATTCCGTTCCCTTTCCCCGTTGTTTCAAGGGATTTCCGGGCCTGCGCGGCCCGATTCGATTCTTCGGCGGAAGTTCTGTAAAGTTGTCTTGCCCGCGGTTACTGGAAGCGGAACGGCCCGGAAACGGACGTTCTGCAGACTGCATCGGCGGGTACTTCTTTTGAAGTTCGGCAGATTACCCGAGCGGCCAAAGGGGGCTGACTGTAAATCAGCTGGCAACGCCTACGGGGGTTCGAATCCCTCATCTGCCACCCAAGCAAAGGCCCGTAGTTTCCTGGAAACTACGGGCCTTTGTCATGCCCGGCCGCTGCGGGCCGTCGCCCTGGATCGGCTTCGGATCACGCCAGGTGGGCAGGCTGCCCGATCTTTTTCCAATCCTGTGACAAATCTGGGCGGATCTTGATGATGCCGCAGATAGTGTTCTCACATATTCGCAATTTTTATGGGGGGAAATTGTCGGTGGCCGGCATGTCTGACGATGTTGAGGGACCCTGGCTCGATATCGCCGAGGAGGTCCGCTGGTATCCCTCGCCGCATAATTCCCAGCCGATAAAGCTGAGGCCGATCAGCGAGACCGTGGCAGTCGTCTATTATGACCTTGACCTTGGGCTGCCTGCCGAATCTTTCGGAATCCCTTTCGGCCACGTGTGCGCGGGGGTCTTCCTGGAGTCACTGTCCGTGGTGGCCGCGGCCCGGGGCTACCGCACCGTGGAAATCCTTGAGCTTTCCGAAATGGATTTCGCTGCCGAGGACCGGCTGCATCTTATTGGCACAGTCCGATTGGAACCTGCTGCAGCTGACTCCCATTCCCAGCCCTTGGCCGAAAGTGCTTTGGCCGCATTCCGGGCCAGGCGGACGTCGCGCCGGCCGTACGACAAGCGGGTGGTCGATGAGGCGATTTTAACGGCAGCTTCTTCCATTGCCGCCCGCCAAGGATACGCATTTCATTCAACCGCTGACAGCCGCACCGTTTCATCGCTCGTGCGGATCAATCAAAAAACTCTCTTTTCCGACTTGCGCAATAATGCGGTCTACGCCGAGATCATGGAGTGGCTGCGGTTTTCGAAGGACGAGGCTGCAGCCCGGGCAGACGGTCTCAGCGCGGAGACCATGATCATTCCCGGCCGGGTGCTTCGATTCGCGATGAAGCACCGTAATCTTTGGTCCTTCCCAGCCATCGGCGGTTTCATAAAGGCCGTCTATCTACGCACAATGCGTGGCGTGCGGCAGCTTGGATGGTTGGAGGGCCCGTTCGCGGAGCCGGGCCATTTCCTGGAAGCCGGGCGCACGTTCATGCAGGTATGGCTCTTTTTTTCGGAAAAGGGCGTATCCCTCCACCCCTTTGGCACTGTGATCACCAACCCGTCTTCTCACGCAGAATTCGTCGAGAAGGCTGGAATCAACGAGACAGCGAACAGGATGGCGTGGATGCTGTTCAGGTTCGGTTACAGCGACACCCCGCCAAAGTCTCACCGCCGCCCGGCGGCCTCGATGCTGCTCACCGATGACATGTCCTTACAGGAGCCACACCTTGAATAAGAAGCTCATATTTGCGTTCGTCTTTCTTATGGACAGATTCGTCGGGGTCTTTACGCCAAGGGTTTCAACTCACCGGATACTGCTGATGCCGGGCATCGAACCTTTCCGTTGGACTGCCGGACGCTGGAGGGCCTGGCGGACCTTTGAGATGGCGGCTAAACGGGTCCCTGCTTATCGTGAGTTCCTCTCCGAGCATGGCGTCAGTGGAAGGCTTTCCCTTAAACGCAGGACGGTGGCGGAGGCCTTCGCCGCGCTGCCGGAGATGGACAAGGACAGCTACATCAAACGCTGGACCATTCCTGCCCGCAGCGTGGACGGCGTGCTTCCCCGCCACGGAGTGGTTGTCGATGAATCTTCCGGAAGCTCGGGTGTTCCAACCAGCTGGGTGCGTGGCCGCGACGAACGTCTTGCCACAAGGCAGCTGCTCCAAGTTGGCTTTTCGCGTACCGCCGAGACACTGAGGAAGCAGCCGTTCGTGCTCAACTGCTTCTCACTCGGAGCATGGGCAACAGGGATGAACGTCACGACTTCCCTGACAGACGTGACAATGATCAAATCAATCGGCCCGGACCGCGACAAAGTAATCGCCACGATGCTGGAGTTCGGCCCGGATTACACCTACATCATCCTTAGCTATCCGCCCTTCCTGAAAGCCCTGTTCGACGACGAGCGGATCATCTGGGAGGACTACGATATCGTGGCGGCATTCGGCGGCGAGGGCATCAGCGAGAACATGCGGGCCCACATCACGAAGTACGCCCACAGTGCCTTCGGCTCGTACGGTGCGTCCGACCTTGAGATCAACATAGCCATCGAAACGGACTACACCGTGGAGCTTCGCCAGGCGATCGCGGCCAACCCGGAACTGTCGTCACGGCTCACCCGGCAGGACGAATACGGCGTGCTCCCGATGATCTTCCAGTTCAACCCGTACGACTACCTCATCGAAACGAACGGGGACGGCGAACTCGTCGTCACGATCGTGCGCAAGGAGAACGTCAACCCGCGGATCCGTTACAACATTCATGACCGCGGACACGTGCTGCGCGTGCGTGAGCTCAACGCTGTGCTTCGGGAATTTGGGCTCGAACACGTCATCCGCCAGCAGTTCCTCGATCTGCCCGTGCTCTTCCATTACGGCAGGAGCGACCTGTCCGTCGACTTCAACGGAGCAGTTGTGGCGCCGGATGCATTGCGCGACGTCCTTAGCAGTGACCAGAGCCTTCTGTCAGCAGTCGAAAACCATCGGCTTGTCAGTTTTGAGGATGCGTCGGGAAACCGGCAGCTTCACATCGCGCTTCAGCTCACCTCGAAAGCCACCACCGAGGGCACCTTCGAGGCAGCTTCCTACCGGACATACATCCTTGAACGACTAAGAAGCATGAACGGTGACTTCAACAACGCAATCCTTACTTCACCTGAGGCAAGCCTCCCGACGATTGCTTTTTATCCGCTGCGCACCGGCCCCTTCACATCGGACGGTTCAAAGCTAAAGAACGAGTACGTCTGGCAACTTGGCCCCACGGCTCCCCAGGACTGGGAGCTGGACCTCACGTTCCGGGCCCAAAAGAGCCGGGCATCGGCTGACTGACGTGGGCCGTCCAGGGGCCGAAGCTGCCCCGGAACGGTGCCAAACCGCCGTCGACATCGGCAAGGCCCGGGCGTAGTCTGGCAGCATCGGCGCATGTGCCCGATGCCCTGCGTCGATACCAATCGATGAAGGAGGACCAATGAGTGCCGTACGTGAATTCATGACTACGGACGCACAGTGTATTAAGGAAAACCAGTCCCTGGCAGATGCCGCCCGGATGATGAAGGACCTGGACTGCGGATCGTTGCCCATCTGCGGCGACGACGGCAAGCTGCATGGCATGATCACCGACCGTGACATCGTGATCAGGTGCGTGGCCGCCGGACGTGATCCGCGCGAAATGATGGCCAGCGAACTCGCCTCGGGCAAGCCGTACTGGATCGATGCCGACGCGAACGTTGACGCCGCCATTGAAATGATGGAAACACACCAGGTCCGCCGGCTCCCCGTGATTGCCGACCACAAGCTGGTTGGCATCATCAGCCAGGGGGACATCGCCCGCAACTACTCGGAACAGCGCGTGGGCGAACTGGTGGAGCATATCTCGGAGCGCAAGCGGATGAACGCATAGCCGGGGTCTTCCTGGCGCAGTTCATGCCCTTGTCCGCGGCTCCCTGCCTTGAAGGCCAGGGACCGCGGACAAGCTATGCCAGGGCAACCTTGGCAGTCAGTTCAGCGCGATCAGGAGCATCTGGCTGGTGCCGGGGATGCAGGTCTGCAGGATGGCCCGGGGGAAGCCGCCGAAGACCGCAATCACGTCGTTGGTGGTTCCCGGGTTGGGCACCTGTCCCCGTGCCGAAACCGTGTACGTTCCATAGCCCGGGACGCTGACCGTCTCGCCCACCCCAATGCCGGAGAAACGTGCCCAGCCGCCGCAGAAATCGTGCTCCGTGATGAAGAGCGAATAGCCGTCATTGGGGGTGTAGTGGATGGGACCGATGCAGGCGTCCACCATGGCCTGGCCGCCGGCGCCCGCCACATAAATGGTGCGGACCGCGGGTGCGGCAAAGACAGGTGCCGGAGCGGCGGCTGCGGGTGCCGGGGCGGGAACGGACGCCGCAACGGGGGCGGAAGCGGGGGCCGCCGGCGCCGCAACAGGCGGGCCGGTCAGGACCAGCGTCTGGCCCGGGTAAATGATGCTGAACGGGCCGAGGCCGTTGGCGGCGAGCATCGCGTTCATGTCCACGCCGTGACTGGCCGCGATGGCCCCGACAGTATCTCCGGGCACCACGGTGTAGACGTTCGGATCACCCGCAGGCGCGGGTTCAGGGGCGGGCGCCGGAGCAGGGGCAGGTGCCGGTTCAGCCGGTGGCGCAGTTTCGGGAACCGCGGGCGCCGGAGCTTCCGCTTCCGGGGCTGGCGCTTCTGCCGCCGAAACAGCTTCCGCTGCGGCGGCCGGCACTTCAGGTGCCGCGGCTCCGGCAACCTGGCCGATCGCCGTCGTGCTTTGGGTCAGCGACGCGGGAGGCGCCGCCAGGGCACCGACGCCGACGGCGGCCACCACAGCGGCAGTGGCCATGCCGGCCCACAGCTTGTTGCTGATGGCCGGCCGCACGCCGGTGAGGTCGGTGCGGGGTTCATCGGTGGCAAAGCTCCTGCTGGGGCCTTCGGGAGTGGAGAGGTATGGCTGGTTCATGGGTAGCCCATCCGGGTTCGGTCCAGGCAGGCTGGCGCTGTGCGCTTCAGCAGGCAGGACGGATTTAGGAAATATGCGCCCGGCCGCCCCCAGCTGTTGCCGGGCTGCACAAAAAGGCGCGTGATGGAGCGTCCGCATACCCAGAAAATACGGAGGCCCCGTGAGGAGGCAGGACCCCCGGGAAGCCAGCCCGGGGGACCCGCCCGCACGTGTCAGGTCCTAGGAATCCCGAGTCTAGGAAGGGAGCACGGCGGGCGGCACCAGTAGGAAATACCCGAATATTTGCGCGGGATACCCGATAACGCGGCACCGACTACTCAACCGCCGGCAACCCGATACTTGCCCGCAGCCGGGCGGACTACGGCGTGCGCCGCTCCTGCATCTCGGCGATCTCGGCCCGGAGCGCGGCAATTTCCGCCACGAGCCCCGCCATTTCGGCACGGACCGGCTCCTCCGCCTCGGACACAGCCTCGGCGGTATCCTCCACCCGCTGGACCAGCCACGACGCAATGGACGCCGTCACCACACCCAGGACGGCAATGCCGCTCATCATCAACGCAGCCGCCACCATGCGGCCGATCGGCGTCACCGGGTACATGTCGCCGTAACCCACGGTGGTGATGGTGGTCATGGCCCACCAAAGGGCATCGCCGAAGGTAATGATCTTCGCGTCCGGTGCGGACTGCTCCGCATCCAGGACTGCGAGGGCTCCAACGAACACCAGCATCGTGGCCGAGCCCACCACGTAGGTGACCACGCGTCCCCTGAGCGTGTCGCCCAGCGTCCGGTGCAGCACGGACAGGAGCGTCACCAGGCGGAGGAGGCGCAGCGGCCGGAAGAACGGCAGGGCCACAATCACCAGTTCATGCAGGTTCCGGATGAACCAGGTGCTGCGGTCGCCCGCGAGCCACAGGTTTGCCAGGTAGTCCACCACGAAGATGCCCCATGTCGCCCACATGACTGCCTCGAGCCAGATGGCCGCACTGCCCTCCAGCCTGCCAATCACCTGCCATGCGTACGCTCCCAGGAAGACGAGCGCAGTCACCGTCAGCGGCCAGTCCGCCAGGTCCCGGTAGCGTTGTTGGGTCATGCAGGAAATCCTACTAACAGCTCCACCGCCGGCTGCGGCCATGCATGTTACTGGCGGGTAGCATAAGGGGATGCACCTGCTCCTGAGAACCCTCCTGATGCTCTTCCGATCCTCGCGCCGCCCGCCGGTGACGGTCTGGGACAGTGCCTCACTCCCGCTGCGGGTGCTGCCCACGGACATCGATATCGCCCTGCATGTCAACAACGGCATGTACCTGTCCCTCATGGACCTGGGCCGGTTCGACCTCATGGTGCGCAGCGGAGTCTGGAAGCGGATGCGCCGGCGCGGATGGGGCCCCGTGGTGGCCGCGGAGACCATCGCCTTCCGGAAGTCCCTCCAGCTGTGGCAGCACTACACCATCGAGACCCGTATCATCGGGCTGGATGCCAAGGCGATCTTCTTCGAGCAGCGCATGGTGGCCGACGGCGAGGTCTACGCCCGCGCGTACATCGCCACCCGGCTGGTGGCCAAGGGCCGGCCGGTCAGCCAGGAGGAGATCCTGCGCGAGTTCGGCGAGCCGCCTGCGGACCTGGTCCTCCCCGACTGGATCCACGAGTGGCGGGCGTCCAGTGCGCTGCCTGGCAGCAGGACGCCGGCGCCGCATGACTGGGAAGCGTAGCGCCTAAGCGCCCACGTCCCGCCGTTCCAGTGCGACGGCGGCCACCGCAACGAGTGCCGCCGAAATGCCCCACAGCCACGCTGCCGCCGCCCAGTCCGCCCCGTTGGCCACCGGCGAATTGCCGTACGCCCAGTGGTAGGGGCTCAGCTCCAGCAGCCACTCCACCTCCTTGCTCTGGCGCCCCACGGCGTTGAACACGTAACCGAGCACGGCCACGGTGGCGCCCGCGGCCAGTCCATAGGTCCGCCGGCCCGTGACAGTGCCGACGCACAGGGCAGCCGTTCCGCTGAGGAGCGCCAGCCCGGCAAACAGGACGGTGGCACCCAGCAGATTGTCCAGCTTGATATCCAGCTGCGCGGGCCCGTTCAGCAGCCAGACGAGCGCACAGACCAGGGCAGCAAGCAGGACCACGCGCAGGAACAGTGCCAGCGCCCGCTCCAGTACCACCTGGCCGCGGGTCACACCGTGGGCCAGGGTCAGTTCCAGCTGACCCGATTCCTCGTCCCCGCCCACGGCCGCGGCGCCCCAGGCGACAGAGGCTATGGTCATCAGCATGAAGCCAAGGAGTCCGTACAGGGTGGCCTGTGCGTAGCCGGGTCCAGTGGCGATCTGGTCATAGTTCAGCGCCTTTGTCATCTCCGGGGGGAGAGCGTTGACCATGTCCTGCATTTCCGCGCTGCCGCCGAGGGACGGGTACAGCGGGAGGTAGAGGAAACAGGCTGCGGCCAGTCCGGCCGCCCAGCCCAGGGTGGAGCGCCACGTGTCGAGGAAGGCGCGGCGGAACAAGGGAAGTGTTGTCACCGCGCGTCCTCCGGCTGGCCTGAGTACATCTTGAGCACGGCTTCCTCCAGGTCAGGCTCATCGAGCACCAGGTCCGTCAGCTCAAGGGAACCCAGCATCCTGACCAGCGGCTGGATGGCGCCCTCCAGTACAGCGGACAGCGTCACGCTGCCGTCCGCCTCAAGCACCTCCACTTGTCCGATGCCGGGCACCCCCGACAGCAGCGCCACGGCGTCGGACGCCGGGATGCCGTGCGTGGTGAAGCGGACGTGGCGCACGGCCCCTTCGCGCAGCCCTTCGACCGACTCGACGGTGATGATCCGGCCATCGCGGAGGATGGCCACCGTGTCCGCCGTCTGCTGCACCTCGCTCAGGACGTGGGAGCTGAGGAAGATGGTCTGTCCGCGGTGTTTCGCCTCCCGCACCATCGCGTGGAACTCCTGCTGGACCAGCGGATCCAGGCCGCTCGTGGGTTCATCGAGGACCAGCAGTTCCGGCTGGTGCATAAACGCCTGGACCAGCCCGAGCTTCTGTTTGTTGCCCTTCGACAGCTGGCGCGTGTGGCGGTCGAGGTCCAGCCCCAGCCGCTCGGCGAGCCAGTCAATGCGCCCCGGCGGAACGGGCCCGCTGATGGCCTGGTAGTGCGCCAGCAGCTTGCGGCCCGTCACCCGGCCTTCGAGGAACAACTCTCCGGGCAGGTAGCCGATGCGGCGGCGAAGCCCGGGTCCGCCCCGCCGCGGATCAATGCCGAGGACGCGGATCTCGCCCCCGCTGGGCCGGATGATGTCCAGCAGGCAGCGCATGGTGGTGGTCTTGCCGGCGCCGTTGGGTCCGATCACGCCGAACACCGTTCCGGTCTCCACCTCGAAATCAATGCCGTGCAGCACTTCCCTGCGGCCGAACCTCTTGGTCAGGGACCGGGCGGAAACAGCGGTGGCCATGAGCCCTCCTGGACGCGAACACAGCGGCTGGTGACCCCCAGACTAGGCTCCGCGGGCGGCCGTGTACATGGAGGGCGCCCGGTTATTCCCGATCACGCGCGGAGCGAACAAGGGCTCCCTGAACAGGACAGGCCCGGGCATCACGCGTACCGTTGACACATGGCTACCCTTGACATCACAGGTGAACAGTTCGCATCCACCATCGAAGGCAACGACATTGTCCTGGTGGATTTCTGGGCGGAATGGTGCGGCCCCTGCAAGCAGTTCGGGCCTACGTACTCAGCGGTCTCGGAGAAGCACCCGGATGTCCTCTTCACCAAGGTGGACACGGAGGCGGAGCAGCAGCTGGCCGCCGAGGCAGGCATCTCGTCCATCCCCACCCTGATGGCCTTCCGCGAAAAGGTGCTGGTGTTCTCGCAGCCCGGTGCGCTGAACGCCCAGCAGCTCGAACAGGTGGTGGATGCCGTGAAGGCGCTGGACATGGAGGAAGTCCATGCCCATGTGGCACGCCAGCGGGAAGAAGCCGCTGCAACGGCCGGCAGGCAGGCCGGCCCCCAGGACGGAACCCAGATCCCGGACGCCTGATCCCCCCTTAACTTCGAATGCGGGACCTCCCACTGGGAGGTCCCGCATTCGCTTTAAAGCAGCTGATTCGGACAGGCTAGATCCGTTCCACCTTGACCGGTTCCGCCAGCAGCGCGCTCAGCGATTCGTTGAGGTCCTGCACCGCGATGCCCTTGGAATGCTTGGCCAGATCCTCCTCCGACGCCCACTGCTCGGTCAGGACCAGCTTCTCTTCGGTGGCTTCGGTCAGCTCGTAACGGATGCAGCCCGGTTCGTTCACCACCTCGTCGATGGCTATTTCGAGCGCCAGCTTTACACGGTGGAACTCGCCGTCGTTGGGGATGAACGTTGCCTGCAGGTCAATGGGTGAACTCATGGATTTCACAATACCGGCAGCAGGGGAGGGCTTTGCCTCTGTTGCGCCGGACACCCGGGTGTTGTGGTTCCGCGGTGCTTTTATTGCCGGGGGCCACTTGGTAGCGTGCCACCATGCGCGCTTACACAGCCGGGGACACTGACGTCCCGCTGCTTGAGGAGACCATTGGCCAGAACTTTGAGCGGGTGGTGGAGCGGTTCCCCTTCCACGACGCGCTGATTGAGGCGGCGCCTCTTCCGGGGGCGGATGCGCGCCGCTGGAGCTACACAAAAATGAATGACGACGTCGACAGGCTGGCGCGTGCGCTCCTCGCTATGGGCGTCGCCAAAGGGGACCGGGTGGGGATCTGGAGCCCGAACTGCGCCGAGTGGACGCTGCTGCAGTACGCCACGGCCAAGGCCGGCGCCATCCTGGTGAACGTCAACCCGGCCTACCGCAGCCACGAGCTGGAATTCGTGGTGAAGCAGAACGGCATGCGGATGCTGGTCACGGCGCCGTCGGACCGGAACAGCGACTACGTGGGGATGGCCCGCCGGGCGCTCGCAGGGTGCCCCGACCTGCGCCAGCTGGTCTTCCTTCCCTCGCCTGGCGGGGAAGGGCCTGGCGGGGAAGGGCTCGACGCCGGCGTCCCCCTCAGTGACGCGGAACTGACCTACGCCGAGGTGCTTCGGCGGGCGGACGACGTCGGACATTCCGGCCTGAAGGCCCGCATGGCAGAACTCGGACCGCACGATCCCATCAACCTGCAGTACACGTCCGGGACCACGGGATTCCCCAAAGGAGCCACCCTGACGCACCACAACATCCTGAACAACGGGTTTTCCATTGGCGAGCTGCTCGGCTACACCGAACACGACAGGGTAGTGATACCCGTGCCCTTCTACCATTGCTTCGGCATGGTGATCGGCAACCTGAACGCGCTGAGCCACGGTGCGGCCACCATCATCCCCGGCCGCGGTTTCAGCGCGGCTGCCGCCCTGGAAGCTGTCCAGGATTTCGGCGGCACGTCGCTGTACGGCGTGCCCACCATGTTCATCGCCGAACTCGCGCTGCCCGACTTTGCGTCCTACGACCTCTCAACCCTGCGCACCGGCGTCATGGCCGGCTCCCTGTGCCCCATCGAGGTGATGAACCGGGTGATCTCGGAGATGAACATGCATGATGTTGCCATCTGCTACGGGATGACGGAGACATCCCCGGTGTCCACCATGACCCGGCAGGGCGATACCCTGCAGCACCGCACCGAAACCGTGGGACGGACCATGCCGCACCTGGAGAGCAAGATCGTGGACCCGGGCTCCGGAGATGTCCTGGAGCGCGGGCAAATCGGCGAGTTGTGCACCCGGGGCTACGCGGTGATGGAAGGGTACTGGAACCAGCCGGACAAGACGGCCGAGGCCATCGACGCCGAGGGATGGATGCACACCGGCGACCTCGCCCGCATGGACGGGGACGGCTACGTGGTGATCGAGGGCCGGATCAAGGACATGGTGATCAGGGGCGGAGAGAACATCTATCCCCGGGAAATCGAAGAGTTCCTCTACACCCACCCGTCCATCCGGGACGTGCAGGTCATCGGTGTCCCGGATGCGCAGTACGGCGAGGAACTGATGGCCTGCATCATCCTGGAACCGGGGGCGGAACCACTGGATGCTTCTGCCCTCGCCGACTTCTGCCGCGGCCGTTTGGCCCACTACAAGATCCCGCGCTACGTGGACATCCGGGCCAGCTTCCCCATGACGGTCTCCGGGAAAGTCCGCAAAGTGGAGATGCGCGAGGAAGCAGTGGCCCGGCTGCAGGCCTGACGCGGCCTTCGGCGGGCCTTGGTTTCGAGCTCAGGTTGCAGGTCCCAGTCCCAGCTGTGCCAACAGGCCGGCAATATCGTAGTAGCGGCGTTCTTCGGACACTTCCCCGTCGGCGTTGGACTTCGAGAAGACGGCGACGCCGTTTTCGATGGACTTGCCGGTGGCCGGAATCTCACCGCCCGGCGATGCCAGCGGCCCCTGGTGCGTGCCCCGCAGGGTGTATTCGGCTGCGAAGGTTTCACCGCCCTGGAGCACGGGCCCCATGGTCAGGCGGGCGTCGGGGAACGCCCGAAGGAGTTCCACCATGTCCTGCTCGATGGCGTCCCGTCCTTTGAGCGGCTCTGGGTAAAGCGGGTCATGGACTACCGCGTCCGCTGCATAGGTCCCGGCAAAGGCCTTCGCATCATGGGCGTTGACGGCCTCCATTGCCCTGGCGAATGCGTCTGCGCTCATCGTTTGCTCCTTACTCCGATCTGTTGTCCGTGGGTCGGGACAATTTCAGCTTGCCCGGATCAGGGGGCCGGCGGATCGGTCAACTGGCCCATTTTTGGCTCACACGGGCGGCCCCGTTCCTGCGGGGTTGATGCCTGCCCACCCCATGCTCCGGGCCTAGGGAACAGACGGGGCAAGTGCTGTAATTGAAGCGTGGCGCTGAAGGATGTAACAGCGAGAGGCTACGCGGCACTGGAAGCCGGGCGGTGGGCCGATGCGCGGGCAGCGTTCGAGGAGCTTCTCTCCGGAACGGGATCGGCAGCCGCGCTGGCAGGCTTGGGTGATGCCCTCTTTTTTCTCGGCGAACTCGGTGAAAGCGTCCGCTGCCGTGAGCGCGCTTACGCCGCCAGCCGCCGCGCGGGAAATGCGGCTGAAGCGATCGACTCCGCCGTATGGCTGTGTCTTGTCTATGCGATGTCCCTTGGCAACGACGCGGCGGCAAGGGGATGGCTGGCGCGGGCAGAGAGCATGGCCGGGCCCGACGACGGGCTATCGCTCGCCTGGGTGGATTACTGTGCGGCGCTGCTGTCCACTGACACCCGCCGGTGCCGCGATCTGCTCGAGCGCGCATTGGCCACGTCGAATGAGTTGGGTGACCCGGACCTGGCGGTGTGTGCACTCGCGGAGCGCGGAGTCGCCCTGGTCAAGGAAGGGGAGATCCAGGCCGGGCTTCGCTGCGTGGACGAGGCGATGGCGAGCGCCCTGGGCGGCGACGGGACCACGTTCCACACGGTAGTCATGGCGAGCTGTTCGATGCTGACGGTCTGCGACCTGCTCAGCGACCTCAGGCGGGCTACCCAGTGGTCGCAGGCCGCAGACGACTGCATGCAGACCCACGGCTGCCCCTTCCTTTATGTCCAGTGCCGCGTGGTTCACGGGCGCGTTCTCCTGCTGACGGGCCATTGGGCCGAGGCGGAGGAAGAACTGCGGCGCGCGGCGGCGACCAGCAGGGAAGTTTTCCCCGGCATGTACCACCGGGCCATCGCGAGCCTCGCCGAGCTTCGCCTGCGCCAGGGACGTTTCGAGGAAGCGGAAGCCTTGATTGAGGGCATCGGCGCCCCGGCGCAGACCAGCCTGGTTGCGGCCGGCCTGGCGCTCGCGAGGAACGAACCGGCCGCCGCCGTTACCTTGGCGGAACGTTGGCTGCGTTCGGACCACGGCAGCATCGACGGCGTTGGCCCGCAGCTGCCCGCCGGCGCGCAGCGGTCCTCCCTGGAAGCGGCCGCTGCACTCGGCCTGCTCGTGGAAGCGCAGCTGGCGGCAGGCAGGCCCGCCGCCGCAGCGGCTGTTGCCGAGCAGCTCGCCGGGTTGGATGCCGGTGCCGGGGAAGTGCGGCTGGTTTCCGCCCATGCCGCCCTGGCCAGGGGGAAGGTTGCGGCGGCGGAGGGCCGGCCGGGCCCGGCCACGGACTGTTTTGAAGCTGCCCTTGACTGGTTCGGGCAACTGGAGCTTCCGCTGGAAACCGCGCGGACGCGGCTTGAACTCGCCCGTGTCCTGGCCCATGGCCAGTCTTCGCTCGCCATTTCCGAAGCGCGTGCCGCGCTCTCCACACTGGACAGGCTGGGAGCATCCCATGACGCCGATATGGCTGCGGCACTGCTGCGGTCCTGGGGCGCCGGGGGCAGGTCCGTTCCCCGCGAAGCCGGCGTCCTCACCCGGCGCGAGCAGGAAATCCTCGGCCTGCTGGTTATGGGGTATTCAAATCAGGAAATTGCCGGCCAGCTCTTCATCAGCCGCAAGACGGTGGCCCACCACGTAAGCAGCGTGCTGGAGAAGCTGGGCCTTCGCAACCGCGCTGAGGCCGCGGCCTATGCCGCCCGGCTGGCGCCCTCCGGATACACGCGCTGAGCGTGTTCCCCGTGCAAGGTTCTCCGCTGCTTTGACGTCCGCGAAAGCTTCCCGATGACCTTCCTTTACTCCGGCGCGTTGCCCGCGGGGCCGTTGATGGTGAACGGCGTGGCAACTCCTTCGTACATGAGATGGGCAACGAGGCCGTCCGTGGCATGGCTGAGCGTGTGGCAGTGGTCGCTCCAGATGCCGGGATTGTTTGCCACAAACGCGATCTCGTAGGACTCTCCGGGGTGGACGTCGAGGGAATCGACCCACCATGGGCTGCCTGACGCGGGGACCCCATTCCGCGTGAGAACGACCACGTGATGGCCGTGCAGGTGCATCGGATGCACCTCTCCGGTTTCGTTGACAATGCGCATCGCGACGACGTCGCCCTCGCGTACGTGGAACATCGGGACGTTGGGGAACTGCTGCCCGTTGATTGTCCAGAAGTTGCCGGGGCGCCCGTCGATGACCCCATAGCGCCGTCCAATTACGTAATCGAAGGTCCGGTCCGGAGACTCCGGGTCGAAAGTGGGTGCGGCCGCGGCACCGTACGCCAGGAGGTCCAGCGTCTCTCCGGGTTGCCGGGCCGGCGGCACGATGGCTGCCGGGTCACCCACGGAGACGCTGCGGGCCCCGCCGGCATGCAGCCGCGCCGAACCCCGCGCTGGCGCCTGCACCAGGACATCCACGCGCCCGCCCGCGGGCACCAGGACTGTCCGGCCCTCGACGGGTCCCGGGGCGTTCACCTCGTGCCCGTCGATCGCCGCGACCCGGAAGGGAGCAGCGGACCAGACGGCGGCAGTGCCCTGGTCCGTGTTGATGACGCGGATGCGCACGGTTGAGCGGGGGCCGGCCGGAACGTGTTGGTCCTGCGCCCGCCCGTTGAGGGTATGTTGGCCGCCGTAGACATGCAGCAGGGCGACGGCGTCTGCGCCGGGGCCGGCGTCGCCGCCCCCGGCCGCCGGACTTGCCGCCGGCAACGCAGGGTCGATGACAACCGCCCCGAGCAGCCCCCGCTCCACCTGCTCATGGGATACCTGATGGGAGTGGTACCAGTACGTGCCGGCGTCGTCCGCGATGAAGCGGTAAGTGTGGCGGCCTCCGACGGGGACCGCGTCCTGGGTGATGCCGGCCACGCCGTCCGCCGCGTTCGGTACGTTGATGCCATGCCAGTGCAGGGTGGCACCCGCCGCCACGGACTCGTTGACCAACACCGCCTCGACCAGGTCGCCCTGCCGGGCGCGGACCGTCGGTCCGGGCGAGGTGCCGTTCACTGTGTACCCCTCCACCGCACGTCCGCCCGGGACGTTGATCGTCTGCGAACGGGCGACGAGCTCAACGCGCACATCCGGACGCCGGAGCGGGTCCGCCACCAGGTCCGTGACCATGACGGCGGCACCGGCAGTTACGGCGCCGGTGCCCGTCCCCGCCGCACCGACCGCGGCCTGGATATGGCCGCTGTGCCCGCCGCCCATATCCATGACGGAGTACTCACCGAGCAGTGTGGAGCTCCACGCGAGCGCGCCGAGGCTCAATGCCGCAGCGGCCGCAACGCCCGCGGCAACGCGACGGACCAGGTCATGTGGCGACGGCATCGGAAGAAGCACGTTCATTGGAGCGGCCCAAGGCGGGCCGGCCGACCCGCAGCGCCGCATACACGGCAGTGAGCAGCACAGCCAGCGCGTTCGCCCCATGGATCAGGCCGAGATAGGGCATGTCCGTGATCGAGTACCCGAGGGTGATCTGCAATGCCACAACGCCGAGCACGATTGCCGCCCACAGGCGTGCACCGCGGACCTTGACAAAGAATGCGACCACGAGAAGCGCCAGGGCGGCCACAGGTATTACCATCCCGCCCACGATTCCGTGGATGGGGAAACCGAGGTCACCGGTAAAAGTCGCCTGGCGGCTTTCCACGAGTGCTTTGTCGAGGACGCCGCCGCCCTGGATGTAGTGCGCCACCCCGCCCAGGGCGAACGCGATGGAAGCGGCCTGGACTGCGACGCCGAAGGCCACGACCAAGGCGATGATCGAGTAGGTCCTGCGCATAATGTCCTCCTTATGATGCAGATGCCGTTCGGGGCATCCGCCTTGGATCTGACGTTAGGCGTGCGCACGGGAGGGGTGGAACGGGGGAGACCGCAGGGGGTAGGGAGGCCAGCCCCGGGGGAGGACGGGGCGGAGCCCCCTCCCGGGAACGGGGCAGGAGGCGGATCATGGAACTGTGCTCCGACGATGGGGATTGCTTGCCACGCTGGCGCCGATTGGGTCGGCGGCGCTGCTGTACGTCGTCCTCGTTCGCGGATTCATTGATTCGACGGCGAGCCATGCCCTGGCATGGCCGTTGCTCGGCGTGCTCCCAACGTTTGTTTTCGGCATCTGGCTGCTCACGGTGTCGTCATCCCGGTCCGCAGTCTTCATTGCCGCGGCGTCCACCGCCATGGCAGTTGGCTCGGCGACTGAGACCCTCGTGCTCCGGAACGCGGGGTGGATCCAGGAGCCATGGTTCCCGTTCTTCAACATGCTCGGAGTGACTGCGGACGCCGTCGCCACAGCTGGTTTCCTGACCATGTTCGCCACCTACCCCACCGGAACCCTGGAGCGGACGTGGCAACGCATCGCCGTGGCGTTCCTCTGGGTACCGGTGATGGTGGGACCGCTGACCCTGCTGACCACCCCGCACCTGGTCCTGCAGCCATACATCGGCATAAGGGGAGAATCCTTCCCGAACCCGTATGTTGTGCCGTGGCTGGAGTGGGCCGCACCCGCGGTGAACTACTTCCTGGTCCAACCCACGCTGAGCGTGCTGCTCGGGCTGGGGCTGTTCTACTCACGAGTGCTCTTCGGCGACGCCGAGGCCCGTGCACGGATGCGGGTAGTGACGTGGGTGGTTACCGGGTCCCTGGCGAGCTTCATGCTGTGGTCCACCGTCCCGCCGCCCTGGGACGCCGCCGTCGCCGTTGCGGTCCTCGTTTCGCTGATCGCCATTCCCCTGGCAGCCATCCACGGCATCTTCCGCTACGGAGCTTTCGACATCGCACCGGATGACCGCGGGCACCTCGTGGCACGGTCATCCAACCTCCTCATCACGGTTCTCTACGCGATAGGCACCGCGACGCCGGCAGTGTTGCTCGCGGACCGCCTGACCGTGATTGGGGCTGTCCTGCTGACCACCGGCTTCGCCATCTGCCTGCTTCCGTTGCGGGGGTGGCTGCGGAACTGGATCCACCGCGCCGTCTTTGGCGACCGGGACCGCCAGTTGGCCCTTCTGAGCCAGCTGGGCCGCCAGTTGGACCAGGCCGTTGACCCCAGCGAGCTGCTTACCAGGCTGACTGAAGCGGTGCGCTACGGCCTTGACGCCACCTGGGTGCGGATAAGGTTGGCAGGGCCCGACGGCGGGCTGGCCGATTCCCCTGCCGGCGTGGCCGGGGACGTGGCGGGGGAGCCAGTGGCCTCCTCCGTCCTGGCGCGATCCGATGAGGTCCTGGGGCTGATCGAAATTGGCCCGCGCAGGCGCGGGGACTACAGCGACGCCGAACGGGCCCTGCTCCGCACGGTGGCCGGGCAGGCCGCCGCGTCCGTGGCCAACGTGCGGCTCAGCACCCAACTCGCCCAGCAGCTCAAGGACCTGACGGCGTCGCGGGAGCGGCTCGTCGCGGCGCAGGACGACGAACGCAAGCGCCTGGAGCGGGACCTGCATGACGGGATCCAGCAGAACGTGGTTGCCCAGATCGCCGGGCTTCGGCTGGCCCGCAACCGGCTGCAGCGGGGCGAGCTTACCGCCGACCAACTGGCTGAACTTCAGGACCAGGCCAGGGAAACGCTCACCGACCTCCGGGAACTCGCGCATGGTATCCACCCGCCCGTGTTGAGCGATAACGGCCTGGTGGCTGCCATCGAGTCCAGCGCGGCGAGGTTTCCAATTCCGCTGACTGTCGAAGCCGACGACGGCGTCCGCGCCGAGCGTTTCCCCGAGGACGTGGAGACGACTGCCTACTACGTTGTGCGGGAAGCGCTCGCGAACACCGCGAAGCACGCGCATGCCACCCTCGCTTCGGTAGGGCTGGCAAGGAAGGACGGGCATCTGCGGATTGCGATCACCGACGACGGGTGCGGCATGGGCGCCCTCACGCCCGCATCCCGCGGCGGACTGGCCAATATCCGGGACCGCGTGGCGGCGCTGCGGGGGACGGTGGACGTTTCGGGCCACGACCCGTCCGGCACCACCGTGCTGGTTGACCTCCCTGTGGAGCGGGGGGAGCACCGCGGTGGATGAGCGGGGTGTGCTGCGGGTGGTCATCGCCGAGGATAACTACCTCGTCCGCGAGGGGATCCGCCGCCTGCTGGAGGACTCCGGCGAAATCGACGTGGTGGCCTGCACGGGCAACGCAACGGAGCTGCTCGACGCCGTGCGCCGTTTCTCCCCGGATGCGGTGCTCACTGATATCAGGATGCCGCCCAGCCATCATATGGAGGGCATCGAAGCTGCCCGTGCGATCCGCGCCGCGCACCCGGACACCGGCGTGGTGGTGCTGTCACAGCACGCAGACCAGAGCTACGCGCTCGCGCTTTTTGCCGACGGCTCGGCAGGCCTGGGCTACCTGCTGAAGGACCGCATCGGCGACCTGGAAGACCTGGTGCACGCCCTCCGGGAAGTGCGGGAGGGCGGTTCGGTCATTGATCCGCAGATCGTGGACACGCTGGTGCGCCGCCGCAGCGCCGGAGCGGCGAACCCGCTCGCCGAGCTGTCGCCCCGGGAGCTGGATGTGCTGCGGGAGATGGCGCAGGGGCGGACCAACGCCGGCATTGAGCAGTCGCTCTACCTCTCCTCATCCACCGTGGAGAAGCACGTCAATTCGATCTTCACGAAGCTCCGTCTTCCCGCGACGGGCGTGCACCGCCGGGTGGCCGCAGTGCTGGCCTTCCTGCAGAGCGACGGGCGGCCCGGCAGCATGGAACCTTAGTGCCGGCGGTGGTCCTGGATGGTCATCCGGGGGCCGAACGTCGGTTTGCGGAAGCCGCTGGCCTGGATCATCCGCACCACGCGCTGGCGGTGCCCCCGCCATGGTTCCAGCAGCCGGAGCATGCCGGCGTCGTCCGTCCGGCTGCCGGTCAACGCCGCGCCCACGTAGGCAGCCAGGTGGTAGTCACCCACCGAGACCGAGTCCGGGCAGCCGTGGGTGCGCTGCACCACCTCGGCCGCTGTCCACACGCCGATCCCCGGGATTACCTGCAGCTTTTCGGCGGCCTCCAGCGCCGGCAGCGCGGCCAGCCGTTCAATTGCGACGGCGGAACGCAGCGCCCGCATGACGGTGGCCGAACGTTGCGGCCCCACGCCCGCCCGATGCCACTCCCAGCTGGGGACCTGCAGCCATTGGCCGGCGGTGGGAGCCAGCACCAGGCCGGCCGGAGCCAGCGCGCCGGCCTGGGGAGCGGGGGAGCCGTAGCGATGCAGAAGGTAGCGGTAGGCCCGGCGGGCCTCGATCACCGTCACTTTCTGTTCAAGGATGATCGGGACGAGCTGGTCCACCATGCGGCCGCTGGCGGGAAGCCGGACGTCGCGGCTTCGCCGCCGCGCCTCACGGACCATGCCGGGGAGGGTGGCATGGAAGGAGGGCTCGTCAAACGCCGACCAGTCGTCATCCCCGCCCAGGAGCCGCGGCACTGCCCGCACGGCCGCCGCGGCGCCCGTGCCCCAGGCCTGGACGTCCACGCAGTGCTCCAGGCCCGGGCCGCCGGCGGAGCTGAACCTCACGGCGGCCGGGCCGTCCGTCGTCGTAAACGCATTCCAGATGACGTTTCCCTGGACACTGAAGGACGGATCGCTGTTGCCGCGCAGGAGCGGACTGAGGGTCCGGGCAAGGTGGTAAGGGCCGCCCGGATACCACCGGACAGAGGCGTCCGCCGCGGCTGCCAGCCGGGCGGGAACCTCTGCAATCGTCATACAGCCATCGTCCCACGGCCCAGCGACAACAGGCGGCCGCCACCATCTTTGGCAACCGGACGCACCTGCCAAAGGCCCCTTATCCAGCCGGCATTCCGGGTCTAGAATCCCAGGTGTGGCGCGGGGCATCCGCGCCTTACCTTCGAGATTCCAGGTGAGCGCAATGGGTGGAGTGGTGCATTTCGAGATCCCCGCTGACGATCAGGAGCGGGCCAGAAAGTTCTACCGGGAGGCCCTTGGTTGGCGAATCGACGCCGTCCCGGGAATGGACTACAACATGGTCATCACCACGCCGATGGACGAGGCGACCGGCCAGCCCACGGAAGCGGGCGCCATCAACGGCGGCATGATGGCCCGGGAGGGTGAAATCACCAGTCCCGTCATCACGGTGGACGTTCCGGACATTGACGCCACCCTCAAGACCGTGGAGCGGCTGGGCGGATCGGTCGTGATGCCCAAGAACGAGATCCCCGGAATGGGCTACTTCGCCTACTTCAAGGACTCCGAGAACAACATCATGGGCCTCTGGGAGAACCTGCCACCGGACCAGCAGGCCGAGGCTGCCGGGTAACGGCATGCATGCGGGGGAAGCGGTAGCTTTGTACACATGAAGTACGCCCAGTCCATCCTGGACCTCATCGGCAATACCCCGCTCATCAAGCTCAACCACGTGACAGAAAGCATCAAGGCCACTGTCCTGGTCAAACTCGAGTACCTGAACCCTGGCGGTTCCATCAAGGACCGCATCGCGGCGAAGATGATCGAGGACGCCGAGCGGGAAGGCAAGCTGCAGCCCGGCGGCACCATCGTGGAGCCAACTTCCGGAAATACCGGAGTAGGCCTGGCCCTCGTGGCCCAGCAGAAGGGCTACAAGTGCATCTTTGTGGTCCCGGACAAGGTGGGCGAGGACAAGCGTGCCGTCCTGCAGGCCTACGGCGCCGAGGTTGTGGTGACGCCAACTGCCGTCCCGCCCGACAGCCCGCAGAGCTACTACGGTGTTTCGGACCGGATCGTCCGGGAGACCCCCGGTGCATACAAGCCGGACCAGTTCTCCAACCCCGCCGCTCCCGGCAGCCACTACCAGACCACCGGGCCGGAGATCTGGCGGGATACGGACGGCAAGGTCACCCACTGCGTGATCGGCGCCGGCACCGGCGGCACCATCACCGGCACGGGCCGCTACCTCAAGGAGGTCTCGGCTGACAGGCCGGCGTCCGACGGCGGCGTGGTCCGGATCATCGGCGCGGACCCGGAAGGTTCGGTCTACTCCGGCGGCACCGGGCGTCCGTACTTCGTGGAGGGCGTGGGGGAGGACATGTGGCCCGCGAACTACGACAAGTCCGTGCCCGACCAGGTGATCGCCGTCAGCGACGCCGACTCCTTCGCCATGACCCGGCGGCTGGCCCGCGAGGAGGGCCTGCTGGTGGGCGGGTCCTCGGGCATGGCCGTCGTGGCCGCCCTGCAGGTGGCCCGGGACCTGCCCGAGTCCGCCGTCGTCGTCGTCATCCTTCCCGACTCCGGCCGCGGCTACCTCGCCAAGATCTTCAACGACCAGTGGATGCGCTCCTACGGCTTCCTGTCCGGCGGCGAGGAGACCTCCGTGGGTGAAGTCATCAGCTCCAAGAACGGCGAGCTGCCGGACCTGGTCCACATCCACCCGAACGAGTCCGTCCGCGATGTCATCAACATCATGAACGAGTTCGGCGTCAGCCATATCCCGGTCCTGTCCCAGGAGCCCCCGGTGGTCATGGGCGAGGTGCTGGGTGCTGTGGATGAGCGCACCCTCACGGCCAAGCTGTTCCGCGGCGAAGCCAAGCTCACGGACAAGATCTCCGAGCACATGGGCCCCAAGCTGCCCGTCATCGGCTCCCTGGAAACCATCTCCGCGGCGAGGGAACTGCTCTCGGACGTGGACACCGTCATGGTCACGTTCGTGGGTGCACCCGTGGGCATCCTCACCCGGCACGACCTCCTGGCCTACCTCAGCAACTGAACTGCTTCACCTGACCTGCGCCACCCGTAAAGGAGCACCATGTCCACCCCGCAAAACCAAGGTTTCAACACCCGCGCCGTGCACGCCGGCCAGGCTTTCGAGCCCCGCACCGGCGCGGTGGTGCCGCCGCTGCACTTCAGTTCCACCTACGCCCAGGACGGCATTGGCGGGCTGCGCGGGGGCTATGAGTACGGCCGCGGCGGCAACCCCACCCGCGACGCCCTGCAGGAACAGCTGGCGGCGCTGGAGGGGGGCACGCACGCCTACAGCTTCAGTTCCGGGCTGGCAGCGGAGGACTCGCTGATCCGTGCCCTGGCCCGGCCCGGGGACCACATCGTGCTCGGCAACGACGCCTACGGAGGCACCTACCGGCTGATCAGCCGGGTCCTGGGCGGCTGGGGAATCGGCAATACGCCGGTGGACATGGCCAACCTGGACACCGTGCGCGGGGCGGTTACTGCGAACAAAGCCCGGATCCTCTGGGTGGAAACCCCCTCCAATCCGCTGATGAAGATTACCGACATCGCGGCGCTCGCAGAGATAGCGCACGACGCCGGTGCCCTCCTGGTGGTGGACAACACCTTCGCGTCGCCCTACCTGCAGACCCCGCTCGCCCTGGGTGCCGACGTCGTGGTCCACTCCACCACCAAGTACATCGGCGGCCACTCCGACGTCGTGGGTGGCGCCGTGGTGGTCAAGGACGCGGAACTGGCGGAGAAGATCGGCTTTGTGCAGTTCGCCGTGGGCGCCGTCTCCGGCCCCATGGACGCTTTCCTCACCACCCGGGGCCTGAAGACGCTCGGCGTGCGGATGGACCGCCACAGCCTTAACGGCCAGGCCGTGGCCGAGTGGCTGCTGGAACGTCCCGAGGTGGAGGCCGTCCTCTACCCGGGCCTGCCGTCCCACCCGGGCCACGAGCTCGCCAGGAAGCAGATGCGGAGCTTCGGCGGCATGGTCTCGGTGCAGTTCAATGGCGGTGAAGCAGCGGCCCGGAAGGTGGCGGAGTCCACGTCCGTGTTCACCCTCGCGGAATCCCTGGGCGGGATCGAGTCGCTCATGAACTACCCTTCCGAGATGACCCACGCTTCGGTCAAGGGCACCGAGCTCGCCGTTCCGGTGAACCTGCTCCGGCTGTCCTGCGGAATCGAGGATGTCGAGGACCTGGTGGCGGACCTGGAGCAGGCGTTCTCGGCCATCCCGTAAACCACGAAGGTGGCTGGCTTTCTTGAAGAAAGCCAGCTAAGTTTTCCCTATGCCTCTTCGATCCGACTGGTCCCAACGCAGCTGCAGCATGGCCCGCGGCCTTGACGTCCTGGGCGACCCCTGGAGCATCCTGGTGCTGCGCGAAGTCTTCTTCGGGAACGGCCGCTTCGACGCCATGAAAAGCCGGCTGGAAGTGGCGGACTCCGTGCTCACCAAGCGCCTGGCGGGCCTGGTTGAGTCCGGGCTGCTGGCCAGGAAGGCCTACGACGACGGCGGCCGCACACGCCAGGAGTACGTGCTCACCCCCAAGGGTGAGGACGCCCTCCCGGTCTTGAACGCCGTCACCATCTGGGCAGAAAAGCACCTGCCGGCGCCCTCGGACCAGGCGCATCTTTACGTGATCCACACCGGCTGCGGGAAACCCACCACCTCGGCGGACACCTGCACCGAATGCGGCGAACGGCTGACGGCGGCCAACACCAGCTGGCACAGCAGGGCCCGTTCAGCGGAACCGGTCCGGCTCGCCACGGCCGCCGCATGAGGGAAACCAACAGCCGCCGCCTGCACCCCGCGTGGATCGTGGCCGCCGTCGCCTTCCTTGCGCTGGTGGGAGCCGCCGGATTCCGCGCCGCCCCCGGTGTCCTGATGGTTCCGCTGCAGCAGGAGTTCGGCTGGTCCACCACGGTGTTGTCCGCGGCCGTGAGCATCAACCTCGTCCTGTTCGGGCTGACGGCACCGTTCGCGGCCGCGCTGATGGAGCGGTTCGGCGTCCGGGCAGTAACAGCCACCGCGCTGGTGTTGATCGGCACCGGCAGCGCCCTGACGGTGCTGGTGAACCAGTCCTGGCAGATCCTGCTGACCTGGGGCCTGCTCATCGGGCTTGGCACCGGATCCATGGCGCTGGTGTTCGCTGCCACGATTGCCAACACCTGGTTCGTCAGGAGCCGCGGGCTGGTGATCGGCATCCTTACCGCCGGCAGTGCGGCCGGCCAGCTGGTCTTCCTCCCGTTCATCGCCTTGCTGGCGCAGGATCCGGGCTGGCGCGAAGCATCATTGCTGATCGCTGCCGGAGCCCTGGCTGTGGTCCCGCTGGTGCTGAAGTTCCTCAAAAACTCGCCGGCCGACGTCGGGGTCCTTCCGTACGGCGAACCCGCGCTGGCAGGGGGAGTCCCCGCGCCGGAGCCTCCCTCGCACAGCGGCCCTCGCAGCAATGCCGCCGTGCGTGCCCTCCAGGTCCTCCGGCGGGCCAGCCGCGTCCGGACCTTCTGGGCCCTCGTGGCCGGTTTCGCGATCTGCGGCGCCACCACCAACGGGCTGATCGGCACCCACTTCATCCCCTCCGCCCACGACCACGGCATGGCCGAAGCCACCGCCGCCGGCCTGCTTGCCGTCGTCGGAATTTTCGACATTGTGGGCACCATCGCCTCCGGCTGGCTGACCGACCGGTTCAACCCCCGCATCCTGCTGGCCGTGTACTACCAGTTCCGGGGGATCGGCCTGCTGGTGCTGCCCCTCTTGCTGAGTGCCGAAGTCCAGCCGAGCATGATCGTCTTCGTCGTGATCTACGGGCTTGACTGGGTGGCCACCGTGCCGCCAACAGCAGCCATCTGCCGGGAAACGTTCGGCGCGGACGGCAGCGTGGTCTTCGGCTGGGTGTTCGCCGCACACCAGCTCGGCGCGGCCGCCGCCGCCCTGGGCGCCGGTGCCATCCGGGACGCCACCGGCCAGTACACCTACGCCTGGTTCGGCGCCGCCGCGATGTGCACCGTCGCGGCGGTCATCAGCGCCACCATCCGCAGGCACGCGGTCGCCCGCGAGCCCGCCCCGGCCGGAGCGCCCTCCTGACACCGCCCCGGGACGCCGCCGCTAGGCTGGTCCCATGGAGACCCCACCCGAAGTTCCCGTCCGAAACGTAGCCCTCGTGACGGGCGCGGGCCGCCTTGCCTCCATCGGCGCGGGTATTGCCCGGCAGCTGGCGGCGGAAGGCTGGGACCTGGTGCTGGCCTACTGGCAGGACTACGACGCCCGCATGCCGTGGGGAACTGAACCGGACGACGTCGTCCGCCTGACAGCCGAACTGGAAGCCATCGGAGCCCGGGTCCATACCCTGCCGGCGAACCTGGAGGACCCTGCCACGGCGGAGAAGCTGGTGGCTGACGCCGTTCAGCTCGCGGGCCCGCTGCACGGCATGGTGCTGAGCCACGCCGAGTCGGTCGATTCAGGAACCTGGATACCAGCCTTGAATCGTTCGAGCGGCACTTCGCCGTCAACACCCGTGCCAGCTGGCAGCTGATTGCCGCCTTCGCGCGGCAGGCAACGGACGACGGCGGCGCGATCGTTGCGCTGACCAGTGACCATACAGCGTTCAACCTGCCGTACGGCGCCTCGAAGGGTGCGCTGGACAGGATCGTGATTGCCGCCGCCCGGGAGCTTGGGCCGCTGGGCATTTCGGCGAACGTGCTGAACCCGGGGCCGGTGGACACCGGCTGGATGGACGACGCGGTCCGCTCGGCCGTCCTGTCCCGGCAGCCCACCGGCCGCCTCGGCACACCGGCCGACGTCGCCGGCACTGTGGCGTTCCTGCTCTCACCCGCCGGCCGCTGGGTCTCCGGCCAGCTCATCAAATCCGACGGCGGCTTCTCGGCATGACCCCTCTGCGCCCTTGGCCCAACTAGGTAGCGCTAAGTGTCGTTTTGACCCCTCAAAACGACACTTGGCGCTACTTACTTGGGGGAGGGGGCGGCGGTTTGGCCTGGGACGTTGGTCCCGGTGAAGTAGCCGCGGGTGGACGGCAGGAAACGGCAGACGACGGCGAGCACCACGCCCAGGGCCAGCAGCAGCACCCCGCTGACGAACGCGCCGCCGACGCCGAAGATCTGGGTGTCGCCGTACGCGGGGTCCCACATCTGGACGGCCGAGACGAAGAAGGCGGCGGTCAGCAGCAGGGCGCCAACGAGCGGAAGGATGCCCCGGAACCACAGATTCCGCCCCGACTCCCGAAGGGTGCTGCGGAAGTACCAGAAGCAGGCAAAACCGGTCAGGGCGTAATAGAACGCGATGAACAGGCTGATGGCGCTGATGGAGTCGGAGAGCAGGTTTTCGCTGAGGAAGCTCATGGCCACGTAGTACGCGATGGCCGCCGCCCCCATGACCTGGGTGGAAAAGCCGGGCGTCTGGTTCTTCGGATGCACCTCGCCGAACTTGGCCGGCAGTGCGCCGTGGACCCCCATGGAGAGGGTGCCGCGGGCGGTGGGCAGGATGGTGGTCTGGGTGGAGGACAGAACGGAGGCCAGGACCGCGACGACGATCAGCCAGCCCCACGGGCCCAGCACCACGTCCCGCATGGCCAGGAAGACGTCGTCCTGGTTGGCCTCGTTGCCCAAACCGATGCCTTCGGTGCCCACGGTGGCGTACATCATCACCAGCAGCGCGACGGACACATAGATGGCCACCAGGATGAACGCGGAAATCACGGCACCGCGGCCGGGGGTGGTGGAGGGGTTCTCGGTTTCCTCATTCACTGCAAGGCAGGTGTCCCAGCCCCAATAGATGAACAGGGCAAGGAGCACGCCGTGGACCACTGCTCCCGGATCCGCGAACGCACCTGCGGGGTTGAACCACTCGAAATCGAAGGGCTGGATGGTGGTCTCGCCGCCCGCCGAGCCCCGGACAATCCCGACGACGATGGCCAGGGCGAAGATGCCCAGCGCAATGTACTGCACATACGTCAGGACCCGCTGGACGTGCTCGCCCAGCCGGATGCCGCGGTAGTTGACCAGGGTCATGACGGCGATGAACAGCACGCCCGTGGCCGTGACCACTGCCTTGTTCTCTGCCAGGGAACCGTCGCCCACCAGGAGCCATAGATACTGTCCGGCCACCTGTGCAAGGTTTGCCAGGACCACAATGCCCGCGAGCGCCACGCCCCAGCCGCCCAGCCAGCCCGCCCAGGGGCCGAAGGTGCGGCGTGACCACGTAAAGGTGGTTCCGCAGTCCGGGATGGCACTGTTCAGCTCGCGGAACGCATAGGCGATGAACAGGACGGGGATGAAGCCCAGCAGCAGGATCAGGGGAGTGTAGTTCCCGTTGACGGCCACGATCAGGCCTAGTGTTGCCGCCAGTGAGTACACCGGCGCCGTGGAGGCAAGGCCAATCATCACGGAGTCGCCGAGATCCAGGATGCCGGCCCGGAGTCCCTTGGCCGGAACTGTGGTCCCGTGCGCGCCGCCCGGGCCTCCCGTCGTCGTAATCTCCGTGCTCATGCTGTCACCGGGTTCATAGTGCGATACCTGCCTTGCTGGAGGATGCCCCGGCCGAAAGCGGCGCCGGCGCGTCGATGGTGTTGGGCACGAAGCGGCAAAAATAATCCGTGACCGGCCCGTCAGATTCCCGGATGCCGCAGCCCACGGACTCCCCGTCCACCACCCACAGGCCGAGGACGGGATGGTTGCCGTCGAAGTCGGGCAGTTCCTGGTACTGCTGGTAGCACCAGCCTTCACGGCCGTAGCCGCCGGGCTGCTCCAGGCTGATGCCCTGCGCATGGATCTTGATGTTGTCGCCTTCGCGGCCGTGCAGGGGCTTGGCCACCCATTCCTTCAGCGGCCCCGGCTCGTTGAGGTACGCGGGCAGCAGGTTGGGGTGCTCGGGGTAGAGGTGCCACAGCGCGGCCAGCAGGGCCTTGTTGGAGAGCAGCATCTTCCAGGCCGGCTCGATCCAGCGGGGGTTGTGGGCGCGTTCCAGCAGCCGGTGCCCGAACGGTTCCTTCATCATCAGCTCCCACGGGTAGAGCTTGAAGATCGTGCTGATCATGAAGTTGTCCAGGTCCACGAAGCGGTTGAGGTTGGGGTCCCAGCCGATATCGGACATGTTGATGCCGATGGTGGTCCAGCCCGCCTGGCTGGCCACGTCCCGCATGTAGGCCGCAGTCATCCAGTCCTCGCCGGACTCCTCGACCTCCGAGTGGGCAACGTGCAGGGTGCTCATCCCGGTGCGGTACTGCACCTTCTTCCACTGCCGGATCAGGGCTTCGTGGATGCCGTTCCACTGGTCCTTTTCCGGAAAGACGTCCTGCAGCCAGAACCACTGCGCCACCGCCGCTTCGATCAGGCCCGTGGGGGTGTCCGCGTTGTATTCGAGCATCCTGGCCGGGCCGCCCTGCCCGTCATAGATGAAGTCGAACCGGCCGTAGACGTCCACGTCCCCGGCCTGGAGGGATTCCGCGGCCAGTTCGAGGGCCTGCGGGCCGATGCCGATGTGGCCCATGGCGCCGGTGGCCAGGAACTTGGCCGCTTCCAGGCACATCTTGTGCATGTTTTCGGCCGTCGCTTCGAGGGTTTCCACCTCCTCCATGGTGAATTCGTAGTACGCAGACTCGTTCCAGTACTCGATCCGGCGCCCGTCCTCCATGGTGGTGGTGGAGAACACCAGGCCCTGCTCTTCGATCTTCTGCTTCCAGCCGGGCCGGGGCTCAGACGTCAACCGCTTCACGCTCAGCCCCCCGAGACCTTGCTGCCGCCACCGCTGGTGCCGCTTTTGGCGCTGGTGCCGAAGCCGCCGCGGCTGACCGTTCCGCCCTTGGTGCTGTACCCCGTGGACGCTTTCGCGCCGCTGGGAACAGTTTTGGTGTAGTTGGGGGCTGTGGAGCGGTTCTGGCCGATGGCGGGGACGTACGCGCCTCGGGAAAAGAAGTACCAGGCATAGAGGCCGCCGCCCCTGCCGGCGGAGCTGTTGCAGTTCGTGTCTTCCACGCGCTCGCCAGTTTCGTCGTTGAAACACACCTGCGCGTACTCGGGATCATCCTGGTTGCTGGCCACCACGGCGGTGATGGTGCCGGCGAGCAGCGCCGTCACACCCAAACCCACGACGACGGTGCGCCGCTGGGAGCGCTTCTTCCGGGAGGCTTCCTCGTTGAGCTGCCGTTCGCGGTCCCGGGCGAACGGGTCCACGGGGGTAACCGGCTCGTTGAGCAGTTCGGGGCGGAGCTCCGGCTTGGGTACCTGCCAGGGAGGAGGCTTGGCGCCGCTGTGCCCGTCTCCGGCCGGCGGGACGCCCTCGCCCGCAGCCCGGTCGCTGCCGGGCCGCCCGGGGTCCGGGTCCTTGTTCGGGTCCATGGTGTCCCCCTCCGTTGTCCACGTGAATTGGGCACAGCGCTGCACCCCCATTGCAATCCTTAAATCAGCGTAGTCCCTGCCGGTGCCCGCTGGCCCAAGCAGCTCGCATTAAACGTCGCGAAACCGCCGTGTGGCGCCATTAAATGCGAGCCGGTTGGGTGCGGGAGCTGGGAAGGGGAGCCATACACTGGAGCCATGGAAACCGCCTCCGTCCTCGCCGTGTGCCGCGTCCACCAGCTCCTGCCGGATGCCTCGAACGTGGGCGTCACCGCCATCGACAAGCGCCCCGTCGAGGGCCCGGTCAAGGTGCACCGGCTGGGCCTCCAGGGCGACATCCAGGCGAACCGCGTCCACCACGGGGGACCGGACCAGGCCCTGTACGCCTACTCCCAGCAGGATGCGGACTACTGGTCCCGTGAACTCGGGCGGGACCTGCCCCCGGGGAGCTTTGGCGAAAACCTGCGGGTGGCCGGGATCGATGTCACCGGCGCCGTGATTGGTGAGCGCTGGCGGATCGGCCTGGACGTCGAAGTGGAGGTGACCTCGCCCCGTACCCCCTGCGCCACCTTCCAGCGCCGGATGCGGGAGCCCCACTTCGTCAAGAGGTTCACGGAGGAGGGCCGGGTGGGAGCCTATCTCCGCGTCATCAGGACCGGGAGCATCCAGGCGGGAGACCATATCCACCGGCTGTATGTCCCGAAGCATGGCATCACCGTGGGCAAGTGGTTCAGCGAGCCGGACCTGGAGGCAATGGAAGCACTGCGCGACGCCGACGCAGACGGGGAGATCCGCCTGCAGCAGCCGGAGTTCGAGCAGAAGTTCGAGGCGCTGGAACGGCAGCTGGGCCGGTAGCCGCAGGCTGAAGCGGCCGGCAGGGAAGCGGTGTGCGCAAGCTCACCGCCGCCGTCGTGCCCTCAATTTCCGCTGGAGCGGGCGCGTGCCCTACACTAGAGATATCCCCCACTCCGGAAATCCCTTATTCCTGCCCAATTTTTGAGGCAGGACTGGCAAGTGTTGGGGCCCGCGCAAGCGATGCGGGCATTTTCATAGGGAGAGCCGGCTAAAGAAAACGCTGTACAGACTGCTGGGATAGCAGCCAAGAGATGCAGCGGGAAGTCCTGCCACGGGATTGCGAAAGCGCCGGACTTCTGTGACCGGCCGGTCAACGTTTGCCCGGCACCTTTGGTCACACGTACTGCGGCTCCGCTCACCTCGGGTAGTGCCGCCTGGCCCCCTATGGATGAGGAATATTCCCCTATGCCCGAAAATCACAACGACGCCGCCGCTGACGCAGCAACAGCCAGCATCGAATTCACCGAGCCCGCTGCTCCCGCAGCTGAGGCCGCAACGGTTCCCGCCGAAGCCCCTGCTGAAGCGCCGGCCGCTCCCGCCGCCCGGGCTGACGAAGCTCCCGCCCCCAAAGCTGAAGATGCTCCCGCTGCCAAGGCTGAGGAAGACGAAGAAGAAGGCGTCAAGTTCGCCGACCTCGGCATCGACGGCCGCGTCCTCGCCGCCCTCCAGGACGTCGGCTACGAGAAGCCGTCCCCCATCCAGGCAGCAACCATCCCGCTGCTGCTCGAAGGCCGCGACGTCGTGGGCCTCGCCCAGACCGGCACCGGTAAGACTGCAGCATTCGCAGTACCGGCACTGTCCCGCCTGGCCGAGCTCCACGACCTCAACGGCCCGTCCCGGAAGACCCAGGCACTGGTCCTGGCTCCCACCCGCGAACTGGCGCTCCAGGTTGCCGAGGCCTTCACCTCGTACGCCAAGCACATTGACGATTTCACCGTCCTCCCCGTCTACGGCGGTTCCGCCTACGGCCCGCAGCTCGCCGGCCTGCGCCGCGGCGCCCAGGTTGTTGTCGGTACCCCCGGCCGCGTGATCGACCACATCTCCAAGGGTTCCCTGGACCTGTCCGAACTCCAGTACCTGGTGCTGGACGAGGCCGACGAAATGCTGCGCATGGGCTTCGCCGAAGACGTGGAGCAGATCTTCCAGCAGACCCCGTCGGACCGCCAGGTGGCACTGTTCTCCGCCACCATGCCGAGCCAGATCCGCCGCATGTCCAAGCAGTACCTGAACAACCCTGCCGAGATCTCCGTCAAGTCCAAGACCACCACCGGCGCCAACACCCGCCAGCGGTACCTGCAGGTCATGGGCCCGCACAAGCTTGATGCCATGACCCGCATCCTCGAGGTTGAAGAGTTCGACGGCGTCATCGCCTTCGTGCGCACCAAGATGGCTACCGAGGACCTGGCTGACAAGCTGAAGTCCCGCGGTTTCCAGGCCGCCGCGATCAACGGTGACATCCCGCAGCAGCAGCGCGAGCGCACCGTTGACGCCCTGAAGGAAGGCCGCATCGACATCCTCGTGGCCACCGACGTCGCCGCCCGTGGCCTTGACGTGGAGCGCATCAGCCACGTCATCAACTACGACATCCCGCACGACACCGAGTCCTACGTGCACCGCATCGGCCGCACCGGCCGCGCAGGCCGTTCCGGCGATGCCATCCTGTTCATGACGCCGCGGGAGAAGTACCTGCTGCGTTCCATCGAGAAGGCCACGCGCCAGCCGGTGGAGCAGATGCACCTGCCCACCGCGGAGACCGTGAACACCCTCCGCCTGGGCAAGTTTGCCGAGCGGATCACGGAGACCCTCGCCTCCGAGGACGTGGCCCCGTTCCGCGACCTCATCGCTTCCTACGAGGAAGAGCACAATGTTCCGGCGTCGGAGATCGCTGCAGCCCTTGCCGTGATGGCCCAGGGCGGACAGCCGCTGCTGGTGAAGGAACTGCCCGCAGCGCCGGAGTTCCAGAAGCGCGAGCGGTCCAAGGACGGCTTCGGCTCCCGCGGACCGACCCGCACGCTCACCGAGGGCAATGCCACCTACCGGATCGCCGTGGGACGCCGCCAGCGCGTCATGCCCGGTTCCATCGTGGGCGCCATTGCCAACGAGGGCGGCATCTCCTCGGCACAGATCGGCGGCATCGACATCCGCTCGGACCACTCCCTGGTGGAACTCCCGGCGGACCTGAGCCCCGAGCAGCTGCGTGCGCTGTCCCGCACCCGGATCGGCGGCGAGCTGATCCACCTCGAATTGGACAACGGCCGCAAGCCTGCCGGCGACCGCGGCTCCTACCAAGGCAACCGCGGCGGTGACCGGGGAGGCAACTTCAAGGGCAACGGCGGCTTCAAGAAGGAATTCCGCAAGAACGACGGCGAGCGATCCTCCGCTGACCGCGGCGGCCGCTCCTACAGCGAGCGTTCCTTCAGCGCTGACAGCGGTGCCAACCGCGGCCAGGCCAGCGACTCCCGCTTCGGCGGCCACGGTGACGGATCCCGCAAGCCCCGCCACGGCAACGAGGGCGGCCAGCGCGACTTCAACCGCAAGGGCAAGTGGTAACCGTCAGCTAGCCTGACGCAGTTCCCCCGGTGGGCCGGCTTTCGAGCCGGCCCACCGGCGTTTAACGCACGACGGCGGGACCGGCGTGTTCGCTTCGTCACACCTGTTTCACTGCGGGCCCTGCCGGCCCTGCATCGGCGCACCGAAGGCTCATTTAGGCCCGGTTTTCTGCGGCTTTAAGGGGCCAGGGCTGCGCTGGAGCGCCGATTTGTTGGTGGGAAAATCTTCCGGTAGAGTATTTACTCGTTGCCCCCCTAGCTCAGTGGTAGAGCGCGTTCTTGGTAAGAACGAGGTCACCGGATCGATTCCGGTGGGGGGCTCTGGATGAGGGCCTGTGTCAAGGCGGTTTTGACCGGCTTGGCGCAGGTTTTTCTCATTCGTGGCGGTGTAGCTCAGTTGGTTAGAGCGCACGACTCATAATCGTGAGGTCGGGAGATCGAGCCTCCCCACCGCTACAGGCTAAGCCCCTGGAATTCCCAAGATTCCGGGGGCTTTTCTGTGCCCTTTTGCGTGGCACCCACGGAAGGTCCTTTGGCTCTGGTGCCGTGGGACGGACGGGCCACGATGGAGTCAGAAGCAGCAACGGTGGCGGCAGGGAGGGTTCAGGATGTCCCGAGCAGCAGGGTCCGGCGGCCCCGCCGCTGTGTCCGCCGGGACAGGGCGGCTGGCCTTCGTGGATGTCCTGAGGGTGCTGATTATCTCCATGGTGATCATCCACCATGCAGCCCAGGCGTACGGACCCACCGGCGGCTTCTGGCCGGTGGAAGACCAGGCCACCAGCGACTGGTTCGTGCCGTTCTACACGGTGAACGCGGCCGTGGGCCTGGGCCTGTTGTTCCTGGTGGCCGGCTATTTCCTGCCCGGATCCTATGAGCGCAAAGGTCCGCGCCGGTTCCTCAAGGAACGGTGGGCCCGCATCGGGGTGCCGCTCGTGGTCTTCGTCGCGGCGGTCAACGTTCCACTCGCCTATCTGGCATCCGGAAGTCCCGAGCCGGGGGAGTTCGTCAGGTCGCTGTATGACGACGCCTGGCAGGGCGCCTACTTCCACCTCTGGTTCCTGGCACACCTCCTCCTTTATACGGCCGCCTATGTCCTGCTGGCGGAGCGGGTCCGCTGGTTGCGCCCGGCCTCACCAGGGACCCCGCGGCAGATGCTGCCGCCGCCCGGCCACGGCGCCATCCTGTCTTACGCAGCTGCCCTGATCGTGGTTACGTGGGTTGTCCGGTGGTGGTTTCCCGTCGATGACTGGGTACCACTCTTTTTTGTCATGCCGGCAGAACCCGCAAACCTCACCCAGTATGTGAGCCTGTTTGCCTTGGGCATCCTCGCCTACCGGAACGACTGGTTCCGGCGGATTCAGCGCCGCGTCGGCTTCACCTGGCTGGCTGTGGGCCTTGTGGCGTCCGCGGCCATCTTCTCCCTGCAGGCACTGGGACTCTGGGGCGCTGCAACGGCGACGGGCGGAGTGGACTGGCGTTCGCTGGTGCGGGTCGCCCTGGAGACGTTGGTCTGCGCCGGCCTGGGAGTGGGCCTGCTGGTCACGTTGCGCGAGCTCTTCCGTCGTCCGGTGCGGCTGGTGTCAGCGATGGCCACGGCCAGCTATGCCGCCTACATCCTGCACATCTTCGTCGTCGTGGGCCTCCAGGTGGCGATCCTGCAGGTTGCCTGGCCCGCCGGGGCCAAATTCCTCCTGGTCGCCGTGCTCGGGCTCCTCCTTTCCTTTGGCCTTGGCCACGTTTCCCGCACGGTGCCGGGACCGCGGGTGCTCCTCGGCACGGGCCCGGACCACCGGCGGACAGCCTGACCGCGCCGGGGAACTGCGCGTGGCCCCTGGCGGCTTCCAACTGCCTGCCTTCGCGGCCACAATAGGGACCATGGGCCAGCTCACTTACACCTGCATCACCTCCCTGGACGGATACGTGGCGGACCGCAACGGCAATTTCGACTGGAGCGCCCCCGACGAGGAAGTCCACGCCTTCGTCAACGACCTCGAACGGGACGTCGGGACGTTCCTGCTCGGCCGCAGGATGTACGACGTGATGGCGGTCTGGGAAACCATGGGCGGCCCCGGGGACCCGCCGGTGATCCAGGATTATGCCCGGATCTGGCAGGGGGCAGACAAGGTTGTCTACTCCTCTTCTCTTGCTGTCGCTGAGACGCCCCGGACCCGGATCGAGCGCACCTTCGACCCGGCTGCCGTCCGGGCGATGAAGGACGCAACGGACGGGACGATGAGCATCGGCGGTGCCAACCTGGCAGGACTGGCATTCGCGGCAGGACTGGTGGACGAGTGCGGATTCCTGATCAATCCGGTGGTGGTCGGGGGAGGCCTGCGGGCCCTGCCGGACGGCCTGGAATCAAAGCTTGAGCTCCTCGACCTGCGCCGTTTCGGCAACGGCGTGGCCTACCTGCGCTACCGCGTCCTGCGGTGAAGGGCAGAATGGGGGCATGACGCGAATCGCAATCATCGGCGGCCACGGCAAAGTGGCCCTTCACCTGTCCGCCCTGCTCACGGAAGAAGGCCACAGCGTTACCTCGTTCATCCGCAACCCGGACCATGCAGCCGACGTCGCCGCTACGGGGGCGGTGCCGTCGGTCCTGGACGTTGAGAATGCGACGACGGCGGCACTCGCCGAAGCGTTGAAGGGCCATGACGCGGTGGTCTGGTCCGCCGGTGCGGGCGGCGGCAACCCGGCACGCACCTATGCGGTGGACCGGGACGCGGCCATCCGTTCGATGGATGCGGCCGCCGAAGCCAATGTGGGCCGCTACGTGATGGTGTCCTACCTGGGCGCCAGCAAGGACCACGGCGTGCCGGAGGACCACTCCTTCTTTGCGTACGCCGAGGCGAAGGCCGCCGCCGACGAGTACCTGCGCGGCACCGGCCTTGCCTGGACCATCCTGGGCCCGGGGGCGTTGACGGACAAGCCGGGAACCGGGCTGATCGACGTCGATCCCGCTCCCGGGGGCAGCCGGGAAACCTCGCGGAGCAACACGGCAAGCGTCGCGGCCGCCGTGCTGGACCTGCCGGAAACCGCGGGCAGGACCATCGAATTCTGTGACGGCACGCTGCCCATCGCCGCTGCCCTGCAGCCCTAGCGCGGACTAAGCGCGGGGGACCAGCTGCAAGTCGAGGGAATGCTTCTCCACGTAGTCCAGCGCGCCCCGGACGGCCCCAACGGTCACGATCGAGTCGCCCAGCGGCGAGACCGCAATCCGCGGGGGAGTGGCGGTGAAATCATTCAGCCGCCGTTTGATCGGTTCGAGCAGGACGCCTGCGGAGTTGGCCACTGCACCGCCGATCACCACAAGCTCCGGGTTGAACACCGTCGCCACCGCGCCAATGACCCGGGCCAGCCGGTCCGCCAGGCGTTCAAGAATGCGCAGGGCCACGGCGTCGCCTTCAGCAGCGGCCGCGAAGACGTGCTCAGCCTCCGCCCCGCCTTGGGCTGCATAATCCCGGAGGGATGTCCGGGTTTTGCCGGCCAGCGCCTCGGCCGCCCACATCCTGGCGAGGCTTGCAATGCCGAAGGTGTCCCCCACACCCTCGACCTGGTCCAGGAAGGCGAGTTCACCGGCGCCGCCGCGGCTCCCGTGCAGCAGCCGCCCGCCGTCGATCACCCCTGAACCGAAACGCTCACTGGCAAGGATCACCACGACGTCGTCCACTCCCGCCGCCGCACCCCGCCAGCGGTCGCCGAGGGCGGCAAGGTTGGCGTCGTTTTCCAGCAGGACCGTCCAGCCGTGCCGGTCCCGCATGGCTGCCTTCAGGCCGACGTCGAACAATCCCCAGAAATGCTGGGCCACCAGAACGTCACCGTTGCGGTCCACCGGGGCGGCGATGCCGGCGCAGACGGCGAGGACCGACTCCGGGGCGGCGCCCACGCTGCGAAGTGCCGTCATCGCAGCCCGGTCGATGACGGAGATGCGTTCCCCGGCCGAAATTTCGGCTTCCGCGAAGGGCAGCGTGGACCGCCCCAGCACCTGCCCGCGAAGGTCCGACACCACCACCGTGGCCTTGGAAACCCCCACGTCCATGCCCAGTACGTAGCCGGCACACTCGTTGAGTTCGAAGCGGCGGGCGGGCCGGCCCTTCCGGTACCCGCCGGATGCACGCTGGTTCTCCAGTTCGCGGAGCCAGCCCCGCTCCTTGAGGTCCTCGCAGACGGAGATGGCGGTGGCGCGGGTGAGGCCGGTGGCTTCCATGACTTCGGTGACGGTGACGACGCCGGAGGAGCGCATGAAGTCCAGTACGGCGCCGGCGCTGACACGGCGCAGCAGTTGGGGGGTGGCGGCGGTGGTTTCAGCCATGCTGTTGACCTTTCCGTGCAACGCGCCAGATAATGATCGGGCAGCTAAATTTAGAACCAAAATAAATATAGTCGACAAGCAGCAAAGGATCACCCCTTGTCCACCACCGCCACTCTGGCAACCCTTTCCGATTCCGACCGCCTGGCCGATCCGAACTGGTGGCGCCAAGCCTCTGTGTACCAGATCTATCCGCGCAGCTTCGCGGACTCCAACGGCGACGGCATCGGCGATCTCAAGGGCATCACCGCCAAGGTCCCGTACCTTAAGTCGCTCGGGATCGACGCCGTCTGGCTGAGCCCGTTCTACCCCTCGGCGCTTGCCGACGGCGGCTACGACGTGGACGACTACCGCGACGTTGACCCCAAGCTGGGCACGCTGGCCGATTTTGACGAGATGGCCAAGGCGCTGCACCAGGCCGGCATCAAGCTCATCGCCGACATCGTCCCCAACCACTCCTCCAACCGGCACGAATGGTTCAAGGAAGCGCTCGCCTCGCCCAAGGGATCCCCCGCGCGGGACCGGTACATTTTCCGTGACGGCAAGGGCCCCAACGGCGAGTTTCCGCCGTCGGACTGGGACTCCGTCTTCGGTGGGCCCGCCTGGGAGCGCATCACCGAGCCGGACGGCACCCCCGGCCAGTGGTACATGCACATCTTCGCCAAGGAGCAGCCGGACCTGAACTGGTCCAACCGGGAAATCCGCGAGGACTTCCTGAAGACCCTGCGCTTCTGGTCCGACCGCGGCGTGGACGGCTTCCGGGTGGACGTGGCGCATGCGCTCACCAAGGACCTCACCGAACCGCTGCTGTCCAAGCTTGAACTGAGCGCGGCCAACACCGGCGTGGACGGTTTCGACGACGGCACGCACCCCTTCTGGGACCGCGACGAAGTGCATGAGATCTACGCCGAGTGGCGCGAGGTGTTCAACGAGTACAACCCGCCGCGCACCGCCGTCGCCGAGGCGTGGGTCCACGCGACCCGCCGGGCCCGCTATGCCAGCCCCGAGGGCCTCGGCCAGGCCTTCAACTTCGACCTCCTGCAGGCCGACTTCGATGCGGCGGAGTTCCGCGAAATCATCACGCGCAACCTTGCCGAGGCAGCTGCCACCGGCGCCTCCTCCACGTGGGTCTTCTCAAACCATGACGTTGTCCGCCACGCCACCCGGTACGGCCTGCCGCAGGTCTCCAAGGGCAAGGAGCGCACCAAGGGCCAGGACGGCAAGGACTGGCTGCTGGCCGGCGGCCCCAAGGAGGAGCTGGACGTGGAGCTCGGCGAACGCCGTGCCCGCGCCGCCACCCTGCTGATGCTCGCCGTCCCGGGCTCCGCCTACCTGTACCAGGGTGAGGAGCTGGGACTCCAGGAAGTGGCGGAGATCCCGGAGTCCGAACGCCAGGACCCCTCGTTCTTCCGCAACAAGGGTGTCGAAATCGGCCGCGACGGCTGCCGGGTGCCCCTGCCCTGGAAGGTCGAGGGAACCTCGTTCGGCTTCGGCGACGGCGGCGCGCACCTGCCGCAGCCTGACTGGTTCAGCAAGTACGCCGTCGAGGCGCAGGACGGGACCGAGGGTTCCACGCTGGAGCTCTACCGCAAGGCCCTGAAGCTCCGCCGCGAGCTGCAGACGGACGAAGCGCTGGAATGGGTGGAAACCGGCAACCCGGAGGTCCTCCACTTCCGCCGCCCCAACGGCTGGCAGTCCGTGACCAACTTCGGGGACACCGCCGTCGACCTCCCGGCAGGCACCGTCCTGGTCAGCAGCGACGTCCTGGAGGACGGCAAGCTGCCCGCCAACACCACGGCATGGCTGCGCTGATGCAGGAACTGATTTATGGCTGCATGGGCCTGGGCGGCAGCTGGTCCGACGAGCCGCATGCCACCGAGCATGTTGACGAGGCCGCTGCCGCCGTCGAGGCCGCCCTGGGCGCGGGAATCACCCTGTTCGACCACGCGGACATCTACCGCAGGGGCAAGTCCGAGGCGGTCTTCGGCGAGGTGCTGGCGTCCACTCCCGGGCTGCGTGACCGCATCCGGCTGCAGACCAAGTGCGGCATCAGGCTCGGCGAACCCGGGCTGCCCGGGCACTACGACCTCAGCCGCGAGGCCATCCTGGAGCGCGTCAACGAAAGCCTGAAGCGGCTGCGGACGGACTACGTGGACATCCTCCTGCTGCACCGCCCGGATCCTTTGGCGGACCCGGCGGAGGTGGCCGCCGCCGTCGGGCAGCTGATGGCCGAAGGCAAGGTGCGGCAGCTGGGTGTTTCCAACATGTCCGGGGCGCAGATCGAGGCGCTGCAGGACCGGCTGGAAACCCCGGTGGTGGCGAACCAGCTGGAAATGAGCCTGCTCAAGCGGGCGTGGCTGGAGAGCCAGGTGCTGGTCAACCACGCCGAGCACCTGGACTACAGTTTCCCGCACGGCACCCTGGAGCACTGCGTCCGGAACTCCATCACGCTCCAGGCCTACGGCTCGCTCGCCAGGGGCCTGTACACGGGCGCGGAACCGGAGAGCCCGACGTCGGCGGAGGCAGCCACCGTCGAGCTCGTGGCGCAGCTGGCGGGGGAGTACGGCAGCTCCGGGGAATCGGTCCTTCTCGGGTGGCTGATGAAGCACCCGGCCGGCATCGCGCCGGTGATCGGGACCGTCAACCCGGGCCGGATCCGGGCCTGTGCCGACGCCGCCCGCGTGGCCCAGGCGATGAGCCGGACGGACTGGTACCGACTCTGGGTGACTGCGCGCGGCAGCAACGTCCCCTGACCCACCCCAACTGACTGGCAGCAGGTGTCGTTTTGGCGCCCCGAAACGGCACCTGCTGCTATCTGTTTTCGCTGCCCGGCCGTCATATCCCGTTTAGTTCGTATTGAACCTCCCGTGCTGGCCGTTTTTGTGCCCCGTGCCCCTGCCCGGGCGGATACGGTAGATACATGACGTCTACCATCGCCACCGAGACCGTAAGGCCGGAACGCAATATCCCAGCAGAGATCGCCCGCTCATGGCTCCTCGTGAATGCCATGAAGACGGAGCTCTTCGACCAGTCGGCAATGTCCCGCGCCGATTCGATCATCCTGGATATTGAAGATGCCGTGGACCCCTCCCAGAAGGACCATGCCCGGAACAACGTCATTGACTGGCTGACCGCCGGCGGCAAGGCCTGGGTCCGCATCAATGACGCCACCAGCCCGTTCTGGGCAGCGGACCTGGCCGGACTCCGCGGCACGCCGGGCCTGCTCGGCATCATGCTGGCGAAGACCGAATCCGCGGACCAGGTCACTGAGAGCTTCCACCGCATGGACGGCAATACGCCCGTGATCCCGCTGGTGGAATCCGCCGTCGGCATCGAGGAAGCCAACAACATCGCCAAGGCGCAGGGCGCCTTCCGGCTGGCCTTCGGTTCCGGCGACTTCCGCCGCGACACCGGCATGGCCGCCACCCCGGAAGCCATGGCCTACCCGCGCGCCAAGCTCGTTGTCGCCAGCCGCGTCGGCAACCTGCCCGGGCCCATCGACGGCCCCACCGTCGGCACCAACCACCCCATCCTGCGGGAGCAGACCGGCATCACCGTGATGATGGGCATGACCGGCAAGCTCTGCCTGGCCATCGACCAGACCCCCGTCATCAACGAGGTCATCAGCCCCACACCGTCGGACGTCGCCTGGGCCACCGACTTCATGGCCGACTTCGAAGCCAACGGCCGCGTGATCCGTGACGGTTCCGACCTGCCCCGCCTGGGCCGCGCCGAAAAGATCATGAAGCTCGCGGTAGCCTTCGGGGTGCAGCCCGCCCTGTAGGACCCCCGCTTTTCACTCCAGGAGACCCCGTGACCGGTGCGCGCTATCTGGTCCACGGGGTCTTTTGGCCTGCCGCGGACGATTCCGGCAACGGCGCGCCTCCTGTCTTGCGGCTGCAGGCTCCGGACGGCACCTTCCAGGAAACAGCGCTCGACGACGGCACGCGACTGGGCATCCGGCTCGCCGCCGAAGGGAAGTCCTGCCTCGGCCACCACCGCGTCCATGGCCCCGTCCGCCGGGACCACATCCTCTGTGCCGGCCACCTGCCCTCCGCCCGTGGACACCAGTGCGAACGGTGCTTTGTGGCAGACGACTTCCGGCTGATGCACGACTTCCACCGGGACGGACGTGTCCCGCCCGGCTTCCGCAGCTACCTGATGCAGCCTCACTGGCTCTACGTCGCCACCTTCGCCAACGGGGCCAGCAAGGTGGGAACGGCCGCCAACCTGAGGAAATGGCAGCGCCTCGCCGAACAGGGTGCGGTCGTGGCGAGCTACGTGGCGCGCGCCGCGGACGGGCGGATAGTGCGGATCCTTGAGGACCTTGTATCGCGCGACGGCGGGCTGCCGCAACAAGTGCGGTCAGCCGCCAAGGCCGGCGCCTTGGCCGACCCCGCTCCGGCAAGCCTGCTCACGGCGCACCATCTGAAGCTGGCGGCCACCGCGCGCCAGGTCATTTCCGGCTCGGGCCTGGAAGGTTTCGAGGTGGTGGACGAGGCCTGGCGCCGGCCCGGACTGGCTGGGCGGCTCTGTTCGGCAAGCCTCAGGCACGCGTACCCCCACAGCCTGGCTTCCGGGCCGCACGGCTTCACCATCCAGTCTGTCTGCGGCAGTTTCGTGCTGGCCACCCTCGGTGAAACGGACCTCGAATTCGTCGTGGACCTCGGCCGGCTCAAAGGCAGAACCATAGTGCTTGGAGACTATTCCTCGGAGGTTCCGGCCGTGCAGGAGGCCCTGTTCTGAGGTCGGCCGGTAGACTTTCAGGGTGCTGAACGAATTCTGGGCCACCGCGCCCACCCGCTACAAAGTCCTGGTTTTCAGTGCGATGGGACTGATCGCCGTCGGAATTATCCTCAACCTGGTAGGCAACACCAGCGGCAACTCCGGCCTGGCCACGGCCTCCCTCCCGCTGATCGGGCTGGGCCTGGTCCTGCACATCGCCGGGATTGTGGTCCGCGGCCAGGCGATCCGGAAGGGCTACAAGCGGTAGCCGGCGTTACGGCGGACGTGGCTGCGGGCGTGTTCCACTGCCTCCCCGAGGTGCCCGAACAGGTGCTTGTGGTGCCGCAGGGACCGGATCACTCCCACGTTCGTCACCAGCCGCAGGTGGTCCGGCCGGACGCCCTTGAGTAGAACGGTGATTCCCCGGAGCTCAAGCGCGGAGACCACCTCCACCAGTGCATGCGCGCCCGTGGCGTCCAGCATCCTCAGCTGGGAAAGTCTGATGATGGCCACCTGGACGTCCTTGACCTGGCTGATCTCCTGCAGGATCCGTTCGGCGGCCCCGAAGAACATGGCCCCGTCCAGCCGGAGGACGGCGATGTGCTCGTCACCCTCGGCGCGCGGACCGGGGATCTCCTCCCGCTGCACGCTGCTCAGCGAGGCGAACGTGCGCAGGGCAAAGAGGGCTGCCGCCGCGAGCCCTATCTGGATGGCAACGATCAGGTCGAACGCCACCGTGATGATCGCCGTCAGGATGAAGACGGCGGCGTCGGACCTGGTGGAGCGGAGGATCGCCGCAACGGTCCGCCGGGACACCATCCGCACCGCAGTGACCATCAGGACTCCGCCGAGGGCTGCCAGCGGAATCCGGCTGACCATGCCTGAGGCGAGGTAGACAATCGCGAGCAGCACCACGGCGTGGACAGCGGCAGCCAGGCGGGTTTTTGCACCTGAGCGGACGTTCACAGCCGTCCGTGCGATGGCCCCGGTGGCGGGCATGCCGCCGAAGAGGCCCGCAGCGATTGACGCCAGGCCCTGGCCTGTCAGTTCCCGGTCCGGGCTGTACGGTCCACTCGGTCTGCCGTCCGGCCCGGTCATTCCTGCCGCAACCCGGGCGGACAGCAACGACTCGATGGCCGCAAGGCAGGCGATGGCCACCGCGGGCATGGCCAGGCTGCCCAGCAGATCCAGGTCAAAGACGGGAACCGCGGGGGCGGGCAGGGAATGCGGCAGGGGGCCGATCCTGGGGATGTCCAGCCGGAACAGCTCGGCGGCCGCCGTGGCGAGGAGCACCGCGATCAGGCTGGCGGGCAGGGCCTTGAGCAGCTTCTGCACCAGGACCATCACGACGGCGATTCCCGCCACGACCGCGAGGGTCAGCAGGGCAGCCGGAACCGTTGCGGCGGATGCGGCTTCCACTGCAGCGATGAGGGTGTTGTGGCCCGGGACGCCGGATGTTCCGGTGGCGGGCGGAACCTGCTGGAGGAAGATAATGGCGGCGATCCCCAGGGTGAAGCCTTCCACCACGGGCCAGGGGATGAAAGCGACCGCCCGGCCCAGGCCGCTGAATCCCAGGACACAGACCAGGAGCCCCGCCATGAGTGACAACGGGGCCACGCTGCCGGCGCCGTGGACTGCCACCACAGGGGCCAGCACCACAACCATGGCACCGGTCGGGCCGGACACCTGGACGGGCGATCCGCCCATCACGGCTGCCACCAGGCCGGCCACGATCGCCGTGATGAGCCCGGCCTCCGCACCCACTCCCGAGCTGACGCCGAACGCCAGGGCCAGCGGCAAAGCAACAATGCCCACCGTGATGCCGGCCAGCAGGTCAGTCCGCCACGATGCTCCAAGTCCCGCGTAATCCAGCTTCGAGGGCAGGAACCGGCCGGGGTGCCGCCTGTCAGTGCTTACGCCCGGCTTCACGAGGCGGGCCCGGCAGCGAGGTGCCCCGCAGGCAACTGCTGCGCCAGCCGGAGCTGTTCGTTTGAATCGGCAAGGTTGTCCAGGAGGAATGTCCGCGCGATGGCAAGCAGTTGGGAAATCCCGGGGTGCGCCAGCCGGTAGGTCACGGCATTGGCGGTGCGCACAGAGGTGACCACCTTGTGCTTGCGCAATGTGGCCAGGTGCTGGGAGAGGTGCGAGGCTTCAAGCCCGGTCTCCGCCAGGAGGTAGCTCACTGCTGCGGTCTCCTGCGGCGACGCTGCCAGCAGCTCAAGGATGCGGATCCTTGCAGGGTGCGCCAGCCCCTTGAAGAGGTTGGCCTTGATTTCGTACAGCGGAGCCTGGGCGGAAGGCAGCACGGGAAGCTCCTCGACGTGACACTGACGGCCAATGCGCCAGCGAATTGATGGATTGATAAATTCATCATATCAAGGTGGTGCAAGTCCCCTGCCGGGCGGGGCAACGATAGGCTGGAACCCATGACTATCAATCCGGACCTGCAGGGCCGAAGCTACCCTGCCGCAGAGGTGTACGACGTTGGCCGTGAGAAAATCCGCGAGTTCGCCCGCGCCGTGAAGGCCACCCATCCCGCGCACTTCGACGTCGACGCCGCCAAGGCCCTGGGCCACGCGGATCTTGTTGCCCCTCCGACGTTTGCCATCATCATTGCCCAGCGCGCCGACGCCCAGCTCATCGAGGATCCGGAAGCGGGCATCGACTTCTCCCGCGTGGTCCATGCAGACCAGCGCTTCACCCACCACCGGCCGATTTTCGCCGGAGACCGCCTCGTGGCGGAACTCCACGTCGACGGCGTCCGGGCCATGGGCGGCGGGGCAATGATCACCACGCGCTCGGAGATCTTTGCCCTCGGCACGGATGATTCCCGTGACCCCGTCACCACCACCACGTCGTCCATCCTGGTCCGAGGAGAGGGACAGTAACCATGAGCCACAGCATTCACGACCTCAGCGCCGGCCAGGAGATCGGCAGCCGCACCATCGAGGTCAGCCGCACCGACCTGGTCAAGTACGCCGGCGCATCCGGCGACTTCAACCCCATCCACTGGAACGAAGCCTTCGCCACCAGCGTGGAACTGCCCGGCGTCATCGCCCACGGCATGTTCACCATGGGCTCGGCCGTGCAGCTGGTCACTGACTGGGCAGGCGACCCGGCCGCCGTCGTCGACTTCCAGACCCGCTTCACCAAGCCCGTCCTGGTCACGGACACCACGGGCACCGAGCAGCCTGGCGCCACCATCGAAGTCAGCGGCATCGTTGGCAAGCTCGACGCCGAGGCGAACACCGCACGAGTTGACCTCACCGTTGTTTCCGCGGGACAAAAGGTCCTGATGAAGGCCCAGGCCGTCGTCCGGCTCAGCTGAGCCGGGAAGCGTGTCCCACTTTGCCGATAGGGTTGTCTGGTGACTTCCACCCTGCTTTCCCAGCTCACAACGGCCGCCGTCGGGGGCCCCGCCGGCACCTACATCGAGGCCCGCACCGAGGCTGAGATCATCGAGGCCGTCCGGTCAGCCGACGCCGCCGGGGAGCCCCTGCTGATCATCAGCGGAGGCTCCAACTTGCTGGTTTCCGACGACGGGTTCCCGGGTACGGTGGTGAAGATCGCCTCGGAAGGCTTCACGGTCAACGCGGAGGATTCCTGCGGCGGCGTGGCCGTGGTGGTGCAGGCCGGCCACAACTGGGACAGGCTGGTGGAATACGCTGTTCTGCACGCGTGGTCCGGGATTGAGGCCCTCGCCGGCATCCCGGGCTCCACGGGGGCCACCCCGGTGCAAAACGTCGGCGCCTACGGCTCCGACGTGTCCCAGACCATCGCCGCCGTCCGGACCTGGGACCGCGAGCGGAACGCCGTCAAGACTTTCACGAACTCGGAGCTGAAGTTCGGCTACCGGGACTCCATCCTCAAACAGACCACCACCAATGGCTCGCCGCGTTACGTGGTGCTGACCGTGGAGTTCCAGCTGCCCATCGGCCGGATGAGCGCTCCCATCCGGTATGCGGAGCTGGCCCGCTCGCTGGGCGTGGAGCAGGGCAAGCGGGCCTACTCCACGGACGTGCGCCGGGAAGTGCTGCGGCTGCGGGCATCAAAGGGAATGGTGCTGGACCCGGCGGACAGGGACACCTATTCCACGGGGTCGTTTTTCACCAATCCGATCGTCCCCGCTGAAATCGCCGCAGCCCTTCCGGAAAAGGCACCCCGCTACCCGGCGGGCCATGACGGGATGGTGAAGTTGTCCGCGGCGTGGCTCATCGACCAGGCGGGCTTCGGCAAGGGCTTTGGGCTGGAGCCGGGCAGTGTGAGCGGGGGCCGGGCGTCCCTGTCCACCAAGCACACCCTCGCTATTACCAACCGCGGCTCTGCCAGCGCTCAGGACGTGCTGGCGGTGGCGCGGGAGGTGCGTGCCGGCGTCGAAAGGCGCTTTGGCATCCGGCTGCACCCGGAACCACTGCTTATCGGCTTGGAGCTTTAGCCCGGGCGGTGTCAGGGTCATCCACCACCCCGGGCCAGGCGCGCGGGCGGGCGGCCCGGAACCGGGCCTAAGATGGGCACATGGCTGTCGACCTGCACCGGCGCAACCCCAAAATCCTGGGCCGCCTGAGGATGGTTTCGCAGGGCCTCGCAGGGGGAACCCACGCGTTCGGCCCGGTCGCCGAAGCGGTGCGTTGGATGACCGCCATGCAGGCCCAGGACCTCCAGGCAGCCATGTGGGCTGTGGGCGCCAGGGTGTCCGGATGCGGCCTCACCGATGTCCGATCCGCCATTGATTCAGGTGCCGTGGTGCGGTCCTGGCCGATGCGCGGAACCTTGCACCTGGTAGCTCCGGAGGACCTGCGGTGGATGCTTGACCTCACAGCGGACCGGCTCACCAGGAGTATTGCCGCGCGGCACCGGGAACTGGAGATCACGTGGGCGGACATCGAGAAGTGCCGGGACATCGCGCTGGAGCATATTGCCGGGGCCGGTCCCGCCAGCCGCACCGAACTGTTCGCCGCCTTCGACGCAGCGGGGCAGCCGACCCGGGGCCAACGGGGCATCCACATCCTGGGGGCCCTGTGCCGGCACGCGTGGCTGGTTCAGGGGCCGCTGGCCAAGAACCAGCAGTTGCTGGTGCCCTTCGAGGAATGGATACCCGTTTCGCGCAGCCTGGAGCGGCAGGAAGCCGTCGCGGAGTTACTGCTGCGGTACCTCCGAAGCCACGGCCCTGCCACCCTTCGTGACTTCGCCTGGTGGACCCAGCTTCCCCTCACCGAGGTTCGCGCCGCCTTTGAGGACGCCAAGCATGAGTTGGTTGAACTGGAATTCCGGGGCACAACCTATTGGCTGTCGGCTGAGACAGCATCTCTCCTTGACGGCGGCCTGCCCGGACAACGGTCCGTCCTCCTGCTGCCCGGCTTCGACGAGTTCCTGCTGGGCTATGCTGACCGGCGCGCGGTCCTGCCGCCCGAGCATTCCGACAGGATCGTGCCCGGCGGCAATGGCGTCTTCAAGAAGACACTGGTGGCCGGGGGAGAGGTGATCGGCACATGGTCCCGCGACGGCGCCGGCCCGCGCGCCGCCGTCGTGCCCGAACTCTTCGACGCCACCAAGCCGCTGGGGCCGGCCGCCAGGGCAGCGTTCGCCAAAGCCGCCCAACGCTACCTCATGTTCCTGGACAACTGACTCTGCGGCCCTGCTCGCACAAGCGGTGCTGCCCCGCACAAGCGGTGCTGTGCAAGACCGCTCGTGCGGGGCAGAGCCGCTGTCGGGTATCAGGTCGTGGCGACTGTCCACATCCTGCTGCGGCCTGCTTCCGCCAGTGCGCCATGGCGGACCACTCTTGGACCATGAAACCTGACAAGATCCGGGAACTGCTGGACGAGCGCTGGCCCGAGTTCCCTGTGGCAGCAACTCAACAGTTGTCGCGCGCGGGCCTCGAAGACAGGATACTGACGGCGGCAGTGCGCACGGGACTGGTCATCCGGCTGCGTCGGGGTGCGTACGTCCGAAGCACCTACTGGCACGGTTTGAAGCCATGGGTTCGGGATGGCCTGCTGGTGCACGCCCACCACTTGTCCACGGGCGGGGCGTCACGGTACAGCCACGTGAGCGCAGCAAGGTTGCATGAATGCCAGGTCTGGGGCGCGGGGCCACGGGTGCATGTCACCACGGGCTACGCCAACTCGCGAAAGAATGCCGGCGAAGACGTCAGGACGCATCGGGCACGCCTCGGCAGCACGGATCTCACATCGTTCCTGACCAGTGACGGAAGGGAAATTCTCGCAACCAGCCTTGCGAGGACCGTCCTGGACTGTGCCCGGACCCTGCCACTTGAGCAGGCCGCCGTCATAGGCGACCACGCTCTCCGGAAAGGAGCCGACCTGCCTACGTTGCGCCGGCTCCTCGACGAAGGGCCGGAAAAGCGGGGGAGCCGGCGCGCGCGTCTTCTCCTCGACTCGCTTGACGGACGCTCAGAATCGGCAGGCGAAACGCGAACCAGGCTACTGCTGCATTCCCTTGGCAGACGAAACTTCACACCCCAGGTCGAGATACTAACGTCCGTCGGGCTCTTCCGCGCTGATTTTGCCGACCCTGGATCGAAGATCATCATCGAGTTTGACGGCGCCGGCAAGTACACGGACTACCGGTCCACGGGCGAGGTGTTGCTGGCCGAGCGCCGGCGGGAGACCGCGCTGATCGAGGAGGGGTGGTTGGTTCTTCGGCTGGTGTGGGCGCACCTTGATCGCCCTGCCGAGCTCAACCGCCGCATCCAGGCCATGGCAGAACGCTCCCGGAGAAGGTCCGCCTGACAACGTGGACGGCCCTGCCCCGCAGGAACGGTGCCGGTCAACACCGTTTGTGCGGGGAAGGGCCGCTCGAGGGCAGCGGAAGCGTTACAGGTTCCCGGTGGCGATGTTGAGCATGCGGCGCAGCGGCTCGGCGGCGCCCCAGAGGAGCTGGTCGCCCACGGTGAAGGCGCTGATGTACTGCGGGCCCATTTCCATCTTGCGGATGCGGCCCACCGGGATGTCCAGGGTGCCGGAGGCGGCGACGGGGGTCAGGTCGGCCATGGAGGCTTCCTTGGTGTTCGGAACCACCTTGGCCCACTGGTTGTCCTCGTCGAGCAGCTTCTCGATCTCGGCGACGGACAGGTCCTCGCGGAGCTTCAGCGTCAGGGCCTGGGAGTGGGAGCGCATGGCACCGATCCGGACACAAAGGCCGTCCATGATCACGCGGTTTTCCTCGGAGGTGCCCAGGATCTTGTTGGTCTCCACCCCGGCCTTCCACTCTTCCTTGGACTGGCCGTTGCCCAGGTCCGCGTCGATCCAGGGGATCAGGGAGCCGGCCAGCGGCACGCCGAACTGGGTGGCGTCAATGTCAGTCCGCTGGTGGGCCAGGACCTTGCGGTCAATGTCCAGGATGGCCGACGCCGGATCGTCCAGTTCCGTGCTGACCTCGGCGTTGAGCGTGCCGAACTGGCTGAGGAGCTCACGCATGTGCCGTGCGCCGCCGCCAGAGGCAGCCTGGTAGGTCATGGAGGTGCCCCACTCCACCAGGCCGTTCTTGAACAGGCCGCCGAGGCCCATAAGCATGCACGAGACCGTGCAGTTGCCGCCGATGAAGTCCTTGGTGCCGTTCACCAGGCCCTTGTCGATGACGTCCCGGTTGATCGGGTCCAGCACGATGATTGAATCGTCGTTCATGCGCAGGGTGGAGGCGGCGTCGATCCAGAGGCCGTCCCAGCCGCGGCTGCGCAGCTCGCCGTGGACCTGCTTGGTGTAGTCGCCGCCCTGGGCGGTGACAATAATGGGCAGCTTAGCCAGCGTGTCGACGTCGAACGCGTTTTCGAGCTTGCCGGCGCTGCCTGCTGCTGTTCCAGCAAGCGTCGGCGCGGCACCTCCCGCGTTGGACGTGGAGAAGAACACCGGGTTGATGTTGGCGAAGTCGCCCTCGTCCTGCATGCGCTGCATCAGGACGGAACCGACCATGCCGCGCCATCCGACCAGGCCGACGGAAGGGGTAGCTGCTGTAGTCATTCGTCCAGTTTAGACTTCGGAACCGGGACGGCGCAGTCGGTTACGTCACTGCCCGGTCCGGCAGTCACAACCGGCGGGGTGCTACCTGTCGAACTGGCGGGCAGTGGGCTCGGGGACTCCCCGTTCCGCGCGCAGGCGCTTGGCCCGGGAAGCCACGCTCGCCATCCGCCCGGCGTACAAGACACCGCCGATTCCGGCAACGGTCAGGATCAGGGCGCCCCACAGCGGGTCCTGGCCGCGGCTGGTGGGTCCGGCCACCAGCATGACGGAAAAAACCGCCACGGCCGCGAAGAAAGCGGCCATCAGCAGGAAGCCGCCGGCGGACCGCACCTGCGGGTGTGAGCTCGCCGTGACCACGCCGAGCTCTTCCCTGGCATAGCTGTGAAGCCTGCCCTCCGCAGTGCGGAACAGGATCCGCTTCTCACCCTGTGCCAAGGCCTGGTCGTGGTAGGCGCGGACCTGGTCGTCGGAGCCGGAAACGTTGCCCGGGTTGTTGCTGCCTGGAATGCCGTTCTGCACGCTAGTCCTGTCGGATTGATCGGATGTGGTCCAGCACCTGGCTGTCGGTGAGGCCGTCGATTTCCCGGATGGGCTCCGCAGGGCCATCGATAATGCCGTATCCCACGGCCCAGCCCTGGCCGCTGCGTTTAACCAGCAATTGCTGCCCGGCCCCGTCCACCAGCAGCCGGATGGTGGCGCCGCCGGAGGGGTTCTCTTCGAGGTGCTTGCGCACAATGAAGAAGTTGACTTCCGCCGGCGTGGAATCGGGGCGCTGGGCCATGGCGAACCAGCTAAGGTACGCGCGCGGCTGCAGCAGGATCCGGTAAGCGGGCGACTCCACAGACAGGACGTTGTCCACGGAGTCTGCGGTCAGCAGGTTGATCTGCACCCGTTTGGTTGCCTCCGCCAGTGCGCTGGTGACCGCGGCGACCGGGCCGTCGACGGACAGCTCACCGCCCGGTTCAACGGTGGCCGCACCGCGGGCCACCAGGGAGGAAGCGCCGGCAGAGAGAAGCGGGGTGTCGTCGAGTTCGCCCTCCAGCCGGAGCGCTTTCGCGGATGCTTCGGCGCCCGGGCCGCGCCGGAGGTTCAGGAGCACCAGGAGTTCTGCGAAGCCAAAGCCGATGGCATCCGGAAAGCCCCCGGCGGTTGAGGACCTGGCTGTGGTTGTTGTCTCAGTCACTGAATGTTCTCCTCAGTTTTCAGAAGCCAAAGAAATCGCCGACGGCGTCCACGCCGTCGCCGACAGCGTCGCCAACGGCCTCTGCCCCGTCAGCGATCTTATCGCCTACGTAGTTGACGGAGTCGTGGATGACAGGCACGTTGTCGTAGAGGGCCAGCGCGCCGCTGGCCACCATGCAGGCCGTGCCGATGGGAGGCGGAGCGAAGGAACCGGCGCCCAGCAGGGCCTTGGTGGTGGAGTACGCGGCAGAACCATAGTCCCCCTCCTGGAAGTTATTGAAGGCGTCGAGGGAGTCCAATCCCACGCCCACGACTCCCAGGCCCTTGCTGAAACCATCAAGGTACTTGAACGCGTTGCCTTCCTTGGCAAGGTTGAGTACCTCATGGAACTTGCCCTCGAACAGGTTGTTGGACATGTTGAAGAACGTGCTGAAGGCGTTGGAGTTCTGGAAGGCCCGCCAGGCCACCGGGTCCATGAAGTCACCGATACGTGACTTATGGAGCATCGCGCCAATGTCGAACAGGCCCGCCCGCAGGTTCGGGAAGGCCTTGATGAGGCCGTAGATGTCCCACCCGTCCCGGAACGGGGAATCCGGATCTGCCAGCCAGCCGGGGCCCCAAGGGTTGTTGCTGCCTTGTCCGGGGACAGTCCCGCCCGGACCGCCGCCACCAGGCACGCCCGCACCCGGGCCTCCTGTCCCGGGCCCGCCGGAACCGCCGGCGCTGCTCGCCCTGTCCTGTTCATCGGCGTTTGTGAGCAGGAGCTTTGATTCCTGCTTCAGGCGAGCCGCCGTCTTCTGCAGGAGCGCCCGGTGGTTGCCGTTCCAGTCGGAACGGAAATGTTCAGCATCCCGGCCCTTCCAGGAGGGCGTGTTGTTGATCTGGCTGCTCAGCTGTGTGGACTGCTGCAGCAGCAGGTCCGCCGTTGTGCCGAACTGCTTCGCGAGCGTCCGCAGCTGCTCAACGTCGGCGCCCCACAAGTTTCCTGCCACCAGGCATCCCCCAATCTCTTGAAACAGCCGTTCCCTGACGCTGCAGGCCCCAGCCTAGTGAACAACCCGGGACGTGCGCGATGGGGTGTCCTCCCCATCGGCGGACAATGCCACTAGCGAGTGTCGGATTCCTCCCGCACAGCGGCTTTTCGGGCACGCAAGGCGAAGAACGCACCGAACGCGAAAACCTGAGTCACCACCACCAGCACGATGGCTCCGGCGATCTTGTTCCCGCCCAAAATCATGGTGAGCCCAACAATCGCGGACAGGAGAGCCAGGAGGGGGAGAAGCATGTACCCCAGGACAAACAGGGTTTCCGGTTTCTTCAGCATGACCTAGCCCTCGGTCCTTGACCATTTGGTGAACCTGTAGCGCGTGCCGTTGGCGGCCGTGAGCCACCCGTCGGGCGGGACGGAGACGGACGCCTCCCAACTGGTGCCAAGCTCCGGGGCGAACGTGTCGCCGTCGGCCTCGACATCGATGGTGGTGACCACCGCAACGTTGGCGAGCTCGGTGGCCTGGCGGAAAATCTCGCCGCCACCCAGGATCCAGACCGTGTCCCCGCCGTCCACGAACTGCGACTCCAGCAGTGCGTCGTCAAGGGAGGGAACCACGACGGCGCCCTTCGCCTCGGGCGTTTCGGCCCAGCTTTTCTGCCGGGTGACCACGATGTTGGTGCGGCCGGGCAGGGGGCGGTATTTGTCAGGGAAGGACAGCCACGTTTTGCGGCCCATGATCACAGGGTGGCCCATGGTCAGCCGGGTGAAGTGCTTGAGGTCCTCCGGCAGGTGCCACGGCATGTCGCCGTCCTTGCCGATGACACCGTCCGGGGTCTGCGCCCAAACCAGGCCAACGCCGGTCACGGAGGCGGCAAGTTCCTCAGTGAAGGACTGCGGGTCAGTGAAGTTCTCGGTGCTCATACGGCGATCGGGGCCTTAATGGTCGGGTGGTGTTTGTAGCCCACCACTTCGAAGTCTTCCAGCGTGTAGTCGAAGATCGACGCCGGCTTGCGGGTGATCCTCAGCTGCGGGTACTCGTACGGCTCCCGTTCCAGCTGCTTGAGGACCTGGTCCATGTGGTTCTCGTAAATGTGGACGTCTCCGCCGGTCCAGATGAACTCGCCGGGCTCCAGCCCCACCTGCTGCGCCACCATGCAGGTGAGCAGCGAGTAGGAGGCAATGTTGAAGGGGACGCCCAGGAACATGTCCGCGGAGCGCTGGTACAGCTGGCAGGACAGCTTGCCGTCAGCCACATAGAACTGGAAGAAGGCGTGGCACGGGGGCAGGGCCATGTCCTGGAGCTCGGAGACGTTCCAGGCGGACACGATGTGCCGGCGTGAGTCGGGGTTGGCCTTCAGGTTGTCGATCAGCTCCGCGATCTGGTCAATGTGGCCGCCGTCGGGAGTGGGCCAGCTGCGCCACTGCACACCGTAGACAGGTCCGAGGTCGCCATCGGCGTCGGCCCATTCGTTCCAGATGGTGACGCCCTGGTCCTGCATCCATTTGATGTTCGTCTCACCGCGCAGGAACCACAGGAGCTCTACTGCCACGGACTTGAAGTGCACCCGCTTGGTGGTGATCAGCGGGAAACCCTTCGTCAGGTCGAAGCGTATTTGGCGGCCGAAAACGCTGGTGGTTCCGGTTCCGGTGCGGTCCGATTTGTGCGTGCCGGAAGCCAGGACATCGCGGAGGAGGTCTTCATAAGGCGTTGGGATGCTCACGGCTAAAGTCTACTTGGCCGGTCCGGGGAGCCGCTGCGCGACATTCAGTCGTCGAACGGCTTGAACTGCTCCACGGCCACGACCCGTCCCTGCCCGCCTGGAGCCACGTGGCACACCACCAGTTCGCCGGGGGAGAGGTACGGCTCCTTGGCCGGCAGGAGCGCGCGCAGGTGCGCCGGCATGTGCCGGCCGAGCTGGGTGAACACGGTGGGCAGCGCGGGGCGGTGCGTGCAGATGACCACCGGCCGCTGCTTGTCGAAAAGGCCCTCGATGACGGCGGCCGTTTTCTTGGGGCTCCGCTGGTGCCGGTGCTCCGTGAGCGGCTCCGCGAGCTTCACCTTCGCCCCCGCCGCCTTCGCGTAAGGCGCCACTGTTGCCACGCACCGCAGCCAGGGGCTGGTCACCACGCGGAGCGGCTTCCAAGCGTGCAGCAGCCTGCTGACGGCCTGCGCCTGCCGTGTCCCCGTGGCGGCAAGCGGCCGCTCGCCCTCTGCCTTGCTCCAGGATGAACGCGGCTTGGCCTTGGCATGCCGGAGCACCACGAGCGGCCACGTGTCCAGCTCCCCGCGCCTGTGCGCGTCGTGCAGGTACTGAAGAGGCACGACGTCGGAGGGATTGGACAGCAGCGCAGCCGCCTTCTCGGGGGTGCACCACATGACGCTGTCCACCTCCTTCCCGTCCGGAAGCATTCTGACCCCGTTTGCCTTGACGGCCCAATAGTGGACCACCTTGAGGCCGGAGGCCACGTGGTAGTGGATGGGCGGCAGCGGGATGCCCAGCTGGGCGATGAGCCCGATTTCCTCCTGCACCTCCCGGACCGCGCACTCCGGCACCGTCTCGTCGTCGTCGATCTTCCCCTTGGGCCACGACCAGTCGTCGTAGCGCGGGCGGTGGATCAGCAGGACTTCAAGCTTGTCCTTCACCACGCGCCAGGGCAAAGCGCCGGCAGCCGTTACGGCTACTGGTTCCCCCGGGTGGTCTGTCTGGTCTGCTACAAGTGCATCGCTCGACAAAACAGTGGCCCTTAGCGCCGGCTCAGGCTGCGCTGCCGGGGGCGGGAGGCCAACAGCCAGGACTGGACGTCTTCAAGGGGCGTGCCGTCGTCGGACAGGTGGTGCCGGGTCCAGACCCCTTGGTTGTCGAGGTGCCAGCTCGCGGTTTCGGGATCCATGTAGCGCTTCAGCAGGTCAAGGACGTAGGTGATGTCGTCGGCGCTGGCCAGCTGGACCAGGGCCTCCACCCGGCGGTCCAGGTTGCGGTGCATCATGTCCGCCGAACCGATGTACACCACCGGATCCCCGCCGTTGGCGAAGGCGAACACGCGGGAGTGTTCCAGGAACCTGCCCAGGATGGAGCGGACGGTGATGTTGTCGCTGAGGCCCGGCACTCCCGGGCGGAGGGAGCAGATTCCGCGGACCACCACGTCCACTTTCACGCCGGCCTGCGAGGCCCGGTACAGGGAATCGATGATGGCCTCATCCACCATGGAATTGACCTTGATCTGCACGCGGCCGGGGATTCCGGCACGGGCATTGCGGATTTCGGTTTCAATGCGGTCGATCAGCCCCGAACGCACGGAACGGGGTGCCACCAGCAGCCTCTTGAACGTGGATTTGGGTGCATAGCCGGAGAGCTGGTTGAACAGCTTGGACAGGTCTTCGCCCACCTGCTCGTTGGCGGTCAGCAGGCCCAGGTCCTCGTAGTAGCGGGCAGTCCGGGGGTGGTAGTTGCCGGTGCCGATGTGGCAGTAGCGGCGCAGCCCGTCAACCTCCTGGCGGACCACAAGCGAGAGCTTGCAGTGGGTCTTGAGTCCCACGATGCCGTAGACCACGTGCACGCCGGCCTGTTCCAGCTTGCGCGCCCAGGAGATGTTCGCCTGCTCGTCAAATCGCGCCTTGATTTCCACCAGGGCCAGGACCTGCTTGCCGGCCTCGGCCGCATCGATCAGCGCGTCCACGATGGGGGAGTCGCCGGACGTGCGGTACAGGGTCTGCTTGATGGCCTGGACCTTGGGGTCCGCGGCCGCCTGCTCCAGGAAAGCCTGGACGGAGGTGGAGAACGAGTCGTAAGGGTGGTGGAGCAGGATGTCCCGCCGGCGCATGGCGGCAAACACGTTCGCGGCCTTGGACGTCTCCGACTCGTTGAGGTACCGGGAGGTGTGCGGAACGTGCTTGGGGTAGTGGAGGTCGGCACGGTCGATGCCGGCAATCACGGACAGCCCGCGCAGATCCAGGGGAGCCGGAACGGAGTAGACCTCGGATTCCTCGACGCCCAGCTCGCGGATCAGCAGCGCGCGGATGTTCGGGTTGATGTCGTTGGTGACTTCAAGCCGGACAGGCGGGCCGAAGCGGCGGCGCAGGAGTTCCTTTTCGAGGGCCTGCAGGAGGTTCTCGGCGTCGTCCTCCTCCACCTCAACGTCCTCATTCCTGGTGACGCGGAAGGTGTGGTGCTCGAGGACCTCCATCCCCGGGAAGAGCTTGTCCAGGTGGACGGCAATGACTTCCTCAAGGGCGATGAAACGGGCCACGCGCCCGGCCACCGCGCCGGCACGGGGACCGTCGATGGAGATCAGGCGCGGCAGCTGGTCCGGCACCTTGACGCGCGCGAAGAGCTCCTTGTCGCTGACCGGGTTGCGGACCACCACGGCGAGGTTGAGCGAGAGCCCCGAGATGTAGGGGAAGGGGTGGGCCGGGTCCACCGCCAGGGGCGTAAGGATGGGGAACACCTTCTCGGCGAACATGACACTGAGCTGCTGCTTGGCGGTCTCATCCAGTTCGTCCCAGTGCATGAGGTGGATGTGTTCATACGCCAGGGCGGGGCGGAGCTGCTCGGCATAGACCCGCGCGTGCCGCTGCTGCAGCCGGTGGGCCTCTTCGCTGATCCGTTCCAGCACCTCCACGGGGCTGAGGCCCGCGGGGGAGGGGACAGCCAGGCCGGTGGCGATGCGCCGCTTGAGGCCTGCAACCCGCACCATGAAGAACTCGTCCAGGTTGGAGGCGAAGATCGACAGGAAGCTGACGCGCTCCAGCAGGTGGAGCGTGGCGTCCTCGGCCAGTTCCAGCACGCGGGAATTGAAGCTGAGCCAGCTCAGCTCCCGGTCCAGGAAGCGGTCCGGCCGGATGTCGCCCTCCGGCTGCAGGTTCGGCGCGAACTCCGGGATGTCAATGCGGTCCTGGGTGGCGCGCGACGCCGGAACCTCCGAGGAACCGAAGCGGGCACGCACCGGCACTGCAACATCCTGTGACGTGGCTGATCCGGAAGGTTCCGGGTTCATGGCATCTCCTTTACCTGGCGGTTGATGCTGGCGCTTCCGGCCTGCGCGGTCCTGCTTCAACCTTACAAGCATTCAGCAGGCCGAAGACCGCTGATTTCCGGCCCGCACCTGATACTCCGCTTGCAGGACTAGCCCGCTGCCACCGGCCCGTACATGACGTCCATGTCCCAGCGGGTGAACCCCAGCCGCCGGTACAGCGAAACGGCAGGGGCGTTGTCGGCATCTGTGTAGAGCATGACCGCGTGCAGTCCCAGGTCCTGGAGGTACCTGATGCCGGCTACGGTGAGGGCTTTGCCGAGGCCCATGCCCTGGGCAACAGGCGCAACACCTACTGCGTAAACCTCACCGATGGCGGGGTGGGGGCCGTGCTGGGGGTGGACCTTGGTCCAGTGGAACCCAAGCAGCCTGCCCTGCCGGTCCTCGGCCAGCAGGAAGCCTTCGGGGTTGAACCAGTCCTCGGCCATGCGCGCCTCAAGGTCGGCCCGGGTCAGGCTGCCCTGTTCGGGGTGGTGGGCGAAGGCAGCCCGGTTCACGGCCAGCCAGGCTTCCTCATCCTGGCCGGGGACAAAGGCGCGGATGGACACCCCCTCCGGCAGGACGGCCTCGGGAAGGTCCGCCCCCGCCGTCGTCATCCTCATTTTCCAGAGCTCACGGACGGGCCCAAATCCATAGCGGGCGGCCAGTTCCGCGGCGGCCTCGTGGTTGCCGTGGGACCATGCCTTCAGCCCGTCCAGCCCGCGGCTGTCCTTGAGCGCGCCCACCAGGCGGTCCGCCACGCCCTGGTTCCGGTAGCTGGGGTGGACGGCGATCTCCAGCACTCCGGTGCCGTCAGGGGATTCCACCACCACGGCAAATCCGGCGAGGTCCTGCCCGCTGGCGGGATCGGAGTCCTCGTCCGGGGCATAGAGCGCCAGGGTCAGCACTGAGTGCTCCGCCGAATCGCCGGCCCGCATGGTCACCTGGGTCTGCTCCGAAATGGAGGGATTGCCGTCCGATTCCTCTGCCGCGGCCAGGAGGTCCCGGCAGTCCTTCAGCAGCTGCTGGTCAACCGCGCCCCGTTCAGCATGGACGGGCCACTTCTCTGGGTGCGCTGGAGTCATGAGGCAAGGCTATACGGGAAGCGGCTCGGGCGCTCAGGCCTCGGTGAGCTCATCCTCCTGCTGCCGCACCAACGTCAGACGGTAGCCCACGTTGCGTACGGTGCTGATGAGGTTCTCGTGATCGGCGCCCAGCTTCGCCCGCAGCCGCCGGACATGGACATCCACGGTGCGGGTGCCGCCGTAGTAGTCATAGCCCCACACTTCGGTGAGCAGCTGCTGGCGGGTGAAAACTCGGCCGGGGTGCTGTGCCAGGTATTTGAGCAGCTCAAATTCCTTGAAAGTCAGGTTGAGCGGTGCGCCGTTCACGCGGGCAGTGTAGCTCGCTTCGTCGATGACGACGCCGGCGGCCCGGATCTCCGTTGGCGTGTCCTCCTGCTCGGGGACGGCGCGCGCCACAGACAGCCTGATGCGGGCTTCCACTTCAGCGGGCCCGGCGGAGTCCAGCACGATGTCGTCCACGGCCCAAGCCGAGGAAACAGCCGCCATGCCGCCTTCGGTCAGGATCAGCACCAGCGGCGCGCTCAGGCCGGTGGCCTTGAGCAGCTGGGTGAGGGAGCGGGCGCCCACCAGGTCCTTGCGGGCATCCAGCAGCACGATGTCGCAGGGATCGGTCTCCAGCAGCGCGGTGGGCTCGGCGGGGAGGATGTGGACCCGGTGGTTCAGCAATTCCAGGGCAGGCAGGATGTCTACCGAAGAGCCAGGGCTGTTCGTCAAGAGCAGGATGTGCGACATTGTTCCTCCAAGGGCCGTCCGCGCATCATTGGGCGACTGAACCGGGTTTCCACCGGCCGGTACTGGCTTCCTGCTCGGGTCTTGGGCCATTGTTCAGGGCGCCGGCCGGCCACCTCAGCAGGGAGCGTAGCTGAGCTTTGAGTATACCCGGCGGGGCCTTCGCAGCCATGGATTCGGCGCGGATGAGGGGACGTTTTGCGACATATGCCGTTCACATAAGGCAGGATTGAGCCAAGGGCCCCGACGCCCTCCGCGAAGGGCGGCCCGCCTTTCCAGGTCGACGCCAGGATGGGATTGCAGCGCAGTGAGTGCAGAAACTAAGTCCAGGCCGGGTTCCGCGTGACGGCGGAACTGCAGGCGCCTGCGCGGTCCTTGGGCTCGTGGACCATCGGCGTGGCGGGAATGGCCGGCCTGGCCGCGATCATTGCCGGGGTGTATACCTCCCGCGAGGTGCTCGTAGGCGTTGCGGTGGCGATCGCCGCCGCCATCGGCGTCGGCTGGCCGCACTTCCTCCGTATTCCTGCCAAGAAGACCCTGGCTGCGGTGATTGCCGTGCCGGGCGCCGGAGCCGCGGTTGGCGCCGGCCTGGCTCCTGCTCCCGGGTACCTGGACTGGACCCCCGCCTTCATCGCGCTGGGCATGATCGCCGTCTTCGTGGTGCAGCTGATCCGCGGAACCGGGCAGGCGCAGCGGCTGGAATCCACCCTGGGATGCTGTGCAGGGGTGCTGCTCGCCTGCCTGGGCTCCGGCTGGATAGCGGGCGCTCGGTTCAACGGGGTCCGGGAGATGCTCTTGGTGGCGGCCATCAGTGCCGCGGTTGCCCTGCTGGCCGGGCTGATCCGCTGGCCGGACAGCGTCGTGGCACCCCTAGGAATCGTGATGGCCGGCCTGGCCGGGCCCCTTGCCGGACTGGTGTTCTCGGACATTGCGGTCCTGCCGGCCGCCATCTTCGGCGTCGTCGTCGGGGCGGTGCTGGCAAGCTTCCGGCGGCTCGTAACGCTTCGCGGTGCACCCCTGAACATCCAGGCTGCCCTTAGCATGGGCCTTGCGCCTGTCTCGGCGGTGGGTTCCCTGGCCTACTTCATAGACAAACTACTCATCTACTAACGCGTTAGGATGGCACCATGTCCGTACTTGCATTTGAAATCTTCTTCCTTGTCCTGCTCGGCATCGCCAGCCTCGCCATGGCCTGGTTCGCCGGCTTCGTGGTCTACCGCCTGTTCAAAGGCCAGAAGTAGTCCCCTTTTTCCGGAGCTAGCCGTTTCCCGAGGTAATCGCAGTGCCCATTGAGATTCCTACAGACCTGACTCCCGAACTTGTTCCGCTTTCCTGGCTCATTGGTGAGTGGGAAGGCCGCGGCCGCCTCGGCAGCGGGGACGAGGACTCGGAGCATTTCCTGCAGCACGTGTCCTTCACGCACAACGGGCTGCCGTACCTTCAGTACCGCGCGGAGAGCTGGCTGACGGACGACGACGGCACGCGCCTGCGGCCGCTCACCGTCGAGACCGGTTTCTGGGCGCTGGAGCGCAAACAGCTTGATGCCGACGGCGGCCCGGGCCTGATCCCCGCGGACATCGTTCCGGCGCTGAAGAGTGCCGACGAAGTGGAGGCCCTGCGCAACAGCGAGGGCGGGTTCGACATCTCGGTGTCCATTTCGCACCCCGGCGGCATTTCCGAGCTCTACTACGGGCAGATCAAGGGCCCGCAGATCCAGCTCACCACGGATATGGTCATGCGCGGCAGCCACTCCAAGGACTACAGCGCCGCCACGCGCATCTTCGGCCTGGTGGACGGAAACCTCCTGTGGCGGTGGGACGTCGCCGTTGGCGGCAAGGACGGAAAAGGCCTGGAAGCGCATGCCTCGGCCTTCCTGAAAAAGGTCTCCTGACCCCTCCCCGTCCTTCGGCGCTGAGGGCGCAGGCGGCGGGATCCCGCGTCGATTTGCAAGAATCCGGAATACCGCCGAGCCCCAAGGACTTCTACTACATATGACTACTCCCAGCCCCCTGCTGTCGCGCCCCGGCGCCGTCGAGGCGGCCGGTGCCGACGCCGGTGTTGCCGCCCACTACGGTGAGCCCCTCCGCGAGCAGCGCGCCCTCGCGGCCGGAACCGCCGTCGTCGACCTCTCCTCCCGCGGCGTCGTGACGGTGACGGGTCCGGACCGCCTCAGCTGGCTCAACACCCTCTCCTCGCAGCAGGTCACAGGCCTGCAGCCGGGCGAGTCCAGCGAACTGCTCCTTTTGAGCGTGCAGGGCAGGATCGATTTCGACGCCAGGGTGATTGACGACGGCGGCACCACCTGGCTGATCGTCGAGGCCGCCGAAGCCGCCCCGCTGGCAGAGTTCCTCAACAGGATGAAGTTCATGCTCCGCGTGGACATCGCGGACGTCTCCGCCGACTGGGCCGTCATCGGCAGCACGAAGGCAGTTCCCGAATGGTCCGGCCTGCTGGCCTGGCAGGACCCGTGGCCGCACGTGGGCGCGGGGGGTTACTCCTACGCCACTGTCCCGGAGTCGGGCCATCCCGGCCTGGAGCGGCCGTGGTTCGAGTACCTGGTGCCGGCCGACGAGCTGGAGCGGACAGTGGGAGAGCGCCCCCTTGCAGGCGTCCTCGCCGCCGAGGCGCTGCGCGTGGCCGCCTGGCGCCCCCGGATCGGGGCCGAGACGGACGACAAGACCATTCCGCACGAACTGGACCTCCTCCGGACCGCTGTGCACCTGGCCAAGGGCTGCTATAAAGGGCAGGAAACCATCGCGCGGGTGCACAATCTGGGCCACCCGCCCCGGCGCCTTGTCTTCCTCCAGCTGGACGGCTCGCAGCACACGTTGCCCCAGGCCGGCAGCCCCGTACTGGCGGGGGAGCGGAAGGTGGGGACCGTGACGTCAGTGGCGCAGCATTATGAGATGGGCCCGGTCGCCCTGGCAGTCATAAAACGTTCGGTTGCGCCCGATGAGATACTGACGGTCCTGGATGGCGACGAGCCGTACCCTGCTGTCCAGGAAATCATCGTTGCCCCGGACGCCGGCCAGGTCGTGGGGCGCCAGACCGGATTCCTCAGGGGGCCACGTTCATGACCGAAGACGCCGGAACCAGCGCAGCACTGTCGGGCACAGCACCACCCGGCCCAGCGCCCGACGACGAGACGCTGGCCTTGGCGCAGTCGCTCTTCCAGGCGGCACGGGAGGGGGAGACGGCACTGTTGCGTGCCTACCTCGACGCCGGCGCTCCCGCCACCTTGACCAACGCGGCGGGTGATTCGCTTCTCATGCTGGCCGCCTACCACGGCCACGCGGAGACCGTCCAGCTCCTCCTGAAGCACGGTGCCGAGGCCAACTCGTCGAACGACCGGGGCCAGACCCCGCTCGCCGGAGCGGCATTCAAGGGTTACACCGGCGTTGCCCGGGCACTGCTCGACGCCGGCGCCGATCCGGACGCAGGTTCGCCGTCCGCCCGCGCAGCCGCCCAAATGTTCGCCCGCCAGGAGATCCTGGACCTCCTGGGCTAGCACCACCGGGTCCCGCCCGGCGCATCACAACCTGAGGAAGGATTGCCCAGTGGAAAACGTGGCGAAGCCGTGGGCGGCCCTCTGGTCCCTGGTGATCGGGTTCTTCATGATCCTGATCGATACCACCATTGTGTCCGTGGCCAACCCCCGGATCATGGAGGGCCTGGACGCGGACATCAACTCGGTCATTTGGGTCACCAGCGCCTACCTCCTGGCCTATGCGGTCCCGCTGCTGATTACCGGCAGGCTCGGGGACCGCTTCGGGCCCAAGAAGCTCTACCTTGCCGGCCTGGTGGTCTTTACCCTGGCTTCGCTGTGGTGCGGACTGTCGGGCCAGGTGGAGGTGCTGATAGCGGCACGCGTGCTGCAGGGGCTCGGCGCGGCCATGATGACGCCGCAGACCATGGCAGTGATCACCCGGATCTTCCCGCCGGACAGGCGCGGTGCCGCCATGGCGATCTGGGGTGCCACCGCAGGCATGGCCACGCTCGTGGGACCCATCCTGGGCGGCGTCCTGGTGGACGGGCTCGGCTGGGAATGGATCTTCTTCATTAACGTGCCCATCGGCATTGCAGGCTTTGTCCTCGCGCTGCGCAACGTTCCGTCCCTCAGTACCCACCCGCACCGGTTCGATATTCCCGGCGTGGTGCTCAGCGCCGTCGGGCTCTTCCTCCTGGTGTTCGGCATCCAGGAGGGCGAAACCTACAACTGGGGCACCATCACCGGTCCCGTCACGGTGTGGGGCCTGATCGTCGCCGGCCTTGCCGTGCTGGCGCTCTTCGTGGTCTGGCAGCGATTCAACAAGGGTGAGCCGCTGCTGCCCCTGGGGCTCTTCCGCGACCGGAACTTTTCCCTGGCCAACATCGGAATCACCACCGTCGGCTTCACGGTGACGGCCTTCAGCCTGCCGCTCATCTTCTACTACCAGTTGGTCCGTGGCCTCACGCCCACCCAGTCCGCGCTGATGATGGTTCCCATGGCGCTGATCTCCGGCGGCCTTGCTCCAGTGGTGGGAAAGATCATCGACAAGGTCAACCCCAAATTCCTCACTGCCACCGGCCTGGTACTGATGGCCGTGGCCCTGGTGTGGAACTCAGTCCTTATGCAGCCGGACACCCCCATCCTCCTGTTCCTGCTGCCCAGCGCCGTCCTGGGGTTCGCCAACGCAGGCATCTGGGCTCCGCTGGGCACCACCGCCACCCGCAACCTCCCGCCGCGGCAGGCAGGGGCCGGGTCCGGCGTGTACAACACCACGCGGCAGATCGGTGCCGTGCTGGGCAGCGCGGCCATTGCCGTGCTGATCCAGGCCCGGCTCGCAGCCGAGCTTCCGTCCGGCGGACCCGGCGGGGCGGCCGGGGAAGGAATGGGCTTCTCCGGAAGCCTGCCGGAGGCCCTCCACAGCGGGTTTTCGACGGCGATGGGCCAGTCCATCCTGCTGCCCGCCGGGGTGGTCCTGGTCGGGGCCGCCGTGGCGCTGTTCTTTGCGAAGCCGCAGCCGGTTCAGGACTGGGGCGGGCGCGGGGCCGTTCCGGGGTCAGCCAAGGTGGACGCTGGTCTGGATTCCGCCGGCTGACAGGCCGAGCTTCCGGGCCAGCGCAACGGCTCCGGTGTTGCTGACGTCCGTCCGCCATTGCAGCGTAAGCCCTGCGGCCAGCGCCTCGTGCGCCGCGATGGAGGCGGCCAGCGTCCCCAGGCCCCGCCGCCGCCATGCCGGGTCCACCAGGACACCCAGACGGGCCAGCAGGCCCTCCCACTCAGAGTAGGCTCCGCAGGCAAGCGGCACCCGGCGGCCCTCCATTTCGTGGACGATCGTGTAGCGGTTTTCGAGGTCCGACAGGCCCACCTCGTTGACGTCGTCCGGCGGGCAGTTGCCCTCCAGTTCGATGGCCTCCGGGTTGCCGTGCGAAACGGTCATCTCTTCCGGGGGCTGCTTCAGGGGAAGGTCGTCCGCGAAGAACAAGGCCGCGGCACCCAGCCCATGGCCGCCGTGGGACCGCGTCAGCGTCATGAGCGTTACATGCTGGGCCATCTCCTCGTCGGCGATGCCCTCCGCGGCGTCGATGACCCACCGCGGGCCCACCAGCGCAGAGCTGCCAAAGAGCCGGACAAATTCCACTGTGCGGGCGTTGTCGTCCGCGCGGACGATCCGTTCCCCGGACGCCAAGGCGGATCCGAAGGCGTCGTCGTCGAGTCCCAGGTGCCGGGCCCACGCGAGCTGGATGATGGCTGCGGAACCGGGGTCAAGTGTCATGCCTCCAGCCTAGGGCGGGCAGCGCGCACCGCAGAACAGGACGCCGCGGCAGCATGGGAGGACACGGCCTCCCGGCGACAACTCAGCCGAACAGGACGGCGGCCTCGTCGTAGCGTTTCTGCGGGACGGTCTTGAGCTGTCCGAGGGCATCCTGGAAGCCCACGTGCTCGATGTCCGTTCCCTTGAGCGCCACCATGGTGCCCCAGTAGCCTTCCACCACGGAGTCGATGGCCGCCATGCCCAGGCGGGTGGCCAGGACGCGGTCGAACGCGGACGGAACGCCGCCGCGCTGGATGTGGCCCAGGATGGTGGCGCGGGTTTCGATGCCGGTCCGGGCTTCCAGTTCCGGGGCGAGCTGGTCCGCGATGCCGCCCAGGCGGGGGCGGCCGAAGGTGTCCAGGCCGCGCTCGGAATGCGGGGTTTCCATGTGCTCCGGGACGAAACCTTCCGCCACCACCACCAGCGGGGCACGGCCACGGGAATGGGCTTCCTTCACCCATTCGGTGATCTGCTCGATGCTGACCTTCTGCTCCGGGATGAGGATGGCGTGCGCGCCGGCGGCCATGCCGGCGTGAAGGGCGATCCAGCCGACATGCCTGCCCATGACTTCGGCAATCATGCAGCGGTGGTGGGACTCACCGGTGGTGCGGAGCCGGTCGATCGCTTCGGTGGCGATCTGCACAGCGGTGTCGAAGCCGAACGTGTAGTCCGTGGCGTCAAGATCGTTGTCCACCGTCTTGGGGACGCCAACGATCTTCAGGCCCGCGTCCGTGAGTCGCTTTGCCGCAGCGAGGGTACCCTCACCGCCGATGGCGATGATGGCATCAATTCCGAGCCGGTCCATGTGGGCTTTGATGACCTCGGGACCGCCGCCGTTTTCGAACGGATTGGTGCGTGAGGTGCCCAGGATGGTGCCGCCCTGCTTGGCGATGCCGCGGACCATGGTCCGGGGGATGTCGATGATGTCGCCCTCAACGACGCCGCGCCAGCCATCGAGGAAGCCAACGAACTCGTGGCCGTGGATGGCGATACCTTTGAGGACCGCGCCGCGGATGACCGCATTCAGGCCGGGGCAGTCGCCACCGCTGGTAAGAATTCCAATTTTCATGTCTCGCTCAAATCCTGGGGAGAGGGTTTACAGGCAGAGCGCCACGCTGAGCTCACATAGATTCTAGTGGCGTGTGTGGGGTACGACACAAACTGGTTACACAAGGCCCCCGCTCCGGTGCAGCTGGAGCGGGGGCCTTGCGGTGCTTTGTCAGGACGGGTTCAGGGACGGTTCAAGGACCGCCGCTCGAGGAACACCTGGAGCGGGATGACGTCCTTCTGGTCGGGCAGGATCACCCAGGCCAGGAGATAGAAGATGACGGCCGGGCCGGGGAGCAGGCAGAAGACCAGGAACGCGATGCGGACGAAAGCAACGTCCACATTGAGCTTGGCCGCGATTCCTCCAAGCACGCCTCCAAGCCACCGTTCCGGTCCGCGTTTCAGGCCGAGGCCCCTGACGATGCTGAAAAACTTGTCCATGGTTCAAGACTTCCGTGTTGTAGGGCCGTTGTCACGTTTCCGGGCGGAGAGGAGGCCGCCGAGCACCAGGGCCGCGCCTGCCCCAATCATCAGTCCGATCAGGACATAGGTCCCGTTGAGCGTGACGATGCCCAGTTGGGCGATGATGATCAGCGCGGCGAGGGCCACGACGATCAGGCCCCAGACTATGGTTCCCACGCGTGCCCCGGAAGGCGGGGCAGAAGACGCGCCTGCCGCCGTCGTGCCGCCCTGCGCATAGGGATCCGGAATGTACGGGTTTGAGCCCGGAGTTTGGCTGCTCATGTCAGTTGCCTTCCTGGATGGTGACGTTGCTGACGGTGCCATTGATCTGGATGACCAGGTGGCTGCCGGGCTTGTCGGTGTTGTAGCTGCTCTGCCGGGTGGTGATGCCGCCCCGCTGGTTGCCGCGTTCGTTCAGGTTGCCGAGGGTCATGTCCGCCTTGATGTCCACGGGCACGTCGCCCGGGATGACTACTGTGACGTTGCTGGCCGTGATGTCCAGGGGGACGCGGACCTCCGAGGTGAGCGGGGCATCCAGGGACATGGCCGTAAGGTCAACGGTTCCGCTGCCGGCCGTGATGTCGAATCCGCCGCTGGCCTGCTCGATGCTCGTCGGTGCCCAGTCAACCTGCTGGAAGCGGACGCGGTCTCCGTTGTTGCCCACCACGTTGAAGATTCCTCCTATGATGAGGGCCGCCACGGCGAAGAACGAGAGGATGCCGGGGGTCCGGCCGCGGAGGCCAAGAATGAGGATGCCAATGCCCAGGACGGCTGCCGCGCTTGCCCAGGCAACCGCGTTGGCGGAGTTACCGAGGTCAATGACGTTGGTGAGGTCCAGGGCTTTCACGCCAGCGCCCACCAGCAGGGCACTGCCGGCAGCTATTGCGACGGCGGGAGTGCCGGGACCTGCGGCGCGCACCCTGGGAGCGGGCGGCGGAACCGGCGACGGCCGGCTTCCGGAGTATCCACCGCTGCCCCATCCGCCACTGCCGGAACCGCTGCCAGTGCCCCCGCTACTGCCGCCGTAGGGGTTGCCGGCAAACGGACCGCTGCCTGCGACGTCTGAGTACGGCGGTGTGGTTGGGGTGGACGTCCCGGCTGAGTAGGCAGCCGTGCCGGCCGCTGCTGCACTGGTCGGCGTGCCGGCGGCTGTCTTGTTGCGCTGCACCAGGTAGTACACCAGGTAGATGGCGCCGCCGACCCACAGCAGGGACCACAGGAAGGGGCCCACACCCCGGTTGCCCCAGCCCCAGAAGCCGTTGCCGAGCCCGCTGAATCCTGCCACCACCGCGATCAGTGAACCCGTCATGCCGGTGGTCCAGCGCCCCGCGCCGGCTTCCTGGACGTGGATGCGCCCGTCGGGCTCGGGCAGGAACGCCCAGGCAAGCCCGTAAAGAAGCACGCCGATCCCTGCGAAGAGGGCAAGGATGATAAAGACGCCGCGGACAATCAAGGGGTCGACTCCCACACGCTGCGCGATGCCGCTGGAAACGCCGCCCACCCAGCGGTCCTGGCCGCGGCTGATTCCCTGGCTGCGGACCCAGGTGAAGAAATCGGTCTGCTGGCCCGGGACTCCGGCATAGGAGTAACTGCTGCCGGCGCCGGGGGTTTCATGCGCCGGGCCCGGGGTTGCGGAATCCCGCGGCGGCGCGGAGGCAGAAGGAGGCGGCGCCAGGGGCTGGGTGGGGTTTTCCCGCCCGGGGAGGGGCTCCGTGGGGTTCTCATTTTTCGGGCTGGCCGGGGGTTCTTCCGGCGTGCCGTCATGGGGGTTCGGGGTTAGCGAGTTCATACTTCGATCCTCCCGCTCCCGGCCGGGCGGCTCTACCGGGGGACACCCTGAGCCGTCCCTGAGAGGCCCCCGGTTCCCGTGCCAACCCGGTCCGGGAGACCCTGATCCGTGCTTGGATTGGACCATGACATCCGCGCCCGCCCGCCCGCCGCTGGTCCGAAGCAGCGACCGCTTCATTGCCGGGGTCTGTTCGGGCCTCGCCGCGCATCTTGGGCTGCCGGTGAACACGGTGCGTGTGGGAATGGTCCTGGCTTCATTCGCCGGAGGGGCCGGCGTCGTGTTCTACGCTTGGCTCTGGATCATGGTGCCCACCGCCTACGAAAGCGCCCGGCGGCAGGAACGGCGGCCGACGTCGCCCATTGCTCCTGCCGTGATGGGCGGCACCGTAACGGGCACGCTGTCGGCGAACGCCGGCCCCGGCATGGTGCCGGGCGCCGGAGTGCCCGCGGAGGCGGTGCAGGTGCCTTGGTTCCGGTTCCGCGAGATGCGGTACGGCAAGGAGATCCTGCTCGGCGTCGGGCTGCTCCTGGTGGCGGGCATCCTCGGGGCCCAGCTGCTGGGGATGGACGTTCCGTTGGGGACCATCATCCCCGCGGCTGCGGTCCTGGGCGGAGCCTCCATCGCCTGGATGCAGCTTGATGAGACCCGTCGGGCCGGGCTGGTGGATAAAACCAAAGCGAACCAGGCAGGCGGCTGGGCACGGCTTGCCGCCGGCCTGGCGTTGGTGGTGGCGGGCGTCCTGGTGATGGTGTCCGGGTCCGGTTCCTGGGAGCAGACCTGGCTGGCGCTGCTGGCATCCGTGGCCGTCCTCGGCGGCGTGGTGCTGGTCCTGCTCCCGTGGGCGCTGAAGTTCTGGCGAGACCTTGAAGCTGAACGCGCCGGCAGGATCCGTGAGACTGAACGAGCGGAAATCGCGGCACACCTTCACGATTCGGTCCTGCAGACGCTGGCACTCATCCAACGGCGCGCCGCCAATGAGCACGACGTTGTCCGCCTCGCCCGTGCGCAGGAGCGCGAACTCCGGGGCTGGCTGTTCGAGGACCCAGGAAAGGACGCCGGGCAGCTCTCGGACCGCATCAAGGCAGTGGCCGCGGAAGTGGAGGACCTGCTCGGGAACGCGGTGGAGGTGGTCAGCGTGGGAGACACCGAGGTCACCGAAGGCCATGAGGCGCTGATCCAGGCCAGCCGCGAGGCCATGCTTAACGCCTCGCGGCACGGCGGCGGTGCAGTATCGGTCTATCTTGAGGTCACCGGCGGGCGCGCCGAAGTGTTCATCAAGGACCGGGGTCCCGGCTTCGAACTTCAGGACGTCCCCGAAGACCGGCTCGGCGTGCGGGAGTCCATCATCGGCCGGATGAACCGGCACGGCGGCACGGCCAACATCATCAGCGCCAGTGAAGGCACGGAAGTCCGGCTGGGATTCCCGGCCGCGCAGGCGGAGAAGCAGATGCAGAACACGGAAGGCAAACCATGAACCCAGCACAGGGAGCCGGCAACGGGACCAACCGCGCCACACAGTCTGTCCGGGTGGTGCTCGTGGACGATCACGCGATCTTCCGTTCCGGCCTGAAAGCCGACCTCGATCCCAGCGTCCAGGTTGTGGGCGAGGCCGCCACCGTGGAGCAGGCCATCGCCGTGATCGCGAAGGAGCGGCCGGACGTGGTGCTGCTCGACGTCCACCTTCCGGGCGGCCTCGGCGGCGGCGGCCGTGAAGTGATCGCCGGCTCGGCGGCACTGCTGTCCACTACGAGGTTCCTGGCGCTCAGCGTCTCGGACGCGGCGGAGGACGTTGTCGCGGTCATCCGGGCCGGAGCCCGGGGCTACGTCACCAAGACCATCTCCGGGGCCGAAATCACCGACGCCGTCTACCGGGTGGCCGGAGGGGATGCCGTCTTCTCGCCGCGGCTGGCCGGCTTTGTCCTGGACGCCTTCGGCACGGCCCCGGCGGACATCGCCGATGACGAACTGGACAGGCTCTCCGCGCGGGAGCTCGAGGTGATGCGCCTCATCGCCCGCGGCTACAGCTACAAGGAGGTGGCCAAGGAGCTCTTCATCAGCATCAAGACGGTGGAAACCCACGTCTCGGCAGTGCTCCGCAAACTCCAGCTGTCCAGCCGGCACGAGCTGACCAAGTGGGCCGCCGAACGCCGCCTCCTCTAACCCCGACGCTCTCTCACTTGATGCGCCTTAAACCCGAACGCTCTATCACTTGATGCGCCTTAAACCCGAACGCTCTATCACTCTCCTGAAGGGAGTGATAGAGCGTTCCGGTTTTTCCCGCATTAAGTGAGAGAGGGTGCCTATTGGGCCTTGCCCAGGAAGTCCTGCAGGCGCTGGACGCCGGTGGCGAGGTCTTCGTCGCCCAGTGCGTACGAAAGGCGCAGGTAGCCGGAGGGGCCGAAGGCCTCACCCGGAACCACTGCCACCTCGACCTCGTCCAGGATCAGCGCGGCCAGCTCAGCGGACGTCTGCGGCGTGGCCGTGCCGGACGCCGTCGGGAATTCCTTCCCCAGCAGCGCGCGGACGTCCGCGTAGACGTAGAAGGCACCTTTCGGCGTCGGGCATTCCACCCCGTCGATGGCGTTCAGGCCAGCAACGATGGCCTTGCGGCGGCGGTCGAACGCCACCTTCATCTCGTCGACGGCGGTCAGCGGGCCGGAAACGGCAGCCAGGGCAGCGATCTGCATGATGTTGGAGACATTGGACGTTGCGTGCGACTGGAGGTTGGTGGCTGCCTTGATGACATCGGCCGGGCCGATCATCCAGCCCACGCGCCAGCCGGTCATGGCGTAGGTCTTCGCGACGCCGTTGAGGATGACGACCTTGTCGCCCAGTTCAGGGGCGGCGGTCGCGATCGAGGTGAAGGGAACGCCGTCGTACGTCAGGTGCTCGTAGATCTCGTCGGTGACCACCCAGAGGCCCTTGGCCGCCGCCCACTTGCCGATCTCGGCCACCTGCTCCGGCGAGTACACCGAGCCGGTGGGGTTGGAGGGCGAGACGAACAGCAGGATCTTCGTTTTGTCCGTGACAGCTGCCTCAAGCTGTTCAACGGTGACGAGGTAGTCCTGCTCCGGGCCGGCGAAGACCTCCACCGGCACGCCGCCTGCGAGCCGGATGGCCTCCGGATAGGTGGTCCAGAACGGAGTGGGAACAATGACCTCGTCGCCGGGATCCACCAGGGTGGCGAAAGTGTTGTAGACCGCCTGCTTGCCGCCGTTGGTCACCAAAACCTGGGAAGGGTCCACGGCGTAGCCGGAGTCGCGCAGGGTCTTCTCGGCGATGGCCTTCTTCAGTTCGGGCAGCCCGCCGGCGGGGGAGTAGCGGTGGTACTTCGGCTGGCTTGCCGCTTCGATGGCGGCCTGGACGATGTAGTCCGGAGTAGGAAAGTCGGGTTCACCCGCACCGAATCCAATGACCGGCCGGCCTGCAGCCTTCAGCGCCTTCGCCTTGGCATCAACGGCAAGGGTTGCGGATTCGGCAATGGCGGAAATGCGCTGGGAAACGCGGGCGGCAGACATGGCAGGTCCGTTCTTCGCTTGCAGCCTGGCGGCTGGAATGTGGGATTCGACGAGTTCTACTCTATGCTGTTCAGCGGACCCTCCGGGTTGCCCGTTTTGATTTGTGACTGTTCCGGTCAAGGTCAGCCAGGGCAGCAGTTGGGGGCCGGAAACGGGCCGGTTCGACGAACGCGAAGTTGTTGCGTAGACTGGTTCACCGGTGTTGAAACACGGATGATGACGTGCGCCCCAGTGCAGCTGGCGGTTCGTCATCGGAGAGTGGAATTCACTCCATAGGGTAGTGGCGCAATTGGTAGCGCAGCGGTCTCCAAAACCGCAGGTTGCAGGTTCGAGTCCTGTCTGCCCTGCGCAAGCTGCCCCGGGCGAAAATCCGGGGCAAGCGCAGCAACCATGGTTCTGATCAGGACCGGGTAATCCAACATTGCAAAGATGAGCGAGGACCAGGTGACCGAAACAGCTGCCAGCAGCTCCAAGGGCCGCCCAGCTAAGAAGGACGCCAAGGCAAACTTCTTCGCTCGCATTGCACTTTTTGTCCGCCAGATCATCGGCGAACTGAAGAAGGTTGTTGCACCAACCCGCAAGGAACTGATTAATTACACACTCGTGGTGCTGGTGTTCGTGGGCATCATGATGGTCATCGTCAGCCTGCTGGACATTGGCTTCGGATCCGCCGTCGGCTGGCTCTTCGGCGGTAAAGGCCCCACGGACAGCTAAGGCTGTACCGTCCGCAGGCTGTGTGTTCCGTCCGGGAATCCGGAGGGAAACACCGGTGTGCGGAATTGAGCCATTTAAATAGGCATGTTAGGCAATGAGGAAGCAGGAGACCAAGTGTCTGAGCAGGAGCTCGAGGTAACCGAGACTGAGCTGGAAGAGTCCGCGGACATCACGGCAGAAGCCGGTGACGAGTCTGAGGTTGAGTCCTCCGCGCCCGAATCCGACGACGCCGATTCCGATGACTTCGACGCAAAGGCTGATGACGAGGCCGGCTCCGAGGAACAGTCCACCGACGCCCTCGCCGCTGCCGCCGCCAAGGCCGAGGTAGACCCCGCAGAAGAGTTCAAGGCCAAGCTGCGCCGCCAGGAAGGTGACTGGTACGTCATCCACTCCTACGCAGGTTACGAAAACCGCGTGAAGGCCAACCTGGAAACCCGCATCCAGACCCTGGACATGGAAGATTACATCTTCGAGATCCAGGTGCCGATGGAAGAAGTCGTTGAGATCAAGAATGCTCAGCGCAAGGTGATCAACCGCGTCCGCATCCCGGGCTATGTGCTGGTCCGCATGGACCTGACCGACGCCTCCTGGGGCGCCGTCCGGCACACCCCCGGCGTGACCGGCTTCGTGGGCAACGCCCACAACCCGGTGCCGCTGCGCCTCGATGAGGTCTTCTCCATGCTTGCCCCCGTCTTCGAGGAAGAGCAGGCCGAGAAGGGCAAGCCGGTCAACAAGCAGAACCAGGCTCCGGTGGACGTCGACTTCGAGGTCGGCGAGTCGGTCATCGTCAAGGAAGGCCCCTTCGAGACCCTTCCCGCCACGATCTCCGAGATCAAGGTCGAATCCCAGACCCTCGTGGTGCTGGTTTCCATCTTCGAGCGCGAAACGCCGGTCACCCTGGCGTTCAACCAGGTCACCAAGATCTGATTATCCAAAGAATTCGTCCCGGCGCTGCCCGCTTAGCAGCACCGGAACGGCCGGCCGCCTCGCCATGGCGGCCAAAAACCTGAGGCACGCTCCTGTGCCCCAGGACGTTATTGAGAGAAGGACCCTACATTGGCTCCCAAGAAGAAGGTCACCGGCCTCATCAAGCTGCAGATCCAGGCAGGTGCCGCTAACCCGGCTCCGCCGATCGGTCCTGCGCTTGGCCAGCACGGTGTCAACATCATGGAATTCTGCAAGGCGTACAACGCTGCGACGGAAGCCCAGCGCGGAAACGTCATCCCCGTGGAAATCACGGTCTACGAGGACCGTTCCTTCACGTTCATCACCAAGACCCCGCCGGCTGCAGAGCTCATCAAGAAGGCTGCAGGCGTCGCCAAGGGTTCAGCTACCCCGCACACCGTCAAGGTTGCCAAGCTGACCCAGGCCCAGGTCAACGAGATTGCTTCCACCAAGATGGAAGACCTCAACGCCACCAGCCTCGAAGGCGCAGCGAAGATCATCGCCGGCACCGCCCGCTCCATGGGTATCACCGTCGAAGGCTAGTCGCTTCCGTCGCTTTGGCGTCGGGCTCGGGAAACCGATCACGACGACGGGCGGCACCGCCGGGACAACCGGCACCACCTACATAGAAATGTTGGGAACCGGGCACGGATAACGAGTCCGCTCACCAACTGTGGCAGGGCCCAGCGCGGTCCGCAGACCACAACTGCACAAGGAGAAACAAGCAGCATGGCAAAGCGCAGCAAAGCATATGAGGCAGCAGCCGCCAAGATCGACGCGGAGAAGTTCTACGCGCCGTTCGAGGCAGTAACGCTCGCCAAGGACACCAACCCGTCCAAGTTCGACGCCACCGTTGAGGTTGCATTCCGCCTCGGCGTCGACCCCCGTAAGGCTGACCAGATGGTCCGCGGCACGGTCAACCTGCCCCACGGCACCGGCAAGACCGCCCGCGTCCTGGTTTTCGCCACGGGTGACAAGGCTGAAGCAGCAATCGCTGCCGGCGCCGACTTCGTTGGTTCCGATGACCTGATCGAAAAGATCGCCGGCGGCTGGACCGACTTCGACGCCGCCGTCGCCACCCCCGATCTCATGGGCAAGGTTGGCCGCCTCGGTAAGGTCCTGGGTCCGCGTAACCTGATGCCGAACCCCAAGACGGGCACCGTGACCCCTGACGTCACCAAGGCCGTCAACGACATCAAGGGTGGAAAGATCGACTTCCGCGTCGACAAGCACTCCAACCTGCACTTCATCATCGGCAAGGTGTCCTTCGACGCCATCAAGCTGGCGGAGAACTACGCAGCAGCACTGGAAGAGGTGCTTCGCCTGAAGCCGTCCGCTTCCAAGGGCCGCTACATCCAGAAGGCCACCGTTGCCACCACGTTCGGTCCCGGCATCTCCGTTGACCCGAACGTCACCAAGGTTCTGACCGAGGCCTAAATCCTCACCTGAACTTCCGCTGCGGACCTGTCCGCAGCAAACACAACCGCCCGGCACCTGCCGGGCGGTTGTGTTTTAAGCATCCTGTCCCGGACGGGTGTCAGTTTGCCTAAGCTGTAGAAATGGCCGGACCGGAGTTGGATGGCGTCGCGGGGACGCCCGATGCCCTCACGATTTCCGCCGTGGACGTCCTCCTGGCACCCGGCAGCGGAGCGGTGGCAGGCGCCGGGGACGCGACTGCCGACTTCACGGTGTGCCATGACATGCGCGTGGCCCACGAACTGGAGCTTTGGGGCAACCTGGACCGCTGCCCCACGCTGGCGGAAGCCGTGGAGTTCTGGCGGGGCAATGAGTACGAGGAGCGGCGGCTTTACCTTGCCAGGCTGGGCCGGGAACCGGTGGGCTTCTGCTCTGTGACGCTCCCGCTCCGCGAGAACACGTACACCGCCGGAATCGACGTCCTCATCTCCCCGGCCCACCGGCGCCAGGGATTGGGACGCATCCTCCGGCAACACGCTGAAACCGTAGCCCGGGAGCGGGGCAGGATGTCCCTGGACGCTTATCACGAGGTCCCGCTGGCGAATGCGGACGGAGCTGTGCTGCTGCCCGCCAAATCCGGTGCGGGCGGCCTGCCGCTCACCGCCCCCGCCGTAGCCTTTGCCCTCGCCTCCGGCTACGAGCTGGAGCAGGTGGAGCGCTCCAGCCGCCTCGGGCTGCCGGTGGCCCCGGAACTGCTGGACCAGTTGGAGGCCGAGGCCTCTTCCCGGGCCGCAGGCTACGGACTTACCGGCTGGGACGATCACTGCCCGGAGGCCCTGGTGGACGCCTACGCCCGGCTTAAGGCCACGATGACCGAGGACGTTCCCATCGCCGGCATGGACTGGGAAGGCGAAGACTGGGATGCCGCCCGCGTGCGCGACGAAGAGCGGACGCTGTTCCGCGGCGGAGTCCAGTCGGCAGTGACGGCGGCCCTCCACCTAAGTACGGGCGAACTGGTTGCCTACACCGTCCTGAACTGGCGGCCCGGGGTTCCTGACACGATCGCCCAGCAGGACACGCTCGTTGCCGGAGGCCACCGCGGCCACCGCCTCGGGCTCCTGGTGAAACTGGCGAACCTTCGGCGCGCCCAGGGCCGGTGGCCGTCCGTGCGGTCAGTGTTGACGTGGAATGCCATTGAAAACCGACATATGCTGGCCATAAATAATGCCCTTGGATTCAGGCCCGCCGGCTATGAAGGTGAGTGGCAGAAACGGCTGGGATGAAGACGCCAATGGCAAAAGACGTGAAGATCGAACAGCTCTGGATCCCGGACTCACTCGACTCCCCGGACGCCGCAGACTTCCTTGCCGCGGTCGAGGTGGGCCGGAAGGTCCGGATGCAGACCTGGGGGAGCGACGACCTCGCCTACGAGCCGCTGGAAAAGCTCCTGGAATTTGAAGACCCCTATGAGCGGCAGCTCATCCTGGTGGCCAAAGTGGACGGCGAAATCGTGGGCACCGTGGACATCGCCCTGCCCCTCACCGACAACCTGGACCTCGCGGAGTTCACGCTGGACATCCTGCCGGAGTTCCAGCGCCAGGGCGTGGGCAGGCGGCTGCTCCAGGCCGCCGAACAGCTGGCCCGGGCGGAAGGCCGCACCATGATCCTGGTGGACACCAACCATCCGGGTGCGTCCCTTCACGAGTTCGAAAAGGCCCAGCTGGTCCCCGGCTCCGGCCAGGGCTTCGTGCCGCTGGAGAGCCGCGAAGTAGAGTTCGCGCAGAAGACCGGGTACACACTCCAACACATTGAACAGTTCAGTTCCTGCGCACTGCCCCTGGATTCGAAGCTGGTTGCGGACCTGCAGGCCGAAGCGGAGGAGGCCAACAACGGCCGCTACCGGCTGCACCACTGGACGGACCGGTGCCCGGACCAGTGGCTCGAAGCTGTCGCCGTCCTTGAGAACCAGGCGGGGGCCGACGTCGATCCCTCCTTGGAAGCGCCCGTTGAGCAGGACATGGTGTTCGACGGCGGCATCCTCCGGGAAGCGGAAGACGTCGCCATCGCGCAGGGGCGGCGGACGGTGGTCACCGCCGTCGAGCACCTCGCCACAGGTGCCCTTGTGGGCCTGACCACCATCACCGTCCTGGCGCACCGCGCCGACGTTGTCTTCCAGGACGACACACTGGTGCTGCAGGAACACCGCGGAAACAAACTCGGCCTGCTGATCAAGGTGGCAAACATGGAACGGCTCACCGAACAGTTTCCGGATGCCCGGATCATCTACACCTGGAATGCGCCGGAAAACCGGTACCTCCTGACGGTCAATAAGCAGCTGGGATTCCAGACGGCCGGGGTCACGGGCATCTGGCAGAAAGAACTCCCGCAGCTGGGCACCAGCACCAGCTGAGGGCGCGATTTGGCGCAGTGATGGCTCTCCCGTAGACTTGAAGGACCAAAGACCGTCGGTTGTTGGAAATCCACTCTCTCGAACATGGCTCAACTCTGCAGTTGTGCGCGGGAGACGCAGTGGGTTTCTGGACGAAGGACCCTCAACGTAGGGCGGCCGGCGCAGGTGAACGAAGCAGCAGCTCCATGGGATATCCGTGTTGAGCCTAGCCCCGTGCATCTGCGCGGGGCGTTTTTAGTTTTAGCTCACCTTGAGCGGGGACCGTCGAATACCGGCACTATCCCCGGAAGGAGGGTTATGGCAACGCCTACCAAGGTTTCAGCAGTAGCTGAGATCACTAACGATTTCAAGGAATCGAACGCCGCTGTCCTGACCGAATACCGCGGGCTCACCGTTGCACAGCTCAAGCAGCTGCGTGTTTCTCTCGGCCAGGACACCAAGTTCGCGGTCGTCAAGAACACCCTGACCGCCATTGCAGCCAAGGAAGCCGGCGTTGAAGCATTCAACGACCAGCTCTCCGGCCCCACTGCAATCGCGTTCATCAAGGGTGACGCAGTTGCCGCTGCCAAGAGCCTGACGGATTTTGCCAAGACCAACAAGCAGCTTGTCATCAAGACCGGCTACTTCGAGGGCAAGGCTCTGAACGCCAGCGAGGTTGCCGCACTGGCAGCACTCGAGTCCCGTGAGCTGCAGCTCGCCAAGGTTGCAGGCGTCCTCAAGGCCCCTGCCGCCGCCGCTGCACGCATCATTGACGCACTGCGCCTCAAGCTTGAAGAAGAGAACGGTGCACCGGCAGCTGCCGAGGCGCCTGCCGCTGAAGAAGCACCTGCCGCAGAAGCTGAAGCCCCGGCTGACGCTCCCGCAGCTGAAGAGAACTAAGTCTCTTCACCCCACCAGACTCCGGTGTGATGCCCGGCCCCGCGCCGCTGAACACCACAACAGGAAGGACGCCTACCATGGCGAAGCTCAGCAACGAAGAGCTCATTGAAGCTTTCAAGGAACTGACCATCATCGAGCTCTCCGAGTTCGTCAAGCTCTTCGAAGAGACCTTCGAAGTTACCGCTGCTGCTGTTGCAGTTGCCGGCCCCGCCGGTGGCGCAGCTGCTGAAGAGGTTGAAGAGAAGACCGACTTCGACGTCGTCCTCGAAGCAGCCGGCGACAAGAAGATCGCAGTGATCAAGGAAGTTCGCGCCATCACTTCCCTGGGCCTCAAGGAAGCAAAGGACCTGGTTGACAGCGCTCCCAAGGCTGTCCTCGAAGGTGCTACCAAGGAAGCTGCCGAGAAGGCCAAGGAGCAGCTCGAGGCTGCAGGCGCCACCGTTACCCTCAAGTAACAACGCCTTTTCCGCGAAAAGCCCCGTCCACGTCATGTGGGCGGGGCTTTTGCGTTCCCAGCCGCGGTCAGGCCGGGTCGCTGATGTCCGCGACGACGGCACCCAGTGCTGCGGTCAGGGCGTCCGCATCCACGAAAGCGCTGTAGCCGTGGGCGCCTGCGCCCATCGAGATCCTGCGTCCGGTAACGGTGGAGTCCGCATAGACCGGCCAGCTCTTGGTGCTGCCCAGCGGGGTGATGGTGCCGCGTTCATAGCCGGTTGCATCCAGGGCCGCGTCCGCGGGCGGCAGCGACAGCTTGTTGACGCCCACCAGGGTCCGCAGCTTCGGCCACGAGATCTGCCGGTCGCCGGGAATCAGCGCAAACAGGAACGAGCCGTCCTTGTGCTTGACCACCAGCGACTTCACGATGTCCGCCGGCGTGATTCCCAGGATCGCCGCCGCTTCCTCGAGGCTTTTGGCGGCGGGCCTTTCGACGATGTCCACCTGCAGGCCGCGGGCGGCGGCGTCGGCCAGGAAGCGTCCATGTCCGACGCCGTCCGCGTCTTTCACAACTTCGTCCGCCATCAGTCGCGGTACAGCAGGAGCGCTTCGCCCTGCCCGCCGCCGCCGCACAGGGACACCGCCGCCTTGCCTGTTCCGCGGCGCTTGAGTTCATGTGCGGCATGCACGGCCAGGCGCGCGCCGGAGGCCCCGATGGGGTGGCCCAGCGCAATGGCCCCGCCGTGGATATTGCACTTCTCAAGCGGGTAGTCCAGGTCCTTGAGCGACTGCACCGCCACCGATCCGAAGGCTTCGTTGATTTCGATGAAGTCGAGGTCAGCAGTGGTCCATCCCGCCCGTGCCAGCGCGTTCCGGATGGCGTTGGAGGGCTGGGAGTGCAGTGAGTTGTCCGGTCCTGCCACCTGCCCGGGCTTCCCAACGACAGCGAGGTACTCAAGGCCGTGTTTCTCCGCATAGCCGCGGGAGGCCAGCACCAGGGCGGCGGCCCCGTCGGACAGGGGAGATGAGTTGCCGGCGGTGATGGTCCCGTCCGTGACAAAGGCGGCGCGCAGGCCGGCAAGGGAATCCACAGACGTGTTGGGCCGAACCCCCTCGTCAGTGGACACGACGATGGGGTCCCCCTTGCGCTGCTTCACGCTGACCGGGACGATCTCGTCGTCGAACGTTCCATTCTTGGCAGCCAGCGCGGCACGCTGGTGGGACTGCGCAGCGACGTTGTCCTGGGAGGTCCGGTCGATCCCCAGTGCCAGGTTGCGGGTCTCGGTGGAGAGGCCCATGGACTGGCCGTCGAAGGCGTCGGTGAGGCCATCGTGGGCGGCGGCGTCCAATGCCTGGATCGAGCCGTACGTCCACCCCTGCCTGGAACCGGGCAGCAGGTGCGGGGCGCGGGTCATGGATTCCTGGCCGCCGGCCACCACAACGTCCGCCTCCCCGGCCCGGATCAGGCGGGCGGCGTCAATCACCGCGGTGAGCCCGGACAGGCACACCTTGTTGACGGTCACGGCAGGGACGTCCCAGCCGATGCCGGCGCCGATGGAGCTTTGCCGGGCGGGGTTCTGGCCGGCGCCCGCCTGCAGCACCTGTCCCATGATGACGGCGTCCACGTCAGCGGCGTCCACGCCACTGGCTTCCAGGGCAGCCTTGATGGCGCGGGCGCCGAGCTCCACCGCGGTGAAGCTTGCAAGCTGCCCGTTGAGCCGGCCCTGCGGTGTGCGCGCTGCTGCGAGTATGACAACGTCAGTGTTGTCAGGAGAGTTGCCCATGGTTATCTCTTCCGGTCCGTTTTCGGTGTAGGCCACCAAGGGTACCGTGACCCTGGTCACCTAACTATTCAAACGCCTGTCCCGCCAGGTGCATTCCGCAAAGCAAGTTGCATTCCGGAACGCGGGCGGCGCCTTGGGAAGCCTGTTCAGGAAGCCTCTTCAACGTCGCCAGGGAGTCGGGCGGAAATCCGGTGCTTGCAATCCCGCCGGATGTGGGGTAGACATGTAGGTTATTTTGCCGTATCGTAGATATTTGCGTCTTCCCTGTTTACCTTCAGCCTTCATATAGCGGTGGGCTTTGCCTGGCAGCTGACAATCAACGTGCCGTCAACAACGTCACAGCATGGTCAGCACCGGCCCCGGGTCATATAGCGGAACCGGATGGTAGCACTGCGGAGCATTCCGCAGGGTGCACAGCGGGGGAGATCTGAAAACGCCTGAAGGTCTGTGGAAGGATCCCTCTTGGTCGCCTCGAGCACCTCTAATAACGAAACCGCTAACACCGCCGACAGCACTGATGGTGCCACTCGCCGGCTCTCATTCGCAAAGATTCACGAACCTCTTGACGTTCCGAATCTGCTTGCCCTCCAGACGGACAGCTTCGACTGGCTGGTCGGAAATGAGCGCTGGCAGGCACGCGTGGCAAAGGCTGTCGAAGAAAACGATCTCAGCGTCGCCACCACGTCCGGCCTGTCGGACATCTTCGAAGAGATCTCCCCGATCGAGGACTTCCAGGGCACCATGTCCCTGAGCTTCTCCGATCCGGAGTTCGCTGACCCCAAGTACACCATGGCCGAGTGCAAGGACCGGGACGCTACGTACTCGGCTCCGCTGTACGTCAAGGCCGAGTTCATGAACAACAACACGGGCGAAATCAAGCAGCAGACCGTGTTCATGGGTGACTTCCCGCTGATGACCGAGAAGGGCACCTTCGTCGTCAACGGCACCGAGCGTGTCGTCGTCTCCCAGCTGGTCCGTTCCCCGGGCGCCTACTTCGAGCGCGCCGCCGACAAGACCAGCGACAAGGACATCTTCACCGCGAAGATCATCCCGTCCCGCGGCGCCTGGTTCGAGCTCGAAATCGACAAGCGCGACCAGGTCGGCGTCCGCCTCGACCGCAAGCGCAAGCAGTCCGTCACGGTCCTGCTGAAGGCCCTCGGCTGGACCGAAGGCCAGATCCTCGAAGAGTTCGGCCAGTACGACTCCATGCGGGCAACCCTGGAGAAGGACGCCACCGAAACCCGCGAAGACGCGTTGCTGGACATCTACCGGAAGCTGCGACCGGGCGAGCCGCCCACCGTCGAGGCTGCCCAGTCCCTGCTGGACAACCTGTACTTCAACTCCAAGCGCTACGATCTGGCCAAGGTTGGCCGCTACAAGATCAACCGCAAGCTTGGCATCGACCGCTCCCTTGGCGACAAGGAAGCTTCGGTCCTGCACGTTGAAGACATCGTTGCCATGATCAAGTTCCTCGTCGCGCTGCACGCCGGCGAGAAGACCATCAAGGGCACCCGTGACGGCCAGGAAGTGGACCTGCGCGTCGAAATCGACGACATCGACCACTTCGGCAACCGCCGCATCCGCGCCGTCGGCGAGCTCATCGAGAACCAGGTCCGCACCGGCCTGTCCCGCATGGAGCGCGTGGTCCGCGAGCGTATGACCACCCAGGACGTCGAGGCCATCACGCCGCAGACCCTGATCAACATCCGCCCCGTGGTCGCCGCGATCAAGGAGTTCTTCGGAACCTCCCAGCTCTCGCAGTTCATGGACCAGAACAACCCGCTCTCGGGCCTGACCCACAAGCGCCGCCTGTCCGCGCTTGGCCCCGGCGGTCTGTCCCGTGACCGTGCCGGCATGGAAGTCCGTGACGTGCACCCGTCCCACTACGGACGTATGTGCCCCATCGAAACTCCTGAAGGCCCGAACATTGGCCTGATCGGTTCGCTGGCTTCCTACGGACGCATCAACCCGTTCGGCTTCATCGAGACCCCGTACCGCCTGGTCAAGGACGGCGTCGTTTCCGACGACGTCCAGTACCTGACCGCCGACGACGAGGCCGAGGTGCTGATCGCCCAGGCCAACGCGCCGCTGGACGAGAACAAGAAGTTCGCCGAAGACACCGTCCTGGTCCGTGCCCGCGGTGGTGGAGGCGAGCCTGTCCTCGTTCCCGCCGCCGACGTCGAGTTCATGGACGTTTCCCCGCGCCAGATGGTGTCCGTGGCTACCGCCCTGATCCCGTTCCTCGAGCATGACGATGCCAACCGTGCACTCATGGGTGCCAACATGCAGCGCCAGGCCGTGCCGCTGGTCCGTTCCGAGGCCCCCTTCGTGGGCACCGGCATGGAACGCGCCGCAGCCGTCGACGCCGGTGACGTTGTCATCGCGAAGAAGGCCGGCGTGGTCACCGAGGTTTCCGCCGAGCTCGTCATCATGCTCAACGACGACGGCACCGAGACCAACTACCGCATCAACAAGTTCGCCCGCTCCAACCAGGGCAACTGCTACAACCACCGTGTCCTGGTGAATGAAGGCCAGCGCCTGGAAGTTGGCGGCATCATCGCCGACGGCCCGGCAACGGACCAGGGCGAGCTCGCCCTCGGCAAGAACCTGCTCGTGGCATTCATGTCATGGGAAGGCCATAACTTCGAGGACGCCATCATCCTCTCGCAGCGCATTGTTGCCGAGGACGTCCTTTCCTCCATCCACATCGAGGAGCACGAGATCGATGCCCGCGACACCAAGCTTGGTGCCGAGGAAATCACCCGTGACATCCCCAACGTGTCCGAGGAAGTCCTGGCGGGCCTGGACGAGCGCGGCATCATCCACATCGGTGCCGAGGTTGAAGCAGGGGACATCCTGGTCGGAAAGGTCACCCCGAAGGGTGAAACCGAACTGACCCCGGAAGAGCGCCTGCTGCGCGCCATCTTTGGTGAGAAGTCGCGCGAAGTCCGCGACACCTCCCTGAAGGTTCCCCACGGCGAGTCCGGCACCGTCATCGGCGTTCGCGTCTTCGACCGCGACAACGACGACGAGCTGCCCCCGGGCGTGAACCAGCTGGTCCGCGTCTATGTCGCTGCCAAGCGCAAGATCACCGACGGCGACAAGCTCGCCGGCCGCCACGGCAACAAGGGTGTCATCTCCAAGATCCTCCCCGTTGAGGACATGCCCTTCCTTGCCGACGGCACCCCCGTTGATATCGTCCTGAACCCGCTGGGTGTTCCGGGCCGTATGAACGTCGGCCAGGTGCTCGAAACGCACCTCGGCTGGGTTGCCAAGACCGGTTGGAAGATCGAAGGCGAGCCTGAGTGGGTCAAGCAGCTGCCGAACCTGCCGCGCGAGAGTGGCCAGACCACTGTTGCAACGCCGGTGTTCGACGGCGCCCGCGAAGAGGAAATCACGGGCCTGCTGGACTCCACCAACGTGACGCGTGACGGCGAACGCCTGATCAACTCCTCCGGCAAGACCCGCCTGTTCGACGGCCGCTCCGGCGAGCCGTTCCCGGATCCGATCTCGGTCGGCTACATGTACATCCTGAAGCTCCACCACCTGGTGGACGACAAGATCCACGCGCGCTCCACCGGCCCGTACTCCATGATCACGCAGCAGCCGCTGGGTGGTAAGGCACAGTTCGGTGGCCAGCGCTTCGGTGAAATGGAAGTGTGGGCGCTCGAAGCTTACGGCGCCGCCTACACGCTCCAGGAGCTTCTCACGATCAAGTCTGACGACATCCATGGTCGCGTGAAGGTCTACGAAGCCATCGTCAAGGGCGAGAACATCCCCGAGCCGGGTGTTCCCGAGTCCTTCAAGGTCTTGATCAAGGAAATGCAGTCGCTGTGCCTGAACGTGGAAGTCCTCTCCACGGACGGAACCACAATTGAAATGCGTGACTCTGATGACGCAGTCTTCACGGCTGCGGAGGAACTGGGTATCGATCTGTCCCGTGCAGAGCCCAGTTCCGTAGAAGAGGTTTAGCAGGCGGGCGTACCGGGAAAGCAGCGCGCCACCCGCGCTGCCTTTTCCGGTACCTCACCTCCCTCTTTCCGTAACCCAAGACTTCAGAATTTAGAGAACAAGAGAGAACAGGGACCATATGTCCAGCGAATCCTCCTTCGGCCTCATGCAGATCGGCCTCGCCACCGCGGAAGACATCCGCGGCTGGTCTTACGGCGAGGTTAAGAAGCCGGAAACCATCAACTACCGCACGCTCAAGCCCGAGAAGGACGGCCTCTTCTGCGAGAAGATCTTCGGCCCCTCCCGGGACTGGGAATGCTACTGCGGTAAGTACAAGCGCGTGCGCTTCAAGGGCATCATCTGTGAGCGGTGTGGCGTTGAAGTCACCCGCGCAAAGGTCCGCCGCGAACGCATGGGCCACATCGAGCTGGCCGCCCCGGTCACGCACATCTGGTACTTCAAGGGTGTTCCCTCACGCCTGGGCTACCTCCTTGACCTGGCGCCGAAGGACCTCGAAAAGGTCATCTACTTCGCTGCCTACATGATCACCAGCGTTGATGAAGCCGCCCGCCACGAGGAACTGCCCAACCTGCAGGTTGAGCACGACATCGAGAAGAAGCAGCTCATCGACAACCGCGACTCCGACATCGCGGCGATCGCCCGCGACCTCGAAGGCGAAATCGCCCGCCTCGAAGGCGAAGGCGCGAAGGCTGCCGACAAGAAGAAGGCCCGCGACTCCGCCGACCGCCAGATGGCCAACGTGCGCAAGCGTGCCGACGCCGACATCGAGCGCCTCGAGCAGGTCTGGGACCGCTTCAAGAACCTGAAGGTCGCTGACCTTGAGGGTGACGAAGGCCTGTACCGCGAGCTGCGCGACCGCTACGGCATGTACTTCGAAGGCTCCATGGGTGCCGAAGCCATCAAGAAGCGTCTTGAGAGCTTCGACATGCAGGCTGAATCTGACCTGCTGCGCGACATCATCGCCAACGGCAAGGGCCAGCGCAAGACCCGCGCCCTGAAGCGCCTGAAGGTGGTCAACGCGTTCCTGACCACCAACAACAGCCCGCTTGGCATGGTCCTCGACGCCGTTCCGGTGATCCCGCCGGAACTGCGCCCCATGGTCCAGCTGGACGGTGGCCGCTTCGCGACCTCCGACCTCAACGACCTGTACCGCCGCGTGATCAACCGCAACAACCGCCTCAAGCGCCTGCTTGACCTGGGTGCTCCGGAGATCATCGTCAACAACGAGAAGCGCATGCTTCAGGAAGCTGTTGACAGCCTCTTCGACAACGGCCGCCGCGGCCGTCCGGTCACCGGACCGGGCAACCGTCCGCTGAAGTCCCTGAGCGACATGCTCAAGGGCAAGCAGGGCCGTTTCCGCCAGAACCTCCTGGGCAAGCGCGTCGACTACTCGGGCCGTTCGGTCATCGTCGTCGGCCCGCAGCTGAAGCTGCACCAGTGCGGCCTGCCCAAGCAGATGGCGCTGGAGCTCTTCAAGCCGTTCGTGATGAAGCGCCTGGTTGACCTCAACCACGCCCAGAACATCAAGTCGGCCAAGCGAATGGTTGAGCGTTACCGCCCGCAGGTCTGGGACGTGCTGGAAGAGATCATCACCGAACACCCGGTGCTGCTCAACCGTGCACCTACCCTGCACCGCCTCGGCATCCAGGCCTTCGAACCGCAGCTTGTTGAAGGCAAGGCAATCCAGCTCCACCCGCTGGTTTGTGGCGCCTTCAACGCCGACTTCGACGGCGACCAGATGGCAGTCCACCTGCCGCTGAGCCCCGAAGCCCAGGCTGAAGCCCGCATCCTGATGCTGTCCTCCAACAACATCCTGAAGCCCTCTGACGGACGCCCGGTCACCCTGCCGTCGCAGGATATGATCATCGGCCTCTACCACCTGACCACCAAGCGGAAGGGTTCGGCCGGTGAAGGCCGCATCTTCGGCTCGGTCGCAGAGGCCATCATGGCGTTCGACGCCCGCGAGCTGCACCTTAACTCGCAGGTCAAGATCCGCCTCGAAGGCTTCGTGCCGTACGCAGGCTGGGAAGCTCCGGAGGGCTGGGAGCCGGGTCAGCCGGCACTCGTCCAGACCTCCCTGGGCCAGGTTCTCTTCAACGAGACGCTGCCCGAGGACTACCCGTGGGTCGAGGCTGTTGCCGACAAGGGCGAACTGTCCCGCATCGTCAACGACCTCGCCGAGCGCTACCCGAAGGTCGTCACCGCGGCAACGCTGGACAACCTCAAGGATGCCGGTTTCTACTGGGCCACCCGCTCGGGCGTTACCGTCGCCATCTCGGACATCGAGGTTCCGGCCGCAAAGCCTGCGATCCTCGCCGGTTACGAGGAACGCGCCGCCAAGATCCAGGGCCAGTACGACAAGGGCCTGATTGACGACGACGAGCGTCGCCAGGAACTGATCGAAATCTGGAACAAGGCAACCAACGAGATCGCCCAGGCAATGCGCGACAGCCTGTCACCGATGAACACCATCAACCGCATGGTGTCCTCCGGTGCACGTGGTAACTGGATGCAGGTCCGCCAGATCGCGGGTATCCGTGGCCTGGTGGCCAACCCTAAGGGTGAAATCATCCCGCGCCCCATCAAGTCCTCCTACCGCGAGGGCCTGTCGGTGCTGGAGTACTTCATCGCCACGCACGGTGCCCGTAAGGGCCTGGCTGACACCGCTCTGCGTACCGCAAACTCGGGTTACCTGACCCGTCGCCTTGTGGACGTGTCCCAGGACGTCATCGTCCGCGAAGAAGACTGCGGCACCGAGCGTGGCCTGGTCACGCCCATCGCCGTCGCCGATTCCAACGGCGAGCTGGTCCTGGACGAGAACGTCGAGAACAGTGCCTACGCACGTACCCTCGCCGTCGACGTCGTGGATTCCGAGGGCAAGGTCCTTGCGGCGGCCGGCACCGACTGCGGCGACGTGGTCATCGACGAGCTGTTCAAGGCAGGCATCACCGAGGTCAAGGTCCGCTCCGTACTCACCTGTGAGTCCAGCGTCGGAACCTGTGCCCTGTGCTACGGCCGTTCACTGGCAACCGGCAAGACCGTGGACATCGGCGAGGCCGTGGGCATCATCGCCGCACAGTCCATCGGTGAGCCCGGTACCCAGCTGACCATGCGTACGTTCCACACCGGTGGTGCAGTCTCCGCCAGCGGCGGCGACGACATCACCCAGGGTCTGCCCCGTATCCAGGAGCTCTTCGAAGCCCGTACTCCGAAGGGTGTTGCACCGATTGCCGAAGCAGCCGGCCGCATCACCATCGAAGAGTCCGAGCGCCAGATGCGCCTGGTCATCACCCCCGATGACGGAACCGAAGAGATCGCCTACCCGGTCCTGCGCCGTTCACGCCTGCTGATCGAGGATGGCGACCACGTCACCGTCGGCCAGAAGCTAATCAACGGACCGGTGGATCCCAAGCAGGTCCTGCGCATCATGGGTCCGCGTGCGGCACAGAAGTTCCTGGTGGACGAGGTCCAGGGCGTGTACCGCAGCCAGGGCATCGGTATCCACGACAAGCACGTCGAGGTTATCGTCCGCCAGATGCTGCGCCGCGTCACGGTCATCGAGTCCGGCGAGTCGGACCTGCTGCCCGGCGAGCTCGCCGAGCGCAGCCGCTTCGAAGATGCCAACCGCCGCGTTGTGTCCGAGGGCAAGACTCCGGCATCCGGACGTCCTGAGCTCATGGGCATCACCAAGGCGTCGCTGGCCACCGAGTCCTGGCTGTCCGCAGCTTCCTTCCAGGAGACCACCCGCGTCCTGACGCAGGCGGCCATGGAAGGAAAGAGCGATCCGCTGCTGGGCCTCAAGGAGAACGTCATCATCGGTAAGCTGATCCCGGCCGGCACGGGCCTCCCGCGCTACACCGAGGTCACCGTGGAGCCCACTGAGGAAGCAAAGGCCAACCTGTTCACCGGCCCCAGCGCCTTCAGTGACTTCTCGTACGACACCCTGGGCGGGGATGGAGCTCCCGAGTTCCACGCCATCCCGCTGGATGACTACGACCTGGGCAACGACTTCCGCTAAAGCGGCAGTCCCGCTGATTGATGGAAGGCCCCGTCCCCGCACCGCGGGGACGGGGCCTTCCCGTTGGGGCGGCATGGCCCTGATTAAGGGGTACGGGCCGTCCATGCTAGACTTGTTACCAATTGTTATTGTGGCAGTGGATGAGTGCGCCGGTACCAGCTGAAAGGCTGAACCAGAGCGACGTTTCCGGTTTGCAGGGTTCTTGTGCAACGTATGCCACATTTTTGCATGCCTAGGGGCCATTGAAGACGTAAGTCAGTTCCTATGGATGCGATCCGACTATTAAGGCTTCGCCTTCGCCGCCATGGAGAACTTCTTCAAGGCCCGGGCGGCGGGGCAACGCAAAGGAGAGTGGCCGGAAGCGGCCACTCCGGATAAAACGGAGAACACGAGAGTGCCTACGATTAACCAGCTGGTCCGCAAGGGCCGCACGCCTAAGGTCTCAAAGACCAAGGCTCCCGCGCTTAAGGGCAGCCCCATGCGCCGCGGTGTCTGCACCCGCGTCTACACCACCACCCCGAAGAAGCCGAACTCGGCTCTGCGTAAGGTGGCACGTGTGCGCCTCAACGGCGGCGTGGAAGTTACCGCTTACATCCCCGGTGTTGGCCACAACCTGCAGGAGCACTCCATTGTGCTCGTTCGCGGTGGTCGTGTGAAGGACCTTCCGGGTGTCCGCTACAAGATCGTCCGTGGTGCCCTCGATACCCAGGGTGTCAAGAACCGTAAGCAGGCACGCAGCCGCTACGGCGCAAAGATGGAGAAGAAGTAATATGCCTCGCAAGGGTCCGGCCCCCAAGCGGCCGCTCGTACTAGATCCCGTTTACGGCTCCCCGCTGGTCACCCAGCTCATCAACAAGGTGCTCGTTGACGGCAAGAAGTCCACTGCAGAGCGCATCGTCTACGGTGCCCTCGAAGGCGCCCGTGCCAAGTCCGGCGGCGACCCCGTAGCAGCCCTCAAGAAGGCCATGGACAACGTCAAGCCTTCCCTCGAGGTCCGCTCCCGCCGTGTTGGTGGCGCAACCTACCAGGTTCCGGTCGAGGTCAAGCCGGGCCGCTCCACCGCCCTCGCCCTGCGTTGGCTGGTTGGCTACTCCAAGGCCCGCCGCGAAAAGACGATGACCGAGCGCCTCCAGAACGAAATCCTGGATGCATCCAACGGTCTCGGTGCCGCTGTGAAGCGTCGCGAAGACACCCACAAGATGGCCGAGTCCAACAAGGCCTTCGCACACTACCGCTGGTAATACTCCCGGGCGCCGCCGGCTCAACCGAGCCGGCGGCGAACGCGTAGTCAATCCCAAAAGGAGACCCCGTGGCACAGGACGTGCTTACCGACCTTAGTAAGGTCCGCAACATCGGCATCATGGCCCACATTGATGCCGGCAAGACCACCACCACCGAGCGCATCCTGTTCTACACGGGTGTGAACCACAAGATCGGCGAAACGCACGACGGCGCTTCGACCACTGACTGGATGGAACAGGAAAAGGAACGCGGCATCACCATCACGTCTGCCGCCGTGACCTGCTTCTGGGAAAACAACCAGATCAACATCATCGACACCCCCGGCCACGTTGACTTCACCGTAGAGGTTGAGCGCTCCCTGCGCGTCCTCGATGGTGCCGTTGCCGTCTTCGATGGCAAGGAAGGCGTTGAGCCCCAGTCTGAGACCGTTTGGCGCCAGGCTGACAAGTACAACGTTCCCCGCATCTGCTTCGTCAACAAGATGGACAAGCTCGGTGCCGACTTCTACTTCACCGTAGACACCATCATCAGCCGCCTCGGCGCCAAGCCGCTGGTCATGCAGCTGCCGATCGGTGCAGAGAACGACTTCATCGGCGTTGTGGACCTGCTCTACATGCGCGCCCTCGTGTGGCCCGGCGATGCCAAGGGCGACGTGACCATGGGTGCCAAGTACGAAATCCGCGAGATCCCGGCCGACCTCCAGGCAAAGGCTGACGAGTACCGCGCGAACCTCGTTGAGACCGTCGCCGAGTCCTCCGAAGAACTCATGGAGAAGTACCTTGAGGGCGAAGAGATCTCGATCGATGAGCTCAAGGCCGGCATCCGCAAGATGACGATCAACTCCGAGCTGTACCCGATCTTCTGCGGTTCCGCATTCAAGAACCGTGGCGTCCAGCCCATGCTCGATGCAGTCGTGGACTACCTGCCGAACCCGCTCGACGTCCCCCCGATGATCGGCCACGATCCTCGCGACGAAGAGAAGGAACTGACCCGCAAGCCTTCCTCCGAAGAGCCGTTCTCCGCTCTCGCGTTCAAGATTGCGGCCCACCCGTTCTTCGGCCAGCTGACCTTCATCCGCGTGTACTCCGGTCACGTGGAAGCAGGCGCGCAGGTGGTTAACTCCACCAAGGGCAAGAAAGAGCGCATCGGCAAGCTGTTCCAGATGCACGCCAACAAGGAAATGCCCGTTGAGGGCGCTACCGCCGGCCACATCTACGCAGCCATTGGCCTGAAGGACACCACCACGGGCGACACCCTGTGTGACTCCGCGAACCAGATCGTCCTCGAGTCCATGAGCTTCCCGGAGCCCGTGATCTCGGTTGCCATCGAGCCGAACACCAAGGGTGACCAGGAGAAGCTCTCCACGGCCATCCAGAAGCTCTCCGCTGAGGACCCCACCTTCCAGGTGTCCCTCAACGAAGACACCGGCCAGACCATCATCGCCGGCATGGGCGAGCTCCACCTGGACATCCTGGTGGACCGCATGCGCCGCGAGTTCAAGGTCGAAGCCAACGTGGGCAAGCCGCAGGTCGCCTACCGCGAAACCATCAAGCGTGCTGTGGAGCGTCACGACTACACGCACAAGAAGCAGACCGGTGGTTCGGGCCAGTTCGCAAAGATCCAGATTGCGATCGAGCCGCTGGACACTGCCGAGGGCGAGCTGTACGAGTTCGAGAACAAGGTCACCGGTGGCCGCGTTCCCCGCGAGTACATCCCGTCGGTTGACGCTGGTATCCAGGATGCGCTGAACGACGGCGTCCTGGCCGGCTACCCGGTTGTTGGCATCAAGGCAACGCTGATTGACGGCGCCTACCACGATGTCGACTCCTCGGAAATGGCGTTCAAGATCGCCGGCCGTATGGCTTTCAAGGAAGCTGCACGCAAGGCGAACCCTGTCCTGCTCGAACCGCTGATGGATGTCGAGGTCCGCACCCCTGAGGAATACATGGGTGAAGTTATTGGTGACCTCAACTCCCGCCGTGGCCAGATGCAGTCCATGGAAGATGCACAGGGCGTCAAGGTCATCCGTGCGCACGTCCCGCTGTCCGGCATGTTCGGCTACATCGGTGACCTGCGCTCCAAGACCCAGGGCCGTGCTGTGTACTCCATGACGTTCAACAGCTACGCCGAGGTCCCGAAGGCTGTTGCCGACGAGATCATCCAGAAGAGCCGCGGCGAATAGTCCCCTGGGACTTTTCTAAGCGAACAACCTCGGGTGCGCCTGCCGGAAGCGGTCAGCGCAGCCGGTGCAGGTGGCCGGGCCGGTCGGATTCATCCGGTCAAGCCGGGTCCCGGCCATCTGCACGAACAGGCTCAAGGCACTAGTATTAGTTCCTGAATCTGCAATTTCACCAATCCAAAGCCCCCCAAGTAGACTTACCTGAGTTTCCGCCGCGACAAGCGCGGCTGAAGGGTACGTCATTTGAAAACGTTCTAGGAGGAACCTGTGGCAAAGGCAAAGTTCGAGCGGACTAAGCCGCACGTTAACATCGGCACCATTGGTCACGTTGACCACGGTAAGACGACGTTGACGGCCGCCATTTCCAAGGTGCTGTACGACAAGTACCCGGATCTCAACGAGAAGCGCGACTTCGCGTCGATCGACTCTGCTCCCGAAGAGCGTCAGCGCGGTATTACCATCAACATCTCCCACGTGGAGTACCAGACCGAGAAGCGCCACTACGCACACGTAGACGCTCCCGGTCACGCTGACTACATCAAGAACATGATCACCGGTGCTGCCCAGATGGACGGCGCAATCCTCGTGGTTGCTGCTACCGATGGCCCCATGGCTCAGACCCGCGAGCACGTTCTGCTCGCCCGCCAGGTTGGTGTTCCCTACCTGCTGGTCGCCCTGAACAAGGCTGACATGGTTGACGATGAGGAACTGCTGGACCTCGTTGAAATGGAAGTTCGTGAGCTCCTCAGCTCGCAGGGCTTCGATGGCGACGAAGCACCGGTTGTCCGCGTTTCAGGCCTCAAGGCCCTGGAAGGCGACCCCGAGTGGGTCAAGTCCGTTGAGGACCTGATGGCTGCTGTGGACGAGTCCGTTCCGGACCCCATCCGCGACCGCGACAAGCCCTTCCTGATGCCGATCGAGGACGTCTTCACCATCACCGGCCGTGGCACCGTTGTTACGGGCCGCGCCGAGCGTGGAACCCTCGCCATCAACTCCGAGGTCGAGATCGTCGGCATCCGTCCGGTCCAGAAGACCACGGTTACCGGTATCGAGATGTTCCACAAGCAGCTCGACGAAGCATGGGCCGGCGAGAACTGTGGCCTCCTGCTCCGCGGTCTGAAGCGCGACGATGTCGAGCGTGGCCAGGTTGTCGTCAAGCCGGGTTCCATCACCCCGCACACCGACTTCGAGGCTAACGTCTACATCCTCTCCAAGGACGAAGGCGGGCGTCACAACCCGTTCTACTCCAACTACCGCCCGCAGTTCTACTTCCGTACCACGGACGTAACCGGCGTTATCACCCTGCCCGAGGGCACGGAAATGGTTATGCCCGGCGACAACACTGAGATGACCGTTGCGCTCATCCAGCCGATCGCAATGGAAGAGGGCCTCGGCTTCGCAATCCGCGAAGGCGGCCGCACCGTTGGTTCAGGACGCGTTACCAAGATCATCAAGTAATTCTTGTTGAACTGAAGAACAGCCCCGCTGCTACTGCAGCGGGGCTGTTCTTTTCGGTTAACGCGGCCCTGATACTGTTGCTGGACCGAAAGGAGTTCACCATGGGCTGGCTAATTTTCCTGATCATCGCGGTTGCCGTCGTGGCCGGTGTGTTTTGGGCCAGGCGGTATTTCCGCCACGAGATCGACCGCGCGAAGCGCATCAACAGGGCTAACAAGGAGCTGTAGCTGCTCACGGCGCCCCCGCCGGGAGCACAAACTAGGCCTTGCCCGCTTTCCTTGCGCGGCTGAGTTCCTGGTACCAGTAGAAGGACTGTTTCGGGGTGCGCGCCTGGGTGTCAAAGTCCACATGGACCAGTCCGAAGCGTTGTGAATATCCGGCCGCCCACTCGAAGTTGTCCATGAGGGTCCACACGTAGTAGCCCCGGAGGTCCACGCCGGAAGCGATCCCGCCCGGAGCGGTGGCATCAAGGGCTGCCCCAAGGTGCGTGGCCAGGTAGCGCACCCGCTCCTCGTCCTGCCATGTTCCGGACACGGTCTCGGGCTCAGGGAAGCTGGCGCCGCCCTCGGTGATGAACACCGGCGGCAGTACTTCGCCGTACCGGTCGTGGAGCTCTTTCAGCAGGACACCCAGATGATCCGGGGCCACAGGCCAACCAAACCCGGTGCTGTCGTATTCCGGGTAGCCCACCTCGTGGAAGGGCAGTCGCGCCACCGCTTTGTGGACATCTGCCGGGATTGATGCTGCGCCGCGTCCCAGGGCCACCTTCACGGGGAAGTAGTAATTCAGGCCGTAGAAGTCCAGTGGCTGGTGGATGGTCCGCAGATCGGCGTCGGAGATCCTGCCGATGGAGCGCAGCCATGGCTTGGCATACAGGGGAAGCTTCGGGTAGCGGCCCAGCAGCACGGGATCTGCGTAGATCCGGTTCATCAGCAGGTCATAGAGGTGGGCTACGAGCCGGTCACCTATCTTGCCGCTGGCGGGCCGCACGGGCGCGTGCAGGTTGGTCACCCCGATGCCTCCGGTTACGCCGGCTGCCCGCAGTGCCTGCGCACCAAGGCCGTGGGCCAGCAGTTGGTGGTGAATGGACGGGAGTGCGTCGAACATGAGCGCATGGCCGGGGGCATGCACGCCCAGGGCATAGCCGTTCAGGGTCACCGAGACGGGTTCGTTCAAGGTGACCCACTGCGCCACACGGTCCCCGAAGCGTTCGCCCGCGGCACTGGCATATTCGCCGAAGCGCTCGGCTGTCTCCCGGTTCATCCAGCCGCCGCGGTGTTCCAGCGGCAGCGGGGTATCCCAGTGGTAGAGCGTAGCCATCGGGCTGACCCCGGCCGCAAGCAGCTGGTCCAGGAGCCGGTCGTAGAAGTCCAGTCCTTCTTTGTTGAAACCGCCGCGCCCTTCGGGTTGGATCCGCGGCCAGGACAGTGAGAAGCGGTAGGAGTCCACCCCAAGGTCCTTCAGCAGGGCCACGTCCTCTGGCAGCCTGTTGTAGTGGTCGCACGCCACGGCGGGGGAGTGGCCGTCCACGATGGCGCCCGGCTTCTCGGCGAAGGCATCCCAGCCGGAGGGCCCCCGCCCGCCGTCGGCCAATGCTCCTTCAATCTGGAAGGCAGCAGCGGCTACCCCCAAAGTGAACGACGCCGGCATCCGGCTGGCGAGTTCGGTCGCCGAGTCTGTGCTTTCCAGGGTCATGCCCCTATCATCCATTCGGTTGGGACGAGGGGCAATGGCCCCGGAAGAAGCACCCGCAGCCGGGCGTGAGCGGCGCCGATTCGCTTCTGCCGCCAAATTCCGGCATACTAGATGAGTTGTTCAAGCGCTTCTTCGCGTCCCGATCCGGATAATGCCGGATGCCAGGGTCCAAGTGGAAGACCAAACATAACCCACTCCCCATGGAATAGCGGATTTGTATGCGTGCACAGCGCGACACGCCCGACCGCGGGGGTCGGTTGCGCCGGCAAGGTGAGGAACCCGGATTATCCGGATTCAGCTTGTGCGGCGGGTGGTAGTTACGACTTCAAATGCTTCGGCAGCCATACAACGAGAAATGAACAGGGCAGCCCTAACCAGGGGAAGCACAGACTGAAAGAGAGTCAGGCGACATGGCGGGACAAAAAATCCGCATCCGGCTGAAGTCATACGACCACGAGGTCATTGACGTTTCAGCACGGAAGATCGTTGAGACGGTCACGCGCGCAGGCGCAACGGTAGTGGGCCCCGTGCCGCTGCCTACGGAGAAGAACGTTTACTGCGTGATCCGCTCTCCGCACAAGTACAAGGACAGCCGCGAGCACTTCGAAATGCGCACGCACAAGCGTCTTATCGACATCATCGATCCCACGCCGAAGGCTGTTGACTCGCTCATGCGTCTCGACCTGCCGGCTGACGTGAACATCGAAATCAAGCTGTAGGGAGGTGCTGAGAGACTATGACCGCAACCCGTAACGTAAAGGGCCTGCTGGGCACGAAGCTCGGCATGACCCAGGTCTGGGACGAGAACAACAAGCTCATCCCCGTCACTGTGGTCCAGGCAGATTCGAACGTCATCACCCAGCTGCGCAACGCAGAAGCTGATGGCTACGTCGCCGTTCAGATCGGCTACGGCCAGATCGATCCCCGCAAGGTCACCAAGCCGCTGGCTGGTCACTTTGAAAAGGCGGGCGTCACGCCTCGCCGCCACGTCGTCGAACTCCGTACCGCAGATGCTGCTGAGTACGAGCTGGGCCAGGAGCTCTCCGTAGAGGTCTTCGAAGCCGGCCAGAAGATCGACGTCATCGGCACCACCAAGGGTAAGGGCTTCGCCGGTGTTATGAAGCGTCACGGCTTCCACGGCGTTGGAGCTTCCCACGGTGCCCACAAGAACCACCGTAAGCCCGGTTCAATCGGTGGCGCATCCACCCCGAGCCGCGTCTTCAAGGGCATGAAAATGGCCGGCCGCATGGGCGCCGTTCGTCACACCACGCTGAACCTCACGGTCCACGCGGTTGACGTCGAGAAGTCGCTGCTCCTTATCAAGGGTGCCGTTCCCGGCGCCCGCGGCCAGGTCGTCCTCGTACGCACCGCCGTGAAGGGAGCCTAGTCCAATGGCTAACACTGTCCAGGTTGACCTGCCTGCAGAGATCTTCGACGTCCAGACCAACGTGCCGCTGCTGCACCAGGTTGTCGTTGCCCAGCTCGCTGCTGCTCGCCAGGGTACCCACAAGACCAAGACCCGCGCTGAAGTTTCCGGTGCAGGACGCAAGCCGTTCAAGCAGAAGGGCACCGGCCGCGCCCGTCAGGGTTCAATCCGTGCTCCTCACATGACCGGCGGTGGCGTTGTCCACGGTCCCACCCCGCGTGACTACAGCCAGCGCACCCCCAAGAAGATGATTGCTGCTGCACTGCGCGGCGCACTGTCTGACCGGGCACGCAACGGGCGCATCCACGTTGTCGCCGAGCTGGTAGAAGGCTCCAAGCCTTCCGCCAAGGCTGCACTTGCAGCGCTGCGCGGCGTCTCCGACCGCAAGAACCTGCTGGTCGTCATCGAGCGCGCCAACGATGTTGCAGCACTGTCCGTGCGCAACCTCGCCGGTGTTCACGTTCTGTACGCAGACCAGCTGAACACCTACGACGTTCTCGTGTCTGATGACGTTGTCTTCACCAAGGCTGCCTACGACGCATTCGTTGCCGGCAAGGCAGTGGCAAAGAATGAGGAGGATGCCAAGTGAGTGCAGCCACCATCAAGGATCCGCGCGACGTCGTGCTTGCACCCGTCGTGTCGGAAAAGAGCTACGGCCTGATCGACGAGGGCAAGTACACCTTCCTGGTGGACCCCCGTTCGAACAAGACCGAGATCAAGCTGGCCGTGGAGAAAATCTTCTCCGTCAAGGTCGACTCGATCAACACCATCAACCGTGCCGGTAAGCGCAAGCGCACCAAATTCGGATGGGGTACCCGCAAGAACACCAAGCGTGCGATTGTCACCCTCAAAGAAGGCACCATCGACATCTTCGGCGGTCCGCTCTCGTAGCGGAGACCACTTTAACGAGGAAATAAATTATGGGAATCCGTAAATACAAGCCGACTACCCCGGGCCGTCGTGGCTCGAGCGTAGCGGACTTCACCGAAATCACGCGGTCGACTCCGGAAAAGTCGTTGGTACGTCCGCTGCCCAAAAAGGGCGGTCGTAACAACACCGGTAAGATCACCACCCGTCACAAGGGTGGCGGACACAAGCGCCAGTACCGTCTGATCGACTTCCGTCGTCACGACAAGGACGGCGTGGACGCCCGCGTTGCTGAAATTGAGTACGATCCGAACCGTACGGCTCGCATCGCCCTCCTGCACTACGTTGATGGCACCAAGCGTTACATCATCGCCCCGAACAAGCTGTCCCAGGGTGACTTCGTAGAGGCCGGCGCCAACGCTGACATCAAGCCTGGCAACAACCTGCCGCTGCGCAACATCCCCGTGGGTACCGTTATCCACGCAGTTGAACTGCGTCCGGGTGGCGGCGCCAAGATGGGCCGCTCCGCCGGTGCATCCATCCAGCTTGTTGCCAAGGAAGGCCGTTTCGCCCAGCTGCGTCTGCCTTCCGGCGAAATCCGCAACGTTGACGTGCGCTGCCGCGCAACCGTCGGCGAGGTCGGCAACGCCGAGCAGTCGAACATCAACTGGGGCAAGGCCGGCCGCATGCGCTGGAAGGGCGTCCGCCCGACCGTCCGTGGTGTCGCCATGAACCCGGTTGACCACCCGCACGGTGGTGGTGAGGGTAAGACGTCCGGTGGACGTAACCCCGTCAACCCCAACGGTCAGCGGGAAGGCCGCACCCGCCGCCCCAACAAAGAGAGCGACAAGCTTATTGTTCGTCGCCGTCGTACTGGCAAGAACAAGCGATAGGAGCCTGGACACATGCCACGCAGCCTGAAAAAAGGTCCTTTCGTCGACCAGCACCTCTTTGTGAAGGTAGCCAGGGAAAACGAAAAGGGCACCAAGAACGTCATCAAGACCTGGTCCCGCCGTTCGATGATCATCCCCGACATGCTGGGACACACGATCGCCGTACACGACGGACGCAAGCACATTCCGGTGTTTGTCACTGAGTCGATGGTCGGGCACAAGCTCGGCGAATTCGCTCCCACGCGGACATTCCGCGGCCATGTCAAGGACGACCGTAAGGGCAAGCGCCGCTAGGCGCCTGCACTTACGTCAAAGACGAGAGAAGGAAAGCAATGGAAGCCAAGGCAATTGCGCGCCACATCCGCGTAACGCCTATGAAGGCCCGGCGCGTCGTCAACCTTGTTCGTGGATTGCAAGCGAATGAGGCTCTGGCAATTCTGAAGTTTGCCCCCCAGGCAGCTTCGGAGCCGGTATTCAAGGTAGTACAGTCGGCAATCTCCAACGCCCGGGTCCTCGCGGACCGCGACGGCGTGGCGTTTGACGAAGGTGACCTCATCATCAGCGAAGCGTTTGTTGATGAAGGCCCGACCATGAAGCGGTTCCAGCCGCGTGCCCAGGGTCGTGCATTTCAGATCAAGAAGCGCACCAGCCACATCACCGTGGTAGTCGCTACCCCGGAGAAAGAGGAGGCTCGCTAAGTGGGACAGAAAGTAAACCCGCACGGGTTCCGACTCGGCATCACCACCGATCACGTATCGCACTGGTTCGCTGACAGCACCAAGGCCGGCCAGCGGTACAAGGACTTCGTTCGCGAAGACATCCGCATCCGCCAGCTCATGTCCACGGGCATGGAGCGCGCCGGTATCGCCAAGGTTGAGATCGAGCGCACCCGTGACCGCGTCCGCGTGGACATCCACACGGCCCGTCCCGGCATCGTCATCGGCCGCCGTGGAGCAGAAGCAGACCGCATCCGCGGCGAGCTCGAAAAGCTCACCGGCAAGCAGGTCCAGCTGAACATCCTCGAGGTCAAGAACCCCGAGATGGAAGCCCAGCTTGTTGCCCAGGGCGTTGCTGAGCAGCTGACTTCACGTGTGGCGTTCCGCCGCGCAATGAAGAAGGCCATGCAGTCTGCGCAGCGTGCAGGTGCCAAGGGCATCCGTATCGCCTGCTCCGGTCGACTGGGTGGCGCTGAAATGTCCCGCTCGGAGTTCTACCGCGAAGGCCGTGTGCCCCTGCACACCCTCCGCGCGAACATCGACTACGGCTTCTACGAAGCCAAGACCACCTTCGGCCGCATCGGCGTGAAGGTCTGGATCTACAAGGGTGACGTCACCGCCAAGGAACTGGCCCAGCAGGCCGCTTCCGCCCCGTCCCGTGGCCGCGGTGCCAGCGACCGTCCGGGCCGCCCGGGTGGCGCTGACCGTGGTGACCGCCGCCGTCGCAACGACCGCCCGGCCGCTGACGCAGCTCCTGCTGCCGAGGCTCCGGCAGCTGAGGCAGCTGCAGCCGCACCGGCACAGGCTGTAGAAGGAGGACAGGCTTAAATGCTTATCCCACGTCGAGTCAAGCACCGTAAGCAGCACCACCCGGGTCGTTCCGGCGCTGCTACGGGCGGCACCAAGGTCTCCTTCGGTGAGTACGGCATCCAGGCCCTGAGCCCGGCATACGTCACCAACCGTCAGATCGAGTCTGCCCGTATCGCGATGACCCGCCACATCAAGCGTGGCGGTAAGGTCTGGATCAACATCTACCCGGACCGTCCCCTGACCAAGAAGCCTGCCGAAACCCGCATGGGTTCCGGTAAGGGTTCACCGGAATGGTGGGTCGCAAACGTCAAGCCGGGCCGGGTTCTCTTCGAGATCTCCGGTGTCGAGGAATCGGTAGCCCGCGAGGCACTGCGCCTGGCAATCCACAAGCTCCCGTTGAAGGCACGCATTCTGCGTCGCGAAGGTGGTGAATAGAAATGGCAGTAGGATCCAAGGATCTGGCTCCCGCACAGCTGGACGGTTTCGACAACGAGCGTCTCGTTGAAGAACTCCGCAAGGCCAAGGAAGAGCTGTTCAACCTGCGTTTCCAGTCCGCCACCGGACAGCTGGAGAACCACGGTCGTCTGCGCGCGGTAAAGAAGGACATCGCCCGCATCTACACCGTTCTCCGTGAGCGCGAGCTGGGCATTCGTGCCGAGGTTGCCGCACCGGTTGTGGAAGCCAAGGAAGAGAAGAAGTCCAAGAAGGCCGCAACCAAGAAGGCCGAGCCGGCTGAAACGGTTGAGACCGAGGAGGATGCCAAGTGAGTGAAAAGGACGAGAACGTGACGGAAACTGCTACCGCAGCCACGGCTGAGCAGCGCGGTTACCGCAAGACGCGTCGCGGCTACGTGGTCTCTGACAAGATGGAAAAGACCATCGTTGTCCAGGTTGAAGACCGCGTGAAGCACGCCCTGTACGGCAAGGTCATCCGCCGTACCTCCAAGGTCAAGGCTCACGACGAGAACAACACCGCCGGCATCGGCGACCTCGTTGTTATCGCCGAGACCCGCCCGCTGTCCGCCACCAAGAACTGGCGGCTCGTGGAAATCCTCGAGAAGGCCAAGTAGCACCTGCTGCTTCGGTAACCGGAAACCCCTGCTCCCCTGGGAGCGGGGGTTTCCGCTTTAACGGCGTGGACGCGTGGTGACCGCACGACGGCGGTGCTGCGGCTTCCCGGGGGAGTGGCACGCAAGGTGCGCCGAAAGAATCCTGCGCATGGCGCCGTCGTGCCCCCCGACGCTCTCTCACTTAACGTCGGTTTTTGGCCGATGCTCTCTCACTTTCCTGAGGACAGTGAGAGAGCGATGACCGAAAAGGCGCATTAAGTGAGAGAGCGTCCGACAGCGGGGAGCGGCGCCGGGGGCGGGCCGTCAGGCTGCGGTGCGTAACGGCGTCGTCCGCCTTGCGGGGGAGCGCCGGCGGTGATATGGGGACTGGCCGGAACTGTGCTAAGATTTTGAGTTTGTATGGCGCCTTTCGTGCGCCGTCATCAACCTCGTAAACAAGCGTGCCACGGCATAGTGCCCCCTTGCGCCCAGGAGCAGTCCTGGACCGGATGGGAGCAACTGCTTCTGGCACGGGAGTTTAGGCCTGGTCTGGCAAAATCCAGGCAGGTCAAGAGACACCCCGATCAACCGTTCCGCAAGGCTCATTCCGTAGGAAGATTTTCGGTCTGAGAACCGGCGCGACGCAAGGAGTAAATAGTGATTCAGCAGGAGTCGCGACTCAAGGTCGCCGACAACACGGGTGCTAAGGAAATCCTTACCATTCGCGTTCTCGGTGGATCTGGCCGTCGCTACGCAGGCATCGGTGACGTCATTGTCGCCACCGTCAAGGATGCAATCCCGGGCGGCAACGTAAAGAAGGGCGATGTTGTCAAGGCAGTCATCGTCCGTACCAAGAAGGAACGCCGCCGTGCGGATGGTTCCTACATCAAGTTTGACGAGAACGCAGCTGTGATCCTGAAGGGCGACGGTGACCCCCGCGGTACCCGTATCTTCGGACCGGTTGGTCGTGAACTCCGTGACAAGAAGTTCATGAAGATCGTTTCTCTGGCTCCGGAGGTGCTCTAGTCCATGGCTTCTAAGATCAAGAAGGGTGACCTCGTTCAGGTCATCACTGGCGCCAAGGCTGAGCGCGGCGGCGACCGCGGCAAGCAGGGCAAGGTCCTGCGTGTTTTCACCGACACCAACCGCGTGTTGGTTGAAGGCGTTAACCGCGTAACCAAGCACACCAAGGTCGGTCAGTCGCAGCGCGGCACCAAGACCGGTGGCATCGAGGTTGTTGAAGCCCCGATCCACATCTCCAACGTGGCTCTGGTTGACCCGTCCACCAAGAAGCCCACCCGCGTCGGCTTCCGCACTGAGACCGTTGAGCGTAACGGCAAGCAGCGCGAAGTCCGCATCCGCGTGGCCAAGAGCTCAGGGAAGGACATCTAATGACTGAGACTCTCGAGACTCCGGCAACGAAGATCGTTCCTCGTCTGAAGACCAAGTACGCAGAATCCATCAAGAGCACGCTCATTGAGGAATTCAAGTACCAGAACGTCAACCAGGTTCCCCGCCTCGTGAAGGTCGTTGTGAACATGGGTGTTGGAGATGCCGCCAAGGACTCCAAGCTGATCGACGGCGCTGTCCGCGACCTCACCCAGATCACCGGCCAGAAGCCGCAGGTAACCAAGGCCCGCAAGTCGATCGCACAGTTCAAGCTGCGCGAAGGCATGCCCATCGGTGCGCACGCTACCCTGCGTGGCGACCGCATGTGGGAATTCCTGGATCGTCTTGTCACCCTGGCACTGCCCCGTATCCGCGACTTCCGCGGACTGAGCGGCAAGCAGTTCGATGGCAACGGCAACTACACCTTCGGTCTGACCGAGCAGGTTATGTTCCACGAAATCGACCAGGACAAGATCGACCGCGTCCGCGGTATGGACATCACGGTTGTTACCACTGCCAAGACCGATGACGAAGGCCGTGCGCTGCTCAAGGCGCTTGGTTTCCCGTTCAAGGCCGAAGACTAATCTAACTACGTAAAAGGTCCGGCGGCACGGCCCTGACTCCGGTCAGGGAAGCTGCGCCGCGGAAACCGTTACGAGGAAGGGCAAGAGCCCACCATGACAATGACAGATCCTGTCGCAGACATGCTTACGCGTCTGCGCAATGCAAACTCGGCATACCACGACACCGTGACCATGCCGTACAGCAAGCTCAAGGCACGCGTCGCCGACATCCTCAAGGCCGAAGGTTTCATCGCCGGCTGGAAGGAAGAGGACGCTGAGGTTGGCAAGAAGCTGACCATCGAGCTCAAGTTCGGACCGAACCGCGAGCGTTCAATCGCTGGCGTTCGCCGTATCTCCAAGCCGGGCCTGCGTGTTTACGCAAAGTCCACCAACCTGCCGCACGTGCTCGGTGGCCTGGGTGTCGCAATCCTGTCCACCTCTTCCGGCCTCCTGACTGACAAGCAGGCCGGCAAGAAGGGCGTGGGCGGCGAAGTCCTCGCGTACGTCTGGTAACGGGAAAGGAAGAGAATAATGTCACGTATTGGACGTCTCCCCATCACCGTTCCTGCCGGCGTTGAGGTCAAGGTTGACGGCTCTGTCGTCAGCGTCAAGGGATCCAAAGGCGAGCTGAACCACACTGTGGCCAGCCCGATCGAGGTCACCCTGGATGCAGACACCCTGACTGTCGCCCGCCCGAACGACGAGCGCGCCTCCCGTTCACTCCACGGCCTGACCCGCACCCTGATCTCCAACATGATCGAGGGCGTCACCAAGGGCTACGAGAAGAAGCTTGAAATCGTCGGTACCGGTTACCGCGTTCAGGCCAAGGGATCTGACCTTGAGTTCGCTCTCGGTTTCAGCCACCCGGTCAATGTCTCCGCACCGGAGGGCATCACCTTTGCAGTTGAGACCCCGACCAAGCTCTCTGTTTCAGGTATCAACAAGCAGCAGGTCGGCGAGGTTGCTGCCAACATTCGCAAGCTGCGGAAGCCGGACCCCTACAAGGGCAAGGGCATCCGTTACGCCGGCGAAGTCATCCGCCGCAAGGTCGGAAAGGCTGGTAAGTAACCATGGCCATCTCAATTAACAAGAAGCGTACGAACAAGAGCAAGTCTGCTTCGCGCAGCCGCCGCCAGCTTCGTATCCGTAAGCGCATCTCCGGTACGGCTGTACGTCCGCGTCTGGTCGTCAACCGTTCCGCACGCCACGTATTCGTCCAGGTTGTCGATGACACCAAGGGCCAGACCGTAGCGAGCGCCTCCACTCTGGAAGCCGACCTTCGTGCATTCGACGGCGACAAGACTGCCAAGGCCAAGCGCGTTGGCGAACTCGTCGCAGAGCGTGCCAAGGCTGCCGGTATCGAAGCTGTTGTCTTCGACCGCGGTGGTAACAAGTACCACGGCCGGATCGCCGCCGTCGCTGACGGTGCACGTGAAGGTGGGCTGTCACTGTGACGGAAGCAAACAAGGAAAAGGACACTGTGTCTGCAGATCAGAAGGCTACTGAAGCCGTAGCTGCCACTGAGACCACTGCCCCCGCAGCTGCCGATGACCGCCGTGGTGGCGCTCGTCGCGGCGAGCGTGGCGACCGTGGCCAGGGCCGCGGCGACCGTGGTGGCCGTGGCGGCCGCGATGGCGGCCGTGAAGCCGAGAAGAGCCAGTTCGTAGAGCGCGTCGTCACCATCAACCGCGTTTCCAAGGTGGTCAAGGGTGGTCGTCGCTTCAGCTTCACCGCCTTGGTCGTCGTCGGTGACGGCAACGGTATGGTCGGCGTTGGCTACGGCAAGGCTAAGGAAGTTCCTGCCGCAATCGCAAAGGGCGTAGAAGAAGCTAAGAAGTCCTTCTTCCGCGTTCCCCGCGTTGGCAGCACCATCCCGCACCGCGTTCAGGGTGAGGCTGCCGCAGGCGTCGTAATGCTGCGTCCGGCCTCCGCCGGTACCGGTGTTATCGCCGGTGGCCCGGTCCGTGCAGTACTGGAGTGCGTGGGCATCCACGACATCCTCTCCAAGTCGCTCGGTTCCTCCAACGCCATCAACATCGTTCACGCGACTGTTGACGCCCTGAAGCGCCTCGAAGAGCCGGCAGCAGTGGCAGCACGCCGCGGCCTGCCCCTCGACGAGATCGCTCCGCCGGCACTGGTGAAGGCCCTTCTGAACATGAAGGCAGGTGCCTAGTCATGGCTAAGAACCTGATTCCCTCCGACGCGCAGTTGGAGATCACTCAGATCAAGTCCGCCATTGGCGGCAAGCAGAACCAGCGCGACACCCTGCGGTCCCTCGGCCTGAAGCGGATCGGACAGACTGTTGTCCGCACCGCCGATGCCGTGACTGTTGGAATGCTCAACACGGTTCCGCACCTGGTAAAGGTAGAGGAGGCGAAGTAAATGGCAGAGAACACTGCTGATAAGGCACAGGCTGCTGAGAAGCAGAACGCCCTGAAGGTTCACCACCTGCGTCCCGCCCCGGGTGCCAAGACCGCCAAGACCCGTGTTGGTCGTGGTGAAGCATCCAAGGGTAAGACCGCTGGCCGTGGCACGAAGGGTACTGCAGCCCGCTACCAGATCAAGGCTGGCTTTGCCGGCGGCCAGTTGCCGCTGCACATGCGCCTGCCCAAGCTGCGCGGCTTCAAGAACCCGTTCCGGGTCGAGTACCAGGTTGTAAACCTGGACAAGCTCAACGAGCTGTTCCCCGAAGGTGGCGCAGTCACCGTGGAGAACCTGGTCGAAAAGGGTGCCGTTCGCAAGAACCAGCCCGTCAAGGTGCTGGGCACCGGCGACATCACCGTCAAGGTTGACGTCACCGCCCACGCATTCTCGGCCAGCGCCGCTGAAAAGATTGCCGCAGCAGGCGGAAGCACCACCGCTCTCTAGAGCCGGTGGGCGCCAAGCCCGTTGTTGAACTCCCGGTCCCGGGGCTACGGCCCCGGGACCGGGAGTTTTTTCCATCCGCCCGGCGTTTTTTCGCCGCCATCCGGCGCAGCGCCGCTTCCGCGGATTGTTCGCAGGGCGCATACACCCGTTAGACTCGGTTGTTGGGATTCATCGATCCCCATCACACCACTCTTATAGACACCACAGGAGGACGCTTGCTTAGCGCATTTGGCCGGGCCTTTCGCACGCCTGATCTGCGACGCAAGTTGTTGTTCACGCTGGGAATCATCACCATCTTCCGCTTGGGTGCCTTCATTCCCTCGCCTGGTGTGAACTACCAGAACGTGCAGCAATGCTTGCAGGGCGGTCAGACGGCAGGCGGGCTGTACCAGCTCGTGAACCTGTTCAGCGGCGGAGCCCTGCTGCAGGTGTCCATCTTCGCCCTGGGTATCATGCCGTACATCACGGCAAGCATCATCGTCCAGTTGCTCCGGGTGGTCATTCCCCGGTTCCAGGAACTGTACGAGGAAGGCGCGTCCGGCCAGTCGAAACTGACCCAGTACACGCGCTACCTCACCATCGCACTGGGCCTGCTCAACGCCACCACCCTGGTGTCGCTGGCGCGTTCCGGCCAGCTGCTGCCCGGCTGCAACCTGCAGATCATTCCCGACAGCAGCGTGATCACCACCATCCTGATCATCATCACCCTGACGGCCGGCACCGGCCTGATCATGTGGATGGGCGAACTCGTGACCGAGAAGGGCGTGGGCAACGGCATGTCGCTGCTGATCTTCACGTCCATTGCTGCCACCTTCCCCACCTCCCTGGGCGCCATCTGGACCTCGCAGGGTCCCGGCACCTTCTTTATCGTCCTTGCCGTGGGCCTGCTCACCGTGGCCCTGGTGGTCTTCGTTGAGCAATCGCAGCGCCGCGTTCCTGTTCAGTACGCGAAGCGGATGATCGGCCGCCGGACCGTGGGCGGCACCAGCACCTACATCCCCATCAAGGTCAACATGGCCGGTGTCATCCCGGTGATCTTCGCGTCCTCCATGCTGTACCTGCCGGGCCTGGTTGCGCAGTTCAACCAGCCCAAGCAGGGCGAGCAGCTCCAGCCGTGGGTTGAATGGATCAACAACAACCTGACACGCGGTGACCACCCGATCTACATGGTGCTGTACTTCGCCATGATCGTGTTCTTTACCTACTTCTATGTCGCGATCACCTTCAACCCTGAAGAGGTCTCGGACAACATGAAGAAGTACGGCGGCTTTATCCCGGGTATCCGCGCGGGTAAGCCGACCGCTGACTATCTGCAGTACGTGCTCTCCAGGATCACCCTGCCAGGAGCCATGTACCTGGGCTTCGTGGCGCTGATTCCGCTGGTTGCACTGGTACTGATCAACGCGAACCAGAACTTCCCGTTCGGTGGCACCTCGATCCTGATCATGGTGGGCGTGGGTCTGGAGACCGTCAAGCAGATTGACGCACAGCTACAACAACGTCACTACGAAGGGCTTTTGCGATGACGAGAATGCTGATTATTGGGCCTCCGGGCTCCGGAAAAGGAACGCAGGCGGAACGGATTTCAGAGCGCCTCGGCGTTGTGGCCATCTCCACCGGCGACATCTTCCGTGCAAACGTGAAGGGCGAAACGCCGCTTGGCATCGAGGCCAAGAAGTACATGGACAACGGCGACTTCGTTCCGGACAGCGTGACCAACAAGATGGTGCGGGACCGGCTCAGCGAGTCCGACGTCGAAAACGGCTTCCTGCTGGACGGCTACCCCCGCACCACCGCCCAGGTGGACTACCTGGACGAGATCCTCGCCAAGGGTGAGGAAAAGCTCGACGTCGTCCTGCAGCTGACTGCCGACGATGAGGAACTGGTGCACCGGCTGCTCGGCCGGGCCAAGGAAACGGGCCGGAGCGACGACAACGAAGCCGTCATCCGCCACCGCCTTGACCTGTACCACGAGCAGACCGAAGCCGTGGTGGCCAAGTACGCCGAGCGCGGCATCCTCACCCAGGTGGACGGCATCGGCCCCATCGACGAGGTCACCGACCGCGTGATGCAGGCCATCAAGGCAGCGCAGGCAGCCTGATCCAGGCGGCAGTTATCCGAGGCTCCTCCCGTCATCCGGGAGGAGCCTCAGCCATTTGAAAGAAGGAACACCATGGCCTTTGGCCAGCCCCGCATCGAATACAAGACCAATGCCCAGATGCGCATCATGCACGAGGCAGGCCTGGTCCTGAGCCGCGCGCTTGACGCTGCCGTTGCCGCGGCCGTGCCCGGAGTGACCACCAAGCACCTGGACGACGTCTTCGCCGCCGTGCTGAACGAGGCGGGCGCAAAGTCGAACTTCCTCGGCTACCACGGCTTTCCGGCCACCATCTGCACCTCAGTCAACGAGGAAGTGGTGCACGGCATCCCCGGCAGCCGCGTGCTCAAGGACGGGGACATCATCTCGATCGACGGCGGCGCAATCGTGAACGGCTGGCACTCCGACTCCGCCAGGACCGTCATCGTGGGCACCGCCGATCCGGAGGACCAGCGCCTGTCTGACGTGACCAATGCAGCCATGTGGCGCGGAATCGCGGCACTGGCCACTGGCAAGCATGTGGGTGACATCGGGGCCGCCATCGACGACTACGTTTCCGCAGTCCCCGGCAAGCCGTTGGGGATCCTCGAAGATTACGTAGGCCACGGCATCGGCTCCGAAATGCACATGGCCCCGGATGTGCTGAACTACCGCACCAGCCACCGTGGACCCAAAATCCGGCCCGGCCTCTGCCTCGCGATCGAGCCCATGCTGGTCCGCGGCGGCATCGACACCGCTGTCCTTGAGGACGACTGGACCGTGGTGACCACGGACGGCCAGCGCTCCTGCCAGTGGGAGCACTCAGTGGCTGTCCATGAGAAGGGCATCTGGGTGCTGTCAGCGCCCGACGGCGGCGCGGAGCACCTGGTGCCCCTCGGGGTCACCCCGGTGCCGGTCCCGTAGCCCCGCGGCCTTCCTGCCCAGGCAGAAGCGCCGGCTGCCGTTGTGATTCCACAACGTCAGCCGGCGCTTCGTCCTTAAGGAGAAACTCAACCGAGCTTCGGCTTCACGTCCTTTTCGTAGATGCCCTCCAGCGTCTTCTTCAGGCTGGTCATGGTGGACTTGACGTCCGCCTGCTGGGTAAGGATCGCTGCGGCCGCCTTGGCCAGTTCCTGGTCAGCACCCGGGAGGAACACGCGGGCATTGTCCTGGACCCGCGTAACAGCCAGCTGGTCCACGGCAGTCTGGATCTGCGGCGTCCGGGCCAGGACCGCCTTCATGTCCGCCGACTCGCGGGTGGGCATGTAGCCGGTGGCAGCCGAGAAGGCTGCGCTGTTTTCCGGCTCGGTCATGAACTTGATGAACGTGCCGGCTGCCAGCTGCTCTTCCTTGGTGATGCCGCTGGGGATGCCCAGCCCTGCGCCGCCGGTGGGGCAGACGTTGGTCTCGGCCTTCGGTCCGCCGGGAAGGAAGCCCACACCCACATTGAACGGCGCGGACTTCAGCACGCCAAGGAGGGATCCGGTGGAGGAGATCGTGGACGAGGTCAGCCCGGCGGAGAAGTCGTCCGCAGCTTCCTTGGAGGAGACGCCGGCCCATCCGTTCTTGTAGATGGAGTCCTGGGCCCACTGCAGCGCTTCGATGGATTCAGGCGAATCGCAGGTGATCTCCCATTCCTTGGACCAGGAGCCACCCCAGCCCCAGAGGTTGTTTTGCAGGGTCCACCCCGCGTAGCCCGCCAGCGCAGGATAGATGTAGGCGTACTGCGCGCCTGAGCTGGCCTTCAGCTTGGGCGCCCACTCGCCGAACTCCTGCCAGGTCTTGGGTGCCCGGTCCGGCAGCCCGGCCGCCTTGAAGTGGTCCTTGTTGTAATAGAACAGGGGAGTTGAACGCCCGTAGGGGAGCGCCCATTGCTTGTCGTTGTACTTGTAGTCGTCCACGAGTGACTTTCGGAAATCGTCCAGCTTGATGTCCAGCTGCTTGACGAGGGCGTCCACCGGGATGATGCTGCCGTTGGTGAAGTAGCGGAACCACCAGACATCGGAGAGGACGACGACGCCCGGGAGGCCGGATTTTGCCGCCTGCGAGGTCTGGAACTTCTGCGCGATTTCCTCGTAGTTCGCGCCGGCTGTGACCAGGTTGACCCGGATGTCCGGGAACTTGGCGTGGAACTTCTCAATAATGGCCTTTTCGACGTCCTGCGACTTTCCGGGGTGGTTGGACCAGAAGTCGATTTTCGCGGCCGGTTTCACTCCACTGAAGTCGAGTTCCGCGGCTTCGCTGGCTTTGGGCGTGCCGCTCGTGGACGGGCCGCCGCAGGCTGCCAGGGCAGCGGCCGACGCCGTGACCCCGGCGAGTCCCAGGAAGTGCCTCCGATCGAGGTGCTGTGTCATGTGCAGGTCCTTTCATTGGGTGCCGCATTGAGGAGTTGGGTGCTTCTTCTGTGACGAACGACGGCGGCACGGGCTTACCCGGTGACGCTGCCCTGGGTGAGCCCGGCGACGATGTAACGCTGGAGGGCTGCGAAAACGATAAGGATGGGGACGATGACCAGGACGGCGCCAGCCATGAGGATGCCCCATCCGGAGGCGTTGCCCTCGGAGTTCTGGAGCAGTGTCAGGCCCACCGGCAGGGTCATGGTGTCGGGACGGTCCGTGATGATCAGCGGCCAGATGTACTCGTTCCACTCGCTGACAATGGTCACGAGTGCCACCGTGGCGATCGAGGGAACGGAGACCGGCACCACGATCCGCCAGAGGCGGCGCCAGTGGCCGGCGCCATCGATTTCCGCCGACTCAAGGATGGAGGCGGGCAGTGTGAGGAAGTGTTGGCGCAGGAGGAAGGTTCCGAAGGCGGTTCCGAGGCCCGGGAGGATGATGCCCCACAGGGTGTTCTTTCCGCCCATTCCCGAGATCAGGATGTAGTTGGGCAGGATGGACACCTGGGGCGGCACCATAAGGGCCACCAGGATCAGGACGAAAATCGCGTTCTTGAACGGGAAGCGCACGAACACCAGGGCGTAGGCCGTCAGGATGGCCAGGATGACTTTCACGCTGGCGCCCGTCACCGTGACGATGGTGCTGTTCAGGAAGAACTGGCCGAAGGGCACAGTGGTCATCGCGATCTGGTAGTTCTGCAGGTTGAGGCTTTCCGGCAGGATCTTCAGGTCCATGGTGATGATCTCACCAGGCTGCTTGAATGAGCTGAGCACCATCCAGAGCAGCGGCAGGAAGACCACCAGGGTTGCCAGGACCAGCGGGACGTAGCCGCCGAGGACGGCTTGCGCCAGGTTGCGCCGCGAGAAGGGCCGATCGCGGGGAAGAAGTGGTTCGGCTTCCTGCGTTGCCGGGACGGTGGGGTCCGGGTTGACCGGTGACAGGGAGCTCACGAGTAGTGCACCTTCCGCTCCACGAAACGCAGTTGGAACACGGTGATCACCAGGAGGATCGCGAACAGGACCACCGAGATGGCCGCCGAATAGCCTGCGCGGTTGAAGGCACCAAAGGCCTGGAGATACGCCTCGTAGATCAGGGTGCTGGTACCGGTTCCCAACGGGGTCATGATGCGGATCAGGTCGAAGGCCTGCAGCGAGGACAGCATGGTGGTGATCAGCAGGAAGAACGTGGTGGGGGACAGTAGCGGCAACGACATGCTGATGAACCGCCGGAACCCGTTCGCGCCATCCAGGGACGCCGCCTCCATGACATCCTGCGGCAGGGACTGCAGCCCGGCCAGGTAGACCACCGCGCAGTACCCCAGGTTCTTCCAGACGTAGACGAGGATGACCATGACCAGGGAAAGCTGCGGGTCATTGATCCACTGCGGGCTCTGCTGGCCGATGCCACGGAGCAGCCAGGCCAGGACGCCGTAGCCGGGATCGAAAATGAAGAGCCACACCAGGCCCACGCCCACGCCGGACAGGACGTAGGGAGCGAATACCGCCGAACGGGCGAAGGTGGTTCCCGGGACTTTCGCATTCAGCGCCAGGGCGATGAGCAGCCCCAGGATCATGGATCCGCCCACCGTGACTGCAGTGAAGATCGCCGTGGTGCCCAGTACCTTGGAGGCGTCGTCGCTGGTGAAGAAGGTGACGTAGTTATTGATGCCCACCACCGTGGCTGAGGGCGACCCCAGGGTCCAGTCCAGCGTGGAGTAGTAGATGTTGCTGACCAACGGCCTGTATGTGAAGACGGCGATCAGCACCAGGTTGGGCAAAGCGAGGGCAAGGAACACGAAGAAGTCACGCCGGGTTCGCTGCGTCCAGCGCCGGCGTCCAGGGGCGGCGGCGGGTCCGGGCTTCGTGGGATCGGTGGACGGATGGGGTGCGAGTTGACGGGTCATGCGGTCTCTCACGGGATTCGTGCCTGCTCGTGGCCGGCCGTGGTCGGGGGAGTCTAGCCATTACTTCACCACAAAGTCAGTAGGCGGAAAGCTACGAATGCCCTCGTGAGGGGGACTGTTATACGAGGCTTCATTGCCTGTTAACGCTGTGCTGCCTGCAGTCTTGCACAAACTTTGTTTGAAAGTCAGGGACCCGCCGTATTCATCAGTTTGCTGGTCAAAAGGGCAGAATGGATGCCATGGGAGCGATCACCGATGTCCCCGGGATCCGGGTTGGCCACGCGCAAAAGTCCGACGACGGCTGGCTGACCGGGGTGACGGTGGTCCTTCCGCCGCCGGGCACGGTGGGTTCGGTGGATGTCCAGGGAGGCGGACCGGCCACACATGAGACGGACGCCCTGGACCCCACCACCCTGGTCAGCGCCGTCGACGCCGTGGTCCTCACCGGCGGCAGCGCGTACGGCCTAGCCTCCGCCGCCGGCGCCCAGCGCTGGTGCGAGGAGAACGGCCGCGGGTTCCCGGTGCCCGGGGGAGTAGTCCCTATCGTGCCGGCCGCCGCGATCTTCGACCTGGGCAGGGGCGGGGACTTCTCCGCACGTCCGACGGCGGACATGGGCTACGCGGCAACCGCCGCCGCTGCGTCGCAAACGGAAGGGCACGACGTCGGGCGCGGCAACGTGGGCGCCGGCACCGGGGCCCTCATCGGCAGGGGACAGTTCAAAGGCGGCGCAGGAACGGCCTCCATCACGCTGGACAACGGCATCGTTGTCGGCGCCCTTGCCATAGTCAATGCGTTGGGACTCCCCTTGGGGTTCGAAAAGCCCAATCGCCATGATGCAGACGCCCCGCTGAACACCACCCTCGTTGTTGTCGCCACCAATGCGGTGCTCGATGTTGCCGAGTGCAAGCGAACTGCTTCGGCGGCGCACGCCGGGATAGCAAGGGCCCTGAATCCAAGCCACACCCTGGCTGACGGGGACACTGTATTTTGCCTGGCCACCCAGGCTGCGGCACTCGATCGTTCGGACGAAGCTGCCCGGCGGCTCAGCCTCATCACCCTGCAGAGTGCGGCAGCCGACGTCGTACGTTTGGCCATCCTCGACGGCGTAGCCAGTGCCCGGGCCGTGAGCACTCCGGCGGGGGAATATGGTGCGTACGGCGGCGGGATGCGCTAGCATGGCTGGATTTAACTTTCGCTGCAAAGTGGCGTAGTGTTGTTTGTTGGTTGTCTGGACTGCCACGCCCTTTTGGGTCTGGAGCCGGCAATCGATCCAACCAAAACGTTCGTGGCCATGCCCGGTGCAATCCGGCAGGGCTGCGGCAACAACAGTTAGCGGAGGGTATGGCCAAGAAGGACGGGGTCATTGAGATCGAAGGCGTTGTGACCGAGGCGCTGCCTAACGCGATGTTTCGCGTTGAGCTCACCAACAAGCACATCGTTCTGGCACACATCTCTGGAAAGATGCGTCAGCACTACATCCGAATCCTCCCAGAGGACCGCGTAGTGGTGGAGCTGAGCCCGTACGACCTCACCCGTGGTCGTATCGTCTACCGCTACAAGTAAATTGCTGGGCGGCTTCAGCGCGAGCTGAGCGCCGCTCCAGTTGACCAACTGTTACACGCAAAGGAATGCCATGAAGGTCAAGCCGAGCGTCAAGCAGATCTGCGAAAAGTGCAAAGTGATCCGCCGTAATGGCCGGGTCATGGTGATCTGCGAGAACCCGCGCCACAAGCAGCGCCAGGGCTAATTTCCCTTCATCGGGAAATCCTGGGTTGCTAACCCACGCAAGTAAATAAAGGCAGCACAAGCTGATCTGGAACATTGAGCTCGAAAGAGTCCGGACAGCTAACCCCCGGTCGGAGGCTGGGGCCGCACAGAACGTGCGGGTGTACTGCCTAGGACCTCCGGTTTATCAAGGAGTACTGCCACTATGGCTCGTCTCGCTGGCGTAGACATTCCCCGCGAAAAGCGGCTGGAAATTGCGCTTACTTACATCTACGGCGTGGGCAAGACCCGTGCACACGAAACCCTGGCTGCCACGGGCATCAGCGCTGACGTTCGCGTCAAGGACCTGACTGACGCCCAGCTGGTTGAGCTGCGTGACTACATTGAAGGCAACTACAAGGTTGAGGGTGACCTTCGCCGCGAAGTAGCAGCAGATATCCGCCGCAAGGTTGAAATCGGCAGCTACGAAGGCCTGCGCCACCGCAAGGGCCTGCCCGTACGCGGACAGCGTACGAAGACCAACGCACGTACCCGCAAGGGCCCGAAGCGTACCGTCGCCGGCAAGAAGAAGGCCCGTTAAAATCCCCGCCGGGACTAACGGACTTTCCCCCGATAACTTTCTGTAGGAGAAAAAATGCCCCCGAAGACTCGTGGCGCGGTTCGCAAGCCGCGTAAGAAGGACAAGAAGAATATCGCGCTGGGCCAGGCGCACATCAAGAGCACTTTTAACAACACCATCGTTTCCATCACGGACCCGAACGGCGCTGTTATCTCTTGGGCTTCCTCAGGTGAGGTTGGCTTCAAGGGCTCGCGTAAGTCCACCCCGTTCGCAGCCCAGATGGCCGCCGAAGCTGCTGCCAAGCGTGCGCAGGAGCACGGCATGCGCAAGGTAGACGTTTTCGTCAAGGGCCCGGGCTCCGGACGCGAGACCGCGATCCGTTCGCTCCAGGCCGCCGGCCTCGAGGTTGGCTCCATCCAGGACGTCACCCCCGCCGCGCACAACGGCTGCCGCCCGCCGAAGCGCCGCCGCGTCTAAGGCTTTTCCGCCGTTTGAGCTTGCCCGGACCGTCGACGGTCCGGGCAAGCCCAGCGCGTTAAGTCTTCAGACCGAATTTCCACCACCTGTGTTGCGTCATATAGCGGATGCTCGCCGAAAGGAAACCTAAGTGCTCATTGCACAGCGCCCCACCCTCTCCGAAGAGGTAGTCTCCGAAAACCGTTCGCGTTTCATCATTGAACCGCTGGAACCGGGCTTCGGCTACACCCTCGGAAACTCCCTCCGCCGTACCCTGCTCTCCTCCATCCCCGGTGCTGCCGTAACCAGCATCCGGATCGATGGCGTGCTGCACGAGTTCACCACGGTTCCGGGTGTCAAGGAAGATGTCACTGAGATCATCCTGAACATCAAGAGCCTCTCGGTCTCCTCCGAGCACGATGAGCCGGTTGTTGCATACCTGCGCAAGCAGGGCCCCGGAGTCGTCACCGCCGCGGACATCGCTCCGCCGGCCGGCGTCGAATTCCACAACCCGGATCTGCACATCGCCACGCTGAACTCGAAGGGCAAGTTCGAACTCGAACTGACCATCGAGCGCGGCCGCGGCTACGTTTCGGCAGCTCAGAACAAGTCCGGCGATGCAGAGATCGGCCGCATCCCGGTCGACTCCATCTACTCGCCGGTGCTGAAGGTTACTTTCCGCGTGGAAGCAACCCGTGTTGAGCAGCGCACCGACTTCGACAAGCTGATTGTCGACGTCGAGACCAAGCAGGCCATCGCCCCGCGCGATGCTGTTGCTTCCGCAGGCACCACCCTGGTGGAGCTCTTCGGTCTGGCACGTGAGCTGAACACCGCAGCTGAAGGTATCGAGATCGGCCCGTCGCCCACCGACGCTGCCCTGGCAGCCGACATGGCACTGCCGATCGAGGATCTGGACCTCACCGTCCGTTCCTACAACTGCCTCAAGCGTGAGGGCATCCACACCGTGGGTGAACTCGTTGCCCGCTCCGAGGCTGACCTGATGGACATCCGCAACTTCGGTGCCAAGTCCATTGACGAGGTCAAGGCAAAGCTGGTTGAACTGGGCCTGTCCCTCAAGGACTCGCCTCCCGGTTTTGACCTCGCAGCACGCGCCGCAGCAATCGAAGAGGACGACGCCGCCTTCGGCGACGACGAACTCTAAACCAGACCTTGGCCGGCGGGCAGGCACCACGGTGTGCAGCGCCCACGGCTTCCATTTGAGGAGAAACAATTATGCCTACCCCCACTAAGGGTCCGCGCCTCGGAGGCGGCCCGGCTCACGAGCGCCTCATGCTCGCGAACCTGGCAGCATCCCTGTTCGAGCACAAGCGGATCACCACCACGGTGACCAAGGCCAAGCGCCTGAAGCCGTACGCAGAGCGCCTGGTCACCTTCGCCAAGCGTGGCGACCTCGCTTCCCGCCGCCGGGTCCTCGGCCTGATCAGCAACAAGGGCGTCGTCCACGAGCTGTTCACCGACATCGCCCAGGCTGTGGAGAACCGCGACGGCGGCTACACCCGCATCACCAAGATCGGCAACCGCAAGGGCGACAACGCTCCCATGGCTGTCATCGAGCTCGTCCTCGAGCCGGTTTCCGCCAAGCAGGCTGTTGTAGCCGAGGCTACCTCCGCTGCGAAGCGCGACGCTGACAAGAAGGAAGCCGCTGCTGCACCCGTTGCAGAAGAGGCTCCCGAGGCAGAGGCTGTTGAAGCCGACGCTGCTGAGGCTCCGGCTGAAGAGGCTGCAACCGAAGAGGCTCCGGCCGCTGAGGAAGCCCCCGAGGCTCCCGCAGCCGAGGAAAAGGACGCGAAGTAATTCGCTGACTTCCTTCGCATAGACTTGAGTCTATGAACGACCAAAAACCCGCGGCCCCCGTATTGGGGGGCGGCGGGTTTTTGCGTGTCCGGCTTGATTTGTCGTACGACGGCGGCCCTTTCAGCGGGTGGGCACTGCAGCCTGGCCTGCGCACTGTCCAGGGGGTCCTCGAGGAGGCCCTGCACCTGCTGGTACGGCGGCCGGTCCGCGTCACCGTTGCGGGCCGGACGGACGCGGGAGTGCACGCACGCGGCCAGGTTGTCCACCTGGACCTCACGGAAGCCGAGTGGCGGGGACTGCCCCGCGGGCACGAACTGGATCCCGCCGTCGCCATGCTCCGCAGGATCCGCGGCGCCCTGAGCCGGGTGCTCGGGGACCTCACCGGCGCCGTGGAGGTGCACAGGATTACGCTGGCACCCGAAGGCTTTGACGCCCGTTTCTCGGCCCTGTGGCGGCGCTACAGCTACCGCATCGCGGACGGGCCCGCCCTGTGGGACCCGCTGGGCCGGTACTCCACCCTGTGGCATAAGAACCCGCTGGACGTGGACCTGCTCAACGAGGGTGCCTCCAAGCTCCTGGGGCTGCAGAACTTCCTGTCCTTCTGCAAGCCGCGGGAGGGTGCAACCACTATCCGCGAGCTCCAGCGCTTCGAGTTCACGCGGGCCGAAGACGGCGTCATCGTGGCCACTGTCCAGGCCGACGCTTTTTGCCACAACATGGTGCGCGCCCTGGTCGGCTCTGCCCTGTACGTGGGGGAGGGCGTTGAGGAAGCGGGCTGGCTGCACGAGCGCCTGCTGGCCAGGAAGCGGGACGCCAAGTCCGTGCTCGCCGCGCCGCACCCGCTGGTGCTGGAGGAAGTGGCCTACCCGTCCGACGACGAGCTGCTGGCCCGTGCGGAACTGACAAGGGCGCTCCGGGAGCACTGAACCCATCGGTTGCTCCGTAGATGCCGTTTTGAGCCGTCAAAACGGCATCTACGGAGCAATCGATTCCCTAGAACGACGGCGGGGGCCCGTCCGCCGGTAGTGTCAGCGTGAACGTGCTGCCCTTGCCCTGGCCGCTCTCACAGGTGATGCTGCCGCCGTGGCCCTCCACGATCATCTTGGTGATGGACAGGCCAAGCCCGGCGCCGGCTATGGCCGCTTTCCGTGCAGATTCCGTCCGGAAGAAGCGCTTGAAGACCCTCGCGGTGTCTTCCCGGCTCATCCCCATTCCCGTGTCGCTGACGCTGAGCCGGACCCACTCCTCACTGAAGCTGGCGCTGACGCTGACCGTCCCGCCGTCGGGGGAGTACTTGATGGCGTTGGAGACGAGGTTGTCCAGCGCCTGGCCGATGCGCAGCGGGTCGGCGTAGGCCCAGAGAGGCGAGGGAACGTCGGCCCTGAGCTGGATATGTGCCCGCTCGGCCTGGGCCTGCGCGGAGCCCAGGCTGGTTTCCACCAGGCTGGCCAGGTCTGTCCGCTTGGGGTGCACGTTCAGGGCCGTGGAGGCGGTCGCCGTCAGGTCGGACACCAGGGCAACCAGCCGTTCCGCGTTCCGCTGGACCACCAGCAGGCGCTGGGCCACCTGTGGCGGCAGTTCAGCGCCGGCGTCATCCAGGACAAGGTCGATGTTTCCGATGATGGAATTCAGGGGCGACTTGAACTCGTGGGAGACGTTCGTGACGAGTTCCTGGTTGGCGGCGAGTGCTTCCACCCAGCCGGTGACATCGCTGTAGACCACCACCGCACCGTTGAAGCTGCCGTCCTCGCTGACCAGGGGCCGGGCGGCCGTGGACACGGCGCGCTGTTCTGCTCCCTCACCGGCCCACACCAGGTAGTCAGCGAAGGACTCACCTGCGATGGCCCGGCTGATGGGACGCTTTTCCGGCGGCAGCAGGGTCCGCCTGTCCTGGCCGAAGATCAGCTGGTGGCCCTGCCCCGGGGCGGCATCGTCGGCGCCGGTGGCCCGGCGGAAGTTCCGCTGCCGGTCGTTGGAGACGAGGAAGCGGCCGGAACGGTCGACGGCGGCAATTCCGACGTCGGTGGCGTCCAGGACCGTCTGGAGCAGCTTTTCCCGTTCCCGGCTTTCGCGCAGCAGCGTCCTGAGCTCCCTGTCCTTCTCCGCGAGTTCACGCTGCTGGAGCCGGACATGGATACTGGCAAACCGGATGGCGAGCGATACCGAGAGCATCATGAGGGGAAAGAGGACAACGGTGGTGATGTCCGTGGCGTTCAGGTTGGGGAAACGTCCCGCAATTGGGGGAAGCATGATGAACATTGGGCCAACAAAGCTCAACACCAGGCTGGTGCGTGTGAGCATTCCTGAGGCGGAAAGCCAGATCACCGGAAAGACCACCAGGACAGCGAGCCCAGGCAGGAGCGGGGCGGCGCCGTTGCGCAGAAACCCGATGGCCGCGAAGTCCAGGACGGGGACAAACAGATAGGACCGGTGGCCCAGGCGCTCCCACGGCACCAGGAAACAGCCCAGGAAGAGGATCCCATGGAGCAGGATTCCGGTCATATAGAGGGGACTGTGCAGCAACGATGGCCAGGCGACGGGCGTAGCCGCCGCAAGGCCGGCAACAATCAACGTCAGCGGAAGCTGGCACAGCACCACCTGGGCCCGGGGTCCGAGACCCCGGAAGAACCGTATAGGTCCACGCTGGAACAAGTGCTCAGCCATGAGTGCGATTCAAACCCCGCGGACTTGGAATGGAATGCCGGGCGGCAAGTGCGTTCGAATTCCTGATGGTCACCGTTAGCACATCCTTTCGGCTCGTAATCCACATGTCTTGTCATGATAATTGACTTTCCGAAATGAATGGGGAAGTAGATGTGGTCAGTAGAGGTAACGAGTAGCGTATAAATGGTTGGAGCGGATATGGCATTGGCGCTGGGCTGATGGGGGGCCATGTCCGCCTGGCATGGGGATATCAATGGACGAACTTGGCGTGGCTGTGGTAATTGAAGACGATGCCGACGTGCGCAACCTTTTAGAAGGAGTGTTGACGCAGGCAGGGTTTGAAGTGCATACAGCGGCAGACGGACGGGCCGGCGTGGAAGTGGTCCGCGACAAGCAGGCGAATGTGGTGACGCTGGATATCGGGCTTCCTGATATCGATGGTTTTGAAGTACTGCGGCGGATCCGACATTTCAGTAACGCCTATGTGGTGATGCTGACCGGTAGGACTGAGGAGCCGGACCTGCTCTCTGCACTCAATGCGGGTGCGGACGACTACATCGCCAAGCCTTTCCGGCCCAGGGAACTGCGGGCCCGCGTAGCAGCCATGATGCGCCGGCCGCGCCACGAAATCCAAGGGCAGAAGTCGGCCGGGTCCGCCTGGGGAGCACCTCCCGCCCCGGCCGCCGTCCCGCGGACCCACGACTCCGCCGTCCTGCACCACAATGGACTTACCTTGAACCACCGCACCCGTACGGTGGAGATCAAAGGTCAACCGCTGGGGCTCACCCGCAGCGAGTTCGACCTGCTCCATGTGCTGCTGCGTGGCGGCGGTGCGGTGTGTACCCGGGCTGACCTGGTCCGGGCCGTGCGCGGCGAGTTCTATGACCATGACACGTACATCAGCGAGGCGGACGAACGCGCCGTCGAAGTGCATGTGGGCAACCTGCGGCGCAAGCTCAAAGAGGACCAGGTGTCCCCGCGCTGGCTGCAGACGGTCCGCGGCGTGGGCTACCGGCTGGCGCCCAGCAGGCCCCCCGAGGGTTAGGTTGGGCTCAGTCGTTTTCCAGGATGTAGTTGGCCTGGAGCTCGGACACCGTTTGCCCGCCGTCCTCAGCCACCCGCACCATCAGCACCTGGCCCCGGCGGAAGTCACCCATGCGGATCACCGCTTCCAGCAGTTCGGCAAGTTTGGCCAGCCGGAGCCCGCCCACCATGGCTGACGTGATCTTCAGGCTGATCACGGCATCAAGGGCTGAGGCCCGGTCCTGGTTCGCAACGGCTGCCGCCAGCCGGGCGTAGCGCTCGTCCCACATGGCGGCGTAGTCGCGGGCGAAGCGCCGGGCCAGGCCGGAGCCGGCGAGCTCGTCTTCCAGCTCTTCGAGGACGGCTGCGTCAACGAGCGGCAAGAGCCCGGCCGCTTCCTGTGAGTGTGGGGTTCCTGCGGCCGATGCGACCCCGGACGGCAGGGAGCCCGCAGCGGCGGCCTCGCTGCTGAAGCCGGGATCTTGACTGTGCATTGTTCAAGGCTACTTCCTGTAATTCTTCCGTTGTCCTATTTCGGGTGATCCTGTGGAAACCTTGAGCGATTACTCAGCCAGCAAGCTACTGGCTACTGAAAGTGACTACGGTATTGATGACGGCCGGTCCAAGGATGGCGATGAAGAGGACCGGGAAAATGAAGAAGAGCAGTGGAAACAGGATCATCACAGGGAGTTTCATCGCCTTTTCTTCCGCACGCTGCCGCCGCTTTACGCGCATCACCTTCGCCTGGATCCGAAGTACCCGGCTGATGGCAATGCCGTAGGTGTCCGCCTGGACCACGGCCTGCACAAAACTACGCAGCTCGGGTATGCTGGTCCGTTCGGCGAGCGCCTGATATGACTCCCTGCGGCTGCGGCCCACCTGCATGTCCTGCAGGGTGCGGACCAGCTCCTCGGCCAGCGGCCCCTTGCCGTTTTCCCCTGCCCGGGCCATGGCGCCTTCAAAACCCAGGCCTGCCTCAACGGAGATCAGCATCTGGTCCAAGGTGTTGGCCAGTTCCAGCTGCATGGCCTTCTGCCGTTCCGTGCCCTTGCTATAGAGCAGCAGGTCGGGGATGAAGTACCCCAGGACGAGCAGGAACAGGCCCGCAAGCTTCATGATGGGCGTGCTGCCGACTGCGGCAAGGTAGAGGCCAAAGGCGGCACCGGCCAGCCCGAGGGCAATCTTGCCGGCTAGGACTTTCTCCAGTGGCATGGAAAGCGGCCGGCCTGCAAGTGATAGTAAGCGATCAAGTTTGCGGACGTAAGCCGGGGGAGTCAGCCGGTAGCCGACTCCCGCCAACAAAGCCGACGTCTTCTTCTCAGCGGCTTCGGGAACCATTCGTCCCCGGTTGAGAATGGCTGCAGTGGCCAAGCGGGCCTTGCGGTCTACGGACAGGATGGACCATGCCAGATAGCCGATAGGCATAGAGACCAGTAACAGGGAAAACAACACTGTCGGATTCATGATCACCCTCAGAACTTCAGATCGATGATTTTGCGCATCCACAGGCTGCCTATGGTCATCAGCACTGCCGATGCGCCGATCATGCCCCATCCCAATGGGTGGGTGAACATCGAGTTCATGTAGCCGGGGTTGACTGTCATCAGCATCAACACAATGCCGAAGGGCATCGCGATGAGGATGTAGGCGGAGAATTTGCCTTCTGCGGCGAGGGACTTAATGTGTCCTTTGATTTCGCTGCGTTCGCGGATGGTTTCGCCTACCTGGTCCAGCACCTCAGCCAAGTTTCCACCCACCTCGCGGTTGATCTGGATGGCCTGGGCAATCCAGATGAAGTCCTCGTTGCGCATGCGTTCCGATGTGTCAGTTAGAGAGGCCAACAGATCGCGTCCCAGGCTTGTCTCCGTAACAACGCGCCGCATTTCCTCAGACGTGGGGCTTAGCGACTCAGTGGCTGCGGCGTCGATCGCCCGGAGGATGCTGTGGCCGGCGCGCAGCCCGCCGGAAAGAAGTTGAAGGGTATCGCCAAGCTGACTGTCGAACTTCGCGCGCCGCCTGCCTGCCAGGAATCCGGGCACAAGGTGGCCTACAAAGGGCGCCAGGATAAACAGTAGGACGGAGACCGCAGGTACTCCGATCACCAGTCCCACCAATACGCCAACGATGGCACCGGCAATGACCAGCACCATATATTCGGTCTGGCTGAACCGGAGGCCGGCGTTTTCGAGTGTTTCGCGGCTGTAGAGCCGGACGTTGCGGGTTGCCAGGAACCGATCCAGGGCACCAACCGTAGCGTCGGCCAGTCGGGTAAGGTTCGACGGAGGATCTGCCTGAAAGGGCCGGCGCCTTTCGAGCGCGATGTCAGGGGTTCGCGGCAGCATCAGCGCCACGCCCACCATAACGGGGGCGAGGAACAGGAGGGTCGCTCCGAGGTAGATCAACATGCGGTCCTAAGCCTTTCCGGTTCCGGAAGGGTTCGCACCAGCCGGAGCAGCACCGCTTGGTGTCGCGAAGACAGCAGGCGAAACATGGATGCCAAGGTCCTCGAACCGGTCGATGAACCGGGGCCGAATGCCGGTGGCCACAGGCTTGCCGAGGAACCGACCGTGTTGGTCAACACCTGCAGAGTAATCAAAGACAAACGCATCCTGCAGGGTCACGATGTCCCCTTCCATGCCTTGGACCTCGGTCACGTGCGTGATCCGGCGGGACCCATCACGCAACCGGGAAATCTGGACAATCAGGTTCACCGCCGAGGCAATCTGTTCACGGATGGCCCGGAGCGGCAGATCCATGCCGGCCATCAGCACCAGGGTTTCGAGCCGGGCCACGGCGTCGCGGGGTGAGTTGGAGTGCACCGTTGATAGGGAACCGTCGTGGCCGGTGTTCATGGCCTGGAGCATGTCCAGGGATTCCCCGCCGCGGACCTCACCCACCACAATGCGGTCCGGCCGCATACGGAGCGAGTTGCGGAGCAGCTCACGGATGGTTACCTCGCCCTTGCCCTCCGTGTTCGGCGGGCGGCTCTCCAGCCGGACCACGTGCTCCTGCTGGATTTGGAGTTCCACGGCATCCTCGATGGTGACGATCCGCTCGTCCGAGGGCAGGAAGGAGGACAGCACATTAAGCAGCGTGGTTTTGCCGGTGCCCGTACCACCGGAGACGATGATATTCAGCTTTGCCTTGACGCAGGCGTTAAGCAGCTCGGCCATCTCCGGAGTCAAGGTTCCGAAATCAATCAGGTTCCGCACCGTCAGCGGGGTCTTGCTGAACTTACGGATAGTCAGCGAGGATCCGCCTACCGCCAGGGGCGGGATGACGGCATTGACACGGGAGCCGTCTTCGAGACGGGCATCCACCAAGGGAGAGGACTCGTCAATGCGGCGGCCCACTTTGGACACAATGCGCTCGATGACCTTCCGCAGGTGCTCCTCCGAGCTGAAACGCGAGTCTGCAAGGGTAAGGTGCCCTTTACGCTCCACGTAGATCTGGTCCATGCGGTTGACCATGATTTCGGTGACGGCCGGATCATCGAGCAATCGCTGCAGCGGGCCGTAGCCCAGAACGTCATCGGCCACGTCCTGGACCAGGCGTGTACGTTCCTCGGGGGAGAGCGGGACCTGTTCTGCGTCGATGATCCTCGTAAGCTCATCGCGGGCCGAAGACTTCAATTCTTGTTCCGTTATGGCGGAGTCATTGAACCGGGCGCCCATATGTTCAAATAAGGCTGTCGCGGCCCGTTGCTTAAGTGCTGCGAAGACGTCGACGGATTGCTGGAGTTTCGGCTTCGGCTCTTCAAAGAGTGCATTGGGTGCGACGACGGCGGCAGCCGGTGCCGCCGTCGTCCGCTTTTCTCGGGACTGTTCCAGCCACTGCACCCGCTGGGCGGGAACCTCGGGGCGCGGCGCGTCGAGCGTGGGAGCTGCGGCCTTGGCAGGGACGGGCTGGGCAGACGGCTGGGATTTCGCCTGTGCGGCGTTGATGCGCTCTGAAAGTTTCATCTAGACCACTACCCTTCGATGCAGTTTGCGCTGGGATTTTGCCCGCCACGCGGGGTTGAATCGCTCCACGAGATGGTTAAGGCCCTTGACGGCCGGGTCTTTTACCGGCTCCTGGAGCACCGGGATTCCCCGGTTTGTGGACAGGGCAACCGCACGGGATCGCGGGATGCTCACGTCAATGGGCGCCCCGATGGTTGATTCGAGGTCCTGGACGGTGAGGCCGGTCTTGGAGTCGGCCATGTTCAGCACCACATGGCGGGTATCGGGGCTGATGTCCAGCTGGCGCAGGATATCCAATCCGGAACGAAGGCCGCGCACGCTTGGGATATCCATGCCGCTGACCCAGACCACATCGGTGCACTTTTCCATGGCTGCCAGCCCAATCTCGGGCAGCCCCGGCGCGGTGTCCACCACCACGTACTGGAACTGCTGTGACAGTTGTTCGATGAGCCGGCTGATCTGGTCCGGCGTGATCTCGTCCGCGTCGACCGGTGTGGGGGGAGCGCAAAGGGCATAGATGCTGCTTGGATGCACCGTGAGGAAGGCCTTGAGGACCAGGGAATCCTGGCTGGCGGCCGGAGACACGGCGTCCGTCACTGTGTGCTCCGGGTCCAGGTAGAGCCCTGAAGCGACATCCCCGAACTGGAGGTCGAGGTCCACAATGACAACGCCCATGGGGGCGATCTTCCCCAGCCCGATGGCAATATTGGTGGCAATGGTGGTTTTGCCCACGCCGCCCTTGGGCGAGAAGACTCCGATCACCAGTCCCTTGTTGCTCTCGGCCGCCTGCTGGGGTGCGAGTGTACGGTGGCGGCTGGCGAAGGACTGGCTGGCACGCTCCAGCAGGACGCGCAGCTGGGCGGCGTCGGAATCGGGGGCGACGATGTCCTTGATGCCTGCCCGCATGGCATGCAGGAGGAAGTCGGGCTCGGGCTCGGCGGCCACAATCACGCCCAGCGCCGGGAAGCTGACGTTCAGGACGGTGGCGAACCGAAGCGCTTCGTCCAAGGGAACCTCAGGCCCCAAAATCAGGACCTCAGGCTGCTCCTGGTCCAGGCTCGCGAAAAGCTGGTGCGGGTCAGCGGGCAGCAGGCTGGTAAAGAACGTCTGCACTCCACCCTGAAGGCCACCTGCAACGGCTTGCCGTAATCGGGCGTCGAAGTCGGTGTCAGGGGTGATAAGGACGAAGCGGCTCACTTGTAGAGGTCCTGCCGGGTCATGACGCGCGGCCCGCTGTCCTGGGCGTCGACTGGTTCGCGGCTGAGCCAGAGGGAGGCGTATTCTGCAGCGAAAACAATTTTGTTCGAGTTCACATCGTTGACGGCCACCGTGACCATCAGCATGCCAGTAGGAAGGTTCACGTCCTGGGGGTCCGGCTGGGCAGGGTCGGTTGCGGCGGCGGAAGGCTTTGCCGCTGTTGCTTCAGGCGCCCGCTGGACTGCCGTCACCAGGGCTTTGTGGATCGAGAGCTGGACAGTTTCCTTGTCTGGCTTCGCCTCAAGGCCGCCGTTGGGCAGGGAGATGAAGATGCCGACAGTGTCGCCAGGAGCCAAGCGGCCGCCCACAACGCGCTGCGGCTCAAGCTGGAACGAGACTTCCTGGAGCCCTGCGGGTACAGGTACGGAGCCGGATGTCTTCAGTTCTTCGGGGGACACCAGACGCTCTGCTACGAGCTGCTCACCGGGGACAAGGTCCGCCGAAGTGACCTTTCCGGCCGATCCGTCGAGGGTGTTCAGGGCGGTCTTTGCGACGGCGGTGCCGGGCAACTGCTGAAGCGCCACGGAGGCTTTCAAAGTTTCGACCGACGATCCTGCGGGCACGGCTTTGTTAACCACAAGGACTCCCACGGGATCGAGGTTGGCGACTGCCCGCTGGTCGGCACCCTGGGCGTAGGTCACCACAATGACCGCGCCGACGATGGCAAGCAGTACCGCCACCACACCGGCTAACAAACGAGACTTCACTGACTGCTCCTGAATATCCTAAAAATCATGGTTTGCCGGCTAACGGAGTTCAACGACGGTTGCGCCATCGGAGTTGACGTCACCCAAGGTGTAACCCTTGGCGAGGGAAACATATTTGACGAACGTTCCGATGATGCCTCGGCAGGGCTCGCGGCACTCAAGCGCGGCCGGAACGTCGGGTGTTCGGTTGCGGAAAGTGTAGGGAAGTCCCGTGTTGCCGACCTTCCAGCCAGCCACCTTGAAAGCGGCGAAGGTGGTGAGTCCGTACACAGCGCCCGTGCCGGTTCCTGTGACGGAATTGAATATCGGCAGCAAGATGATGACGTCCTTGCCTGCATTGATGTCCGCCGCCCAGCCATTCAGGAGGGCTTCGCAATTGGAGGGCGGATCAACGCCAGTGGATCCGCCGGCGGTGCCGGTGCTCGCCTTGATGTCGATTAGCGCGCCGCACTGGCCGGGGTCCTGTTTTAGGCCTCCGAACCCGCCTTGCACCGCGGCGCCGGACGGTCCGTAGTTGCAGTCTTCGTTAGCGTTCTTTCCATGCAGCTGCAAGAGCTGCATCACTCCTGCCTTGTCGCGGACCTGGCAGATGGAGACGGTGATGGGAAAGACAGTCGGTCCCTTGACCGGACTGCCCCAAGCGACGGTTGAGGAGGCATTGATCTCGGCGGTGTTGAAGCCCAGGGCGCGAGCAAGGAAGAGGGACACCTGGTTTGGGGCGTGACCGGCTTCCTGGGATCCGACGGTGGCCGTCACGGTGCGGGTAGTCGTGTTGAGCACTATCGACTTGATATTGCTCAGTCCATCATTCGCGTTGCGGTTCGCGAGGCTCTTTGCCAGGGAGGAGGTGTTCGAGCAGTCGACGTCGCCGGCGTTCTTCGCGCACTTTTGGGCCACGGACAAGGCAGCTGCGTCTGCTCCATTCCGGAGTTGAGCGCGTTCTGAATACATCATGGCCACGTCCACGGCCATGGCGCCGAAGCCCAAAAGAACCACCAGCGTAATGGCGACGATCACGCTCACGGCGCCGCGTTCGCCGTCGTTATTCTTCGTCGTTGGTGCTAGCCGCCGCATAGCATGGCTCCCTTGCCGGTCAAGGTGAACGGTCCAGCTATTCCGGTCAGCGTGGATAGGGAATAGGTGATGGTAATGGTGGCCTGGGGGCTGGTCCCGGTGCTGACCGTTGAGGGGCATGGCGTCCCAAAGACTATGTCGGCGTCCTGCAACCCGGGCTTTAGAGAAACAGCTGTGGTCTTTGCTGCTGACTTGGCTGTCGTTTGGTTGCCGGTGATTGCCATCACCCGAACCCCTTCGCGGGCAGCAGCCGAGAGCGAGGCCTGAGCGTTGTACGCGCGGCTGAACTCCATGATGCCCAAGAGCAGCATGACCAGGACGGGGGCCACGATGGCGAACTCCACCGCAACTGCTCCGCGCTCGGATGCCTTGGACACGGGGCGCCTTTCACTCGGTCTTGCTTCGACACACGGAGTGGCGGCGGCTTGAATGCCACCGCCACTCTCACGTGTTTTGTTGGGGGTGCCTTAGGGGGTGCAGGTTCCACCCGCGGAGGTTGTGGTTGTCTGCGCGACGGCCGTCCACGTGCCGCCACCGACCTGGCACTTTACCTGCTCGAACATGGCGTTCAGCGACCCACCGAGGAGGCTAACGGCAACGATGATGACCACAGCGATGAGCGCGACCATGATGCCGTATTCGACGGCGGTGGCACCTTTTTCGTTGCTGCGAAGACGGACTGAGAGATTGGTGTAGAGAGAAAGCATTTGAGACTCCTGAGCGAGTGGGGAAGCTGGTCCTGCACCAGCTCTGAAACCAAGGTAGCAACGGACGCTAGCCCTGCGGCCGGATCTTGGAGCATCCTGCGCGAAGGCTTTACGCAGTGTATTTTTCTTGCGCTTATCCTTGGTTTTCGCTGCGCTAACGCTGGGTTTGGAATTGCCCGGGCACACAAACGGACCCCCTCGGTTCTGGGTGCCGAGGGGGTCCGGTCTATAGGGCGCCAAGGCGGCGCGGTACTTTCATCCGGTGAGCTAAGGGATGCCTAAGGCTGCGCTTAGAGACGCAGTAAGGCTTTGATAGTGAAGATTCAAGGCGTGACCGAAAGCCATGACTCCAAGGACCAGCGCCAGAGCCAGGAACGAAACCAAAATCCCGTATTCCGTGGCGGTGGCGCCACGTTGGTCCTCAAGAAGGGTCTTGAGCGCCCCTGGAAGCCGAACGGGGCTTCTGCTGATATGGCGATGCATGACTTCCCCTAGGAGAACACCGAGATGATTTGAAGCACGGCCGGCCCCAGCAGGACGATGAAGAGCGTAGGCAGGATGAAGAAGATGAGAGGAAAGAGCATCTTGACCGGCATCTTCATTGCGTGTTCTTCAGCGAGCTGCCGGCGCTTGATTCTCATGTCCTTCGCTTGCGCCTTGAGGACGCCCGCGATGGCAATGCCGTACGTGTCGGCCTGCACGACGGCCCGTACGAAAGTACGGACGGACGGAACATCGACTCGTTCCGAAAGCGCCAAATAAGCTTCCTTACGGGAGCGTCCCACCTGGATGTCCTGCAGGGTCCTGATCAGCTCGTCGGCCAATGGGCCCCGGCCGTTCTCGCCCGCCCGGCCCATGGCAGATTCAAAACCCAGCCCTGCCTGGACGGAGATCAGCATCTGATCCAAGGCGTTGGGGAGTTCAAGACGGATCTCCTCCCGCCGCTTTTGGGCCCGGTTTCGGATAAGAAGGTCGGGAACGAAGTAGGCCAGCGCAACCATGACCACAGCGATGGCGAACCTGCCGGCCGAGGGTGCGCCCAGGAAAACCAGGAGGCCAAGAAGCGCACCAGCGAAAGCGAGCAGTGGCTTCACCATGAGAATCCGGGTCAGCGGCCACTGCTTCGGCCGACCTGCACCAGCCAGCTGCTTGTCCAGCCAGGCTTCGTAGCTCTTGGGCGTAATGCGCTTTGACAGATCCGTGACCTGCTGGCTGATGTTGAGGGACTGCACGGCTTGACTTGGGCGGCCGCCAAGGTTGGCCTTGATTCGACGCAATCCTGCACGATCTCCCGTGAAGGACAGCCAGACCATGCCGGAGATAGGAACGATAATTGCCAAGATTGCTGCTAGAGCGATGGGTTGCATGTCGTGTCCCCTAGTACTTTGGCTTGATGATGCGGCTGAGCCAAAACCCGCCGAGAGAGAGGAGTGCGATCGCGGCGGCCAACATAACGAATCCAATGAAGGTCGTCGTGAACACCCGCGCGTAGGTCGGGTTGAACGTCACCAATCCGATGAACATCAGGATGGGCAAGGCCATGAGAACCAAGGCGGAGATTCGTCCTTCCGCGCTGAGAGCCCTTACCTGGCCTTTCACCTGGTTCCGGTCACGGATGGTGTCACCCACGTGGTCCAATACTTCCGCCAGGTCACCACCCACTTCGCGGTGAATTTCTATGGCTTGGGCAATCCAATAGAAGTCCTCGCTGGCCGTCCTGCGTGAAACATCTGCCATGGACTCGCCCAGGTCCCGGCCGATCCTGGTTTCGTTGACGATGCGGCTAAGCTCCTCGGCCATTGGACCATCGTTTTCCTGGGCGGCTGCATCGATGGCACGGAGCAGGCTGTGGCCTGCACGAAGACCTCCCGAGAACATTTGAAGCGTGTCAGGTACTTGGGAATCGAACGTCTTTCGACGCCGGGAAATAAGCAAGTTGAGGGCAACGTACAGGAGGACTGGGGCCATGATGAAGGCGAGGATGCTGATGCCGAGACCGCCGAGGAAGAAGCCAGCCACCGTTGCCGCAAGAGTGATGGCTCCCGCCATCAGGAGGTAGTCTCCCGGCTCTTTATTGAGGCCTGCCTGCTCAAGCTTTTCCCTGTTGAAGAGGCCGGTGGGTCGCTTCTTAAGGCTGCGGTTCAGGACCCCGACGGCCTGGTTGGTCAGGCGGGACAGGCTCGAAGAGTGCTGGGCAATGTCCGGACGTCTCCGCGAGAGGGGGACGGCGGAGCCTCTCCACACAACCGTGAATACCAAGGCCAGTGCAGCATAGACCAGGAACAGTCCGGCCATGAACATCGCGACAGGAGTGTCGACTGCCATTGTCATCGACCCCTGATCGGGTCGGCCCCAAAGATGTGGGGTGAAACGTGGATCCCGAGCTCAATAAACCGGTCAGTGAACCGTGGGCGAACGCCTGTAGGAATGGGCTTCCCGAGGAAGCGTCCGCTTGCATCTACCCCGGCCGAGTAGTCAAAGACGAAGGCATCCTGAAGGGTTACGATATCCCCCTCCATCCCTTGAACCTCGGTGATGTGAGTGACTCTCCGGGTTCCGTCGCGGAGCCTGGAAATGTGGACGATGAGGTTCACGGCGGAAGCTACTTGTTCCCTTACTGCTCGGAGCGGCAGATCCATGCCGGCCATCAGAACCAAAGTCTCCAGGCGGGCGATTGCGTCCCTGGGTGAGTTCGCGTGGACCGTTGAGAGGGAACCGTCGTGCCCGGTGTTCATGGCCTGCAACATATCGAGACATTCGCCGCCGCGGACTTCGCCTACAACGATTCGGTCAGGCCGCATGCGCAGCGAGTTCCTGACAAGGTCCCGGATGGCAACCTCGCCCTTGCCCTCGATGTTTGCGGGCCGGCTCTCCAACCTCACTACATGGTCCTGCTGCAGTTGGAGCTCTACCGCGTCCTCAATAGTAACGATCCTGTCCGAAGCCGGGATGAAGGACGACAGTGCGTTGAGCAAAGTGGTTTTGCCTGTACCCGTACCGCCGGAAACGATGATGTTCATTCGTGCCAGTACGCAGGCCTGGAGAAGTTCTGCCATCTCAGGGGACAGGCTGCCAAAACCAATCAGCTTCTGTACGGTGAGCGCATCACCTCCAAACTTTCGGATGGTCAGTGCCGGTCCGTTGACCGCCAGCGGCGGGATGATTGCGTTGACGCGGGAGCCGTCAGCCAAACGTGCGTCCACCAGGGGAGAGGACTCGTCAATACGGCGGCCAACCTTGGAGACGATACGTTCGATGACGCGACGCAATGCGTCGTCGGAAGCGAACTTGGTATCCGTGAGTGTCAGTTTGCCGGCGCGCTCCACGTAGACCTGGTCAAACCGGTTCACCATGACTTCGGTGACCGACGGATCATCCAGGAATCGCTGGATGGGCCCGTGGCCAAGGACGTCGTCGATGATTTCCCGAATCAACCGCTGCCGTTCAGCGGATGTGAGGGGGACCTGCTCCTCGTCGACGACGATTTTCAGCTCGTCTTTGACATATTGATGGAGCTCTGCCTCCTCAAGCGACGAGTCAGTGATGCGCGCGCCCAGGCGCTCGTAAAGCGCTTGGCTAGCACGTTCCTTCAGGGCGCTGAGAGCGCCGCTGGCCACGGCGGCTGTGGGTGCCAACTCAACGACCTCGGCTATTTCCGCTGATTTCGCCTCATGGATCCGCCCGAGAGTGGCCGGTTCAAGAGGGCCCATCGCTGGCACGAAGACGTTTTGCGGCTCGACTTCCGCTACTGGCGCGGTTGACTCAGTACCGCGTACCTTTTCAAGCCTGCGTGAGAGGTTCACTGGACAACCGCCCTTCTATGCAACTTCTTGTGTGGTCTTTCTTCCCAATTGGGCTTGAAACGCTCTACCAGCTGCCGGAGCCCCCTTGTTGCGGGGTCCCTGGTGCCGTCCTGGAGCAGCGGTATGCCTTTGTTGGTTGAGAACGGCAAGGTCCTTGAACGGGGGAGTACGACATCCACCGGCGCACCGATAGTTGCTTCGACGTCCTGAAGGGTCAGTCCGCTTCTGCGGTCAGCCATGTTGAGCACCACGTGCCGCCGTTCCGGCAGAAGGTTCAACTCCGCAAGAATCTGGTTGCCGGTGCGAAGGCCGCGGATGCTTGGAACGTCCATTCCGCAGATCCATACGGCGTCGGAGGCCATGTCAAGCGTGGCCAGAACGTGCTCGCCGAGCCCAGGTGCAGTGTCAACCACAACGTACTGGAATTCCTGGCGGAGCTGTGAGAGGAGATGACTGACGTTTTCTCCACTAATCCTGTCCATTTCGACGGGGTTTTTTGGCGCGCACAGTGCATAGATTCCGCCTGGATGAACTGTCAGGTATGTCTTGAGAACCATGGAATCCTGGCTGGCCGCGCCCACAACAGCATCCGTGATGGTGTGCTCAGGTTCCAGCATCAGCCCGCTCGCAACGTCGCCAAACTGGAGGTCGAGGTCGACGATGACCACACCCATTGGTGCAATCTTCCCCAGCCCTATGGCGATGTTCGTTGCAACGGTTGTCTTGCCGACGCCGCCCTTCGGTGAGATGACAGCGATGATGCGTCCGCCGGCGGCATGCTCGTGGTGCTCGGAGCTGCTTGGCGCCAAACCGCGCCGGCGACCTGCTGATGCCAGGCTGGCACGTTCCACAATGATCCGTATATGGTCCACGTCCGCTGCTGGATCCAAAAGATCGCGGATTCCGGCGCGCATCGCTTGGATTGCCACGTCCGAGGACTCACCGGCCACCAGGATCATGCTGATCTCCGGATACTGCAGGTCCATGACGGCGGCGAACTTCAGAGCGTCGTCCGCAGGAAGGCCCGGACCGAGGACGAATACCTCGGGTGGTTCCCCCAGCAGCTGCCTGAGGACCTCTTCAGGGCCCTGCGGGAGGTAATCGGCTTGGAAGTACTGGAGGGAGCCGGGCATGCCGACTGTTGCCATACGAACCCGGCGTTCAAAATCCGTATTGGGTGTGATCAGTACGAAGCGGCTCATCGGAATACCTTCGTCTTATCCACAACACCGTTGTTGCCCTCGGTGGCTTCGCTGGGTTCCTTGGAGAGGTAGATCCTTCCGAATTCGGCAGCGTATACGAGCCGTTCGGCTTCTACGGAGTTGCGGGCAACCGTGATGAGGTAGGTGCCGTCGCTCTGGTTTTCTCCGGAACTCAGCTTGCCGTCAGACTGCCCTTCCTTCGCTGCGTCCGGCTGGGCGGGGCTGCCGTTGCTGAACTGGGTGGCGGTTACGAGGACCTTGTGGAATGTCAGCTGCGTGCCGGCGGACTGAGTGGCGTTCGCGCCTTCTCCGGTTGAGTCCGTCAGGGAGACGAAGATGCCCACGGTGTCACCGGCGGTTATTTTTCCGCCCACAACACGTTCAATAGGAAGTTTGAGCGAGATCTCCTGCATGCCATCGGGGACCGCAACCCTGGAAGGACCAAGGAACGAGTTGGCTTCGACCAGACGGCTGGCGAGCAACTGTTCACCAGGAACGAGCGACACCGCGGTGACTTTGGCTCCTTCATCAGCAAGGTCAGTGACTGTGTCACTCGTCAGCGCGGACTTTGGCAGCGGCTTTTTTACCACCAGCCCGCCTATTTCGCTGACCGGTGTTCCCGCTGGAATGGGTGCCTGGACCACAAGTACCTCGGTGGTTTCGGTTCCTGCCATTGCGCGCGCGTCGGCACTTTGTACATAGGTGATCAGAAGGACTGTGCCGGCTATCGCAATAACCAACGCGGCGATGCCTCCCAGTAGGCGTGCTTTCACTTTCTTCCCCTTTGATGATGCTTACTTGATCAGCCCCAGGACAACGACGTTGCCCGTGGGTGTGGTTGTTCCTCCGGTGAAGAGGTTGGGATCTGCGGAGTAACCGACGAAGGTGCCGTAAAGGCCTTTCTCGCTTCCGCTGAACACTGGGGTCGGGTCATATTTGGCCTGACCGGACAAGTTCCAGGCCTGGATTTTGAAGCCGGCCCATTTTTCGATGAAGTACTGGACGGAACTGCCGTTGCAGGTGCCGAACTGCGCAGCGGGCATTCCATCGCAGGTGTATTTGTAGACGGGCAGTGCCACTGTGGACCCCGCCAGCGAAGGGTTCAGAGAGGGGTTGAAGAGGTCAATGCATCCATTAGGGACTGCGGCTCCTGCGCTTGTTTTGCTCCATTGGCCGATTTCCGCTGTGACATTGCATCCTGTCGAGCCATCGGGATTAAGCCATGCGAAACCACCAGGAATGATCTGGTTCGACGGGTTGAGGCCATTGCAGTCCTGCGCCCCGCCCTGGATCAGAATTTTGTGAGGAAGCCCGTCATCCTTGAACTCGCAGGGGGCAAATGTCAGGGGGAGGACCGTGATTCCCTTAGTTGGGTACAACCATTTAGCCGTGGCCGTTGCTCCTACCGTGGCTGCCGGGGCGTTTAAGGCGCTGGCAAACATCTTGGTGAGGAAGCCTGCGTTCGTGGTCCCGTCCTTCGTGGATGTGGTGACAGTCACCTCCCCTGGGACAGAAAGGTCCACGCTCTGAACCGTGGACTTGTTGTCGTTGGAGTTGCTGTCGGCAAGGGCCTCGGCCACCGCATTTGCGTCCGCTTGCGTGCAGCCCCCGGCTTCGGAACAGATGTCCACACCAGCAAGGGCGCCGGCATCCGCTGCGTTTTGCAGTTGGGCGCGTTCGGCGTAAATCTGCCCCGTATCGACGGCCAAGGCGCCGGCGCCGATGAGGACGATCATCATGACCGCCACCATGACCCCGGCAGCTCCCCTCTCGTGATCCTTGTGGTCCTTGACTATCCGTTGCATCTCATCGCTCCTACGCCGGTAAGCGTTACTGAGCTGCCAAAAAGCCCCGTTAGCGTTGCAGCCGGGTAAGTGATGGTCACCTTGGCTGTAGCGTTGGGCGCGCAGGATGCGGGGCTGAACGAATACGCGAACGCTGCCGAGTTGACTCCGGGGGCACCAGCGACCGCCGCTGCTTTGGCGTCCGTTTGACTGTTCTTAACCGCCATCCCACGGGCAGCTTCACGCGCAGCCTGGGTGACAGATATTTGGGCGTTGTAGGCGTTGGCAAACTCCACGATGCCGACAACGAGCGCCAGCAACACGGGAGCGACTAAAGCAAACTCCACCGCGATGGCGCCACGGCTCTTGTTTTCCGTGTCTTTCACGAAGATCTTCTTCAACGGATCCCCCGAGGATGGTTGGATTTTTGAATGTGCCGCGCGGTTCGACGCGCGGCACATTCAAGAGGGTTTCGACTACCAGGTGCCGACGGTGGAGCCCAGGCTGGAGAACCAGTTGTTCAAGGCCGTTCCGAAGGCGGTGACGCCGATGATGATGAGGAGCGCGATAAACGCAACGAGCAGCGAATACTCTGTTGCGGTAGCGCCCTTTTCCGAAGAGATCCGCTCCTTGACGCCAGCTACGAAGGCAAGCACGGAGACCATGAGTGAAGTCATTTCAGGTCCTTACCAGGTGCCGACGCGGGAGCCGAGGGTGGAGAACCAGTTGTTCAGCGCGGTTCCGAAGGCGGTGACGCCAATGATGATGAGGAGGGCGATAAAGGCGACGAGGAGGGAGTACTCTGTCGCGGTGGCGCCCTTCTCAGAAGAGAAACGATCCTTGACGCCGGCAACGAATGCCATCATCGAGACCATAAGTGAAGTCATTGTAATTTCCTTTAATTCGGTGAAATAGGGTGTATTTGATTTCAACGAATTTCCAGCTGCCCCCATAATTCTTTAGCGGCTGGACTTCGCTAAGAAAAGATTGTCAGTGAGGGGGAAGGGCAACAATGCGTAGTTGTACTCGAATTTTTTTCCAGGCCGGATGTGGCCGTACTCAGATGGAGGTCGCTGTACTCAGAAGCCGGCCGTTTGCCGACGTCGACTACTTGGGGGACCCCGTGCCTCGGCGGAGTGGGACGGGCAATGAAGCCCGAATCTAACTAGATGACGAAAAGTGCGACGACGGTGGTCGCGAGCAGCATGGATGGACCGTGCGCCACTTCTGCCCCGGTAATCCGGCGGTTTCTGCCGGCGGCCAGCGCCGAGACCAGTCCGTTGATAATGAAGCCCAGGAGCCCCCCGTAGAGAAGCTGGGTCCAGCCTAGGTACCCGAGGTAGAGGCCTATGGGGGCAGCGAGCTTAACGTCGCCCATCCCGATGCCCGCGGGTGAAATCAGCGCCAGAATCAGGTACGCGAAGAACAAAATCAAGCCGCCAGCAAGTGCTCGCCCGAGTGCACCAGCTTGATTATCGAATAGGGCCGGCAGCATTAACAGGAGGAGGCCGCCAATAAGAAGCGTTAAGACAAGTGGGTTGGGCAGCAGGTGCCGGGCTACGTCAATTCGCCCCAGCTGCGTACCCATAACCGCCAAGAATAGAAAAGCGGGCAGGCTTAAGGTAATTCCCAAGCGAAGGGAAAAGGCCGCGCACGCTGCGAAGGTAATTGCCGCCGTCGTAATTTGGACAGGGATGCTGGGGCGGATTCCTGCCCTGGGCAGGAAGCGGGCGATGGCAACCTCCGCGGCAGGGGAGAGGATGCCGCCAAGCACGCCGGCTCCGACGACGAAAAGCCACACAGCGGACCCATCGTTGACCCAAGAATGCACTGTGTCCCCCTGCGAACATCGATCCGGCTCGGCACGCACCAGCGTCCGGCTACCCCATTTTGACCCTGAACCCCTTAACGCGCTAATCTTGGTAGTCGTTGTGCGTGTCCTATTCCGATGGTGCGTGCCCGCTTGAGAATCCGGTTGCAGGATGACTACTCAACGTGCACATTCGGAAGCAAAGGATGACTGGTTACATAGAGCCCTCACCTCTGTTCCGGTAGCGCGCAGATAGTAGGTGCACGAGCTAGTGACACCTAAACAAGAACGCCAGAACAAGAACGAGGCAAACACCGTGCGTACGTACACCCCGAAGCCCGGCGATATCAACCGCCAGTGGCACGTCATTGACGCCACAGACGTTGTCCTTGGTCGTCTCGCGAGCCAGACCGCAATCCTGCTGCGCGGCAAGCACAAGGCCACCTTTGCGTCCCACATGGACATGGGCGACTTCGTCATCATCATCAACGCTGAGAAGGTCGCCCTGACCGGCGCCAAGCTGGAGCAGAAGCGCGCATACCGCCACTCCGGCTACCCGGGCGGCCTGACCTCCGTCAACTACGCGGAACTCCTGGAGTCCAACCCGGTCCGCGCCGTGGAGAAGGCCATCAAGGGCATGCTCCCCAAGAACTCCCTCGCTGCCCAGCAGCTCGGCAAGCTGAAGGTGTACCGCGGTGCTGAGCACCCGCACGCCGCCCAGCAGCCCAAGACTTTCGAAATCACCCAGGTCGCCCAGTAGTCCTGGCCACCAAACAACTTATCTATACAAGGAGAATCGTGGCTCAGAACGAAGAGACCACCGAAGCCGTTGAGGCTGAGGAAACCCTGACCAGCTACACCTCTGAAAGCTCAGCAGCCGACGCTGCTGCGCCGAAGAAGGAGCGCCCGGCACTGACCGTCGCCGGCGCAGCTGTTGGCCGCCGCAAGGAAGCTGTTGCACGCGTTCGCGTTGTCCCCGGCTCCGGCAAGTGGACCATCAACGGCCGTGCGCTGGACAACTACTTCCCGAACAAGCTGCACCAGCAGGACGTCAACGAGCCCTTCAAGATCCTTGATCTCGAAGGCGCCTACGACGTCATCGCCCGCATCCACGGCGGCGGCATCTCCGGCCAGGCCGGCGCCCTGCGCCTCGGCATCGCCCGTTCCCTGAACGAGATCGACGTCGAGAACAACCGCGCCACCCTGAAGAAGGCCGGTTACCTCTCCCGTGACGCCCGCGTCATCGAGCGTAAGAAGGCCGGTCTCAAGAAGGCCCGCAAGGCCCAGCAGTACTCCAAGCGCTAAATCCGCCTGCACAGAAGCCCGTCCCGCCTTTGGCGGGGCGGGCTTCTTCGTGCAATTGGACGGCAGGTGGGATGGTAGGCGCCGACAGGCTAGTCCCGGGTCAGGCGATAAACCGTGAATCCTTCTATTACTTCTGGGTCAAATGCGCCCTGCACCCACTCATGGATGGCCAATAGTTCTGCACTGTTGCCTGGGACCTTGAGCTGCTCAGGTTGAACTACCAAGTAGCAGAGCCGACCTCCAGCTACCCAATCTTGGAATTGTTCCAAGGTAGGACTTGGGTCGGTAGCGGCGAACCCACCCAACGGCATGATCGGACGGTTTGTCTCGAGTTGGAAGCGGGCTGCAGTTTGGCCCGGATAGGTCGCCGCAGCCCACGTACATGAAGAATTGGAGCTTTCAAGCACGGGTTTAAGGGACGACCCGGGCGCATTTCCGATGGCGAGTCCTGTTGCCCATGCCGGATCCAATGACTTGGCCCCTGCCATAAACCGACTCAGCGTATTTGGGTTGGAGGAGATGCCCCCGGACAACGGATTTGAGCCAGTTTGGGGAGAACCCACTGTGATCACGGAGCAAAATATGGGCCCGACCATAAGGGTGCATAACACCAACCATGAGGCCGCAGGGATGACCCATTTTGCCGGCGGCGGGATCAGCACCAGGACACTCGCAGATAGGCCAATATAGAGCAATAGTTGGCCAATCCACTGCGGATAGGCATCGCTTATTTGCCACATGGCATGGGAGAAGACGGCGCTGATCAGCATGCCTAAGAAAACAAAAAGACGGCTCCATAGCGTTCTCCCGCTCCCAAGCACGAGTTCCATGCCCAAGCCAAGGCATAGTGCCAAAGGCGCGGCCAGGGACGCGGTGTAGTAGGAGTGAAAACTGCTTCCCATAAAGCTGAGTACCAAGTAGGTGAGCAAAAGCCAGGATGCTGCGGCTACAGCAAATACTGATTTTTCCCTCGTGTATTTCTTTTTCACAACGCAAGTGAGAACTGCCAAACTTGACAGCAGCGCCGGTAGCAAAAGCCAGCCAATCTCCTGCCCATAGTTTCCGTTGAAGAGCCGGAAGAATCCGGAGTCTGTCTCTACTGTTCTCATGCTTTCCGGCAGGAGAGCTGACCATGGATCATTTTCGCGTTTTAGAACACGATCGACGCCGTTATAGCCCAACGTCAGTTCGACCATGCTGTTGCTCGAGGAACCGCCTATGTAGGGGCGGCGTCTTGGATCAACTATGTCCACTATCAGTGGCCACGCAAGCGACCCGGAGATGAGCATTAGTCCTGCGGCGACAAGCGACAAGAGGCGCGCACGCCAAATCACAATCGAAAAGACACAGAAGACCAGGACGATCGAGGGAAGCACCAGGAAAGCTTGCAGTTGTTTCGCCATGAACCCGAGGGAGAGAAATCCTGCACTGAGATATAAGTGGCGGCCCTGGCATGATTCGGTCGCTTTGATGCCCGCATGGAGTGCGCAGAGCATCAGAAGAACCATAAGAGGGTCAGGATTGTTGTAGCGGGCGAGCAGCAAGGTGATGGGTGTCGCGGCAAAGACAGCAGTCGAGAGTAGGGCGACTGTCGCAGGGAGGTGACGGCGCGTCATTGTGTAAAGGAGCGCGGCACTGCCAAGCGTCAGTGCCGCTTGTGGGAGCAGCATAGCCCAGGTATTCAGCCCGAAAAGGCGGACAGAGAGTCCCATGATCCAAAGGCTCAAGGGAGGCTTGTCCACTGTTATGGAATTGCCCCAGTCGGCGGAACCAAACAAGAATGCAGAGGGATCATGAAGACCGGACTGGACTGCTGCCGAATAGTACGCATTTGCCCAGCCGTTTGCTCCAAGGGCCCAGGAATACGAGATAGCGGCAAGTGACAGAATCCCGGCCAGACAGTATTTTTCCCATCGCCCGCGGGCGACTACGCCCTGTTTTGGCCGGAAGGCCTCCCTACTGCCTAAGATCGTAGATCGTGACTCCATCGATAACCTCCCCCTTGAAATTGGAATGAACCCAGTCGGTTATGGCCCTGGCGTCGCTTCCTAGCGGTACTTCATCAAGGATTGGCTGTTGCCAAATGAAGTAGGTGATCTTTCCTTCCTGCACGAACGCTTTGAATTGGTCGATCGTTGGTGCGGGGTCGTTGCCCAGCCAGCCTCCCAGGGCAATAACGGGCCGTTCGGACGCGAGCTGATATTGTGCTGCGTTCTGCGCGGTATATGTTGCGGCGGCCCATGTCGACGGCGAAGAATCGCGAAGAAGCGACGTGATTTCGTGAGACGGCTCAACACCGAATCCCAGATGTCTAGCAAGCGGCGGGTCACCTCGGCGGGCGGCGTCCAAGTGGGCCGATAGGGAGCCCAAATTGTTCCCGACTGGTCCTGAAAGGGGATTAGTTCCGGAGTGTGGTTTGGATAGCGTTATCACGTCTGTCGCGAGTGGGCCGAGCACCAAGGCCATAGATACCATCGCCAAGGCAAGAAGCTCTAAGTATCGTGGCCGGAGGAACAGCCACCCCACCACAGCCAGGAGCGTTACGCCAAGCAGAACAGCGGGCCAGGCCCCCCAAGCATCGCTGTATTGGAAAATACGAATTGCCATGTACCCGGTCCCGGCAAGGAGGACCGCCCCTAAGCACCGGGGCACAATCCGCTGCCGTTGGCTCCACAGCAACTGCGTTCCCAACGCAACAACTACAGCCATCGGCGCCGCGAGTGAAAATACGTAGTAGGTGTGTGTCATGGTGCCCATGAAACTCAACACCACGTAGGCGGTGAGGAGCCAAAGCACGGCACAGGTGATCAATGCTTTCGCGGTCCGGCTTCCGCCAGCCTGCTGCCAAAGCAGTATCAAAGCCAGCGAGCACGTCGCCGCGGCAAAGAGGAGCCACGCCCCCTCAGGAGCAAAGTTTGCGTTAAACAGGCGGCTTAGCCCGCCGTCGTACTCTGGGGCAGGTCCCGGAGCTGCGGGCGCTGTTTGAGGATCAGCGCTGAAACGCAAGAATCGTGCGAGGCCGTTGTAGTCGAGGGTGAGTTCGAGGATGCTGTTGGTTGCGGATCCGCCGACGTAAGGTCGGTTGGCGGCGGGTGTGAGCTCGACTATCGTCATCCACCAGCCGCCGCTGATGACCAGTGCGGCGAGCGAAGCGAGGAGCCGGAGGAACCGGGATGCCATGGTTCCCGCGCCGAAGAGCAGGACGGCGAGAATGAGGGCGGGGATGGGTAGGAAGGCTTGGATCTGCTTGGCCATGAAGCCCAGTCCGAGTGAAGTGCCGGCGAGCAGGTACCAGGTCCAGCGGTTGTCTTCGGTGGCCCGCATGACGAAGTAGACCGCTGCGACGGTCAGCAGACCCATAAGCGGTTCGGGGTTGTTGTACCGGGACATGAGGACAACGACGGGAGTGGTCGCGTAGATCAGGCCGCCGAGGAGGGCGGGTGCGGCGGAGTGGCTGCGGCGGATGATTTTGTAGATCAGCCACGTGGTGGCGACGCCCATAAGTGCTTGGGGTACGAGCAGGGCCCAGGAGTTCAGTCCGAAGAGTCGGACTGAGAGGGACATGATCCAGATGCTCAGGGGCGGCTTGTCTACGGTGATGAGGTTGCCGGCGTCGAGGGAGCCATAGAAGAAGGCTTTCCAGTCCTGGGAGCCGGCTTGTGCTGCGGCGGAGTAGTACGGGTTGGCCCATCCGTTCCTGTCCAGTCCCCAGAGGAATGTTGCTGCTGTGGCGGTGAGGAGGGCGGCAAGCCCGATGTACTCCCACGGCAGTGGCGTGCGGACGCCACGGACCGTTGAAGGAGCCGCGGCACGGCTGGCCTCGGCCACACTCACCGGACAGGTTCCCCGGCAGGACGCAGTCCACGTACGGCCGCCTGTTCTCCTTGCCGCACCCTAAACACCCAGAGCCTCAAGAGGATAAACCTCAGCAGAGTGGCGAAGATATTAGCCGCCGTCAGGGTCAGCAGTTCCAGATTCGGTGCTGCATCTGGGTTTACGGCGTGCAGAACCAGCAGGGATGACGACGTGATTGTCCAGGCCAGCAGGAACACCATCAAACCCTGGAACTGCTGGGTGAACAGCTTCGCCGGTCCGCTGATGCCGAACGTGAACCGGCGGTTGGCCGCCGTGTTGCCCACGGCCGTCATAAGCAGGGACAAGAAGTTTGCTTCCTGCGCCCCGAAGGGACCCTGCAGAACCAGGTAAAGCAACGCGAAGGCCAAGGTTGACACCGCGCCAACCATGCCGAAGCGAAGGACCTGGCCGAAGAAGCTTGGTCGGCTCTCCGGAACAATGGGACGGCGCCCCAGTTCGGCGTATATCGCTTGGACGGGAATTACCCCTTTTACCAGGGAGCCTGCCACGCGCACCATGCCCCTCAGATCATCCAGGGCGGTCTGCTTGATATCCACCCGGCTGTCGGGGTCGTCCACCCAGTCAACAGGGATTTCGTGAATCCGGAGACCAGAACGCTCCGCAATTATCAGGAGCTCGGTGTCGAAGAACCAGCCGTTGTCCTCCACATGCGGCAGGAGGCGCTTGGCTACGTCAGCACGAATGGCCTTGAATCCACACTGCGCATCCGAAAAGCGCACCTGCATTGTCCGGCGCAGCAGAAGATTGTAGGACCTGGATATGAATTCACGCTTGGGTCCCCGGCTTACCCGGGAGCTTTGCCCCAGCCGGGTGCCAATGGAAATGTCCGAATGCCCCGACAGCAAGGGAGCAACCAAAGGGGGCAAGGCCGCAAGATCGGTGGACAAGTCTACGTCCAGGTACGCTAAGACCTTTGCTTCAGATGCGCCCCACGCATCCCTGAGGGCGTAGCCGCGTCCCTTGACTTCAAGGCGTCGGTATTCAACGTTCGGCATGTGCTCGCTGAGCCGAGCGGCAATCACCGGAGTCCGATCGGTGCTTGCATTGTCGGCGATCGTGATTTTCCACGCCGACGGCATTTCGTGCGTCAGATATTCGGCGAGCCTCGTGATGCTGCTTTCGAGTACCGCTTCTTCGTTGAAGACCGGTACAACAATTTCGAGCGCCAAGCCCCCATAGCTAGGTGTCATGCATGGATCGTAGGGGCGACGAAATGGCCGTGGCGAGGCTTTTGGGCAAAGACAGGTACCGGCCAAATAAACCAAGTAGTCCCAGTAATTGGCCCTGATGGCACCTAGGTACTTGGCCTCCCGCCAACAAGTAGAAACGTCGCGCGAGTCCGTCCAACGCGCCCCGGCCCGAACCCATCCTCTAGACTTGACCGGTGTCTAGATTATTTGGAACTGATGGTGTCCGGGGACTGGCGAACGGCCTGTTGACTGCTGAGCTGGCGCTGCAGCTGGCCCAGGCGGCCGCCGTCGTGCTCGGCCACGACCGCAACTCCAACGGGACGCGGCCGCGCGCCGTGGTGGCGCGTGACCCGCGGGCCAGCGGCGAGTTCATCGCCGCTGCCGTGGAAGCCGGGCTCTCAAGCTCAGGCGTGGACGTCTACGACGCCGGCGTCCTCCCCACGCCCGCGGCGGCCTACCTGGTCGCTGACCTGGACGCAGATTTCGGCGTGATGATCTCTGCCTCCCACAACCCCGCACCGGACAACGGCATCAAGTTCTTTGCCCGCGGCGGCCAGAAACTGCCGGACGACGTTGAGAATGCCATCGAGGCGCAGATGTCCAAGGAAGCGGTGCGGCCCACCGGCGCTGATGTGGGCCGGATCCAGCGCTTCTCCGACGCCGAGGACCGCTACATCGTCCACCTCCTGCGCACGCTGCCGCACAACCTCGAGGGCATCAAGGTGGTCCTGGACTGCGCGCACGGCGCCGCCAGCGGCTGCTCACCCCAGGTCTTCAAGGACGCCGGCGCGGACGTCGTCGTCATCGGCGCCGAACCCGACGGCCACAACATCAACGACGGCGTCGGCTCCACGCATCTTGGCCCGCTCAAGGAAGCAGTGGTCAAATACCAGGCCGACCTCGGTATTGCCCACGACGGCGACGCCGACCGCTGCCTCGCGGTGGACCACGAGGGCAACGAGGTGGACGGCGACCAGATCATGGCCATCCTCGCAGTTGCCCTGAAAAAGTCCGGCAAACTCAAGGACGACGTCCTGGTGGCCACGGTCATGAGCAACCTCGGCCTCAAGATCGCGCTCCGCAACGCGGGCATCAACATCCGCGAAACGGCCGTGGGGGACCGTTACGTCCTGGAGGAAATGCGCGACGGCGGCTTCAACCTGGGCGGAGAACAGTCCGGGCACGTAATCTTCGCCGACCATGCCACCACGGGCGACGGCGTCCTGACCGGCCTGCAACTGGCGGCCCAGATCGCCCTGACCGGAAAGCCGCTCAAGGAACTGGCCACCGTGATGACCAAGCTTCCCCAGGTGCTCATCAACGTCAAGGGCGTTGACCGCACACGGGTGGGCAGGAACGAAGTCCTGGCCCAGGCCGTGGCGGCGGCAGAGGCCGCCCTCGGCGAGACTGGCCGCGTCCTGCTCCGCCCCTCCGGCACCGAGCCCGTCGTGCGCGTGATGGTGGAGGCAGCCGACGAAGATACAGCCCAGTCCATCGCCGAACACCTGGCCCAGGTGGTGCGCACCGAGCTCGCCCTGGAACTGGTCAGCGAGTAACAAACCGACATAACAAGAAGTGGCCCGTTTCCAAAAGGAAACGGGCCACTTTCGTCTGGAATGTGGCTAGGAAGAGCGGGTTTTGAGGGCGTCCCGGATTTCGGTAAGCAACGCGATCTGCGGGTCTTCCGCGGACTCCTTTTTAACGTCCTGGCCGATCCCCAGCCTGCGGTTGCGGCGTTCCACCATGAGGTTCATGGGCATCACCACCACGAAGTAGATGGCGGCCGAGATCAACAGGAAATTGACGATCGCCGTCAGCAGGACGCCAAACTCGATGGCGTTCCCGTTGAAGTCAATCTTGGCGAAGCTGTCAAAGTTGGGTGAACCGGTCAGCCCGGCGATGAACGGCATGAGCACTTTGTTCACCAAAGCAGTCACCACCGCGCCGAAGGCGGTGCCGATAACCACGGCGACGGCAAGGTCAACGACGTTGCCCTTCATGATGAAGTTCTTGAATCCAGTCAGCATAGGAACCAAACTAGCGCAGTTGCCTTATGGGTAGCCCGGCGCCGCCTCCACGCCGAAGTACTCCTCGAGCGTGAAAATCCCGCGCGCAACCATGTCCGTGGCCGCCTCCACGCCGACATACCGCAGGTGCCACGGCTCGTAGTAGTACCCCGTGACGGGGTGGAACATCCACGGGTACCGCACCACGAAGCCGAACCGGTGCCCGTTCGCCTTGGCCCACACGGCGGCGGGCTGGTCGGCAAAGCACGGCTGGAAACTGCACGCGCCCCCGCCGTCGACGATGTCGAACGCCCAGCCCGTCTGGTGTTCCGAGTAGCCAGGGCGCGCACTGGCCGTGTCCGCGTCGGCCTGCCCCCGCGCAGCGACGTAGTTGTTGTAGGTCCCCACCTGCGTGCCGTACGAGCGGTACCCGCTGGCCAGGACCATCGCCACGCCGTCCCGCCCGGCAGCGGCGAACATCGCCTCCGCAGCCGCCGCCGTCGTGCTGTTCAGCAGCGCTGCCTCGCCGGACGCGGTCATTGCGACGGCAGGCGGCACCAAATCAGCCGGGACGTAGTCGGCCGGGACCAGGGGGCGGTGCTTGTTGACCACCAGCCAGGGGCTCGCGGGGTCTGTGAGCGAGAACTGCCCCGGCAGCACTGCGGAGGGCGACGGCGCGGGGGACGGAGCGGCAGGTGCGGCAACCTCGGTGGGGGGCGCCGCCGTCGTGCTTTCCGGGGCGGGTGCGGGGGCACCGCCCGCGGGGGAGGTGGACGACGGCGCCACCGCCGCGGGTGCCTCCGGCGTGCACGCTGCCAAAACAGTCAGTCCTGCGCCGGCTGCCAGGAACCGGGTGAAGCTGCGCCGGCTGGGCGCCCCTGATTCAACCGGGGGGACAGCCGCACCGGGCGAGCAGTTGTGGCACACCTGAGTTAAACCTTCCGGAGCAGCATCCGGCGGATCGAGTGGTCCGCCTCCTTCGTCAGCACCAGCTGCGCACGGCCCCGGGTGGGAAGGACGTTTTCTTCCAGGTTGGGCTCGTTGATGCGCTTCCAGATGTCCCGCGCGGTGACCTCAGCTTCTTCGTCGGACAACGTGGCGTAGCGGTGGAAGTACGATTCCGGCTGGGCAAACGCCGTGCTCCGCAGCTTGCGGAACCGGTCCACGTACCATTCCTCGATGTAGGAAGTCTTGGCATCCACGTAGATGGAGAAGTCGAAGAAGTCGCTCAAGGCCAGGCCCTGGCGGCCGTCGTGCCGCGGCCGCGCCGGGGCCAGCACGTTCAGCCCCTCAACAATCAGGACATCGGGCCGGCGCACCACCACTTCCTTGTCCGGAACGATGTCGTATGTCACGTGCGAGTACCACGGGGCGCGCACTTCCTCGGCGCCGCTCTTGATCTCACTCACGAAACGCAGCAGGGCGCGCCGGTCGTACGACTCCGGGAAGCCCTTGCGCTCCAGCAGCTGCCGCCGCTTCAGCTCCGCCAGCGGATAAAGGAAGCCGTCCGTCGTGATGAGTTCCACGTTGGGGGTGCCGGGCCAGCGCCGCAGCATCTCCCGGAGCACGCGCGCAATGGTCGACTTGCCCACCGCCACGGACCCCGCCACGCCGATCACAAACGGCGTGCGCTGGGTGTGCTCACCCAGGAACGTGGTGGTGGCGGCGTGCAGCTGCCCGGCAGCCTCGACGTACAGGTGCAGGAGCCGCGACAGGGGAAGGTAGACCTCGCGGATCTCCTTCATGTCCAAAGGATCCCCGAGGCCGCGGAGACGGATGATGTCCTCTTGGTTAAGAGGCTGTTCCATCTCGTCTGCGAGCCGGGACCAGGTCTGCCGGTCCAGCTCCACGAACGGGGAGACACCCTCTCCGTTCGCCTCGTTGCGTTGCAAAGTCACGTTAGTGATTCTGCCCCTCGCCCGGCACATAGCGAAATGGAAGCGGATTTGAGCGCGGCAGCAGCGGCTATGAGCGCCGCGGATCACAGCCCGTACAGAGTGTCCCGGTTTAGATGTAGGGCACCCCTGCCGATAGTCTTGAGCCTATGTGTGGAATCGTGGGTTATGTGGGCCGTTCTGGTAACGGCGGAAGTCACAGTGCGTTGGATGTTGTCCTTGAGGGGCTGCGCCGCCTGGAGTACCGGGGCTACGACTCCGCGGGGGTGGCTGTGGTGTCCAAGGGCGTGATCGAGTCCCGGAAGAAGTCCGGGAAGCTGAGCAACCTGATTGCTGAGCTGGAGGCGCGTCCGCTGCCGGAGACGATGACCGGGATCGGCCACACCCGCTGGGCCACGCACGGCGGGCCGACGGACCGGAATGCGCACCCGCACCTGGCCGATGAGGGCAGGCTTGCCGTGATCCACAACGGCATCATCGAAAACTTTGCCGAGCTCAAGCAGGAGCTGCTGGACAAGGGCGTCACGTTCCTGTCCGAGACGGACACCGAGGTGGCTGCGGCGCTGCTGGGCGACATTTTCCGGAACAAGCTCGGCGGGGACGCGTCCGACGGCGGCCTGACCCGCGCCATGGAGCTCGCCTGCCAGCGCCTTGAGGGTGCGTTCACGCTCCTCGCGGTCCACGCCGACCAGCCCGACGTCGTGGTGGCCGCCCGCCGCAACTCGCCCCTGGTGGTGGGCCTGGGTGAGGGGGAGAACTTCCTCGGCTCGGACGTGTCCGGGTTCATCGACTACACCCGCCGGGCGGTGGAGCTGGGCCAGGACCAGATCGTCACCATCACCGCGGACACGGTGGAGATCACCGACTTCTACGGCAACCCGGCCGCGGGCAAGGAATACCACGTGGACTGGGACCCGGCGTCCGCCGAAAAGGGCGGGTTCAGCTCGTTCATGGAGAAGGAAATCCATGACCAGCCGGACGCCGTGGCGCAGACCCTGCTGGGCCGCTCGGACATCAACCACAAGCTGACCCTGGATGAGCTGCGGATCGACCCGGCGCTGCTGAAGCAGGTCAACAAGATCATCGTGTTGGCCTGCGGCACCGCGGCGTACGCGGGCATGGTGGCGAAGTACGCGATCGAGAACTGGTGCCGGATCCCCACCGAGGTGGAGCTCGCGCACGAGTTCCGCTACCGGGACCCGATCCTGGATGCGAACACCCTGGTGGTGTCCATCAGCCAGTCCGGGGAAACCATGGATACCCTGATGGCCGTCCGCTACGCCCGGGAACAGGGCGCCAAGACCATCTCGATCTGCAACACCAACGGTTCCACCATCCCGCGCGAGTCCGACGCCGTGCTCTACACGCACGCCGGCCCGGAGATCGCGGTGGCCTCCACCAAGGCGTTCCTGGCCCAGATCACCGCCGCGTACCTGCTGGGCCTGTACCTGGCGCAGCTGCGCGGGAACATCTTCTCCGGCCAGATCAAGGACGTCCTCGCGGACCTGAACAAGATCCCGGCGAAGATCCAGAAGATCCTGGACAACGCCGGCCCGCTCCGCGAGCTGGCCCGGAGCATGGCCAACGAGAAGTCGGTGCTGTTCCTGGGCCGCCACGTGGGCTATCCGGTGGCCCTGGAGGGTGCGCTGAAGCTGAAGGAAATCGCGTACATCCATGCCGAGGGCTTCGCCGCCGGTGAGCTCAAGCACGGCCCGATTGCCCTGATCGATGAAGGCCAGCCGGTGTTCGTGGTGGTCCCGTCCCCGCGCGGCCGTGATTCCCTGCACGCCAAGGTGGTGTCCAACATCCAGGAAGTCCGCGCCCGCGGCGCCCGCACCCTGGTCATCGCCGAGGAAGGCGACGAAGCGGTCAAGGCCTACGCCGAGCACGTTTTCTACGTCCCGGAAACCCCGACGCTGCTGATGCCGCTGCTGACCACCGTCCCGCTGCAGATCTTCGCCGCGGAACTGGCCCAGGCAAAGGGCTACGACGTGGACCAGCCCCGCAACCTCGCCAAGAGCGTCACCGTCGAGTAACTGGACCTGATTTAGAGCTGAAGCCCCGGGCACAGAGCCCGGGGCTTCAGCTTTTAAGCATGTGCTCCGGCCCGGCATAGGCGGCAGCCCGGGGGCGTCACCGTAGAATAAGCCGCATGATTGTTGGCATTGGCGTAGACGTTGTAGACATCGAGCGGTTCGGCCGCCAGCTTGAGCGCACCCCCGGCCTCCGGGACCGGCTGTTCGTTCCGGCTGAGCGGGAGCTGAACACCCGGTCCCTCGCCGCGCGGTTTGCCGCGAAGGAGGCTGTGGCCAAGGTCCTGGGCGCGCCGGCCGGCATGAACTGGCAGGACTGCTGGATCGGCCTGGACCACAACGGGCCCACCGTCCAGGTGAAGGGCACCGTGCTGGCCGTGGCAGAGGCGAAGGGCGTCAAGCGCTGGCACCTCTCCATGAGCCACGACGGCGGCATCGCCACTGCGACGGTCCTGGCCGAAGGCTGAGCGGCTCCGGCCGTCACGGGACTGACACGTTGATCAGCGCCTACACCGGCACCCAGGTCCGGCAGGCCGAGGAACCGCTCCTCGCCTCCGGCCTGGGGGACGCCCTCATGCAGCGCGCCGCCCACGGCCTGGCCAACGCGGTCTTCGCCGAGCTCAAAACCCGCGGCCGCCGCGTTTACGGTGCCAGCGTCGCAGTGCTGGCCGGCAAGGGCAACAACGGCGGGGACGGGCTGTACGCGGCCTCGTTCCTTGCGGCCCGGGGCGTGCGGACGACGGCGGTCCTCACCGGGGATTCCGCCCACGCACTGGCGTTGGCTGCCTTTGAGCGCGCCGGCGGCCGGGTCCGCCGCCTCTCCGAAGCGGCACCCGGGAAACTTGCGGCAGAAACGGCCTGCGCCGACGTCGTGATCGATGCCGTGCTGGGCACAGGTGCGCAAGGCGGGCTGCGGGGAAGTGCTGCCGGCCTCGTGGCCGCCCTCGCCGAGCTCAGGGCTGACGGCGCCGGAAAGAACTTTGTTGTGGCCTGCGACCTTCCCAGCGGCGTGGACGCCGACACCGGGGAAGTGTCCCGGCCTGTGCTGCCCGCTGACCTGACCGTCACGTTCGGCGGCGCCAAGGCGGGCCTGCTGGCCGACCCGGGCGCCGACTTTGCCGGCAGGGTGGAGGTAGTGCCGATCGGCATCGAGGAACACCTGCCCGAACCGTTGCTGCGCCGGCTCGAAGAAGTGGACATGGCCAGGATCCTCCCGCGCCCTGCCCGCCGGGCCCACAAGTATTCGCGCGGGGTGCTGGGAGTGGTGGCAGGGTCCGCTGATTATCCGGGCGCCGCCGTCCTGGCCTGCCGGGGTGCGCTCGCCGCCGGGGTGGGGATGGTCCGCTACCTCGGTCCGCCCGAAGTCGCTGACCTGGTGCGGCAGTCCTGCCCCGAAGTGGTCTGCAGTACCGGCACGGTTGCGGAGAACCGCGTCCAGGCCTGGCTGGTGGGCTCGGGCATGGGTCCCGGGGACCATGACCAGCTCCAGCGCGCCCGTGATGCCGTGGACTCCGGGCTCCCTGTCGTGGCAGATGCCGGGGCCCTGCCCGCCCTTCCCGATGTTCTGGCCCCGCAGGTTGTCCTCACCCCGCATGCCGGCGAGCTCGCCGCGCTCCTGCGGCGCCTTGGCCGGGGGGAGGACAGGGAAGCCGTGGAAGCCGGAACCCTGGCCGCCGTCCGCCAGGCTTCGCAGCTGACCGGGGCCACAGTGCTGCTCAAGGGCGCAACCACCCTGGTGGCCGCACCCTCCGGCAGCGTGTACAGCCAGGCTGACGGCACACCCTGGCTCGCCACCGCCGGCAGCGGCGACGTCCTGGCCGGCGTCATCGGTGCGCTGCTCGCCCAGGCAGGTTCCGACGTCGGACGCTTCCGGACGGAGGGCGCTGACGGGGACGCGCGCTGGGCCGCTACTGCCGCGCTGGGAGCCGCCCTGCACGGGAAAGCCGGCACGTCGGCGTCGGACGCGTGCTCCGGTGGTCCGATCGCTGCTGGCGGAATTGCCGACGCCTTACCCGAAGTGTGGGGTAAAGTCAGCAAGCTTAGTAACTCTGGGGCCGGGAAATGTAATAGTCACAGCCAGCCGTTACGGTAGGCATTAGTTCGCACCGGCAGTAGGGGCGCTCCTGCTCCTCTGCTGCCGAATCACAAAGAGGAGCATTATGGAAGTCTGGCCTGGATCGGCTTATCCCCTGGGTGCCACGTTCAACGGAACCGGCACCAACTTTGCCCTGTTCAGCGAACGAGCAGAAAAAGTCGAACTTTGCCTCTTCGATGAGGACGGCAAGGAAACCCGCATCACCCTGGACGAGGTGGACGGATACGTCTGGCACTGCTACATCCCGCAGGTCCAGCCGGGCCAGAAGTACGGCTACCGCGTCCACGGACCCTACGACCCCGCGTCGGGCAACCGCTTCAACCCCAACAAGCTCCTGTTGGACCCCTATGCCAAGGCCGTGCACGGCCAGGTGGACTGGGATCCGTCCCTGTTCACCTACAACCTGGGCGAGCCGGACTCCATCAACAACGAGGACTCCGCCAGCCACATGATGATGGGCGTGGTCATCAACCCCTTCTTCGACTGGGACGGGGACCAGAACCTCCGGATTCCCTACCACCAGTCCGTCATCTACGAAGCCCACGTCAAGGGCCTCACCCAGCTCCACCCGGAAATCCCCGAGGAACAGCGCGGAACCTACGCCGGTGTGGCGCACCCCGCCGTCATCTCCCACCTGCAGAAGCTCGGCGTCACCGCCATCGAGCTGATGCCCGTGCACCAGTTCGTCAATGAAGGCACCCTGCAGGACAAGGGCCTGAACAACTACTGGGGCTACAACACCATCGGCTTCTTTGCGCCGCAGAACACCTACAGCTCCACCGGCGACACCGGCCAGCAGGTCCAGGACTTCAAGGCCATGGTGCGGTCCCTGCACAAGGCCGGCATCGAGGTCATCCTGGACGTCGTCTACAACCACACCGCGGAAGGCAACCACCTGGGCCCCACGCTGTCCTTCAAGGGCATCGACAACGCCGCCTACTACCGTTTGATGGAGGGCGACGAGAAGCACTACATGGACTACACCGGCACCGGCAACTCCCTCAACGTCCGCCAGCCGCACTCCCTGCAGCTGCTGATGGACTCACTGCGCTACTGGGTCAGCGAGATGCACGTGGACGGCTTCCGCTTCGACCTCGCCTCCACCCTGGCCCGCGAGTTCTACGACGTTGACAAGCTGTCCACCTTCTTCGAACTCATCCAGCAGGACCCGGTCGTCTCCCAGGTGAAGCTCATCGCCGAGCCCTGGGACGTTGGTCCCGGCGGCTACCAGGTGGGCAACTTCCCGCCGCAGTGGACTGAATGGAACGGCAAATACCGCGACACCGTGCGGGACTTCTGGCGCGGCGAGCCCGCCACGCTCGGCGAATTTGCCTCCCGCATCACCGGTTCCGCGGACCTGTACGAGCACTCCGGCCGCCGGCCGGTGGCCTCCATCAACTTCGTCACAGCGCATGACGGCTTCACGCTGGCGGACCTGGTGTCCTACAACGAGAAGCACAACGAGGCCAACGGCGAAGGCAACAACGACGGTGAATCCCACAACCGGTCCTGGAACTGTGGCGTCGAAGGTCCCACCGATGACCCCGAAGTCCTTGGCCTGCGCGCCCGGCAGCAACGGAACTTCATTGCCTCGCTGCTGCTGTCCCAGGGCGTCCCCATGCTCCTGCACGGTGACGAAATGGGGCGCACCCAGCAGGGCAACAACAACGGCTACTGCCAGGACTCCGAGCTGACCTGGGTCAACTGGGACACCGTCGACCAGCCGCTGATCGAGTTCACGGCAGCGGTCAACGCGCTGCGGGCCAAGCACCCCACCTTCCGCCGCAGCCGGTTCTTCGACGGACGGCCCGTGCTGCGGGGCGAGGGAGAACGGCTGCCGGACATCGTTTGGCTGGATCCGTCGGGCGAGACCATGAAGCCGGAAGCGTGGGACAGCGGATTCGGGCGGTCCGTGGGCGTCTTCCTGAACGGCCACGGCATCCAGGGCAAGGACAGCCGCGGCCGGAGGATCACCGACGTGAACTTCCTGCTGTACTTCAATGCCCACGATGACACCGTCAAGTTCACCCTGCCTGCGGACGAATACGCACCGGCCTGGGACGTCATCATCGACACTGCCGGGCAGAACGCGGACACCCAGCCGGTCAACGCCGGGGAGCCGCTGCCCGTGGAAGCAAAGTCCCTGGTGGTCCTGCGCGCGCACCAAGTCGAGGAAGTTGAGCCTGACCACTCCGTGGCCGCATCCCTGGCGGCCCTGACGCAGACCTCCACCAGCGAAACCGAGTCGCTCACCACGCCCATGGTGGCCGAACCCGGGAAGACCACCAAGGTCGGCTCGCGGAAGTCTTCCAAAAAATGAGGGTGCCCGCATCCACCTACCGCCTGCAGATCCGAAGCAGCTTCACACTGTTTGATGCTGCCGAAAAGGTGCCGTACCTGAAGTCGCTCGGGGTGGACTGGGTGTATCTTTCACCCATCCTGACGGCGGAGCAGGGCTCCGACCACGGCTATGACGTGACCGATCCCTCCGCCGTGGACCCGGCGCGGGGCGGCCCCGAGGGGCTGGCGGCGCTGTCCAAGGCCGCGCGCGAACACGGCATGGGCGTTTTGGTGGACATTGTGCCCAACCATGTGGGCGTGGCGACGCCGGCCCAGAACCCGTGGTGGTGGTCTTTGCTGAAGGAAGGGCAGGGCTCACCGTACGCCGAAGCGTTCGATGTCGAGTGGGAGCTTGCCGGCGGGAAAATCCGGCTGCCCATGCTGGGCTCTGACGGGGACCTGGACAAGCTGGAGATCAAGGACGGCGAACTCCGGTACTACGACCACCGCTTCCCGCTCGCCGAGGGCACGTACTCCGACGGCGATTCACCGCAGGATGTGCACAGCCGCCAGCACTACGAGCTGATGGACTGGCGCCGCGCGGACGCGGAGCTCAACTACCGGCGCTTCTTCGCGGTCACCACGCTCGCGGGGATCCGGGTGGAAACTCCGCGCGTGTTCGAGGAAGCCCATGCCGAGGTGGGCCGGTGGTTCCGCGAGGGCCTGGTGGACGGCCTGCGGGTGGACCACCCTGACGGCCTGGCAGATCCGGTGGGGTACCTGCGCTGGCTGAAGGACCTCAGCGGCGGCGCCTATGTGCTGGTGGAGAAAATCCTCGAGCCGGGCGAGGACCTGCCCAGCGAGTTCGCGTGTGAAGGAACCACCGGGTACGACGCCCTGGCGGACGTGGACCGGGTGTTCGTGGACCCGGCCGGAGAACAGGCGCTGGATGCCTTGGACGCGAAGCTCCGGAACTCCGATATTCCCGCGGATTATGCCGGGATGATCCGGGGCACCAAGCGGATGATCGCGGACGGCATCCTGCGCTCCGAGGTGCTGCGGCTGGCCCGGCTGGTTCCCGAGTCCCACGGGCTTACGGTGGAACAGGCAGCCGACGCCATCGCCGAGATCATTGCCGCGTTCCCGGTGTACCGGACCTACCTGCCCACCGGCGCTGAGATCCTCAAGGAGGCGTGCGAGTCCGCCGCTGCCTCGCGGCCCGAGCTGGAGGTTGCGGTGGGAACGCTGCTGCCGCTGCTCCTTGATCCCGCGAATCCCGTCGCGGTCCGGTTCCAGCAGACCTCCGGCATGGTGATGGCCAAGGGCGTGGAGGACACCGCGTTCTACCGCTACACCCGTCTGGGCACGCTGACGGAGGTGGGGGCCGAACCGACCGAATTCTCCGTGCCGGTTGAGGAGTTCCACCACAGGATGCTTCGCCGCCAGCAGGAGCTGCCGCTGTCCATGACCACCATGTCCACCCATGACACCAAGCGCAGCGAGGACGCCAGGGCACGGATCTCGGTCATCGCTGAACTTCCCCGGGAGTGGGCGGACACCTTGGACACGCTGCGCGAACTTGCCCCGATCCCGGACGGCCCGTACGAGAACCTGCTCTGGCAGGCGGTCGTCGGAGCGTGGCCCGCCAGCCGGGAACGGCTCCAGGGCTACGCGGAAAAGGCCGCCCGGGAAGCCGGCAACTCCACCACCTGGACGGACCCGGACGGGGACTTCGAGTCCTCAGTCAAGGCAGCCGTGGACGCAATGTTCGACGACGCCCGGGTCGCCAGGGTGGTGGAGGATTTCGTGGCACGGATCGACTCCTACGCCGCGTCCAACTCCGTGTCCGCCAAGCTGGTCCAACTGACCATGCCGGGCGTTCCGGACGTGTACCAGGGCAGCGAGTTCTGGGAACGGTCCCTGACCGACCCCGACAACCGGCGGCCCGTGGACTTCGCCCGCCGGCAGGAGGAGCTGGCAAAGCTCGACGCCGGCACCTTGCCTGAGGCGGGCACCGAAACCAGCAAGCTCCTGGCCACCTCCCGGGCACTCCGGCTCCGCCGCGACCGGCCCGAACTGTTCCAGGGCTACCACCCTGTGACGGCTACAGGTTCCGCGGCAGCGCACCTGCTCGCCTTCCACCGCGGGAGTGACGGTGCCGCGGGCGCCCTGACGCTGGCCACCCGGCTGCCCGCCGGACTGGCGGCCAACGGCGGCTGGCGGGACACCGCCGTCGAACTTCCCGTGACCATGCGGGATGCGCTGACCGGCGCCGGCTACGGGCCGGGCGCAGTTTCGGTGGCAGACGTGCTGGGTACCTACCCTGTGGCTTTGCTGGTACCAGTGGATGGAGAACAGGCATGACCCTCGTGAATGTTGGGCCGGAGCGTTTCGATGTCTGGGCCCCGGAGGCCAGGTCGGTAACCCTGCTCGCGGACGGCCGGCAGTACCCCATGGTGAAGAAGGAGACGGCGCCCGGCTCGGACGGCTGGTGGGCCGCTCCGGACGCACCGGGCGAGGGCGAGGTGGACTACGGGTACCTGCTGGACGGGGACGGCCACCCGCTGCCGGATCCGCGGTCGCGGCGGCTGCCTGCCGGAGTGCATGAGCTCTCCAGGACCTTCGACCCCGCCGCCCATGCCTGGCAGGACGGCGGCTGGAAGGGCAAGGAACTGCAGGGCTCGGTCATCTACGAACTCCACGTGGGGACCTTCACGCCCGAGGGAACCCTGGAGGCCGCCGCCGCAAAGCTGGGCTATCTGGCGGACCTCGGCGTCGACTTCGTCGAACTGCTGCCGGTCAACGGCTTCAACGGAACCCACAACTGGGGCTACGACGGCGTCCAGTGGTACGCGGTCCACGAAGGCTACGGCGGCCCGGCGGCCTACCAGCGGTTCGTGGACGCGGCCCATGCTGCCGGCATTGGCGTCATCCAGGACGTTGTCTACAACCACCTCGGCCCCAGCGGGAACTACCTGTCCAGGTTCGGTCCCTACCTGAAGCAGGGCGACGCCAACACGTGGGGCGACTCGGTGAACCTGGACGGCCCCGGCTCGGACGTGGTGCGCCAGTACATCCTGGACAACCTGGCGCTGTGGCTCCGCGACTATCACGTGGACGGGCTCCGGCTGGATGCGGTGCATGCGCTGCGCGATGAGCGGGCCGTGCACATCCTGGAAGAGTTCGGTGCGCTGGGCGACGCCGTCTCGGCCGAAACGGGGCTGCCGAAGACCCTGATTGCGGAATCCGACCTGAACAACCCCCGCCTGCTGTACCCGCGGGACGCCAACGGGTACGGGCTGGCCGGGCAGTGGAGCGACGACTTCCACCACGCGGTGCACGTGAGCGTCAGCGGCGAGACCACCGGGTACTACGAGGACTTCCAATCGCTGGGGGTCCTGGCGAAGGTACTCAAGGACGGCTTCCTGCACGACGGCAGCTACTCCAGCTTCCGCGGCCGGCACCACGGCCGGCCCATCAATGCTTCGCTGGTGCACCCGGCGGCATTGGTGGTGTGCAGCCAGAACCACGACCAGATCGGCAACCGCGCCACGGGGGACAGGCTCTCGCAGTCGCTGTCCCACGGGCAGCTGGCCGTGGCCGCCGTACTCACGCTGACCTCGCCGTTCACGCCCATGCTGTTCATGGGCGAGGAGTTTGCCGCGAGCACGCCCTGGCAGTTCTTCACCTCCCACCCTGAGCCGGAGCTCGGCAAGGCCACTGCGGAAGGCCGGATCAAGGAGTTCGAGCGCATGGGGTGGGATCCCGCCGTCGTGCCCGATCCGCAGGACCCGGAGACCTTCCGCCGGTCCAAGCTGAACTGGGACGAGGCCGCCAGGGGTGACCACGCGCGGCTCCTCGAGCTTTACTGCTCCCTGACGGCATTGCGCCGGGAGCACGCGGAACTTGCCGGCCTTGGCTTTGGCGGGACGGACGTGACGTTCGACGACGACGCGGGCTGGCTGCGATTCCGGCGGGGGAGCATTGAGGTGCTGCTGAACCTGTCGGACGCCAAGGTCCGGCTGGAAAATGTGCCCGGTGCCGTCCTGCTGGCAACGGACGAGGGGACCGGCCTCGACGGCGAAGCCCTCGCACTGGCGCCCTGGAGCGCGGCCATTGTGAAGTCCTGATCCCTGGTCAGGCAACGTTTGCGCCGCGGGCTGGAGCTGTCAGCCCGCGGCGTAACTTTTGCGCTCCGGACTGTAGCGCCCGTCACAACTGGCAGGATGGAACGTATGACTTATTCAGCCGCGGAAAACCGCTATGAATCCATGCCCTACCGCCGCGTCGGCCGGAGCGGCCTGAAACTCCCGGCCATCTCGCTGGGCCTCTGGCACAACTTCGGTGACGACAAGCGCTTTGACGAACAGCGCGCCATCCTCCGCCGCGCCTTCGATCTGGGCGTGAACCACTTCGACCTCGCCAACAACTACGGCCCGCCGGACGGCTCCGCCGAAACCAACTTCGGCCGCCACCTGCAGGATGACTTCAAGCCCTACCGGGACGAGCTGGTCATCTCCACCAAGGCCGGCTACTACATGTGGCCTGGCCCGTACGGGGAGTGGGGCTCCCGCAAGTACCTCATCTCCAGCCTGGACCAGTCGCTGCAGCGGATGGGCCTGGACTATGTGGACATCTTCTACAGCCACCGGCCGGACCCCGAGACGCCCATGGAGGAGACCATGGGCGCCCTGGACTACGCCGTCCGCTCCGGCAAGGCGCTGTACGCCGGCATCTCGTCCTACACACCCGAGCAGACCCTTGAAGCCGCCCGCATCCTAAAAGAGCTCGGCACCCCGCTGCTCATCCACCAGCCCAGCTACTCCATGCTCAACCGCTGGACCGAGAACGGAACTCCGAACCTGTACGAGGCGCTCGACCAGGTGGGTGCAGGTTCCATCGCTTTCTCCCCGCTGGCCCAAGGCATGCTCACCGACCGCTACCTGAACGGCATCCCCGCCGATTCCCGGGCAGCCAAGGCACGTTTCCTCTCCGAGGACGCCATCACGGAGGAGAAGCTGGACCGGATCCGGGGCCTGCACAGGATCGCCGAGGGCCGCGGGCAGTCGCTGGCCCAGATGGCCGTTGCCTGGATCCTGCGGGACCAGCCGAAGGGCTCGCCGGTCACCTCCGCCCTCATCGGCGCCTCCAGCGTCCGCCAGCTGGAGGACACCCTGTCCGCCATCAACAACCTCGAGTTCACCGCGGACGAGCTGAACGCCATCGACGAGTTCGCCGTTGAATCGGACATCAACCTCTGGAAGCAGCCTGCCTGATTCCGTTACCGTGATTCCACAGAGTGGGACGGGGGAACAAGCCCCGGTCCCACTCAGTTGGATACTATGAAAACGCGCCGCTTGGCGCAGAGCCTGCCGCGCCGCCGTCGTCCATTCTTCGACGCGATCGCGGCGGGCTGACGTTTGTCCTCAAAGGAGTTCCGTGTCTTCACATCCGATTCGTGTTGCAATCGTCGGCGTAGGTAACTGCGCCGCTTCGCTGGTCCAGGGCGTCCATTACTACAAGGACGCCGACCCCAAGGCCACGGTTCCGGGCCTGATGCACGTTGAGTTCGGCCCGTACCACGTGGGTGACGTTGAGTTCGTCGCCGCGTTCGACGTCGACGGCAAGAAGGTCGGCGTTGACCTTGCCGACGCCATTCTGGCCAGCGAAAACAACACCATCAAGATCGCTGACGTGCCGCCCACCGGCGTCACCGTCCAGCGCGGCCACACCCTCGACGGCCTGGGCAAGTACTACCTCGAGACCATTGAGCAGTCCACCGAAGAGCCCGTGGACGTCGTCCAGGCGCTCAAGGACGCCAACGTCGACGTCATGGTGTGCTATCTGCCGGTGGGGTCGCAGGAAGCTGCCGAGTTCTACGCCCAGTGCGCCATCGACGCCGGCGTCGCCTTCGTGAACGCCCTGCCCGTGTTCATTGCCGGGACCAAGGAGTGGGCTGACAAGTTCACCGCCGCCGGCGTTCCGATCGTGGGCGACGACATCAAGAGCCAGATCGGTGCCACCATCACGCACCGCGTCATGGCGAAGCTCTTCGAAGACCGCGGCGTCACCCTGGACCGCACCTACCAGCTGAACGTCGGCGGCAACATGGACTTCAAGAACATGCTGGAGCGCGACCGCCTGGAGTCCAAGAAGATCTCCAAGACGCAGGCTGTGACGTCGAACGTCGAAGCCGAACTGGCTGCCAAGGACGTGCACATCGGCCCGTCCGACTACGTCCAGTGGCTCGACGACCGCAAGTGGGCGTTCGTCCGCCTTGAGGGCCGCAACTTCGGCGACGCGCCCGTGTCGCTCGAATACAAGCTGGAGGTCTGGGATTCCCCGAACTCCGCCGGCGTGATCATCGACGCCATCCGCGCCGCCAAGATCGGCCTGGACCGCGGCATCGGCGGACCCCTGCTTTCGGCATCGAGCTACTTCATGAAGTCCCCGCCGGAGCAGTTCAACGACGACCTCGCCCGCGAAAAGGTGGAAGCCTTCATCCGCGGAGACCTCGAGCGCTAACCCTCCAGTCCGGTTTGCCCCTGAGACCCTCTCTCACTTAACGCGGGTTTCTGGACGATCCTCTCTCACTTAACGTGGGCTTTCACGCGGCGCTCTCTCACTTCGGTGGGGGAGCGCCGCGCCTTTAATCCTGGTATCGGCGGATAGCGTGGCTGGCCTGGGCGAGTGCCAGGAGTTTGAGCAGAAGCTGGCTGTGCATATGCATGCCGACGGCGGCAGTAAGTATGAGCCTGTCGGTGCTCTCCGGGGCGGTCGTTGCGGCAATGTCGATTCCGGCCACATCGTCCATCGCCTTGCTGTACGCCTCCAGCACTGTCGCTGAGACGGCAATCTTGAGGCCCGCCATCAGCTCCAGGTGGGCTGTGAGTGCGTTCCGGGCGTCACTTGGGGAATCCGGCCAGCCGCGGAGACGTACGACGGCGGCAGTCGCCTCTGCCGCTTCGCCACCGATCACCGTGGTGTAGTTTCCGAGATCCAGCACCACCCGCTGGACCGCAGCTAGGAGATCGAGGCGGGGCACGCCGTCGTCGGCCATTTTCACGAGGCCGCGGATTTGCCCGATGTTGAGGCCCACGATCCGGCGGAGCGCCTGGATTAATTCGAGCCGCTCGAGATGACTGGCTGAATACTCGGCACGGGTTGCGTGAACGGCCTCGCCCGGCGGAAGCAGGCCTTCGCGCAGGTAGTACTTGATGCTTGCGGGTGTGACTCCTGACCGCTGGCTCAGTTCATGGAGCTGCATCCCGCCTCTTTCCCTGCCCGTCTGTTTGGATAGTGAATCCGGCCCCGGCTATCCTGGTGTACACACTTGGATAGTGGCTCTATCCTAAGCCCATGGAGCCTTGGAATGTCCTACTTGCCAGCCACGTGGTTGCCGCCCTTTTTGTTCTGGCCATCGGGCCCGCGCAGATACTGCGCCCACGGCGAGACCGCATCCACCGCACCATGGGCTACTTATGGGTGGCTGCCATGTACTACGTCTGCTTCAGCAGTTTCTGGATTGTGTCCGACGGGCATTTCAGCTGGCTGCACGGGCTCTCGGCCTTCACCATCGTGACCGTTACTCTGGGCCTGGTCAGTGCCGTTCGCGGCAACATCGCATCGCACAGGGGAAACATGATCGGCAGCTATATCGGAATCGCGGTGGCGTTTATCTTTGCCGTCACAGTGCCCGGGCGGGCGATTCCGAAGTTGGTCAGCGAGGACCCCATTTCCGTGGCGTTCGTCTGCGGGCTTGTGGTGCTGACTACGGTGGCGATCTTCGTTTCGCTGAAGCGCGGAGACCGGATGGGCGGGCCGTCACGGACCGTTGTGACCCCACAAGCGTCGGCCGCACCGGTCCCTGACTCGTCGGAAGCGAGAGAGCGTCTGTGAAAAGCCCGCATTAAGTGAGAGAGGATCGCAGGAAAGCGCGCATTAAGTGAGAGAGGGTGCGGCTAGGCGAGGCCCACGGGGTTGCCGTCGCCGTCCACGTCCATCCGCATCGCGGCCGGCGCGGCGGGCAGCCCGGGCATGGTCATCACAGCTCCGGTCAGCGCCACAATGAAGCCGGCACCGGTTTTGGGCAGGAGGTCCCTGACGTGGATGGTGAATCCCTTGGGGGCGCCCAGGCGTGAGGCGTCGTCCGTGAACGAATACTGGGTCTTGGCCATGCATACGGGGAGGCCGCCCCAGCCGTTCCGCTCGATATCGGCCAGCCGTTTCAGGGCCGGTACGGAGAAGTCCACCCCGTCCGCCCCGTAGATTTCCTGGGCGATGGTCCGGATCTTGTCCTCCACCGGCAGCCCCAGCGCGTACAGGTGCCGGAAATTGTTTGGCCCCGCCACCGTCTTCGCCACGAGCGCCGCAAGTTCATCCCCGCCGTCACCTCCGCCGCCGCGTCCCCACACATCGGCGACGGCGGCCGGCACTCCTTCCGCCGCGCACCACGCCAGCAGCCAGTCGAGTTCCTCGGCCGAGTCGGAGGCGAACCTGTTGATGGCCACCACGGGCGGAACCCCAAATTTCTCCACGTTCCGCACGTGCCGGTGCAGGTTGGCCATTCCCGCCTCGAGGGCGGCGAGGTTCGGTGCGGTGAGCTGGTCCTTGGCCACGCCACCCTGCATCTTCAGGGCCCGCACCGTTGCCACCACCACCACCGCCGAGGGGGCCAGGCCACCGGTCCGTGCCTTGATGTCCATGAACTTCTCGGCACCAAGGTCGGCGCCGAAGCCCGCCTCCGTGACCACAATGTCCGCCAGCCGCCGGGCCGTCTGGGTGGCAATGAGCGAATTGCAGCCGTGGGCAATGTTGGCGAACGGGCCGCCGTGGACCAGGGCGGGGGTACCGGCGATGGTCTGCACGAGGTTGGGCTTGACGGCTTCCTTCAGCAGCAGCGTCAGCGCCCCCTGCACGCCGAGATCCGCGACGGTCACGGGCGACCGGTCAAAGGTGTAGCCGAAGGTGATCCGGCCCAGCCGGGACCGGAGGTCGGCCAAGTCCGTGGCCAGGCAGAAGACCGCCATGATCTCGGACGCCACGGTGATGTCGAAACCGTCCTGGCGCGGGACGCCCTGCGTGGGCCCGCCCAAACCTATGACCACCTCCCGCAGTGCGCGGTCGTTCATGTCCAGCACCCGCTTGAACGTCATGCGCCGGGGATCGATGTTGAGCTGGTTGCCCTGGTAGATGTGGTTGTCCACCAGGGCCATCAGGGCATTGTTGGCGGCCGTGACGGCATGGAAATCCCCAGTGAAGTGGAGGTTGATTTCGTCCATCGGCAGCACCTGGGAGTAGCCGCCGCCGGTGGCGCCGCCCTTCATGCCCAGCACCGGGCCCAGCGAGGGCTCGCGCAGGGCGATCATTACCTTGTGGCCGGCCCGGGCAAGGGAATCGGCAAGCCCCACCGTGGTGGTGGACTTCCCCTCGCCGGCGGGGGTGGGGGACATCGCGGAGACCAGCACCACCTTCCCTGCCGGGGCCGGAGCCTGCAGCCGCGCGGGGTCGATCTTCGCTTTGTAGCGCCCGTACTGTTCCAGGGCGTCAGCGTTGATGCCGGCCGCCGCTGCGATTTCCTCGATGGGCCGGATCCGTGCCGTCCTGGCGATCTCCAGGTCACTTGGGGTGGAAGGCATCATTGTCCTTTGCTTGGCGGGTCCGGTGGGGTGTAGGGGTGGTCAGGAGGCGGGAAAGGCCTGCACCAGCCTGCTTCCCGAGTAACGGTCGACGGCGGCGTGGTAGCTTTCGAGCGTGATGGCGGCGGTGCGGGCCCATCCGGAGTTCTGTGCGCGGATGGCGGCTGCCCGCCCCATGTCCTCGCGGGTGGCGGGATCGTCATAAAGGGCCTCAAGCGCATCAGCCCAGTCGGCGGCGTGATGACCGTCCACCAGCAGCCCGGTCCTGCCGTGGAAGATCGCCCGCGACAGCCCGCCCACCCGCGTGGCCACCACCGGCGTGCCGCAGGCCTGCGCTTCGAGCGCCACCAGCCCGAAGGACTCGCTGAAGGAAGGCATCACCACTACGTCCGCCGCCCTGAACCACGCCGCAAGTTCCGGCGCCGTGACCGGCGGAAGCTGCGTGACGACGTCGTCCATGTCCGCCTCGGAGACCAGGCGGCGGAGGTTGAATTCCTTGTTACCGCTCAGCGAGCCAAGGATGGTGACCTGGAGGTCGATGTCCGGGCGGCGCCGCCGGAGCAGCGCGGCGGCCTTGACCAGGACCTGGGGCCCCTTCAGCCGCTGGATGCGGCCGGCGAAAACAAGGTGGAACGTCCCGGGACGGATGCCCCGTTCTGCCCGGGACCGTGCCCGGAAGGCAGGCGTGAAGGTGCCCAGGTCCACGCCGGGCGGGGCAATGTCGATCCGGTCGTACGTGGCGCCGTAGTGCGAGACCAGTTCGGCGGCCTCGGCACTGGTGTTGGCGATGAGCCGGGCGGCGCCGTCCACAATGCGGTGCTCGCCCAGTTCACGCCGCCGCGGCTCCGGCTGCTCACCGGATTCCAGCAGCAGGTTCTTGACCTTGGCCATGGTGTGCATCGTATGGACCAGCGGCACGCCCCAGAGCTCGGACAGCTCCAGGCCGGCAATCCCGGACACCCAGTAGTGGGAATGGATGACGTCGTAGCGGCCGTGCGGCTGCCGGCGGCGGATCTGCTCGATCTCCGCCACCATGCTGTGCAGCAGGCCGGGCAGATCTTCCTTGGGAATCTTCTTCAGCGGCCCGGCCAGGACGTTGTGCACGCAGACGCCGGGATCGGGGTGTTCGACGGCGGGCTGGTTGGCCGCGGTGGACCGGGTGAAGATCTCCACCTCGACGCCCGCTTCCGCCAGCGCCGATGCCAGTTCGCGGATGTACACGTTCATCCCGCCTGCGTCACCGGAACCGGGCTGCTCCATGGGGGAGGTGTGGAGGGAGAGCAAAGCAACCCTGCGGATCAGTGCCACGGGACCTCCTTCCGGCCACCGGCGTGTACGGGCAGCGCCGGTAGAGTGCGCATCCGATAAAACACTACTCCTCCCTTAACGCCCGCCACGGCGCCACAGGTCCCGGAGCTCGGGGAACTCCCGCTCATAACCCGCCAGCAGCTGCGCGGCCAGCTCCCGGGAATCCACCAGCGGATGGCGCGTGAACGCGTCCAGGGCCGCGTCCCGGTCACCGGCCGTGGCCGCCCGCACCGTCAGCCGCTCCACCTCCTTGACCCGCCGGACGAGTGCCAGTTGCGGCTCCGCGGGAGCCTGCTGGGCCAGCGGCAGCGCGCCGTCGGCCGTCACCGTGCAGGGAACTTCGACGACGGCGTCCGCCGGCAGCCCGGGAATCGCCGGTTCAAGGGCGGCCGGGCCTGCGGTGGCCGGTTCAGGCGTGCTTGTCTCCGCTGGGCGGGAGAGGGAGTTGCGGGTGTTGAGGATCAGCTGCGTGCCGCCTCCTCCGGACAAGGCGTGCATTGCGGCAAGGGCCACCCGCTCGTAGCCGCCGCCCGCCAGGTCGGCCTCGTCCCGCTGCCCGCCCCCATGGCGGGCCTCGGCGAGGTAGCCCTCCTCGCGGGACCGGCGCGCCTCTTCCCACAGCCGGAAGGCGTCGGCGCCCGCCGCGGCCAGCCGTGGATAAAGCTCCTGCTGCTGGCTATGGATGGTTTCTCCGCGGGTCCGGGCCATGGCGCGCATCGCCGTCCGCGCGGCGTCCTGCCGGTAGTAGTAATAGAGGTACTCGTTGGGCAGGGCGCCAAGGCCGGCCAGGAACGGCTGCGGGAACAGCCGGCCTTCCTCGAACGAGCCCAGCGCCCGCGGGTCCCGGAGCAGCTCCGGCAGCACATCCAGCCCGCCGGACTCCAGCCGGTAAAGCCAGCCCAGGTGGTTGAGCCCGTAGTAGCCCACGCCGTCGAGCCGTCCTTCCGGAAGCGCCGCGCCGGCCGCCCGTGCGGCCCGCTGCACCAGGGCCCCTGCGGAGTCGCAGATGCCGATCACCTTCCGGCCCAGCTCAGGGAACAGCGCCTCCGTGACCATGCCCGCTGGATTGGTGAAGTTGATCAGCCAGGCATCCGGGCAATGCTCCCTCATCAGCCGGGCCAGTCGAAGCATGTGCGGGATGGTCCGCACGGCGTAGGAAATCCCGCCCGCGCCCGTCGTTTCCTGCCCCAGCAGGCCAAGGTCCTGGGCCACCTTTTCGTCCACCACCCGTCCTGCCGTCCCGCCGGGCCGGATCGCGGCGAACACCATCCCGGCACCGTCCAGCGCCTCGGGAAGGTCGGTGGTGGAATGGACGGGAAGGCGTGCACCGGGTCCTCCCGGCATGCTGCGAAGAACAGCGGTGACAGCCTCGAGGCGGGCGGGGTCGACGTCGTACAGCACAAGGTCGCTGACCATCCCCGCAAAGCGGCCGGAGGCCAGCGCCCGGTATATCAGCGGCACCCGGAAACCCCCGCCGCCGGCAATAAGAAGCCGCATAATCAGCAGTCTAGGCCCGCGCCCGGCAGGCCCCTACCGGATGTCCGCGGCAGGGCGTAGTGTGCGGACATGGACGCGATCCCAGCCCGCCCCTTCGACCCCCTGGAAGCTGTCCGCCCGCCCTCCACTCCCGGATTCGACGTGCTGCTGGCCGGAACAGTTTTCCAGGACATCATTTTCACAGGCCTTCCGCACGCGCCGGAGCCCGGCACCGAAATCTGGAGCGACGGCATGGGCAGCTGCCCCGGCGGGGTTGCCAACCAGGCCATCGCCGCGGCACGGCTGGGACTGAAGACAGGACTGGCCGCCGCGTTCGGCGACGACGGCTACGGGGACTTCAACTGGAAGATTCTCTCCGGCCAGGAGCACGTGGACCTCTCGCTGTCGCAGAAAGTGCCCGGCTGGCACTCACCCGTCACCGTCTCCCTCTGCGTGGAGAAGGACCGGTCGATGGTGACCCACGGCCACGCCGCGCCCATCACCTCCTCCGAGCTGATCGGGGACCCCCCTCCTGCGCTCGCAGGCATCGCGGAAGTGGGCAGGGAGATCGAGCCGTGGGCCAAGGCAGCTCACCACGCGGGGGTCAAGCTGTTCGGCGACGTCGGCTGGGACCCGAGCGGAGAATGGGCGCCCGCCCGGCTGGACAACCTGCAGTACTTCCATGCCTTCCTGCCCAACCAGCGCGAGGCCATGGCCTTCACCGGGAAGGACGATCCCTGGACAGCCCTCTATGCGCTGGCGGACCGGGTCCCGGTGGCCGTGGTGACGCTCGGTGCCCAGGGTGCCATGGCCGTGGACTCCGAAACGGGGGAGGAGGAATGGGTGCCGTCGCTTCCGGTCAAGGCCTACGATCCGACCGGCGCGGGGGACTGCTTCGACGCCGCGTTCATCGTTGGCAGCCTCGCTGGCTGGCCGCTGGGCAACAGGCTGCGTTTTGCCAACCTCTGCGCCTCGCTGGCGGTGCAGGAGGTGGGCGGATCGCTGGCCGCCCCCGGCTGGGGAGATATCGCCGACTGGTGGAAGCGCGCCAACGCCCGTCCCGAGCGCCAGACAAGCCAATGGCTGCGGCGCTTCGGCTTCCTCGCCGACATCATCCAGGACGTCCCGCTCGCCGCCCAGCGCCGGGCTTCGGCAACCATCGCCCACCTCTCGGACGCCTGACGGATTATTCGGCCTGAAGCGCCAGCACTAGAATCACTAGGGTGACTTACCCCGCAACAACCGGAGAATTCAGCGCTGCCCCGGGGCCCGGCCCCCGCTATGAACGGTCGGCCGTGATCGACCTCGACGCGATCCGGCACAACGTCCGGCGCCTGGCCGCCGCCGCCTCCCCTGCGAAAGTCATGGCCGTGGTCAAGGCTGATGCGTACGGGCACGGTGCGGTCCCGGTGGCGCGGGCAGCCCTGGAGGCAGGCGCCGCCTGGTTGGGCGTGGCCCACATTTCCGAGGCCCTGGCGCTGCGCGCTGCCGGTATCGACGCGCCGCTGCTCGCCTGGCTGCACACCACGGAAAGCAACTTCGGTGCTGCCGTGGCGGCCGGCGTCGACATTGGCTGCTCGGGCTGGGAGCTGGAAAGCATCGTGGCCGCGGCCCGGGAGCAGGAGCGCCCCGCCCGCATCCACCTGAAAGTGGACACCGGACTGGGACGGAACGGAGCCGCCCTGGACACCTGGGACCAGCTGGTGGGCGAGGCCATGGAGTACCAGGACCAGGGCCTGCTGCGCGTAGTGGGAATCTTCTCCCACCTTGCGGTTGCCGATGAGCCCGAGCGCCCCGAAACAGACCAGCAGCTGGCCACATTCCGGGAGGTCCTTGCCGTTGCCGAGGACGCCGGGGTGGACCCGGAGGTCCGGCACCTTGCCAATACCCCTGCCACGCTCTCCCGGCCCGACACCCACTTTGACCTGGTCCGGGTAGGCCTTGGCATCTACGGCCTCTCGCCGTTCAGCGGGCAGAGCTCAGCCGAGCTGGGGCTGCGTCCGGCCATGACCCTGCGGACCCTGGTGTCACAGTGCAAGGACGTGCCGGACGGGCAGGGCGTCTCCTACGGCCTCCGCTACCACACCAGCGGCCCCAGCACGCTGGGCCTGATCCCGATGGGTTATGCCGACGGCGTCCCGCGCGTCGCTACCGGCGGCCCTGTCCGGGTGGCAGGCACGACCTATCCCGTGGTGGGCCGGATTGCGATGGACCAGATGGTCATTGACATGGGCGACGCCGGCCCCGCCAGCGCGGACCTGCTGGGCGCGGAGGCGGAACTGTTCGGCGACGGCGCGGACGGCGGCCCCACCGCCGATGACTGGGCGCGGGCGGCCGGCACCATCAACTATGAGATCGTCACCAGGATCAGCCCCAGGGTGCCGCGCTGCTTCGTCAACGAAGAGGACCCGGGCTCCGTGTCCAGCCAGGAGAAGCTCCCGTGAGCACCAATGGCGAGGCTGCCCTGCCCAACTGGGAACAGACTTTCACCGCGACGACGGCGGAGCAGACCCATGCGCTCGCCGTCCGCCTTGCTGCGGTCCTGGAGGCCGGGGACCTGCTGGTGCTGAGCGGCGAGCTGGGTGCCGGGAAGACCACCTTCACCCAGGGGCTGGGAGAGGGGCTGGGCGTCCGCGAGGGCATCATTTCCCCAACGTTCGTCCTGGTCCGCATCCACCCCAACCTGCCGGCGGGACCACGGCCCGGCGGCCCGGACCTGGTCCATGTGGATGCCTACCGGCTGGGATCAGCAGCCGAGATTGACGACATCGACCTTGAAAACACCATGGACTCCTCCGTCACGGTGGTGGAGTGGGGCAAGGAGCGGGTGGAACACCTCAGCGAAAGCAGGCTGGAGATCGACCTGCACCGGGCCATCGGGCTCGGCACTGGCCTGCCCTCGGCCGGCCTGGACTTCGACACGGAAGACGCGGACGAGCCCCGCACCATCGTCATGCGCGGGTACGGTCCCCGCTGGCCTGAAGCCCCGGCGCTCGGCGCCGCGAAGGAAGGCGTCCGCTGATGCTGATCCTCGCCATTGACACCTCCGCCGTAGCCAGCGCCGCCCTGGTTTCAGACCATGTGCCGGAAGGAGTGCTCGCCAGCTTCTCCACAGAGGACACCCGCAGCCACGCCGAGGTCCTTGCCCCCGGGATCGCAGGGATGCTCGCCGACGCCGGCGTTACCGGAAACGACATCGACGCCCTGGTTGTGGGGGTGGGTCCCGGGCCTTTCACCGGGCTGCGGTCCGGAATCGCCACCGCGAGGACCCTGGCCTTTGTCTGGGGCAAGCCCCTCCACGGGCTGATGAGCCTGGATGCCGTGGCCCTGGAAGTGGCGGAATCCTCGGCGGCGGTGAGCGAGTTCCTCGTGGCAACCGACGCGCGCCGCAAAGAGGTCTACTGGGCTCGCTACAGCCTCACGGAAGGCCAGCTTCCAGTCCTGGAAGACGGCCCGCATGTCAGCTTCGCCGCCGACCTGCCCGACCTGCCCGCTTTCGGTGCCGGAGCCGGCCTGTACGCGGACGTACTGAAAGTCCACCCCGACTTCGCGGAGGAACAGCCGGACGCCCTGTACCTGGGGCAGTTCGCGCTGGCCAGGCTGGCGGCCGGCAACGGACTTCCCGACTCCACGCCGCTGTACCTTCGGGAATCCGACGCCCAAGTCCCCGGACCAAGGAAGAGGGCCCTGTGAACGCCACGCCCGGCTCCCGCAGCCAGGACGTCACCGTCCGCGACATGACCCTGGACGACATCCCCGCCGTCAGTGCCCTGGAACAGCGGCTCTTCCCGGTCGATGCCTGGCCCCTGCAGATGTTCCTCGACGAACTGTCCCAGCCGGAAACCCGCCGCTACCTGGTGGCGCAAGGCAGCGACGGCATCGTGGGCTACGCCGGCCTGATGTGCATTGAGCCCATCGCGGACGTCCAGACCATCGCCGTCGTCCCTGAGTATGAGGGCCGGGGCATCGGCACCGCGCTGCTCACCAGCCTCATCGACGAAGCCCGGCGCAGGCGGGCGGCGGACGTCCTGCTGGAGGTCCGGGCGGACAACCCGCGGGCCCAGCAGCTGTATGTCCGCTTCGGCTTCGAACAGATCCACGTCCGCCCCCGGTATTACCGCGACGGCACCGACGCCCTCATCATGCGCCTCCAGCTCACCGGAACCCCGGGAACAGGCACTGAAGACGCGAATCCCACGGAAGGACGCCGGCCATGAACCGCTCGCAGCCACTGGTGCTGGGCATCGAATCGTCCTGCGACGAGACCGGCGTCGGCGTGGTCCGCGGCACAACGCTGCTCACCAACACCGTGTCCTCCTCCATGGACGAGCACGTCCGGTTTGGCGGTGTCATTCCCGAGATCGCCTCCCGGGCCCACCTGGATGCCTTCGTTCCCACCCTGGAACAGGCGCTTTCCGACGCCGGCGTGACCCTCGACGAGGTGGACGCCATCGCCGTCACGTCCGGTCCTGGCCTGGCCGGAGCCCTCATGGTGGGGGTGTGCGCGGCCAAGGCGCTGTCGGTGGCAACCGGCAAGCCCCTGTACGCCATCAACCACCTGGTGGCCCACGTGGGTGTGGGACTGCTGGACGGGGGCGCCCCGGCCGGAACGGCCCCTGGTACCCCGCAGCTGCCCGAGAACCTCGGCGCCCTGCTGGTCTCCGGCGGCCACACTGAAATCCTGAAAATCAACAGCATTACCGACGACGTGGTGCTCCTCGGCTCCACCATCGACGATGCCGCCGGCGAAGCCTACGACAAGGTGGCCCGCATCCTGGGCCTCGGCTATCCGGGCGGACCGGCCATCGACAAGGTGGCCCGCACCGGCAACCCGAAGTCCATCCGGTTTCCCCGCGGCCTCAGCCAGCCCAAGTACATGGGCACGGCCGAGGAGCCCGGCCCGCACCGCTATGACTGGTCCTTCAGCGGCCTCAAGACGGCGGTGGCCCGCTGCGTGGAGCAGTTCGAGGCGCGCGGCGAGGAGATTCCGGTGGCTGACATTGCGGCCGCCTTCCAGGAGGCCGTGGTGGACATCATCTCTTCCAAGGCCGTCCTGGCCTGCCGTGAACACGGCATCAAGGACGTGCTCGTGGGCGGCGGCGTAGCGGCCAACTCAAGGCTGCGCGAGCTCACGGGCCAGCGCTGCGCCTCCGCCGGGATCAGGCTGCACGTGCCGCCGCTGGACCTCTGCACGGACAACGGCGCCATGGTGGCGGCACTGGGCGCGCAGCTGGTGATGGCGGGCGTGGAACCCAGCGGCCTCCGCTTCGCCCCGGACTCGTCCATGCCGGTCACCTCGGTGTCCCTCCCGGCGTAAACCGCGGGAAGGGGCCTAAGCGGTGGGGCCGTTGCGCATCTGGTTGACCAGGTCCAGGACCACGGCCCGGAGGTCTCCGCCGTGTTCGGCGGCCACGCGGCGCTGGCGCTGGTAGCCGGCACCGCGGCGGATGATCTTTTCGACGTCGGCCAGCTCGTCCGGGCAGCCCAGCTTGGCGGCCACGGGCTCAAGCCGGTTCAGGGTCTCCAGCAGGTGCTCGGTGACCAGCTGCTCGTGGCCCGCGGCGTCCAGGATGATAATGGCGTCCATGCCGTAGCGGGCTGCGCGCCACTTGTTTTCCTGGATGTGCCAGGGCGGCATGGTGGGGATGGTGCCGCCGTTGTCCAGGATCGTGGAGAACTCGTCCACCAGGCACTGGGTGAGGGCCGCGATGGCGCCCACTTCCTCCAGCGTGGCCAGGCCGTCGCAGATGCGCATCTCAATGGTGCCCAGGTTGGGCACCGGCCGGATGTCCCAGCGGATCTCCGAGAGGGTGTCGATCACGCCGGTGGTGAACATGTCCTGCACGTAGGACTCGTACTCCTCCCAGGACTTGAACTGGAAGGGCAGGCCGGCGGTGGGGAGCTGCTGGAACATCAGCGCCCGCTGTGAAGCGTAGCCGGTGTCCTCGCCGCCCCAGAACGGGCTTGATGCGGAGAGCGCCTGGAAATGCGGGAAGTAGTTGACCAGGCCGTCCAGCACGGGCAGCGCCTTGTCGCGGCGGTCCAGGCCGACGTGGACGTGCACGCCGTAGATGACCATCTGCCGGCCCCACCACTGGGTGCGGTCGATCAGCTTGGCATAACGGGCCTTGTCCGTCACCGGCTGCAGCTGCGGCGGGCTGAACGGGTGGCTTCCGGCACAAAAGAGTTCCACGCCCATGGGATCGGTGATTTCGCGGACGGCGGCCAGGGAACGGCTGAGGTCCTCCTTGGCTTCAGCGGCGGTCTCGCAGATGCCGGTCACCAGTTCAACCGTGTTCAGGAGCAGTTCCTGCTTGATGTGGGGATGCTCGTCGTCATCATTGAGTTCCGGGTGTCGTGAAGAAACGCCGCGAAGCACCTCATTGGCTACGGACGCGAGTTCGCCTGTCCTGCCGTCCACCAGCGCGAGTTCCCACTCAACTCCCAGCGTTGACTGCCTTGAGGGGGCGAAATCGATCTTCACGCATTTCCTAACTGTCCTGTTTGCCGCTGGCTCACGCCGTCACTGACAGGCTGTTGCCGGCAGGCGAACGGATGGTTCAAGTCTAGTGCAGGGGTAGCATCGTATTGATGGCCTTGTTCCAACACCTGCGTGAGAGTCCTAACAAAACCTTCCCCCTCCTGGCGGCAGCCTCCGCCGCAGTAGCCCTGGCGTCCTGTACGGCCGCACCCGGCCCCGTCCCGTCGTCGGCCCCTTCTGCGCCAGCCCCGCCCGCCGCATCGCCGAGTACGACGACGGCGCCCGCCACCTCCTCCCCGCCACCTGATCCGGGTGCCCGGCCACTGGGCTGGGGGCCCCGGCAGCGCGACCAGGACAAGGCCGCCGCGGCGGTGGCGGCGATGACCACCGAGGAGAAAGCCGGGCAGGTCCTCCTTCCGTCCTTCAAGGGCAAGGAGGTGGAGGCCCACGCTGCCGCCATCGAGCGCCTGCACCTTGCCGGGTCCATCATCATGGGCGACAACGTTCCGCTCGACCCCCAGGGCAGGCTGGACGTGTCCGGCATGGCCGCCGTCAACCAGCGGCTGGCCCAGGCTGCAGCCGCCGGCGGCCGGCCCTGGCCCGGGATCATCGCGGTGGACCAGGAAGGCGGCCAGGTTGCCAGGCTGGGGCCACCCCTGACGGAATGGCCCACGCCCATGAGCTACGGGGCCGCCGGGAGCGTGCCACTGGCCAAGGAGGCCGGGCAAGGTCTGGCTGCGGAGCTGGTGCCGCTGGGGTTCAACGTGGACTTCGCTCCCGATACGGACGTCACCATCGGCCCGAAGGATCCCACCATCGGTGCCCGGTCCATGTCCTCGGACCCGGGCGCTGCCGCTTCGCTCGGCGTGGCATTCTCCCAGGGGATGCTCGCGGCGGGCGTCCTGCCTGCGGTCAAGCACTTCCCGGGACACGGTTCGGTGGCCGTTGATTCCCATGTCAGCCTCCCCGTGCAGCCCGCGGCCGTTGCGGACCTCGGCGGCCGCGACTGGAAACCGTTCGGGGCCGCCATCGCCGCCGGTTCGCCCATGGTGATGACAGGGCACATCGCCGTCCCGGCGCTGCAACCCGGCGTGCCGGCGTCGCTCTCCGGACCCACGTATGCCGCACTGCGGGGCCTGGGCTTCAACGGGGTGGCGGTGACGGACGCCCTGAACATGGGCGCCGTGGCCAAGCAGTACCCCGGCGGAACCGCCGCCGTGATGGCCCTTGCCGCCGGAGCTGACCTCCTGCTGATGCCGGCCGACGTGGGGCAGGCGCATGCGGCCATCGTCCAGGCCGTCGCCTCCGGCGCCCTGCCGGCTGAGCGCCTGGACGAGGCCGCCCGGCGGGTGGCAACGATGATGGCGTGGCACGGCAGGACCGCTGCGGCGAACGGTGCGCCGGCGGGAAGCGGGGGAGCCCTCTCAGCCCGGGTTTCCGCCTCCGCCGTCACCGTGCTCTCCGGACCGTGCAGCGGACCCCTGGTGCCCGGAGCGGTGCGGGTGGCCGGCGGCGGGCCGGGGGACAGGGCCCGGTTTGAGGCCGCTGCCGCCCGGGCCGGACTGTCCGTGGGCTCCGGGCCGCTGGTGAGCCTCATCGGCTACGGCGGGCGCGGGGTGGAAGGGGACATCGCCGTCGCGCTCGATGCGCCCTGGCCGCTGCAGGACTCGCCCGCTCCGGTGAAGATAGCCCTCTATGGCCGCACCGACGGTGCCTTCGACGCCCTGGCCGCCGTCCTGGCAGGGAAGGCGCCCGCCCCCGGGAAGCTGCCCGCCGCCGTCGGAAGCTTCCCGGCCGGCACCGGCTGCCCCTAACCCAACTAGGTAGCGCTAAGTGTCGTTTTGGGGGCTCAAAACGACACTTAGCGCTACCTAGTTGGGTGGGAGCGGGTTAAATGGTGGGGTGCCCATTCTGAATAAAGACATGACCCTCTGCATCTCGCTCTCGGCCCGGCCCAGCAACAACGGGACCCGGTTCCACAACCACCTGTATGAGCAGCTGGACCTCAACTGGATCTACAAGGCCTTCGCCCCCACCAACCTTGAACAGGCCATCGCCGGGGTCCGGGGGCTGGGCATCCGCGGTTGCGCCATCTCCATGCCGTACAAGGAGGACGTCATCGCCCTCGTCGACGAGATGGACCCCTCGGCCAAGGCCATTGATTCAGTGAACACCATCGTGAACACGGACGGGCACCTCAAGGCCTACAACACCGACTACACGGCAATCGAACAGCTTCTGGCCGCCAACAAGGTGCCTACGGGCTATTCCGTCCTGGTCCAGGGCGCGGGCGGGATGGCCAAGGCCACTGTCGCCGCGCTTCGGGACGCCGGCTTTACCGACGTCACGGTCATTGCACGGAACGAAACCACGGGCCGGGCGCTCGCAGAACAGTACGGGTTCCAGTGGCGCGCCGAACTCGACGGCGGGACCGCCGACCTGATCATCAACGTGACGCCGATTGGCATGGCGGGCGGATCCGAGGCAGGTGCCCTGGCCTTCCCGCAGGAAGCCATCGACGCCGCCAAAGTGGTGTTCGACGTGGTTGCGCTGCCCGCCGAGACGCCGCTGGTCAAGGCTGCGCGGGCGGCGGGGAAACCCGTGATTACCGGTGCGGAAGTGGCAACCATCCAGGCCCTGGAGCAGTTCGTGCTGTACACCGGCATCCGGCCCACTGCCGGGCAGGTGCGCGCGGCGGAAGAGTTCATGCGCGCGCAGTAGCCGTTTCTTCGCGGGCAGTGCCCGGCACCGGCTCCACCACGATGGCCACCCGGTCCTCCCCGATACGGGTCAGGACCAGGGTGGCTGTTTTGGTCCCGGCCTTCTTGCCGGAGTTCTTTCCGGCTGCGCTCTTCCCCCCTGGCAGGAGCTGCCTGCGGAGCTCCTCGGGAGTGACGGCGGTGCCGCGCTTTTTGATGTCCAGCACCCCGATGCCCTCTGCCTTCACCCAGGCCTTGAGCGCCTTGACGTTGTAGGGCATCACGTCCAGGACCTTGTAGGCGCGCGCGAACGGTGTATCCACCAGCTCCGGTGCGCACACATAGGCGATGTGCTCATCCACCAGGTGTCCGCAAAGCTGCAGCGCGACGTCGGCCACCAGGCCGGCCCGGATCACCGCGCCGTCCGGTTCGTAGAGGTAGCCCTCCACCGGCCCCACCGGAGCGGCAGGACCGGCGCCGAAGTCTTCTCCGCTGGTAAGCTCCGCCGCGCCCCGGGCGCCGAGCACCAGAGCGGCCCGGCGGACTCCGGGCCGGCGCACTGCGTTGAACCACAGCGCAACCTCGGTGACGTCGCCCGCCACCGAAACCCACTGTGCCTCACAGCCGGCCGGAACGGACTCGTGCGGCATGCCCGGGCCCATCTTGACCCCGACGGCCAGGCCGGACGCGGCCAGGCCCTCAACGAAGGACAAGGGCGGCGAAAAGGCTTCAGGGTCCCAGATCCGCTTGGTGCCCGACGTCGAAGTGACCCGGCGCGCGGGATCCAGCCAGACGCCGTCGACCCCGTCCAGCGGCACCGCCGTGGCGTCTGCGTGGACCACGGTGGCGTTGGGGAACGGAATGAGGTTCACCGTGGCGCAGGCCGCCGTCGTCTCGTCCATCTCCACAGCGGTGACGTTGATGTCCATGGAAGCCAGCGCCAGCGAATCCGCGGCCAGGCCGCAGCCCAGGTCCGCCACGTGGCGGACTCCGGCCTCGGCGAACCTCTGGGCATGGCGGGCGGCGACGTTCAGCCGGGTTGCCTGTTCCAGCCCTGCCTGGGTGAACAGCATGCTGCGGGCGAACTCACCGAACTTCGCCGCGGCCTTGGTGCGGAGCCGGGACTGGGTCAGGACGGCGGAAACCAGTTCGGGGGAGTGGCCGGCCTTGCGGAGGGCCGAGTTCAGCTCGAAGGACTTCTCTTCCTGGTAGGGGCCCAGGGACGCCAGGAGCTCCCAGCCTTCAGGGGTGAGCAGCGGTGCAATCTGGTCCTGGGGAGCGTGAGCCATGGGTTCCAGCCTAGTGGAGGAGCGGGCCGCCGCTATGCCGATAGTGTTGAAGCCATGAACCAGAGTGCAGGTCCGCAGCAGCCCCGTCAGCACCAACCCGGGGACGGCGGCCCGGCGAGGTTCGCCCGGCCGGCACTGATCGCAGGTTCCGTGGTGGCGGTGGTGTGCCTGGCGCTCCTGGTGATCATCTTCTTCCTGGACACCTTCAACGCCACCGTCTATTCGGTGGGCGGCAACGACATCAAGGACGACACCCAGGAGGCCCGCGACATCCGGGGGCTGTACGACGGAGCCCGGGCCGGCAGCGTCGTCTTCCTTGCCGCGTCGCTGTTGACCGCCCTGGTCTCTGCCTTCCTCCTCTACCGGGGGCGGAACTCCGCAGGCGGGGCCGACGGCGGAGAGGACGTCGACTTCGACGACCTGGGCCGCTGAGGTGGCCTGCCGCCCGCGCTGGTGAGCAGGACCCCGGAAATGACCAGGACGCCGCCCAGGACCTGCGGGACCGTGATGGGCTGGCCCAGGGCCACCGTGATGATCGCGGTGAAGACGGCAATGAGGTTCAGGTAGTTGCCCGCATTGGCAGCGGTGGTGCGCTTGAGTGCAAGGTTCCAGAGCAGGTAGGAACCCAAGGAGGGGAACAGGGCAATGTAGGCCAGCGACCAGCCCTCCGAGGCGGTGGCCGGCAGCCCTGCCCCGGTGGCCACCGCAAAGGGAACCAGGACAATCGCCGCCATGGCCACCTGCACCGCGGTGGACGTAATCGCCGGGACGGAGAGCCTGCGGGCGATGATCGTATAGAAGCCCCAGACGGTGATGGCGGCCACGATCAGCAATTCGCCGGCATCGATCGAGAAAGTCAGCAGCCGCTGCAGGTTGCCTCCGGTGAGGACCAGCAGGACGCCTGCCAGGCCCAGGGCAACGCCCACCCAGCTCAGGGGACCCGGCCTGTCCCGAAGCAGGATGGCGGCCAGGACCATGATCAGGGCCGGGTTCGCAGCCGTTACCAGGGAGGCGTTCAGGGCTGAGGTGTGCCCCAGCGCACTGTAGAGCAGCAGGGTATAGGCGCTCATCCCAAGGCAGCTCAGGAGCAGGAGCATCGGCCAGCGGCGCAGGACAGCGCGCCAGTCCGGCCGGTCCACCGCCTGTGCCAGGGCCAGCAGCGGCACGGCAGCCAGGGCCCAGCGCCAGAAGGTCAGCTGGAGCGGCTGCATGGTTTCCATGGCGGCCTGGCCTACAACGAAGTTACCCGCCCAGAAGAGGGTGGCAAGGGTCAGGTACAGGGCTGCTCGCACCGGTCAAATGTACATGGATTGGTGTCCGCCCATGACGAAACGCTGGCACTCGCCTTGACCGAGTGCTAAGCCTTACATAGAGTCATCATTAGCACTCTCCCTAGGAGGGTGCTAACACATGAAGAGCTGCCAGCCTGGCTGCTGCCGGCACCGCGACGACGGTTTGCCAGCCAGGGCGGAAAGCTTTCCAGTCCACGAATTTGCTGACGAAGAAGGAGAGGTCCGAGTGTCGGTCTCTATTAAGCCTCTTGAGGATCGTATTGTTGTCCGCCCGCTCGAAGCCGAGCAGACCACGGCTTCCGGCCTGGTCATCCCGGACTCCGCACAGGAGAAGCCGCAGGAAGGCGAAGTTGTTGCAGTAGGCCCCGGCCGCTTTGAGGACGGCAACCGCGTTCCTGTCGACGTAGCCGTTGGCGACGTCGTTATCTACTCCAAGTACGGCGGAACCGAAGTCAAGACCGGCGGCACCGAGTACCTCGTGCTGTCCGCCCGCGACGTCCTGGCGATCGTCGTAAAGTAACTCTCCGGATCCCCGTGCCGCTGGTCATGCATTCTGCTGGTCGGCTGCGCGGGGTTCTGTCTTGAAAGGACAAAACCATGGCAAAGCAGCTTGCGTTTAACGACGCTGCCCGCCGGTCTCTTGAAGCCGGCATCGATAAGCTCGCCAACACCGTCAAGGTGACGCTCGGCCCCCGCGGCCGCAACGTCGTCCTGGACAAGAAGTGGGGCGCTCCCACCATCACGAACGACGGCGTCACCATCGCCCGCGAAGTGGAACTGGACGACCCCTACGAGAACCTTGGCGCGCAGCTGGCCAAGGAAGTCGCAACCAAGACCAACGATGTTGCCGGTGACGGCACCACCACGGCAACCGTCCTGGCGCAGGCCCTGGTCAAGGAAGGCCTGCGCAACGTGGCTGCAGGCGCAGCTCCCGGCCAGATCAAGCGGGGCATCGAGGTTGCCGTTGAGGCCGTCGCCGCCCGCCTGCTGGAGAACGCCCGCCCCGTTGAAGGCACCCAGGTGGCCAACGTTGCAGCCATCTCCGCCCAGAGCGACGAGATCGGCGAGCTCCTCGCCGAGGCATTCGGCAAGGTGGGCAAGGATGGTGTGATCACCATCGAGGAGTCCTCCACCACGCAGACCGAACTGGTCCTGACCGAGGGCATGCAGTTCGACAAGGGCTACCTGTCCCCGTACTTCGTCACGGACGCGGAACGCCAGGAAGCAGTCCTCGAGGACGCCCTCATCCTGATCAACCAGGGCAAGATCTCCAGCATCCAGGAATTCCTGCCGCTGCTGGAAAAGGCGCTGCAGGCTTCCAAGCCGCTGTTCATCATTGCCGAAGACGTTGAGGGCGAGGCACTGTCCACGCTGATCGTCAACCGCATCCGCGGCACCCTGAACGTCGTCGCCGTCAAGGCTCCCGGCTTCGGTGACCGCCGCAAGGCCATGCTGCAGGACATCGCCACCCTCACCGGTGCGCAGGTTGTGTCCCCGGAACTGGGCCTCAGCCTGGACACCGTCGGCCTTGAGGTGCTGGGCACCGCCCGCCGCATCACCGTCACCAAGGACAACACCACCATCGTTGACGGCGCAGGCTCGGCCGAAGACGTGGCAGCGCGCGTGGCCCAGCTCCGCGCCGAGCTGACCCGCACCGATTCCGACTGGGACCGTGAAAAGCTCCAGGAACGCCTGGCCAAGCTGGCCGGCGGCATCGGTGTCATCAAGGTTGGCGCAGCCACCGAGGTTGAGCTCAAGGAGAAGAAGCACCGCATCGAGGATGCTGTTTCCTCCACCCGAGCTGCCCTGGAAGAGGGCATCGTGGCCGGCGGTGGCTCGGCCCTGATCCACGCCTTGAAGGCACTGGATGAGGACCCGGCCGTCAAGGCACTCGAAGGCGACGCCGCCGCTGCCGTGGGCATTGTCCGCCGCGCGCTGGTCCAGCCGCTGCGCTGGATTGCCCAGAACGCCGGTTTCGACGGCTACGTCATCACCGCCAAGGTTGCCGAGCTCGAAACCAACAACGGCTTCAACGCCAAGTCGGGCGAGTACGAGGACCTGATCGCTGCCGGTGTCATCGACCCCGTCAAGGTCACCCGCGCGGCCCTCCGCAACGCGGCTTCCATCGCTGCCCTGGTTCTCACCACCGAGACCCTGGTTGTCGAGAAGCCTGCCGAGGAAGACGAGCACGCGGGACACAGCCACTAGCAAGTAGCTGCGCACGGGCAACCGTGTAACGCAAAAAACCGGTCCAGCCTCCGCTGGGCCGGTTTTTTGTTGCCCCGGGGCCGTCCGTTCAGGGCATCCGCTCTACGCTCCCGGCATGTCCTGCGTTTCCACGTCGCCGGTGCGCTCGTAGGCCAGCGACACCGCCCCCTTCGGGAAACTGCGTGCCGGCTCCGCGAGGCGGAAGGACGCAGGGATGGTCCCGGCGTCGAACAGGCGCTTGCCCTGCCCGAGGGTTATCGGATAGAGCCAGAGGTGGAGGCGGTCCAGTACGTTTGCCGCGAGCAGCGAACGGATGAGGACGCCGCTGCCGAACATGTGCACCTGGTCGTATTCCTCCCGCAGCCGGCCCGCGGCCGTGGCATCCGGCAGGACTTTTGTGCCCGCCCAGCCCGGAGAGGTGAGGGTGCCGGAGACAACGTACTTCGGCACCCGGTTGAGCGTGCCCCCGATATCACCGGACTGGCGGGGCCAGTACGAAGCGAAAATGTCGTAGGTTTTCCGGCCGAGAAGCAGGGCGTCGATCTGGCTGATCTCAGCCTCGATGGCCGCTTCAGCCTCGTCGTCGGACACGGGCGCCTGCCAGCCGCCGAAGGCGAAGCCGCCCGCAGTGTCCTCCTCGCGGCCGCCGGGCGCCTGGTAGACGCCGTCGAGGGTGATGAACAGGTTGGCGATAATGATCCCCACCAGCCCATTTTGGGACGGAGTTCCGGCCCTGTCCAGCATCCGCCGCCCGCGGCACAACAGCCGTGGCAGACTGGGGCAATGCTGCTCGACGAGCTCGTGAGTACTTCGGATGCCGTCGCGTCCACCCGGTCCCGGCTGGCGAAAGTGGACGCACTGGCCCACCTGCTGCGCCGCCTCGAGCCCGCGGAGATCGCGACGGCGGTGGGCCTGCTGGCTGCCAGGCCGCGCCAGGGCCGGGTAGGGATTGGCTGGCGCGGCATGTCAGCGGCCATGGGGGAGCCGGCCGCCGAGCCCAGGCTTACTGTCGCAGACCTCGATGCGGCGTTGGACCGGCTGCTCGCAACAGCAGGCGCGGGATCGGCAGCAGAACGTGCTGCGACCCTCAGGACGCTCACAGCGGCAGCTACTGAACGCGAGCAGGCATTCATCGCCGGCGTGCTGCTGGGAGAACTGCGGACCGGTGCGCTCGAAGGCGTCCTGGCGGATGCGGTTGCCCGTGCCTCCGGCCGGCCGGTCGAGGCCGTGCGCCGGGCGGCCATGCTCTCCGGCGACCTGGGCGACACCGCCGTCCTGGCGCTCACGGGAACGCCTGCCGAGCTTGACGACGTCGGACTCGTCGTGGGACGCCCCGTTCAGCCCATGCTCGCCTCAACCGCGGCCAGCGTCGGCGCGGCGCTGGAGGTCACCGGGGAGGCGTCCGTGGAATACAAGCTCGACGGCGCACGCATCCAGGTGCACCGCACCGGCGACGACGTGCGCATCTACACACGCACCTTGGCGGAAGTGACCCACAGGCTGCCTGAGGTGGTGGAGGTGGTGCGAGGACTTGGGGTGCGGGACGTGATCCTCGACGGCGAGACCCTCGCCCTGGACGAGGACGGCGGCCCCCGGCCGTTCCAGGAAACCATGTCCCGGTTCGGGGCGGACGCTGCACGCGAGACCCTGCTGCATCCGTGGTTCTTCGACGTGCTGCACCTTGACGGGCGGGACCTGCTGGATGAACCCTTGTCCACCCGCATCGGCGTGCTTGAAAGCATCGTGCCCGGGCACAGGATCCCCGGGGAGATCACGGCGGACGCGGCTGTTGCCGAAAGGGTGTCGCGCGATGCACTCGCCGCCGGCCATGAGGGCGTGGTGGTGAAGGCCGTGGGGTCCCCTTACGCGGCCGGCCGCCGGGGCTCCAACTGGATCAAGGTGAAGCCGGTGCTCACTTACGACCTGGTGGTGCTCGCCTGCGAATGGGGCTCGGGCCGGCGCACCGGGCTGCTGTCCAACCTGCACCTTGGCGCCTTGGACCCCACGGGTGAGTTTGGTGATCCCGGCGGCTTCGTCATGGTGGGCAAGACCTTCAAAGGCCTCACTGATGAGCGGCTGCGCTGGCAGACCGGGCGGTTCCAGGAACTCGAGGTGCGGCGCACGGCGGGCACCGTCTGGGTAGAGCCGGTCACGGTGGTCGAGATTGCCATCGACGGTGTACAGCAGTCGTCCCGCTATCCAGGCGGTATCGCGCTGAGGTTCGCGCGCGTAAAACGCTACCGGGACGACAAGCCGGCCGCGGAAGCGGACACCATCCAGACCCTGCGGGGGCTGCTGCGGCCGTAGCCGGACCCGCCTCTTCCAGCCGCTTGTGCCCGGTGTGTACCGGGCGTAGCGTGACGCTTAGGTCCCGGGCGTCCGGCGTCCGGCGTCCGGGGCGGCGAGGCCGGCGGGGCGGGCAGGTGCCCAAGGAGGTCCGAGTGTCAACTGAAACGGCCATTGACGAGGGCAGGTCAGCCTTCCGGGAGAATCGCTGGACCGATTCCCTCAGGAGCTTCACGGACGCGAACCAGCGTGGCGGGCTTCCCGCCGCCGACCTTGAACGGCTGGCCACCGCCGAGATCCTGACCGGAAACACAACAACGGGCCTGGACACACTCACCCGGGCCCACGAAGAGTACCTGGAAATCGGCGATGTGGCAGGGGCCGCCCGGTGCGCCGGCTGGCTCGGGATCCAGTTCATGAACCTCGGCGAGGCGGCGCAGGCCGGGGGATGGTTCGCCCGCGGCCAGCGGCTCCTCGATGAGCTGACCGAGCCCAACGTCGTGGAGGGCTTCCTGCTGGTCCCCGCAGCCCTGGGCAAACTTTATGGCGGGGAGCCCGCAGCCGCACTCCAGCTCTTCTCCCAGGCTGCCGAGGTCGGCCGGAGGTTCCAGGATAAGGACCTGTCCGCGCTGGGCCTCCTTGGCACCGGCCAGGCCACCCTTATGCTGGGCCGGGCGGACGAGGCGATGACCTTGTTCGATGAGGCCATGGTCGCTGTGACAACAGGTGAGCTGTCCCCGATCCCTTCCGGCATCATCTACTGCGCGGTCATCGGCAATTGCCATCTGGCCTTCGACCTGAAGAGGGCGCTGGAGTGGACAGCGGCCCTCGACCGCTGGTGCGCTGCCCGCCCGGATATGGTGCCGTTCAGCGGCCAGTGCCAGTCCCACCGGGCCGAACTCTTCCGGCTCCACGGCGCCTGGCATGAAGCACTGGAGGCAGCGGCGGTCGCACAGCAACGGGCCGTCCAAGGCGATCCCCAGGCGCTGTTCGGCGGCTACTACCAGCAGGGCGAGGTGCAGCGCCTCGCCGGCGACCTTGACGCAGCGGACGCTTCGTACCGCCAGGCGGCCAGGAGCGGCTACGAGCCCCAACCTGGCCTTGCCCTCCTTTGGCTGGCACGGGGTGACCCTCGGCAGGCGCAGACGATGATCCGCCGGACCGCCGGCGAAGCTGATGAGGCCACCCGCCGGCACCTGCTGCCGGCACTGGTGGAGATCGAGTTGGCAGCAGCCGATGTGGAAGCAGCGGCCCGGGCTGCCGCAGAGCTGGAGTTCTTCGCCCGGGAGTACCCCAAACCAATGGTCCGGGCGGCAGCCAGCCAGGCTGATGGGGCGGTCCGGCTGGCGGAAGGTAATCCTGCCGCGGCGTGCGTGTCTTTGAGGCAGGCCTGGCACCTGTGGGCTGGACTTGGCGTGCCGTACGAGGCTGCCCAGTGCCGTGTGCTGATCGGAATTGCCTGCCGGGCGTTGGGCGATGAAGCCTCTGCGCTGATGGATTTTGAGTCCGCCCATGCTGAATTCCTCGAACTTGGCGCCGCTCCGGCCGCCGCGTGGGCGGCCTCCCTCATGCAGGCAGGCACGGACGACGCCGGCCGGCACCAAGGCCCCTTGACCGAGCGGGAGGTCGAGGTGCTGCGGCTCGTGGCGTCCGGGGAGGGTAACCGCGCCATCGCGGCGCACCTGTTCCTCAGCGAGAAAACCGTGGCCCGGCACATCAGCAACATCTTCCTGAAGCTCGGACTGTCTTCGCGGGCAGCGGCCACCAGGTACGCCTTCGAGCACGGGCTCACCGGCTAGGGGGTACACAAAATTACCCAGCAGGTCCTGCGGCCCAGTTGCATGTTTTGCCCGACGCGCCCGCCCGTTCGCGGCCCATAGCCTTCAAGCATGAACCTTTCAGTCCTTGCCGGCACCCTTTCCACGGTGCTCTTCGCCCTCGGTATGCTGCCGATGCTGGTCAAGGCGGCACGGACCAAGAACCTGTCCTCCTACAGCCTGGGAAACCTGCTGCTGACAAATGTGGCCAATGCGGTCCATTCCGTGTACGTGTTCAACCTCCCGGCCGGGCCCATCTGGGCCCTCCATCTCGCCTACGTCGCGGCTTCCGGCCTGATGCTGGTGTGGTGGCTGCGCTACGGCGGCGCAGGCCGCACTGAGGGAGGCGCCCACGCGTCAGGACAGGAAGGCTCAGAATCAGGCATTCCCATCAGCACAACAGGAGCACAGCCATGAACAGCAGCAACGTGACCGGCATGCTGGACACAATGATCATCGGCGGCGGCCAGGCGGGACTCGCCCTGGGCCACCACCTCAAGGAGCAGCACCGGAACTTCCTCATCCTGGATGCAAATCCGCGCACCGGCGACGCCTGGCGCCAGCGGTGGGATTCGCTCCGGCTGTTCACGCCCGCGAAGTTCGACGGACTTCCCGGAGAACCGTTCCCGGCCGATCCGCTGTCCTTCCCCACGAAGGACGAGGTGGCCGGATATCTGGAAAGCTATGCCGCGGGGAAGGGGCTGCCCATAGTCCACGGCACCCGGGTGGAACGCCTGTGGCGGGAAGCGGACCACTTCGTCGCAGCGTCCAACGGCCGCCGCTGGGAGGCGCGCAACGCCGTCGTGGCTACCGGGGTCAGCCAGGCACCCAAAGTGCCTGCTTTTGCGGCGGAGCTTGCCCCCTCCATACTCCAACTCCACTCCAGCGGCTACCGGAATCCGGGCCAGCTGCAGGACGGGCCGGTCCTGGTGGTGGGGCTGGGCAACTCGGGGGCGGAGATAGCCCTCGAAGTATGCCGGACCCACCCCACTACCGTGGCGGGCAAGCCCGGCGGCGAGCTTCCGGTGAAACACGGCCGGGCCGCCGCCCGCTACGCTCTGCCCCTTGTCCGCTTCCTTGGGCTGCATGTTCTCACGCTTGGCACGCCCATCGGGCGCAAAGCGGCGCCGGTCTTCAAAGCGCACGCCACGCCCCTGATCAGGACCAAGACCAAGGACCTGGCGGCGGCCGGCGTGCGGCTCGCACCGCGGGTGGCCGGCGTGGAGGACGGGAAGCCGGTCCTGGCGGACGGCACCCGGCAGGATGCCGCAAACGTGATCTGGTGCACGGGGTTCCGGGACGATTTCAGCTGGATCGACCCGGACCTGCTCGACGGCGGCGCGCTGCCGCGCCAGCACCGCGGTATCGCCCTGGACACCCCCGGGCTGTTCTTCCTGGGGCAGGAATTCCTGTACGCGGCGGCCTCCGCAACCCTTCCCGGAGTCGGCCGCGACGCGCGGTACCTTGCGGCCAGAATTCCTGCTCCGCTCAACCGCGAGTCCGCCGTAGCTCCCACTTGAGCCGCCGCGTTGTGGCCTCAGGCAGCCGTTTGGAGACAACACGGTAGATGAGGAGGATCGCCACAGCGGCTACAACTATGCCGACGAGGTTCAGCAACAGCTGGAAGGCGGATCCGGCCGCCTTCTGGAACTCGCCCAACACCAGCGCCACGGCAACGTATCCCGCCGCCGGGACGGTGGTGACCGAGATAAAGACGCCGATGAGCGCCGCTGACCGGCGACTGATGACGGACAGCATTCCGGCGGCGCCGGCCAGGATGGCGACGATCAGTGAATAGGGTCCTGGATGGTAGATGAATTCGACGGCGGATCCGGTGTCCAGGGCATCGGCGGGGAAGAGCCCGAGCGGGATGGATAGCCAGGCGGTCAGCGCCGCCAGCAGCATCGCCACCGGAAAACCGACGCCAAGCGCGACGGCGGCCTTCCGCCCGAGCCCCCACTGGCCCCGCGCCAGTGCCACGGCCAGCGCAGCCAGGGGACCGAACTCCGGCCCTACGGCCATCGCCCCCACGATGGCGATTGTGGAATTGGTCACGATGCCGATCGCAGCAAGCTGGGTGGCCAGGACCAGGAAGGCCAGATAGCTCCACGATAATTTTGAGTCCTCGCCGGTCTGGTGCGAGACCTCGTCCCAAATCACCGCATCCGCGCCGAATCCAGGGGCAGCTGACTCGGCACTGTCTGCGCGCCGCGAGAGTACGAGCTCCGGCATCGAAATGACGATCGATCCCATCTCTTGCGCCTTGAGGACATCAAGTTTCTCAAGCAGCCCCTCGACCGATTCCCGGGCAACCTGGAGTTCGATGACATCGCCCGGGGGCGCCACGGATGCGCCTGGAAAAAAGGCTGCCTCGGCCGTTCCGGGATGGTCCTGACAAGTATTCAGCGTCACTGCCGACAACTCTTCCGGCACACAGACCCGCAGCTGGACAATCACGTCGGCTCCCCTCCCTGGTTGTGGCAAGCATAGTTCGTGTGCTGGGGCGCTGCCGTTTATTGGCCTTGGCCGACGCCGATCCGTAGGCTTGATGTTTTGGCTGGCGGGTCTGGAGGGGTTTTCATGTCGAGTGCGGGGACCTTGGTTGAACCACGCCGTGGACGCCAGGCCCGGTCCGGCCAGCGGAAACCGACCTTCCGTCCCGAAGTCCAAGGGCTCCGGGCGCTCGCCGTCCTGATGGTCGTCGCCTACCATGTGTGGCTTGGCCGGGTATCGGGCGGAGTGGACATCTTCCTGTTGGTCTCCGCCTTCCTGCTGACACTCTCCTTTGTCCGGAAAGCCGAATCAGGGCGCCCGTTTGGACTCCTGGCCCACTGGCTGCACCTGTTCAAGCGGCTGCTGCCGGCCGCCGTCGTGGTAATCCTCGGCGTCCTCGCCGGCACCTGGCTGATCCTCCCGCAGAGCCGTTGGCCGCAGGTCCTGGAACAGGCCTGGGCCTCGCTGCTTTACGGCCAGAACTGGCTGCTCGCGGACACGGCGGTGGACTACTACGCGCAGGACCACGCAGGCGCCAGCCCGCTTCAGCATTTCTGGTCGCTGTCCATCCAGGGCCAGGTGTTCATCCTGTGGCCACTGATCTTCACCGGCACCGCGGCGCTGCTGGCGTTGCTGCACCGCGTCCCGGCACTGGCCGGGGTCAACTACCGCGGGTTGTTGGGGCTGGCCTTCGGCACGGTGTTCGCGGCATCGCTGGCATACTCCGTGGAGCAGACAGCCTCCAACCAGGCCTACGCCTATTTCGACACCAGGACCCGGCTCTGGGAGTTCGCGCTGGGCTCCCTCCTGGCGCTTGCCCTGCCCTGGCTGAGGCCGGCACGGGCCCTCCGCGTGGTGCTGGGCTGGGCAGGGCTGGCTGCCATGGTCTCCTGCGGCCTGCTCCTGACCGTGGACCGCTCGTTTCCCGGGTACGTTGCACTCTGGCCCACCCTGGCCGGCGCCGCGATCATCCTGGCCGGGCAGACCGGCAGCCGGTGGGGCGTGGACCGGCTCCTCGGCAGCAAGCCGCTGGTGGCACTGGGAGACAATTCGTATGCCCTGTACCTGTGGCACTGGCCCGTCCTGGTCCTCTCGCTCGCCGCCACCGGCGTGGAGACGCCCAATCTCGTCCAGGGCCTGGGGATCGTCGGCGCCTCCATCGTGCTCGCCGTCCTCACCACGCGTTTTGTGGAAAAGCCGCTCCGCGACTGGCGCTGGCCCCAGCTGCGGGCCCGGCGCACCGCCGTCGTCATTGCCGCCTGCGGTGCCGTCCTGGCGGGGCCCGTCGCAGTGTGGCAGACCACGCTCACCGCCGAGGAAAGCGCGACGGCGGCGCAGCCCCGGGAGCTCACGCCCGGTGCCGCGGCACTGAACCTGGAAAACGCGCCGGTGCCGGCCCCGGATGCCAGGATCATTCCCGGGCCTGCCGCGCTGGACAACGACTGGGCCGGGATCCATGCTCCCTGCACCGGGGCCAACGCCACCAGCGACCCCATCCTTGAGGGCTGCCGGCAGGAGCTTCCGGAAGGGGAGGCGGCGAGGCGCATTGTGGTCCTGGGCGACTCCCACTCCCAGCAGTACCTCGGCGCGCTGGCGCCGGTCGCGGCCAGCCGGGGCTGGGAACTGGTGACGCTGCTGATGCCGGCCTGCCGCTTCGGGGCGGAATCGGCCGAAAGGAGCGCCGAGTGCAACGCCCACAACCGGGCCAGCGCTGCCTACGTCCTGGAGCATCGGCCCGACGCCGTGTTCACGGTGGCCTCGCTGACGCACGAGGAGGCGCCCTACGAGACTGAGGTCCCGGGATACCTTGAGGGAGTCCGCCCGTTCGCGGCCGCGGGAATCGATGTGATCGGGATCAGGGACAACCCCCGCTTCACCTTCAACATGCCCGAGTGCGTGCAGCGGAACGGCGCGGACGCCGCGGAATGCAGTGTGCCCCTGGCGGAGTCCCTGGCGGACCCGTCGCCGCTGGACGGCTACCGGGGCAAACTGGAGCGGCTGCACCTGATGGATCTGAGCGACTTCATCTGTGCCCGGGGGATCTGCCCCGGCGTGGTGGGGAACGTCTATGTGTACAAGGACGACAACCACCTCACCCGGACGTATGTGGAAAGCATGATCCCCATGTTTGAGGAGCGGTTGCTGGCAGCCACGGGCTGGAGCTGAGGGCCGGGGCTGCTCAGCGGCCGGCCGGGACGTGCAGTTGCTCACATTGCACGCGTGGAATAGGGGGATTGGCGCGGAGGTTCTAATATTTACTCAATACTTTCCGGCCCGCAGGGCGCCGCCCCCGCGGCTGCCCGGCAACATCTCCTGCACAGGCCAGTCCCGTAATGACGGGCTGGTCATCGGCTGCAACCCCTACCCGTCCAGCAACCAAGGTAAGAGGCGCACTCATGACCGAGCCCGAACACAACCCCTTCGGCTTCATAGGCCTGACCTACGATGACGTCCTGCTCCTGCCGGGCCACACCGAGGTCATCCCGTCCGAGGCCGACACGTCCTCCCGGATCTCCAAGCGGATCACTGTGCAGACGCCGTTGCTTTCCGCGGCCATGGACACCGTCACCGAATCCCGCATGGCCATCGCCATGGCGCGGCAGGGCGGCCTGGGCGTGGTGCACCGGAACCTTTCCATCGCGGACCAGGCGGACCAGGTGGACCGGGTCAAGCGCAGCGAATCCGGCATGATCACCAACCCGCTCACCATCCGGCCCGAGGCAACCCTGCGCGAGCTGGACAACCTCTGCGCCCAGTACCGGGTCTCAGGCCTTCCCGTGGTGGATGAGGACAACCGCCTGCTGGGCATTGTCACCAACCGCGACACCCGCTTTGTCCCCGAGTCCGACTTTCCGCTCCGGCTGGTCAGCGACGTCATGACCAAGATGCCGCTAGTTACCGGACACGTGGGAATCAGCCGCGAGGAAGCCTCGCACAAGCTGGCCACCAACAAGATCGAGAAGCTGCCCCTGGTTGACGACCAGGGCCGGCTCAAAGGCCTCATCACCACCAAGGACTTCACCAAGGCGGAGCAGTACCCGCTGGCCACCAAGGACGACGAAGGCCGGCTCCGCGTGGGCGCCGCCATCGGCTTCTTCGGGGACGGCTGGGAGCGCGCCATGGCACTCGTGGACGCCGGCGTCGACGCCCTGTTCGTCGATACCGCCAACGGCCACTCCCAGGGCGTGCTGGACATGATCCGCAGGCTCAAATCCGATCCCGTTGCCGCGCACGTGGACATCATCGGCGGCCAGGCCGCCACCCGCGAAGGCGCCCAGGCGCTGATCGACGCCGGTGCCGACGGCATCAAGGTGGGCGTGGGGCCGGGCTCCATCTGCACCACCCGCGTGGTGGCCGGTGTTGGCGTCCCGCAGATCACCGCCATCTACGAGTCCGCCAAGGCCGCCATCCCGGCCGGCGTTCCGCTGATTGCCGACGGCGGCCTGCAGTACTCGGGCGACATCGGCAAGGCGCTGGTTGCCGGAGCCGACACCGTCATGCTCGGCTCCCTGCTCGCGGGCTGCGACGAGTCCCCGGGTGAACTGATCTTCGTCAACGGCAAGCAGTTCAAGTCCTACCGCGGCATGGGCTCGCTGGGCGCCATGCAGTCCCGCGGCAAGAACACGTCCTACTCCAAGGACCGCTACTTCCAGGCGGACGTCTCCGGTGATGACAAGCTCATCCCCGAGGGCATCGAAGGCCGGGTTGCCTACCGCGGTCCGTTGTCCTCCGTGGCCTACCAGCTGGTGGGCGGCCTCCGCCAGACCATGTTCTACACCGGTGCGCCCACCGTTGCCGAACTGAAGGCCCGCGGCAAGTTCGTCCGGATCACCCCGGCCGGCCTGAAGGAATCGCACCCGCACGATATCCAGATGACCGTCGAGGCGCCGAACTACGGCTCCCGCTAAACACCAGGAAGGGATGGGCAGTGCTGCCCATCCCTTCTTTTTGCGCCGTCAAGTACATTCGATGGATCAACATCCGGCAATTGGGGGACGGTCTTGAACGGCGGATTCTACGGAGCTGACGTCGCGCAGTTGCAGCAGCTCGCAACAACCATGAGCAGCGCGGGCCGGATGCTGGAGATGCAACGGCTGGCTCTGAACGGCCGGGTGGCTGGCACGCCCTGGCCCGGTCCGGACGCTGAGATATTCCGCCAGGACTGGAAAACCGTCCACAGCCGCTCGCTTGGGGCAGCCGCCATACTCCTGCAGCAGGCAGCTAAGGACCTGATGCGGCAGGCGGATGAACAGCAGCGGGCAAGTGCTGCAGGCGGTGCTTCAGCGATGCTGTCCCCGCCTGGCCTCGAGCGGTCCCCGGAGCCCCGGCCCGAGGACCTTCACGGCAGATCCCCGGCGGAGATAAGGACCTGGTGGTTCGGGCTGGCCGGCCACCAGCAGCAGGCATTCATCCGCAACCACCCCCACGAGGCGGGAAACACCAACGGGATCCCTTTCGACGCGCGGATCGTGGCCAACCGGCTCAACGCCCGGTTACGGATCGACTGGCTGCAAAACAACGATCCTGAGCCCAGGCTGAATCCCTGGATCCTCGACTCGGGCTATCCCGCACGCTTCGCTGCCGAACATGAGGCGTGGCGCAAGCGTCAAGATGGCATCGGATACCTTCAAAATGTCGTGGAAGGCAAGATCCACCTGGCAGCCTACGATCCCGGCCAAAGTTCGATCGTGGAGCTGCTGGGTGAATACAACGCTGCCACGACGACGGTGATCACCTACGTTCCCGGAACCACCACCAACGAGGCGTCTTTTTACGACGGCGGCCCACAGGCTGTGCCCAACCGCCTGGTCCAGGCCGATACCTCCGGGAGCACGGCGGCATTTGTCTACAAGGGATCCGAGTTCCCCGACGGCGACCTCGTGGAGGCCTTCCTGGTGGAGGCCAAAAGCGATGAATTCGTGGCTGCATCGGCACCGGTCCTCGCTGCCTTCCAGGAGGCGGTGGACCTGGAGCTGCCACGCGACGCCCAGACGGTGGGCATGGGCCACAGCTGGGGCCTGCGGAACGTGACGGGCTCCGAAATGGAGGGGGCGTCCTACAGCAAGGTCATCGCGCTCTCGGGTGCCGCGATGCCGCCGGGCTGGACGCCCAGCCCTGGGACCGACTACACCAGCTACACCTACCCCGATATCCTGCTCACGGCAGAGGCCAACGGGCTGGTGGGCGAGAACTACCCCATGCGGGAGCCCGCCTTTGACAAGCACGTCTACGCTCCGCCGGGCGGTCTCAGGCCCTCGGAGATGTACAGCATCGACAACCATTCGCTGATTGCCGAGACTGTTCCCGAAAACGAGGAAGCCCTTGATGACATCGAAGAGGAAATCAGTGGCCGGTAAGTCCAGGCGCGCTTCTGCCTGGCGACTTGCAGGAGCAACAGCACTGCTAGCAATGGTGGCCTCGTGCGGACAGGCCGGAAATGGAAAGAACATGGACATCAGCCTGGAATCAGCCAAGGACAAGGTCATGTCCACCGAGCAGGAGATCGTAGGCCTCCTGCCCCAGGACATGGTGCTGTCCAGGTTCGCCCACGACACCTCGCCGCTGATGCCCTGTTCCGGGGAACAACGAAAGTGGACCGGCGACGCCGAGGCGGAGCTTGCGCCGGGAGTTGACCGGGATGCATTCCTGGACGATGTCGTGGCGTCGATGTCCACCAAGGACGGCTGGACAGTGGATGACGGCAAAACCGCCGGCGGAAAGCGGAGGGTCGACCTGTTGCACAGTGACGGTACCCACCTGCTGGTGTCCTTCCGGGATGCACCCGAGACACTCAGGGTGTCCGGCTACAGCGCCTGCTTCCCCTTCCCCGAGTACGAGTACGGCGAGGAGTACTGACGCCCGCCCGACCCGGGGCGCGGCACTAGGCTGGGACCATGCCCCCAACGCAACATCCGGCGGAGCTTACCCCCAAGCGGGAGCCCTCGCGGCGGCTGGCCCTTCGCCCATACGCCCGCGCGGTGGCCCAGGTACTGCGCGTCAGCTTCCATGCCTCGCCTGGCGCTGTGATCATGAAGGTGCTCGGCTCTCTGATCTCGGCCGTGCTTCCCTTGGTGACCACCTACTTCGCCGCGCTCACCACCACGGCGCTGGCGGCGGCCTACGCCGGTGACTCCGGCGCAGGGCAGCTGGCCATCGTCTACGTCATCATCACCGCTGCCCTCGGGCTGTTCTGGGGCGCCTTCAGCAGCGTGGACCGCTACATCCAGCAACTGATGAGCTTCAGGGTTGGCGCCATCGTGGGCGACCAGATGTACGAGCGGTTCCTGGCGCTGGAGTTCTGGCGATACGACGACAAAGAAACCGTTGACCTGTACGACCGTGCCAAGCGTTTCTCCGATTCCTACGCCCGGGTGCTGGACCGGATCGCAGCCATCTTCACCCAGCTCGTATCGGTGATCCTGGCCGTCGGGGCGCTGCTCCTGGTCAGCTGGTGGATCGCGGTGATTGTCCTGGTGGCCATCGTGCCCAGCGTCTACCTTCAGTTCAAGCTGTCCCGTGAGCAGATTGCCCACTGGAACACCCAGGTGGACTCGCGCCGGCAGCGCAGGATGATCGAAACGAACCTCCTCCGGCCGCAGCACATCGCGGAGATGCGCCTCTACGGCATCGTGGGATTCCTGATGGGCCTCCGTTCCCGCCTCCGGGACGCGGACGAGCGCCGCCGCCTTGATTTCCAGCGCCGGTATATCCCGAAGCAGCTCGCCGCTGATGCCCTGCAGTACGGCGCGGAAGTGGTGTCCCTGATCTGGGTGGTGGGGCAGATCATCGCCCGGGCCCAGCCCGTGGGCCAGTTCCTCTACGTACAGCAGATTGTCAGCAGGGCACTGTCCACCGCGAACAGCCTCGTATCCTCCCTCAGTTCCATCGATGAGGACCTGGCCAACCTCAAGGACTACGAGCTGTTCATGGCGTTGCCGGTGCACTCGGAACACGCGCCGCCCCTGCTGGCATCCCCGAAAACCGTTGAGCTGAAAGACATCCGCTTCACCTACACGGGCAGCGACATCGAGGTGATCCGCGGCATCAGCATGACCATCCGCGAGGGCCAGCACATCGCCGTCGTGGGGGAGAACGGCGCCGGAAAGTCCACCCTGATACGTATACTCGCCGGACTCTACCGCCCCGACTCCGGGCAGGTGATGCTCGACGGCGTTGACCTCGCCGCCGTCGACGTCACCTCCTGGCACCGGCACCTGGCGGTGCTGAGCCAGGAGTTCCTCAAATACGAGTTCGCCACGGCTGCGGAAAACATCTACTTCGGCGACGTCGACTCGCCGCGGGACGATGCGCGCATCCGCAAGGCTGCTGGAGACGCGGAGGCGCTGGAGTTCATCAACAAACTGCCCAACGGCCTGGAAAACCACGTCAGTAACTGGATGGAGGACCCGCGCGGCCGGAAGGGCAGCGGCCTCTCGGGCGGCCAGTGGCAGCGGCTCGCGATGGCCCGCAACTTCTACCGGAACGCTTCATTCATGGTGATGGACGAGCCGACGTCAGCCATAGACGCCCTCGCCGAGCACCGGATCTTCACCCGCCTCTTCGCCGACCGCGGCAGCACGATCATCGCCATCAGCCACCGCCTGGCCACCATCGAGAAGGCGGACATCGTGTACATGCTGGAGGACGGCAGGATCGTGGAGCAGGGCACGCACAAGGAACTGGTGGCGCTGCGCGGGCGGTACTTCCGGATGTTCGAGTCCCAGCTCAGCGTCCCCACCAGCCCCTGACCCCGCTTCGCCTGCCAGGGAACCGGCGGGCGCCGGCCACAGGCGGCCGGCGGGGCGCGGCCTCAACCACGGTGGTGCGCACGCGGGCGAGGCTTGGCTGTGGCGGAACGCTGCTGAAACCGAAGGTCACCGGCGGGTGGACAGGCGCCAGTGCGCCGGCGTCAGCGCCGTCCCAGCTGACGACGGCGGCACTGATGGTGTGCAGGTCGCTCACCCCGTAGTACTCCCGCCGGCCGCTGCCCGCGGTGCCGGACGTCCGGGAGCCGCCGCTGACAATGCCGGCCACGGGACTGACGGCGCGCAGCCAGCCGGGGTGGACTGCCAGCCGCCGGGGGACGGCCCGCAGCGCGCTGCCAAGGAGGGTCCGGCTGCCCAGGCTGGCGCTGATCCCCAAGGGACCGGCGTCGACCGTCAGGATCCCCTGCTCCAGCCGCGCGGACACGCCGACCACTGCAACGTCGTCGAAGGTGTAGGTGGCGGAAATGAAGTCCGCCGCCGCCCCGGTGGGGGCCAGCAGTTGCCGGTGCCCGGAGGGGTGCTGGACCATCACGTCCGCAAACCGTCCGAACGGGGACTCCTGCCAGATACCCACCACCGCCCGCAGTCCGGAGCCCGTGCCAATGCCGGCAATATGGCCGTCGAATACCCACTGTGAACCCATCAGGCCACTGTAGCCACGGACAGCCGCAGCCGTGGCCAGCACCCCGGCTGGGATAACCTAGAGCAGTGACTTACGAGATCGAGATCGGCCGTGGCAAGCGTGGGCGTCGAGCCTACTCCCTGGATGACATTGCAATCGTCCCTAACCGTCGTACCCGCGACCCCAAGGACGTCTCCGTCTCCTGGCAGATCGACGCCTACCAGTTCAGCATGCCGGTGATCGCGGCGCCGATGGATTCAGCCATGTCGCCCCAGACCGCCATTGCCCTGGGCCGGCTCGGCGGCCTCGGCGTGCTTGACCTCGAAGGCCTGTGGACCCGCTACGAGGACCCGCAGCCCATCCTGGACGAGATCGGCGCGCTGGAGGATGAAACCAACAGCCCCGCCGTGACGGGGCGGATGCAGGAGCTGTACAAGGCACCCATCCAGCCTGAGCTGATTACGTCCCGCCTGGCGGAGATCCGCGAGGCCGGAGTGACCGTTGCGGGGTCGCTCACCCCGCAGCGCACCCAGGAGCACTACAAGACCGTCGTGGCCGCCGGCGTCGACATCTTCGTCATCCGCGGCACCACCGTATCCGCCGAGCACGTCTCCAAGGACCACGAGCCGCTGAACCTCAAGCAGTTCATCTACGAACTCGACGTCCCCGTCATCGTGGGCGGCGCGGCCGGCTACACGCCCGCCCTGCACCTCATGCGCACCGGCGCGGCCGGTGTCCTGGTGGGCTTTGGCGGCGGTGCCACCACCACCACCCGCCGCGCCCTGGGCATCCACTCGCCCATGGCCTCCGCCATTTCCGACGTCGCCGCCGCACGCCGGGACTACATGGACGAATCCGGCGGCCGCTATGTCCACGTGATTGCCGACGGCGGCATGGGCACCTCGGGCGACATCGTCAAGGCGATCGCAATGGGAGCCGACGCCGTGATGCTCGGCAGCGCCCTGGCCCGGGCCGAGGAGGCGCCAGGCAAGGGATGGCACTGGGGCCAGGAAGCCCACCACCTCGAACTTCCCCGCGGCGACCGCGCCAACGTGGGCACTGTAGGCCCGCTGGAGGAAGTGCTGTTCGGGCCGGGCCACCACACCAACGGAACCTCCAACCTCATCGGCGCACTGCGCCGCTCCATGGCGACCACCGGCTACTCGGACCTGAAGGAATTCCAGCGGGTCGACGTCGTGGTTTCCCCTTACGCCGGAAACTGACAGACTCCTGCCCAAGCGTGCCGCAAGCAAGTAGGGTGGTTTTACTACCGGCACGAGAGGCACTGGAGGCGTTCAATGAAGAAATTTCCTGTTAACGGCGGGGCACTCGGCCCGGAAGCCAGGGAAGCATCCATCCAACGGCTGCGTGCGACCTCGGAGCCCGGCCAGGAGCTGGACATCCTCATTGTTGGCGGCGGGATCGTGGGCACCGGAGCCGCGCTGGACGCCGTCACGCGGGGCCTGACGGTGGGCATCGTTGAGGCGAACGACTGGGCGGCAGGCACGTCCTCCAGGTCCTCGAAGCTTATCCATGGCGGCCTCCGCTACCTCGAAATGCTGGATTTCGGCCTGGTGAAGGAGGCCTTGCAGGAGCGGGGGCTGCTGCTCTCGGAACTGGCGCCCCACCTCGCGCGGCCGGTGCCTTTCCTGTATCCGCTGACCAAGCCCTTCATCGAGCGGCCCTACGTGGGTGCCGGCATCGCGCTGTATGACGTCATGTCCATCTCCAGCGGGCACAGCAGGGGAGTGCCGTTCCATAAACACCTCACCCGCCGGGGCACCCTGCGTGCCGCCCCCAGCCTCAAGAACGATGCCTTCGTTGGCTCCATCCGGTATTACGACGGCCAGGTGGACGACGCCAAATACTGCGCCAACCTGGTGCGGACCGCCGCCTACTATGGCGCCCACGCCGTCAACCAGATGAAGGTGGTGGATTTCCTCCGCGAGGGTGAACGGGTAGTGGGGGCCAAGGTGGTCAACCATGAGGACGGGACGCAGTTCAACATCCGCGCCAAGCAGGTCATCAATGCCACGGGCGTCTGGACGGACGAAACCCAGGCCATGGTGACCGACCGCGGCCAGCTGAAGGTCAGGGCCTCCAAGGGCATCCACCTGGTGGTTCCGCGGGACCGCTTCCAGTCAACGGTGGGGCTGATCCTGCGCACCGAAAAGTCGGTGCTGTTCGTGATTCCCTGGGGCCGGCACTGGATCATCGGCACCACGGACACCGACTGGAACCTGGACAAGGCCCACCCGGCCGCCTCCAGCAAGGACATCGACTACATCCTGGAACACGTCAACAAGGTCCTCAAGCGGCCGCTGACCCGGGAGGATGTGGAGGGGGTCTACGCCGGCCTGCGTCCGCTCCTCGCCGGGGAAAACGACTCCACCGCCAAGCTGTCCCGCGAACACGTGGTGGCCCATCCCGTTCCGGGCCTTGTGGTGGTGGCCGGCGGGAAGTGGACCACCTACCGCGTGATGGCCAAGGACGCGGTCGATGAGGCCACCCGCACCATGGACGAGCGGGTTCCGCCCAGCTGCACGGAGACCATCCCGCTGCTGGGCGCAAGCGGCTTCAGGGCGGCCTGGAACCGGCGCAACCGCACCGCGGAGGAATCCGGCGTGCATGTGGCCCGCATCGAGCACCTGCTGAACCGCTATGGCTCCATGACCGATGAAGTGCTGGCCATCATCGAGGAGAATCCGGCAATGGCTGAGCCGATTCCCGGCGCTGACGACTACCTCCAGGCCGAGGCCGTGTACGCCGCCACCCACGAGGGTGCCCGGCACGTGCACGACGTCCTGACCCGAAGGACCCGGATTTCCATCGAGGCGTGGGACCGCGGCGTGTCCGCCGTGCCGGTTGTCGCTAAACTAATGGGTGACGTTCTTGGCTGGAGTGACGAACAGCGCGAAAACGAGGTCCGGCACTACATCGCACGGGTGGAGGCCGAACGCCTCAGCCAGCAACAGCCGGACGACGAATCCGCAGACGCCGCCCGCCTGGGCGTGGAAGACATCGTGCCCTTGCGCTGAGGGGTCCACGGCAACAGCACTCCTGACCGAAGGGACACGCCTTGGCGGAACCACTTGACCGGTACGATGCCGGGCTCACCACGCCCGAAATGGTGATCCTGGAGCTGGAGGCAACGGACAAGGCTGATGCCGCCACGCAACTCGCCAAGCGGCTGTATGCCGCCGGGCGGATTTCGGACCTGGACGGATTCCTCAAGCATGTGAATGCCCGGGAACACCAGCTGGCCACAGGGCTTCCCGGCGGGATTGGCCTTCCGCACGCCCGCAGCGAGTTTGTTTCCCGCACGTCCATTGCCGTCGGCATCGCCAAGTACGGACATGCCCTGGACTTTGGCGCGGCGGACGGTCCCGCTACCGTGATCCTGCTCATCGCCACCCCCGCGAGTTCCTTCTCGGACCACCTCGAAGTCCTGGCAACCTTGGCCCGGTCGCTGTCCAAGGAGTCGTTCCGGGAGTCGCTGCGCCGGGCTTACGATCCTGAGGTGATTGCGGAGCTCATCAACTCGAGCCTGGTGTTCTTCGATCACTAGGCAGCCCCAGCCAACCACCCGGGCCACCGGGACCGAGCGTCCGGTGCGGTTCCTGCCGCCGTCCCGGCGTTTAGTTGTTCTACAGCGGCACGAAGTACGGTTAAGACGTGTGGAAAACAGCCCTTAAGCCCCGATGGATCGCCGGTTTTGTCTTCGCGATCGCCATCTCCGGGGTCTTCGTGCTGCTGAGCCAGTGGCAGTTCGGGCGGTCCACCAGGCCCGAAATCCCCGCCAACCCCGCCACCGAACAGGTCCGGCCCCTCACTGAAACCCTGCAGCCCGGCGAGTTTTTCCACGGAACGGATGCCGACCAGATGGTTTCGGCAGAGGGATCCTATGACCCCGCAAAGCAGCTGCTGGTTCCCGGCCGGCTTCACGACGGCAGGCCAGGCTACTGGGTAGTTACCGCCTTTGCCGTCTCCGGCGCACCCACGCTGAGCGGCGTTGCCGCCTCACCCCAGACGTGGATCCCGGTGGCCCGCGGCTGGGTGGCGGACCGCGCGGCTGCTCCAGCGCCGCCGTCGGGCATCCTCCAACTGACGGGGCGGCTCCTGCCGTCCGAGGCGCCCGTGCCGGGAACGGCACCCCGGCCGGGAGAAGCCACCGCGGTTTCCGTGGCTGAGCTGATCAACTACTGGGAGGTCAGCAGCTACCCCGGTTTCGTCGCCGCCACCGCGGAAATAACGGGCGGCGAGGACGTCAGCCCGGCTGCCGTGCCCGGCGAGCTCCTTCCCCTGAACATCGGCCCGCAGCCGCCGGCCCAGCAGATCAACTGGCTCAACCTCTTCTATTCCCTCGAATGGGTGGTCTTCGCCGGCTTTGCCCTCTTCATCTGGTGGCGGCTCGTCAAGGACGACTACCACCGCGACCTCGAGGACAGCCTTGAGGAAGAAGACGAAGACACCCTGCATCCCGAACACAACCAGCAAAAGGTACAGCCATGATCGACCCGAAACCGGCCAACCCCGCCTCTGCCACAGGCACCAACACCGGCACCAGCCCGGCAGGAAAGTCCGCCGGCAGGAAGCGGCGCTTCGGCGGGACTGAGGCCCAGGTCCGCTCTGCCCTGAAGTTCTACAAGGTGCTCGCCTACCTGACCGGCACCATGCTGCTGCTGCTCTGCGCCGAACTGGCCGCCCGGTACGGCTTCGGGCAGTACCTGTTTGCCGGTGGCACCAACGCCGTCACCGGGCAGCCTTTCGGCTTCGGTTTTGCCGATGCGGAGCCTCCGGGTGTGCTGGGAGGCGTCAACCTGTCCGTGGCCGTCCTGATTGTGCACGGCTGGATGTACGTGGTGTACCTGATCTCCAACTTCCGGCTCTGGTCCCTGATGCGCTGGCCGTTCCTCAAGCTGGTCCTGCTGGCACTGGGCGGCGTGGTTCCCTTCCTCTCCTTCATCGTGGAAAAGAAGGTCCACGCCGAGGTTGACGCGGAGCTGGCCGCCAACCCCCAGGCACCCCGGCGCTACTGACCGGCAATGGCCGGGGCTGCCCGCCGGGGAGTCTGCTCCGTCACAGCACCGCTTCTCAAGGTGCGCCGGCGCAACGGCGCAAAGTAGGCTATGACGGTGACTACTCCCACTGCATCCCAGACTTCCCAGAAGCCGGTGCTGGTTGTTGACTACGGTGCCCAGTACGCGCAGCTGATTGCCCGCCGCGTCCGGGAAGCAAACGTGTATTCGGAAGTGGTTCCGCATACTTACACCACCGAGCAGCTCCTGGCCAAGAACCCCGCCGCCATCATCCTGTCCGGCGGCCCCTCCAGCGTTTACGCTGACGGGGCCCCGAGCGTCGGTGCCGACCTCTTCGAGGCCGGGGTCCCGGTCTTCGGCATCTGCTACGGCTTCCAGGCCATGGCGAACGCCCTCGGCGGCAAGGTGGACAAGACCGGGCTGCGCGAGTACGGCTCAACCCAGACCACCATCATCGGTGAAGGCCGCTCGGTCCTGGAAGGCATGCCCCAGCACCAGAACACCTGGATGAGCCACGGCGACTCCGTCCACGAGGCCCCGGAAGGCTTTGAAGTGCTGGCGACGACGGCGGGCGCCGAAGTGGCTGCCTTCGCCAACGAGGAGAAGGGCCTGTTCGGCGTGCAGTGGCACCCCGAGGTAAAGCACTCCGCCTACGGCCAGCAGGTCCTGGAAAACTTCCTCTTCAAGGGTGCCCGGATCGAGCCCAACTGGACCACCGGGAACATCCTCGAGGAGCAGGTGGAGCGGATCCGGAAGCAGATCGGTGATGCGAGGGTCATCTGCGGCCTCTCCGGCGGCGTGGATTCCGCCGTCGCCGCAGCCCTGGTGCAGCGCGCCGTCGGTGACCAGCTGACCTGTGTGTTCGTGGACCACGGACTGCTGCGCGAAGGCGAAGCCGAGCAGGTGGAGCGCGACTTCGTGGCCGCCACCGGCGTGAAGCTGTATGTCGCGAACGAGCAGGAGCGCTTCCTGTCCGCGCTTGCCGGCGTCAGCGATCCCGAAACCAAGCGCAAGATCATTGGCCGCGAGTTCATCCGCGCGTTCGAGGAAGCCGAACTGGCCATCATCGCCGAGGCCGCCGCCCATGGCGAGAAGATCAAGTTCCTGGTCCAGGGAACCCTCTACCCGGACGTCGTCGAAAGCGGCGGTGGCGAGGGCGCAGCGAACATCAAGAGCCACCACAACGTGGGCGGCCTGCCCGAGGACCTGCAGTTCGAGCTCGTCGAACCGCTTCGGGCACTCTTCAAGGACGAAGTCCGCGCCGTGGGTGCACAGCTGGGCCTGCCCCAGGAAATCGTGGGTCGCCAGCCCTTCCCCGGCCCCGGCCTCGGGATCCGGATCGTCGGCGAGGTCACCAAGGAGCGCCTTGACCTGCTGCGCAAGGCCGACGCCATCGCGCGCGCCGAGCTGACCGCCGCGGGCCTGGACAACGAGGTCTGGCAGATGCCCGTGGTGCTGCTGGCTGACGTGCGCAGCGTCGGAGTCATGGGTGACGGCCGCACCTACGGCCACCCCATCGTGCTCCGCCCCGTCTCCTCCGAGGACGCCATGACGGCGGACTGGTCCCGGCTTCCGTACGAACTGCTGGCCAGGATCTCCAACCGCATCACCAACGAGGTGGAAGGCGTCAACCGCGTGGTGCTCGACGTCACCAGCAAGCCGCCGGGAACCATCGAGTGGGAGTAGCATCCTGAGTGGCCGGCCTCCGTCAAGGGAGGCCGGCCACTGGTGTTCCGGGGTGAAATCCTCCGGAATTTCGGGGCGCGCAGTGTTGCGGTCTCTCAGTCCCGCCGCCTAAGCGGCTACTCTCGAACCTATGCCCGTATGGTCCAGGACGTCACGTGCAAGCGCAGAAAAGAAGGCAGTAGTGTCAGTTGGTCAAGGCCACCCGGAGGGCTCCGAGGAGCTCCGCAAATGGCTGTCCGGGCTTAAACCCGTCACCGGGGCGGACACAATGCTGCGCTTCACCAAGACTCCCGAAGGTTCCATCGATCTGACACACGCCCACCCGTCCGGGCTGGCCCAGCTCATGGCCGGACGCAAGACGCGGCTGTCCACCCTGATCCGGGACCGCCAGCAGTACGTCGTCGCAGCCAGGGCATCCCGGAACATCAGGTCTAAGATCTTCGAGCTTTCCAATGAGCGCGGCATTGACGCCGGCTACCTCTCCGCAGGCACCGTGGTGTGGACGTCCGCCGTCGGCGGCAAGCCCCAGCGCGTCTCGGCGCCGGTCATGCTCACGGCCATTTCCCTGACCGTCCGGCCGGGGGAGGACGACTACGAACTCCAGCTGACCGAGCAGGCGCACATCAACCCCGCCCTGGTGCGGCACCTGAAGAACATCCACGGCATTGTCTTTGACGTCAACGCCGTCACCCGGCTTGCGTACAGCACGGCCCGCTTCGATCCGCAGCCCGTCCTGGACCGGCTGGGCACGCTTATCAGGCCCATCCACGGCGCAGAAGCCCAGCACAACCTGCTGGTTTCAACCTTCGCGGACCTCTCGGGCAACCTGGATGACCCGTGGATCAACGACTCCAACCCGCTCATCTCCGCGCTGGCCACCGCGGGCGGAGGCGAAATGGTGGACGTCGAGGAGCCGGATCCCTCACGCTTCCCTCCCCTGGACAGCAGGCACCCCCAGGACGAACTGCTCCTGCTGGACGCGGACACGGACCAGCAGTACGTCATAGATGCTGCCCGTGCCGGGGATTCCCTGGTGGTCAGGACCCCGCCGGGCACCGGCCAGACCCAGACCGCCATCAACACCATCGGTGCGTTGGTGGATGCCGGAAAAACCGTCCTGGTGGTGGGGGACCGCCGCGCCAGCCTCAACGAAGTATCCGGCCAGCTGGAGGGACTGGGCCTGGAGTCCATCCTCTTCCAGCTGTCCGGAAACGTCACCGCCCAGCAGCTGAAAGCCCAGCTGGTCCGGGCCATCGTCCGCAACGAAAAGTCGCTTGAACCCCAGCTGGGAAATCTCCACAACACCCTCACGGAGCACCGCCACGCCCTGATGGACCACGTGGCCTCGCTCCACAACGTCAGGCAGCGGTGGGGCTGCTCCCCGTACCAGGCCATGCAGTCGCTGGCGGAGCTCACCTCCATCCACCCTGCCCCGGCCACCACCGTCCGGCTGAAGCGGAGCGTCCTGGACAGCATCCGGGACCGTGACGAGCTTGCAGGCAGGCTCCGCCGGGCAGCTGAGCTGGGCAGCTTCAGCAAGGCCTCCACCACCAGCCCGTGGCATGGCGCCCGGCTGCTGACGCGCAAAGAGACCGAGGAAGCGCAGGAACTGGTCCGCTCCGTGGAGAAGAGCCTGCCTGCGCTGCGCGACCGCATGGAGGCGGTTGCCGAGCACGCGGAAATCCGGCTGGGTGCCTCCTTTGCGGAGTGGGGCGAGCAGCTTGAGCTCCTGGTGGCGGTGCGGGGCAGCCTGGACAAGTTCACGCCGGACATCTTCGACCGCCCGGTCACGGACCTCATTTCCGCCACCGCGCCCTCGGCCTGGCGCAAGGAGCGCGGCATTGAGATGACCTCGATGCAGCGTTCAAGGCTGCGCAGGGTCGCGAAGGAGTACGTACGGCCCGGGGTCCACATTGCCGACCTTCACACCTCCCTGCTGCTGGTGCAGGAGCAGCGGGCGCTGTGGGCAGGCTATGCGACCACGCAGCGGCATCCCGCCGTGCCGTCCGGGCTCGCCGAGATGAACGCGATGTACCGTTCGCTGGACGGCGACCTGGCCCGCCTGGGTGAGGCCCTGCGGCACACGGAGGCCGGCGGTTCCTTGGCTGCCGTGCGCTACGAAGAGCTCATGGAGCGCCTTGGACGGCTGGTGGCGGATACCGACACACTGAAGACACTGCCCGAGCGCACCCTGCTGGTTGAGAACATGCGCGAGCACGGGCTCGGTGAGCTCCTCGCCGACCTCGCCGAGCGCGAGGTTCCCGCAGGCTCCGTGGGGGCCGAACTTGAGCTGGCATGGTGGCAGTCCGCCCTTGAAGCGATGATCAGCGGCGACGACTATCTGGCCATGTCCGACGGCGACGCGCTGCGGAAGCTGGAGGCCGAGTACCGCCTTGCGGACAACGCCCACATTGCAAGCGGCGCCGCCCGCCTCCGCTGGGACCTCGCCGAGCGGTGGCGCAGCGCCATCGCCGCGCACCCCCGCCAAGCGGATCTCCTCCGGAGCCTGCTCAAGGATGGCAGGGTGTCGCTGCCGTCGCTGACGGCGCAGGCGCCTGAACTGATCGGAACCCTGGTGCCGGTCTGGTCCGTGAGCCCCTATCTCATGACCGGCCTGCTGCCGGCGGAGCAGCGCTTTGACGCGGTGGTCATCCTGGACGCCGAGGCGACGTCGCTCCAGGCGGTGCTGCCGTCCATCGCCCGCGCCAGGCAGGTCATTGCCTTCGGCGACTCCCGCATCGCCAGCCCCCGCACGTTTACTGTCGGCGTCGAGCGCCTGGCGCCTGGCGAATCGGCGCACCAGCGCGTGGAGAGCGCCTTTGGTGCCTTGTCCAGGGTACTTCCGGTGTGGCGGCTCAACTTCGTCTACCGGGCTGTGGACGAGGACCTCGTGCTGCAGCTGAGCAAGAACTTTTACGACGGCGGCCTCCGCCGGCTCCCGGAGGGTCAGTCCGCCACGGGACTGGACCGGTCGCTGCTGGTGGAGTACCTGCCGGACGGCACCGGCTTGCCCAGTGCAGACCATGAGGGCGTGGAATCCGTGGTGGCGGAAGTCAACCGCGTGGTCCAGCTGGTCTTCGAGCACGCCCGGCTGCGCCCGCGTACGTCGCTGGCCGTGGTCACGGCAAGCCTCCGCCATGCGGCCAGGATCGGGGAATCCATCCGGCTCCAGCTGCCCAACTACCCGGCCCTGGCGGGCTTCTTCGGAGCCGGCCCCGAGTCGTTCCGCGTTGTCGATCTTGAACGGGCCCAAGGGCTGGTACGCGACCATGTCATCTTCTCGCCCGGCTTTGGCCGCACACCGCACGGGCGGGCCCTGCACAACTTCGGGCCCCTCTCCGCCGAGGGCGGCCGGGAGAAGTTCGCACTGGCCATGACCCGCGCCCGCAGGTCGATGCACGTTCTCACCTGCTTCCGGCCCGAGGACCTGGACCACACCAGGCTGACGCACGGCGCCGTGGACCTCTACTCGCTCCTTGACCGTGAAATTGCGGGAAACACGGACCTCGGAACTCCGGCCTCGCGGGCCGCGGCCAGCGAGCAGGCCCTTGGGGCCGATCCTCTGGTGGCTGACCTTGGAGACCGCCTGCGCGCCCGGGGCGCCCGGGTGTGGCACCAGTATGACGGCGCCATCGACGTGGTGGCTGCCGCAGATCCGCTGAGCACCATGGGTCAGGAGGATGCCGACCTCCCCTGGCCTGTGGCGATTGAATCGGATGGCACCGAACAGTACCGCGCCCTGAGCGTCCGGGAGCGGAGCCGGCTGCGCCCCCAGCTGCTGGAGCGCCTCGGCTGGCGCTACATGCCGCTGTGGACCATCGAGGTGTTCACGGATCCGTCCGCCTGCGCCGACCGCATCGCAGGATACCTCGGCCTCGAAAAGAACGCGCTCTCCGGGCGGACGTCCACATCCATCGCCTTCCTGGACGATGACGTGGACCAGGCGCTCAACGGAATCGATGCCGTGTCCCGGCGCGCGGCATCGGACCATGAACCAGCACAGGCCGAACGCCTGGACAGCAAGGAGGCGGGTGCCATGGCCCCGGACCACGAGAAGAACGACTCTTCGGACACCGAGCCGTCCGTCGCCGCAGAAGCTGCAGCCGGGCAGGACCAGGAGGGCGGCCCCGTTCCCGGCAGCGCATCCACCCCGGGCACGGCCGCCCTGCCTGGCACGTCCGCCTTGCCGAACAAGGCGGCCGAAGACGAAGCCCGGGGCTGGGGCGACCGCGAAGACGACGACCACGATGCGTGGCTGAAGGAACAGAAACCCCCGCACTGGGGCTGAGGCAGGATCGCAGCCGGGGCAGGAGCCTGCGTCCGTGGAGTCCGGCGCTGTGGCTCCGCGCCGGCCCGGACCATCGCTCGCAGGGCTACGGCCCCACCAGGACGAAAAACAGCTTTCCCTGGGTGGAGGCGCCGGCGAGCCGAACCGCCTGTTCCGGGTTGGCGGCCACCACTATGAGTCCGTCCGTCTCCGCCGTGCCCAGCCACTGGCCGCCTTGCCCGCCCTGACCGGAAGTCCACAACACCGGAACCCCTGAAGCCAGGACCTCCGGTGGCTCTTGCTGGTCGTAGCCGCCGGCTGCCGTTAGCACCACGTTCACGAGCTGGCCTGGGGAGACGAGCTGGATGGACGATGGATCCGCCATGCGAAGGGGAACAGCCGCTGACCCTGGGGGAGTGCCGGCGAGCAGCCCCGGACCAAGCAGTTGGGCATCCGTGAGCAGCTGTCCCTTGCGCAGCGGCGCCGCGAGTTGTTTCCCGGCCGCCTCGCCCGGTCCGTTGAGGAATCCGTCGGCCAGCATGCCCGGCGGTACCTGGACAGAGGCGAGGTCCGCAGCCGCCATGGCTGTGCCGGCGGGAAGGTCGCGGGCTGCGGCGAGCGCAGGCACCGTGTAGACCGGTGCAGGCGTAAGTTGCTGGACGGTGATGGCGGCTGCGGCGCAAAGGAGAAGCGCGGCGGCCAGCCGCCTGTTGCGGCCCAGCCAGGAGGCAAAGCGGGCCGGCGGGCGGCGGCGTGCGTTGTGGCCGGCGGCGCGGCTCCCGCCGTGGGCGCCACTGCGCCGTAAAGCCCCGGGGAGCCCAGGTCCGTGCGACGCGCTTGATACAACCCGGTGTTGCTGTCCGTGTGCAGGCATGTGCCCACGCTAAAGCCGCGCATGGCGGCCGCGGCAGGGGCGCCGGCAGCTATGTGGACAACGCAGTCAGCTGCCAGGCAGCAGCCTGGACCGCGGAACGCGGATCAGCTGGCGGCAGCAGCCGGAGCCGGAGCAGCTGGTGCAGCCGCAGGCGTTGCCGCCGAGGCAGCGGGAGCGGCAGAAGCCGTGCTGCCCTTGGCATCCCGGGAGTCTGTGCGGTAGAAGCCGGAACCCTTGAAGACAACGCCCACGCTGTTGAACTTCTTGCGCAGGGTACCCTGGCACTCAGGGCACGACGACAGAGAGCTGTCCGAGAACGACTGGACGATGTCAAAGGCATGGCCGCAATCCTTGCAGGCGTACGCATACGTTGGCACTGGTGCTCCTCCTCTTGGGCAAACGAGAGGTCCCGGACTGCCTCTGGATTATGGATGTCCATTAGCAGTCGCAGGGCCTGAGTGCTAATTCTACCATCCTCGTACGCGGGGACTTCCCCGGTCAGGCGGCGTCCGCCAGGCTCCGGAACCCGGAGGGAAGCACGACGCCAGGCACCGGCCGGTCGAATGCCTCCACCGGAATCCTGCCGGCAGGCAGCAGTTCCCCGTCGTAGATCACCGCGGCCAGCGGAATGTGCTTCCCGGCTGATTCGAGGTGGCCCAGGAACTTGTCGTAGTAGCCTCCGCCCTGGCCTACCCTGCTGCCCGCGAGGTCAATCGCGGTGGCAGGGATAAAGAGGGCGGCAGCTTCCCCGGCCACCTCAATTTCGTGCCGTGTCCCCACGGGCTCCAGGATGGGGGCATACCTGCTCTTGACCAGATCGACGCCCGGCGCCCAGAAGACCCACTTCAGCTCCCGCCCCGGCTCGCAGACGGGAAGCAGGACTTTGTGGCCGGCGTCGTGGAGGGCCGCGATCAGCGGCAGCGTGGGCGGTTCCGCCCCGACTCCGAGGTAGGCGCAGACCGTCGCTGCCTTCCCCCGGGTTACCGAATCTGCCCACGCTGCCCCGTGCTTCGCCAAGGCTTCCCCGGCATCCTGCCGCTCCTGGAGCGTAAGTAAAGCACGACGGCGGCGATGGGCAGCACGTATCTCGTCCTTGGCCGCCTTTGAATCCTCAAGCGTCATGTGTTTCCTCCGTAGCTGCCGCATGGCGTCGGCCATCCCCTGATTACTGAATGCTTGACGCTGACGTTAGATTAGTCCGGTGACTACCAGTAATCCGAGAGTACGCAAAGCTGTCATTCCTGCCGCCGGACTTGGCACCAGGTTCCTGCCGGCAACCAAGGCGATGCCCAAGGAAATGCTTCCCGTTGTGGACAAGCCTGCCATCCAGTACGTGGTTGAGGAAGCCGTGAACGTCGGCCTCAACGATGTCCTGATGATCACCGGGCGGAACAAGCGGGCGCTGGAAGACCACTTCGATCGTGTGCCGTCCCTGGAGTCCGCCCTTGAAGGCAAGGGGGATACCGAGAAGCTGGCGTCCATCCAGGCTGCGAGCAACCTGGGTGACATCCACTACGTCCGGCAGGGGGACCCGCACGGACTGGGCCATGCCGTACTCCGCGCGAAGCAGCACGTTGGCGACGAAGCCTTCGCCGTGCTGCTGGGCGATGACCTGATCGATGCCCGGGACGAACTGCTCAGCACCATGATTGATGTCCAGGCCAAAACCGGTGGTTCCGTCGTCGCGCTGATCGAAGTGGAAGCCTCGCAGATCAGCGCCTACGGCTGCGCTGACATCGAACCGATCGACGGCGAATCATACGTGCGGGTCAACCGGCTCGTGGAGAAGCCGAGCCCGGAGGAAGCGCCCTCCAACCTGGCGCTGATTGGCCGTTACGTACTCCATCCGGCCGTCTTCGACGTCCTTGAGCGCACCGGGCCGGGACGGGGCGGCGAAATCCAGCTGACAGACGCCCTCCAGGAACTGGCCACCGGTGACGGCGAAGGGCACGGTGTCTACGGCGTCGTGTTCCGGGGGCGGCGTTACGACACCGGGGACAAGCTCAGCTACCTCAAGGCCTGCGTCCAGCTGGCCATTGACAGCGAGGACCTCGGCCCCGGCCTGCGGGAATGGCTGCCCGGCTTCACCGCCGGCCTGTCCAAGTAGCGCCATGCGCCCTGGTCCCATCTGGCCCGTGACCCTGGAATGCGGGGATCTGGTCCTGCGGCCCATCCGGTACCGGGACAAGAAGGAATGGACGGAAGTCAGGTCCCGCAACAGCCAGTGGCTGGCGCCGTGGGAAGCATCCAACCCGGATCCATCCGGCGGCCTGCCGGACTACCGGCAGATGGTCCGGTCATTGAAGGCGCAGGCGGCCCAGGCAACGGCTTTGCCCTTCCTCATCACCGAGAGGCGGCCCGGCAGCGTCAAGCCGCCCATTGTTGGCCAGCTGACCGTATCGTCGATCGTTTGGGGCTCGGCCATGATGGCAACCCTCGGCTACTGGGTGGACCAGGCCTGTGCGGGCCGCGGCATCGCGCCCACCGCCGTCGCCATGGTGACGGACCATTGCTTCAAGACCTTGGGCCTGCACCGGATGGAAATCAACATCAGGCCAGAGAACGGACCCAGCCTCCGGGTGGTGGAGAAACTCGGGTTCCGGGACGAAGGCTACCGGCCGCGCTACCTCCACATCAACGGTGAATGGGCCGACCACCGCTCGTTTGCCTTGACGTCTGAAGAGGTCCCGGAGGGACTACTTAGGCCGTGGCTTGCCTCACACCGGTCATAAATCCAGTGAATTGCCGTCTGCGCCACGACACACCGCAGCTAATGCTGCCGCAGCGGGCCGGATGCTCATACGGTTTTGAGTGTGGACTTCCCCCTTAGCAGCTCAGTGATCCTTGTGGTTGCCGTTGTGCTCTGGATTGTGTGGGTTGCGCCCTACGTCCTCCGGAACCGCAGGCACCAGTTCCAGCCCGCCGGCGATTTCCTGGCAGACGCCGCAGCCGATGAAACACCGGAATCGCCAGCCGTTTTGGTTATGAACGTTGCCGCCCAGCAGGAGAAAGCCATGGACACCAGGAAGAGCGCCGGACCCGGGACCGCTGCTGCCGGCACGCCGGCCGGGGCCAAGTTCCGCATACGCTATGGCCGGACGGCACTCGCCCTCATCGGGCTGCTGTCGTTGGCCACCGCATTCGTTTCCGGAGTGCTCCTCCTCTTCGGGCTGGGCGCTCCGGTCCTTCCGTTGGCGTGCCTCGGACTTACCGCCGGATCCGTGGTCCTCCTGCGTTGGCTGGCTGTCCGGGACAGGAGAGCCAAGGTCAACGCAGCCTTCCGGTCCGCGATGACCGCACCGCCCCGGCAGTCCAAGGCTGCCGGGAATGTCCCGCCGAGGCCTGAAGCAGCGCCGGCCAGGCCGGACAACCCGCTTTTCGACGCCGAGGCGCACCAGCCAAAGGTAAAGCCGCTGACCGCAGTGGAACTGCGCGAGGCTGCACTTGCGGTCGCGGTCGCCGCGGGGGATCCGAGCGCCGCAGCAGCCGGTGCCGCGGGCGCTGCACCGGCGTCCGCCACGTGGGAGCCCGTAGAGGTCCCCAAGCCCGTTTATGTTGAGGCAGCCAAGGCCGAGCGCCCTGACCCCGAGCCCCTGGAGCTCCCCGAATCGCCCAAGGCTGTTGGCAAGCCGTCCCTGAAGCAAGGTGCTGCCGCCGAGCCGCCGGCGGGTACTGCTGCCGCGGACGGGCCCCAGCTTTCCAAGGCGCAGAGCGCCCTCAGCAATCTCGACGACGTCCTGCAGCGCCGCCGCGCCTGACCCGGGCAGTACGGACAGGCCACCCGCGCGGTTCCCGTAAACCGGGGTCGGCATGGCGGTTTGGCATTCTCCCCGGAAAATTTGTAGCCTAGGGTCACCGGTGCCGCACCTGCAGGGGCGGATGGTTCCGGGGCTATAGCTCAGTTGGTAGAGCGCTTCGTTCGCATCGAAGAGGTCAGGGGTTCGAATCCCCTTAGCTCCACCGTTTGAAGGAGTTTCCTGGCCATCGTGCTGTTTCGATAGGCACTTTCTTGCTCAACCTGGACCTGGGACACGACGCCGAACGCCTGGTCAAGGCTGGAGCACGCCACGCCTTGGGCGCCTGGCTGTAGGCACAGACTTTATTGCGGCAATCTTGTTGCCGCCCCCGTAGCGCAACCGGCCATTATCTGGGCATGCTTCTTCCTGAAGGAAAAGATCAATGGGGAGATCGATGAACAGGAACGCAGCAGTTCTGGCGGCCAGTGGGCTTGCGCTCATGCTCAGCGCCTGTGCCGAAGGCCCCGGTGCCCTGTACGGGCCGGAGGTAACCCCGGCAGCCCCTCCTCCGGCCCCTGCAGCCACCGCCTCCCCCCAGGCCAGCCCGCCGACCGGCCAGGGCGGGGACTCTCCGCTGCAGGTCACCGTCATCCCGCTGGGCAAGAACAACGGCGTCGAGGCCAGGTTTCCTATCAACGGCTACTACGCCGCACCAGGCATGGAGATCACCTTCGACGCCTCCGGGTCCGTCGGTGCGATCAGCAAGTACGAGTGGGACTTCGACGGCGACGGCACTTACGATGCGACGACCACCGGGCCGGCCTACAAGCACACCTATGAGGATGAATTCGAGGGAGAACTGGCGCTGCGGGTCTCGAACCCGATCGGCAGCACCCACGTCCTCCGGGTCCCCGTTCACGTCAGCACGAAGCCGTTCCATCAGCAACTGGCCCCGCCGGGAAATGTCCAGGCCGAGGCCCTGACCACGGTGAATGGAATCAGCACAATCAAGGTCACCTGGGAGTCCGATGACCCGGCCGCAGACTCTTGGGCTGTCGCGATCAACGGCATGCCGGTCGGCCGGATCGAAAAGACGGCACGCTCCGTCACGGTTACAGACATCCAAAGGGACGAGGACGTGAGCGTCGAAATCTTCGGCCTGACCGCGGGCATGGAGGTCGGGCGGCGCGCTGGCACCACGCTGCCGGCGGCAAAGTAGCAGGCTCCGGCAGGGAGTTCCCCTGCCTAACTCCCTGAAACGCCCTCAACGGCGATGGCCTCGTCCGATTCAACCCTCCCAAGGCCCGCCAGGAGCCGGTCGATGCCGGCAAGGGAGGCACGCAGCCGGGCGTCCGCGGCGCCAGAGGCGGCGGCCGCCCAGTCCATGGGCCCGGTGCCGACAACAAAAAGCGTCGCATTCCTGGCCGCGAGGACGGCAAGAACGGCGGCGAACTGCTCCCAGGCCTCAGCCCGGGACCCTGCGTCCGCAGGTTCCGGTGCTGGCACGCCGTCAATAACGCACAGCTCCGGACCGGCCGCCAGGACGGAGTAGTCCTCCGCCGACGTGCCCGGCGCGCAGAGTTCGTCAAAGCTGATCCACAGCAGGTCAGGCTCCAGGGCCTTGGCATCGAACGTACGGGAACCGGATGGGAGAGCCCGGTGCCGGTCGGGCTGCGGACGGAACAGGCCGTAGGCAGCCAACTGGCGGCTGCTGCCGGGAACAATAATGCGGCCTTCCCGGAGGGCTGGAGGCTGTGACCGCGATTCCATGCCTTACAGCCAGCCCTTCTTCTTGAAGATGCCGTACATAAGGGCCGCCGTCCCGATCATCAGTCCGATCGCCATCGGGTATCCCAGCTCCCAGTGGAGCTCGGGCATGTGGTCGAAATTCATGCCATAGATCCCGGCCACGAAGGACGGTGCGAAGAGGATCGCAGCCCAGGAGGATATCTTCTTCACCTGTTCGTTCTGCTCGGCGCTGGCCTCGTTCTGCCGGTTGGCGGTGAGGGTGCCGTCCAGGGTCAGGGCGTTCTGCAGCAGGTCGCGGAAGGAATCGGCCCGGGAGATGACCCGTTCCACGTGGTCCTCCACGTCACGCAGGCTGTGCCGGAGATCGGTCTCCACGTCGTACTTTTCAAAGCCCTGCTTGAGCTGGCGCATGATGTCCGGCAGGGGATGGATGGCCCGCTGGAACTGGATGACTTCACGGGCAAGCTCGTAAATGCGCCGGGATACGGCGGTGTCACCGCTGAAAAGTTGGTCTTCAATTTCGTCGATGTCGTTTTCAAGTCCGGCAACCACGGGCCCGTAGTCATCCACAACCCGGTCGAGCAGGGCGTAAAGCACGGCCTCGGGGCCGTGCCGGAGCAGGTCGGGCCGGCCTTCGAGGCGCTGCCTCACCTGTGCCACGCCGGCCGTCTCGGCGTGACGGACCGTGACCACGAAGTTCTTCCCCGTGAAGATGTGCAGCTCGCCGAATTCAACCGTTTCAGTCGCGTCCAGGTACCGTGCAGGCCGGAGGACAGTGAACAGGTTGTCTTCGTAGCGCTCGATTTTCGGGCGCTGGTGGGCCGAGATGGCGTCCTCCACCGCAAGTGCGTGCAGGCCGAATTCAGCGGCAACGGCAGCCATTTCCTGCTCGGTGGGCCGGTAGAGGCCGATCCAGGCCATTCCTCCATGCCGGGCCAGTGTCTCGAAGGTCTGTTCCAGGTTTTCGGGCTCCACGTGGCGGACCCCGTTGACGTAGACGGCGTTGTCAATGATGGTCATGGGCGCCGGTCTTCCGCCGCGAGGGCAGCGGCCACCATCACGACATTCCTCCGATGATGGCGCCGGCCACCGTCATGGCCACGATGTCATGGCCGGAGTCGATCAGCGTGACGGCTGCCGGGCGCCCGGCGAAGCCGTTGTGGATGACGTGGCCGCCTGCCCTGAAGACGAGTCCCGCAACCAAGGCGAAAAAGCCGCCCGCCACGGCACTGTCCAGTCCGAGCCTGGTGATCAGGACAGCGAGCAGGACCGCCGTCAGGGCCGCGGCCGCCATCATCGGGACCCAGATGCCTGCCCCGCCGCTGATGTTCTTGAGATCGTCCTCCGTCTTGCCGATGGCGGCCATCCACCGGTTGCCCAGGACCGAGGGCATGTACCAGACAAAGCCGATGGCCATGGTTGCGACGAAGGCCAGCAGCACGGCGAGCCAGTTGATCTGTGAAACGTACGAGAGCCAGTCCATTCTGGAAATCCTAGCCGCCCGGGCGCGGACGTCAGGTGTTCGACGCCTTGGCCAGGCCGCTGATCAGCGGCTCGGTGCGGTAGGGGATATGGGTATGCAGGGCCAGTACGGTTTCGGTCCGGATCACGCCCTTGATCCTCAGGACCTGCCTCAGGGAGGACTGGAGGTTGTGGGTGTCCGTGGCTGCCACCCGGCACCAGACGTCGCCGCGTCCGGAGATTTCATGAACTTCCAGTACCTGCGGGATCAGTCGGAGTGCGGCCACCACGCCGTCCAGCTCCCGGTGCGAGACCTCGATCGTCACGAAGGCCACAACGTCATAGCCCACAGCCTCCAGGTCCACCTCGCGGCCGCCCGGCCTCAGTACTCCTGCCCGGATGAGGCGGCGCAGCCGCGTCTGGGCCGTGTTGCGGGCGATGCCCAGGGACTCGCTGAGTTCACCGACCTGGATCCGAGGGTCCCGGATGAGGGCCAGCAGGATCTTCAGGTCGGTGGCATCCAGATTGTTCATATTGTCATTCTGCATCACATGGCCGGGAAGATTTTGACGTTCTTGCGCAATAGGTCCGTAGATCTCCGAGCAATGGAGCAGAAGTACCGCATTCTTGTGCCATCGGATATCCATCCCGCGCCGGGCTCCCACAAGGTCCACCTGCCGCGGTAGAACCAAAAGGCGGCGCCACATGACGGTCTTCAGCGAACTCCGGATGCGTCCTGCCCCGGCTGCTGCCAGGGCGGGTTGGGATGCGTCCACCACGGCGCGCCTGGTGATGGCCGGCGCTGTCATTTTCGTCCTGCTGGTGGGCGCCAACCTCGCGACGCCGCTGTATCCGCTCCTGCAGGCGGAACTCGGGCTGTCCACGCTGGGCGTGACCGCCGCGTTTGCCAGCTATGTCCTGTCCCTGGTGGCCACGCTCATGCTGGCCGGGCACTGGTCGGACCACATCGGGCGCCGGGCCGCGCTCATCCTCGCGGTCGTCATCGGGCTGGCAGGCGGCTGGCTCTTTGCCGAGGCACAGACGCTCGCTGCCCTGTGCGCCGGGCGGGCGCTGCAGGGCGCAGCCGTTGCGCTGGCAACCGGGGCCAGTGCCGCAGCCCTGCGCGAGCTCCTCCCGACCCGTCCCGAGTGGGCATCCCGATTCACCTTGCTGGCGTCGTCCGGGGGAGTGGCGGCCGGACCGGTGATTGGCGGACTGCTGTCCCTCCTCCCTGGCCCGACCAGCGCACCCTACTACGTCCATTCGCTGGTCCTGGCCGGCCTCCTGGTGCCGCTGTACCTGCTTCATGCCCGCCCGGCGATCAATCCTCCGGCCTCCGCCAGGCCGCTGCAGGCACTGGCACCCCGCCGCCCTTCCGTATCGCGGGAGGCGAGGGGCGCCTTCTGGCTCGCTGCCGGCGTCGGCTTCCTCAGCTTCGCTGTCTTCGGCTTCTGCCTATCGCTTGCACCCGGCTACTTTGCCCAGGTCCTGGCCACAGACTCCCGCCCCCTGGTCGGCGTGCTGGCCGGCCTGGCCCTGGGGTCCTCGGCGCTGAGCCAGCTGCTGACCCTTCGGGGCCGCTACGTGGTTCCGGCGGGGCTTGGCGTCCTGGGGGTTTCCGTGCTTCTCCTGGGGGCCGCGGGAGCCTGGGGGAATCCGCTGCTGCTCGTGGCAGCCGCCCTTGCGGCCGGGGTAGGGCAGGGCATCGCCTTCCGCACTGTCTTCAACGAGGTGGCGGCCAAGGTGGAGGCATCACGGCACGCCCAGATCGTCAGCACCGTCTATGTCATCACGTACCTGGGAAGCGCTGTGCCGGTCCTTGGCCTGGGCTGGGCCTCCGGCGTGGTCGGTGTGCCGGCCGCCATAGCGGGTTTCGTTCTGTTGTGCGGCGCGGCGGCGCTAATCCTCTCCGCCGTGACTTTCCGCCTCGCGGTCATCGGCCGCGGGGGTGCAGCTTAGTCCGTTCCGCAGGGCACTTACTCAGGCAGCGGCCCGTGATTGCCCTGGATGTGTTCGAACACCAGGGTGGTTTCCGTGTGCCCCACCACCGGATCAGTTGCCAGGTTGTCCAGCACCCAGTCCCGCAGGTCCTCGGTAGTGGCGACGGCGATGTGCAGCAGATAGTCCACGGAGCCTGAGGTGTGGAACGTGGACAGCACCGCGGGCAGGTGCGGCACCCGGGCAGTGAAGCGGTCAATCTGGTCGCGGTCGTGGGCGCGGAGGCGCACGGCAACCAATGCCTGCACGGACCGCCCGATGGCAGAAAGGCTGAGCTTGGCCTCGTAGCCCTGCACGATCCCGCGTTCGGACAGGGCGCGTGTCCGCATCAGGGCAGTGGAAGGGGCAATCCCGACGAGTTCCGCAAGCTGCTTGTTGGAGATCCGGGCATCAGCCACCAGCGCGGCCAGGAGCCGTTCGTCAATCGCATCCAGCGGCTCAAGGTGCGCTCCCGGCCTGGGATTCCTGGCGTTCGTGCTCACTGCAACTCCTCAATGGTCCTCTGTTCATCCTAGACCTGCGAATATGCGCTTTCGCGCTTGTACGGGCCGCGCAGCCGAATTTTTGCGCCGCCGCGTGATTGGCAGGGGCAGATAATTCGTGGCGCTGCCTGTTACGCGCGAGGTCCTTCTGCCCGGGGATGGACGACGGCGACAGCAGCCGCGGTGAGGCAGGCCAGGACCATGACTGCCGCGGCCAGCGCGTTCCAGCCGAGGGACTGGAAGGCCAGTCCGCCCGCCCAGCCGATGATGCTGGACCCCAGGTAGTAGGCGAGGTTGTACAGCGAGGCGGCCTGCGCCCGGCCGGTGCTGGCGAGGGCGCCGGTCCAGCCTGCCCCGATGCTGTGGGCGGCAAAGAAGCCGCCGGTAAACAGCACAAGGCCGGCGAGTATCAGGGGGAGGGCCTGCGTCAGCGTCAGGGCAAGGCCCGCCGTCGAAAGTGCCAGGCCGGCGAGCAGGACATTGCGACGCCCGAAGCGCAGGGTCAGCCCTGCGGACCAGCGTGAGGTGACGGTCCCGGACAGGTAGGCCAGGAAGATCAGGCTGATCAACGTTGCCGGCAGGCCGAACGGTTCGCCCGAAAGCCGGAACCCCAGGTAGTTGTAGACCGCCACGAACCCGCCCATCATCAGGAAGGCCTGGCCGTAGAGGACCAGCAAGCGGACATTCCGCAGGTGGCCGCCCAAGGTCCGGATGGCGCCGCGCAGCCCGGATGCAGGGGCGGAGACGAAGCCCCGGGCCCGCGGCACCAGGACCAGGAAGGCGACCGCGGCCAGCGTGGCAAGGAATGAAACAGCCAGTGCGGCGGCCCGCCAGCCCCACAGTTCACCGGCCGGCCCGGCCACCAGCCTGCCGGCAAGCCCGCCCAGCGTGGTGCCGGCAACATAGCTTCCCGCTGCCAGGGCCGTATGCGCTTTGGTGACCTCCTCGTTGAGGTAGGCGATGGCAATGGCCGGGATGCCGCCCAGTGCCATGCCTTCTATAAGGCGGAGGGTGAGCAGCATGCCAAAGCTGGTGGACAAGGGAACCAGCAGTCCCAGGACGGTGGCCAATGAGATACCCCACGTCATCGCCCGGACCCGGCCTATGCGGTCCGCCAGGAAGGACCACGGGATCACCGTCACCGCAAGGCCCACGGTGGCCAGCGAGATGGTCAGGGCCGCCTCGGCCGCCGTGACCTGCAGGTCCGAGGCCAGGATCGGCAGGACGGCCTGGGTGGAATAGAGCTGCGCGAAGGTGGCAACACCCGCAAAGGAAAGGCCCGCGAGGATCCTGGCGTACGCCGTCGACCCCTTGGCATGACCTTCCCAACGAGGGGAAGGGCTGCTGCCGGCGGAACGGACGATGTGTGCCATCCGGCCAGCCTAGCTTTCACCCAATAGATGCCTCCAATGCATGCTTCGTGTAAAACTGATAGCCGATTTGCATGCTTTCCCAACTGGGTAGCGCTAAGTGTCGTTTTGAACGCCGAAAACGACACTTAGCGCTACCTACTTGGGCTCGCGCGGAGCAGGAAGGAGGCCGGCCCGTGGAACCGGACCAGAAACAGCTGGTGCAGTTGCTTCCGCTGCTGCCCGTGCTGGCCGAGCTGGGGCGGACGGAGCACGTCACGGAAACCGCGGAACTCCTTGGAGTACCCCAGTCCACGGTGAGCCGGGCGCTGGCCCGGGCGAGCGCCGTCGTCGGTACCGAACTCCTGGTCAGGGACGGCAGGGGAGTCCGGCTGACGCCCGCGGCACGGACCCTGCTGCCCTACATTGAGCAGGCGCTGACGGCGTTCCAGGCAGGGTTGGACGTTGTGCGGGACGAGTCGGACGTGGCCCGGGGGAGGGTCTCCCTGTCGTTCCAGCACACTTTCGGTGAGGCGACGTTGCCGCTCCTGATCAGTGCTTTCCGGAGCAGGCACCCGGGCGCAGTTTTCACCCTGAGCCAGGGCGCCCGCTACGCGTGCCTTGACGAACTGGCGTCGGGCGAGTCCGATCTCGCCCTGACCGCACCGGTGGCGCCGCCGGGCCGGAACGTGTCCTCGGCGCCGCTGTACCGGGAGCCGCTCCGCCTGGTTGTGCACCACAGCCATCCCCTTGCCACGCGGCCGGCAGCCCGGCTTGCCGACATCAGGGGAGAGCCTTTTGTGGCGCTCGGGCCCGGATACGGGATGCGGTCGCTCACCGATGCCATGTTCCGCGAGGCCGGCTACCGGCCCCGCATCGCCTTCGAAAGCCAGGATTCACACACGGTCCGCGGCCTGGTCTCGGCGGGCCTCGGAGTCAGCATCCTGCCGCCAGGCGGGGATGCCCCCGGACGGACGGTCAGCCCCGAAACCGGGAACCTCGGCTGGGTTGAGGTCCCGCTGGAGTCCGGCCTGGCTTTCCGCGAAGTGGGCCTGTCCTGGCGGCGGCGCAAGCCCGGGTCCGAACCCGTGCCGGTACGGTTGTTCCGGGACATGGTGGTGACCGAAGGGCCCAGGCTCCTGGCCGGGCTGGTCAGGCAGCGGTCCCGCTGAAGCGCGAGCGCCCGAAAGTGAGGCGGCCGGGGTGTCCCGCCGCTCCGGCACCATTACCCTTGTGACGTGACCAACGCTGAAAACTCCTCCGCACTCCCGGCCCCCAGTCCACTCCGCGGCGCCATCATCGGGCTGGATATCGGCGGGACGAAGACCCACGGTGTCCGTTTTGAGGACGGGGCTCCGGTTGCGGATGAGTCGGCCGGCAGTTCCAATGTGCAGAACGTCAGCCGCGACGAGGCGGCCGCCAACCTTGCCGACCTGTTTGCACGCATCGGCGGGGGCCAGGTGTCGCAGGTGTACGCCGGTTCCGGCGGCATTGATACCGACGACGACGCCGCCGCCCTGGCGTCCCTGATCCAGCCGCATGTCCCCGGCGCCCGGGTCACCGTGGTCCACGATTCGCGCCTGCTGCTCGCGGCAGGCTACGCGAGCACCGGTGTTGCGGTGATTGCGGGCACCGGCTCTGCAGCCTGGGGCAGGAATGCGGACGGCGGCGAAGCGCGGGCTGGCGGCTGGGGCTACCTTCTGGGCGATGAAGGCAGCGGATACTGGCTGGGCCGCGAAGCGGTGCGGCACAGCCTCCGGCGGATGAACCAGGGCCTGCCGGTGGACGTCCTGACTGCGTCCCTTTTGCAGTCTTGCGGGGTGGACGATCCCAACCGGCTGATTGCGCTGTTCCATTCACCGAAAACCGGCCGGCGCTTCTGGGCGCAGCAGGCCCGGCTGGTAGTGGAGGCGGCGGCCGGCGGCCACCCGGAGAGCCAGGCCCTGCTGGACCAGGCAGGTGAAGACCTTTCAGCGCTGGCCCTGCAGGTGCTGGGCCTGCTTGGCATCACCGGGCCGGTGATCCTGGGCGGCGGACTGGGCATGAATGTTGCCCCGCTGCAGCACTCCTTCCGCCGCCACCTCAAGGACGCGGGCGTGACCGACATCCGGGTGCTGGACCAGGAACCGGTGTTCGGTGTGCTGCAGTTGGTGGCCGAGCAGACCTGAGTGGATCAGTCGCCCCGGAGCCGTTTCCGGGGCGTGAGCCGCACGCCCGGCAGGGGCGGAGCAGGAATGCGGCCCGCCTCCGGTCCAGCGTCAGGACCGTGGCCGTGAACCACGCCGTACCGGGCTGCTGCCTCCTCCGTTTCGGGCAGTCCGGCCTGGGCTTCCCAGTCACTCCGTGCCTGCTCCACTTCGTCGTGGGTACGGCCAACGAAGTTCCACCACATCAGCAGTTCCTCCTGGAACGGCTCGCCTCCAATGAGGAGGAAGCGCGTCCCCGGGAGCGCCTGCACCTGGAGTTCCGTACGCCCGGTGCCCAGGTAGCCCAGCGGGCCGGGCGGAACCTCCTGGCCGTCCACCGCCAGGCCGCCGTCGAGCACCAGGATTCCGTGCTCGAAGCCGGCGTTGAGCGGCAACACCGCTGCGCCGCTGCACGAAACGTCCGCGCCCACGATCGGTGAGTACATCGTTGCCGGCGAGGTGACGCCGGCGAGTTCGCCCACCATGACGGTGGCCGTGAACCCCTGGCCGCCGGCCCGGGGAAGTTCTCGGTGCTGCTCGAAGGCCGGCTGTCGGTGCCGTTCACCCTCAGGCAGGGCCACCCAGAGCTGCAGGCCACGCTGAACCGGCAGGGCCTCCCCGGCAGGCGGCAGCACGGCGAACTCCGAGTGGGAGACGCCGTGGCCGGCCGTCATGATGTTCAGCTCGCCAGGCCGGACTACCACGTCGCTGCCCACGCTGTCGCGGTGCCGGATATGGCCGGCGAGGGGCCAGGTCACGGTCTGGAGGCCGATATGGGGATGCGGGAGCACGGACATCGCCGTCCGGTCAGGGCCGAAGCTGTCCAGGAAACACCACGCCCCGATGGTGGGGAGGCCGCGCTGCGGCAGGGTCCGCTGGACGTTCATGGCCCGGACGCCGCCGAGCGGCACTTCGCGTTGCGGCCACAGCTGCAGGCAAGGCCCGGATGTACCGTCCGCGCCTGCCGGCGGGCACACTTCCTGCTGGGGTGCTATTTCCAAGTTGGTCACGAATCCACTCTAGGCCGGACGAAGCACGTCGGGCACGGTTCCAGGCCCTCCAGTTGTTCCGGCCGAAAATGGGCTCCCATCCGGGCCGCTCCCGGCTCCGAATGGTTACAGTAGGGATTCCTTTGCCCGGATTCGGGACGCTGCAGGGTGTTGCCGGCCCCGGATTGGGTTACCGTAACTATCAGCGTCCTGATGACAATGTCGCGGTGCTTCCAGGAGCCCGTCCCAGAGAACAGGTAAGTCCGCACCATGGACCAGGCGATGATCGAGTTTGAGAGCGTTACCAAGCAGTACCAGGGCGGACAGCCGGCCGTGGACAACCTCTCCATGTCCATCAGCAAAGGCTCCATCACCGTTCTGGTTGGTCCGTCCGGCTGCGGCAAGACGACCACGCTGCGCATGATCAACAGGATGGTGGAGCCCACTTCCGGGACCATCACGGTGGGCGGCAGGGACGTGACCGCCGTCCCGGCAGCTGAACTGCGCCGCTCGATGGGCTACGTGATGCAGTCAGCGGGGCTGTTGCCGCACCGCTCGGTGCTGGACAACATCGCCACCGTTCCCCGGCTGAACGGCGTGTCCAAGTCCGAAGCCCGGCGGCGCGCCGAGGAACTCCTGGACGTTGTGGGCCTGGCCCGCCCGCTCGGCAGGCGCTACCCGTCGCAGCTCTCCGGCGGCCAGCAGCAGCGCGTGGGGGTAGCGCGTGCGCTCGCCGCCGATCCTCCCGTCCTGCTTATGGACGAACCTTTCAGCGCCGTGGACCCGGTGGTCCGCGATGAACTCCAGCAGGAACTGCTGCGGCTCCAGAAGGACCTGGCCAAGACCATCGTGTTCGTCACCCACGACATCGACGAGGCCACCGTCCTGGGGGACAAAGTGGCGGTCTTCGCGGTGGGCGGGAAGCTCGCCCAATACGCCACCCCTGAGGAAATCCTCCGCGCGCCGGCAAATGACTTCGTGGCCTCATTCGTGGGACGGGACCGTGGCTTCCGGCACCTGGGCTTCACCCCGTCCGACGGCGTCACCATCCATCCGGTGCCAACGCTCGTCCGCGGCCGCAGCGTCAACACGGATCCGGGCGCCGCCGACGGCTGGCAGCTGGTGGTGGACGAGGAGATGCGCCCGCTCGGCTGGTCCACTCCCGGCACTGACGAAGGCCTCATCCCCGGCGGTTCCCTGTTCCGCCCGGGGGAAAGCCTGCGCCGCGCGCTTGATGCCGCGCTTTCCTCGCCGTCGGGCCTGGGCGTGGCAGTGGATGGAGAGGGCAAGGTGATGGGCGTGATCCGCGGCGGAGAAGTGCTGGCCCTCATTGAAGAGGCACGCCAGCTCCGGCAGGCTGCACTCTGATGGAGTGGTTCCTCGCCAACAGCGGCATGGTCCTGGAGCGCGCCGGCCAGCATCTGGTGCTGGCCCTCGTCCCCATGGTCCTGGGGCTGGTCATCTCCATCCCCCTCGCGCAGCTGGCGCGGCAGAACCGGGCGCTCCGCTCGGTGCTGCTCACAGCCTCCTCGCTCCTGTACACCATTCCTTCGCTGGCGCTGTTCATCATCCTGCCCACCGTCCTGGGCACCAGGATCCTGGATCCGGTCAACGTGGTGGTGGCCCTGACCATCTATGCCGTTGCCCTGCTGGTCCGGGCCGCCCTGGACGCCTTCGATTCGGTCAGCCAGGACGTGAGCCAGGCCGCCGTCGCCATGGGGTTCAAGCCGTTGGCCCGGTTCCTCCGCGTGGACCTTCCGCTGTCCCTGCCGGTCCTGTTCGCAGGGCTCCGGGTGGTGTCGGTCAGCAACATCTCCCTTGTCAGCGTGGCAGCCCTGCTGGGCATCGGAAACCTGGGGATGCTGTTCACATCAGGACTGCAGCGGGGCTTCGTGACCGAAATCGTGGTGGGCATCATCGCCATCCTCATCCTTGCGCTGCTGATGGATGCGGTCCTGGTCCTGCTGGAACGCATCCTCACTCCATGGGAGCGGGCGGGGAAGCGGCCGGACCGGCAGCCGGAAGCGGGGACCGTTGGCGAGGCACTTGACCCGGCCCTCGGGCTGGCCCGGCCCAAGACGGGAGGCGGAAACGCATGAGCAACGTTTTCGCCGATACCTTCGCCTGGCTGGCCGACCCCCTGCACTGGACAGGAAGCGCCGGGATCCCCGCCCGGCTGGGCGAACACCTCCAGTACACCGGCCTGGTGATGCTGATCGCGGCCGCCATCGCCGTCCCCGTAGGCATGTATGTAGGCCACACCGGCAGGGGACGGGTTGCGGTGGTTGCGCTCGCCGGCGCGCTGCGTGCGCTGCCCACACTGGGCCTGCTGACGCTCTTTGTGCTGCTTGCCGGGATCGGGCTGATGCCCCCCATCTGGGCGCTGGTCATCCTCACTGTCCCGCCCCTGCTCGCGGGCACCTATGCCGGCATCTCCAGCGTGGACCGCAACGTGGTGGACGCCGCGCGTGCCATGGGCATGACCGAACTGCAGGTCCTCTTCCGGGCGGAGCTGCCCAACGCGCTCACCGTAATGTTCGGCGGCTTCCGCACCGGCGTGCTGCAGGTGATCGCCACGGTTTCCGTGGTGGCGTACATCAACCTGGGCGGCCTGGGCCGGTACCTTTTCGACGGACTGGTCCTCAGCGACTTCCCCCAGATGCTCGGCGGTTCCCTGCTCATCGCGGCGCTGGCGATCGCCGTCGACCTTGTCCTCTCCCTTTTCCAGAGGCTGTTCCTGGCAACAGGCGCCTCGGGGCAGTCCCGCCGCAGCCAGCAGGCTACGGCCGATCTCACAGACCCCGTCCTCACGGAGGCTGTGGTACCAGGAGGTAAATCATGAAAGAAAGCCGTCCATACCATCCCGGCAGGCGGGCATTCGGCGGCCTCGCCGCAGGACTCGGCCTGGCCATGGCGCTGTCTGCCTGCGGCGGATCCTCGGATCCACTGAGCAAGGCGCCGGCCAGCAGCGGAGCGGCCTCCGGGGGAGCAACATCCCTGGTGATTGGCTCAGCCGACTTCACCGAAAGCCAGATCATCGGCGAACTGTACGCCGGGGCGCTGAACGCGGCCGGCGTCACGGCCACCACCAAGCCCAACATCGGCTCCCGCGAGGTGTACTTCAAGGCAGTCCAGGACGGTTCCGTGGACGTCATTCCGGATTACACCGGCAACCTGCTGCTGCACGTGGACAAGGAAGCCTCCGAGGTGTCAGCGGAAGACATCGCCAAGGCGCTGCCGGACAAGCTGCCCGGCGGGCTGGCCATCCTGGAACCGGCCAAGGCAGAAGACAAGGACGCCATGGTGGTCACCAAGGCAACCGCCGAAAAGTACCAGCTGAAGTCCATTGAGGACCTGGCCAAGGTCTGCAGCGAGATCGTGGTTGGAGCTCCGGCCACCTTCGCTGAGCGCGCCTACGGCCTGCCGGGCCTGAAGAAGAACTACAACTGCGAGCCCAAGAAGCTGGAGCCGTTCAGTGACGGCGGCGGTCCCGTGACCCTGAAGGCACTCCTGGAGGACCAGGTGCAGGTGGCGGACATCTACACCACTACCCCGTCCATCGCGGACAACGATCTTGTGGTGCTCGAGGACCCCAAGAACAACTTCATTGCCCAGCAGGTGGTTCCGCTGTACAACGAGGCGAAGATGACGGACAAGGCGAAGGAAGCCCTCAACTCGGTGTCCCGCGTGCTGACCACCGAGGACCTGATCAACCTGAACAGGGCCGTCAGCGGCAGCCAGAAGCAGGGTGCCAAGGAAGCCGCGCAGGCGTGGCTGAAGGAAAAGGGCATCGTGAAGTAGCAACTGCATCGCGCCGCCATCGGTGCGATGGCTCAGCAGTACGACGGCGGCTGCCGGACCTTCGGAGGTCCGGCAGCCGCCGTCGTCCGTCCTGCCTGCCGGAACCCGCCGCACCGTGTGGCTGACGTCTCAGCTGCCGCCCATCCTTCCTGTGGCATATTTGAGGGATGGCAGAATTCAGGCAGTCCACGAAACTCAACAACGTGCTTTACGACATCCGTGGACCGATCCTCCAGGCCGCCCAGCAGATGGAAGCGGAGGGTCACCGGATCCTCAAGCTGAACATCGGAAACCCGGCGCCGTTCGGATTTGAAGCGCCGGACGCCATCCTGGTGGACATGATCCGCCACCTGCCGCATGCCCAGGGCTACAGTGACTCCCGCGGCATCTTTTCCGCCCGGACCGCAGTGTCGCAGTACTACCAGACCCGCGGCATCCAGAACATCCATGTGGACGACATCTACCTGGGCAACGGCGTCAGCGAGCTCATCACCATGTCCCTGATGGCCCTCCTTGACGATGGCGACGAGGTCCTGATCCCCACGCCGGACTACCCCCTCTGGACGGCCTCGGTGGCGCTGGCCAGCGGCAAGCCAGTCCACTACCTCTGCGACGAGGAGTCCGGGTGGCAGCCCGACCTGGAGGACATGGAAGCCAAGATCACGCCCCGCACCAAGGGCATTGTGGTGATCAACCCGAACAACCCCACCGGAGCCGTCTACCCGGAAGAGACGCTGAAGAAGATCGTGGCCCTCGCCGAGAAGCACGGCCTGGTCCTCTTTGCCGACGAAATCTACGAGAAGATCCTCTACGAGGACGCCGTCCACGTAAACCTTGCGGGGCTTACCGGCGACGACGTCCTGTGCCTCACCTTCAGCGGCCTGTCCAAGGCCTACCGGGTGTGCGGGTACCGGGCCGGCTGGATGGCCATTTCCGGTCCGAAGAAGGATGCAGCCGACTACCTGGAAGGCATCAGCCTTCTTGCCAACATGCGCCTCTGCGCCAACGTGCCGGCCCAGCACGCGATCCAGACAGCGCTGGGCGGCTACCAGAGCATCAACGACCTGATCCTGCCGGGCGGGCGGCTGCTGGAGCAGCGCAACAAGGCGTACGACATGCTCAACGCCATTCCGGGCGTGAGTACCCAGCAGGCCCGGGGCGCCCTGTACCTCTTCCCGAAGCTCGACCCCGAGGTGTACCACATCCGTGACGACGAGAAGTTCGTCCTGGACCTCCTCAGGGAGCAAAAAATCCTGGTCTCCCACGGCCGGGCGTTCAACTGGGTGCGCCCGGACCACTTCCGCATGGTGACCTTGCCCAACGTCAAGGACATCGAGGAAGCCGTGGGCCGGATGGGGGACTTCCTAAGCAGGTACCAGGGGAACTAGCCTGTGTCCACGGGCACCCCGGACCCGTGGAACTTCGCTGAAAGGATTCCCATGCCCGACGCCGTCGGCTTCGACCAGCACCCCTCTGAAACCCTGCGGGCGAGGAAGGGGTTCCTGTTGAGCAAAGTCGATCCTGACGCCACCCCCGGCTACAGCGGCACCAAGGAGGACGGCCAGGCCCTGCTCGCCGAAATGGACAACGGACTGACGGAACTGCAGGAAAAGCTGTTCGCCGAGTCGCGGTTCGGCGGACGGAAGCGGATCCTGCTGATCCTCCAGGCCATGGACACCGCCGGCAAGGGCGGGATCGTCAACCACGTCATGGCCGCCATGAACCCCCAGGGCGTCCAGTTCAAAGCCTTCAAGGCGCCCACGGAGGAGGAAAAGTCCTACGACTTCCTGTGGCGCATCGAAAAGGAGGTGCCGGCCGCCGGGATGGTGGGTGTTTTTGACCGCTCACACTACGAGGACGTTCTGATCCACCGGGTGCGTGCCTGGGCGACTCCCGCGGAAATCAAGCGGCGGTACGTGGCCATCAACGAGTTCGAGACGCGGCTGACCGACTCCGGGACGAAGGTGGTCAAAGTCATGCTGCACATCAGCGGCGAGGAGCAGAAGCAGCGGCTGCTGGCCCGCCTGGACAACCCGGCCAAACACTGGAAGTACAGCCGGGGAGACCTGGAGGAGCGCGCCTTCTGGGACGACTACATGAGCGCCTACCAGGCGGCAATCGAGGAGACCAGCACCGCTGCAGCTCCCTGGCATGTTGTCCCGGCGAACAAGAAATGGTTTGCCAGGATTGCCGTCCAGCAGCTGCTCTTGGGCGCGCTCACTGACCTTAACCTTGAGTGGCCCAAAGCGGAGTTTGATGTAGCGATGGAACGGGAACTGGCCGCGCGCTCCTGAGCCCTTGCTGTCAGAGCGGCTGGTCGCGGGCGGCTGCCAGCCGCTTCCGGGCACCTTCCAGCCATTCCTCGCACCGGGCGGCCAGGGCTTCGCCCCGTTCCCAGAGCGCCAGGGATTCCTCAAGGCTTGCCCCGCCGGCCTCGAGCTTCCCCACCACCGCGATGAGCTGCTCGCGGGCCTCTTCGTAGCTCAGGGCCGCGATTCCGGCCCCTGCCGTCTGCTCAGTCATGTAGTTCTCCGGTTTCGGTAGTGGTCTCTTCAGGTGTTCCGGTGGAGGTTGCGCCGAAGCGGCCCTCCGCCACGCGGATGGACAGCGGGGCGCCGGCGGGAGCCTCAGCCGGGCGGCGGACCACAGCGTGGCCCGCGGCGCCTGACTGCGCAGCGCGCTTCGCGGCGAGTTCGACGACGGCGTACCCCCGGTCCAGGGTTTTCTGCGGCGACAGCGCCCGCACCTGCGCCTTCAGGTGGTCCAGTTGGTCAGCCGCGCGGACCACGGTGGAACTGACTGCGGCCGAAGACCTCCTCAGCAGCCGCTCGATTTCTTCTGAACGGACGGTTACCAGTCCTTCCGGCGCAGCCAGCACGGGCCGTGAATGCAGGGAGGCCAGCCGGTCCGATTCCCGGTCCACCAGCCGCTCAATGCAGCGGCGCAGCTGCTCCCGGGCCTGGCGGACGCCCGCAAGTTCCTCGGAAACTTCCGGGACAATCCGCTTGGCGGCATCCGTGGGGGTAGATGCACGCAGGTCTGCGACGTCGTCGAGCAGTGGCCTGTCCGCCTCGTGGCCGATGGCACTCACCACCGGGGTAACGGCTGCTGCGACGGCGCGGATCAGTTCTTCACTGTTGAACGGCAGGAGGTCCTCCAGGGCGCCGCCGCCGCGGGCGATCACAATGACGTCCACCTCCGGCAGGGCGTCCAGGTCGCGCAGGGCACGGACCACCTGGGCGACGGCGGTGTTCCCCTGCACGGCCACCTCCCTGATTTCAAACTCAACCGCGGGCCAGCGCAGGGCGGCGTTGCGCAGGATGTCCTTTTTGGCATCCGAATCGCGCCCCGTGATGAGCCCGATGCGGTGCGGCAGCAGGGGAAGGGGTTTCTTGCGGGAGTCAGCGAAAAGGCCCTCGGCGGAGAGCGCCTGGCGCAGCCGTTCAATCCGGGCAAGGAGATCGCCCAGGCCCACCGGCCTGATGTCACGGACCAGCATGTTCAGCCGTCCGGTCTTGATCCAGAACTCCGGCTTCAGCAGGGCAACCACACGGGATCCGCGCTCCAGCGGCAGGTCCTGGCGTTCCAGTACCTTGGTCCAAACGGAGGCGGGCAGGGAAACTTCGGCGTCCACGTCCCGCAACGTGAGGTAGGCATTGGTGCCCCGGCGGTTCAGCTCGATGACCTGGCCCTCAACCCAAGCAGACGGCGTGCGGTCGATGTGGGCCTTGAGCTTCTGCGACAGCAACTGGAGCGGCCACGGATTGTCAGGGGTGGTTTCGGCGGCCGTGGCAGGCAGCGTGGTGGGCGCGGTGGATTGCTGGCCGGTGCCCGGGAGTGACGCCTGTTCAGACATGCGAACTCCCTCGCGGGGCTGGAGCTGCGGGCATGGGGTCCTTCGTCCGGTGTTTGGCTGCCTGGTGTCGGGCTGTGGGCTGAGGTCGGCGGTCATTCAACCTTATCCATAAGCTGTACCACCCGGGGCTGACAAAGAACCCCCGCCAAGCCTGCCTAGGATGGGATAACCCCACCAACGACGAAGGAACCGCCGTGCGAACTTTTGTTTCTGCTGCCGCCACCGTGCTGGCAGTCCTGCTGGCAGCCGTGGCAGTTCCGGCCATCTGGCTGGACCGCAACATCGTCCAGGAACAGGGCTTCGTGGAGTTGGCGGCCCCGCTCGCAACAAATTCAGCGTTCCAGCAGGAGCTGGCCGTAGCGGCGGTGGGCACCATCGACACCAGCGCCGTTCCCGGTTTCCTCTCCGACCTCGTCCAGCCGGTGCTGGAAGACGCGGCTTCGTCACTGACAGGCCTGCCGGGCTATCCAGCCGCGTGGGAGGAAACGCTGCGCAGGAGCCACCGGCTCAGCTTCGCCCCGGCGACGGACGACGGCGGGGCGGCCTCGGCTTCGTCCCTCACTTTGGACGTCGCCCCCTTGGTGGCGCTGGGCGCGGAGGAGATTTCGCGCACTACCAGGCTGCCCCTGGACCCACCTGAACAAACCCTGATCAACGTGGGCCAGCCTATGTACAAGGAGTGGACTGAACGGCTCACCACCTATGCGCCTGCGGGCTACCTGCTGGCTGGTGGATCCGCCGTAGCGCTGCTCCTTGCCCTGGTGGCTGCACGCCGCCGCTGGACAGTGCTGGCCGGGGCGGGCGCCGGCGCGCTGCTCCTCGCGGCTGCCTGGGCGGCGGGCTCACAGGCGGCGTCCGCCGCCGTCGTGTCCGCGGACAGCGGAAATGAAGTTGCCAACATGTTCCGGGACGAATTTGTGGCCGCCTCCGCGGCGGATTTCCAGGCCTGGACCCTGGCAGCGGCGGTCACCGGCGGCGTGCTGCTGGTGCTGGGCGTCGTGGCCGGGTTCACCTCGCGGAAGCCGCAGCGGGCAAACCGGTAGCATGGAGGAATGACCCCCTCAGCTGTTTCCCTTTCGATGCCCACCATCCCGCGTCGGCGCCGGTCACCTGAGGAAGTAGCTGCCGCAGCCCCGGTGCCGGGAACCAAGAAGGTGCTGCTCGCTGCTCCCCGCGGTTACTGCGCCGGCGTTGACCGCGCCGTCATCGCCGTGGAGAAGGCCCTGGAGCACTACGGACCGCCGGTCTATGTGCGGAAGCAGATCGTCCACAACGTGCACGTGGTCAGCTCTTTGGAGGAACAGGGAGCCATCTTCGTCGACGAGACAGACGAAGTGCCCGAGGGTGCCCTGGTCATTTTCTCCGCACACGGCGTCTCCCCGGCTGTGGTCCAGTCTGCCGAGGACCGCGGCCTGCGCACGATCGACGCCACCTGCCCCCTCGTTACCAAGGTGCATAAGGAGGCCGTCCGGTTTGCCAAGGACGATTTCGACATCCTGCTGATCGGCCATGACGGCCATGAGGAAGTGGAAGGCACGGCCGGCGAAGCACCGGAACACATCCAGATCATCAATGGTCCCCACGAGGTGGACAAGGTGACGGTCCGGGACCCGGAAAAGGTCATCTGGCTCTCGCAGACCACCCTGAGCGTTGACGAAACCATGGAGACGGTCCGGTTGCTCAAGCAGCGGTTTCCCACCCTGCAGGATCCGCCCAGCGACGACATCTGCTATGCCACCACCAACCGGCAGGTGGCCATCAAGAAGATCTCGCCGCAGGCAGACCTGGTCATCGTGGTGGGCTCGGCCAACTCCTCAAACTCCGTCCGTCTGGTGGAGGTGGCCCTCGAGTACGGGGCGAAGGCGTCGTACCGGGTCGATTTCGCCAACGAGGTCGACGAAACCTGGTTTGAAGGGGTTGCCACCGTCGGCGTGACGTCTGGAGCGTCCGTCCCGGAAGTGCTGGTGCAGGAGGTGCTGCGCCTGCTGGCCGACTACGGCTACGGAACCGTGGAGGAAGTCGTCACGGCGGAGGAAGACCTGCTCTTCTCGCTGCCCAAGGAACTCCGTGCCACCCTCAAGCAGGCCGGCGACGTCAGCCGCGCGCTCGGCGGGCGCCGGGCGCGCAGCTGATCACCGGGAAGCCCGCTGCTCACGCGGCTTCGTCATCGCTTTGGAGTTCCGGTGCAGCAAGGGCGCGCGGGGTGGCTTCCACCACCGGCGGCGCGGCAAGTCCGGACTCTTCCAGTGAGTTCAGTTTCCGGGCGGTAGGAAGGACACGCGCTTCCAGCGTCCCCACCATGGCGTTGTAGCGGTCCACGGATGACTTCAGCGACGACCCGAGTTTGGTGACGTTCTCGCCCAGGGTTCCCATCCGGTCGTACAGCTGCCGCGCCAGTTCGAACAGCTCCCGCGCACTGTCTGTCAGGACATCCTGACGCCACGTGAATGCCACCGACTTCAAGACGGCCAGGAGCGTGCTGGGCGAGGCCAGGACAACGTTCTTCGAGAGTGCGTGGTCAAGGAGGCCGGCATCGGCCATGAGGGCCGTGGCGAGAATTGACTCAGCCGGGATGAAGCAGATCACCAGCTCCGGGGAGTTGCCGGGAATGTCCCAGTACTTCTTATTGCCCAGGGAATCCACGTGTGCCCGCAGCGCTTTGGCATGGGCCTGCAGCAGCGCCTGCTGGCTGCGGTGGCCGTTGCTTGGGGCCGGACCGGCGGGGAAGGCGCTGGAACCACCCGCGGTGCGGACGTCCGGGCCCAGTTCCTGGGCTTCCAGGTAGGAGGACAGCGGAACCTTGGCGTCGACCACCAGCTGCTTTTCACCGGGCAGCTGCACCACCAGGTCCGGCCGCACGCTGGAATCGCCCCCGGGACTGTGGACCTGTTCCACGAAGTCCACGTGCCGGAGCATCCCGGACACTTCCACCACGCGCCGCAGCTGGACTTCGCCCCACTGCCCCCGCGCGCTGTTGGACCGGAGTGCGGACTCCAGCGCATGGGTGGAACGGATCAGCTGTTCATCCGAGAGCCGGGCTTCCTGAAGCTGCTGGGCAAGCTGGCCGTACTGTTCCACCCGGTCACGCTCAAGCAGCGCAACCTGCTGCTGCACGGCCGTCAGTTTCTCCGCCACCGGGGCAAGCGCCCGCAGCACGCTGCCGTCCTGGGACCTGGCTTCACCCAACTCCCTGTTCTGTGCCGCCAAAAGGCGCCGCTCGGCGTCGGCCGCGGCGAACTGCGCACTGACCTCTGAAAGCCGGGACGATACGGCGTCGAAATCCTCCTCCAGGCCCTTGGCGCTTCTCCGAAGCACAAAGAACGCAGCCGCCGCACCCGCGAAGGCGCCCAGCAGCAGCATAAACAAAGCAAGAATTAAGGCGAAAGCATCCATGCCCTCACTGTCGCACGGGGCTGTGACATTTTGCCGAAGCGACATTTCGCCTGGCGTGCACAGGGCTCCCCGGCCGTTACTGTGCGTGGACGCCCTGCGGGTAGAATCAATACTCGTGGCTCTTACTATTGGCATCGTCGGACTGCCCAACGTCGGCAAATCAACTCTCTTCAACGCACTCACCCGCAACCAGGTCCTGGCCGCGAACTACCCGTTCGCCACCATCGAACCCAACGTCGGCGTCGTGAACCTGCCCGACCCCCGCCTTCAGAAGCTGGCCGATATCTTCGGCTCGCAGCGTCTGCTGCCCGCGCCGGTGTCCTTCGTGGACATTGCCGGCATCGTCAAGGGCGCGTCCGAGGGTGAGGGCCTCGGTAACAAGTTCCTGGCCAACATCCGCGAGGCCGAAGCTATCGCCCAGGTGGTGCGCGTGTTCGATGACCCGGATGTCATCCACGTGGACGGCAAGGTGGACCCCCGTTCCGACATGGAAACCATCAACACCGAACTGATCCTCGCCGATCTGCAGACCATCGAGAACGCCATTCCGCGGATCGAAAAGGAAGTCAAGATCAAGAAGCGGGAGGCTGCCGAGCTTGCCGCCATCAAGGCGGCCCAGGTGGTCCTGGAGCGCGGCGACACCATTTTCTCTTCGATTAAGAGCGACAAGCTGGAAATGGAACACCTCAAGGAGCTCGGCCTCCTGACGGCCAAGCCGTTCATTTACGTCTTCAACGCCGACGAAGCCATCCTGGGCAGCCCGGAAAAGCAGGAAGAACTGCGGGCCATGGTTGCCCCGGCCGACGCCGTTTTCCTTGACGCCAAGCTCGAAGCCGACCTCGTGGAGCTCGATGAGGAAGAGGCCCGCGAAATGCTGGAAATGAACGGCCAGGACGAATCCGGCCTGGACCAGTTGGCGCGCGTCGGGTTCCACACCCTGGGATTGCAGACCTACCTCACGGCAGGCCCCAAGGAAACCCGTGCCTGGACCATCCGCCAGGGGGATACTGCACCGCAGGCAGCAGGGGTAATCCACTCCGACTTCCAGCGCGGATTCATCAAGGCCGAGGTGGTGTCCTTCAACGACCTCATCGAGGCCGGATCCATGGCTGAGGCCAAGGCCCGCGGTAAGGTCAGGATTGAGGGCAAGGAATACGTCATGGCCGACGGCGACGTTGTGGAGTTCCGCTTCAACGTCTGATCCGGCGGACGCCTTATCCTGAATAAAGGGCGTGATCCTGGCGATTCCAGGAGCCCCTCCCGCAGAAGCAAACAAGGAGGCGGCATGCCGGTCAGGCGTCTGATGCAGTACATCACCGCGGCGGTCGCGGCTGCCATGGTCCTGTCGGGCTGCTCCGGCAGTCAAGGCAGCGCACCCGTGGTGGTGGGGGAGGCCAAACGCGGCGGCAGCGTCACCGTCGCTGAGGTCAACGCCTTCTCGTCCTTCAACCCGTACAGTGCGGACGGGAACACCGATATCAACTCCAAAATCGGCCACATCACCCATTCGGGCTTCTACTACCTCGATGATGCCGCCAAGGTGGTGCGGAACGAAAAGTTTGGGCGCTTCGAGAAGGTTTCGGACCAGCCGCTCAAGGTGCGGTATACCGTCAACGAGGGCGTCACGTGGTCCGACGGCGAAGCGATCGACGCCGGCGACCTCCTTCTCAGCTGGGCCGCGGGTTCGGGGTATTTTGACGATGCCGACCCCCTGGCGGGGACGGGCACCAAATACTTTTCCACTGCCTCCGACACCAGCGGCCTCGCCGGCACCGTGCTCCCCGAAATCGGGGCGGACGGCCGGTCCATCACCCTGGAGTACACCGTGCCCTTCGCCGACTGGGAAGTGGCGTTCGACGTCGGACTGCCGGCGCACGTGGTTGCAGCCAAAGGTGGCCTCAACGACGAAGAAGACCTGATCGACCTGATCAGGAACTCACCGCGCGGGGACGAGGAAAAGCCGGCCCTGAACGCACCGCTGAAGCAGGTCAGCGACTTCTGGAACTCCGGATTCGACTCCAAGGGCCTTCCCGGGGATCCTGCCGTGTTCCTTTCCAGCGGCCCGTACATCGTGCGTGAGATCATCCCGGAAGTCTCCATGAAACTCGTCCGGAACCGTGACTACGTCTGGGGGCAGGAACCATGGCTGGATGAAATCAACGTGCGCTTCACCGGCTCCGTTCCTACGGCAGTCGATGCGCTCCGGAACAGCCAGGCCGACATCATTTCCCCGCAGCCTTCCGCCGACACCGAGGAGCTCCTTGCAGGACTGGCTGGCCAGGGCATCACCATTGAACGGTACAACCAGTCCGGCTACGACCACCTGGACCTCAACTTCTCCGGGCCTTTCCTGGACGACAACGTCCGCCGCGCGTTTCTCAAAGCGGTTCCCCGGCAGGCCATCGTCGACGCCGTGGTGGGGGACCTGCTGCCGGACGCGAAGCCCTTGGATTCCCACGTTTTCCTGCCTGCCCAGCCCAAGTACAACGACACCGTGAAGAACAACGGCTCGGCCGATTACGCCGAAGTCGACATCGAAGGGGCGAAGGCGCTCCTGGAGGGCGAAACCCCCACCGTCCGGATCCTGTACAACCGCGACAACCCCAACCGCGCGAAAGCGTTTGCCCTGATCCGCGACTCGGCAGCGCGGGCAGGGTTCCAGGTGGTTGACGGCGGGCAGGCAAGTGCGGACTGGGCACGGTCACTCGGGGGCGGGGGTTACGATGCCGCGCTGCTCGGATGGATCGGCACGGGTGCAGGCGTCAGCCGTGTCCCCCAAATCTTCCGCACCGGCGCGGGCAGCAACTTCAACGGTTTCTCCGACGGCGACGCGGACAAGGCGATGGAGCAGCTTGCCGGAACAACCGATCTGGGCAAGCAGGATGAACTCCTGGCGGAGATCGACAGGCAGATCTGGGAGAGCGCCTATGGTCTCCCGCTGTACCAGACGATTGGTACCACTGCCTTCAACGCCCGGGTTGCCGGCGTCAAGACCAGTTCAGGTCCGTTGGGCATCTGGTGGAACGTGTGGGATTGGCGGCTGGCCAACCCGTCATGACGCCGGAGCGCGGGAGAGGCAGCTCCCGGTTGTCCCGATTCGCCGCCGCGGCTACCGGCGAGTAGCATGTGACGTGCACAACTTCTGTTGACCGACTAAGCGTTCAGGGCTGGCCGGTCACGGTTTGGCAACGGAGTACCAGTATCTGGACTTCGTGCAGTTAGGCTACTCGTATATGTAGGCTGCGTCACAGCGGACAGCTGGGTCTCGCCTGCGGGGGAGCACAAGATTCCCCCTCGTTATCTCCCACAACTCATAGGAGGCGGAATGCGTTTTACGCGCACTTCCAAAGCACTGGGCATAGTGGCAATAGCCGCGCTTGCCCTGACCGGCTGCGGCGCTGGAGGCGGCAGCACTGACGGAGCCAGCAACGCCGCCGGCGACCCGAACAAGGTCATCACTGCCTACAGCAACGAACCACAAAATCCGTTGCTGCCGGCGAACACGAACGAAGTCTACGGCGGCCGCGTCGTCGAGCTTCTGTTCGAAGGCCTGCGGACCTACGACGCTGATGGCAAGCCGGTGAACGCGCTGGCAGAATCCATCGAGTCGCCTGATGCCCAGAACTGGACCATCAAGATCAAGCAGGGCCAGAAGTTCACGAACGGTGAAGAGATCACGGCCAAGACGTTCGTGGATTCCTGGAACTTCGCGGCGAACTCGAAGAACCTGCAGAACAACGGGTTCTTCTTTGAATCCATCGCCGGCTATGAGGAAGTCTCGGCGGTTACCAAAGAGAAGTCTGCGGACGGCAAGACCACCACCACTCCCGCACCCACCGCGGAAACCATGTCCGGCCTCGAAGCCAAGGACGACTCCACCCTTACCGTCAAGCTGGCCCAGCCCGAAGCTGACTGGTCCTTGCGACTCGGCTACTCCGCCTTCTTCCCGCTTCCCTCCGCTGCGCTGGCAGACCCGAAGGCATTCGGCGAGAACCCGGTAGGCAACGGCCCGTACAAGATGGAGAAAGAAGGCGCCTGGGTTCACGACCAGTCCATCTCCCTCGTGAAGAACCCGGACTACAGCGGTCCCCGCGAGTCGAAGAACGGTGGCGTGACGTTCAAGTTCTACACGGATCCGGGCCCCGCGTACACCGACCTGCAGTCGGACAACCTGGACGTAACCGACGTCCTCCCGTCGAATGCGCTTAAGACGTACGTTTCGGACTTCCCGGACCGCAATGCCACCAAGCCCGTTGCCACCAACTCCACCCTGAACATCCCGGGTTACAACCCGAACTTCCAGGGTGAAGCCGGCAAGCTCCGCCGCCAGGCACTCTCCTACGCCATCAACCGCGAGGAGATCGCCAAGGTTGTCTTCAACGGCACCCGCACCCCGGCCAAGGCATTCGCCCCGCCGGTCATTGACGGATTCAAGGAAGGCCTCAAGGGCAGCGAAGTCCTGAAGTTCGACGCCGCAAAGGCCAAGGACCTCTGGGCACAGGCTGACAAGATCCAGCCGTACGACAATTCCAAGCCGCTGCAGATTGCATCCAACACCGATGGCGGCAACAAGGAATGGATCGACGCCGTAGCTAACGGCTTCAAGAACAACCTGGGAATCCAGGCTGAAATCCAGCCCTTCGCCAAGTTTGCTGAGGTCCTGAACCTGCGCAAGTCCCAGTCCCTCCCGGGCCTGAGCCGCGCCGGCTGGCAGGGCGACTACCCGTCGCTCTACAACTTCCTGGGGCCGGTCTGGGCCACGGGCGCATCCTCCAACTACGAGAAGTACTCGAACCCCGAGTTCGACAAGCTGCTCAAGGAGGGCCTGGCAGCCAAGACCACGGATGAGGCCAACGCCAAGTTCAACGCGGCACAGGAGATCCTCTTCGAGGACCTTCCCGGCCTGCCGCTCTGGGACCAGGCACGGCCGATCGTGTGGAGCAACAACGTCGCCAAGGCTGAAACCGGCTGGAACGGCAGCATCCTTTACTACGGCATCACCGCAAAGTAGTCCCAGAACTAACTTGTCGGTAAGCACATGGGGGTCCGGCTACCGCCGGGCCCCCATTGGCTTGCACGGCAGGAAGGCACCAATGAACCTGTTTTCTTCCCAACCGGAAGGCTGGTGATCCGGTGGTCCGCTTTATTCTGCGCCGACTCCTTCAAGTGATCCCCGTCTTCATCGGCACCACCCTTTTGGTCTATTACATGGTGTTCGCCCTCCCGGGTGACCCTATCGCTGCGCTTTTCGGGGACCGTCAGCCTCCGCAGGCCGTCATCGACACGCTGCGCAGCCAGTACCACCTTGATGAGCCGTTCTGGGTCCAGTACGGCCTGTTCCTCAAGAACCTCTTTACGTTCAACCTTGGCAACGACTTCACCGGCCAGCCCATTGCGGCAAGCCTGGCCCGCGTCTTCCCGGTCACCGCGATGCTGGCCGTTGAGGCTTTGGCCATCCAGGCGATCTTCGGCGTGGCATTCGGTGTTTTCGCAGGCCTGCGCCGCGGCGGCTGGTTCGACTCCACCGTCCTGGTGGCGTCGCTCGTGGTCATCGCCGTGCCCACATTCGTCCTGGGCTTCGTCTTCCAGCTCGTCTTCGGCGTCAAGCTCGGATGGGCGAAACCCACCGTCGGCGCCAACGCCGACTGGGGGAGCCTGCTGCTGCCCGCCATTGTCCTGGGCCTGGTGTCCTTCGCTTATGTCCTCCGCCTCACCCGCGCCTCGGTCAGCGAAAACATGAATGCCGACTACGTGCGCACTGCAACTGCCAAGGGCCTGTCGCGGCCCCGCGTGGTCCTGGCCCATATCCTGCGCAACTCCCTGATTCCCGTGGTGACCTACCTCGGTGCCAACCTCGGCGGCCTCATGGGTGGCGCGATCGTGACGGAGGGTATCTTCAACGTGCCCGGCGTCGGCAACAAGCTCTACCAGGCGGTCCTCCGCAGCGAGGGTCCCACCATCGTTTCCATCGTCAGCGTGCTGGTGCTGGTCTTCGTAGTGGCCAACCTGCTTGTCGATCTCCTTTACGCCTGGCTTGACCCGAGGATCCGCTATGACCAGTAATAACAGCCACTTTGTGGCGCCCATCGACGAAACCCCGTTGCTGGCAACGGATGCCGTAAAGACTGACCAGGCCCCGCTCAGCCTGTGGTCCGACGCCTGGCGCAAGCTCCGCCGTCGTCCGCTGTTCATCATTTCCGCGCTGCTGATCGTGATGCTGACCGTGATAGCGCTGTTCCCCGGACTCTTTACCTCCGTGGCTCCCAACGAGGGCTGCGAACTGGCCAATTCCGAGGGCGGACCCATGGCCGGCCACCCCTTTGGTTTCACTTTCCAGGGCTGCGACGTGTACTCCCGCGTCATCCACGGGACCCAGGCCTCGCTGTCAGTGGGCCTTCTCTCCGTGCTGTGCGTCCTGGTCATCGGTGTCACCATCGGTGCCCTGGCCGGTTACTACGGCGGCTGGATTGACGCCGTGCTCGCACGCCTGGGTGACATCTTCTTCGCCCTGCCGCTGATCCTTGGCGCGCTGGTCATCACCCAGCTTCCCATGTTCCGCGAGAACAGGGGCGTCTGGACGGTGGTCTTTGTCATCTCGCTGCTGGCGTGGCCGCAGATGGCACGCATCACGCGCGGTGCCGTCATTGAGGTACGCAACGCTGACTTCGTCACTGCGGCGCGGGCCCTGGGCGTCTCCAAATTCGGGGCCCTTGTGCGGCACGTACTGCCGAACGCCCTCGCGCCGATCATCGTCCTTGCCACGCTGGAACTCGGCGTGTTCATCGTGGCAGAAGCCACGCTGTCCTTCCTGGGTATCGGCCTGCCGCAAAGCATCATGTCCTGGGGCAATGACATCGCCGGCGCCCAGGCGTCCATTCGAACCAGGCCGGAAATCATGCTGTATCCGGCCGCGGCCCTGTCCATCACGGTCCTGAGCTTCATCATGCTGGGCGATGCTGTACGTGACGCCCTCGATCCCAAGAGCCGTCAGCGATGAGAGATAACGAGATGACCACTCCACAAATCCGCATCGACGAGGCCGGCGCCACCGGCGTCCAGCCGCTGCTGGAAATCCGCGACCTGGCCATTACGTTCAAGACCGGCGGCGGGGACATCCAGGCAGTCCGGAATGCGCACCTGAGCATCATGCCCGGTGAGACCGTCGCCATCGTGGGGGAGTCGGGTTCCGGCAAGTCCACGACGGCGCTGGCGGCCATCGGGCTGCTGCCCAATAACGGCCGTGTGTCCGGTGGCCAGATCCTGCTGGACGGTGAGGACATTGCCCACGCCACCGAGCAGCGGATGATCGAACTGCGCGGCAACACCATCGGCATGGTGCCGCAGGATCCCATGTCCAACCTCAACCCCGTCTGGAAAATCGGCTACCAGGTCAAGGAGACCCTGCGCGCCAACGGCAGGCCGAGCGGGCCGGAGGACATTGCCAAGGTACTTGCCGAAGCCGGCCTCCCGGATGCGCACAGGCGTGCCAACCAGTATCCGCATGAGTTCTCCGGCGGTATGCGGCAGCGCGCCCTCATTGCCATCGGCCTCTCCTGCCAGCCGCGGCTGCTCATTGCCGACGAGCCGACTTCGGCGCTGGATGTGACCGTGCAGCGGCAGATCCTCGACCATCTGGACACCATGACCACGGAACTGGGCACGTCGGTACTGCTGATCACGCACGACCTGGGCCTGGCTGCGGAACGGGCGGACAAGGTCGTGGTGATGTACCAGGGACAGGTCGTGGAAGCAGGGCCCTCCCTGGAACTGCTGCGAAACCCCCGGCACCCTTACACCAAGAGGCTTGTCGAATCCGCACCTTCCCTCGCCAGCCGGCGGATCCAGGCTGCCAAGGAACAGGGCGTGGAAACGGCCGATCTCCTGGCCCCGGCCGCAGAGGCGGCAACGGCAGACAATGTCCTGCAGATCCAGGACCTGCGCAAGGTCTACAAGCTCCGGCAGGGTTTCGGGAGAGCTTCGGACTTCGCCGCCGTTGACGGTGTGAGCTTCGACGTCAAACGCGGAACCACGACGGCGATCGTGGGGGAATCGGGTTCCGGCAAGTCCACAGTGGCCAAGATGGTGCTCCAGCTGGAGAAGCCGACCGAGGGCAGGATTCTGTTCGATGGCGTGGAGACGTCAGGTCTGAAGCCGGCGGAACTCTTCAAGTTCCGCCGCCGGGTCCAGCCCATTTTCCAGGATCCATACGGTTCCCTGGACCCCATGTACAACATCTTCCGCACTATTGAAGAACCGTTGCGCGTCCACAAGATCGGCGACAAAGCCAGCCGTGAGAAAAAGGTCCGGGAACTCCTGGACCAGGTGGCCCTTCCGCAGTCGGCCATGCAGCGCTACCCCAACGAGCTGTCCGGCGGCCAGCGGCAGCGCGTGGCCATCGCCCGTGCACTGGCGCTGGATCCGGAAGTGATCATCTGTGACGAAGCGGTGTCCGCCCTCGACGTCCTGGTCCAGGCGCAGGTGCTGAACCTGCTGGCGGACCTGCAATCCAAACTCGGACTGACGTACCTCTTCATCACGCACGACCTTGCGGTGGTGCGCCAGATCGCGGACCACGTCTGTGTCATGGAAAAGGGGCGGCTGGTGGAGACCGGATCCACGGACGACGTCTTCGAATCGCCGCAGCAGGAGTACACCAAGGCCCTGCTCAATGCCATTCCCGGTGCCAAGCTGATGTTGCCGCCGGAAGTGGCCTAGCGACGCGGCACCAACGCGCGACGGCCGGCGCCGGGGTATTGGACTCCGGCGCCGGCCGTTGCTGTTTTCAGTCCTGGCCCGCGCCTGCGCCTCCGGTGCGGGCATCCAGGAGCGGGGCAACGTCCGCCGTCGGCGTTCGCTCCAGGCCCAGTTCGCGGAGGCGGCGCTCAAGGAGCGTACCCAGCGCCCGGCGGCCCCCCGGGTTCATGTGCACGGAGTCCGCGAGATCCTGGACCAGGCCGTATTTGGTCAGCCAGTCACCCACGGCTACAAAGGGCAGGCCGTGGTCCGCCGCCACGGATCCCAGCAGGGCGTCCACCTCGCTTCGCCGGCCTCCGCCATGGCCTTCGCCGCGGGCCAGAGTCCCGATCATCGCCAGGCGCGTGCCCGGGTACCGCCTTTGGAGCTCCCCGATCAGCCGCTCAGCGTTGGCAACGATGTCGCTGTCACTGGCTCCGCTGGTGGCATCGTTGCCGCCGCCCTGCACCACGATCAGCGCGGGCGTGCCGGCCGGGAGCAGCCAGTCGCCGCGCAGGAGCGCATCGATGTAGTTGCCCGTGGCACCCTTCGACGTGACAAAACCGGTGCCGCCCCTGCCGCAGAAGTACACCCGGTATCCCGCCGCGGCCAGGCCCAGCCGCGGCCAGCCGTCGGCCGGCTCCGATTGTGAATCGCCGATCAGGAGGACGGTCCTGCCGATCTCCGGGACCACCGCCTCAAGCCGGCCGTTGCCGGGGTTGAGGACACGCGAAACGGCAGGCGCCGCGTCCACCAGGGCCGGACCCTCGCCGGACGTGGCGGGCAGGGCGCAGCCGGAGAGGACAAGGGCGCCTGCCACGGCGATAACCGCAACGGCGGCCGCGACGGTACGGCGGCGGTACCGGGCCGCAGCGGCCAAGGCATTTCGCATCTGGTGTCTTTCGGGCTTGCGCTGTATGTCAGAGCAATCATGTGGCATCGCCGCCGGATCCGCCAGTGATTTTGCCCACAAATAAGCATCGTGGCGCGGCGGTTGGCCGGCCACCGGATCCGCGGTCGGCGGAAAAATTTAGGCCAATAAAAGGCACACCGGCTAGACTTGGGGAAGGTGCCCTGTGCTAAGGGCCTGATCCGTCGTGCGTTCCAGTTGGAAATGTCGCGATACATTACAGCTGACCCACTGAATCGAGCAATAACGCATGTCTGAAACCACCACCAACATTGCGGTAGCCACTGCATCGCGCAGTGACCTGCGCAACGTCGCGATTGTGGCCCACGTTGACCACGGCAAGACCACCCTGGTCGACGCCATGCTCAAGCAGACCAACTCCTTTGCCGAGCACAACCACCTCGAAGACCGCGTCATGGACTCCGGTGACCTGGAGCGCGAAAAGGGCATCACCATCCTGGCCAAGAACACCACGGTGGCCTACAACGGTCCGTCCTCCCACGGCGAAACCATCACCATCAACGTCATCGACACCCCGGGCCACGCCGACTTCGGCGGCGAGGTGGAACGCGGCCTGTCCATGGTTGACGGCGTCGTCCTCCTCGTTGATGCCTCTGAGGGCCCGCTGCCCCAGACCCGCTTCGTGCTGCGCAAGGCCCTCGCCGCACACCTTCCCGTGATCCTGCTGGTCAACAAGACCGACCGTCCCGATGCCCGCATCGACGAAGTGGTCCACGAGTCCATGGACCTGCTCCTGGGCCTGGCCTCCGACCTTGCCGATGAAGTGCCGGACCTGGACCTGGACAAGGTCCTGGAAGTTCCGGTTGTCTACGCTGCCGCCAAGGTTGGCCGCGCGTCGCTGGAGCAGCCCGCCAACGGTGCAGCCCCGGACAACGAGGACCTTGAGCCGCTGTTCAAGACCATCATCGAGCACATCCCGGCTCCCACCTACAACCCCGACGGTGTCCTGCAGGCGCACGTCACCAACCTGGACGCGTCCCCGTTCCTGGGCCGCCTGGCGCTGCTGCGCATCTACAACGGCACCCTGCGCAAGGGCCAGACAGTTGCCTGGGCCCGCGCCAACGGTGAACTCAAGAACGTCAAGATCACCGAGCTCCTGGCCACCAAGGCGCTGGACCGCGTGCCGGCAGAATCCGCCGGACCGGGCGAGATCGTCGCTGTCGCCGGCATCGAGGAAATCACCATCGGTGAGACGCTGACCGATGCCGAGAACCCGCAGCCGCTGCCGCTGATCACCGTGGACGATCCCGCCATCTCCATGACCATCGGTATCAACACCTCGCCGCTGGCCGGCAAGGTCAAGGGCGCCAAGGTCACGGCCCGCCAGGTGAAGGACCGCCTGGACAAGGAACTGATCGGTAACGTCTCCATTAAGGTTCTGCCCACCGAGCGTCCCGACGCCTGGGAAGTCCAGGGCCGTGGCGAGCTCGCCCTTGCCATCCTTGTTGAGCAGATGCGCCGCGAAGGCTTCGAGCTGACCGTAGGCAAGCCGCAGGTGGTCACCAAGACCATCGACGGCAAGGTCCACGAGCCGATGGAGCACATGACCATCGACGTGCCGGAAGAGTACCTCGGCGCCGTCACGCAGCTCATGGCAGCCCGCAAGGGCCGCATGACCAACATGGCCAACCACGGCACCGGCTGGTGCCGGATGGAGTTCATCGTTCCGGCCCGCGGCCTGATCGGTTTCCGCACCAAGTTCCTCACGGACACCCGCGGCGCCGGCATCGCAGCCTCCATTTCCGAGGGCTACGAGCCGTGGGCCGGCCCCATCGAGTACCGCACCAATGGTTCGATGATCGCTGACCGCGCCGGCGTCGTGACTCCGTTCGCCATGATCAACCTGCAGGAACGCGGCTCCTTCTTCGTGAAGCCCACGTCCGAGGTCTACGAGGGCATGATCGTGGGCGAGAACTCCCGCGCCGACGACATGGACGTCAACATCACCAAGGAAAAGAAGCTCACCAACATGCGTGCAGCCTCCTCCGACACCTTCGAGAACCTGACGCCGCCGCGCGACCTTACCCTCGAAGAGTCCCTGGAATTCGCCCGCGAGGACGAGTGTGTCGAGGTCACCCCGGAAGCCATCCGCATCCGCAAGGTCATCCTGGACACCAACGAGCGTGCCAAGGCCAACCGCGCCCGCGCCAAGGTCTAGCAACTCTAGTTTCTTCCACAGAATGCCACCGGCCCCGTGCCGGTGGCATTCTGCGTTCCGCCCTGCGCAGTCATGTCCGGGTTCGGCGCGCAGGGGCAGTCCCCGTACACTGACCGGCGCCTTCACCGCACCCGGAGGTTTTCCACATGGCCGGCACGGGCCCTGGGTCGGACTCCTCGGACCGGGCAGCATGCACCCATGCGAACTGTCATTGATGCATTGGCGGCATTGGGGGGAGTCGCCAGCGCAAGCTCACTCAGGCAAGCCGGAGTTCCCCGCCGCCTCATTGAAGCCGGTGTGCTTGACGCCTCCGTCCAGAGGGTTGCCAGGGGAATGTACGCGCTGCCGCAGGCAGAACCCGTGCTCATCCATGCCGGCCGCCATCACGCGGTTCCGGGCTGTGTCACGGCCGCCTTGGCAGCGGGGCTGTGGGTAGTCAGGGAACCGGAGAAACCGCATCTGGCCGCCCGGCACGGGAGGCCAGTTCCGGGCTGCGTGGTCCATCGAAGCAGCCTTCCGTTGACGCCCTTGGATTTTGTGTGCCAATCCCTCCGCTGCCTGCCGCCGCTTGAGGCGCTGACCATCGCGGAATCTGCGGTGAAGAAGGGGGTGGTTCAACTTCCGGCGTTGAGGGAACGCTTTCCAGCGGCGCGGGAGAAGAGCGTTCTTGCACTTGTGGGCAGAATCCGGCCGCAATCGGGTTCCATCATTGAAACGATGGCCCGGTACCTGCTGGAAGAAGCGGGGCTAACAGTCGAACTTCAGGTCAATATTCCGGGGATGGGCCACCTGGATCTTCTTGTGGACGGACTGCTGGGCATCGAGACGGATGGCTACACCCACCACAGCAGCCGCGCAGCGTACCGGGAGGACAGGCGGCGCTGGAACGTTACCGTTGTCCGGGGCGTTCCCACCCTTCGCGTGACGTTCGAGATGCTGCTCGCCGAACCCAAGAAGTTCGTGCACATGGTGCATCAGGCACTCGCGACGTACCGCCCTGCGCAGTGAAGCCCGGGTTCGCTGCGCAGGGACTGTCCCTGCGCAGCGTGGATCGCCCTAGGCGCGCGGCCGGCGCCGCTCCGGCGCCGGTGGCACTTCTTTGGCAGCCACCACCAGGTCCAAGGGAATGACGACGTCGGCCTGCCGGGTGCGGATGGTGCACGCACCGGCGTCGCAGGCCAGGAGGTGCCCGAGGGCATCCGTGAGCCCGTCCTCGATGCGGTAGCGCACCACAACCCTCGTTCCAGGCGTTGCGGTGGAGAGGAACCCGGAAGGAGCGGGTATAGGCTGACTCACCAGTTCATACTAGGTGCCCGGCTAGGTTCGCGGGAACGGGCTGGGAGATAATAGGCTCAGATGTCAAGAGTCCGGCCGCAGTTGCCGGATGCAAGAACCGGCGGGTTGCCGGAACCAACGTGGAGAGGCCAGGGACGTGACGTACGTAATCGCGCAGCCGTGTGTAGATGTCAAGGACAAGGCATGTATTGAGGAATGCCCCGTCGACTGCATCTACGAAGGTGAGCGTTCGCTGTACATCCATCCGGACGAGTGCGTGGACTGCGGCGCCTGTGAACCGGTCTGCCCGGTTGAAGCCATTTACTACGAGGATGACACCCCGGAGGAATGGGCGGACTACTACAAGGCCAACGTCGAGTTCTTTGATGACCTCGGTTCCCCCGGAGGTGCCGCGAAAATCGGCAACACGGGCAAGGACCACCCGATGATCGCCGCGTTGCCGCCGCAGAACCAAGACCACTGACCCGGGCAGGGACCGTGACCGCAGCAGCAAGAACCTTTGGCCTGGACCTGCCTGACTACCCGTGGGAGGCCATGGCGCCGTATGTCGCCAAGGCCGGGCAGCACCCGGACGGGGCGGTCAATCTGTCCATTGGCACCCCGGTTGACCCCACCCCCGCCCTGATCCAGGACGCGCTGAAGGCGGCCGCCGACGCCCCGGGGTACCCCACCGTCCACGGCACCCCGGCCCTCCGTGAAGCGATTGCCGGGTGGTTTGAGCGGCGCCGCGGCGTTACCGGCCTCGATCCCCGCAACATCATGCCCACCGTGGGCTCCAAGGAACTCGTGGCATGGCTGCCGCTCCTGCTGGGGCTTAAGCCCGGAGACGTCGTCGTGCGCCCGAAGGTGGCATACCCTACCTATGACATCGGGGCCACCCTCGCCGGTGCCGCGTCCGTGGCGACCGACAACCTGGATGAACTCGACGACGAGACGCGGGCGCGGGTACGGCTCATCTGGGTCAACTCGCCCGGCAACCCCACAGGCAGCGTCCGGGGCGTCGAATCCCTGAAAGCGCTCGTGGAACAGGCCCGTGGGCTGGGCGCCGTGGTGGCCTCGGACGAATGCTACGCCGAGCTGGGGTGGGGCGATTGGGACGTCCAGCGCGGCGGCCAGGCCGTTCCCAGTATCCTGGACCCCCGGGTCGCGGGAGGCTCCCATCGGGGGCTCCTGGCCGTCTACTCCCTCAGCAAGCAGTCCAACGTGGCAGGCTACCGTGCAGCGTTTGTGGCCGGAGATCCTGACTTGATGCCCAACCTGGTCAACAGCCGCAAGCACGCAGGCATGATTGTCCCGTACCCGGTCCAGGAGGCCATGCGCGTAGCGCTTGGAGACGACGCCCACGTTGAGGCGCAGAAGGACCTGTACCGCGGACGCCGCGATCGGCTGGTCCCGGCCCTGCTGGACTTCGGCCTGGAGATCAAGGATTCCGACGCCGGACTGTACCTTTGGTCCACGGCGGGGGAGAGCACGTGGGACACAGTGGCACGGCTGGCTGAGCGCGGCATCGTTGTGGGCCCCGGGGTTTTCTACGGCGAGGCGGGCAACGGCTACATCCGCGTGGCTTTGACGGGTTCGGACGAGCGCATCGACGCCGCAGTGTCACGGCTGGCAGCGGCGCGGCAATAAAACAGCACCGTAACAATGGTGTGACTCGCGCCACAAGAGCCCTATTTTAGGGGCTTCAGCCACGTCTTGGATTAGTGACACCCGCCAATGAGCGGGTACTTTTTAAGTGACTATCAATGGTGGCCCTCTACAAGAAGGCAGCCCGGGTGTTGGAACCTGTGTTCTCAGGGTCAGTGCGCGGCTCACCTGATGTTGGATCAAGCTTTCGACAGAGGCCCAGATGCCTCATGAAGGGGACTCCATGACTGAGACCAACAACGCAGCGACCCTGCTCCACGCAGGAGGCGAGCTTAAGCTCCCGCGCATCCAGGTTATTGAAGGGAACGAAGGCTACGACGTTTCCAAGCTGCTGAAGCAGACGGGCGCAGTCACCTTCGACCCCGGCTTCATGAACACTGCAGCCACCACCTCGGCCATCACCTACATCGATGGCGATGCGGGCATCCTGCGGTACCGCGGATACCCCATCGAGCAGCTGGCGCAGCACTCCAGCTTCCTCGAGGTGTCCTACCTGCTGATCTACGGCAACCTGCCCACGCCCACGGAACTGGACACGTTCGACCAGAAGATCCGGCGGCACACCCTGCTGCATGAGGAGCTCAAGGGCTTCTTCGGCGGCTTCCCCCGCGACGCGCACCCCATGCCCGTCCTGTCCTCCGCCGTATCCGCGCTGTCCACGTTCTACCAGGACTCGCTGGATCCGTTCAATGCAGAACAGGTGGAAGTTTCCACAATTCGCCTCATGGCCAAGCTCCCGGTCATCGCGGCGTACGCGCACAAGAAGTCCATCGGCCAGCCCATGCTGTACCCGGACAACTCCCACAACCTCGTGGAGAACTTCCTGCGCCTCAGCTTCGGGCTTCCGGCGGAGCAGTACGAGGTGGACCCGGTCGTCGCGAAGGCACTGGACCTGCTGCTCATCCTGCACGCGGACCACGAGCAGAACTGCTCCACCTCCACGGTGCGGCTGGTGGGTTCCTCCAACGCCAACCTCTTCGCCTCGGTGTCCGCAGGCATCAACGCGCTCTTTGGCCCCGCCCACGGCGGCGCCAACGAGGCCGTGCTCAAGATGCTTCGCCAGATCCAGGCCGACGGCACCAAGCCCGAGGACTACATGGAGAAGGTCAAGAACAAGGAAGATGGCGTCCGCCTCATGGGCTTCGGGCACCGCGTCTACAAGAACTACGATCCGCGCGCCAAGATCGTCAAGGCCACGGCCCACGAGATCCTCACCAAGCTCGGCGGCAACGACGAACTGCTGGACATCGCCCTCCGCCTGGAAGAGAAGGCGCTGAACGATGACTACTTCATCCAGCGCAAGCTCTACCCGAACGTGGACTTCTACACCGGCCTGATCTACAAGGCCATGGGGTTCCCGGAGAAGATGTTCACGGTCCTGTTCGCCATCGGCCGCCTTCCGGGCTGGATTGCCCAGTGGCGCGAAATGATCAGCGACCCCAACACCAAGATCGGCCGCCCCCGCCAGCTGTACATCGGTGAGCCCGAGCGCGACTACCCGGTCCGCTAGTCCCCACTCCCTCGCCGGTGCGGGCCCGCCCACCGGCTCCAGTACGACGACGGCCGCCCACCTTCCTGAGGTGGGCGGCCGACGTCGTTAATCCCATCGAGTGCTCCGCAGTTGTCGTTTAGGCGTACCAAAACGACAACTTCGGAGCAATCGGTGGGCAGGTCAGGAGGCGTAGCCCTGGGGGTTGTTTTTCTGCCAGCGCCAGTGGTCCTCGCACATCTGGTCCACTGTCTTGGTGGTGGACCAGCTGAGGTCGGCCAGGGCGGAGGTTGCGTCGGCCCAGAAGGCCGGGAGGTCGCCGGCGCGGCGGCCGGTGATCTCATAGGGGATGGGCCTGCCCACAGCCTTTTCGAACGAGCGGAGGACTTCCAGGACGGAGGAGCCCTTGCCGGAGCCCAGGTTCCAGCGGAACACACCGGCGCGGTCCGCCACGTGGTTCAGTGCGGCCACGTGGCCCTCGGCAAGGTCGACGACGTGGATGTAGTCGCGCAGGCATGTGCCGTCGGGCGTGTCATAGTCGCCGCCGAACACCATGAGCTTTTCGCGGCGGCCCACGGCCACCTGGGCGATGAACGGAACCAGGTTGTTGGGGATCCCTTGGGGGTCCTCGCCGATCCGGCCGGAGGGGTGGGCGCCCACCGGGTTGAAGTAGCGCAACAGGGCAATGTGCCAGCGGGTGTCGGCTGACCCGAGGTCCGAGAGGATGTCCTCGATCTGCTCCTTGGTGCGGCCGTAAGGGTTGTTGGCCCCGATCTCCATCTTTTCGACATAGGGGATGGGGTTGTGCTCGCCGTAGACCGTGGCTGAGGAGCTGAAGACGATGGACCGGACATCGTGGCGGTCCATCACCCGGATGAGGTTCAGGGTCCCTACCAGGTTGTTGTAGTAGTACTTGAGCGGCTCACGGACGGACTCGCCCACGGCTTTCAGCCCTGCAAAGTGGATCACGGCGTCAATGGCGCCGGCGGCGAAGACCTTTTCGACGGCGGCCTCGTCCACGAGGTCGACATTATGGAACTCGGCAGTCTTCCCGCTGAGTTCGGCTACCCGCCGGAGGGACTCTTCACTGGAGTTGACCAGGTTGTCGATGACCACGACGTCATGGCCGGCTTCCTGCAGGGACAAAACAGTGTGGGAACCAATGTAGCCGGTGCCTCCGGTGACGAGAATTTTCATGCCTCAACGCTATCCCAACAACACGTGCCGCCGCCGCTGCGTCCCGGATGCCGGGCAAGAAGGATGCTGCCCGAAGTGCGGCTGCACGGCATGCCGCGCCCCGCGGAAGAACACATCCGTGCTAAATACAAGTAGTGCCCAAAATCGTAGATGCCGAAGCCCGGCGCCAGGACGTGGTCGAAGCCGTTCTCCGGATCATCGCAGGTGACGGGCTGGAGCGGGCCTCGCTGCGGGAAGTCGCCGATGAGGCCGGGCTGGCTGTCGGTTCCGTCCGGCACTACTTCTCCGGGAGCGAGGAACTGCTCTCCTTCTCCTTCGCAGTGGTAGTGGACCGCATCGTGGGCCGCCTTGGAGCATCCCTGCCTGCGGTACACGATGCAGTGCCCGGTTCCGCCGAGCACCGCGAGGCAGTGTTAACCCTGCTGTGCGGAATCCTGCCCCTGGATGAGCAGCGGGCGCTGGAGGCGTGCGCCTGGATGGCGTTCAAGAATGCTGCACGGGTCAGGCCGTTCCTTGCCACTGAGGCAGACCGGAGCCACCGCGAGGTGGCTGTCATCGCGGGGCGGGTGGTTAGCGCCTTAATGCCGCAGGACGAGCCGCAGGACAGCCTCGTGCTGGAGGCGGAGCGCCTCCTGGCGACGCTCGACGGGCTGTGCATGCATGCGCTGCTGCAACCCGGATGGATGACCCGCGAAATGTGCGTTGACGTCCTGGAACGGCACCTCGACGGGATGTGATGCCAGCCACTAACGTGGGCATTGAGGGGAATACACTGATTAGCAGGGGGCGCTGCCCGGTCACCCAACCCCGGTGCGGGCACACCACGGAAGGACGTCGGATGCATCAGACAAGCGGCACCAGGTGGCAAATCACCACGGACACGTCAGGGCCCATGATGATAGCCCTGTACGTCCGGGATACTGCAGGGCTTGACGGGGCAGGTCAGCCATCGTTGTCGCATGCAGCGCCCAAGGTCCGCCGCGCCGACCATTCGCACCTGACCGCCGACGTTGGTGGTTTGAGTGCCCTGAAGACGGAGTGGGAAGCCTGGTGGGAACAGCTGCTCAAAGCCCACCCCCAGACGTCCCCTGAATTGTCACCGCCGAACTTCGAGGCCTTCGGCAATTCGCCCGCGCTGCAGCGGGTGCTGCAGGCACACTTCGGTGCTGCCCTTACCTGGGCGCGGGAGCGCAGGAGTGAGTACGCCGAGATTGAGGCGGAGCGTGCTGCCACTGGAGCTGACCAGATTCTTGAGGACATGGTGGATGACAGGCTGATGGAGGTGGGCCGTGATTCCCGTGACTTCAAGCTGACCATCATCGAGCTGCCGTTGAACGAACAGCGGGCCTGGTACATGGAGCCGGACAAAATCATCATGAGCAACAAGCTGATGGGCGAGCCGGAGCTATTCCGCAGCTACGTCCAGCCAGTGGTGGAGATCCTGGTCTAGGGACCTTCCGCCTCCACCTGCCCGCAGCCCGCCGGTCCTCAGCTGCGGGCGTCTCCCGCCGCCACCGTGATCCGGACCCCGCCCTCCGGACCCGCAGATTCCTGCCAGCCGTCCCGCGATGCACGGTTCCAGCTTCTGCCCGCCACCTCGACCCGGGTGACCTCAAAGCCTTTGGCGTTGGCAACCGCCCATTGGGCCACGGACCACGCCTGGCTTCCCGCGGCCTCGACCACCAGGGTCTCACCGTCGACAGTTGTTTCCAGCGGGCCGTACGCCTGGTCCAGCTCGGCGGACACCGTTGCGGCGTCGCCGCCGGTGCCGGCCGCCCGAAGGGTGCATTGGACGGCCTCGGGCGTCTGGCCGCTCAGGCCGGAGGCAAAAGTCCGTCCCATTTCCTCGTGCTGCGCGTAGGCGGCGGGGTAGGCGGAGCGCTGAACACGCTGGGCTGCCTCGGTAATCTCCAGTGACTCATACCCGGGGATTTTCACCAGGGCGTCGTAGAAGGCGTTCGCCGCATAGTACGGATCCATGATCTGCGCCTCGGTTCCCCACCCTTGGGAAGGACGCTGCTGGAACAGCCCGCGCGAATCCGGGCCGGCCTGGTCTCCGTGCTCAATGTTCCGCAGCTTGGACTCCTGCATGGCGGTGGCCAGCGCTATGCTTGCTGCCCGCGGCGGAAGTCCGCGCTGCACGGCAACAGCAGTGATCAGCGAGGCATAGACGGCCTGGTCCGGGGCCAGCTCGGATGTCCGTTCGTCAATGACGGCCCTGCAGCGTTCCGAAACGAGGGTTTCGGAACGCTGCAGGAAGAACACGGCCGAGTAGATGCCGCCGGCTACGAGTGCCAGGGTGAGCACCAGTACCGCGAGGGTGCGCAGGCTGCGTCTTCGTGCCATGAAGGATCAGTTGGCGTGCAGGGCGTCGTTCAGCTCCACGGTCTGGCCCTGGCGGGGGAGGACCTCCACCGCGCCCGTGGTGGAGTTGCGGCGGAACAGCAAGTTGGGCACGCCGGACAGCTCCGCGGCCTTGACGATCTTGGTGGTGTCTTCACCCACCTCATCCTTTGGTCCCGGGATGCGGACGCGGGTTCCCGCCGTCACGTACAGCCCGGCCTCAACCACCGAATCGTCACCGATGCTGATGCCGACGCCTGAATTGGCGCCCAGCAGGACCCGCTCGCCGATGGTGATTTTTTCCTTGCCCCCGCCGGACAGCGTGCCCATGATGGAGGCTCCGCCGCCGACGTCACTGCCGTTGCCGGTCACTACGCCGGCCGAGATGCGGCCTTCCACCATGGAGGTGCCCAGGGTTCCGGCATTGAAGTTGACGAAACCTTCGTGCATCACGGTGGTGCCTTCGGCCAGGTGGGCACCGAGGCGCACGCGGTCGGCGTCGGCAATCCTTACACCTGTGGGCACCACGTAGTCCACCATCCGCGGGAACTTGTCAATGCCGTAGACAGTGACGGCGCCACGGCGCCGCAGCCGCGCGCGGGTGAGCTCGAAGCCCTCCACCGGGGCGGGGCCGAAGTTGGTCCACACGACGTTGGGCAGGTTGCCGAAGATGCCGTCCAGGTTGATGGTGTTGGGCTTGACCAGGCGGTGCGAGAGGAGGTGCAGGCGCAGGTACGCATCGGCGGTATCGGCCGGGGCCTCATCGAGGTGGATCTGGACAAAAACCACTTTCTGTTCCGTGCCGCGGTCCTCATCGGCGCCGTTCTTGGCGATCAGGGTGAGGGACTCATCCGCGTTCTCAACGGAACGCAGGTTTTCGGCGGCAACACCGAGGGCCGGTGCCGGAAACCACACGTCCAGTACGGTGGCGTCACCGGTGGAAATGGTGGCCACGCCGAACCCGTAGGCAGAGCGTTCGTCGGTGGTTGCGTTCGAGGTTTCGGGCACGGCGGAAGAAGCAGTCTCAGTCATGGCCCCAGTCTATCGAGGGGCAGCGACAGGGTCCGAACTAGACTGGCTTCGTGACTGCCGAAACCACTCCGGACCCTTCCACCTTGACGCTCGACCTCCGCCAGGACGTTGCGCTCCTTACAGCCGCCATCATGGACATCAACAGTGTGTCCGGCAATGAAACGGAACTGGCGGACGCCATAGAAGCCGCGCTGCAGGGAATTCCCCAATTGAGCGTGCTCCGGGACGGGGATTCGATGATCGCCCGGACTGAGTTGGGCTGTGCGGAACGGGTCATCCTGGCGGGGCATCTGGACACCGTCCCGCTGCCCCTGGCGGATGGTGCGAAGGGGACCGTGCCCTCCACCTGGGGATCCGGTGTTCCCGGCAAAGGGATCCTGTACGGCCGCGGCGCGACGGACATGAAGGGCGGCGTCGCGGTGCAGCTTGCGCTGGCCGCCACAATGTTCGACGACGGGGCCTCGCCGAAGCGGGACGTCACCTTTGTCTTTTACGACCACGAGGAAGTCGAGGCCGTCAAGAGCGGCCTTGGGCGGCTGGTGCGGAACCACGGCGACCTGCTGGGCGGCGATTTCGCGATCCTGCTGGAACCAACCCACGGGACGGTGGAAGGCGGCTGCAACGGCACCAGCCGGTTTGAGGTGACGACGGTGGGGGAGTCTGCCCACTCAGCACGCGCGTGGATGGGCCGCAACGCCATCCACGCTGCGGCGCCCGTCCTGGAGAGGCTCGCAGCCTACCGGCCGGGAACAGTCAACGTGGACGGGCTGGAGTACCGGGAGAGCCTCAACGCGGTAAGGATCAACGGCGGCACTGCCGGAAACGTCATTCCGGACCGGTGCGTGGTGGAGATCAACTACCGCTTCGCCCCGGACAAGACGCCGGACCAGGCCGAAGCCGTGGTGCGGGAACTCCTTGAAGGATTCGACGTGGTCCGTACCGATGCCGCCGCCGGGGCCCGGCCCGGCCTCCACCACCCCGCCGCGGCATCCTTCGTTGCGGCGGTGGGGGCCGAGCCGAAGCCCAAGTACGGCTGGACCGACGTCGCGCGCTTCAGCGAGCTGGGGATCCCGGCGGTGAACTTCGGCCCCGGCGACCCGCTGCTGGCGCATAAGGACAACGAGCACGTCGATGCTGAAGCCATTCGTACGTGCCTGCGGGCACTGAAGGACTGGCTGGCAGGCTAGGTTCGCCAGGCCTCGCACCCCGTTAAAAAGCAGTGGCCCGGATCCTACGATCCGGGCCGCTGCTTTCGGTGGGACCGCCTAGGGCGCTCCGGCCTCAACTGCGGCGGGCTCCGCCTTGGCCATTCCGCCCGCGGCCTTCTTGGATCCGCGGCGCTCGATCCACACCGCGAGGCGGGAAACGCCGATGTTGATGGCGATGTAGATTGCGGCGGCGACAAAGAAGATGGGGAACAGGAACTGGGTGCCCAGGAAGTCCGCCATCACCTGCACAGCGCGCAGTAGCTCGCCGTACGCCACGATGTAGCCGAGCGAAGTGTCCTTCAGCAGGACCACCATCTGCGCCACCAGGGAGGGCATCATGCGACGGATCGCCTGCGGAAGCTCGACCTGCATGCGGGACTGGAAGCTCGTCAGGCCAATGGCCAGCCCGGCCTCACGCTGCCCCTTCGGCAGCGACTGGATGCCGGCCCGGATGATTTCGGCGAACACGGCTGAGTTGTAGAGCACCAGGCCGGTGACAACGGCAATGAACGGCGAGGTACCGAAGCCCAGCAGGACGAACAGCATCATCAGGACCACGGGCATGCCGCGGAGGAACTCCAGCACCACCCGGGTGGGGATCCTGATGAAGGCCGCATCAGAGATGCGCAGCAGGCAGAGGAGCAGGCCCAGGGGGAAGGCGATAACCGCCGCCAGGGCTGCTGCGCTCAGGGTGGCGCCGAGGCCGTTGGCCAGGAGGGTCCACACGTCGCCGCGGGTGAAGATCTGCCAGCGTCGGCCTTCGAAAATTCCCTGCTGCGCGAGGGTCATCACAATCCACGCCAGCAGGCCGAGGATCAGCACGGAACCGGCGATCGAAGCGATCAGGGAGACGCGCCGGGCCTTGGGGCCGGGAACGTCATAAAGGACTGAGCTCATCGGGCAATCGCCACCTTTCGTTCCACCGTGCTGGCGAGGATGCCCAGCGGAACGGTGAGGAGCAGATAGAAGAACGCAGTACCCAGCAGCACCGCGATGACGGCGTCACCGTTGGCGTTGGCCAGTTGCCGGCCGTAGCCGAAAAGTTCCAGGACAAAGAACGCACCGGCCACGGACGAGTTTTTCACCAGGGCGATCAGGATGTTGATCAGCGGCGGGATCACCGTCCTCAAGGCCTGCGGCAGGATGATGAGGGACAGCACCTGGCTGAACTTCATGCCAATACTGCGGGCGGCTTCAGCCTGTCCCACCGGGACACTGTTGACACCAGAGCGGACAGCTTCGGCGATGAACGCTGCGGTGTAGGTACTGAGGGCAATGATCGCGGCAATCTCGAACTGCTCAAACTTGACCCCGAGGCGGGGGAGCACGACGGCCGCGAAGAAGAAGGCGATGGTCAAGGGTGTATTCCGGAGAACCTCGACGTAGACGGTGCTGAAGCCGCGCAGGGCAGCAACCGGGGAAACCCTGGCAGCCGCAAGGAGCGTGCCCAACACCAGCGCGATGATCCCGGATACGGCTGAAAGAAAGAGGGTACGGAGAAAACCGTTCCAGTACAGGGGCAGGTTTTCAAGAATGACGTCCATAGGATCCTTCGGCTCTGGGAGTGGACGGAAGTGAAGGCGTGGCGTTGCCGGGACCGGCGGGCCGGTCCCGGCAACGAACGGGCAGCCTAGTAGCGGTTGATTGCGGGCAGGCTGGGCGCAGTCTTGATGACCTCGCCGGCAGTGGCCTCCCAGGCCTTCTTGTAGCTTCCGTCCTTTTCGAAGGACTCCAGCTGGTCATTGATCCAGTTGCGGAACTCGGTGTCGTCCTTCTTCAGGCCGATGCCATAGGGCTCCTTGGTGAACGTTTCGTCGGAGGCCAGCTTGAAGGCGTCCGGTTCCTTGTCCACGAAGCCGGCGAGGATGACGTTGTCGGTGGTGACCGCTTCAACCTGCTTGTTGCGCAGCGGCTCCAGGCATGCGGAGTAGGTTGCGGCGGGGACCAGCTCTGCTCCGTACTTCTCCACGATGGTGGCGGCCGGCGTCGAACCCGTCACCGAGCAGACCTTCTTGCCCTTGACGTCTTCAGGCTTCTTGATGGAGTCGTTGTCCTTGTTCACCATGAGGGCCTGTCCGGCCTCGTAGTACGGTCCGGCGAAGCTGACAACCTGCTTGCGCTTGTCGTTGATGGTGTACGTGGCGATCACCAGGTCCACCTTGCCCTGCTCGATGAAGGGTTCGCGGTTGGCGGAGACGGTCTCTGACCATTCAATCTTGTCCGCGGCGATGCCCAGCTTGGCAGCGATAAGCTTGCCGATTTCAACGTCGAATCCGACGGGCTTGCCGTCCAGGCCGACCTGGCCGAAGAGCGGCTGGTCGAACTTGGTGCCGATCTTGATGCTGCCTGCCTTGGAGAGCTTCTCCATGGTGGTGCCCGCAGCGAAGGACGGCTTCTCGGCCACAGTGGGATTGGTGGTGGTGCCCGTGCCGCCTCCGCCGCAGGCGCTCAGGGACAGGGCCAGGGCAGCGGTGGCCGCCACGACGAATGATTTCCGCCGGGTCATAAATGCCTTCATGACATTCCTTTCATTGATGGCCGTGGGTCACGGCCTCGGTGCGAACTGGGAGTGTTTGTTCAGGTGTGAATCAGTGCGTCAGGAGCTTGGAAAGGAAGTCCTTGGCACGATCGCTCTTCGGGTTGGTGAAGAATTCTTCCGGGGTTGCGTCTTCGACGATCTGGCCGTCGGCCATAAAGACGACGCGGTCCGCGGCCTTGCGGGCAAAGCCCATCTCGTGCGTGACCACAATCATGGTCATGCCCTCTTTGGCCAGTTGGACCATGACGTCCAGAACCTCGTTGATCATTTCCGGGTCCAGGGCTGACGTGGGCTCATCGAACAGCATGACCTTCGGCTTCATTGCCAAAGCCCGTGCGATGGCCACGCGCTGCTGCTGCCCGCCTGAGAGCTGTGCCGGCAGTTTGGGGGCCTGGTGGCCTACGCCGACGCGTTCAAGCAGGGCCATGGCGTCCTTGTCCGCCGTGGCCTTGGCGACGCCCTTGACCTTAATGGGGCCGAGCGTCACATTCTCCAGGATGGTTTTGTGCGCAAAGAGGTTGAAGGACTGGAAAACCATCCCGACGTCGGCGCGGAGCTGGGCGAGTTCCTTGCCTTCCTCAGGAAGCACTTTCCCGTCGATGCTGATGGTTCCGGCCTCGATGGTCTCCAGGCGGTTAATGGCACGGCAGAGGGTGGACTTACCGGAGCCGGAGGGCCCGATGACCACAACAACCTCGCCCTTGCGGACCTGCAGGTTGATGTCCTTCAAAACGTGCAGCTGGCCGTAGTGCTTATTTACGCCGTTCAGGGAGACAAGCGCATCTCCGGGCACATGAGTAGTCATAGGAAAGAATCTAGCGAACAACAACTGTTTATGACGCGAATCACCGCAACTTCCTGCGGATCGTGATTCAAGAGATACCTCCCGGGGGAGGTTAGCCTTGGTGAATGAGCATCAACGCAGATCCGGCCAGAAATTCCCAGCCGCGCCGTAAGGGCCCCCTTGAACTGCGCCGCAAGCAGGCGGCCGTGGACATGTCTGACCAGCATCTGCTCGACACCAAGGGCCCCGGGCAGTTTGTCCACACCGATCCTTGGCGCGTCCTGCGCATCCAGAGCGAGTTCGTGGAAGGCTTCGGCGCCCTGGCGGACATCGGCAAGGCCGTGAGCGTCTTCGGCTCGGCGCGCACCAAACCCGGCAGCCCCTACTACGAAATGGGTGTGGAAGTGGGGCGGAAACTGGCCGAGGCCGGCGTTGCCGTCATCACCGGCGGCGGTCCCGGGTCCATGGAAGCCGCCAACCGCGGCACCGTTGAAGGCAACGGCGTGTCCGTCGGCCTGGGCATCGAACTTCCTTTTGAGCAGGGCCTGAACCAGTGGGTGGACCTGGGCATCAATTTCAGGTATTTCTTTGCCCGCAAAACCATGTTCGTCAAGTACGCGCAGGGGTTCATCGTCCTGCCGGGCGGCCTGGGCACGCTCGACGAACTTTTTGAGGCAATGGTGCTGGTGCAGACGCGAAAGGTGACCTCGTTCCCCATCGTGCTGCTGGGCGTCGAATTCTGGGGTCCCATGATCGAGTGGATCAGGGGAACCCTGGTTGCGGAAGGCATGGTCTCCGAAAAGGACCTGGACCTGATCCAGGTGGTTGATGATCCAGCAGAGGCGGTGGACAGGGTGCTCCACGTGGCCATTACCCCCTCGCTTAACGGGGAGCAGCGGCCGGAGTAGCCCGAGCGTCCGGACGGCGGCGCTCCATCCCGTCTGGCACGATGGAGCGGTGAGCTTTTTTCTGGTTTTCCTGGCCATCGTGCTGATTGGGGTGGTCTTCTGGATCGGCCCGGGGCTGCGTTCCGGCAAAACGGGCGACGGCCTCTTGCCCGGCTTGCCCGGCGGCGGTTTCGAGCAGCCGCCAGCCAACCTTCCTCCGGTCCTGCTGCCCGCACAGGCAGCCCCGGAGGACGTTGACCGCGTGCGTTTCTCCCTTGGCCTCCGTGGCTACCGGATGGACCAGGTGGACCAGGTCCTGGATGAACTGCGGGACCAGCTCGCCTCCAAACAGCAGGAAATTGACGGGCTCCGGGCAGCGCTGGCGGCTATGGAAGCTCCTCTTGGACCGGAACCCGACAAAAAGAGCACTGCGCCTGAAGAGGACCGGCTGTGAGCACAATGGCACGGCGCCGGGCAGGTCTTGTCCCGTCCCTTCAGGCGTTGGCCGCACAGGCCGGGCGGGCTGTCCAAGGCTGGCCATGGTGGCTGCAGGCCACCGCCGTCTACTTCGCGGCCCGGCTGGTCAGCGCCTGCATCTTCATGGCTGCCGCCCTGCACCAGGGTCCCAACCCCTGGTTCCCGGCCAAGCCCGATTACTGGAACTTCATTAACATCTGGGATGCGCGCTGGTACGGCCAAGTCATCGCCGGTGGCTACCCCTCCGTCCTGCCGACGGATGCCGCCGGCAACGTCCAGGAAAATGCGTGGGCTTTCTATCCGTTGTTTCCTGCCCTGGCCGGAGGCCTCAGCAGACTGACCGGACTTGTCCCCGCCGCCTCACTGACCATCATCGCCATGCTGGCCGGGTGGGGAGCCGGCCTGGTTGTCTACATCCTCTTCCGGCACAAGGCCGCCCCTGCGTCCGCCCTATGGGGAGTGGCCTTCTTCGCCACCTTCCCCGTGTCCGCCATCCTCCAGGTGCCCTATGCCGAGTCGCTGTCGCTGCTGCTGCTCGCGGCGGCGTTGCTGCTGGTGGTGCGCAGGCAGTACCTGTGGGCCATCCCGGTGGTGGTGCTCCTGTGCCTGTCCCGTCCGGTGGGAGTCCCGTTCGCGGCCATGCTCGGGCTGGTTCTGCTGCGCCACCTGTGGGAGCGGTTCGGTGCCCGGCAGGCCGACAACGGGCAGCGGGAAGGAACGCACTCGAACGGCGACCTCGCGGCGCTGGCTGCCCTCACCGCCGTCGGAGGGGCCATGGCGCTTGCCTGGCCGGCGGCCGCCTGGGCGGCAACGGGCGATATCCAGGCGTACACAAAGACCGAAACCGTGTGGCGGGGCCACGACCTGGTGCCTTTCAAACCCTGGTTCGATACCGGCGTCGACCTCTTTGGCCCCGTCCTGGGCCTGCTGGCGCCGGTCGTTTTCGTGGCGCTTTTCGGCGCCATGCTGTTCCTGCCGCCGGTACGGCAACTCGGCGTGGAGCTCCGGCTGTGGTGCGCCTGCTACATGGGTTACCTGGTGATCTTCCTGCACCCGCAGACCAGCACCTTCCGCATGCTCCTGCCGCTGTTTCCGCTTGCGCTGGGTGCTGTTTTGGTGTCCGGCTCGCGGGCCTACCGGTGGACGGTGGTCACCATGTTCCTGCTGCTGCAGATCGTCTGGATCGTCTGGTTGTGGGCCTGGGCCCAATTGCCCGGGGGAGGGGATTATCCACCCTAGCCAATGGGACTTCCGCGCAGGTCAGGACTCAAATGGCAAGACGTTGGAAATGTCCATCGATTAGCTACGGGCGGGTAATTCCGCGATAATGGTAAGTAAGCAAGGACAAAAAGCATTCAGAATACGCTCAGCCTTGGCGGTGTCCATCCACTCCGCCATAGCGGCTTGATCGACATGCGGACACAGCCCGTCCGGGCTGATCAGTCCTGGGACAAAATGGAGGGGAATTCCTCATGGCGGCTATGAAACCACGCACCGGCGACGGCCCAATGGAAGTCACCAAGGAGGGCCGCAGCCTGATCATGCGCGTCCCGCTCGAGGGCGGCGGGCGCCTGGTGGTCGAGCTGAACGCTGCCGAGGCAGCAAACCTCAAGGAATGCCTCGTCGGCGTTACCGAATAATCGTGCCGGGCAGGGCCCGCAGCCAGCAGGCTGCGGGCCCTGCCCGTATCCTGGTGGCTACTTCTTGACCGCCACCAGCAGTCCGTCGCCGGTGGGAAGCATGGCGGACGCAAGCCTCTCGTCGTCGCGGATTGCCTTACCGACCTGGCGCAAGACCACCGTGGTGGCTTCACGGCCGGCGGGGTTGGCAACCTTGTCCTTGTCCAACGCATCATTGATGATCAGCAGCCCGGAGGGCTTCAGGAGCCGGATGGCCTGCTCCACATAGCCCGGGAGCCCTGGTTTGTCGGCGTCGATGAACACCAGGTCATAAGCGTTGTCAGTCAGGCGCGGCAGGACGTCGCCGGCCCGTCCGGAAATCGTGCGGGTGCGGTTGGCCGGGCTCCCTGCCTCGGAAAATGCCTCCCGGGCGGCCTTGAGGTGTTCCACGTCCACATCGATGGTGGTGAGGACGGACTGCGGGCCGAGGCCGCGGAGCAGGCAGACGCCGGACACCCCGGCGCCGGTCCCGATTTCGACGGCGGTCTGGGCTTTGGACGACGCCGCCAGCACGGTCAGGACTGCGCCCACCCCTGGTCCAACCGGTGTAACACCCAGCTCGAAGGAGCGCTCCCGGGCCCGAAGCATGACCTCATCCTCAGCGGGCAGATCTTCTGCATAGGACCAGCTGGTGGACTTGTCGGCGCTCATGGGTTTCGCTTTCTGGGCGGCAGGGGAATGTCCTTTACAGCCTACTGTGTCCGGTGGCAACAGCAGCGGAGGCGGGCGGTTGCGCCCACGGCTGAACTTCCGAACAATCAGGAAATTCCCAGACAAGTTTGAAATGATTATTATCCGCTCATCCGAAAGGTGACCGGCGCCGAATCAGTGATGTCAACAGTATCCGGGCGTTAGCATTCCACGAGGGGAGTGGACGATGTCATCTTCAGTAGTGGCACCTGTCCCTGCAGCAAATCATCCTGATCCGGAGTGGGTCCGTCCCACCTGGGAAGAAGTGGTCACCAACCACTCGGCGAAGGTTTACCGGCTCGCCTACCGCCTGACCGGTAACAAGTACGACGCCGAGGACCTCACCCAGGAGGTGTTTGTCCGTGTCTTCCGCTCGCTGGAAAACTTCAAGCCTGGCACCCTGGACGGCTGGCTGCACCGGATCACCACGAACCTCTTCCTGGACCAGGCACGGAGAAAGACGCGGATCAGGTTCGATGCCCTTGCCGAGGACGCAGAGTCACGGCTTCCCGGCCGTGAACCAGGCCCCGAGCAGAGCTTCGAACTGAACAACCTCGATGTGGACGTCCAGGCTGCGCTGGAGGAACTGCCGCCGGACTTCCGTGCCGCCGTCGTTCTGTGCGACCTTGAAGGGCTGTCCTACGACGAAGTGGCGGAAGCCCTGGGCGTGAAGCTGGGCACCGTCCGTTCACGGATCCACCGCGGACGGACCATGCTGCGGGAAAAGCTGGCCCACCGGGATCCGCGTCCGCAGCAGTCCCGCCGGAAACTGTCCATGCCGCGCATCGCCGGTATCCTCTGAACGGCGCATGAGGTCCCGTAGTCCATTCGGACGCAGGCATCAGCGCACCGGCAGCCACCTTCAGTCCTGCCAGGAATGCCATTCAGCCGTGCGGAGGGAGCGCCAGTACCTGGAGCGGCTCCGTGATGCTCCCATCCCTCCGGCCAGCGATGACCTGACGGCCCGCCTGCTCGCCCGAACGCAGGAACTGGCCGCCATGCCGCCTGCAGGCGCGCACCGGCCAGCATCGTCCCGTAGCGCCGTCCGCGTGCTGGCCCTGGCTGCCGGTGGCAGCATGGCAGCTGCCGGCGTGCTGGCCGTCGGTGCATTTGCCGCGGCAGGAGATCCCCCGCCGGGGGACACTGCAGGCAACCAGGCCGCACTCTCCCACGTCTCGTCCCGGACACCTGCGGACGGCAGGCTGCTGACAGGGGAACAGCTCACCCAGCTGCGTTCCGAAGGATGGGCCTGTCCGGAGCTTGAAGCGATGGGCTTCCGTCTCGAGTCGGCGAGGGCCACCGTGCTCGATGGCCAGCCGGCAGTGGAGCTGCGGCTTACCGACGGCACCCACCAGGCAACGGTGACCGAACAGCGGACCGCCCTGCAGGCCGTTCCCGGACAAAGCGCTGCGGGACAGGAAGGTGCCGGGCCGGACATGGCCAGCCAGGACAGCCCCCTGCGGGTGGGGCGGTCCTCGCCGTGGTCGGCAACCTACCGGACGCCCGGCCACACTTTTCTCTACGAGTCCGACCTGCCCGCCGAGGCGGCTGACGATGCCCTGCCTATCCTGCAGCGGCTCGGCAACCAGGCTGAGGAAGGCGTTGCGGCCCGAATCCCGGATCCCTCCCCGGAAGCGGCGGAGGAACCAATCATCACCCGGCTGCAACGTGGAGTTAACCGCATCGTTGCCTTTTTCACCCCGTAGAACGCACAGTCTTCCCGGACCCCGGGCGGAAATCGTCACTGGCAGCCCGGAGAGGGTAATCTTCCTAAAGTGTTTGGAATCAACGGCCCGGAGTTCTTTCTTCTGCTGATCATTGGGGTTCTGGTGATCGGTCCCCAGCGGCTGCCCGAATACACCCAGAAACTGGCTAATCTGGTCAAGGAAGTCCGGCGCATGGCATCCGGCGCCCGTGAGCAGATCAAGGAAGAAGTGGGGATCGACATCGACGATGTCGACTGGAAGAAGTACGATCCCCGCCAGTACGATCCGCGGCGCATCATCAAAGAAGCGCTCCTGGATGACGACTCCAAGCCGGTGAGCGCCGGCGCGCCCGCTGCAGTGGCTGCCGTCTCCGGCGCAGCGGCCGTGGCAGCGGAGGCGGCGCCGCGGCGGCCGGAACGGGTGCTCCAGTCCTTGCCCCCCGGCGAGGCCGCGCCTTTCGACACCGAGGCCACCTAGCCGCTTCTTAGCGGGGCTGCAGCCCCAGTTTCATCCCCGCGAGGCCGCGCGGCTTTGCTGCCAGCCGGCCGGCGATGCCGGACAGCGCCGCGGCAGCGGGTGTATCCGGCTGCCCGAGGACTATCGGAACCCCGGAATCGCCGCCTTCCCGCAGCTGGATATCAAGCGGTATCTGCCCCAGCAGCGGCACCTCTGCGCCTACTGTTGCCGTCAGCCGGCCGGCGAGGACTGACCCGCCGCCGCTTCCGAACAATTCCATCCTGCCGCCGTCGGGCATTTCCAGGTAGGACATGTTCTCGATGACGCCGGCCACTTTCTGGCCAGTTTGCGTGGCTATGGCACCGGCGCGCTCCGCGACGTCGGCCGCGGCGGCCTGCGGTGTGGTGACCACCAGGATTTCGGCTTTCGGCAACAGCTGGGCCACGGAGATCGCGATGTCACCGGTGCCGGGCGGCAGGTCCAGGAAAAGGGCGTCCAGGTCACCGAAGTACACGTCCGTCAGGAACTGCTCAAGGGCGCGGTGAAGCATGGGTCCGCGCCAGGCCACGGGCTGGTTGCCGCTGACGAACATCCCGATGGAGATCACCTTCACCCCATAGGCCACCGGGGGGAGGATCATGTCATCCACGCGGGTGGGCGGTTGGGTGATGCCCATGAGGCCAGGAACCGAGAAGCCATACACGTCCGCGTCCACGATCCCGACCCGCAGGCCCTGGGCGGCGAGGGCGCAGGCAAGGTTGACCGTCACGGAGGATTTGCCCACCCCGCCCTTGCCGCTCGCCACCGCATACACCTTGGTGAGCGAATCCGGCTGATTGAACGGGATGCCGCGCTGGCCGCCGGCGCCGCGGAGCAGCTCCTTGAGGGCATCGCGCTGTTCCTGCGTCATCACTTTGAGTTCGACGTCGACGGCGGCCACTCCCGGAACGGCCAGCAGCGCCTGTGTGGCATCGGCCGTGATGGTGTCCCGGAGCGGGCAGCCGGCGATGGTGAGCAGGACAGCAAGGCTGACCCTGCCGTCGTCGGAAATGTCGACGGATTCAACCATGCCCAGCTCCGTGATGGGGCGGCGGAGCTCGGGGTCAATGACCGTGGCCAGGGCAGCGGCGACTGCGTCAGCCAACGCGGTGTTGGCGATCGGTGCGTTCATTAGCGGTCCTGGGTAGAGTGGCCGGGCTTAACCCGGGGAATCTGTTGGGTGCGGGGATTCCGCTGGCGGTCACGCTGTTCCTTCAGTTTTTCCCTGATTTTGTCGCGCGGGGATTCGTGCTGCGCCTGCCCGGCGGGATCATGGGTCCGGAGCTCTTCCTGGGCTTCCAGCATGTCTTCCAGCAGGGAGCGCAGTTCGGCACGGACGTAGTCGCGCGTGGCAACCTCGCGGAGCGCAATCCGCAGGGACGCGAGCTCCCGGGTCAGGTACTCGGTGTCTGACAGGTTGCGTTCGGCCCGCTGGCGGTCCTGCTGGAGCGAGACGCGGTCGCGGTCGTCCTGGCGGTTCTGTGCCAGGAGCAGCAGAGGTGCGGCGTAGGAGGCCTGCAGGGACAACATCAGCGTCAGCAGGGTGAAACCGAGGGCGCGGGAATCGAACTGCCACTCGAGCGGCGCCCAGGTGTTCCAGGCCAGCCAGATCACCACGAAGACGGTCATGTAGACAAGGAACTGCGGCGTGCCCATGAAGCGGGCGAAGCCTTCCGTGGCATGGCCGAAGGCATCGGGGTCCGGGGAGAACTTGGGCAGGATCCGCTGGCGGCCGCTGAGCGGCGTGTCGAGGCTGCCCTTCGATGCGGTCTTGGCCGGCATCCGCTGGTTGGGGTTCTTGGGAGCGCTGCTGTCAGCCAATACGGCCACCAAGCCTTCTTATCGGGGCTTCGCCGTCATGGGCTCGCCAGTCATCCGGCAACAGATGATCCAAAACGTCATCAACAGTCACCGCCCCCACAAGCCGGCCGGCGTCATTGACCACGGGGAGGGAGTTCAGGTTGTAGGTAGCCAGGGTCCTGGCGACTTCACTGATGTGCGCCTGGTCCGACAGCGGCTCGAGGTTCTTGTCCACCAGGTTGCCGAGAGGTTCGAACGGCGGGAACCTGAGCAGCTGCTGGATGTGGACCACGCCCAGGAAACGGCCGGTGGGGGTCTCCAGCGGGGGCCTGGCAATGAAGATGGAGGAGGCCAGCGCAGGGGAGAGTTCCTCGCGCCGGACATGCGCCAGGGCCTCGGCCACCGTGGCTTCGGGCGGCAGGATGACCGGCACCGGGGTCATGAGGCCGCCGGCGGTGTCTTCGTCGTATTCCAGCAGGCGCCGGACGTCCTCTGCGCCTTCAGGCTCCATCAGCTGGAGCAGCTCTTCGGCCTGGGCGGAAGGGAGTTCGCCGAGGAGGTCGGCGGCGTCGTCGGGATCCATCTCCTCCAGCACGTCGGCGGCGCGCTGGACGTCCAGGGCAGACAGGATTTCCACCTGGTCGTCCTCCGGAAGTTCCTGCAGGACGTCTGCCAGGCGCTCATCCTGCAGTTCGCTCGCCACTTCGAAACGGCGTTTATCGCTCATTTCCTGCAGGGCTTCGGCGAAGTCCGCGGGTTTGAGGTCTTCATGGTTGGCCACGAACTGGGTGGCAGCCTGCGGCTCGGTGCGCGCGCCCTGGAGGGCGTCAGCCCAGTCGATGATCAGGGTCTCGTTGCGGCGGAGCCGGCTCAGGGGGGAAAGGGAGTGGCCGCGCCGGACAAAGAGCTTGCTGACGAACCAGTCCCCGGAACGGGTCTGGTCCATGGCAATGTCCTCAATCGTGGCATCGCCGCTTCCGTCCCGGAGCGTGACGCGGCGGTCGAACATTTCGGCCACCACCAGGGTTTCGGCGCCGCGCTGCTCAAAGCGGCGGAGGTTGACCAGTCCGGTGCAGATGATCTGCGTCTGGTCGATGGAGGTGATCCGGGTCATGGGCACGAACACGCGCTTCTTGCCGGGAACTTCGACGACGATGCCCACCACGTGCGGAGCGCCCTGGGTTCCACGGGACAGCACAACAACATCGCGCAGCCGGCCCAGCCGGTCGCCCAGCGGGTCGAAGACGTCGAGGCCCAGAAGGCGCGCCACGAAGACGCGGGTAGGAGTTGTGCTCACTCCTACAGGCTACCGAGTCTGCTCTCTTTTAGCTGAATTTACAGGCAGCACACATGCGCATGGGCAAGAATGGGGGTATGGCAAACATATTTGGTGCTCCCAAGGCCGGCGGGCCCGGCGGAATGGACGAGTCCCGGGCCGTTCCCGTCGGCGACACCGTGGGTTCCTACACCTCCTACCTGGATGCCCAGAAGGCCGTGGATTACCTCGCGGACCAGCAGTTCCCCGTGCACATGGTGTCCATCGTGGGCAACGAGCTGAAGATGGTGGAGCGGGTTACCGGGCGCCTGAGCTATCCCCGGGTTGCCCTGTCCGGAGCGCTGAGCGGCATGTGGTTCGGCCTGTTCGTTGGCGTCATGCTCTCCTTCTTCGCACCGTCACCGGGGTACTTCTCCATCCTCACGTCGGTGCTGATGGGCGCGGCGTTCTTTATGCTCTTCGGCATCGTCACCTACGCCATGCAGCGGGGCAAGCGCGACTTCACCTCCACCAGCCAGGTGGTGGCCACCAGCTACGACGTCGTGGTGTCGCCGGAAGCCGCACACGAGGCGCGCCGGCTCCTTCAGCAGCTGCCCATGACGCGCTCGGACGCGGCGGCCGGCGGGGGACCGTACACCCAGCGTGACTTCCAGGGCCAGCCCTACCAGCCCCCGCAGCCGGGCCAGGCGCCCGCCCGTCCCTCGGGATGGAGTGACCCCTATGGCCAGTCTTCCGCAGGTTCATCCGCGCAGGAGCAGGCCGGTGACCACGCCGGGGCCGGGCCGCGCCAGGACGCTGCCGTCCAGGAGCAGCCGGCCCCGGCACGTGCTGTCCGGTACCCGGACCTGCCGGACGGCCGGCCCCAATATGGTGTCCGGCTGCCGCAGGGTCCCGCTGCCGGGACCGCCCAGCCCCAAGACGACCAGCACGGGGATCACGGGCAACCCGCTGACGGGCAGCAAGACGCAGACAAACAGCAGCACCCGGGCGAGGGGCGGCAGTAGCGAACGGCCGACTTGGTGCCACAGGCAAACGCCGGCGCCACAGGCAAAAGCGGGGCTACCGGAAAATTCCTCCGGTAGCCCCGCTTTCTGTTGTCCGGCTAGGACTCTTTGGTTCCCTCGGCTTCACGGTAGATCCCGGCCATCCAGTCCTCCACGTCCCCGGCCTTGCGCGGCAGGGCGGCGCTTAGGTTGACCGGCCCGTCGGCCGTCATCAGGATGTCGTCCTCGATGCGGACGCCGATCCCGCGGTATTCCTCCGGAATGGCGAGGTCCTCGTTCTTGAAGTACAGGCCGGGTTCGATAGTGAACACCATGCCTTCCGTGAGGATGCCGTCAAGGTAGAGTTCACGCTTGGCCTGGGCGCAGTCGTGGACATCGAGCCCCAGATGGTGGCTGGTGCCGTGCGGCATCCACCGGCGGTGCTGCTGGCCCTCGGGGCTGATGGCTTCCTTTACCGTGACCGGCAGGAGTCCCCACTCGGCAAGCCGCTCAGCCAGCACCGTGGTTGCCGCTGTGTGGATGTCGCGGAACTTCGCGCCGGGCTGCGCGGCGGCAAACCCGGCGTCGGCAGCATCCAGCACCGCTTCGTAGACCTTGCGCTGGATGTCACTGAACACGCCACTGGCGGGAAGGGTCCGGGTGATGTCTGCCGTGTACAGGGAATCTGCTTCCACTCCGGCGTCCAGGAGGAGGAGCTCGCCGGCGTGGATCTTCCCGGTGTTGCGCGTCCAGTGCAGCACGGTTGCGTTGTTGCCGGAGGCGGCGATGGTGTCGTACCCCAGCTCATTCCCGACTTCGCGCGCACGGGCGAAGAACGCCCCTTCCACCACCCGTTCACCGCGGGCATGAGTGAGGGCGCGGGGAAGGACCTTGACCACTTCCTCGAAACCTTCAACGGTGGCGGCCACCGCGAGTTTCATCTGCTCAATCTCCCAGCTGTCCTTCAGCAGGCGCAGTTCGGACAGGGCTTCGCTTAGCTTTTCGTCGAGGGCATCGAGGACCTCGAGGTCCAGGTTCTCCGGGTCCTTTGCCGTGTTGTAGCGGGCGGTGTCCACCAGCGCGTCGATGTTTTCGTCCACTTTCCGGACCAGGCGGATGGAAATGCCGCCGATCTCCGGGGCGCCCACATCCTTGGTGATTGCCGTCTCGAGCTGGTCGATGTGTGCCGTCGCAAGGCCCAGGCGTGCCTCGAACTCGGCCAGCGTGGGGCGGGCGCCAATCCAGAATTCACCCGACCGGGAGTCTGCATAGAACTGCTCTGTGTCCCGCCCGGCCAAGGGCCGGAAGTACAGCGTGGCACGGTGGTTGCCGCCGTCGTCGCCTTTCCCTTCCTCCACCGGCTCCAGGATCAGCACCGCGTCAGGCTCGTGGTCCAGGCCCAGGCCGGTGAGGTGCGCAAAACCGGAGTGGGGGCGGAAACGGTAGTCGCAGTCGTTGGAGCGGACCTTCAGCGGGCCCGCGGGGATAAGCAGGCGTTCACCTTTGAACTGGCTGGAGATGGCCTTGCGCCGGGCCGCGGCGTAACCGGCCACGGCGTCGCGCTCGGGGAGTTCCTGGCGGGAGGGCGCCCAGTTGCTGGCCATGAAGGCCTTGAAGGCGTCGGAACTGGGCCGCTGGGAGCGGTTGTTGACGCGCTCGTCCAAGGGCTGGGAAGCAGAGTTAGGGGTGTTTTCGGCATCGTTCACGGCACCATCGTCTCACCAGCTCCGCGGCTGCGCGAACAGGCGGACCACCGGCCGGGCTGGTTCTGCCGGGGCGTGTCCGCCGACGTGGGTTGCAGCAGGGCATACGCGGGGTGAACTCAAGGTCAACTACTCTGGACAGGTGAGGATCGACCTGCATGCCCACTCCAATGTTTCCGACGGTACCGAGAATCCGGCAGACGTCATGGCATCCGCTGCCCGCGCCGGCCTGGACGTGATAGCGCTGACGGACCATGACTCCACTGCCGGCTGGGACGAAGCCTCCCTGGCAGCTGTTGAACACGGTGTTGCCCTGGTACCCGGGATGGAGGTTTCCTGCCGGACGGAGGAGGGCATCAGCGTGCACCTCCTGAGCTACCTTCACGATCCGAAGCATCCGGGGCTCCTTGAGGAAATCACCAAGGCCAAGGACGCCCGGCACACCCGCGCCGAGCGGATGGTCACCCTCCTTGCCGAGGACTACCCCCTCACCTGGGACGACGTCATCCATCATGTGGCCCCCGGCGCCACCCTCGGCCGGCCCCACATCGCAGACGCCCTCGTGGCTGCCGGCGTCGTGGAGGACCGTTCGGAGGCCTTTGCCTCCATCCTGACCTCACGGTCGCGCTACTTCATCCAGCACTACGCACCCGCGCCGGCCATCGCCGTCGAACTGGTCCGCGCCGCCGGCGGCGTCCCGGTCTTCGCCCACCCCGTGGCGTCCTCCCGGGGACGCATCGTGGGGGAGCGCGTCTACCAGGAAATGATCGACGCCGGCCTGGCGGGCCTGGAAATCGACCACCGGGACAACCCGGAGGAGGGGCGCGGCTTCCTGCGGCGGCTGGCGGCCAAGCATGACCTGCTGATTACCGGTTCCTCGGACTACCACGGCACCGGCAAGCCCAACGTGCTGGGGGAAAACCTCACCTCACCGGACGTCCTCGCCCGGATCGAGGAACTCGGGACGGGCACCAAGGTCGTGCGCGCGGGGAAGTAACTTGCTCCCACGCATTGACTAGCAGGCAGGGCCGAGTAACCTTGCGCGTACTGGGGGAGCGGCGCCAGCCGGTCCAGGTCTCATCGAGTCACTACCAACTGATGACGGAGAGATCGATGCTGAAAAAGTCCCTTGCTGCGGCCGGCCTAGCCACAGCCTTTTTGTTCGTTCCCGCAGCAGCCAACGCGCTTGACTGTATCAACGTCAGCCGGCCGCCTGCCGCGTGCGGGTCCACCTGTACTGACGGACCTATTTTGAACGGGAACTGGGCCTGGCTTCCCAGTGTCTTCGAGGGTGCTCCGGAAGTCTGGGCATTTGTCCCGCCCGGAACAGTCCAGGGGTTCGGCCTGCCCGGCGAGAAGGGCAACTTCCAGGGCGGCGAAGGCCATGCCCTACTCGTCAATGCAATCTGCGATTCCCAGGGGTCAGTACTCGTGAGCCGGCAGACGGACCACGGGATCCAGTTGATGGAGGGCTGCCCGTAAAGCCGGTGAGGGTGAAGTAAGTCGCGCTAAGTGTCGTTTTGCTGGGTCAAAACGACACTTGGCGCTACCTGGTTGGGCGGAAACGCGGTGAGCTCCGCGTGGGCACCCAGGCGCCTGGCCATGATGTCGATCGCCGGCTGGTTCTGGTCCACGCACACGAACTTCCGGTCCATCTTGGCCGCCACTGCACCCAGGGTCCCGGAGCCGGCAAAGAAGTCCAGGCACCAGTCTCCGGGCCTGCTTGAGGCGGCAACCACCCGGCGGACCAGGCCCTCGGGCTTTTGCGTCGGGTATCCGGTTTTCTCCTTGCCGGTGGGGGAGACGATGGTGTGCCACCAGACGTCGGTGGGCAGTTTCCCCAGTTCGCGCTTGGCGGGCGTCACAAGGCCCGGTGCCATGTACGGCTCGCGGTCCACCTCCGCGCTGTCGAAGTGGTACTTCGCCGGGTTCTTGACGTACACCAGGATGTTGTCGTGCTTGGTGGGCCAGCGGTTCTTGGCGCGGGCTCCGTAGTCGTAGGCCCAGATGATCTCGTTCAGGAAGCACTCGCGGCCAAAGATGGCGTCCAGCATCACTTTGGCGTAGTGCACCTCGCGGTAGTCGAGGTGCAGGTAGAGGGTGCCGTCATCGGCCAGCAGGCGCCACGCTTCCACGAGCCGGGGCTCCAGGAAGGACCAGTAGTCGCTGAACGCGTCGTCATACCGGTGGAGCGCGCCCTTGATGGTGTCGTAGGAGCGCCCCTTGAATCCGACGCGGTCGCCGGCGCCTTCCGCATTGGCCACCATGGTGGTCTGCTGGCGCCGTTGGGCCCGGCCGGTGTTGAACGGCGGATCCACGTATATCAGTGTGAAGGCGCCGTCCGGCAGCGAGGGAAGGAAGTCCGCGTTGTCCGCGTGGACCACCAGGCTGCTGCCGTCCGGCGCCCAGACAGTGTCAGTCATGGAGGGTTTTAGGCCTCGGTGCTGCCGGGCTGCGTGGCCTTGTCGGCGCCCACTACCTCGCCGTTGCGGCGGCGGGTGCGCGTGCGGGGGCGGCGGGTGCGGGAGGGCTGCTCTGTCTCGGTAGCTGCCGGAGCCTCACCGGCAGCAGCGGGTGCTGCTGCTGAATCGGGCGTACGACGGCGGCGCTCACCTGTGCGGGCAGCGGAGTCGCCGCTGCGCCCGCCTTCGCGCTTGGCGCCGCGGTCCCGGCTGTCGCGTCCCCGGCCGTCGCGGTCGCGGGAACTGCCGGCGTCGCGGCCCCCGCGGGCGTTCTTTTTGCCCGTTTCGCCCAGGTCTTCCAGGACTTCGGCGTCGACTCCGGCCAGGGTGCGCTTGTCGCGCGGGAGCCGGCCTTTGGTGCCCTCGGGAATGTCCAGGTCTTCAAAGAGGTGCGGGGAAGACGAGTAGGTCTCCACAGGCTCCGGCACGCTCAGGCCCAGGGCCTTGTTGATCAGTCCCCAGCGGGGCATGTCGTCCCAGTCCACGAAGGTGACAGCGGTGCCCTTATTGCCGGCGCGGCCGGTGCGGCCCACGCGGTGCAGGTAGATTTTTTCGTCTTCCACGCACTGGTAGTTGATGACGTGGGTGACGTCGTCGACGTCGATGCCGCGCGCGGCGACGTCGGTTGCCACCAGGACGTCCACCTTGTTGTTGCGGAAGGCCCGGAGGGCCTGCTCGCGGGCGCCCTGGCCGAGGTCGCCGTGGATGGCGGCGGCCGCGAAGCCCCGGTCCACGAGTTCCTCGGCAACCTTGGCGGCAGTGCGTTTGGTCTTGGTGAAGATGATGGTCCGGCCGCGGCCGCGGGCCTGCAGGATGCGGGCGACAACCTCGATCTTGTCCATGCTGTGCGCGCGGTAGATCAGCTGGCGGATATCGCGCTTGGTGAGGCCTTCATCATCCGGATCAGCAGCACGGATGTGGGTGGGCTGGGTCATGTAGCGGCGGGCCATGGCAATGACGGGGCCGGGCATGGTGGCGGAGAACAGCAGGGTCTGGCGGACCGCGGGCGTGGCCGCGATCAGGGTCTCGACGTCCGGCAGGAAGCCGAGGTCAAGCATTTCGTCGGCCTCGTCCAGGATGACGACCTTGACGTTCTTCAGGCTCAGGTGCTTCTGCTTGAAGAGGTCGATGAGGCGCCCGGGGGTACCCACCACAACTTCCACGCCGTTCTTCAGGGCTTCCACCTGGGGCTCGTAGGCCCGGCCGCCGTAGATGGTGGCGATGCGTGCGTTCCGCTTGCGGGATGCCGTCTGCAGGTCGTTGGCCACCTGCACCGCCAGTTCACGGGTGGGGACGATGACCAGTGCCTGCGGTGCACCCGGGACGGCAAGCTTTTCGTAGCCGGCGTCGTCCCGGCCCACTACCCGCTGCAGGGCGGGGATGCCGAAGCCGAGGGTCTTGCCTGTGCCGGTCTTGGCCTGGCCGATGATGTCGTGTCCGGAGAGGGCAACCGGCAGGGTCATGGCCTGGATGGGGAAGGGGTGGGTAATGCCGGCGTCGGCCAGGGACTCCACGATGTCGGCGCGGACGTTGAAGTCCGCGAAGGACTTCTCCTCAATCTCGTGCGGCTTCTCGTCGGAGATGATGGTTTCTTCGGGCTCAAGCGTTTCGGTGCCGGAGTCGTCCGTCAGAAGCTGGTGGGTATGCAATTCACTCACGTGGAGTTTCCTTATTCATTTGGGCAATGGCGCTGCCTGCTCAACGGGCCGGCCGGCAGGCCGTTCCGGAGCACGCTCAGGCGCGCAAGCAATTCCAGTGGAAGCCGATCGCGGGCTATCTTTATGCTGGCACTGGTGACCAGCGGGTGGTTCTCAAGATCGCGTAGGGGCGGGCTTGTTGGTTTCAAATCAAGGAAATCAACGACCGGGCATCCATTTCTACCTCTTCAGTCTAGCCGCAAGGGCACCGAAATCCGGCTTTTGCCCGCACTGCGGGCCGGATATGCCACAAAACCGCCCCGGGTCACGGCGCCTTCGGCACCAGCTCGAAATGCACTTCACGGGTAGCGATGTCCGAGGACATGAGGCGCACCCGGACCTTGGTTCCGGCCTCCAACTCACCGGCGCAGCGCGCTGTCACTGCAGGTTCGGCGATCTGGATGATCCCGGAGCCGCCGTTGCCGTTCTTGCCGTTGCCGTTTTTGCCCTTGCCGTTGCCGTTCCGGCTCAGGCCGCCGTTCCCGTTCTCCTTCTGGGGCTTCGACCCTGAAATCACGATCGCGTCGAACTCCTGTCCGATGTGGTTGATCAACAGTGCCGCCTCCACCGTGTCCAGCGCCATTCGCTCCATCCGGGACGCCAGCTGGTCCGAGCCCGCCATGATCTCGGGAAGCGACGGCAGGGCGTCCCGCACCCACGCGGGCACCTCGCCGCCATTGCTCAAGGCCTCGCAGGTGACCAGCACGAAGCGGTCCACCAGGCGGCGAAGCGGGGCGGTGGTATGGGCGTACGCGGCGCCGATGGCGGACTGAACGGCGTCATCCGGGACGGTGCCGTCAAAGGCCGTATAGGCGGCCCCACGGAAGAGCATCCCTGCGGAGTGGAGGATTGCGAGCTGGCGGGGATGGGTGGGGTCCAGGCTGCGGAGGTATTCGCCGTAACTGACTTCGCCGTCCCAGGGCTTTCCGAGGGCCTCTGTCTGCAGCCGGAAATGGTTCAGGGAACGCTCGTCCGGGGCCGGCATGGTGCGCAGGATGCCCACTTTCCCGGCCAGCATGAGCTGTGCGGCTGCCATGCCGGTCATCAGCGATATCTGTGCGTTCCAGTCCTCCACGGGCAGCTGCGGGGCGGCGGCAATCCGGTAGCCGCCGTCGGGAAGCTGGACAATCTCCTGGTCCGGCATGTTCAGGCTGGCACCCTCCCGGGCGCGCTCCAGCTCCACGCGCTTGAGCCCCACCTCTTTAAGGAGGCGCAGCACAGGGGAAGGGCTGCCGGCGTCCAGTTCCGCCTGGGCGCCTTTGTAGCTGAGCTTGGTGCGGCTGCGCATCCGGGCACGCCGCACGGCCACGGCCGTGACCTCCGCGTCAACGTCAAGACGGAAGTCCCACACGAACGCGGAACAGTCCTGTCCCGGCAGGAGGCTTCCCGCCCCCTCGCTGATGACTTCGGGATGCAGCGGTATGCGGCCGTCCGGCGTGTAAAAAGTCTGTCCCCGACGCCGCGTCTCAGCGTCCAGCGGGCCGCCGGGAGTAACAAACGCCGGCACGTCGGCGATGGCATAGAGAACGTGGTAGCCGTTGCCGTCCCGCTCGATGAACAGCGCCTGGTCCAGGTCGGTGGACGATGCCGGATCGATGGTAATGAATTCAACGAAAGTCAGGTCATGGGACGGCAGTTGCAATGCGGACACGGCGGCCTCGGCGTCCTTCACGGCATCATCAGGGTAGGCACCCGGCAGCTCAAGCTCACTCCGGAGCGCGCCCAGCGCCGCTTCGAGTGCGTTGGTGTGCTCGTGGACATTGGGGGCCAGCCGATGGTGTGACACGAAAATCAGCGTAGCCCGAATTTCGTCAATAGTGCACGGAAGCGGCCCGGAGAGGCACGGCAGTTCCGGCGCGGGATTATGGGCGGGCGGCGTCCAGGGCGCTGAGGAGCGAAGCGGCGGCCGCGGCCGGATCGTCAGCCTCGGTAATGGCCCGGACCACCACGATCCGGCGTGCGCCGGCTTCCACCACCTCTTCGACGTTGGAGTGGTCGATGCCGCCAATCGCGAACCAGGGGACACCGCCGTCGGGCGTGTCCTCCTGCCCGTCCGCCCCGGCAACAGCCGTGGCGGCGTACCTCACCAGGTCAAGCCCGACGGCGGCCCGTCCGGGCTTGGTGGGTGTTGCCCAGAGCGGCCCCACGCAGAAGTAGTCCAGCGCCGAGGGGCCGGCGGCGGCAGCCAGGGCGGCGTCCACCTGCTCCGGGCTGTGGCTGGACAGGCCGATGGCCGCGTTGCCGTTCAACAGCGTCCGGGCCGCCTTGAGGGGCAGGTCCTTTTGGCCGATATGGAACACCGGGGCTCCGGACAGCACGGCGATGTCCGCCCTGTCATTCACCGCCCACAGCCGGCCGTGCCGCACCGCCGATTCCTTGAGTACGGCCAGGAGCTCCAGCTCCTCGGCGGCTTCGATGGACTTGTCCCGCAGCTGGATGATGTCCACCCCGCCCGCGAAGGCGGCATCGACGAACTGCCCGAAATCGCCCCGCTCCCGGCGCGCGTCCGTACAGAGGTAAAGGCGTGCGGCCTGCACGCCGGAACTGCCTTCGGCGTTGAGAAAGGCGTCGGTAGCCGGGACGGGGGATGCAGCGGCAGGAGGGTGGGACACATTCATGGGTGCCAGCCTAGTTCCTCTACACTGGGCCTCGTACTGCGGGAGCCGCGGCAGCTGTCATAAAGCGCCGGGCTGAGAGGGCGTCAGAGCCGACCGCTTGACCTGATCCGGCTAATACCGGCGTAGGGAAGGAGACACTTATGCCCAATGCGCTCGACGCCCCGTACCGGCCCGCGCCCGGCTCCGCACTGGAGGCCGACGTTGCGGTCATCGGCGGGGGAGTCATCGGCCACGGCATCGCCTGGGAGGCGAGGCGGTCCGGATATTCAGCGGTGGTAATCGATGACGCCCCCGGCTCCGGTGCCAGCTGGGCCGCGGCGGGGATGCTTGCCCCGGTGAGCGAACTGCATTACCAGGAGGAGGACCTCCTGGAGCTCATGCTGGAGGCCTCCGGGCGCTGGCCGGGTTTCGCCGCTGGCCTTGCCGCGGCTGCCGGTTCGGATCCCGGGTATCTTACGACGCCGACCCTCGCCGTGGGTGCCGACGCTGCGGACCGGCAGGCGCTGCTGGACCTGCGCGAGGTGCAGCAGGCCAATGGACTGACGGTTGAGCCCCTCACCATCCGTGAAGCCCGGCGCCGGGAGCCGCTGTTGAGCCCGGCCATTGCCTCGGCGCTGAATACACCGGCGGACCACCAGGTGGACCCCAGGCTGCTGGTCGCCTGCTTCCGCCGTGCCCTGGCCCGGCACGCCGGCGGAACCGGCAGCGGCGGAAGCTTCGTGGCCGGAGCCGCCGAGGGCTACGCCGTGCCGGACCGGGCAGCGGGCCTGCTCTGGCGGGACGGAGCCGTCGCCGGTGTCACGCTGGAGGGCGGAGGAACGGTGGCGGCCAGGGAGACCGTAGCGGCCAACGGATTGCACGCTGCGGCCCTGACCGGGCTGCCGGAAAACCTGCACCTGCCGTTGCGGCCGGTCCACGGTGACATCCTTCGCCTCGCCGTCCCCGCCCACCTCCAGCCGCTGCTGACCTCCACCGTCCGCGGACTGGTCCGCGGGATCCCTGTGTACATCGTCCCCCGGCAGGACGGCACCGTGGTGATCGGGGCAACGCAGCGTGAGGACGCACTGGGGAAGGACAGCGGAACCAGCGCGGGGGCAGTGTCGGCAGGGGGCGTCTACCAGTTGCTGCGCGACGCCCAGGTCCTGGTGCCTGCGGTGGCGGAACTTGAGCTGCTGGAATGCACGGCCCGGGCCCGTCCCGGCACACCTGACAACGCCCCGCTGCTCGGGCGGGTCCCCCTGGAGGACGGCCCTTCAGGGCAAAGCCGCGTGGCAGGGCTCATCATTGCCACCGGCTTCTTCCGCCACGGCGTCCTCCTCACCCCGGCAGCGGCCGCGATATGCCGGGACCTGCTCGAAGGCAGGGAGGACCCCCGCTGGGCCCCCTTTAATCCCGGCCGCTTTTCCGGCGTCGCCGTTCGGCCTGCTGCAGCGGCCACCCTACCCAACCCCAAGGAGACAGCATGAACATCACCCTGAACGGAACCGGACATACAGTCGCCGACGGCGCGTCCATCACCGCGCTCGTCACCGAGGTCACCGGCCGCGCACTGGCCGCTGACGGCCACGCAACCGACGGCCGGAAATTGGGCGTCGCCGTTGCGCGCAACGCCCAGGTGGTGCCCCGGAGCCAATGGTTCGCTACCGCACTCTCCGAGGGTGACGACGTCGAACTTGTCACGGCAGTACAGGGAGGCTGAACACCATGACGGAAACCCGCAGCACCCTCGACGGCACCCGGCCGGACCTTCATGATCCCCTGGTGATCGACGGCGTCGCGCTCGCGTCCCGGCTCATCATGGGCACGGGCGGCGCGCCCAGCCTTGACGGCCTCGGCGCCGCGCTCCTGGCCTCCGGCACCTCCCTCACCACCGTGGCCATGCGCCGCTATTCACCCCAGGAGGCAGGCTCGCTTTTCCAGCTCCTCCTGGACCACGGCATCAAGGTCCTGCCCAACACGGCGGGGTGCTTCACTGCCCGGGACGCCGTCCTCACCGCGGAGCTCGCCAGGGAGGCCCTGGAAACCGACTGGGTGAAGCTGGAAGTCATCGCTGACGAACACACCCTCCTGCCGGATGCCGTGGAACTCGTGGACGCCACCGAACAGCTGGTCAACCGGGGGTTCAAGGTTTTTGCGTACACCAATGACGACCCCGTCCTGGCGCTTCGGCTCGAGAACCTGGGAGCTACCGCGGTCATGCCGCTCGGCTCGCCCATTGGCACCGGCCTGGGCATCCTCAACCCGCACAACATCGAGCTCATCGTGTCCCGGGCCTCGGTTCCGGTGGTGCTGGATGCGGGAATCGGCACGGCGTCCGACGCCGCCCTCGCGATGGAACTCGGATGTGATGCCGTGCTCCTGGCCACGGCGGTGACCCGGGCACAGGACCCGGCCATGATGGGCGCCGCCTTCAAGCACGCCGTCATCGCAGGTAGGCTGGCGAAAGCGGCAGGTCGCATACCTCGCCGTGAACACGCGCTGGCGTCGTCGGCGATGGAAGGCCGGGCCGAGTTCCTGTAGGGCCCGCTTTCCGCCGGCCGGCGCCTTGATTCAAGGAGCAGCAGTGGCCGGCAAAGACGCCCTTCCCCCGGAACGAATCGACGAAGCCTTGGCTGGACTGCCTGATTGGCGGGCCGACAATGGCGGATTGGTCTCTGTCTTCAAGATGCCGACGGCGGTTGCCGCACTTGAGCTGATTGCCGCCGTCGGACGTCTGGCCGAGGAACAAAACCACCATCCCGACCTCGACTGGCGTTACAACCGCGTCTTTATCCGCTACACGTCCCACGACGCCGGGGGACAGGTGACTGACCGGGACATCGCGGCAGCTGCGGGAGCAAGTGAAGCTGCGGCAGCGTCGGGGGCCGTGGCCGAGCCGGCGAAGTACGTGCCGGGGCGTTAGTAGCCTCGCCACCAGCCACTGGTCCCTAAGCAGCAGTGGCCGCCACCCCTGGCGGGATGGCGGCCGCTGCTGCCGGTTGCCTTGCGCCGGCCCTATGCCCGGAGGATCGCCGTAAGCCTTTCGGCGTCCCGGCGCGCACGCGTGCGGCCAAGATACACGGCTGCTCCTGTTGCGGCGCCGGCGCCCAGCACGATGGGCAGGACCCACGGGATCCAGGTCAGCCCTGGCAGGTAGCCGAAACCGGCCGCCATCAGGACAATCCAGGTCAACGCCGCCATTGCTACGGCGACCCCGGCGGGCAGGCCTGCGCCATACTTGGCGTGCCGCTTGTCGTTTGCCCAGATGATGAAGCCTGCCGCGGCGGCAGCCAGTACAACGATGGTCAGCGAAAGCATGGATCTCCTTGGGCTTCGGACGCGGTTTTTCGGCCGGGCGCTAGAACTGGCCGAAACCTACGCGCCGTGCCTCTTCTGCGCCGATTTCCACGTAGCCGAGCGCATTTCCGGGAACAATGATCACGCGTCCCTTTTCATCCTTCAGGCGAAGTTCGCTGCCCGCGGTGATGGCTTCCCCCACGACCTTGGCCACAGAAGCCGCGTCCTCGGTTGATTCGAGCACAATTTCGCGGGCAACATTCTGAACGCCGATCTTAATTTCCACAGGGGCCTCCCAGCCAGTCAAAGTTCGTTGGTGATGTCTTATTTGTAGTCTAGGACTCTTTGGGGAAGCGCGAGATTCCGCGCCAAGCTAAACGGTAGATGAGGTCGCTGGCCACATTGATGTCCAGGTTGCCGTCCGTTTCAAGCCAGTACCTGGCACTGACCTGCGCCATCCCGGCCAGTCCCCGGCCCAGCAACTGCGCTTCGAGATGGGGGAGCTTGGTGTCCTCGGCGATGACGCGGGCGATGGCATCGGCAAATGTCCTGTTGAACGTCTCCAGCCGCGAGCTGACGTCGGGATCGTTGATCAGGTCGGACTCAAACACCAGCCGGTGGGCCTGGTCATCGCTGGCGATGAACTGGAAGTAGGCGCGCATGACGGCCTGAACGCGTTCGTCGTTATCGGTGGTGGAGTTCAGCGCACCCAGCATCAGTTCGGTGAGGGAGGCCAGATGGCTTTCAAGCAAGGCGAGGTACAGCTCGCGTTTTGAGGGAAAATGCTGGTAAAGGACGGGTTTGCTGACGTGCGCCGTCTCGGCAATCTCGTCCATGGCCGCGCCGTGGTACCCGTTGGCCACGAAGACTTCCTGGGCTGCGTTGAGGAGCTGCGCGCGCCGCTCGTCACGCGGAAGCCTGGCCGACCGCTGACCCGCGGGACGCGGGGGAGTTTGCGGTTCGGCGGCTGACGGGCGGTCAGCCCGTGCTTCATGGACCACAGTTGTCCTACTTTCCGTTGCAGTTACTTCCACTTTACTGCGGGGTAATATGACCCGGCAGTATCCGGGGGATACATTGAAGTATGGCTTCGACATTCACCGCAAATGTTTCACCCGTGTCATTGGATCCGCTGGTGGAACCGGGCCCGGACCTTACCCCTGCCGAGGTCGAGCGCTATTCCCGGCACCTCATCATCCCCGAGATCGGCTCGGTGGGTCAGCGGCGGCTCAAGAATGCGAAAGTGCTCGTTATCGGTGCCGGCGGGCTCGGCTCCCCGGCACTCCTGTATCTTGCGGCCGCCGGCGTCGGAACGCTGGGAATCATCGACGACGACGACGTTGACCTTAGCAACCTGCAGCGCCAGGTCATCCATGGCGTGGCGGATGTTGGCCGCCCCAAAATCGAGTCCGCCCGGGACGCCATCGCGGCCCTCAACCCGCTGGTGGACGTGCGGCTGCACAATGTGCGGCTGGACGCGTCCAACGCGCTGGAGCTGTTCGCCGGATACGACCTGATCCTCGACGGCGCGGACAACTTCGCCACCCGCTACCTGGTCAACGACGCCGCCGCCATCCTGGGCAAACCCTACGTCTGGGGTTCCATCTTCCGGTTCGACGGCCAGGTGAGTGTCTTCTGGGAGAAGTTCGGGCCCACCTACCGGGATCTCTACCCTGAGGCGCCGCCGGCAGGCTCGGTGCCCTCGTGCGGCGAGGGCGGCGTGTTCGGCATGCTGTGCGCAGCCGTGGGATCGCTGATGGTGACGGAGGCAGTCAAGCTGATTACCGGCGTCGGACGTTCCCTGTTGGGCCGTGTGGCACTGTTTGACGCCTTGGGCGGAAGCTGGCGCGAGATCCGTGTTTCAAAGGACCCCGCGGCCGCGCCCATCACGGAGCTGACCGACTACGAGGCCTTCTGTGGCGTCACGCCGGCGGCCCCCTCCGACACGGAGCACACCGTCACGGCCATCCAGCTGGCCACCATGCTCGCCGCGCGCAAGGCGGGGCTGAAGGACTTTGAGCTGGTGGACGTCCGCGAATCGGGGGAGTTCGACATCGTCCGGATCGACGGCGCGAAGCTCATCCCGCAGGGCCGGATCCTTGCAGGCGAGGCGTGGAATGAGCTCCCGCAGGACAGGGATATTGTGTTCCACTGCAAGGCCGGGTCGCGTTCGGCCAATGTGCTCGCCGCGGCGCAGAAGGCGGGCTACCAGCGGGTGAGCCATCTCGACGGCGGCATCCTCGCCTGGGTGCGCGAGGTGGAACCCCACAAGCCCGTTTACTGATCCCCGCCCCTTTCAGCCCTCTCTCACCTGACGTGCCTTCTAACACGACGCTCTCGCACTTAATGCGCTGTTTTGAGGGATGCTCTCTCACTTTCCTCAGGCAAGTGAGAGAGCATCGCCGGAAAAGGCGCATTAAGTGAGAGAGCATCGCCGGAAAGGGCGCATTAAGTGAGAGAGGGTCCGCGCGGCGGGAGGCGCGGTCAGGCGGTTTCGAGGCCCCGGTGGTCCACCGGGCATTCGGCCTGCGGCGCCACCGATGCCGGCTGCTCCACGGTGATGCCGTAGAGGGCTTCCAGGGCGGCCACGTAGTCATCCTGCTGGCCGTTGGCGGCAAGTTCGCGGGCCCGCACGGTGGGCACATGGAGAAGCTGCTTGACCATGCGGCGGAGTGCGAACTCCACTTCCTCGGCAGCGGCGGTGCAGCCGTGCCGGGCCCGGACTTTTTCCATTTCGGAGTCCAGGACGCTCATGGTGTGGCGGCGGAGCGCAACGATCGCGGAATCCACGGAGCGGGCCTCGCGTTCCTGCTCGAACGCCTTGGCGGCGCCGCTGACGATTCCGCTGGCCTGGGCAAGCGACTCGGCCTGTTCCTGGGGTGCGGCGAGGCGTACCGATTCCAGGGTGAGCAGCTCCACGCCGTCAAGCTCGCCGACCCCCGGATCGAAGTCGTGGGTGAGCGCAAGGTCGATGGCGATCAGGGGCTGCGGGGAGTCGGCCCGGACTTCGGCCAGCTCGTCGGCCTCCACCCGGGTATCGGAACCGCTGCAGCCGATCATCACGTCTGCTGCCGCGACCGCCGGCCGGAGTGAATCGGCGTCCAGCGCCGTGCCGCCGCGGGTGGCAACAAATCCTTCGGCGCGGCCGGACGAGGAGAAAACCGAGATGTCGGTGCAGCCGCGTTCACGCAGGAGCGCCATGGTGGCCCCGGCGTAGGCGCCGGTTCCGAAGACCACAACCTTCTTGCTGGTCCAGTCCGGGTTTTCGGAAAGATCAGAGGCCAGGTCGAGTGCGACGGAAACGATCGAGAGGCCACGGGAACCGAGGGCAGTCTGTGCTCCCACGTCCTTGGCGGTCTTGGACGCCGCCTGGAAAAGCCGGACCAAACCGGAGCTTGCCGTGCCTTCATGCTGGGCGGTGATCAGTGCGCGCCGTACCTGTCCGGCGATCTCCCGCTCTCCGACCACTGCGGAGTCCAGGCCGGCGCTGACGGCAAAGAGGTGCTGGCTGACTTCAGGACCCGTGCGGGTGCTGAAGGAGCGTGAGACGAGCGGTTCGCTCAGTCCGCTGGTTTCGCTGATCTTGGCAACCAGGGCGGCGCGGGCCGCCTCCACATCGTCAGGCCGGGCGGCTTCGCCGTAGATTTCGTAGCGGTTGCAGGTGGCAAGGACAATCGCACCCGTCACTGCCGTCGATCCGGAGAGGGCGGATGTGGCGATCTCCGAAGAACCGTTGCTCAACTGAGCAACGGTCTCAAGATCGATGTCGGCGTGTGTAGCCACCAATGAAAAAAGAACCACAGCAGGTCAATCATAGCTTTTTCGTTACTCGGTAGAACAACTCCCCGGGCTGCCGGACGGGAGCGCGGGCTGTGATTCCTGCCACGGCGCGGCGGCAGGGCTCCCGCGTGACACTTTGTCGTTATCTTTTGCAGTCATTTTTCGGCACAATCAAAGGCATGACTTCCAGCCCCGCCACATCCGCTGCCGGCGTCCTCGCCGCAGACCACCCGCTGGTGGATGGCCGCACCGCAGACTCACCCCTCATCACGGCCTACCGCGGAGGCAAGCCGTCCCGGCGTCCCGTCTGGTTCATGCGCCAGGCCGGACGTTCACTGCCGGAGTACCTGAAGGTCCGCGAAGGCGTCGCCATGCTGGACTCCTGCCTGCGCCCCGAACTGGCTTCCGAGATCACCCTCCAGCCCGTCCGCCGCCACGACGTTGACGCCGGCATCTTCTTCTCCGACATCGTCATTCCCCTGAAGCTCGCCGGCGTGGGCGTGGACATCGTTCCGGGCGTGGGGCCGGTCCTGGACACCCCGGTCCGCACTGCTGCGGACGTGGCGGCGCTGCCGCAGCTCACCTGGGAATCGCTGGAACCCATCCGTGAAGCGGTCCGCCTCACCGTGGCCGAGCTCGGCAAGACACCGTTGATCGGCTTTGCGGGCGCACCCTTTACCCTTGCCGCCTACATGGTGGAGGGAAAGCCGTCCCGCGACCACCTGGGTCCGCGCACCATGATGCACGCTGATCCGGAAACCTGGCACGCCCTGGCCAACTGGGCCGCGGACGCCTCCGGAATGTTCCTCCAGGCACAGCTTGAGGCCGGTGCCTCGGCGGCCCAGCTCTTTGACTCCTGGGCCGGTTCCCTGGGCCTGGCGGACTACACGAAGTACGTGGCGCCGGCCTCGGGCCGCGCCCTGGACCATGTCCGGCACCTCGGGGCGCCGCTGATCCACTTCGGCACCGGAACGTCAGAGCTCCTGGTGGCAATGCGGGATGTGGGTGTGGACGTTGTGGGCGTGGACTACCGGCTTCCGCTCGATGAGGCGAACCGCCGGCTGGGCGGCACGGTGCCGCTGCAGGGAAACATCGACCCCGCCCTGCTCCCTGCTCCGTGGGAAATCCTTGAGGCCCACGTCCGCGACGTCATAGCCGCAGGCGCGGCTGCTCCCGGGCACGTGGTCAACCTGGGGCACGGCGTTCCGCCGGAGACGGACCCCGCCGTCCTCACCCGCGTGGTTGAACTTATCCACTCCATCTCCCCGGAGTAGGCCGATGGGCAGTACGTCGGCAACAACCGGGACGGCACTGGTGCTGGGCGGCGGCATCTCGGGACTGCTGTCCGCCCGCGGGCTGGCGTCCGCCGGGCACCAGGTGACGCTCCTTGACGCCGGAGCTGAATGGGGCGGCTGCGTGGGCAGCCACACGGTGGCCGGCCTGACCCTTGACAGCGGCGCCGAATCCTTCGCCACCCGGTCCGACGCTGTCTCAGCGCTGGCCGCTGAGCTGGGACTGTCGGCCAAGATCGTGCCGCCCCGCCCGGGGGGTGCCTGGGTCCAGCTCCCGGACGGCCCGCGCGAGTTGCCGAAGACAGGTGTGCTGGGAATTCCGGCCAACCCGTGGGATCCCGAAGTCCGGCGTTCCCTCGGCCTCATCGGCACCCTCCGGGCCTCCCTCGATAGGTTCCTCCCGGCTTCGGTTGGGACCACAGCGGACGTTATCAGTGTCTCGGCACTGGTCAAGGCGCGCATGGGCACCCGTGTCCTGGAGCGGCTGGTGGCGCCGGTTGTGGGCGGCGTCCACTCGGCGGATCCCGGGATGCTCGACGTCGACATGGTGGCACCCGGGCTGCGCGAGGGGCTGCGGCGGTACGGGTCCCTGGCCGCCGCCGTCTCCGCCCAGCGCCGCATGGGGGCTGCTCCTGCCGCGCAGGGGGACACGCCGGCCCCTGCCGGTCCGGCCAAGGCAGGCTCCGCGGTTGCGGGGCTGGAGGGCGGCATGCACACGCTCATCTCCGCCCTGGTCTCCGACCTCCGCCGCCGGGGAGTCAGGCTGCTGCCCGGCACCCCGGCCGAGTCCGTGATCCGCACCCCTGAAGGCTGGCGCGTCAGGTCGGCAGGAGCAACGTTCGACGCCGGCCTGCTGGTAGTGGCAGTGGACGGTCCGGCCGCCGTCGGACTGCTTGAAGACGCGGTGCCCGGCCTTGCAGGGAAGCGGCCGCCGGCAGGCCCGGACGTCAAGCTTGTCACGCTGGTCCTGGCCGGCCATGAACTTGACCGCCGGCCGCGCGGCTCAGGCGTCCTGGTGGCACCGCAGACTCCCGGTATTGAAGCGAAGGCACTGACGCACGCGACCGGAAAGTGGGACTGGCTGGCCGATGCCGCCGGGCCGGGACGGCACGTGGTCCGGCTCTCGTACGGGCGCGTGGACGGGGCCGGCGAACAGTCCGGTGGCCCGGACACGGATGAAGGACTCCTGGCCGCGTCGCTGCGCGATGCCCGGGCCCTGCTGGGCGTCCCCATCACCAAGGAAAACCTGCTGGGCTGGGACGTGGTCCGCTGGCGCGGGTCGCTGCCCTTCGCCGCCGTAGGCCATAAAGCGCGGGTGGCCGAAATCCGGGAAGCCTGCGCGTCGGCGGGGAACCTGGCCGTGGTGGGAGGCTGGGTGGCCGGCAACGGGCTTGCCGCCGTGGTGTCCGACACGAACGAACAGATCCGGGCCCTGGCCCGCTAAATGTTGCCGCTGGTCAGCGGCGCAGCAGGGCGTTACGGCGCCCCACAGGCGTTGCGGCCGGGTACTTCGCCGGTTTCCGTTTCCCCTTCCGATATGGCTAGGGTCGATGACTATGGTTTACATCAGGTCCGAACTTTTCACATCCCGGACCGGTATCCATGGGGGGCTCCGGCGCGGCACTGCGGCTGCGGCAGTCGGAGCGGTACTGGTCCTTGCAACAGGCGTTCCGGCATCCCACGGTGATGACGGGAATCCGCAATCCGGCGTCGATGCCGGCCCGGGCCAGGACGCCACGGGCCAGGACGCCACGGGCCAGGGCCGGGATGGGAAGGAAGCGCGGCAGGCGGCCACCCTTTCGGTATTGTCCGTCCCCACAGCGCTCCTGCCGGCGGTCACGACTTCGCTGGCGCCGGCCGTGACCACGGCTCCCACGACAGCTTCCTTGGCACTTCCGGCACCCTTGCCGTCGATACCACTCCCGACGCCGTCGGACGTTCCGCTTCTCCCGGCCGCGACGGCTCCGGCAGTAATCGTTCCGGTGCCATCCTCGCCATCGCCGGAGTCCCAGGCCCAGGAACTTCCCGCAGCCGAGGCTCCTGCCGCCCCCACCCCGGAAACCGCTGCCCAGGCCGCGGCTCCGGGTACGGTGCCCGTGCCGTCGTCGGAATCTGCCGGAGAGGTGAACGGCGCCGCGGCAGCCGGCGGAAACCCGCCCGCGATGGAACTGCCGGCAGGCGAAAGCGGAGCCGGCCAGGCCGGGCCCGGCGGGGAATCCGTGGCCGGGGCTGAAGCGCCGGTACCCGCGGCCGCAACGCAGGCTGCCGCCGCAACGCAGGCTGCCGCCGCACCACAGGAAGCCGGAGGCCCCGCCCCGCAGGCCGCGGGCGTCCCCCGCAGCGCGGCGCAGAGCGTTGGCGCCATCGTCAAGTCGCAGCCGGAACTGGAAGCCGTGATGGTCGGGCTCGGCGTTGGCCTGGTGGGCCTGGCTGCCGCGGCCGGTGCAGCCTACTTCCGAATGCGGAAGCCGTAGCCGAAACCGGCGGATGCCGCATGCAGTCCCGGCGCCGGCGTGACTTTAATCACTTCTACCGCTTGTAGAAGTCGCTGGTTTCGCCTTGGTGGGCAGAAGGGGGCAAACTTGTAACCATGAGCCACACTTCTGCCGAATCTGTCACTAAAACCGAAGAATCAGCCGAGCAGTTTTTCACCCTCTGGACGGTATTCAAGCGCTCCGAAAACCTGATCCGCAGCGCCGACGCCGCCGCTGACTTCGAGACCCTGCTGGAGCGGCTTGCCCAGGCCGGGGTGACCCACCGCGGAAGCTACGACGTCTCCGCGATGCGGGCTGACGCCGACGTCATGGTGTGGCTCCACGGCCCGAAGCCGGAAGCCCTGCAGCAGGCCATCCGGGACATCCGCCGCTGCAGCCTGTTTGCCGGCACCGAGATTGTGTGGTCCGCCATGGGCGTGCACCGCGAGGCCGAGTTTGCGAAGAACCACACCCCGGCGTTCTCCCGTGGGGTTGCGCCGGCGGAGTGGCTGTGCGTCTACCCCTTCGTCCGGTCCTACGAGTGGTACATCCTCCCCGAGGACGAGCGGGGCGCCATGCTTCGCGAGCACGGCCTCCTGGGCCGGGAGTTCCCGCAGGTCATCTCCAACACCGTTTCTTCGTTCGCCCTGGGCGACTGGGAATGGATCCTGGGCCTTGAGGCCCCGGAACTGGTGGACCTGGTGGACCTGATGCGCCACCTGCGCAACACCGAGGCCCGCAACCACGTCCGTGAGGAAGTCCCGTTCTACACCGGACGCCGGATCTCCCCGGCCGAAGTGGCGGAGGTCCTCGCGTGAGCCTGCCGGTTTCCAGCAACGCCGCCGCCGTCAATCCGGTCACCGAGGCCGGGCGGATGGCGCCGAAGAACTACGACGCCGTGCTCCTCGCCTCCTTCGGCGGGCCGGAAGGCCAGGAGGACGTCATCCCCTTCCTCCGCAACGTCACCCGCGGCCGGGGCATCCCGGACGAGCGGCTGGAAGAGGTCTCGCACCACTACCGCGCCAACGGCGGCATCAGTCCCATCAACCAGCAGAACCGCGAGCTCAAGGCTGCCCTGGAGGCGGAACTCGCCGCCCGGGGAATCGACCTGCCCGTCCTCTGGGGCAACCGCAACTGGGCACCGTACATCCCGCAGACCCTGCAGGATGCGTACGACGCCGGCCACCGCCGACTGCTGATGATCACCACGAGTGCCTACTCCTGTTACTCCAGCTGCCGCCAGTACCGCGAGGACATCGGCATGGCCTTGACGGAGACCGGCCTGGACGGCCGGCTGGAAGTGGACAAGGTGCGCCAGTACTTCGACCACCCCGGCTTCGTGGAGCCCTTCATTGAGGGCGCCGCTGCAGGCCTCGCCGAGGTCCGGGAAAAGCTCGCTGCGGCCGGCACTCCCGACGCGCCCGTCCAGATCCTGTTCGCCACCCATTCCATTCCCACCCGGGACGCGGAAGCGGCAGGCCGGTCCGAAGGCGAACCCCGCGAGTTCGAGGAAGGCTCGGCCTACGTGGCCCAGCACCTTGCCACCGCGGATGCCGTCATACAGCGCGTCAAGGACGAAACCGGCCTGACCGCCCCCTGGTCCCTGGTGTACCAGTCACGCTCCGGCGCTCCGCACGTGCCATGGCTCGAGCCGGACATCAATGACGCCATCGAGGAGTTGGCCGGCCAGGGCGTCAAGGGCATCGTCATTGTGCCGCTGGGGTTCGTCAGCGACCACATGGAAGTTGTCTGGGACCTTGACACCGAAGCCCTGGAAACCTGCGCCAAGCTTGGACTCGCCGCCACCCGCGTCCCCACGCCGGGCACGCACCGCAAATTCGTCAACGGCCTGGTGGACCTGATCTCCGAACGCACCGTGGCGAACAACATCAGCGGCCGTCCGGCGCTGACGGACCTCGGTCCCTGGTACGACGTCTGCCGGCCGGGATGCTGCCAGAACTTCCGTGGCGAGAAGCCCACCATCGCCGGAGCAGACACCACCGTTGGCACCGGGCACGACCCCTATCCCGGCGAAGCCGGGACGGGGCAGCCGGCCTCTTCCGGGGGAGCGCCGCAGCAGTGACGGTCCGCATCGGCACCCGGGCCAGCAAGCTGGCGCTCACCCAGACGCAGCAGACGGCAGACCAGCTTGCCGCCGTCGGAGGCTTCCCGGTGGAACTCGTCCACATCAGGACCGACGGCGACGTCCTCACCGGCTCGCTCTCGCAGATGGGGGGCACCGGGGTCTTCGTTGCCGCCCTGCGTGATGCGCTGCTGCGCAATGAATGCGACGTTGCGATCCACTCGCTCAAGGACCTGCCCACCGGGGCGGCAGTGGGGCTCAGCCTCGCGGCCACCCCGCGGCGCGTCGATGTCCGCGACGTCCTGTGTGCCCGCGACGGGCTGAAACTGGCTGACCTTCCCGCAGGTGCCAGGGTGGGTACCGGTTCGCCCCGGCGCGCAGCCCAGCTCCGCACCGCCCGCCCGGACCTGGAGATCGTGGACATCCGCGGCAACGTGGACACCCGCCTGGGGCGGGTTCCCGGGTTGCCGGGCAACACCGTCAGCGACGTGGTTCCGGGCAAGTCCTGCGACCTGGATGCCGTGGTTCTCGCAGCCGCAGGCCTGGAACGCATCAGCCGCCTGGATACGGTCAGCGAGTTCCTCGAAACGGACGTTATGCTGCCCGCTGCAGGCCAGGGCGCGCTCGCCATCGAGTGCCGCACCGCGGACGCTCCGCCGAGGCCCGGCTTCGCAGAAGGTTCGAAGGAAGTCCTGGCGCAGGCGCTGGCTGCGCTGGATGATCCGGACACCCGGCTTGCCGTCACGGCGGAACGGGCCCTGCTTGCACGGCTTGAGGCCGGATGCGCGGCGCCCGTCGGCGCCTACGCTTACCGCAAGGGCAGCCTGCTCCACCTGGAGGCGGCGGTATGTGCCGTGGACGGCACCGCCTCGGTCCGGGACAAGCGCGCCACCGACGGCCTGACAGAGGTGGGTGCCACGCTGCTCGGCATCGAACTTGCCGAAGCACTCCTGGCCGCCGGCGCCGCTGACATAGCGGACCTGCAGGCTTCCTGATCCCGGCCATGCCCAAGGCACCGTTGGCGGGGGCGCGGGTACTCATCACCCGCAGCCCGGAGCGCTCGCTGCCCCTCGTGGAGGCGCTGCGGAAGGCTGGAGCCGACGCATTGCTGCTGCCCTTGATCGACTTCGAACGGGCTCCGGACCAGCATTCGCTTGACGTTGCCTGCGATGCCCTGGCCGCCGGGGCCTTCGACTGGCTGGTAGTCAGCAGCGCCACCACGGTCCATGTGCTCGCTGCCAAGGCCGCCGAACGTGGCCTGGCGCTGGCCCGCTGGATCCCGGCTGCCACCCGCATCGCAGCCGTGGGCGCTGCGACCCGCAGGCTACTGGAGGCCCATGGGGTTGCTGTGGCCCTGGCGCCGGAGGAGGATCAGTCCGCCGCCGGCCTGCTGTCCGTGTGGCCGGACGGGGGCGGCAAGGTCCTGCTGCCGCAGGCGGACATCGCGCCGCCGCGCCTGGCGGAGGGACTTTCAGGGGCCGGCGGCAGCGTCACCGCCGTCACGGCCTACCGCACGGTGGACTACCCGGCGGCAGCGGAGCGCAGGCTCGCCATCCCGGCGGAGGCCGGGGCAGGGGAGGGGCAGCCGCCGTCGTACGCTTTGCTGACCCCGGCAACCGCCGCCGCCGAACTCGCCGCGGGACGCATCGACGCCGTGATCGCCGCTTCACCGAGCGCCGCGCGGCGCCTCCATGAGCTGTTTCCCCTGGGCCGCTGCCGGTTCGTGGCGATTGGGCGGCCGACGGCGGACCAGGCTTCCGCGCTTGGCTTGCCGGTGGCCGCCATCGCGGCCCGGCCCACGCCGGCCGGGCTTGTTGCTGCCGTGGCGGCAGCCCTCCAGCCGGAACAAGACGCAGGGAAGCCGCCCTGACGCGGGGGACGCCCGCCAACGGACACCCACCACGCTTGAACCAAAGCAAAGGACAGGATCATGACTTTTCCCAGCGACCGCCCCCGCCGCCTCCGCACCACGCCGGCCATGCGCCGGCTTACCGCCGAAACCCGCCTGGCGCCCGCCGAGTTGATTCTTCCGGCGTTCATCCGCGAAGGCCTGGCCGAGCCCAACCCCATCACCTCCATGCCAGGGGTTGTCCAGCACACCACCGACACCCTGAAGCGCGCCGCGGCGGAAGCCGTGGAGCTGGGGCTCGGCGGAATCATGCTGTTCGGCATCCCGGAAACCCGCGACGCCGAGGGAACGGCATCGCTTGACCCGGACGGGGTGCTGAACAAGGCCATCCGGGACGTGCGTGCCGAAGTCGGGGACAGCCTGGTGATCATGAGCGATGTGTGCCTGGACGAGTTCACGGACCACGGGCACTGCGGAGTGCTCGACGCCGACGGCTACGTGGACAACGACCGCACGGTTGGGATCTACGCACGGATGGCCGTGGCCCAGGCAGACGCCGGCGCCCACATGCTGGGGCCCTCCGGAATGATGGACGGCCAGGTTGCCGCGATCCGGTCCGCCCTTGACCAAGCCGGGCACACCAACACCTCCGTCATCGCCTACGCAGCCAAGTACGCGTCGGCGTTCTACGGCCCGTTCCGCGAAGCCGTTGATTCCCAGCTGAAGGGGGACAGGCGGACCTACCAGATGGACGCCGGCAACCGCACCGAGGCCCTGCGCGAAGTGGAACTGGACCTCGCCGAGGGGGCCGACGTCGTCATGGTCAAGCCCGCCATGAGCTACCTGGACATCGTCGCAGACGTCGCCGCCATGAGTCCGGTGCCGGTGGCCGCCTACCAGATCTCCGGAGAATACGCGATGATCGAGGCCGCGGCCGCCAACGGCTGGATCGACCGGCGCGCCGCCATCACCGAATCGGTACTGGGCATCCGCCGCGCCGGTGCCCACATGGTCCTGACCTACTGGGCCGCCGAACTGGCCGGCTGGCTGAAGGAGTCCTGATGGCTGGCTCACCGACACCCCGGCCCGTCGCTGTTCCGGAGAGTCCCACCGCCCCGGTGGCACCGGACCGGATACTCCTGGGCCTGAACACGTTCGGCGACGTCGGCGAGAATCCGGACGGAAGCCCGCAGCCGCATGCCCGGGTACTCCGCCAGCTGCTTGAAGAGGCTCAGATGGCGGACGCCGTCGGACTCCATGCGTTTGGCGTGGGCGAGCACCACCGCAAGGACTATGCCGTTTCAGCGCCGGAAGTCTTCCTCGCCGCCGCTGCCGCCCGCACCACCCGGATCCGGCTGGGCTCAGCCGTCACGGTCCTGAGTTCCGATGACCCCATCCGCGTGTTCCAGCGTTTCTCCACAGTGGATGCCCTTTCCAACGGCCGCGCTGAAGTCATGCTGGGCCGCGGCTCCTTCATCGAGTCCTTCCCGCTGTTCGGACTGGACCTCGCAGACTACGAGATCCTGTTCGAGGAAAAACTCGAGCTCTTTGACAAGGTGCGGGCACAGAAACCAGTGCACTGGGAGGGCCGTACCAGGCCGCCCGTGGCCGGGCTGAGCGTGTACCCGCCGCTCGAGCGGCACCTGCTGCCCACCTGGATCGGCGTCGGCGGCACCCCCGAGTCCGTGCTGAGGTGCGCCCAATACGGCTATCCCATCATCTTCGCGATCATCGGCGGGCAGCCGCGTGGCTTCCGGCCGCTGGTGGACCTGTACCGCGAGGCCATGGCCAAGTACGGCCACCCGATGCAGCAGGTTGCCACGCATTCTCCCGGACACGTGGCGGAGACCGACGAGCAGGCCAGGGAGGAACTCTTCCCGCACTGGCTGAAGCTGCGGAACAAGCTCGGCGCTGAACGGGGCTGGGGGCCTGCCGGACGGGGCGAGTTTGAGGCGCTGTGCGCTCCGGAAGGGGCGCTGTATGTCGGCTCCCCGGAAACGGTGGCGCGCAAGATCGTGCTGCTGAAACAGAACCTGGGCGTGGACCGCTTCGACCTCAAATACAGCAACGGGCCGCTGCCGCACTCTGCAATGATGCGCTCCATCGAGCTGCTGGGTACGGCCGTGGCGCCGCGCGTGGCTGAACTGCTCGGCACCTGACGCACCCGGCGCCGGCCACCTGAGAGAATAGGAACCATGACTGCCAGCAACCCTCGCAACGAGGAACTCTTCGACCGCGCCCGCCAGTTGATGCCGGGCGGGGTCAACTCACCGGTCCGCGCCTTCGGGTCCGTGGGCGGTACCCCGCGCTTCATGGTCTCCGCCAAGGGACCGTACCTCACGGACGCCGACGGCAAGGAATACGTGGACTTGGTCTGCTCCTGGGGTCCGGCGCTGCTGGGCCACGCCCACCCGGCTGTGCTGGAGGCCGTCCACGCCGCCGTGGACCGCGGCCTGTCCTTCGGAGCGTCCACCCCGGACGAGGCCAACCTGGCGGAAATCGTGAAGGACCGCGTACCCGCCGTCGAACGCCTCCGGATGGTGTCCACCGGCACCGAAGCCACCATGACCGCCGTGCGCCTGGCCCGCGGCTTCACCGGACGCAACCTCATCATCAAGTTTGCCGGCTGCTACCACGGCCACCTGGACGGACTCCTTGCCGCCGCAGGGTCCGGCGTCGCCACCCTCGCCCTGCCGGGTTCCGCCGGCGTCACCGAGGCCACGGCCGCAGAAACGCTGGTGCTTCCCTACAACGACCTTGCCGCCGTCAAGGAAGCCTTCGCCACCCACGGGCCCAACATCGCCGCTGTCATCACGGAGGCAGCGCCGGCGAACATGGGCGTGGTGACACCGGAGGAAGGCTTCAACCTGGGCCTGTCCCGCATCACCCGCGAACACGGGGCACTGCTCATCGTGGACGAAGTGCTCACCGGGTTCCGCACCGGCTATTCCGGCTACTGGGGGCTTACCGGCGGAGCGCCGGACGCTGCCGAGCCGTGGACCCCGGACCTGCTTACGTTTGGCAAAGTCATCGGCGGAGGAATGCCGACGGCGGCCCTCGGCGGGCGTGCCGACGTCATGGACTACCTGGCCCCGACGGGTCCCGTCTATCAGGCCGGAACGCTCTCCGGAAACCCGGTGGCGATGGCGGCCGGTGTGGCCACCCTGACCCATGCCACCCGGGACGTCTACTCCTTTATCGATGTCCGCTCGCTGGAACTTTCCTCGGCACTGTCCAGCGCTCTGGACTCCGCCGGGGTGGACCACTCCATCCAGTTTGCCGGCAACCTCTTCTCGGTGGCCTTCGGCACCTCAGCCAACGGCGTCCACAACTACGCTGACGCCCAGGCGCAGGAGAGCTTCCGCTACGCGCCGTTCTTCCACTCGATGCTGGAGTCCGGGGTGTACCTGCCGCCGTCGGTCTTTGAGGCCTGGTTCCTGTCCGCTGCTCATGACGACGCGGCCATGAACCGGATCTATGATGCACTGCCTGCCGCAGCCAAGGCGGCAGCAGCGGCCCGGGGCTAGAAACTCCGGAACATCCCGGCCACACATAAAGAAATCCCCGGCTGCGGGCTGCAGCCGGGGATTTCTTTATGTGCTTCGGGAACTACAGGACGTCCGAGAGGAAGCCCTTGAGGCGGTCCGTTGCCGGTGCGGTGAAGATCTGCTCCGGCGGCCCGGATTCGACAACCACTCCGGCGTCCATGAACGTCACGGTGTTCGAGACGTTGCGGGAGAAGCCCATTTCGTGGGTCACCACCACCATGGTCATGCCCCCCTTCGCGAGGTCGGCCATCAGCGCCAGGACTCCCTTAACAAGCTCGGGGTCCAGCGCGGAGGTGGCCTCATCAAAGAACATCACCTCCGGCTTCATGGCAAGTGCCCGGGCGATGGCAACGCGCTGCTGCTGGCCTCCGGAAAGGTTTGCCGGGCGGGCATCGGCCTTGTGCCTCAGGCCCACCAGGTCCAACTGCTCCAGGGCCTCGGCGCGTGCCTGCTCCTTGGAGAGTTTGCGCAGCTTCCGCAGCGCGAGGGATACGTTGTCCACCACGGTCTTGTGCGGGAACAGGTTGAACTGCTGGAACACCATGCCGATCCGTTGCCGCAGCTCGTCCGGGTTGTCCTTCAGGACCGAACGGCCATCCAGGAGGATGTCGCCCTGGTCCGGCTCGATCAGCCGGTTCATGACGCGCAGGAGGGTGGACTTGCCCGACCCCGATGGGCCGATCACCGAGGCAGTGGTGCCCTTCTCCACGTGCAGGTCGATGCCGCGGAGAACATGGTTGTGGCCGAAGGAGAGGTGCAGGTTCTTGCCGGTCAGGGTTCCGGAAGCGAATTCCGTCATGCCTGTGCCCCCTTGCCGATAGGTGCTGCCAGCTCATCCGGTTCCTTCTTTTCCGGCTTGCCGGTTCGCAGCCGGTGGTCGATGAAGTTCACGAAGTGGGTGAGCGGGACGGTCAGGATCAGGTACAGCACACCTGCGGCCACCAGCGGAGACAGGTTGCCGGTGTTGGCCATCGCGTCGTTTCCGATCCGGAAGATCTCCCGGTCCGAGGCGGCAAGCCCGAGCATAAACACCAGTGAGGAATCCTTCAGCAGCGAGATGAACTGGTTTACCAGGGCGGGAAGGACCCGCCGGATTCCCTGCGGCACCACCACGAGGCGCATGGAACTGCCGTAGCTGAAGCCAAGGGCCCGGGAGGCCTCCAGCTGGCCCTTCTCCACACTCTGGATGCCCGAGCGGAAGATCTCGCCGATGTAGGCGGCCGCGATCAGCGTCAAGGCCAGGATGCCCAGGGGGTAGGGGTTCCTGGATCCGGTGATTTCCCGGGCGATGGGACTGAGGCCAATGCCGATGACCAGGATCACCAGGATGGCAGGGAGGCCCCGGAAGATATCGGTGTAGATGCGTGCCACCCAACGGGCGCCCGCGTTGCGGGAAATCCCCATCATGGCGAGCCCCAGCCCCAGCAGGGAGCCGAGGATGCCGGAGGCGACGGCCAATATCAGGGTGTTGGGCAGGCCCACCATGAACAGGGCGGGAATGACTTTGGCCATTTCCTCCCAGTTGAAGAAGGTGTCAGCCAGCTGGTCCAAGAGATCCATGAACGTCCCGGCTCAATCAGCTCTGGGGAACCGTGGCGGCCTTGCTGCCCGGCTTCCAGTCAGAGGGCATCTCGCGGTCCGGGTACCATTCCTTGGTCAGCTTGGTCCAGGTTCCGTCGGCGATGACAGCGTCAAGGCCGGAGTTCAGCGCGTCGATCAGCGGCTGGTTGTCCTTGGCCACCGCGTAGGCAGTGAAGTTCTGCGTGTTGACGACGGATTCGACGATCGCGGTGCCGTCGCCTTCCTTCACCTGGCCGCTGGCCTGCTGCGACGGAGCCACCCAGGCGTCCACCTGGCCGTTGCGCACGTTGGCGTAAACCGTGGCGTAGTCCGGGAAGCGGATGGGTTCCATCTTCAGGGTGTTGGTCACGTAGTCGTCCTGGACGGTGCCCTGGACGACGCCGATCCGGAGATCGTCCTTAAGGTCGGCAAAGCCCTTGATGCCGCTGTCGGTCTTGGCAACCACGGCCATGAAGCCGAAGTCGTAGCCGTTGGTGAAGCCGACGTTCTGGCGGCGCGCGTCCGTGGTGGAGATGGAGGAGGATCCGACGTCGAACTGCTTGGTGGAAACCTGGGAAAGCAGGGCGGAGAAGTCCGTGGCAACAAACTCGACCTCAAGGCCGAGCTTGCCGGCGATGGCCCGCAGCAGCTCGTTGTCGTAGCCGGTGAACTTGCCCGAGGGGTCAATGAAGATGTTCGGCGGGGCGTCCGACAGGGTGCCCACCTCAAGCTTGCCTTCGGTGTTCAGGCCGAGCTTGGTCTTGTCGATCTGGTCAATCGGGGTGACGGTAGCGGTGGTGTACTTGTCCAGCGTCTGCTGGTCGCTGCCGGCGAGGGCGTCCGTGGGCGTGCCGCTCGGCTGGGCTGATCCTGAACCGCACGCTGCCAGGGAAACCGCGAGGGCGATTGCCACGGGAGCGGTTGTCAGCCACTTCATCGCTTTGATTTTCATCAGTCTGTCGCTTTCATTGAGTCATAAGTCAACCGGGCCGCAAGGCTGCGCTGGTGGCGCCTGGCACCTGCCCGAGGCTGTTCAAGCACTGCATGGCAGGGGTGACCGCAAAACTTTATTGTCTCACTTCAGTGTTTGGCGGCCGTGAGGCGAACAAGTGCTGGCTCTGAAGGCAAAGGATCGAAGGAACTTTCGTATAGGCGCTGATGGCCCTCATACTGGAGTCCTGCGGCCCCGTGCGGACGAATCCTTGAGTCCCTCACCGGCCCCGTTGTGTGAGCAGTGCGACTGTGAAATATCTCTCGCCGTGGCCCTGCCGGAGAAGGTCCCGGTCAGAAGCCGGCCGTAGTGGCGTCCTGCGGCGGAAGGACCGGCCAGTCACCTTCGATGACGGCTGCGGGCTTCGTCTTGCGGAGGTAGTCCTGGAAATCGGCGGCCTGGCTTACTGCCCACTCGACCTGCAGCTGGTGCAGCTGGCTGGCCGGCATGCTGAGTTTGGGAAACTTGCCGGCCATGGCGTCCAGGACCCTCAAGGTGGCCAAGGCATCAGCGGCCGACGTATGGGCGTTGTCCAGGACCACGCCGTATTCCTCGCACAACGCCGTGAGGGTCCGCTTGCCCTTCCGGTAGCGGTCCACCTGCTTGTTCATGATGTACGGGTCCAGGACCGGGAAGCGGGTCAGCTGAGGGACCCCGTACCGGGCCGACTCGGCAGCCAGCACCGTGAAGTCATAGCTGGCATTGAAGGCGATGACGGGGGTCCCGTCGTCGAACAGTCCCTGCAGCACGGCCGCAACCTCCCGGGTCACTTCGTGGGCAGGCCTGCCCTCACGGCGTGCCTGTTCGGTGGTGATGCCGTGCACGTCACTGGCCTCGGTGGGTATCTCTACCCCGGGATCCGCCAGCCACTCGTGTTCCTGGATGACGTCGCCCGTGTGGTCCACCACCGTCACCGAGGCGGTGACGATGCGTGCAGCCCGGGAGTTGCGCCCTGTGGTTTCGAGGTCGAAGGCTGCGCGGGGGAGGGTGTTCCAGGTGCTCATGCTTCAACGCTAAAGGGCACCACCGACAATTCCGTGGAACGCCACTGCGGCTAGATTGGATCAATGCGGATTGAGTATGTGGAGGCGGTGCTGGCCATTGTGGAACTGGTGCCCGCCGGATCCGCCGTCGCGTATGGCGACGTCGCCGAGCTGTTGGGTTCAGGCGGGCCAAGGCAGGTCGGTGCGGTCATGAGTCGCTACGGGCGCGGAGCCCCCTGGTGGCGGATTCTCAAGGCGAGCGGCCACGCACCGGACGGACACGAGGCTGAGGCCCTCCGCCGCTACCTGGCCGAGGGCACACCCCTGCTGGGCGCCTACCTCGACTTCCAGCGGACCGGCGAGGGGCGCTGGCGGGTGGATCTTTCGGCCGCCCGCTGGGCGCCAAGCGATGCCCAGTTCGACAGGATTGATGTGGTCGCCGGGATGCTGGAGCGGCGGCTGCACAGATTGTCGGCGGCCGATGATGGAATGTCCCTGTGACAGTAACCATGCCCCTCACCGGCCCCCTTGACGAATCCCGGGATGGCTCCGCGGACGGCCCCGCGCGTCATTCCGGTGAACCCGCCGGCCCGGGAGACGGCCGTACGCCCCCGCGGCAGGCCGGAGCTGCAGGAACCGGCCTGCGGCTGCTGCCGCCCCGCCAGGTGCATGTCGTGGCGCCCCTGCTCTCCGCCGACCAGCAGGCGGCCGTCGACGTCCCCCAGGGAACAGGGCCGGTTTTGCTGCCCGGCGCTCCGGGAACTGGCAAGACCACCGTCCTGGTGGAGGCCGCCGTCAGCAGGGTCACCCGTGACGGCGTGGATCCCGAGCGGATACTGATCCTGGCGCCCAGCCGCCTGGCTGCCGATGCCATGCGGGACCGCTTCACGGCCCGGCTGAACAGGAGCCTGAGCACCACCCCCGCGCGGACCTGGGCCTCCTACGCCTTTGATGTGATCCGGCGTGCCAAGGCGGAAGGGATCCTTCCCCTGTCCCGGCCGCCCAGGCTCCTCTCAGGCCCGGAGCAGGACCTCATCATCAAGGAGCTCCTTGAAGGCCATCGCCTGCCCGGCCTGGAGCTTCCCTGGCCCGCCGACATTGAAGGTGCCCTGGAAACCCGGGGCTTCCGGCAGGAAGTCCGGCAGCTGTTCGACCGCATCATCGAGTCGGGCCGTACCCCCGGCGACCTGGTAGGGCTGGGACACGAGTGCCGCAGGCCTGACTGGATCGCCGCTGCGTCCCTGTACGCCGAGTACCGGGACGTCCTGGACCTGCGGATGCCTGAGGCTTTCGATCCGGCCGGCATCATCACGGCAGTACGGCAGATTTTCCAGGACTCTCCCGGCTTCCTGGCGGCGGAACGGGACCGGCTGCAGGTGATCCTGGTGGACGACATCCAGGAAGCCAACCCCGCAGTCTTTGAGCTCTTGGCCGACATCGCCGGCGGGAAGGACTGCTACGTGGCGTTTTCACCGGACACTGTGGTGCAGGGCTTCCGCGGTGCCAGGCCCGACCTCGTGGCAGAACTGCCCGGGCTGCTGTCGCCCGGTGCACCCGTGGCGGAGCGTCCACTGCGGTACGCCCACCGGCAAGCGCCCGCGGTGGCCGAAGCCTGGCTTGGAGTGGCCGGGCGGATTTCACAGCGCGCTGGCGGGCAACTGGCCCGGCGGCTTGACCAACCCGACCCTGATCAACCCGACGACGCCAGGCCCCAAGGGGCAGTGGAAGCACACCTTGTTCCGTCCGCCGTGCACGAACTGCGCTACGTTGCCCAGCGCATCCTGGACCAGCACATCAACCACGGGCGCGACCTTGCCGAACTCGCGGTGATCGTGCGCAACGGCGCCCAGGTGAGCGAGTTCCAGCGTTACCTGTCGGGCCAGGGGATTCCTGTGCGGGTCCCGGTGGCGGAGTCCGCGGTCCGGGACGAAGTGGCAGTCCGCCCGCTGCTTGATGCCTTCGCGATTGCACTGGATCCAGCGCTGCTGACCCCGGAGGCCGCAGTATCCCTCCTGACCTCCCGGATCGGCGGTGCCACATCGATCGAGCTCCGCCGGCTGCGGCAGTCGCTGAGGAGGGACGAGATCCTGGGCGGCGGAGGCCGGACCAGCGACGCCCTGCTGGTTGAAGCATTGCTGGAACCCGGCGCACTGGAAACGCTCGGCATCGAAGGCCGTGCCGCACGCCGTGGCGCACGCATGATCCAGGCGGGCCGCCACGCCGCTGCGCAACCTGGCGCCAACGCCGAATCAGTGCTGTGGGCACTCTGGGATGCCACCGGACTCGCCGGTTCCTGGACGGAAACCGCCCTTGCCGGCGGTCCGCACGGCGCGCGTGCGGACCGGGACCTGGATGCCATGATGGCCCTCTTCCACACCGCGGAGCGTTACGTGGACCAGATGCCCGGGGCCGGCCCCGAGCAGTTCCTCGAGTATCTCCTGAACCAGGAGCTTCCCATGGACACCCTCGCTGCCCGTGCCCAGGTGGACGACGCCGTGGAACTGTTGACTCCAGCCAGTGCGGCCGGGCGGGAATGGCCGGTGGTGATAGTGGCGGGCCTCCAGGAAGGTGTGTGGCCCAATACCCGGCTCCGCGGCGAACTTCTGGGAAGTACGCTGTACAGCGACGCGGTGGAACACGGGCCGGGGTACGCCCTGCAGCGTGATCCCCTGAGCCGGCTCCGCGACATCCGGTATGACGAACTGCGAAGCTTTTCCACTGCGGTCTCCCGCGCCCGCGAACTGCTCGTATGCACGGCTGTTTCCTCCGAGGATGACCAGCCGTCCTCCTTCCTGGACTACGTTGTGCCCCTGGAACCGGGCCAGGAGGGCCGTCCGTTCACGGCAGTGCAGCGGCCCATGGCGCTGCGGGCCCTTGTTGCCGAACTCCGGCAGCACGCCCAGCTGGACGGCGGGGACGCTCCGCAGGCGGATGAGGCGGCCAGGGTCCTCGCCCGGCTGGCAAAGGCTGACCCGCCGGTGCCCGGCGCGCATCCGCAGAGCTGGTGGGGCCTTCTTCCGCTGACGTCGGCGGCAGCGGTGGTTCCGCCTGGCGGTACCGTCTTTGTCTCACCGTCAAAAGTCGAGACCGTGCAGAAATCCCCGCTTGACTGGTTTATCCAGGCCGCGGGAGGCGAAGCTGCCACTGACTTCGCCCGCAGCCTTGGCACCCTGGTCCACGCCATTGCCCAGGACCTGCCGGATGCGTCCGGCAGTGAGTATGTCGCAGAACTGGTCCGGCGCTGGCCCGCACTGGGAATGAAGGACAACTGGGAGGGCAGGCTGGACTTCCAGCGTGCCGAGTCCATGGTGCGCAAGCTGGCACAGTATGTACTCCTCATGCGAAGCGAAGGCCGAAGCCTGCTCGGAGTGGAACAGGATTTCGACGTCGCCCTCGGAAAGGTTCCTGTCGATGATGCTCCCGCCCGGGACGCTGTCCTGCGCGGCCAGGTGGACAGGCTTGAGGTGGACGCCGAAGGCAGGCTGGTCATCGTGGACCTCAAAACCGGAAAACGCCAGCCCGGTAAGGGGGAACTGTCACGGCATCCCCAGCTCGGCGCCTACCAGGCCGCGGTGCTCGCCGGGGGCTTCCGGGACCGACCGGACAGCCCCGCCGCTCCGCTCCCTGGCGGTGCCGTCCTGGCCCAGCTCGGCACCGGGGCAAAGAATCCCGCCATCCAGCATCAGGACGCCATAGACCCTCAGGAGAACTGGGCGATGGACATGGTGAAGGATGCAGCCGCCGTAATGGGAGGCACCACGTTCGAAGCACGGCACGATCCCTCGAAGGGAAGCCATGGCGGCCACGGCTGCAGGCTCCCCGAGGTGTGTCCGCTGTGCGTGCGCGGAAGGCAAGTGACCGAATGAGGCCGGACATGCAAAACTCCCCGACTGCCCTCTCCGCCCTTGCCCCGGTTTCCGGGCCCGGCGGGGATGCAGGGCCACCCCCGGAGCCCCGCTTCAGCCCCGAGGAGCTTTCGGTGCTCCTCGGGGAGAAGAACGTTCCTACCCCCGAGCAGTCGGCCATCATTTCGTCGCCGCTCGCGCCGAGGCTGGTCATTGCGGGGGCGGGATCCGGCAAGACAGCCACCATGGCGGACCGGGTGGTGTGGCTCGTGGCCAATGGCTGGGTCCGTCCCGAGGAAGTGCTGGGCGTGACGTTCACCCGGAAGGCAGCAGGTGAACTCGCCTCGCGCATCAGGGGAAAACTGGCCGCCCTCCAGCGCGTGGTTGTCCAGGATAGAGGTGTCCAGGACGGCGCCGACGCGGACAGCGGGGGCAGGGTGTTCCAGCACGGGCTGCTCAGCAGTGATGCGCTCGAACCGAAAGTTTCCACCTACCACTCCTTCGCCAGCGGCATCGTCTCTGACTATGGGCTCCGCCTTGGAGTGGAGCGGGACGTGGTCCTGCTGGGCGGCGCGCAGGCCTGGCAGTTGGCCAGCGAGGTCGTGGAGGGTTACGACGGCGAGTACGGGCATTTCCGCGCCGCCAAGTCCACGCTCGTGAAAGCAGTCATCCAACTTGCCGGTGAATGCGCCGAGCACCTCCAGGAACCCGAAGACGTCGAAGCCTGGCTGATGGCGCGGCTGTCCGACTTTGAGTCATTGCCGTATCTCGCCACCAAGAAAAGGAACGCCCCGCAGGCAGCGGCTGACCTCGCCGGCATGTTGAGGACCAGGGCAAGCGTGGCGGACATGGTTGGCCGGTACGCGGCGGCCAAGCGGGCCCGGGGAGCACTTGATTTTGGCGACCTGGTGGCCCTTGCCGCCCGCGTGGCGCAGGACGTGCCTTTGGCCGCCCACATGGAACGGCAGCGCTACAAAGTGGTCCTGCTCGACGAGTTCCAGGACACGTCCCACGCCCAACTGGTCCTGTTCTCCCGGCTCTTCGGCGGCGGGCACGCGGTGACCGCCGTTGGCGACCCCAACCAGTCGATCTACGGTTTCCGCGGTGCGTCGGCAGGCCAGTTGTTCCATTTCGTGCGCGAGTTCCCCGTGTGGAAAGGGAGGCCAGGACATGGGACAGAGCCAACCGGGGCGGAGGGCACCCCGGCAGGGGGAATGGCGGAAGGCGGGGCCGACTGGGCTCCCGCGCCGACGTCGTACCTGACAACGGCGTGGCGGAACGGACGGTCCATCCTGGCCGCTGCCAACGTGATGTCTGAATCCCTGGCCCGGTCAGCGGCGCAGCGCGGACCGGCGGGCGGGGGAGGGCCGGCCGCGCCCAAGGTGCCGCCGCTGCAGCCGAGCCCGTATGCGGCAGCGGGATCTGTGGTGCTGGGGCGGTTCGGAAGCGATGTGGATGAAGCCTCAGCGCTCGCCGATGACGTCCTGAAGTACCGGGTGACGGATTTCGAGCTGAAGCCCGACGGTTCGCCGGTTCCGCCCGCCATCGCCGTCCTTTGCCGGCGGCGCGCACAAATGGAGCCCATCCGGCGGCAGTTGGAGGCCCGAGGCATTCCCTACGAGATAGTCGGACTGGGCGGGCTCCTTGATACCCCCGAAATCGTGGATCTTGTTGCCACCCTGCGTGTCCTCGCCGACCCCGGCCGTTCCGATGCGCTGATGCGCCTGCTGGCAGGGGCGCGTTGGCGGATCGGCCCCGCAGATCTGATGGCCTTGCGGGACTGGTCCAGCCAGCTTGCCCGGCGTCGGGCCCAGGCTGGACGGGGCGATGACCAGCTTCCGGATGACGGCCCGGCCGTCCTCGAAGGCGACCTTACCGACGGTGCCAGCCTGGTGGAGGCATTGGATTGGCTGCCCCGGGAAGGATGGACCTCATCGAACGGCAGGTCCCTAACCCCCGCTGCGCGGGAGCGGATGGTCCGGTTCTCCACGGAGCTGCGTCAGCTCCGGGGCTACCTTGGGGATGACCTCACCACCCTGCTCGGGGAGGTGGAAAGGGCCATGCTCCTTGATATCGAGGTTGCCGCCAGGCCCGGCATCAGCATCCACCAGGCGCGCCGGAACCTCGATGCCTTCCAGGATGCCGCTGCCGGGTTCCTGCGGACGTCCCAACGCGTGGACATCCTCGCCTTCCTGTCCTGGCTGGAGGCTGCGTCAGCAGAAGAAAACGGACTGGAAGCACCACCGGGCGACGTCAACCGGGAGGCCGTGCAGCTGCTTACGGTCCATGCTTCCAAGGGGCTGGAATGGGATGTCGTTTTTGTTCCGGGACTGAACGCCAAGGACTTCCCCAGCGACCGCGACTCACGCTGGAGCAGCGGGTCCGCAGCCTTGCCCTGGCCGCTGCGCGGTGACCGGGCAGACCTTCCCCAGTGGGACCTCGACCAGCCTGACCAAAAAGGCTGGCTGGATGCGGAAAAGGACTTCAAGGCAGCTGTCCAGGCCCACGCGGAATCGGAGGAGCGCCGCCTGGCCTACGTGGCGTACACCCGGGCCAAGCATGTCCTGTGGGCGTCCAGCGCCGCCTGGGTGGGGTCCAGGTCGGGACGGGCGGAAATGTCGCCCTTCCTGGCAGAGCTTGAAACTCTGGCCGCCGCGGCAAGCGAGGGCACGGCGCCGGCCGTCATCCATCCGCGCTCAGTGGAGGAGTCCTCACTGCCTGAGACCAGTCCGCTGACGCTCGATACTGAGGTGGCCGGCTGGCCGTACGATCCCCTGGAGGGGCCGGTGGACCCCCGCACGGGGGAGCGCCTGCGCTTGGCAGGCGGCCGGAGGCGCGCTATGGAAACCGCGGCTGCCCGGGTGGCCGCGGCGCTGGAGGACGCTCCCCGCGCGCGGACAGCCACCCGGGAGCCCGAACTTACAGGGGTTGCCGCTGGGTGGGCCCGGGAAGCAGCGTTGTTGCTCGAACGCCGGGCGAGGAGGTCTTCAGCCAACGACGTCCACCTTCCCGCCCACATTTCGGCATCCACGCTCGTTGACCTTGGCGAGGACCCGTCAGCCGTGGCCTGGCGGCTGCGCAGGCCCGTGCCCCGGGAACCGGGCATGTCGGCCCGGAAGGGCACGGCTTTCCACGCGTGGGTGGAAGAGTACTTTGGCACGGCCGGCATGCTGGACCTCGGTGAAGCGCCGGGCTCGGATGATCACATCGACGCGGCGTACGACCTCGACGCCATGGTGGCCACCTTCCGGTCGTCCCCCTGGGCCCACCGCTCTCCGGCCTTCATTGAGGTTCCGGTGGAGACACGAATAGGGGACGTGGTGGTCCGTGGACGTGTTGACGCAGTGTTCCAGGATCCTGACGGGCGCTGGGACCTGGTGGACTGGAAGACCGGCCGGCGGCCCTCCGGGGACCTGCTTCGGGCCAAGGCCGTCCAGCTGGCGGTGTACCGGCTGGCATGGTCGCGGCTGAAGGGCGTGCCGCTGGAGGACGTGCGCGCAGCGTTCTTCTACGTTGCCGATAACGAGGTGGTGCGGCCCCACGACCTGGGTACAGCAGGCCAGTTGGAGGGGATCGTGGCGGCAGCCCTAGCTTCCCCTAGTCCTTCTTGATGTCGACGATTGAGAGCGCCGCGGTGGAGGTGTCGTCCGGTCCGCCGGTGGACCCTTGGCCGGGGGTCTCCGGCTCCACCGGAAGTGGAGTCACGGCGACCGGAATCTGAGTCACGACGACGGCGGGCTGGGCAGGGACGGGCAGGACGGTGACCGGCGGCACGGCTGCCGGCACGTCGTCGTCGGCCGCCCTGATGCCTGGGACAGCCTCGGGAGCAACGCCCTCAGGCCGTACCGCGTCAGGTGCCCCGGAAGCGGGGGCGCCCGGGGCCCCGGCAGCTGCCGCGGGCGGGAGGGGCTCAACGCTGATGGGCTGCCCGCCGTGCTCAGCGATGTCGCTTGCCAGCGTGTCCAGCATTTCTTCTGCCTCGGCAATCATGGAGGCATCGCCGGCAGCGATCCCCTTCACCAGGTACTGCGCGAGGGCGAATTCAGCGGAGAGCGCGGCCCGCCGGAGGAGGTGGTTGTCGGGGGTGTCACGGCGGCCGGAGGTGTAGGCCGCCAGGACGGCATCCACAAAATCATGCTCGTTGGAGGCGACCAGCCATGCGAAGTCGTCCGCGGGGTCGCCGATGCGGAGATCGGTCCAGCCGGTCACCGCCGTGACCCGCTGGCCCTCCACCATCAGGTTGTCCTCATGCAGGTCCCCGTGCACGACGCAGGGATTGAAGCGCCACAGGGACACGTCTTCCAGCGCGTGTTCCCAGCGAAGCAGCAGGGCGGGGGGAATCTTCCCGGTGGTGGCTGCCTGGTCCAGCTCATTCAGCCGGCGCTGCCGGAATTCATTCGGGGTGTAGCTGGGCAGGTCCGCGTTGCTGACCAGGGCCCGGGGAAGATCGTGAATGGCCGCCAGCGCGACGCCGATTTCGCGGGCGAGGGCATCCGGTCCAGCCGTGAGTTCTTCGACGCTGCGGGTGCTCCCGCCCAGATGCGAATACACGAAGGTGCTCAGGCTGCCCAGCCGCACACTGCCCGCAACCGTGGGCATCAAAAAAGGCAGCTCAGCCCGAATGCCCGGCGCGAAGGCGCGCAAGACCAGGAACTCGGTTTCCAGCCGTGCGCTGGCCTCGGCATGCCGCGGGGACCTCACCCGCCAGCGCTTCCCCTCCGAATCGAGGAGCAGGGCAGAGTCGAAGTCCGCGGGATCGTCCGGGGCAGAGCTAACGGCCGTCGGGGTCAGTCCGGGGACTGCCGCGGTTGCAACGGCTGCCAGTTCAATCGGTTTTCTTCTCACCATTCCACGGTAGATTGCCTGCCGTCCGGGAGGCCGGTCCGGCGGCGGCGAGTCTTGAGATACCTGCAAATCAGGGGAGGGGAGGTCGGCCGGGAAACGGCCTCGAAATGTCAATTGTCAGCGCCAGTCAGTACGGTGGACCTATGAGCCACGCCGAGTCTGTTACACCGGTCTACCAGGGGCAGCAGGCAATGCTGCCCGCCAACCACCTCAGGGACACACTGCTCCCTGTCAGGCCGGCGCTGGTGGACCGCGGATCGGCCGAGCGCACGGCTCCCGGAATAGTTGCCAGCCAGCTGGCCAACCCCGCAACGTTGGCCGTTGTCCTGTCGGGCCGGCAGGGGCTGGTACAGGACGGCGGGTTGTTTACGGCCGCTGCGGCGCCCCTGCTTGAGGAACTCACCACGGCAGGCTCAGCCCCGGAACTGGTCATCTTCCTGGGCACCGCCCTCCCGGACTCGGACTTTCCCGCAGGAACCGGCCTGCTGCTGTTTGTCCTGCCGGAGCAGGCGGCTCCGGGAACAGCCGGAATCCCCTCCGACGCCCAGTGGGCCGGTTTCCGCGACGTGGCTGCCGGGCTGACCCCAACCCACACCGCGCTCTTTGTCGAATCAAGTGCCATCGCCAACTGGCATGCCGGCCACACGCATTGTCCGCGCTGCGGGAAGCCCACCGAGGTGGAAGCCGGGGGCTGGGTGCGTCGCTGCCCGGTGGACTTGTCGGAGCACTACCCGCGGACGGATCCCGCCATCATCGTCACGGTCGAGGGCCCTGACGGCCGGCTGCTGCTGGGCGGCGGAGGTCCTACGGATGCCAGGAACTATTCCACGCTGGCAGGCTTCGTGGAGCCCGGGGAGTCCCTGGAACAGGCAGTAGTCCGCGAGATCTACGAAGAGGTTGGGGTCCGGGTGACCGCATGCCAGTACCTCGGATCGCAGTCCTGGCCGTTCCCTGCCTCGCTTATGCTTGGATTTACCGCCGTCACCGAAGACTCCGAAGCAACGCCCGACGGCGTCGAGGTCACCAGGGCGCGCTGGTTCAGCCGGGAGGAACTCCAGGAAGCCGTGCTCAGCGGGGAGATCACCATCTCCAGCCGGCTTTCCATTGCCCGCTCGCTGATTGAGCACTGGTACGGCGGACGCATCCAGGACCGGGCCGGGGCCTGACTCCTTTACGTATCCACCAGACTCCAGCACGCGGTAGTCGAGACCAAGAGCAGCAGAAGTGACTACAGAACATATTGACGGGACAGCCTCCCTGGAGGACCGCATCCTTGGCGGCCTGGACGCGGAGCAGCGCGAAGTCGCCAGCACCCTGAACGGCCCGCTGTGTGTCCTGGCAGGCGCAGGGACCGGCAAGACTCGCGCCATCACCCACCGCATCGCCTACGGCGTCCACTCCGGCGTCTATTCGCCGCAACGGCTGCTTGCGGTGACGTTCACGGCCCGGGCCGCTGCCGAGATGCGGAGCCGGCTGCGGGATCTCGGGGTGGGCAACGTGCAGGCACGGACATTCCACGCCGCCGCCCTGCGCCAGCTGCAGTTCTTCTGGCCGCAGGCGGTTGGCGGAACGCTGCCCAACCTCCTGGACCACAAGGCACAGATGCTGGCCGAGGCCGCGCGGCGGCTCCGGCTCAGCACGGACAGGGCCTCCATCCGCGATCTCGCCTCCGAAATCGAGTGGGCCAAGGTGTCGATGCTCACGCCGGCCAACTACCTGGAAAATGCCCAGGACAGGGGCGCCCCGGGAGGGTTCGACCTCACCGCCGTGGCCAGGGTCTTCCAGTCGTATGAGGACGTGAAGACGGACCGCAACGTCATTGACTTCGAGGACGTCCTGCTGATCACGGTGGGAATTCTCCAGGAGGACGAGAAGGTCGCTGCCACCGTCCGCGAGCAGTACCGGCACTTTGTGGTGGACGAGTACCAGGACGTCTCCCCGCTGCAGCAGCGGCTCCTGGACCTCTGGCTCGGCGGCCGGGACGAACTCTGCGTCGTCGGTGACGCCAGCCAGACCATCTATTCGTTTACGGGGGCTTCCCCTAAGCACCTCCTGGATTTCAAAGCCCGCTTCCCGCAGGCCAACGTGGTCAAACTGATCCGGGACTACCGTTCGACGCCCCAGGTGGTCAAGCTCGCCAACGACCTCCTGGCAGGCCGGCGGAGCGGCGGTCCACTGGCCGACGCCGCCTGGGCAACACCGCTCCAGCTCGTGGCCCAGCGGCCGGCGGGCCCGGCACCCCAGTTCACCGAGTGCGCGGACGATGAAGCAGAGGCTGCCACTGTTGCCCAGAAGATCAAGGCCCTGCTCGACGCCGGCACGCCCGCAAGCGAGGTGGCCGTCCTGTTCCGGACCAACGGCCAGTCCGAGGCGTACGAACAGGCCCTCGCTGCGGCCGGCATCGGGTACCAGCTGCGCGGCGGCGAGCGGTTCTTCGCCCGCAAGGAGGTCCGGGACGCCATCCTGCAGCTTCGGGCCGCAACCCGGGCCGTCGCGGAGACGGATTCCCCCGAGCCGCTGGGGCAACTGGTCCGGGACATTGTCTCGTCCCTCGGCTACACGGACTCCGCCCCCCACAGCGGCGGCGCACTGCGGGAGCGGTGGGAATCGCTGGCGGCCCTGGTGGCGCTTGCCGACGAACTGGTCCAAACCCGGGGTGCCCGGTTTGGCCTGGCCGACTTCGTCAACGAACTCCAGGAACGTTCCCTCGCCCAGCACGCCCCCACGGTCCAGGGCGTGACTCTTGCCTCGCTGCACGCGGCCAAGGGCCTCGAATGGGATGCGGTGTTCCTGGTGGGCCTCAGCGAGGGGCTGATGCCCATCTCCTTCGCTGACTCGCCGGAATCGGTGGACGAGGAACGCAGGCTCCTTTACGTGGGAATCACCCGTGCCCGGGAGCACCTGTCGCTGTCCTGGTCCACTGCCCGGACCCCGGGCGGACGGGCAAACAGGAAACCGTCCAGGTTCCTTGACGGGCTGCGCCCGGATTCGGTGGCGACTTCAACCACCCGGGGGAAGGTCACGGTGTCCCGCCGGAAGGCCGCCGCTCCTGCCATGTGCCGGGTCTGTGGAAGCATGCTCGCCACCGGCGCGGAACGCAAGGTGGGCCGGTGCAATTCCTGTCCGCCGAGTTATGAGGAGCAGACTTTCGATGCCCTGCGGAACTGGCGCCGCGAAGTTGCCCTCGCCGCCGAGGTGCCGGCGTTCGTCGTGTTCACCGATGCCACGCTCACGGCCATCGCCGAGGCGCGCCCAGCCTCGCTCGAAGAGCTGGCCGGACTGGCAGGAGTGGGCCCGTCCAAGCTGGAACGGTACGGGGAGGACGTTCTGCGCGTCCTCACGGAAAGCACTTCCCTGTGAGGCCCGGCCAGGGCGCAAAGACGGCCGGAGCGGTTACTGCCCCCTTGACCACTGACGACGGTGCGCCCGTCGTCGTGCGGCGTTCGGCCCGGCGCACCCGCACGGTGGCGGCCTTCTGGGAGAACGGAAGCGCAGTTGTGGCCATCCCGGCGCGGTTTACCGCCGCCCAGGAGGCCGAATGGGTCCACCGGATGGTGGCCAAGCTGCAGCGCCAGGGGGAGCCGCGGGCAGCAGCGGGCAAGCGGCGCCCGGCCACGGACGCCGCCCTCGCCGCCCATGCCGCCCACCTGTCCGCACAGTACCTCGGGGGGCGGGCAGTGCCGACGTCGGTGCGCTGGGTCAGCAACCAGAATTCCCGGTGGGGTTCGGCTACTCCCGCTGAGGGCACCATCAGGCTCTCGAACAAGCTGCGGCCAATGCCGCAGTGGGTCATCGACTATGTCCTGCTCCACGAGCTCGCCCACCTGCTGGTGGCCGCGCACAATGCCGCGTTCTGGAAGCTGCTGGAGGCCTATCCCGAGACCCAGCGGGCCAAAGCGTTCCTGGAAGGTGTCTCCTTCGCCACCGGGCGCGGCATGGCCGATCCGGACGCGGACTGAAGCCGCACCCGCAACAATGCGGGCCCGGACGTCCTAGCCTTTCGGCTGGCCGTCCCGCCCCTCCTCCGGCCGCCCGCCGTCGCCGTCGTCCTTTGCGGTGCCGCCCTGGTCCTGGCCTTCGGCGCCGCCCTGGCCCTCAGCGCCGCCCTGGCCCTCAGCGCCGCTCCTGCCTTCGGGGGCGGCGTCGAAGCCGCCACTGAGGAGTTTCTCCAGGGCGTCGTCCACTTCGCTGTCGCTGGCTTCGGCCAGTTTGCGGCGCCCGCTGAAGCCCTTGGGGTCATCCAGGTCCTCGGCGGTGGGCAGCAGGTCCGGGTGGTGCCAGATGGCGTCGCGGCCTTCGATGCCGCGCTCTTCCTTCAAAGTGGCCCACAGCGTGGCGGCATCCCGCAGCCGGCGGGGCCTCAGCTCCAGGCCCACCAGGGACGCAAAGGCGTGCTCGGCCGGACCGCCGGTTGCCCGGCGGCGGCGCACTGTTTCGCGGAGCGCGCCCGCGGACGGCAGCAGCTTCTCTGTGGCGGCCGCCGTGAGCTCGTCCACCCAGCCTTCCACCAGCGCAAGCGCCGTCTCAAGCTTCTCAAGGGCCTGTTCCTGTGCGGGTGTCCGCTGCGGCATGAACACGCCCTGGGACAGGGCCTCCTGGATGCCCTCGGGGTTGCCGGGATCAAGGTCCCGCGCAAGTTCCTCAATCCGCGAGGTGTCGATATGGATGCCGCGGGCGTAGGCCTCGATGGCGCCCAGCAGATGGCCGCGCAGCCACGGCACCTGGACAAAGAGCCGCGCGTGCGCAGCTTCCCGTACCGCAAGGAAAAGCCGGATGTCATTCTCGGGCAGGGACAGGCCCTCACCGAACGCCGCAACGTTGGCCGGCAGCAGCGCCATCTCGAGGTCGGCCAGCGGAACACCGATATCGGTGGAGCTGACCACATCAGCGGACAGGGCGCCGATGGCCTGCCCCAACTGCATGCCGAAGATCGCCCCGCCCATGTTCTGGAGCATCGAGGATGCCCCGCCCATCATTGACTTCATCTCTTCGGGCATCTGTTCCGTCATTGCGGAGGACAGGGCGTTCGCGATGCTGTTCGCAACCGGCTCGGTCAGCCGTTTCCACGTTCCAAGGGTGGCTTCCACCCACTCCGCCCGGGACCACGCGTGGCCGATCAGGCCGGTGGCGGGAAGGTCTGTCACGGGGTCAAGCCACAGTTCCGCAAGGCGCAGGGCCTCGTCGATTTCGCGGGACTGCTGGGCAGTGACTGAAGGGTCGCTGCTGCTCGCCGCGACCCGGCGGGCGTTGTCATGGGCAAGCTGCCAGTTGACGGGACCTTCGGAAGGCGCACTCATCATTGCCTGCACCTGGGAGAACATCTGCGCGAGCAGGTTGGGGTCGTTGGGCAGCCCGGCAGCCTTGGCCAGCTCGGCGGGGTCGAAATTTTCCATCCCCTTGCCGCCCATGAGGTTCTGCAGCATTTCGGTCAACGGATCCTTGGGGGTGTCATCCCCATTGGACGAATTGAGTGGATTGGAGGCCATGATCCCGCCGATCGTCGGTTTGACTGTCAACCTTCACGGTACCCCGGCCATGCCCGGCTGTCTGCCGGACCGCCGGGCCGTTCGCTCTAGGCAAAGCGTTGGCAGGCACTGGTCACCGCGTAGTCTTGGTTGGGTGACTACAACCCGTGGCGGCCACCCCTCAGAGGACCACGCTCCTGAGCTCTTCACCCGCGGGTTACCTGCGCAGACAGAAGAAGCACCAACAGAAGAAACCAACGACGGCGGTCCGGCCGTCGGCAGGCTGCTGCCGGACCCTGCGCCGCGCGACCCTAAAGTGTCCGCCATGCTGTTGGCCGGGATGTCGGCCCTTGGGCTGGGAATCGCCGTCGGTACCATTCCGGTGCCGTACGTCATCGAGTCACCCGGACCCACGTACAACACCCTGGGTGAGAGCCAGGGAAAGCCGGTTATCAGCATCACGGGCCGGGATGCGTACCCGGCGAAAGGCAACCTGGACCTCACCACGGTCTACGTGGACGGCGGACCCAACGGGCCCGTCAGCATCCTTGATGCCTTTTCCGCCTGGCTTGCCCCCTCCAAGGCCGTCCACCCGGTGGAACTGATCTACCCCACCGGCACAACCAGGGAAGAGGCTGAGGAACAGAGTTCCGTGGCCATGACCACCTCCCAGGAGAACGCCGTGGCGTCGGCCCTCAAGGAGCTGGACATTCCCTTCGGGCAGCAGCTCCAGGCAGCGGGCCTCTCGGAAGGTTCCGCATCCGCCGGGAAGATCGAGCCCGGGGACATCCTCAAAACCATCAATGGCCGGGACATCACCTCACTGGCCGTTGTCCAGGAGGAACTGGCGGCAGGAAAAGGCGCGCCGGCCACCGTGGTGGTGGAGCGCGGCGGGCAGCCGGTCACGGAGACCATCACCCCCAAGGACAACGGCGAGGGCCGCTTCATCCTCGGCGTGATGCTCAAATACCTGTTCACGTTCCCCTTCACGGTCGAGATCTCGCTTGAGAAGGTGGGCGGCCCCAGCGCCGGGCTGATGTTCTCGCTCGGCATTATTGACACCGTCACCCCGGGCGACCTGACGGGCGGCAAGCACATCGCGGGGACCGGCACCATCTCCCCGGACGGCCTCGTGGGACCCATCGGCGGGATCGAGCAGAAAATGCAGGGTGCAAGGGCCGGGGGAGCCACCATGTTCCTCGCGCCGGCCGCCAACTGCCGGGAAGTGGTGGGGCAGATCCCCGACGGGCTGCAGGTGGTCCGGGTGGAGAACCTCGCGGAGGCGCGTGACGCCGTCCAACGCGCCGGCAGCGGCCAGGACACGTCCGGCCTTCCGGCGTGCACAAGCAACTAGACTGGGCGCAACTAGACTCGACAGGAACTAAGCCTTACCGCCACTCGTGGCAATTGTGACGGACGAAACCAGCTGTTTGACCGGTGCCGGACGTCGCTCGCACGCACGCATCGAATAATCTGACGACCAGCTATGAGGTACCCAGTTTGTCCCGTCCCGCCAGCACCATGTCCACAGGCAGGCCCCCTTCACGACGCGGGGCGTTGACGCCCACCCTGATCGTTGTTGCCCTGGTGGTAGTGGGCTTCATCTTCTTCGCCAACGTCTGGACCGACGTCCTCTGGTACCGCCAGCTCGGCTTCATTGAAGTGTTCGTGACCGAGAACCTGGCCCGGATCGGCATCTTCGCGGCCGGTTTCGCGGTTATGTTCCTGGCGGTCTTCTTCGCGATCCGGATCGCCTACCACGCCAGGCCGGTTTATGCGCCCGACTCCGAGATCCGGGACAACCTCAACCGGTACCAGGCGCAGCTGGAACCCGTCCGCCGGGTAGTCATGGTGGGCCTGCCCGTCCTGTTCGGCCTCTTCGCCGGCAGCGCAGCCGCCAGCCAATGGCAGAAAGTCCTCCTGTTCTTCAACCAGGAGCCCTTCGGGCAAGCGGATCCCGAGTTCAACATGGATATCAGCTTCTACCTGATGACGCTTCCGTTCTTCGGCTTCGTGACCGGATTCCTGATCAGCGTGGTGGTCATTGCCGGCATCGCAGGCATCCTCACCCACTACCTCTACGGCAGCATCCGGCTGATGGAACGCGGCGTCTTCACCAGCCGGGCGGCGCAGATCCACATCGCTGTCACCGGCGCCTCCTTCCTGGTGCTCCTGGGCATCAACTTCTGGCTTGACCGCTTTACGACAGTGCAAAGCAACAGCGGCCGCTGGGCCGGCGCCCTCTACACGGACGTCAACGCCGTCATCCCCACCAAGGCCATCCTCGCGGTGGCTGCGGTCCTCGTTGCCATCCTGTTCGTCGTCGCCGCGGTGATCGGCAAATGGCGACTGCCCGTCATTGGAACCGCGATGCTGGTCATCACGTCCATCCTCGCCGGGGGCGTCTACCCGTGGGTGATCCAGCAGTTCCAGGTCCGTCCTTCGGAAGAGACGCTGGAAAAGGAATACATCCAGCGCAACATCGACAACACTCGGGCTGCGTATGGCCTGGACAAGATCCAGGTGGACCGCTACAACGCCACCAACACGGCCAGCACCGGAGCCCTCGCGCCTGATGCCCAGACCACCGCGAACATCAGGCTGCTGGACCCTAACCTGATCTCGGACGCGTTCTCGCAGCTGGAACAGTACCGGCCGTACTACCAGTTCCCCGAAGCCCTCAACGTTGACCGCTACGAGGTGGACGGCAAGATCCAGGACACCGTGATCGCGGTCCGTGAACTGAACCCCGCCAACGTCGCAACCAACCAGCAGGGCTGGCTCAACCAGCACGTGGTTTATACACACGGATACGGCGTGGTGGCAGCCAAGGGCAACAAATTCACAGTGGACGGCAAGCCGGAGTTCCTGCAGTCGGGCATCCCGTCAACCGGTGTCCTCGGCGACGACTCCACCTATGAACCGCGGATCTACTTTGGCGAGTCCTCGCCGGACTACTCAATTGTTGGCGCGCCGGAAGGTGCTCGTGCTCGCGAGCAGGACAGGCCCTCCGGCCGGGAAGGCGAGGGCGAGACCCAGTACACCTTCCAAGGCAACGGCGGACCCAACGTGGGGACGTTCTTCAACCGCGTGCTGTACTCCATCAAGTTCCAGTCCTCGGACCTGCTGCTCTCGGACGGCGTCAACCAGGAGTCCCAGATCCTGTACGACCGCAACCCCCGGGAGCGCGTGGAAAAGGTAGCTCCCTACCTGACCGTGGACGGCAATGCCTACCCTGCAGTGGTGGACGGCCGGGTCAAGTGGATCGTGGACGGCTACACCACCAGCCAGTACTACCCGTACTCCCAGCAGGAGCAGCTCTCGGATGCCACCGCTGACACCCAGACCACGTCCGGCCGGGCGGTTGCCCTGCCCAACAGCACGGTCAACTACATCCGGAACTCCGTCAAGGCAACGGTGGATGCGTACGACGGTTCGGTCACGCTCTACGCATGGGACGACCAGGACCCGCTGCTGAAGTCCTGGCAGAAGGTGTTCCCCTCGACGCTGAAGCCGTACTCGGAAATGTCCGGCGATGTCATGAGCCACGTCCGGTACCCGGAGGACCTGTTCAAGGTCCAGCGCCAGCTCCTGGGCGAGTACCACGTGACCAACCCGTCCACCTTCTACCAGACCAAGGATGTCTGGAGCGTTCCGGCGGATCCCACGGTTGATTCCACCAGCGGCGTCAAGCAGCCGCCGTTCTATATGTCGCTGCAGATGCCGGACCAGGACAAGCCCGCCTTCCAGCTGACGTCGTCGTTCATCCCGCAGATTGTCAATGGAAACGCCCGCAACGTGCTCTACGGCTTCCTTGCTGCTGACTCGGATGCCGGCAACCAGGCAGGGGTTAAGGCGGAGAGCTACGGCAAGCTGCGGCTGCTCCAGATCCCACCGGAGATCCAGGTCCCCGGTCCGGGCCAGGCGCAGAACAAGTTCAACTCGGACCCCACGGTGTCGCAGGCGCTGAACCTGCTGCGCCAGGGCGCGTCGGAAGTTCTTAACGGCAACCTCCTCACCCTTCCGGTGGGCGGCGGCATCCTGTATGTGCAGCCTGTCTACCTCAAGTCCACCGGCGAGACGTCCTACCCGACGCTGCAGCGCGTCCTGGTGGCGTTCGGCGACAAGGTGGGCTTTGCGCCCACCCTGGATGAGGCGCTGAAGCAGCTGTTCGGTGGAGACTCCGGAGCTGCTGCCGGCGACTCGGACAACAACGGCCAGGCGCCCGCCGGTCCCGGCGCCCCTGCCAGCCCCGCTGGTGCGGATGCCAAGGCGGACCTGAAGGCGGCGCTGGACGAAGCCAACGCGGCCATGCAGGCAGGGCAGGCGGCACTGGCTGCCGGCGACTTCGCGGCGTACGGTGAGGCGCAGAACCGGATCGCCGCTGCCCTCAAGAGGGCCGTCGAGGCGGAGGCCAAGATCCCCGTGGCGGCTCCCGAGGCATCTCCCGCTCCGGCGTCCACGGCTACGCCTTCGCCCTCGCCGAGTAAGTGATTGTGACTGGTACCTGACTGATACCGCCCGGTAGCTGATTACGTACGACGGCGGGACGCGGCACCTGCTCCTTCGGGGAGCAGGTGCCGCGTCCGTTTTGGCGAGACGGACATCACGCCGCTCCGATTTGGCCTGGAGTTCACGTGCCGGTAAAGTAGACCTTGCGACGCGGGGTGGAGCAGTTCGGTAGCTCGCTGGGCTCATAACCCAGAGGTCACAGGTTCAAATCCTGTCCCCGCAACTGATGGGGAAGTCCGGACACTGGAAACAGTGTCCGGACTTTTTTGTTTCCCCGGCAGGTGGAAATGCGGGCCGGGAAAATAGGGTAGTGTTGTTTCAGCGACGCGGGGTGGAGCAGTTCGGTAGCTCGCTGGGCTCATAACCCAGAGGTCACAGGTTCAAATCCTGTCCCCGCAACTATGAGAAGACCCCGACCGGCATATCAGCCGGCCGGGGTCTTCTTTTTCCTTGGATACGAGTAGTTCCTAGTATTCTCTTTCGCAGAGCCTCACACGTCGTGAGCACTTGGCCAGTCATTCTCGAGAGGAATGTTGTTCGATGTCCACACCCACGAAGAAGCCCGGTACCGCGGCGGGTAAGCGGTCGCGACTCTACTGGGGGGTACCTGCCGCCCTGGGAGGGCTGGTCCTCGTGGTGTTGATTGCCAGGTGGCTGATGGGCCTTCCTGCCGTGGCTTCCTTCGTTGCCGACTATCCGGGACATTCCGGGCTTCCGGCCGCTGCTCCCGTGGGCTTTCCTGCCTGGCTTGCCTGGCAGCACTTTCTCAACGCCTTCTTCCTGCTCCTGATCATCCGGACCGGGTGGCAGGTGCGCACCACCACCCGTCCCAGCGGCCACTGGACGCGGAACAACAAGGGCCTGATCAAGACCAAGAACCCGCCCGCCAAAATCACGCTTGAGCTGTGGTTTCACCTGACACTCGATGCGCTGTGGATCCTCAACGGCCTGGTGTTCGCTGTACTGCTCTTTGCCACCGGGCAGTGGATGCGGATTGTTCCCACGAGCTGGGACGTCTTCCCCAACGCGCTGTCGGCCGCCCTGCAGTATGCCTCGCTGGACTGGCCCACCGAGAACGGCTGGATCAACTACAACGCGCTTCAGCTGCTGACGTACTTCGTGACCGTCTTCATCGCGGCTCCGCTGGCCTTCATCACCGGCCTCCGCATGTCCGGTGCCTGGCCCAAAAAGGCGGCAGGCCTCAACAAGGCCTTCCCCATTGAATGGGCACGGGCTGTGCACTTCCCCGTGATGATCTACTTCGTGGCGTTCATTGTGGTGCACGTGTTCCTGGTGCTCGCCACGGGAGCCCTCCGCAACCTCAACCACATGTACGGTGTGCAGGACAACGACGGGTGGTTCGGTTTCTGGGTCTTCCTCGCTTCGGTGGTGGTCATGGTGGCGGCCTGGTTCCTGGCCCGCCCGCTTTTCCTGCGGCCCGTCGCCTCCCTGATGGGCAAGGTCAGCCGCTGACCCAGGCCCGCCTGCCTGGGATTTCAGCCGTCCTTAAGCCGCTGGTAGGCCTCGAGTGCCCGTTCCCGGGACTCCGGGAGGTCCACCAGGGGAGCGGGATACCCCCGCAGGTCACCGCCGGCCTTCCACGGCTCGTGGATGCCTTTTCCGTCCAGTCCTGCCAGCTCAGGGATGTAGCGGCGCAGGTAGTTCCCGGCGGCGTCGAACTTCTTGCTCTGGGTCACCGGGTTGAAGATCCGGTAGTACGGGGACGCGTCCGCTCCTGAGCCTGCCACCCACTGCCAGTTGGCGGGGTTGCTCGCGGCGTCGGCGTCCACCAGGGTGTCCCAGAACCAGGCCTCCCCGGTCCGCCAATCCGCCAGGAGGTTCTTGACCAGGAAGGACGCTGCCGCCATCCTCACCCTGTTGTGCATCCAGCCTGTCTGCCAGAGCTGCCGCATCCCGGCATCAACGAACGGATATCCGGTGCGGCCCTGCTGCCAGGCCTTCAGTTCCTCGCTGCCCAGGGACTGCCACTCAAAGCGGTCAAACTCCGCCCGGTAGTTACGGGTGGCCAGTTCCGGGTTGGTGTACAGGAGGTGCCAGCAGAACTCGCGCCAGCCGAGCTCGGAACGGAAGATCCCGACGTCGGCCGGCACCTCCCGCGGAAAGCTGCTGCGGATTTCCCGCCAGATCCTGAAAGGACTGACTTCGCCGAAGCGCAGGTGCGGAGACAGGCGGCTTGTTCCTTCCACCCCCGGCACATTGCGGCCGGTGCCGTAGTCCCGTGCAGGACCGTCCAGGAAATCCTCCAGCCGCCGGTGGGCACCTTCTTCCCCAGGCTCCCAGGTTTCGGCCAGCCCGCCGCTCCAGTCGGGGGAGGAGGGCAGGAGCTGCCAGCCCTCAAGCTCGTCCCCGGCCGGCATGCCACCTGTTCCCTTGGGCGGCGCCGGCAACTTCAGCGGAGCGTCGAGGGGGCCGCGCACATCACCGTTCGCGAGGCAGGCCCGCCAGAACGGTGTGAACACTTTGTAGGGGCCGCCGGCACCGGTGCGGACCGTCCATGGTTCAAACAGGAGGTTCGCCTGGTAGCTGGAGGCTTCAATACCGTTTTCTCCGCACCACGCCTTGACGGCGGCGTCAAGTGTGCGTTCCGGCAGGCTGTAGCGGCGGTTCCAGAACAGGTGGCCTGCGTTGGTCTCGGCGGCGAGTTGCCGGATTACCTCCAGCGCGGGGCCGCGGCGGAGGACCAGTCGGGAGCCGGTGGCCTCGAGCGCCGCCGCCAGGGAGGTGAGGGAGTGATGCAACCACCACCGGGTGGCCCCGCCGAGTGGCCGGACGCCCTCGGACTCCTCGTCGAGGATGAAGACGACCGTCAGGGGCAGGCCCAGCGCAGCCGCTTCCACCAGGGCCGGATTGTCGTCCAGCCGAAGGTCGTCGCGAAGCCAGACGATCGAGGTCACACCGGAGGAGTCCATAGCACCACGCTACACAGGGACAGGGACAGGGACAGGAAGGGCCGGGGCCCGTCCGTGGCCCCGGCCCTACTTCTTCACGACGGAAGTGGCGGCATGTCCCGCCTCCGTTCAGAGTTTGTCGAAGTCAGCTTCCTCGACGGTGGATGCCGAGGCCGCGGAACCTGAAGTGCCGAGGGCCGGCTTGGTTGAATTGCCCGACTTCAGGGCGGCCAGGCGCGCTTCGATCTCCACCTGCTCTCCGAGGTCTTCAAGCTGGTTGAACTGGGCGTCCAGGCTGGAAGCTGCGAGCTCCTCGTGGCCGCGGACCTTGGCTTCCTCGCGGCGGATCTTCTCTTCGAACCGGCCAACCTCGCTGGTGGGGTCCATGATGTCGATGCTCTTGATGGCGTCGTGGACCTGGGACTGCGCTGCAGCGGTCTTGGACCGGGCCACCAGTTCGTTGCGCTTGCTGGTCAGCTGGTTGAGCTTGCCCTTCATCTGGTCCAGGCCGGTCTTCAGCTTCTCCACCACTTCGCGCTGGGAAGCAATGCTCGGCTCCGCGCCCTTGGCCTCATTTTCGGCGGCCATCTGCCGCTGCAGGGCTACCTTGGCGAGGTTGTCGAACTTCTCGGCGTCCACCACGTCGCCGCTGGCGCGGAATTCATCAGCCTTGCGCGAGGCCGCGAGTGCCTTGTTGCCCCAGTCGCGGGCGTTCTTGACATCCTCGTTGTAGTCGTCCTCGAGCATCCGGAGGTTGCCGATGGTCTGGGCAACGGCAGACTCTGCTTCTGCGATGTTGTTGGTGTAGTCCCGGACCATCTGGTCCAGCATCCTCTGCGGATCCTCAGCGTTGTCCAGCAACGAGTTGACGTTAGCCTTTGCCAGCTGCGCGATGCGGCCGAAAATGGACTGCTTAACCATGGTGTTACCCTTTCGTCCTGCTCTGTGGTGACCACTGAATCCAGTGAACAATTATGTGGTGCGTGCCCGTGGGCCGGACTGCACAGCCTTTGGGCCAGCCGGGCGTCTAGAAGTCCCCGCCGCCGCCGGAGTCGCCGCCCCAGCCGCCCATGTCTCCGCCGCCGAAATCGCCGCCGCCCCAGCCGCCGCCGTCGCTGTGGCCGCCGCCCCAGCCTGCGCCGCCGCCTCCATGGAGGATGGAGTTGATCAGGATGCCACCCAGGATGGCGCCCCCCAGGCCCCCGCCGCCGCCACCGCCGAACATCCCGCCGCGGCCGTAGCCCTGGTTGGCGTAGCCGCCGAAGTGGTCCACATCCGCCTGCGCCAGCTGGGCGGCCTGCGCCGCCAGCGCGTGGGCCTGCTGGGCGTAGGTGAGGGCCGTGACCGGATCGGTGCGCGAGATGGACAGGGCGTAATCGAGGTTCCGCTGCGACTCGGCAAGCCGGGTGCGTGCCTCAGTGCCCACACCGCCGCGGCGAGCGGTGATGTAGTCCGACGTTGCGCTGATCTGCGCCTGGGCGGACATGATGGTCTGCTGGAGGGAGGCCTGGGCCCGGCGCGCCTGCTCCTGCTGGTCCCTGATGCCGCTGAGGGCCTGGTCCAGCGACTGGTGGGCAGTTTCCACCCGCTGCAACGTGGCGATCGGGTCAATCTTGCCGCCCTGGATTTCCGCCTTGACCTGCGCGAGGGCGCTTTCGACGCCGGCCACCGGTCCGGCCAGTTCCGGGTGTGCCCCGGACTGGACCATGGCCCTTGCCTGGGCGAGGTCCTGCGAGGTGTCCACAACGGCACTCTCGAGGCTGCTCCTGGCCTCGTCGAGGTTGGATGAAACCTTGGCGATGGCATCGAGGAGGACGTTCGTCTGGTGCAGGCTCTCCTCGGCTGCCCGGACAGCTACCGCGGCCAGGCTGTCCTCGCCCTCACCCAGCTTCTGCTGCGCGGTGGCGGTTGCATTCTGAACGAACGCCAGGCGCTCCTTGGCCTGCAGAATGTTGTCCGAGACCTGGGTGAGGGCGCTCTCGGCATACTTTGAGCGCAGCGCAGTGAGTGACTGCTCGGCCGTGTTGATCTTCGCGTCTGCTTCCCGCGCCCCGGCGTTGACCGTGGCCAGGGCCTGCGGAGCGTTCTTCTCGAGTTCGCGCAGGGAATCGAAGTCCGCTTTCTGCTCCTGCAGCGAGGTCAGGGCGGCTTCGGACCGGCGGATGATTTCGACAAGCCAGGTCCGCTGCTGTTCCTCGGTGTCAGGAATATGGTCGTCCAGCTGCTGCTGCAGCTTGAAGGATTCGCTCAGGTGGGCTTTGGCTTCGGCCAGCGCCTTGGTGAAGTTCCCGACGGCGGAATCTCCGTACTGCGCCTGGGCGAAGCCAAGCTCCTGCTCGCTGGACTTGATGGCGTCGTCCGCCTCGATCAGCAGGGAGCCGCTCTTGCGGCGCAGTTCCTCGATGCTCTGCGAGGCCAGAGGATCCGCCGGAGCTTCCTGTCCGCCGTGTCCCGCGCCCGCCGCCTGTCCTGCGGCCTTCTTTCGCTTGTTCCGGAAATAAAGGTAGGCGCCGGCACCACCGGCAGCAACAATTCCGGTTCCCACCAGGACAGCCGCTCCGGCACCATCACCGGGGACATTGCCACTGCCGCCCCCGGCTGCATCACCAATGGCCGCTGCGGCGTTGATCGCCGCCTGCGCGTAGTTGTCGTTCGCGAGCTGCGGGCCGATTGCCTTGCTCTTGATGTTCTCGATCTGGGCGGTGGTGATCTTGCTGCCACCCTTGTTGAGGACGTACTGCCTGGTATCGGTGGCGACCGCGAAAATCAGCGCATTGGATCCGAGGTTGGCCTTTTCGGCCACCGCATCTGACCAGGCTTCACGATCGGCGGGGTTCTCAAACTTCTTGACGATGACGACGTGCAGCACGGTGGCGTGGTCCGCACCAAGCTTCTTGATGGCGTCCTGGACCTCACCCTTTTTCGAACCCAGGACTCCCGAAGGATCCACAATTTTCGTTGCGGGATCCAAAGTGACCGGTGGTTCGGCCCAGGCCGCGCCGGCGGGCATCGCCAGGAAAGCGGTTAGGCCGATCACGGCGAGGATACGTTTGAACTTTGACCGCATGTGCAACCCTTCAGCACGCCTGACGCCAGTTCGGGACGAACCGGTCGTCTGAGAATGCACAGCGCCCCCACGCTTGGTGTGAAGCCGCAGGTCGCTGTGGCAATTCATCTTGATTCTATGGTGCACCCCAGAGCCAGTCCATCGGCCCGACTATGCCACCAGCGAAACGCCGGAACCACCGCCGCCGGGGCTGGAAAGTCTTCAGCAAGCTCTCAGCAAACATAAGAGATTGTTCCAGCCGGGGAGTCCATAGTTAATGCAGACGAGGATGAAAGGAAGTCCCATGACTGAGAACCAGACGCCCGGGCAGGGCCCGAGGAACGACGGCCCGGACCGGGATCCCTGGGAGCAGCAGCACGCCGGCCAGCCGGAGGGCAATGCTGCCGGAACCGGTAAACCCGGCCCGCGGGAGTACCCCACCGAGCGGCTGGACCGGCACGGGGACAATCCCACGCAGGAGATCCCCGGCGCTCCGCGTCCGGTCTATCCCCAGCGGCAGCCGTTCTACGGACAGAACACTTCGCAGGAGCCGGCACCCGGCCAACAGCAGGCGCCGCAGCCCGGCCATGGCTTCTACGGCGAAGGCGGCCAGTACGGAGCCGTGGGCCTTGCCCCCAACCCCAAGGACGCGCCGCGGCGGAAGGCCTCGTTCGGCGTCGGTACGCTGGTGGCCAGCATCCTCGCTGCCGGGCTGGTGGGAGGCGGAGTGGCCACGGTCGGTTCCGCGGGACTGGTTAACACCGGTGCCGGCTCGACGGTGACCGGCAACAGCCAGCCGGGCACGGTCATCGTCAACAACAAGGACAACGTGAATGCCATCACGGCTGCTGCCGTTAAGGCGTCACCCAGCGTGGTGACCATCAGCGCGTCCACCGGCAGCGCCGGCGGCACCGGCTCCGGCATCGTCCTCAACGACCAGGGGCATATCCTCACCAACACCCACGTGGTCACCCTGGACGGCCAAACGGCCAACGCCGCGCTCGAAGTGCGTACCAGTGACGGGCGTGTCCTCGGCGCCAAACTCGTGGGCACCGACCCGCTGTCCGACCTCGCGGTCATCAAGGTGGACAACGCCTCCGGCCTCACCCCGGCGACCTTGGGCGACTCCGGAAAGCTGAACGTGGGTGACACCGCCATTGCCATCGGTTCGCCCCTGGGCCTGACAGGCACCGTGACGGACGGAATCGTCTCCACCCTCAACAGGACCATCAGCGTGGCCTCCGCCGCTGCACCGGAAGGCGACAAGGCCGAGGACGATGGCGGCGGCTTCCAGTTCGCACCTCCCGGCGGCGGCGAAAGCCAGCAGCCGGCCAACCAGGGCGAAATTTCCATCAACGTCATCCAGACAGACGCCGCCATCAACCCCGGCAACTCGGGCGGTGCCCTGGTGAACAGCAGCGGCGAAATCATCGGCGTCAACGTGGCCATCGCATCAGCGGGCTCAAACGCATCGTCCACCAGCGGCAACATCGGCGTCGGCTTCAGTATCCCCATCAACCACGCCAAGCGCGTCGCCCAGGAAATCATTGACACCGGCAAGGCTTCCCATGGCCAGCTGGGCGTCAGCGTTCGGAAGAAGGCGGCATCCAGCACCTCGTCCGAGTTCTCGGTCGGCGCGGACGTGGCCACGGTGGAAGCCAATTCGGCTGCGGCCAAGGCCGGGATCAAGGTGGGCGACGTCATCACGAAGTTCAACGACCTCGCCATCGGTGAACCCAACCAGCTGACCGCGGCTGTCCGCGAACAGCGTGCCGGTGCCACCGTGAAGATCACCGTCCTGCGCAACGGCGCGGAACAGACCTTCGACGTCACCCTCGGCACCGCTGCCGGCTAGCAGCGGCGGCCCGCCAAGGCGTAGTCAGCAATGCCCGACGGCGGCGTCCCCACCTTGGGGGCGCCGCCGTCGGACATTAAACGATGGGCCGGCAGCGGGGGCAGCGGCGCGCATGTCCAGCCCACTGACACAGGCGTTAACGGAAGAGGGCGCCGGGGCGCGCCTATATGGTTAGCTAGGAGCTACCCGTATGCCGGGGCATTCCGCGGCCATGACCTCACCCGGCTGGCTGTCCACAAGCATGGAAGGCTGCTGTAAATACAGTGGAAGATACATTGAAGATCATCGTCCTGGTCAAGCATGTACCGGACGCGCAGTTTGACCGCCACCTCAATGGGGAGGACTACACGACTGACCGCGACGAGAGCATCCTGTCCGAGCTTGACGAATACGCACTCGAGGCAGCCCTGCAGCTGGCCGAAGCCCGCGGGGGAGCCAAGGCAGGCAACCAGGTCATCGCGCTGAGCATGGGCCCTTCGGGCGCCGTTAACGCCATCAAGAAGGCGCTGCAGATCGGGGCCACCGAGGGCGTGCACCTCACGGATGACGCACTGGCCGGTTCGGACGCCGCCGCCACGTCCCTGGCGCTGGCAGCAGCAGTCCGGCACCTGGGCAGCGTGGACCTGGTCATCACCGGCATGGCGTCAACCGACGGTGAAACCTCCCTCGTTCCCGCCCAGCTGGCCGAACGGCTCGGCCTCCCGCAGGTCACCTTCGCCTCCACGTTGGAGGTCGACGGCGGACGCCTCACCGCGCGCCGCGACGCTGACACGTCGTCCGAGACGGTGGAAGCACCGCTCCCGGCCGTCGTCTCCGTGACGGACCAGATCAATGAGCCGCGCTACCCCAACTTCAAGGGCATCATCGCAGCCAAGCGCAAGAGCATCACCACGCTCTCCCTCGCTGACATCGGTGTGGACCCGGCGCAGGTGGGGCACGCCGGTTCCTGGACCCGCGTGCTCAGTGCGGAGGAACGACCGCCCCGGACCGCCGGGACCATCATCACCGACGAAGGCGATGCCGGCATCAAGCTCGTTGACTTCCTGGCCGCCCAGAAGCTGCTCTAAGAGGGACCACAGACATGGCAAAAGTACTTGTATTCATTGACAACCCCGGGGCTGCGCTCAAGAAGAGCAACCTTGAACTGCTCACTTTGGGCCGCTCACTCGGCGAGACGGCAGTTGCGCTGAACGGGACGCTGCACGACGACGTTGCGGCCACCTTTGCCGAGTACGGCGTCAGCACGGTGCTGTTCCCCTCGGCAGGGGACCTCGATGACTTCCTTGTTGCCCCGAAGGCTGCCTACCTGGCAGCTGCGGCTGAACAGGCCGGGGCCGGCATCGTCCTGCTGGACAATTCGCCTGAGGGCAAGGAGATCGCCGCGCGGGCGGGCATCCGCCTGAACGCCGGCGTCATCACCGACGTGGTAGCCGTGGACGCTGACGGCACCGCGCACAAGTCAGTCCTCGCGGGCTCCTACAACACCGCCTGCAAGGCCTCCACCGCGGTCAGCGTGCTGACCGTGAAGGCCAACAACGTCACCCCGGAGCCGGCTGCGGCGCCAAGCTCACCGGAGACGGCCACGGTGGACGTTCCCGCCGGCAGCACCGCCGCGGCCGCGCGGATCACCGCCCGGGAGCAGAA